>NZ_JBIAHY010000003.1:0-1194085 GCF_042870975.1 Streptomyces sp. NPDC006259 | reverse complement strand
CGAGATCCTCGAACTCAAGAACACCATCAACACGATGGTCGACCAGCTCTCCGCCTTCGCCGACGAGGTCACCCGCGTCGCCCGCGAGGTCGGCACCGAGGGACGGCTCGGCGGGCAGGCCGACGTCAAGGGCGTCAAGGGCACCTGGCGGGACCTCACCGATTCGGTCAACTTCATGGCCGGAAACCTCACCGCTCAGGTCCGCAACGTCGCCCAGGTGGCGACCGCGGTGGCCGAGGGCGACCTGTCGCAGAAGATCACCGTCGACGCCCGCGGCGAGATCCTCGAACTCAAGAACACCATCAACACGATGGTCGACCAGCTCTCCGCCTTCGCCGACGAGGTCACCCGCGTCGCCCGCGAGGTCGGCACGGCCGGCAACCTCGGCGGACAGGCCACGGTCCGGGGCGTCTCGGGCACCTGGAAGGACCTGACCGACAACGTCAACGTCATGGCGTCCAACCTGACGGGCCAGGTGCGCTCCATCGCGCAGGTGGCGACCGCGGTGGCGCGCGGCGACCTGTCGCAGAAGATCACCGTGGAGGCCAAGGGCGAGGTCGCCGCGCTGGCCGACGTCATCAACACCATGGTGGACACGCTGTCGGCCTTCGCCGACGAGGTCACGCGTGTCGCCCGCGAGGTCGGCACGGAGGGCCGGCTCGGTGGCCAGGCGCACGTGCCGAACGTGGCGGGCACCTGGAAGGACCTCACCGACAACGTCAACTCGATGGCCAACAACCTCACCGGTCAGGTGCGCAACATCGCGCTGGTGACGACGGCGGTGGCCAAGGGCGACCTGTCGAAGAAGATCGACGTCGACGCCCGCGGCGAGATCCTCGAACTCAAGACGACCATCAACACGATGGTCGACCAGCTCTCCGCCTTCGCCGACGAGGTCACCCGTGTCGCCCGCGAGGTCGGCACCGAGGGACGCCTGGGCGGACAGGCGGAGGTGGAGGGTGTCTCGGGCACCTGGAAGCGCCTCACCGAGAACGTCAACGAGCTGGCCGGCAACCTGACCCGCCAGGTGCGGGCGATCGCCGAGGTGACGAGCGCCGTCGCCGAGGGCGACCTGACCCGCTCCATCACCGTGGAGGCCTCCGGCGAGGTCGCCGAACTCAAGGACAACATCAACTCCATGGTGGGGTCCCTGCGCGAGACCACGCTCGCCAACCAGGAGCAGGACTGGCTCAAGACCAACCTCGCGCGGATCTCCGGGCTCATGCAGGGCCACCGTGAGCTGCCCGTGGTCGCGGAGCTGATCATGGACGAGCTGGTGCCGCTGGTCGCGGCCCAGTACGGGGCCTTCTACCTCGCCGAGGACGGCGCCGGCGGCCCGGAGCTGCGGCTGGTGGGCGCCTACGGCTACCCCGACGACGACGCCCGCCCGACCCGTATCCCGTTCGGCCGCTCCCTCGTCGGCCAGGCCGCGCGCAGCCGACGCACGATCATGGTCGACGACCTGCCCACCGGGTACGTCGTCATCTCCTCGGGGCTCGGCCGGGTCGAGCCCAGCGCGCTGGTGCTGCTGCCGATCCTGTTCGAGGGGCAGGTCCTCGGCGTCATCGAACTGGCGTCGGTCACCGCCTTCAAGGAGATCCACCGGGACTTCCTCGAACAGCTCAGGGAGACCATCGGGGTCAACGTCAACACGATCGTGGCCAACGCCCGCACCGACGAGCTGCTCGGCGAGTCGCAGCGGCTCACCGCCGAACTCCAGGCCCGGTCGGCGGAGTTGCAGTCCCAGCAGGAGGAGCTGCAGCGTTCCAACGCCGAGTTGGAGGAGAAGGCCTCGCTGCTCGTGGCGCAGAACCGGGACATCGAGGCGAAGAACCTCCAGATCGAACAGGCACGACAGGAACTGGAGGCGCGCGCGCAACAGCTGTCGCTGGCGTCGAAGTACAAGTCGGAGTTCCTGGCCAACATGAGTCACGAGCTGCGCACTCCGCTGAACAGCCTCCTGATCCTGGCCCAGTTGCTCGCGCAGAACCCCTCACGCAACCTGACGCCGAAGCAGGTGGAGTACGCGGGCATCATCCACTCGGCGGGTTCGGACCTGCTCCAGCTGATCAACGACATCCTGGACCTGTCCAAGGTCGAGGCGGGCAAGATGGACGTGTCGCCGGAGCGGGTGCCGCTGCGGCAGCTCATCGAGTACGTCGAGGCGACGTTCCGCCCGATGACGACGCAGAAGAGCCTCGAGTTCACGGTCAGCACGGCCGCCGGCGCGCCGGCGGACCTGCTGACGGACGACTCCCGGCTTCGCCAGGTGCTGCGCAACCTGCTGTCCAACGCGGTGAAGTTCACCGAGCAGGGCAGCGTGGAGCTGCGTATCGAGCCCGTGGACACGGAAGCGGTGCCCGAGGGGGTGGTCCGCGGCGGCACGGTGGTGGCCTTCCGGGTGAGGGACACCGGCATCGGCATCCCCGAGCAGCAGCTGGAGACCATCTTCGGCGCCTTCCAGCAGGCCGACGGCACCACGAGCCGCAAGTACGGCGGCACCGGTCTCGGACTGTCGATCACCCGCGAGATCGCCCATCTGCTCGGCGGAGCGGTGACGGTGGACAGCGCGCCCGGGAAGGGCAGTACGTTCACGCTGTACCTGCCGGTGGCCCGCGGGGACTTCGAGGAGGGGCTCGGCAGCGGCCGGCCGGTGGAGCGCGGGAACGACGACGGGCCGCTGGCCGCGCTCCCGCCGGGCCTGATCACGCCGTCCGGTGCGGCCCGGCGTCCGCGCCGGCTGCTGGTCGTGGAGGAGCGCCCGCGCGGTCTGCTGACGCTGGTCGCCGAGAGCGTGGTGGCCGACATGGCGAGCAGGGACGACGCCGCCCCGCCGCCTCCGGTCGACGTCGTGACCGCCGTGGGGGCGCAGGAGGCGGCCGGGGCGCTGGCCGCCGAGCCGTGCCACTGCGTGGTCCTGGAGCTGGGAATGCCCGACGCGGAGGCCTCCCGGTTCGTGGAGGCCCTCCAGGGCGACTCGGCGCTGATGAGCGTGCCGGTGCTGGTGCACAGCGGCCACCGCGCGGACCGCGCCCAGGAGGAGGCGCTCCGGTCCTGGTCGGCGGACCGGCCGCTGGAGTTCCTGTCGAGCCTCGACGAACTGCGGGAACGCATCACGCTGCACCTGTCGGCGGAGGAGCCCGGCGACGTGCTCGCCCTCGTCCGGCCGGACGAGCCGCAGCCCATGGCACCGCAGCCGGTCGACGACGCCGTCGTGGGCCGCACGGTCCTCGTCGTCGACGACGACGCGCGCAACCTGTTCGCGCTCAGCGGGATCCTGGAGCTGCACGGCATCCGGGTGCTGCACGCGGAGAACGGGCGGGAGGGCATCGAGGCGCTGCGCGACAATCCGGACATCGCCCTGGTACTGATGGACGTGATGATGCCGGAGATGGACGGGTACACGGCCACGGCCCAGATCCGCACCATGCAGCAGTACGCCGACCTGCCCATCATCGCGGTGACCGCGAAGGCGATGCCGGGCGACCGCGAGAAGAGCCTCGCCTCCGGGGCCAGCGACTATGTCACCAAGCCCGTGGACACACATGACCTGATGTCCTGTGTCCGCCGCTGGCTGACCGCCTGACCGCGGCCCGCCCGTCCGAGCACCAGGCGTACCGGCCGAGGAGTCACGCACTGTGAGCAAGTCCGAACAGCAGCCCGAGGGGACCGAGGGAGGGGCCCGGCCCACGCCGGCCGCGTCCCCGACGCCGCCCGCGGTCCCGGCGCGCGTCGCGCAGTCGGCGGCACCGGCCCGTGAGCCGGCCGCACCGGCCTCGCAGGCGCCGGACCTCGCCGCGGCGTCCCCCGACGGGTCGGCCGACGGCGGCTCCGGAGCCGCCGTCGGGGACCCGGCCGCACCGCCCCCCGAGGCGGCTGCGGGCGCTGGGATCACGGCGCGCAGGCACGGCGTGGCGGCGGTCGGCCGGGAGGCGTCCCCCTCCCCCGTCGGCCGCCTCGCGGCCACCGTCGAGCGGCTGCGGCGCGAGGTGCGGGCGGCGCAGGCCGAGGCCGAGGGGCGGGCCCTGGTCGAGCTGGCCAAGGGCATCCTCGTCGAGCGGCTCGGCTGCGGGCCCGCGGAGGCGTCCCGGCAGCTCACCGAGCTGGCCCGGCAGGCCGGGGTGACGCCACTGGAGTTCGCGGTGGACGTCATCAACCAGGCCGCCAAGGACCGGGTCTCCGAGGTGACCGACGCCTTCATGGCCGCCGTCACGGGGTTCGTGGCGGCCGAGGAGTCGGCCGCCGTGCGGCTGCGGGCGGCCGAGAGCGGGGCGCTGGCGGCCCACGACACGCAGGCGGTCGCCGACTCGCTGCTCCAGCACGCGCTGGACCCGCTCGGCGCGGTCGCGGTGGCGATCTGGGCGGCGGGCTCCGACGGCTCGCTGACCCTCGCCGGAAGCGCCGGCTTCGCCCCGGCCGAGGCCGACCGGTGGCACTACGTCCCCCCGGACGTCGCCACGGTGGCCCGGCTCGGCCTCACCGAGCACTCGGGCCAGTGGATCAGCTCGCTCGCGCAGACCGGGCTGCCCACCATCGGCCGGCAGGCCCATCCGGACGGCGGCCGGGTCGCCGTCCCCGCCGGGACCGGCGGCCGGATCCACGGCGTCCTGGAGATCGCCTGGCCGTCCTTCCTGGATCCGCAGCCGCCTCAGGTCGTACGCCAGGTGGAGGCGCTCGCGGAGCTGTGCGCGCACACCCTTCAGGCGTATCCCCACGCCCAGGCCGCCGACCAGGAGCCGCGGGTCCTGCCGGACGCGGCCGAACTGATGGACCTGGCGGACGGCCTGCACGACCCGGCGCTGGTGCTCGTGCCGCTCGTCGACGCGGCGGGGCATCTGGTGGACTTCCGCATCCAGCACGTCAACGACCACTTCCTCGATCCGGCGGGCCGGCCGCGGGCCGTGGTCAACGGCGCCCTGCTGCTGGAGGCCTACCCGATGGCGGCGGGCGAGAGCGACCTCTTCCAGCGCATCGAGCGCGTCCATGCCACGGGCGAACCGTTCCGGGCCCGCCGGATGAGCCTGACCGCGCTCGTCGACGAGGTACCGCTGTCGGCGGTCGCGGACGTGAGCATCAGCCGGCACGGCACCTGTGTCCTGCTCATCTGGCGCATCGAGGACGAGACGGCACGGTTGGCGAGCCTGTTGCAGCACGCCCAGCGTCTCGGCCGGATCGGCGGCTTCGAGGAAGACGTCCTGACGGGCGAGACGACGTGGAACGGGCAGCTGTTCGCGCTGTACGGGCGGGATCCGTCGAGCCCTCCGGTGCGGCTGGAGGAGCTGGGAGCCCACGCCCACCCGGACGACGCCGTCCCCATCGGCCGCTTCCTGCGCACCCTGCTGCACCACCGGCGTCCGGCGTCCGCCGCCTTCCGGCTCCAGCGGCCGGACGGGGTGACCCGGCACATGCGCATCGTCGCCGAGCCGGTCCTGAACACCGACAGCCAACTGGTGGCGGTACGCGGCGCATACCAGGACATCTCCGCCCAGCACTGGACGGAGGTGGCGCTCGCCGCCACCCGCGACCAGCTGGCCCAGACCGAGCAGCACGCCAGTGAGCGCAGTCGGCTGGCCCTCCAGCTCCAGCACGCGATCATGCCGCCCGCGCGGGCACCGCTGGAGGTGACGGGTCTTCAGGTGGCGGTCCGCTATCGGCCGGCCGAGGAGGAGCACCTCGTCGGCGGCGACTGGTACGACGCCGTGGTGCTGCCGTCCCGGCTGGTGATGCTGTGCGTCGGCGACGTGGCCGGACACGGCATCGAGGCGGCGACCAGCATGGTCGTCCTGCGCAACGCGTTGCGCGGACTCGCCGTCACCGGCGCCGGGCCGGGCCAGCTGCTGTCGTGGCTGAACATCGTCGCCCACCATCTGACGGGCGCCGTCACGGCGACGGCGGTGTGCGGGCTGTACGACCCGGTCCGGCGCACCCTGCGGTGGGCCAGGGCGGGCCATCTGCCGCCGGTCCTGGTGCGCGGCTCGACCGCCGCTCCGCTGCCCCTGCTCCAGGGGATGCTGCTGGGCGCCGTACCGGAGACGTCGTACGAGGAGGCGGAGGTCGAGCTGGCGGCCGAGGACACGCTCCTGATGTACACCGACGGCCTGATAGAGCGGCGGGACCGGTCGGTGGAGGAGTCGCTGACGCAGTTGCTGAGCCAGGCGCGCACGGGGACCCCGTCGCTGGACCAGCAGTTGGACCGGCTGCTCACCCACAGCAGGTCCGACACGGACGACGACACGTGCATCGTGGGCATGCGGCTGGGTTAGACGGTTTCCTCGGCCGGGAGTGCATGCCCGTGCGCATCGGGGGTATCCGCTGCTCGCGGTGCGAGGTCGGGTTCCGCGGGGGACGGGAGACGCGCGGGCCGGGGCCGGCGCGTCTCCCGTCCCCCGGCGTCCCGGCCGCACCGCAGTCGCCCGCCGGGGCACAACCCGGACCGTCAGTTTTCGGAGGTACTCGTGTCCATCGCCCAGAACCCGCTGTCCGTCGAGGTCACCCTGCCCCGGGAGGACGTGGCACTGGTCACGGTCGAAGGCCATCTGGACCTCGATACCGCGACCGAGTTCCAGGCCCATCTGGCGAACCAGCTGCATCACGGGCGCCGGCACTTCCTGCTGGACCTGTCGGCGGTGCCGTTCATGGACTCGTCCGGGATGAACATCATCCTGCGGGTGTACCAGCAGGCACGGGACCTGCCCGGCAGTGTGCACGTGATCGATCCGACGCCCGCCGTGCGCCGGGTCCTCGATCTCACCGGGGTCAGCATCACGGTCCCCATCTCGGACAAGGTGGACGACGCCCTGGCGCTGATCGACGGCTCGCAGCCGTAGTCCGAGGCCCCGTCCCGACCGGCCGTCAGCCGCACCCCGTGACGCCGCGCGGGTGCGGCTGACGGCCGCACAACAGTTGCCATTTGACAACTGTGCCGGGGGGCAAGAGAGTGAGCGGAGCCGGCGGCGGGTGCCGCGCAGGCGTCGCGGCGCAGGTCCGGCCACCAGGGACGAACGCCGTCCCGCACCGGCCGCGGGCCGGTGCGCGACGGCAGGACGCAGATGAGGAGTGAGGCAGTGCCGGAGCAAGAAGCGGCCGCACCGCAGGAGACACCGACCCAGGAGGTCGGGGCCTTCCTGAACCGCCGCCGCGAGCAGATCGCCCAACGCTGGGCCGACGAACCCCTGTTCCGCGCCGTGTTCACCGTCTCGCGCGAGGAGGCGGTGGAGGCGGGCCGGAGCGTCGTCGACGCCCTCGCCCAGGTAGCCGTCTCCGGGCGGGTGGAGGACTCCGACAGCGCCGGGTTCACCGTCGTGCGCGAGCAGCTGGCGCGGATGTCGGCCTCCCGTTCCCGGTCGGGCATGAGCACCTCGCAGGTCTCCAGCGAGGTGGACGCCCTGCGGGCCCCCGTGGTGAACCTGCTCGTCGCCGATCTGCCGGACGCGTCGGCGGACCACGTCCGGGAGTCCACCGAGATCCTCACGGTCCTGATGGGCACCCTGCGGCTGGTGGTCATGGAGACCGCCCTGACGGAGGTCCAGTCGCTCATCGACCGGCAGCAGATGCAGCTCCTGGAGGTCGCCACGCCGATCATCCGGCTGTGGGACGGCATCGTCGCCGTACCGCTCATCGGCACCCTCGACAGCGCGCGCAGCCAGGTCGTGATGGAGACGCTGCTGGAGGCGGTCGTCGACCAGCAGGCCCGGTACGCGATCCTCGACATCACCGGCGTGCCGACGGTCGACTCGCTCGTCGCGCAGCACCTGATGAAGACCGTCGCGGCGGTCCGGCTGATGGGCGCGGAGTGCGTCGTCTCGGGGATCCGGCCCGCGATCGCGCAGACCATCGTGCACCTCGGTCTCGACCTCGGGACCGTCATCACCCGCGCCGGTCTCGCCGACGCCCTGGCGTACGCCCTGCACGAGCTGGGCGCCGACATCGTGCACGCGACGCCCGGTGGTGCGGGTCCACGGTGAACGACGACTACTCCCGCGCCGTCGGGGTCACCGTGCCGGTGCTCAGGATCGGCGACGTCCTGCTGGTCACCCTCCAGGGCGATCTGCACGACGGCACGGCGGAGCAGCTCCGGCAGGACATCGTGGAGGCGATCGCCCGCAGCCGGGTGACCGGCGTCGTCATCGACATCTCCGGTGTCGAGATCGTGGACTCCTTCCTCGGCCGGGTACTGGCCGAGATCGCGGCCAACGCCCGGCTGCTGGCCGCGCAGACCGTGGTGGCCGGGATGCGTCCCGCGGTCGCGCTGACGCTGGTGGAACTGGGCCTGACCCTGCCGGGCCTGCGGACCGCGCTGAGCACGGAGGCCGCTCTGGGACTGCTCGGCCGGGTGGACACCAGGGTGTCGGGCGGCCCGCGCCGGGAGCCCCGGTGAGCGAGACTGCCGCGGGCGTCGAGACCCGCCTGCCGATCCGCTCCGATCTGGACCTGGTGTGGGTGCGGCAGCATGTGCGGCAGGCCGCCGCGGCGCTCGGCTTCGGCCTGGTGGACCAGACGAAGCTGGTGACCGCCGCCAGCGAACTGGCCCGCAACACGCTGGTGTACGGCGGAGGTGGCGAGGTGCGGGCGGTGCCGGTGACCGACGGCCGGGCCAAGGGGCTGCGGCTGGTGTTCGCCGACTCGGGACCGGGCATCGCCGACGTGGAACAGGCCCTGCGCGACGGCTTCACCTCCGGCGGCGGCCTCGGCATGGGCCTGGGCGGCGCCCGGCGGCTGGTGCACGACTTCGTCATCGACAGCGCCCCCGGTGCCGGTACGACCATCACCGTGACCTCCTGGACGGCCCGCACGCCCCGGCCGCGCGAGGAGCCCTGATGCCCCGGGTGTGGGACGTGCCGGTGCACGACTCGACGCGGGTGCGGGACGCGCGCGTGGCCGCGGAGGAGGCGGCGGCGCTCGTCGGCCTCGACGAGGGGCGTGCGTCGGCCGCCGCGCTGGTGGCGACCGAGCTGGCCACCAACCTCCTCAAGCACGCCCGCGGCGGGCAGCTCCTCGTCGACCTGGTCGCCCCGCCGGCCGGGCGGGGCGGGGTCGTCGTGCAGATAGCCGCCGTGGACCACGGTCCGGGCATGGCCGACGTACCGGCCGCGTTCGGCGACGGGTTCTCCACGGCGGGCTCCCTCGGCGCCGGGCTGGGCACCTGCCGACGGGTCTGCGACGGCTTCGACCTGCACAGCGTGCCGGGGCGCGGCACGGTCGCGCTGGCCCGGCTGGGTGCCGCCGCGCGGACCGACCCCGGCGACCCGGCACCGGCACGGGCCGGCGGCGTGAACATTCCCTTCGCCCGCGCCGAGTGCTCGGGCGACGCCTGGACCTGGGTGCGCGACGGTGACCTGCTGACCCTGATGCTCGCCGACGGTCTGGGCCACGGCCCGCAGGCGGCCCACGCCTCCACGGCGGCCGTGGACGAGCTGCACCGCAGCGCCCACCTCCCGCCCGCGGAGATCCTGCACCGCCTGGACACCGCGCTGCGCGGCACGCGAGGCGCCGCGGTGGCGGTGGCCCAGCTCGACGCGCGGTCCGAGCTGCTGCGGTTCGCCGGGATCGGCAACGTGGGAGCCCGGCTGCGCGAGGGCGACTCCTGGCGTCATCTGCTCTCCCGGCCCGGCATAGTGGGCGTGCACCGCCCCACGAGACTGCCGGAGACCGTGGCGCCCTGGGCGGCCGACCGTCTGCTGGTCCTGCACAGCGACGGGCTGCCGAGCCGCTGGGTACCGCCCGGCGATCCCCGGCTGGCGACGGCCGACCCCGCGGTCACCGCGGCGGTCACCGTGCGCGACACCAGCAGTTCCGCCCGCCCGGTCCGTGACGACACCGCGGTGGCCGTCCTGTCCCCGAACCCGCCGGACCGCCCGTGATGCGCACCTGGCAGATCACCACCGTCATCGACGCGGCGCGCGCCCGGATCGCCGTCGCGCGGCTGGCCGCCGCGTACGGCGTCGTGCCGCTGGAGCGGACCCGGCTGGCGGCCGCGCTCAGCGGGCATCTGCGCCAGTGTCTGACCAAGGGCGGCAGCTGGCGGCTCGGCCTGGAGACCGGCGGGGGCCGGCTGCGCGTCGAGGTCACCCCGCGCCCCGCCACCGGGGAGGTGCCGTGGCACCTCGCCGTGCCCTGCCCCGAACCGGCCGACCCCGCGGTGTCCGCCGGGGTGGCGGACCACACGGATGTCCTCGCGGAGGCCCTGCTCGGCGCCGACGAGGACACCGCCCTGGTGCTGGACCGGCTGGCCGAGCAGGAGGAGCTGGTCGCCTTCCACCGGGAGGAGCTGCACCAGACCAACCAGGGCGTCCTGGTTCTGCACGCCGAGCTGGACGCGGCCGGACGGGCCCAGCGCGAGGCGTTCGCCGCGGAGCGCGCGGCCCGCCAGGAGGCGGAGAGCGCCCGGCGCAGACTGACCTTCCTCGCGGACGCCAGCGCGGTGCTGACGGCGTCCCTCAACCACGAGGAGATCGTGCGCCGGCTGCCGGAGCTGCTGGTGCCCGAGTACGCGCGCACGGTCGACATCTGGCTGTTCGACTCCGAGGACGATCCGCGCTCCCACGACCCGCGCTCCTCCGCCACGCGCCCGGCGGCCGCGGTGGTCGCCGCCCGGACCGGACGACCGCAGTACGCCGCCGACCACCCCGGCGGGCTCCCCGGCGTCGACGACCTGCCGCCGTCGGCGCTCCATCGCGACCGGCCGCTGCTGTGCGTCCCCCTGCCGACCCGTCGCACGCCGTTGGGCGTACTGACCCTGACCCCGCCGGGCGAGCGCTGGGACCCGGACGACGCCGTCATGCTGATCGAGCTGACCCGGCGGGCCAGCACCGCGCTGGACAACGCGCGCCGCTTCGAGCACAACCGGGACATCGCCGAGACGCTCCAGCGCGCCCTGCTGACCGATCTGCCGGCCACTCCCGGCCTGCGCCTGGCGGCCCGCTATCTGCCGGCCACGTACGGGCTGAACATCGGCGGCGACTGGTACGACGCGTTCCGGCAGCCCGACGGCGCCCTGGTCACCGTCATCGGCGACGTGACCGGACACGGACTGCACGCGGCCGTCATGATGAGCCAGCTGCGCACCGCCCTGCGCGCCTACGCCGTCGACGGCGCCGGCCCCGGTGTGCTGCTGACCCGGCTGCACACCTTCCTGCACCACCTCCAGCCCGATCTGTACGCCACCGCCGTCATCGCCCGGTTCCAGCCCGGCGAGCCGGTGCTGACCTGGGCGGCCGCGGGGCATCCACCCCCGGTGCTGCGCGAGCCGGACGGGCGGGTGCGCACGCTGGACGCCAAGCCGGGGGCGATGCTGGGCATTCCGCTGCACCAGGAGATCACCGACCACACGGTGCCGCTGGTGCCCGGCTCGACACTGGCGCTCTACACGGACGGGCTGGTGGAGCGGCGCGCCCAGGGCATAGACCCGGGGATAGAACGCCTCGCGGAGGCGCTCGGCTCCTTCCGCACCGGCGAACTGGACGCGGATCTCGACGACGCGGCCGAGCGCATCCTGGACCCGATGCTGAGCGACTCCGAGCGCGACGACGACGTATGCCTGCTGCTGTGCCACATCGACGGCGGGACGGCCGAGGCCGGCTGAGGGCGTGCGGCGCACGGCGGGCTCCGTCGCCGTCGGTCACCCCTGCCCACCGGCCGGTGACGCGCGGTGGGTGGTGCCGGCCTGCCGGAAGGCGGACAGGCCCCGTCCCAGGGCGCCGCGCCGGCTCGGGGTCATGGCCGCGAGGACCGTCGCCAGGCGGCGTACCCGACGTTCCGTGACGTCCGTGCGGACGCGACAGCCGTGCGAGGTGGCCACGAGCCGCGGCTCGCGACGGTGCGCGGCGACGGATGCGCGGCTGGACGGTGCGCTCCGGCAGGCCGGCCTCGAGAAGCCTGTGGTCGTCAGGGGACGGCCTGCGGTGTCGCGGAGGCCTCCAGCCGGTCCCACAGGCGGCTCGCGGTCGGCCGTCCCACGCCGAGTCGCTCGGCAAGGGCGGTGGGATCGGGCTCAGGAGCGCGGCGCACCGTCCGCAGGGCGAGCGACCGCCGGGCGGGCAGCCGGAGCGTGCCCTCCTCCGTCGCGAGCCGGTCGGCCACCAGGCCCTCCACGGCGTCGACGACCCTCCTGGCCTGCGCCCTCCGGCAGTCTCCCCCGGCCGTCGTCGGCGCCCTCCGCGCACGCCACACCCCCGCCCTCCGGCCACCGCACTTGTCATGTACGTCGGCCCACCCGGGGCGCAGGGGCGTACACGGGCGTTGCGCGGGTACCACAGGGCCTCAGGAGAACGTTCGTCTGCATGCTCCGTCCGGCTGGCGCAACCGCTCCGGTCGCGGTGGGATCGACGGTGTGCGAGAGGCCGTCCGGCGGGCACCCGCACGACGTCGAGGCAGACCGCCTGGAGCCGCAGAAAGGGATGGACATCGTGACACGACCCAGGATCCTGGTGGTGGGCGCGGGCTTCGCGGGAGTGGGGTGCGTTCGACGCCTGGAACGCAAACTCGCCGCCGCGGAGGCCGACGTCACCCTGGTGACGCCCTTCGCCTACCAGCTCTATCTGCCGCTGCTGCCGCAGGTCGCCTCCGGGGTGCTGACCCCCCAGTCGATCGCGGTGTCGCTGCGCCGCAGCGAGAAGTACCGCACCCGGATCATCCCGGGCGGCGCCATCGGCGTGGACCTGGAAGCGAAGGTCTGCGTCATCCGGACCATCACCGACGAGATCGTGAACGAGCCGTACGACTACATCGTGCTCGCTCCCGGCAGCGTCACCCGCACCTTCGACATCCCGGGTCTGACCGACCACGCCTTCGGCATGAAGACGCTCGCGGAGGCGGCCTACATCCGCGACCACGTCATCACCCAGCTCGACCTCGCCGACGCCAGCAACGACCCCGCGGAACGGGCGGCCCGGCTCCAGTTCGTGGTCGTCGGCGGTGGCTACGCCGGCACCGAGACCGCCGCCTGCCTCCAGCTGCTCACCCACAACGCGGTCAAGCGCTACCCCCGGCTCGATCCGAGCCTGATCAAGTGGCACCTCATCGACATCGCGCCGAAGCTGATGCCGGAACTCGGCGACAAGCTCGGCCGCAGCGCGCAGGACGTGCTGCGCAGGCGGGGCATCGAGGTGTCCCTCGGGGTGTCCATCGCCAAGGCCGGGCAGCAGGAGGTCACCTTCACCGACGGCCGGGTGGTGCCGACCCACACGCTGATCTGGACCGCCGGTGTCGTGGCCAGCCCGCTGATCGCCACGCTCGGCGCGGAGACGGTCCGCGGGCGGCTCGCGGTCACCTCGCGCATGGACCTGCCCGGCCGCGACGGGGTGTTCGCCCTCGGAGACGCCGCGGCCGTCCCCGACGAGACCAAGGGCGAGGACGGCGCCGTCTGCCCGCCGACCGCCCAGCACGCGATGCGGCAGGCCAAGGTCGTCGCCGACAACGTCATCGCGCGGCTGCGTGGCCAGGCGATGCAGCCGTACGCGCACAAGGACCTCGGTCTGGTCGTCGACCTCGGCGGCACCGACGCGGTGTCCAAGCCGCTCGGCATCGAACTGCGCGGGCTGCCCGCGCAGGCGGTGGCCCGCGGGTACCACTGGGGTGCGCTGCGCACGGGCGTCGCCAAGGCGCGCGTGCTGACGAACTGGACGCTGAACGCGATCGCGGGCGACGATTTCGTCCGTACCGGCTTCCAGGCCCGGCGACCCGCCAAGCTGAAGGACTTCGAGTACACCGACACCTATCTGACGCCCGAGCAGGTGCGGGCCCAGGTCGAGGGCGGGCGCCCCGAGAACGGCTGAGGCGGGAGAGTACGGCGGCGTGAAGGCGGCGGCACGGTCATGGGCGGCCGAGGTGCGGGACCGGGTCATGGCATCCGATCCCGGGCTGCTGCGGCTCGCGGCCGGGCTGCGGACGGTCGGCGCGATCACCCTCACGCTGGCCGTGCTCTCCCTGCTGGGCACCGACATCACCCATCTGGTGGCGGGGGCCATCGCGGCGATGGTGGCGACCTTCGCCGTCCGGGAGAAGCAGTGGGGCCCCCAGGCGGTGACCCTGGCACTGGGACTGCCGGTCGCGCTGGCCTCGGTCTCCCTGGCCGCACTGCTGAGTTCCCGTGTGCTGGCCGGTGACGTCTTCTTCGTCGTGCTCATCTTCTGCGCGGTGTACGGACGCCGGTTCGGCGACCGGGGCACCGCGCTCGGCCTGATCGGCTTCCAGGTCTACTTCCTGTCCCTGTTCGTCGGCGCCACCCGGCACCTCCTGCCGGGGCTCTGGGGCGTCCTCGCCGTGGCCTTCGCGTGCAGCGCGCTGGCCCGGTTCGCGCTGGTGCCGCAGACGCCGGCGGGCATCCTGCTGCGGCTGCGGCAGGCCTTCAGGGCGCGGCTCGCGCAGTTGCTCGACGCCCAGCTGGAACTGCTCGACGCCGGCCCGGACGACGTGCACAAGGCACTGGGGCGGGTCCGCACCGGCACGGCCCGGCTGCACGAGACCGCCATGATGATCCACGGCCGGCTGGAGGAGGGCACGCCGGACGAGGCGACGGCCCGGCTGGTGCAGCGCCGGATCGCCGACGCGGAGATCGCGGCGGAGCGGCTGGGGCTGCTCCTGCTGACGGCCCGCAGCGCCGAACGCGCGGACACGCTGACCCTGCACCTGCCGGGCGCGCCGGCCCCCGAGGGCGGACGGCTGCCCATGCCGCAGGAGTCGACGGACGTGCTCCGCCGCGACCTGAGCGCGCTGCGCCTGCTGGTGCGGCACCCCGTCGCCGACGGCACCGGGCTCGCGCAGGTCCGCAACCGGCTGCTCGGCTACCGGGACGAGGAGAACCTGCCGCCCGCCTCCCCGGCCGTACGGGACGTCTTCCGGGGCGTCGGTGAGAGCGCCCGCGCGGTCCTCGGGCTGCGCATCGCGCTCGACGGGCCGCAGGACGAGTCCGACGACAGCCCCGAGACGGCCCGCTCCCGGGAGGAACTGGACGCGGAGGACGCGGCGATCGGCGGGGCCGAGGCCGCCGAGGAGAACGCGGAGAAGCCCGCGGGACTGCGGCGGCCGACCACCCGCGCGGCCGTCCAGGTCGCCGTCGGCTCGGCCCTGGCCATCGTCGGCGGCGAGCTGCTGTCCACCCACCGCTGGTACTGGGCGGTCCTGACCTGCTGGATCGTGTTCATCAACACCGCGTCCACCGGGGAGATCCTGGTCAAGGGGTACCGGCGGTTGCTCGGCACCGCGCTGGGTGTGGTCGCGGGGATCGGGCTCGCGGGACTGGTCGGCCACCACACGTGGACGGCGTTCACGGTGGTCCTGCTGTGCGTGTTCGCGATGTTCTACACGGCCCCGCTGTCCTACACCCTGATGTCGTTCTTCGTCACCGCCGCGCTGGGCGTGCTGTACACGCTGCTGCACACCTACAGCCTGGACGTACTGGTGCTGCGCGTGGAGGAGACGGCGCTGGGGGTGGCCTGCGGGGTGGTGGCGGCGGCGCTGGTGCTGCCGGTGCGCACGGACCGGCGCACGGACGAACTGCTCACGACCGTCCTCGACCGGCTGACCGACGTCACCGAGGCCGCCGTGGAACAGCTCAGCGGCGGGCCGCCGACGGAGTTGCTGGACCGGGCCCGCGAGCTGGACCAGGCGTTGTCCGACCTCCGCTCCGCGACCCAGCCGCTGACCCATCCGGTCACCCCGCTGCGGACCCGTCGGGACACCGCCCAGTACGTCGTCGCCCTGCTGGAGACCTGCGCGTACCACGCCCGGTCGCTCGCGGCGACGGCCGAGCTGTTGCCGACCCACCCGTCCATCGCGGCCGACCCCCGGCTGCGCGGCGCGGGACAGCGCATCCTGCGCAACATCGACGCCATCGCCGCGCGGATCGCCGACGACCGCAGCACCGCCGAGGTCCGCACCGGCCCCAGCGTCGCCTCCCTGCTCGGCCAGGGCTCCCCCGGCACCCCCCGCTACGGCCGCGTCACCGACCGCGTCCTGCGCCACCTGCAACGCCTGGACGAAGCGGTGGCCGGCCTGGCCAGGCCGCTGGAGGTCCCGATGGCCTCGACTGGGAGGTAGGGGCGGGGCCCTGGCAGGGAGGTGGGCGCGGGCCTGGCCGGAGTGGTGGGGCGGGGCCTCGCGGGAGGTGGGGCCGGGCCTCGCGGGGAGGTGGGCGCGGGGAGAGGTTGGGAGGGGTCAGGGACGCTGGATGTCAGAGGCCTGGGCGCGGGGACGTCCGGACGCAGAACGCCGGGACGGGAACGCCAGGACGCCGGACGCCGGACGCCGGGACGGGAACGCCGGGACGGTGACGCGGGAGCGCCAGGACGCGGGACGCCGGGACGGGAGCCTTCGAGGGGTCTTCGAGGCACCCGGGCGGCACGGCCGGCCGTGCGCCGACTTCGACGGACCCCGTGGGCACGCCGCGATCGTCCTACCAGGGCCAAGCCGGGCGGGTGAGGCGGTGGGGAGAGGGGGCCAGGCGAGGCCAGACGGACCCGGCGGGGCCCCACGCGGAACGGGAGACCGGCCTGGCGCCGAACCGGGCTGCACGGCCGGCCATGAGCCGACTTCGGCGGAGCCCGTCGGCACGCCGCGATCGTCCCGGCGGGGCGGAGCCCGGCGGGTAAAGGCGGTCGGGAGAAGTCGGCCAGGCGGGGCCAGACCGACCCGGCGGGGCCCCACGCGGAACGGGAGACCGGCCTGGCGCCGAACCGGGCGACACAGCCGACCGTGGGTCGTCTTGGCCAGATCCCGTCGGCGTCGCCGGGGACGGGCCCGGCGGGGCGGGCCGGCTCGGGTGGTCCGGGCGGGGCACCCGCCCGGCCTGGCGTCCGACCGGGTGACACGGCCTGCCGTGAGCCGACTTCGCCGGCAACGCCGCGGACCGGCCCCACGGGTCAGCGGCTCGACGGGACGCGACGGCTTGGCGGGGCGGGCTCATCGGAACGGGGCGGGCTCATCGGGGCTTGCGCGGAACGGACGCCCGGCCCGGCGCCGGTTCGGCGTCGAGGCGGGCGTCCGTGGGGTCGCGGGGACCGCGGTCAGAAGTCCGTCGGCAGGCCACTCGCCGCCGCGATGCCGCGGAGTTCCTCCGTGTCGTTCTGGCGCTGCTGGATGCAGCCGGCGATCTCGGCCAGGCGGTCCGGGTCGGAGGCGGTCACCGCGTCGGTGACCACGCGGACCGGACCGGTGCCGTCGACCTGGATCTCGACGAGCTGGTTGTCCAGTCGGCCGGTCACGGCCGTGGCGATGACCAGGGCCGCCTCGTCGCGGATCTGCTGGGGCAGCTCCTCGGTCTCCTGCGGATCGAGCGCGAAGTCGAGGGTTTCCGGGGATTGTTCGTCGAGGGCACGCAGGGCGGGCGCGACGACCTTGAGCAGCATCGCGAAGTCCTCGCTGTCCATGCGGACGCGCAGGAGGTCGAGGTACATGTCCACGGGCCGTCCGTCCGGCGGGAACTCGGATTCGTTCATCTCCCCCGGGTTCCCCGCCGACCGCATGTTCAGACCTTCCGCCAGCGGGCCATCGCGAAGGAGAACAGCCCGAACAGCACCAGACCGGCCGCCACGCAGGCCAGCAGCCACGGCCCGGCGGGCGTCTCGGCGAAGGAGCGCAGGGTGTCGTCGAGCCCCTTGGCCTTGTCGGGCTCGTAGTCGACGGCCGCGCGGATGGCGAAGGTACCCGCCGCCGCGAACACCAGGCCCCGCGCCGCGCCGCCGCCCACTCCGGTGACGTCCACGAGGCGACGGGTCCGCGCGGACATCTGTTCGAGCCTCAGCTTCTTCCGGTACTTGCGGAGCACGGCCCGGCCGCCGATCCAGAGGCCTGCGACGACGATCCCGGCGCCGGCCGCGCCGACGATCCACCGGCCTCCGGGAAGTTCGAGCACCCGCGCGGTGACGTCGCGGGACTGCTTGTCGCTCGACCCGCCGCCGTCGCCCGATCCGGCGGCGAAGGCGAGGACGGAGTAGGCGACGAAGCTGTAGAAGGCGCAGCGGGCGAGGGACAGCAGGCGCTTCTTGGCCTTGCGGCCGTCCGGTCCGACGGAGCCGAAGACCACCTCGGAGAGCCGCCACAGCGCCATGCCGACCAGCCCGATCCCCAGGGCCCAGAGCAGCACGGAGCCGAAGGGTCTGTCGGCTATCTCGGCGAGGGCGCCCTGCCGGTCGGCCTGCCGTTTCTTGTTCTCGCCGAAGGCGATCTGGAGCGCCAGCGCCCCGACGAGCAGGTAGATCACTCCGCGCGCCGCCAACCCGGCTCGCGCGGCCCCCCGCGTGACCGAACCCCGCGCCGCGCGCTCGGCCTCCATACGGCCGTTGCGCGCCAGGGCACTCGCGTTCATGTCAACCTCCTGGAAGAGTCTCGGAATCCCGGATGCCCCGGCTCGAGCACCGCACACCGGGCAACGGCCGCACTACGGCTCCGGGCCTCGGCGGGCGGTGCCAACCGGCCAGGCACGGCAGTGCCGAGCCCCCACCCCCCGGAACACGCGGACGCCCCGCCGCGGGCCGACCGCGGCGGGGCGTCCGAGCGCCGGGCTGTCAGGCGTACACGCGGGGACCGTCGTCGGTGCTGTGACGGACCGGGGCGTCGGTGGCGCGACGGGTGGAGACGTCCGGGGTGCGACGGGTCGGGGCGTCGATGGTCCGACGGGTCGGGGCGTCGGCTTCGGCGGCCGCGGTGAGCCAGCTGCGGGCCACCTCCAGCGCCTGGGTCACCTCGCGGGTCCCGGTGGAGACGCACAGCGTGTAGGCGAGGTCCTGCGCCCTGGTGTCGGCCGCGGTGGACCCGGTCGCCGTCGCGGCCTCGTACTCGGCGACGAGGGTGCGCAGGACGGCGGGATGGGGCATCAGCATCAAAGTTCGCTCCTTGTCCGAAACGGGTGGGTGCGTACGGCTCGCGGGGTGGTTCAGCGGTGGTCGTCGGGGCGACCCAGGGCGTCCTGGCGGACCTGGGCGCAGCTGCGGCTGATGAGACGGGAGACGTGCATCTGGGAGATGCCGAGCCGGTCGGCGATGCGGCTCTGCGTCATGTCCTCGAAGAAGCGCATGTAGAGGATGGCGCGTTCCCGTTCCGGCAGCCGGCGCAGGCTCTCCTTGGCGGACTCCCGGTCGACCACGATGTCGTAGGAGACGTCGGGACCGCCGAGGGTGTCCACGAGGCTGTAGCCGTCGTCGCCGGCGGGGAGTTCGGCGTCCAGCGACAGGGTGCTGAAGCTCTCCAGGGCCTCGAGGCCCGCGGCGACCTCCTCCTCGGTGAGGCCGGTGTGGGCGGCCAGGTCGGCGGTCGAGGGCTCGGGAGCGCCGGGGGCCTGGGCCAGCTCGCGTCGGGCGACGCGGACCTTGTTGCGCAGTTCCTGTACCCGCCGGGGCACCCGCAGGGCCCACATGCGGTCCCGGAAGTGCCGCTTGATCTCCCCGGTGATGGTGGGGACGGCGTAGCTCTCGAAGGCCCCGCGTTCCGGGTCGAAGCGGTCGACGGCCTTCACCAGGCCGAGTGCCGCCACCTGCCGGAGGTCCTCGATGGACTCGCCGCGGTCGCGGAAGCGGCCGGCGATCCGATGGGCCATGGGCAGCCAGGCGGTGACGATCGCGTCGCGCACGGCGTCCCGGTCGGGCCCCTCCTCCATCGTGGTCAGCCGGAGGAACAGGTTTGCGGTGTCGGGAGCGTCGTCGTGGGTCCGGCGGGACTGGGGGGTGGGGTTCGGGGCGGTGGTGGCGGGACGGCTTGTCGACATGTCGATGAGCATGCGAAATAGCTCCTGAACGATGGAGTCAGGGGTATGACCACGGGAGGGTCGCTGCCGTCCGGGGCATCCGAAGCGCCCCGGAGCGGTCATACCGCTCCCGTCGGCGCGCCTCCGGTCCGAAGCACGAACCTCCGTCTGCCCGCCGCCCGGAGGAACAAACTCCGGTCGTCGGGAAAGCTGATCGGAGGGCTGGTACGGCCGTGACCGGGAATCAGGCCACGGGGACCACGGCGGTGATCCGCTTGCCGCCGGACGGCAGGCCGGACACCCGGACGTCGCAGGCCAGCCGACAGACGATCGGCCACCCCCGGCCACCGGTCCGGTGCCGCCCCTGGTCGTCGAGCGGGTCGCTGACCACGGGCAGCCGGTCGCTGCGGTCGCTCACGGAGACGCGTACGGCCCGCCCGTCGAGGTCCACGTCGAAGTCGGTGATGCCGCCCCCGTGGAGGATGGCGTTGGTGGTGAGTTCCGAGGCGACGAGCAGCGCGTCGGAGACGGCCTCCTCGTCGTACGGACAGCCGACCGCCCTGCCTCGCCCGTTGATCGCGCGCCGGATGGCGCCGCGGACGTCGGACGGCCGGCAGGGGCCGTCACCGTGACAGTGCACCGGCGGTGGCGCGTCGGTGGGGTCGGTCCTGTCGGTCCTGCTCGTGCCGTCGGTCCGGTGGTTCGCGTTCGCACGCATCCCTTCGCTCTCCTGACGTCTTCGGCTGGTCGATGGACCCTCTCCCCCGCCGGGCGGGCGCGGCTCTCTCTGTCCGGCTGGCCCTGTGAAGTCAGGTCAAACCTTCCTTAGCGGGCATTCGGCCTCGTAGGGCCGGGCCGTCGACGACGGCCCGCGGTTCGACGGACGAAAGGGGTCATCGACGGGCCGTGCGCGGGTAGGCGGAGTACATGACGGATGTCGTGGACTCGGACGAACTTTTGCGGCGCATCCAGCGCGCCAGGGCCCGCGCGAGGGAGGAGTTGCGCACCTTGCGGTCCCGGACCGAGGATCTGGGGCGCACCGATCCGGACGCGGCGCGCGACGCGCGGGTACGCGGTCTGGCGTACGAGGCGGTACTCGACGTGCTGGACGAGATCGTGGCGCCTGGACACCATCCGGACGCCGCCTGACCAGGCCTTTTCCCGGGCGCCCGATTGTCCGGCACCGGCGCGGGCACCCGGGACCGCATGGCAGTCGATCACACCAGCGCCCCCGTCCTGGAAGCCCTCGTCGAGTATCACCGCCAGGGCCGGCTGGCCTTCTCGCCACCCGGGCACAAGCAGGCGCGCGGCGCCGATCCCGATGTGCGGGCGGTACTGGGCGACGCGGTGTTCCTCGGTGACGTGCTGGCGTCGGGCGGGCTCGACGACCGCCTCACCCGCGGCCGGGTCCTGGAGCGCGCCGAGGAGCTGATGGCGGACGCGGTCCACGCCGAGCACACCTTCTTCACGACGTGCGGGAGTTCCCTGTCGGTCAAGGCCGCGATGCTGTCGGTGGCCGGTCCGCACGAGAAGCTGCTGATCGGGCGGGACGCGCACAAGTCCGTGGTGTCCGGCCTGATCCTGGCCGGGATCGAGCCGGTGTGGGTGGAGCCGCAGTGGGACGCCGAGCGGCATCTGGCGCATCCGCCGTCCGCGGCGACGTTCGAGAAGGCCTTCACGATCCATCCCGACGCCAAGGGTGCTCTGGTCACCAGTCCGACGCCGTACGGCGCCTGCGCGGACCTGCGAGGGATCGCCGAGGTCTGTCATCGCCGGGGGCTGCCGCTGATCGTGGACGAGGCGTGGGGCGCGCACCTGCCGTTCCATCCGGAGCTGCCGTCCTGGGCGATGGACGCGGGCGCGGACATCTGCGTCACCAGCGTGCACAAGATGGGCAGTGGCCTGGAACAGGGTTCCGTCTTCCACCTCCAGGGGGACCGCGTCCCGGCGGAGCTACTGAAGACGCGTGCGGATCTGCTGGGCACCACCAGCCCCTCGGTGCTGCTGTACGCCGGGCTCGACGGCTGGCGGCGGCAGATGTGCCTGCGCGGCGAGGAGTTGATGGGCACGACGCTGGAGCTGGCGGCCGAGGTACGGGCGGCGGTCGAGCAGATCGACGGCATGCACGTGAACGACCGTGCGGACTTCTGCGGTCCGGACCTCGCCGACGACTTCGATCCCCTGCCGGTCGTCATCGACCTCGACGGGCTGGGCATCTCGGGGTTCCAGGCCGCCGACTGGCTGCACAAGCACCGGGCCGTGGACGTCCACCTGACCGACCACCGCCGGATCGGCACCCAGATCAGCCACGGCGACGACCGCGCGACGACCGGGGAACTGCTCGCGGCCCTCAAGGACCTCGCCGGCGCCGCGCCGGACCTGCGGCCGGCACCCCGGACGGAGGTGCCGCCACCCGCCGAACTGCGCATGGCGCAGGGACTGTTGCCGCGGGACGCGTTCTTCGGCCCGGCCGAGCACGTCCCCCTCGCCGAGGCCGCCGGCCGGGTCGCCGCGGAGATGATCACGCCGTATCCGCCGGGGATCCCCGCCGTCCTTCCCGGCGAGCGGCTCACCGATCCGGTGCTGCGGTACCTGCGCTCGGGGCTGGAGGCGGGCATGAACCTGCCGGACCCGACCGATCGCCGGCTCGACACGGTCAGGGTGGTCGCGCGGGACGCGGAGTGAGACGGAGACAGACGGCGCCGCGCGGGGACGGAGCGGAAGTGAAACAGGTCACGTGACCGGGTTTTGAGTGGGTGAATGGCGCCGGAATGGTTTACGGTTCACTCAGTGGTGGCGGAGTCGAGTTCACTCCTCCGCATGCCGCATGTGACGGCCCTGGCTGGCTTCCCCCGTCCAGCCAGGGCTTTCACATGCCCGCGCACAATAATCCCCGCCGCCGAGGTGCCCGGGGCGCCCGCAGCGGCTGAAATGGGCTTGGGGCCCTGTGGCCCCAGGGAACATCCCGGACCCATCGCCGGCGAGGAGCCCCGCGCCATGACCAAAGCGACCAAGCTGCTGACCGCCCTCCCCCCGCCCCAACGCCAGCACCTGATGACCCTGGCCCGCGAGGTGTCCTTCCCGGAGGACACCAGGATCTTCGAGGCCGGCGGCACGGCCGACCGCTTCTGGGTCATCCGCTCCGGCGCGGTCTCCCTGGACCAGCGGGTGACGTCCGTACAGCGGGTCACCGTCGCCAGTCTCGGCGCCGGCGACCTGCTCGGCTGGTCCTGGCTGTTCCCGCCGTACCGGTGGGACTTCGGCGCGGAGGCGTTCAGCCCGGTCCGCGCCTACGAGTTCGAGGCCGGGCCGGTGCTCAAGCTCTGCGAGGAGGACCCCGCGCTCGGCCTGTCCCTGGTCCGGATCGTGGCCGAGATCCTCGCCCACCGCCTGGAGACGACCAGGGGCAAACTCATGGAGCAGTACGGCATGCACCGCCGCGGCGTCATCTGACCGGCGGCGGGCCGGGCTCCGTCGCCACCTTTCCCACGTCCGCCCCAAGGGCCGGGCGGCGTCCGGTGTGTGCTCCCGGCGGGCCGCGGCGAAGGGCCTCGTACCGGATGTAGGCCTCGTACCGGACAGGTCTCGTACCGGACGTCCTCGGGATGTCGCCCGGTGCGGCGAGGGTGCGGGCCGTGCGTCGTCCGGCGGGTGGGAAGGCGACGCCAAGGCCTCGACGGGACGGGTCTGGTGGAACCTGGACGGGACGCGTCCGGCCTGGCCTGGACGGGACCGGTCCGCAGGGGCCTGGACGGGACCGGTCCGCAGGGGTCTAGACGCGGTACCGCCGCAGAGCCGGTACCGCGGCCGCGAGCGCCAGCATCACGGCGACGACCAGCAGTCCGCCGCCCGCCACCGCCGTGCGGGGGCCGAACGCCGCGCCCGCCGTGCCGTGGAGCACGTCGGCCAGGCGCGGGCCGCCCGCGACGACCACCGTGAAGACGCCCTGCATGCGGCCGCGCATCTCGTCGGTGGCCGCGGACAGCAGGATCGCGCCGCGGAAGACCATGGAGACCATGTCGGCGACGCCCGCGGCGGCCAGGAACACCACCGCGAGCCACAGACTGCCGCTGAGCCCGAAGCCGGCGATCGCCGCGCCCCAGGCGACGACGGCGCCGATGACCATCCAGCCGTGCCGGCGGGCCCGCGAGAACGTGCCGGAGAGCAGGCCGCCGAGCACCGCGCCGACGGGGACGGCCGCGAACAGCAGACCGAGCGCGAGGCCCTCGCCGTAGGGCGCGTAGGTCTCGGCGGCCAGTTGCGGGAAGAGGGCTCGGGGCATGCCGAAGACCATCGCGACGACGTCGGCGAGGAAGGACAGCAGCAGCACCTTGTGCCGCGCGATGTAGCGGAACCCCGCCATGATCTCGCGCAGTCCCGCGCGCCGGGCGGCCGAGCCGGCCAGCGGCGGCAGCGCGGGCAGGCGGGCGACGGCCCACAGCGTCACGCTCAGGGCGAGCGCGTCGAGCAGGTACAGCTCCGGCAGGCCGATGACGGGTATCAGGGCCCCCGCGAGGAGCGGGCCGGCGACCAGGCCGGTCTGCATGACGGTGGAGCCGAGGGCGTTGGCGGCGGCCAGTTCACCGGCCGGGACGAGGCGGGCGATGGAGGCGGTGCGGGCGGGGGCGTTCAGGCCGAAGAACGCCTGCTGGGTGGCGAGCAGCACCATCAGGACCGCCACCGAGTCGAGCCCCGCGGCGGCCTGGAGCCAGAACAGCACGGAGGTGACGGCGATGCCGGTGTTGGTGATCAGCAGCAGCTTGCGCCGGTCCACGGTGTCGGCCACCGCGCCGCCCCACAGCGCGAACACCACCATGGGCAGCAGTCCGGCGAGGCTGGCATAGCCGACCCAGGCGGAGGAGCCGGTGATGTCGTAGATCTGCTTGGGTACGGCGACGGCGGTGAGCTGGCTGCCCACGGCGGTGACGATGGTCGACGACCACAGCCGGCGGTAGGCGGGCCGGCGCAGCGGACGGGTGTCCATCGCCCAGCGGCGCCAGCCACGGCGGGCCTCACCCCGCGGATCGGGAGCTGGGCTCTGAGCGGCTGCCGGGCCCGGAGCGCCAACAGAGCCCGGAGCAGGGCCCGGACCGCGAACAGGGCCCGGACCGGGAGCAGGGCCCGGACCGGGAGCGGGGCCCGGATCGAAAACGGTCTTGGCCTCGGCTCTGGCCTGAGGTTCGTCGCTGCTCTCGCTCGTGTCCACGGAGTCCCTGGTCGGTTGGGGTGGTTGGTGCTTACACGTTTCCGGTCCAGGGGTCACTATCGCAGTTCCGATCGTGTCGCGGACGATCAGGCCCCCGCGATCAGGGTGGCTCCGAGCGTGATCATCGTCGCGGCGACGAGTCCGTCCAGGACGCGCCAGGCACTGGGCCGGGTCAGGAAGCGGCCGAGCAGCCGGGCCCCGAAGCCGAGGGTGGCGAACCAGCACAGGCTGGCCGCCGCCGCGCCGAGACCGAAGGTCCAGCGCAGCGGCCCGCGGTCGGCGGCGACGGTGCCGAGCAGGAAGACGGTGTCGAGGTAGACGTGCGGGTTGAGCCAGGTCATCGCGAGGCAGGTGAGGACCGCCCGCCGCCGGGAGCCGCCGGCCTCACCCGTCGTCTCCAGGGCGCCGCCCGGCTTGAGCACCCGGCGGGCGGCGAGGGCGCCGTAGCAGAGCAGGAACGCCCCGCCGGTCCACGCGACGGCGGTCAGGGCACCCGGCCAGGCCACCACCAGCGCCCCCACCCCGGCCACACCGAGCGTGATGAGTGCGGCGTCGGACAGGGCGCAGATCGCGACGACGGCGAGGACGGCGTCCCGGCGGACGCCCTGGCGCAGGACGAAGGCGTTCTGGGCGCCGATGGCGACGATGAGGGACAGGCCGGTGCCGAAGCCGGCCGCCGCCGCGGCGAAGGAGCTGGACATGGCTCCACGCTAGGGAACCGATCACTTCATGACCAGCTAAAGATTCTTACGTATCATTAGTGTTCGTGATGACCGATCTCCCCCTGGACCAGGTCCGCACCCTGCTCGCCGTGGTCGATGAGGGCACCTTCGACGCCGCGGCGGCCGCCCTGCACGTGACGCCCTCGGCGGTCAGCCAGCGGGTGAAGGCGCTGGAGCAGCGCACCGGCCGGGTCCTGCTGCTGCGCACCAAACCGGTGCGGCCGACGGAGTCCGGGGAGATCGTCGTCCGGTTCGCCCGGCAGCTGGCCAGGCTGGAGCGCGACACGCGGTCCGAGCTGGGCATGAGCGGCGTCGGGGAGCCGACACGCGTGACAGTGGCGGTCAACGCGGACTCGCTCGCCACCTGGTTCCTGCCCGCCCTCACCCGCGTACCGCGCGATCCGCCGTTCTGCTTCGAGCTGCACCGCGAGGACGAGACGCGGACGGCGGAACTGCTGCGGGAGGGACTCGTGATGGCAGCGGTGACCTCGCTGCCGGACGCCGTCACCGGCTGTTCCGTCAGGCCACTGGGCTCCCTGCGCTACTTCGCGGCGGCGAGTCCGGGCTTCGCCGCCGCCTTCCTCGACGGCGCCCCGCCGGCCGAGGCGCTCACACGGGCGCCCGTCGTCACCTTCGACCGGCGCGACGACCTCCAGGACGCGTTCGTACGCCGGCTGCGGCGCGGTCCCGACGGCGCGAGCCGGCTGCGGCACGCCGTGCCGACCTCGGAGGGGTTCCTCGACGCGGTGGTGGCCGGACTCGGCTGGGGCATGGTGCCCGAAGTGCAGGCCGGACACCTGCTGACGTCCGGACGCCTGATCTCGCTCGCGCCGCAACACCCCTTCGACGTCCCCCTGTTCTGGCAGCAGTGGAAGCTCGACTCCCCCGCCCTCGCCGCCGTGGCGACCGCCGTCGCAGCGACAGCGGCCAGGACCCTGCGGAGCTGAGCCCTCGGCCCGGTCATGGCCTCCGGTCCCTCCGGCGCGGTTTCACTTCGGTCTCACCGGTGACCCGAACGGAAGCAACTCATCCGGAACCGCACACGACTTCGATCGCAGGTGACTTCGATGGACGACTGGCGACAGCGCGCCGCGTGCCGCCAAGAGGACCCGGAACTGTTCTTCCCGATCGGCACCTCGGGTCCGGCACTCCTGCAGACCGAGCAGGCGAAGGCGGTCTGCCGGTCCTGCCCGGTACGCGCCCAGTGCCTTGAGTGGGCGATGGAGACCGATCAGGGCCTCGGCGTCTGGGGCGGTACGAGCGAGACCGAACGACGCGCCCTCAAGCGGCGCATCAGGGCGCGACAGCGAAGTTCGTGAGGCTCCGGCCACGAAGTTCATGAGGCTCCGGCCGACGAGCCCGGAGCCGGGAGGTCCTGGCCGACGAACCCTGGCGCGCGGGCCCGCTGCGGCGGACGGGCCGGTACTCACCGGCCCGTCCGCCGTAGCGGGCCCCAGTGCGCCTCCTGCCGGGCCACCTCCTCACGCGCCGCGTCGATCACCGACCGGTCGATCCAGCACAGCGGCCGTACGTCGGTCACGAGCGGCTCGTTGTCGGGGCCCCGGCCCGTCTCCCGCCCCGCGAGAATCCAGGGCTGGACGCCGGGGCCCTTCTCGTGCGGCAGGTGCGCGTAGTCGTACAGGCGGCGCGCGACCCACAGGGTGCGGGAGCGGTCCTCCCACCAGTCCTCCACGTCGAGGGGGTTCGCCGAGAGTCCCGACATCCGGATGCCGGTGAGGTCGTCGATGCTGGACGCCGTGGCGAGGTCGATGCCGGGCCCGCGCGACCAGCGGACGAACAGGCCCCGCTGCCGTGCGACCAGGTCGGCCAGTTCGGCCAGGGAGCGTGCGACCGGCAGGTCGTCGGACGAACTCATGGCATGACCTCCTTCTCCGCCTGGACAGCCTCCGCCGTCAGGCAACGGGGTACCCGCACCGCCCCGACGGAATCAGCCGCCCCGCGCCCTCCGCGACGACTCAACCGTCCCGCGGTGCCGGCCCGGCGGGCAGCCGCAGGGTGAACACACTTCCGCTGCCTGGAGTGCTCGCCGCCCGCGCCGTGCCACCGTGGGCGGCGGTCAGATGGCGGACGATCGGCAGGCCGAGGCCGCTGCCGCCGGTGCGGCGGCTGCGTGACTTCTCGGCGCGCCAGAACCGCTCGAAGACGTGCGGCAGATCCTCGGCCGCGATACCGGTGCCGGTGTCGGCGACCTCCAGTGCCACCTCTCCGCCGTCCGCGCGCGCGGACAGCGTGACCGTCCCGCCGGACGGGGTGTGGCGTACGGCGTTGGTGACGAGGTTGCCGAGCGCCTGCCGCAGCCGGACCGGGTCGGCGTCCAGCCACGGGCCGCCGTGGACGTCGGTCCGCAGGGTGACGCCCGCGGTGTCGGCGGCGACGCGGTGGGCCGCGGCGACCTGGGCGAGGAGGTCGTCGGCGGGGACGGGTTCGCGGTGCAGGCGCAGGGTGCCGGCGTCGGCGTCGGCGAGGTCGCGCAGGTCGTCGATGACCCGTTGCAGCACGAGGGCCTCCTCGTGCAGGGCGGCCAGGAGTTCCGGGTCCGGCTCGACGAGGCCGTCGCGGGTGACCTCGAGCCAGCCCCGGATGTTGGTGAGCGGGCTGCGCAGTTCGTGGGCGACATCGCTGACCAGCGCCTTGCGCTGGGCTTCGTGGCGTTCGCGGCGCTCGGCCAGGTCGTTGAAGGCCTCCGCGAGGATGCCGGTCTCGTCGCGGGTGGTGACGGGCACGCGCGCGTGCAGCTCGGGAGGCTGCTGGGCGGCTTCGGTGAGGGCGCGCAGGGGCCGCACCAGGCGGGTGGCGACGACGGCGGTCACGGCGACGGTGACGGCGAGCACGAGTCCGGCCGCGCCGACGACCTTGGCCTTGTTGGCCGGGGACAGGTTCCAGCGGGGCGCGGCGCCGTTGTTCCCCCCGCCGAGGAAGAGTTCGGCGACGGGGGCGACGTACGGATCGAGCTGGGTGCGGCGGGCGTCGTCCAGGCAGCGCTGCGCCGTGCGCGTCGTCGCGGCGTCCGCCTTGAGGAGGAAACCGGGTGACGGCGTCGGGGAGCGCAGGTCCGCACCGACGAGGCCGCCGAGGGCGACGGGCGTGTCCGGATCCACCCCCACCCCGGCCAGGCAGCCGCGGGCGAGCTTCTGGAGCGCGGCAAACGCCGTCTCCTCCGTGGGAACGGCGGTGTTGAGCAGCCCGTCGGCGCACTGCTCGGGGACGTAGCCGTCCTCGACCCTGTCGTCCGCGCCCCGCAGGACCGGACGGCCGCCGGCGGTGCGGACGACGGTCGTGTCGATGCCGTGGCGCAGGAAACAGCTCTGCCGTCTGCTCGCCAGCGCGTCGAGCTTGGCGCGTTCGCCGGCCGTCAGGCGGTAGGGGCCGACGACCCGCGGATCGGTGCCGCTGAGCTGGGCGCCGGGTTCGGTGGAGGTGTCGGTGCGCAGGGGGTCGACGGTGGCGGCGGCGCGCGGTGGCAGGGAGGTGCCGCGGGGCGCGGAGTCGGCCAGGAGGACGCGGTCGGCGCCGGTCAGGGCGATGCGCCGGCCGGTCTGCGCGGACAGGGCGCGCACGGTGGCCGATACGCCGGTCCAGTCGGGGTGGGTCGCTGCGTACCCGCTGAGCCGGGCGAGGATGTCCATGTCGTCGGCGAGGGCCTGCCCCTGTTCCTCCCGCAGGGCACGGGTGGTGGTGGTCACCGCCAGCCAGGCGGTCGCGGCCACGGAGCAGAGGGCGATCAGGACGGAGGCGATGAGGAGCCGGACCAGCAACCGCTTGCGCAGCGGTATGCGCGTGCCGGTGCGCTCGCGGACGCGGTCACGGATGCGGTCGCGTTTGTCGTCTGTGCGGTTCATGGGCGGGCGCCGCTGAGCTTGTAGCCGACGCCGAAGACGGTCAGCAGCCGGACGGGTCTGCGCGGGTCCGCCTCGATCTTGCGGCGCAGGTTCATGATGTGCACGTCGACGGCTCGTTCGGTGGAGGCGCGGTCGTAGCCGCGGGTGCACTGGAGCAACTGCCGAC
Organism: Streptomyces sp. NPDC006259; assembly: GCF_042870975.1. Taxonomy (NCBI): domain Bacteria; kingdom Bacillati; phylum Actinomycetota; class Actinomycetes; order Kitasatosporales; family Streptomycetaceae; genus Streptomyces; species Streptomyces sp. NPDC006259. The sequence continues at coordinate 1,164,456 of NZ_JBIAHY010000003.1, read as the reverse complement.
GGGAGAAGACCCGTTCGGGCTCGCCGACGAGGGCGAGGAGGATCTGGAACTCGGCGGGCGTGCAGTCCACGCCCTCCCCGTCGCACCGCACCTCGTGCCGCTGGGGGTCGACGGCTATCCCGGCGGCCCGGACGACCGGATCGTCCCGCCGGCCGGCGGCCGATCCGCTGCGCCGCAGGACGGTGCGGATACGGGCCATCAGCTCCCGCGGGCTGTACGGCTTGGTCATGTAGTCGTCGGCGCCCAGCTCCAGGCCGAGCAGCACGTCGTCCTCGGCCGCGCGGGCGGTCAGCATGAGGACGGGGATGTCGTCGTCCTGGCGGAGCACCCGGCACACCCCGAAGCCGTCGATGACCGGCAGCATGAGGTCCAGCACGACGAGGTCGGGCCGGTCCCGGCGCACCGCGTCGAGCGCGGCCGAGCCGTCGTGCACGACGGTGGCGGTGTGGCCCTCGGCGAGCAGGGAGCGGCGGATGAGTTCGGCCTGCATCGCGTCGTCCTCGGCGACCAGTACGTGTGCGCACACGCGGCGGTTCCCCCCTTCGGTCTGCGGGCGATCGGCGGTCGGTCCGGGTCAGCGGGCCAGGGACGCATGGTCGCCCATGACGACGACCGGGTGGAGGGCGGGGTCCAGGGCGAGGAGCAGTTCCCTCATGTGCCGTTCGGCGATGCTGACGCAGCCGTGCGTGGGTCCGCCGTGATCCACGTGGATCCAGATGCCCCCGCCGCGTCCGGCGCCCAGCGGCCGGGTCCAGTCCAGGGGCGAGGTGCCGGGCTCACGGTTGTAGTCGATGGCGATCACATGGTCGAAGGAGCCGTCGAGGGATTCGCCCTCGAAGCCGGTGCCGGGCGAACGGAAACCGCCGGGCGACCGGTCGTACGGCAGCCGGGTGCCCGGGTCGGGCAGTCGTCCGCCGGCGTCGCTGAGGCCGTACACGCCGACGGGTGAGCGCAGGTCGCCGGCGAGGTGGTGGTGCGTCCAGCCGCGCAGGGCGTTGTGGGCGGGCCACACCGGGCCGGGCTGCCAGCCGGTGTCGGTGCGGCGGTGGAGGACGACCTCGGAGAGCGGGGAGTTGGGGCCGCGTCCGGTCACCACGACCACCTGTCGCGCGGAGGCCGGCACGGCGGCACGGGTCCTCGGGCCGAGGCCCGGCAGCTGCCGCGGGACCGTCCGCGCGACGACGTCGGGCGTCCGCGTGCCCGGCACCGCCGGGCTGGACGCGGGGCCCTGGTGGTCGGGCGGGACCGCCGCGCCGCCGCCGCACCCGGTGAGCAGAAGGGACGCGGCGAGCAGCGCGGCGCTGGCTGGATGCGTGATCATGACTCGATCTTGGCCGGGAGGTGTGAGGAACTGGTCAGGTTCTCAGGGGTGGTTGGGCTTTCCCTGAGCGTACAGCCAGGTCTTGAACAGGCTCCCGAGGTCCTTGCCGGACACCTTCTCCGCCAGGCGCTCGAACTGGGCCGTGGTGCCGTTGCCGTCGTGCCGTGCGGTCGCCCAGGCGCGCAGGACGCGGAAGAAGGCGCGGTCGCCGACCGTGGTGCGCAGGGCGTGCAGGGCCATGGCGCCGCGGGCGTAGACGGGGGTGTCGAAGATGTTCGCGCCGCTGCCGGGGTTCCCGGGCGGGAACGCCCACAGGCCGTCGCTCACCGGTCGGGCGTACAGCGCGTCGAACGCGGCCTGCGCGCTGTCGCCGCCGTGCTGCTCGTCGTAGAGCCACTCCGCGTAGGTGGCGAAGCCCTCGTTGAGCCAGATGTCCTTCCAGGTGGTGAGCGAGACGGAGTCGCCGAACCACTGGTGGGCGCTCTCGTGGACGAGGGTGCTCAGGTCGGGCGCGCTGTCGTACACGGGCCGGGTCTGGGTCTCCAGGGCGTAGCCGACGTCCGGGGCGTGGTCGACGATGGACCCGGCCGCGCGGAACGGATACGGGCCGAACAGGCCGCTCTCCCACTGCAGTACGGAGGGGAGCTTCGCCAGGACGGGCTTGGCCGCGGCCGCCTCGCGGGGGTCGACGGCGTCGTAGACCTTGATGCCGTCGCGGGTGGTGTACTGCCGGACCTGGAAGGTGCCGACGGTGGCCGTGGCGAGGTAGGCGGCCATGGGCTCGGCCTGCCGCCAGCGGTAGGTGGTCCTCCCGTGGGCGGTCCGCTTGCCGAGGAGGACGCCGTTGGCGACGGCCGTGCGGCCTTCGGGGACGGTGATGGTGAAGTCGTACGACGACTTGTCCGTGGGGTGGTTGTTCGCCGGGAACCAGGTCATGGCGCCCTGCGGCTCCCCGGCGACGAACGCGCCGTCGTCGGTGGGGATCCAGCCGTCCGGGGAGCCGTCGGGGTCGGTGACCGGGCCGGGCGTGCCGGAGTAGGTGACGCTCACCTCGAACCGCTCGCCCTTGCGCAGGGCGCGGCGCGGGGTCACGACGAGTTCCTGGCCGTCGCGCCGGTGTCCGGCCTTGACGTGGTCGACGGTCAGGGCGGTGACCTTCAGGCCCTTCAGGTCGAGGTCGAAACGGGTCAGGGGCCGCGTGGCGCGGGCGGTGAGGACGGCTTTGCCGTCGAGATGCCGGGTGGCGGGGTCGTAGCGGAGGGTCAGGCCGTAGTGGTCGACGTGGTAACCACCGTTTCCGGCGAGCGGGAAGTAGGGGTCGCCGACGCCGGGCGTGCCCACCGGACCGGCCGCGAGCGCCGGGTCCGCGGCCGTGAGCAGGGCTGTCACGGCGAGGGGTACGGCCGCGAGGAGGGCGGGGCGTCTGCGGAGGTGTGTCACGTTCGCTCCTGGGAGGGTGGTTGTTGATCAAACGTGATCAGACTAGGCACCGGGCCCCTCGGATTCACCCTCGTTCAGGTCAAGCCGTGGGGCGCGGGCGGGCGGCCCGTGCTTACCCTCGGCATCACCGCCCGCACGTGGAGAGGCCGCCGATGAGTGTCCGCGTACGCCGTGTGTACGAACCGCCCGAGCCGGAGGACGGCGTCCGCGTCCTCGTCGACCGGCTGTGGCCGCGCGGTCTGGCGAAGGACGCGGCACGGGTCGACGAGTGGCCCAAGGGACTCACCCCGTCGAACGAGTTGCGCCGCTGGTACCACGGGGGCGAGGGCTCGTACGAGGAGTTCGCGCGGCGTTACGAGGCCGAGCTGGCCGAGCCCGAGGCGGAGGAACTCCTCGACCGGGTGCGCCAGTTGGCGCAGGCGGGACCGGTGACCCTGCTCACGGCCGTGAAGGAACCGGAACACAGCCACGCGACCGTCCTGGCCCGCCTGCTCGGTTGAGGGCGGAACTGCCCGGCGGCACGGGGCGTGGGGACTCCTCGGCCGAGGCCGAGGCCGTCCGGTCGGCGCGGGGCGGGGTGTGTGGATTACTCGGCTGAGGGCGGGGCCGTCCGGTCGGCTCAGGACGTGAGGAGCGCTCGGCTGAGGGCCCGGACTGCCCAGTCGGCCCAGAGCCCGCCGACTGCTCGGCTGAGGGCGGGGCCGTCCGGTCGGCGCACCGCCTGCCGACTGCTCGGCTGAGGCGCCCTGTGGAGCCTTTCGCCGAGAGGCGACCGCCATCCGTACCCACACCCGGACCGCCCCGACCGTGGGGACTGCCCAGTCGGCGCACCGCCTGCCGACTGTTCGGCAAGGACGAGGCCGTCCGGTCGGCCGGAAAGAGGTGCGGACTGCTCGGGCTCGCTGCCGGCAGCTTGTTGCGGCACGCACTCCGCGGCGGCCGCGCCCTGTGGTCCGCCGACGGCCGGACCGGCCACCGGCCGGGAGACCACACGCCGACTCCGTCAAGGGTCGGCCCGGCCCCGTCGGTGGCCGCGCCCGCGCTCGGCCCACGGCCGGACCGGCCACCGGCGGCACTCGTCCCGCCGCCGCTCGCAGGCCGGCCCTCCGTCGGCGCCCCGCGTCCCGCGCCCCGCGCTCGGCTCACGGCCGGAGCGACCACCGGCCGAGAAGCCCACCGCCGCCTCCTTGGGGGGGGGCGGCCCCGTCGAGGTCCGCGCAGCGCGCTCGTCCCACGGCCGGGTCGACCACCGGGCAGGACGTGGTCGGCCCGCCGCCTCGCCGGAAGGCCGACCCCGTCGAGGGCCGGGCCGTTCCGGCCCGTCAGCTCGTCTGGCGTGCCGCCGCCCGTCCCGCCGCGCGTCCCGAGAAGAGGCAGCCGCCCAGGAAGGTGCCCTCCAGTGCGTTGTAGCCGTGGACGCCCCCGCCGCCGAAACCGGCGACCTCGCCGGCCGCGTAGAGACCCTCGACGGGGCTGCCGTCGGCGCCCAGGGCGCGTGAGTCCAGGTCGGTCTGGATGCCGCCGAGCGTCTTGCGGGTGAGGACGTGCAGCTTGACGGCGATGAGGGGTCCGGCGTCGGGGTCGAGGATGCGGTGCGGGGTGGCGACGCGGCCGAGGCGGTCGCCGATGTAGCGGCGGGCGTTGCGGATGCCCTGCACCTGGGCGTCCTTGCTGTAGGGGTTGGCCAGCTGGAGGTCGCGGGCGCGGATCTGGCGGCGGAGGCCGTCGGCGTCGAGGAGGGCCTTGTCCGTCAGGCCGTTCATCTTCTCGACCAGCCGGTCCAGGGTGTCGGCGACGACGAAGTCCGCTCCGTGGTCGAGGAAGGCCCGCACCGGGGCGGGCGCCCCCTTGCCGAGGAGGCGGTCGCGCAGGACGGCCTTGCGGTCCTTGGCGGTGATGTCGGGATTCTGCTCGGAGCCCGACAGGGCGAACTCCTTCTCGACGATCTTGCGCGTGAGGACGAACCAGGAGTGGTCGTGTCCGGCGATGTCCTCGGTGGTGCGCAGGTGCCGGAGGGTGCCGAGGGTGTCGTAGCCCGGCAGGCAGGGGTCGGGCAGGCGGCGGCCCAGGGCGTCGAACCACATGGAGGAGGGGCCGGGCAGGATGCGGATGCCGTGGCCGGGCCAGATGGCGTCCCAGTTCCGGACGCCCTCGGTGTAGTGCCACATGCGGTCGCGGTTGACGAGCCGGACACCGGCCTCGGCGCTGATGTCGAGCATGCGGCCGTCCACGTAGGCGGGGACGCCGGTGACCATCTCGGCGGGCGGGGTGCCGAGGCGTTCGGGCCAGTGGCGGCGGACCATGTCGTGGTTGGCGCCGATGCCGCCGCTGGTGACGACGACGGCCTGGGCGGTCAGTTCGAAGTCGCCGACGCGGTCGCGGTTGGAGGAGACGCCGCGCGGTGAGTCGTCGGGCGCGAGGACCGTGCCGCGCACGCCCCGGGCGGCGCCGCCCTCGATGACCAGTTCGTCGACGCGGTGACGGTGGTGGAAGGTGAGCAGCCCGTCCCGCGAGGCCTGCTCGGCGTACCGCACGAACGGTTCGACGACGCCCGTGCCGGTCCCCCAGGCGACGTGGAAGCGGGGCACGGAGTTGCCGTGTCCGTCGGCGCGGAGATCGCCGCGCTCGGCCCAGCCGACCGTCGGCACGAAGGAGATGCCGTGTCCGGCCAGCCAGGTCCGCTTCTCCCCGGCCGCGAACTCGACGTAGGCGCGCGCCCAGCGCACCGCCCAGGAGTCCTCGTCGTCGGTGCGGTCGAATCCCGCGCTGCCCTGCCAGTCGCTCCAGGCGAGGTCCAGGGAGTCCTTGATGCCGAGGCGCCGCTGCTCGGGCGAGTCGACGAGGAACAGCCCGCCGAAGGACCAGAAGGCCTGGCCGCCGAGGTTGGCGGCGTTCTCCTGGTCGACCAGGGCGACCCGCCGGCCCCTGCTGGTGAGTTCGTGCGCCGCGACCAGGCCGGCGAGGCCCGCTCCGACGACGATGACGTCCGCGTCCATGGCGACCGTTGCCCTTCTCATTCGGGGTGGCTTTCGGAGTGGCTGTGGGGGTGCGGGCTGCCTTCGGTCAGCAGCGCGGTGAGGAGCTGCTTGAGCCAGGCGCGGGCACTGTCCACGTCCTTGTCGAGCAGCAGTTGGGTGGTGACCCCGTCGTAGGCGGCGACCACCGCGCGAGCGGCGGCGTCGGCGTCGCCGAGTGCGGCGGGCAGTGGGGTGTGGTCCCGGTCGCGGCCGAGCCGTTCGGCGATGGCGCCGCGCAGTGTCGCCCGGTGTTCGAGGAGGGACTGGGCGACGGCCGGGGACCGGGCGGCGTGCACGAGGAAGTCCGTCTTCACCAGCAGCCAGTCGTGGTCGAGGAGCAGCACCTCGGTGACGCGGTCCACGGAGGCGGGCACGTCGAGGCCGGGGCCCTCGCCGGCGAGGGCGTCGGCGACCTGACGGGCGATGAGGTCGGCGCGCTGCCGGTAGAGCGCGAAGAACAGCTCGTCGAGGCTGGCGAAGTTGGAGTAGAAGGCGCCCCGGCTGTAGCCGGCGGCCTCGCAGACCTCCTCGATGGAGACCCGTCCGAAGCCCTTGGCGGCGAACACCTGGAAGGCGGCGTCGAGGAGGTTGGCCCGGGTGCGTACCCGGCGCCGGGTGACACGCCTCGCCGTCTGTTCCGCCGCCATGCCGACCTCCGTTCGATACGCGAATGTATCGGATGCATCGCTGTATCGAAAGGGTCGCGGGGCGGCTCCCGCTCGGCTCCGGCTACGGCTCCCGCTACCGCGACGAGCTGTAAGGGCGAGAGGCCGGAGGCGAACATCCACATGGAACACACATTCGATTAAGGAGTACGCTGGATCCATGACCAGGCACCTCCAGGGCTCCCTCTTCGACCAGACCGACGAGCTGCGCCTCGGCCCGCTCACCGGGACCCGCCGCACCGCGCTCGGCCACGGCGCCTGGATCGACGTGCTCCCGGGCTGGCTGACCGGCGCCGACCAGCTGTTCGAACAACTGGCGGCCGAGGTCCCGTGGCACGCCGAGCGCCGGCAGATGTACGACCAGATGGTCGACGTACCCCGGCTGCTCGCGTTCTACGGCGAGGACCGGGAGCTGCCGCACCCCGTACTAGCCGAGGCCCGCGCGGCCCTCGGCGCGCACTACGCCGGCGAACTGGGAGAGCCCTTCGCCACCGCCGGCCTGTGCTACTACCGCGACGGCCGCGACAGCGTCGCCTGGCACGGCGACCGGATCGGCCGCGGCGCCCGCGAGGACACGATGGTCGCCATCCTCTCCGTGGGCGCGCCACGCGACCTGCTGCTGCGTCCGGTGCGCGGGGGCGACACCGTGCGCCGGGCGCTCGGTCACGGCGATCTGATCGTGATGGGCGGCTCCTGCCAGCGGACCTGGGAGCACTGCGTCCCCAAGTCGACGCGTGCCGCGGGGCCGCGCATCAGCGTCCAATTCCGGCCGCACGGCGTGCGGTAGCACCCACACGGGGTCCGGCGCACGCCGCCGATCTGCTTTGCTGTCCCCGTCGAGCACGGACCTCACCCCACGGGACGATCATGCGGGCAGACGTACGACAGGTCGCGGACGGCACCTATCTGGTGCACGGCAACAACACCAACTGGGTGATCCTCACCGAGGGCGACGCCGTCACCCTGATCGACACCGGCTATCCGGCGGACCGGCCGGGGCTGCTCGCATCCCTCGCGGCGGTCGCCCGTTCACCGGAGGCGGTCACCGCCGTCCTCATCACCCACGCGCACAACGACCACCTGGGGTCCGCCGAGCACCTGCGCGCCGGGTACGGCATCCCGGTTCTTCTGCATCCGGCCGAAGTCCCGCACGCCCGGAGGGACTTCCTCCAGCAGGTGAGCGTCGGCACGGTCCTGCGCAACGCCTGGCGGCCCGGCGTGCTGCCCTGGATGGCGCACGCGCTGCGCGCCGGCGGCACCGAACAGCACCCGGTCACCGCGCCGGAGCCGTTCCCGGCCGCCACCGGCGCGCTGGACCTGCCGGGTCGGCCCGTCCCCGTGCACACCCCCGGTCACACGGACGGCCACACGGTCTTCCACCTCCCCGAGGCCGGGATACTCGTCTCCGGTGACGCGCTGGTCAGCGGCCACGCCACCTCGCGGATCGGAGGGCCGCAGTTGCTGCCCGGCATGTTCCACCACGAGCGGGCCCGCGCGCTCGCCTCGCTGGACGTGATCGAGTCCCTCGCCGCCGACACCCTGCTGCCCGGCCACGGCCCCGTGCACCAGGGGTCCGTGCGGGAGGCCGCACAGAGGGCCCGGGAACGCGCCGTCTAAGGTCAGGCCATGGCTTTGCAGATCAGCGCCACCAACCCGGAGCACCCGGCCCTCCTGCTGGAGCTGCCCTGGCAGATCCCGCTGGAGGAGTGGCCCGAGGACGTCCTCGTACCGCTGCCGCGCGGCATCTCCCGGCACGTGGTGCGCTACGCCCGCGCCGGCGCGGAGGTGATCGCCGTCAAGGAACTGGCCGAGCGCCCGGCGCTGCGCGAGTACGAGCTGCTGCGCGACCTGGACCGGTTGGGCATCCCGGCCGTCGACCCGCTGGCCGTGGTCACCGGGCGAGCCGACACGGCCGGTGATCCGCTGGAGTCGGTGCTGGTCACCCGGCACCTGGGCGGATCGATGCCGTACCGGTCGATGTTCGAGACGACGATGCGCCCGGCGACCATGCACCGGCTGATGGACGCCCTGGCGGTGCTGCTGGTGCGCCTGCACCTGGCGGGGTTCGCGTGGGGCGACTGCTCGCTGTCCAACACGCTGTTCCGGCGGGACGCGGGCGCCTACGCCGCGTACCTCGTCGACGCGGAGACCGGTGACCTGCATCCGCAGCTGAGCCCCGGGCAGCGGGACTACGACCTCGACCTGGCCCGCGTGAACATCAGCGGCGAACTGCTCGATCTGGAGGCCTCGGGCGCCCTGCACCCGTCGGTGGACCCGGTGGAGTTCGGCAGGGAGATCTGCGCCCGCTACCAGGGCCTGTGGAAGGAGCTGACCCGCACCTCCGTCTACCCGGCGGGCAAGTACCACTACATCGAGCGCCGGATCCGCCGGCTCAACGACCTGGGTTTCGACGTGGCGGAGATGCAGATCGAGCACTCCTCCAACGGCGACACGGTCACCTTCGTGCCGAAGGTCGTCGACGCGGGCCACCACCAGCGGCAGTTGCTGCGGCTGACCGGTCTGGACGCCGAGGAGAACCAGGCCAGACGGCTGCTCAACGACCTGGAGAGCTGGATGGCCACCCAGGACGACTACGCCCCGGGCGACCCCCTCGCCGCCCGGCCCGAGGTGCTGGCGCACCGCTGGGTGCGAGACGTGTTCCGGCCGACCGTGCGGGCGGTGCCGGTCGACCTGCGCGGCTCCATGGACCCGGCGGAGCTCTACCACGAACTGCTCGAACACCGCTGGTACCTGTCGGAGCGCGCACAGCACGACATCGGGCTCGACACGGCCGTCCAGGACTACATCACCAGGATCCTGCCCCGCGCGCGGGAGACCCTGGAGCCGACGACACCGGAGTGAGCCGGGCGACGCCCGGCCGGACACCGCCCGGCCGGGACCGCTTGGCCCGACGCCCGACCGGGGACCGCTCGGCCGGGACCGCTTGGCCCGACGCCCGACCGGGGACCGCTTGGCCGGGACTGCTAGGCCGGACGCCCGGCCGGACACCGGCCGACCGCACTCCCGACCGGGCCGCGCCCCGACCCGGTCGTCCGGCCGGATCACTCGTGAGGGACCACCGTGACCGGGCAGCCGGCGTGGTGCAGCACGCCGTGCGCCACCGAGCCGATCCGGGCGCCGACCGCGGTACGGCGGGCCCGCCGGCCCACGACCACCAGCTGGGCCCGCCCGGACACCGACAGCAGCACCTGTCCCGCGCTGCCGATCTCCACGTGCTCCACCACCGGCACGTCCGGGAAGCGCTCGCGCCACGGCGCCAGGGCCTCGGCCAGCGCCTTCCTCTCGTACGGCTCCAGACCGCCCGCGTCGTCGAGCAGCTTGAGCGAGGCGGGGCTGTAGGAGAACACCGGGGGCAGCGTCCAGGCCCGCACGGCGCGCACGGAGGCACCGCGGGCGGCGGCCGTCTCGAAGGCGAACCGCAGCGCGGGCCCGCTGTCCTCGGGCGAACCGTGCTGGCCGACCACGATCTCGTGCCCGGCCACCTCGGCGCTCGCCTCGTCGCCGGCCCGCACCAGCACGACGGGGCGCCGGGCCTCGGCGATCACCTGCTGGCCCACCGAGCCGAGCAGGAACCCGACGACCGCGCCGTGCCCGCGGGAGCCCAGCACCAGCAGTTCCGCCTCCGCCCCGACGGCGACCAGCGTCTCCGCCGGGTCGCCCTCCAGGACGTCGCCGGTGACCCGCAGTCCGGGGTGGCGTCCGCAGACATCGGTGACGGCCTCCCGGACGGCGGCCCGTACCCATTCCTCCTGGGCCTCCCTGTCGGCCACCTCGGCCGCCGCGTCGGACCGGAACCGCCAGACGTGCACCACCCGCAGCGCGAGGTCCCGCCGTACGGCCTCCCTGGCCGCCCAGGCCAGTGCCGCGAGGCTCTCTTCCGTCCCGTCGACGCCTGCCGCGATCGGACCCGTCATCCTGCCGCCTCCCCGCTTCGCAATCGATTCGTCGGGTCCAGTCTTCACCACTAGCCTTCCGGTCATGACCTTGGAGTGGGAACAGGTGATCGTCGACGCGGCCGATCCGGTCGCGCTGGGACGCTGGTGGGCCGAGGCCCTCGGCTGGGTCGTGGTGAACGACGCGGCCGACGAGTTCGAGATCAGGCCGGCGCCGGACCGGCTGCCGGGCCTGCTGTTCGGGCCTGTGCCGGAGGCGAAGACGGTCAAGAACCGTCTCCACCTGGACTTCCGGCCGGAGGACCAGCGCGCGGAGGTCGACCGTCTGCTGTCGCTGGGGGCGCGCCACGCCGACGTGGGGCAGGACGAGGTGCCGTGGGTGGTCCTGGAGGACCCCGAGGGCAACGAGTTCTGCGTGCTGGCCGCCCGCGGGACCTGAGGCCCGTCGGGCGTCCACCGACAGCGCACCGTCGTGCACCGGGAGCGCACGGCCCGCCCGCTCCCCGGGGCGGGGGCCGGCGATCGAACATACGATGGGTGGGAACCGGCGCGGGGCCCGCCGTTCCGGTTCGTCCTGTGACCCCCGGGGTGGGAGACGTATGGCACTGGCCGCCGAGACCGCGCGGACCGTCATTCTGACCGTGGACGACGATCCGGGGGTCTCCCGCGCCGTCGCCCGCGATCTTCGGCGCCGCTACGGCGCCGCGTACCGGATCGTGCGCGCCGAGTCCGGTGAGTCCGCGCTGGACGCCCTGCGCGAGCTGAAGCTGCGGGGCGACCTGGTGGCCGTGATCCTGGCCGACTACCGCATGCCGCAGATGAACGGCATCGAGTTCCTCGAACAGGCCATGGACGTCTATCCGGGGGCGCGCCGCGTGCTGCTGACCGCGTACGCCGACACCAACGCGGCGATCGACGCGATCAACGTCGTCGACCTCGACCACTACCTCCTCAAGCCGTGGGACCCGCCGGAGGAGAAGCTCTACCCCGTTCTGGACGACCTGCTGGCGGCCTGGCGCACCAGCGACCACCGGCCCGTGCCGGCCACCAAGGTCGTCGGGCACCGCTGGTCGGCGCGCTCCTCGGACGTGCGGGAGTTCCTCGCCCGCAACCAGGTGCCCTACCGCTGGTACTCCTCCGACGAGCCCGAGGGGCGGCGGCTGCTGGCCGCGGCCGGCGCCGACGGGCAGCGGCTGCCACTGGTGATCACCCCCGAGGGCACCCCGCTCGTGGAGCCGGACGCCACCGAACTGGCCTCCCACGTCGGTCTGGCGACGACCCCGGAGTCGGAGTTCTACGACCTCGTGGTGATCGGCGGCGGCCCGGCGGGGCTCGGCGCGGCCGTCTACGGCGCCTCGGAGGGGCTGCGGACGGTGCTGGTGGAGCGGTCGGCGACCGGCGGCCAGGCCGGGCAGAGTTCCCGCATCGAGAACTACCTGGGCTTCCCGGACGGCGTGTCCGGCGCGCAGCTGACCGACCGGGCCCGCCGCCAGGCCGCCAAGTTCGGCGCCGAGATCCTCGCCGCGCGCGAGGTGACGGGACTGGAGGTCAACGGCGCCGCCCGCGTCGTGCGGTTCTCCGACGGGTCGGCGGTCGCCGCGCACAGCGTGATCCTGGCGACCGGTGTGTCGTACCGGCAACTCCTGGCGCCGGGCTGCGCCGACCTCACCGGCTGCGGCGTGTACTACGGTTCGGCGCTCACCGAGGCCGCCTCCTGCCAGGGGCAGGACGTGTACATCGTGGGCGGCGCCAACTCCGCGGGCCAGGCGGCCATGTACCTGGCACGGGGCGCCAAGTCGGTGACGCTGCTGGTGCGCGGGGAGTCCCTGCGGGCGTCGATGTCGCACTACCTGATCCAGCAGATCGAGGAGGCGCCGAACATCTCCGTGCGCACCCGGACCGTCGTGGAGGCGGCGCACGGCGAGGAGCACCTGGAGCAGCTCACGCTGCGGGACGTGGAGACCGGGGCGAGCGAACTCGTCGACGCGCAGTGGATGTTCGTGTTCATCGGCGCGGCCCCGCTGACCGACTGGCTGCACGGCACGGTGCTGCGCGACGAGCGCGGGTTCATCCTGGCCGGGCCCGACCTCGCGGCGGACGGGCGGCCGCCGGCGGAATGGGAGCTGGACCGGCCGCCGTACCACCTGGAGACCAACATCCCCGGCGTGTTCGTGGCGGGCGACGCGCGCGCCGAGTCCGCCAAGCGCGTCGCGTCCGCCGTCGGAGAGGGAGCCATGGCCGTCATGCTCGTCCACCGTTATCTCGAGCAGTCATGAGCGGGCGGCCGATGCCCTGCGAGCCGACCGAGGTCAGCACGCTGTTCCTGTTCGAGAAGCTCTCCCCCGAGCAGCTCGGACGGCTGTGCGCCGAGGGGCGGGTGGAGCGCTTCGAGCCCGGCCCGGTCTACACCGAGGGCGCCCCGGCGACCTGCTTCTACGTGATGATCGAGGGCACGGTGGTGCTGTACCGCCGGGTAGGCGGCGACGACGTCGAGGTCAGCCGCACCTCGCAGCGCGGCGTGTACGCGGGCGCGATGCAGGCCTACCTCGGCGACCGGGTGCCGCAGGTCTACAACAACTCGATGCGGGTGACGGAGCCGACCCGCTTCTTCGTGCTGCCCGCGGAGTCGTTCTCCGGCATCATGCGGGAGTGGTTCCCGATGGCCGCGCATCTGCTGGAGGGCCTGTTCTTCGGCTCGAAGAACACCCAGCGGGCCATCGGACAGCGCGAACGGCTGCTGGCGCTCGGCTCCTTGTCGGCCGGACTCACGCACGAGCTGAACAACCCCGCCGCCGCGGCCGTACGGGCCACGGCGACGCTGCGGGAACGCGTGGCGAAGATGCGCCACAAGCTCGCCGTCATCTCGCAGGGTGCCTACTCCCGCGAGGTGCTCGCCGGACTGATCGAGATCCAGGAGCGCACCGCCGAACGGGTCGCCAAGGCACCGGTGCTGAGTCCCCTGGAGGCCTCCGACCGGGAGGACGAGCTGGCCGACTGGCTCGACGACCACGGCGTCCCGGAGGGCTGGCGGATCGCGCCGACGTTCGTGCAGGCCGGGCTCGACGTGGACTGGCTGGAGCAGGTCGCGGCGGCCGTGCAGGCCGACATCCTGCCCAACGCGATCGGCTGGCTCAACTACACGGTCGAGACAGAACTGTTGATGGACGAGATCGACGACTCCACCAACCGGATCTCCCATCTCGTCGACGCGGCCAAGCAGTACTCCCAGCTCGACCGCGCCCCCTACCGGGTCGTGGACGTGCACGAACTCCTCGACAGCACGCTGCTGATGCTGTCCGGGAAGATCGGGCAGCGCATCGAGGTCGTCAAGGACTACGACCGCTCCCTGCCGGACGTCCCCGCCTACCCGGCGGAGCTGAACCAGGTGTGGACGAACCTCGTCGACAACGCGGTGTTCGCCATCGACAGCGCCGGCGGGGAAGGCACGCTGACCGTGCGGACCGCGCGTGAGGGCGACCGGCTGCTGGTGGAGTTCCGCGACACCGGGCCCGGCATCCCGGCGGACATCCGCAGCCGGATCTTCGACCCCTTCTTCACCACCAAGCCGGTCGGCGAGGGCACCGGTCTCGGCCTGGACATCTCCTGGCGGATCGTCGTCAACAAGCACCACGGCAGTCTCCAGGTCGAGTCCGCGCCGGGCGACACCCGCTTCCAGGTGCTGCTGCCGCTGACCGCCCAGGAGACCGCGCCGGACACCGACGCCGACGCCGACACCGCCCCGGAGAACGTCTCCGGGACCGCCACCGACACCGCCCAGGAGCCCGTATGACCGACGCCCACGCCATCGACCCGAGCGTTGCGCCCAGCGGCACCGGCTGTGTCGAGTGCGACGCGAGCGGCGGCTGGTGGTTCCATCTGCGGCGGTGCGCCCGGTGCGGCCACATCGGCTGCTGCGACTCCTCCCCCGCCCAGCACGCGACCGCGCACTGGAAGACCACGGGTCATCCCCTGGTGCAGAGCTTCGAGCCGGGCGAGGACTGGTTCTGGGACTACGACGGCGACGAGCTGTACGAGTCCGGCCCGGAGCTGGCGGCGCCGTCCGGCCACCCGCTGGACCAGCCCGCGCCCGGCCCCGCGGGCCGCGTCCCGGACGACTGGACCCGGCTGCTGAACCGCTGAGAGCCGGACCGCCGAGAGCCGGGACGTTGAAAGCTGGACCGCCGAGAGCCGGACCGGCGAGAGCCCGGACGTTGAGAGCCGGACCGCCGACAGCCGAACTGCCGAGTCGTGTTCCGCCACCTGGTGTACCGCTGAGTCGCCGAGGTGCGGAATCCGGGCCGTGCTGCTCGCGGGCGGGGTCGACGGTGTCGCGTGCCAGGATGGAGCCGTGCCACCCACAGCGTTCGACACCCCGTTCATCGGCCGGGACGAGGAAGTCGCCCGGCTCTCCGACGTGCTGGAGCGCGCCCGCGCCGGGGAGGCGCGGGCGGTGCTGCTCGCCGGGGACGCCGGCGTCGGCAAGACCCGGGTGCTGGCCGAGATCGCGGCACGCGCCGCGCGGGCCGGCACGACCGTGCTGACCGGGCACTGCGTCGACCTCGGCGACGTGGGCCTGCCCTACCTGCCGTTCACCGAGATCCTCGGTCTGCTCGCCGCGGACGCACGCTTCGCCGCCGTCCTCGCCGAGCATCCCGTCGTCGACCGGATGCTCGGCGGCGGGCCCCACGACGCCGTGCGGGACCTGGGCGGCCGGCTCCGGCTGTTCGAGGGGATGGCGGGCCTGCTCGCCGATCTCGCGGAGGTCGCCCCGCTGCTGGTCGTGCTGGAGGACCTGCACTGGGCGGACGAGTCCTCGCGGGACCTGCTGCGGTTCCTGCTCAGCCGGGGCGTCCTGCAACGGCCCGCGGGCGGTGCGCCCGCCCACCGGCTCGCGGTGCTGGCCTCCTACCGTGCGGACGATCTGCACCGCCGGCATCCGCTGCGGCCGCTGCTGGCCGAGCTGGTGCGGCTGCCGGGCGTGGAACGGCTGGAGCTGCGGCCGCTGGCGGACGCCGAGGTGACCCGGCTGGTGCGGGCCCTGGAGGACCGCCCGCTGCCGGAGGTCACGGTGCGCCGCATCGTGGCGCGCGCCGAGGGCAACGCGTTCTACGCGGAGGAGCTGCTCGCCGCCACGGACGACGAGGCGGACGGGGTGCCGAGCGGGCTGGCCGACCTGCTGCTGATCCGCGTGGAACAGCTCTCCGAGACCGCCCAACTGGTGCTGCGGACGGCGGCCGTGGCAGGGCGGCGGGTCGAACACGACCTGCTGCGGGACGCGATCGCGCTGCCCGAGGACGAGCTGGAGTCGGCGCTGCGCGAGGCCGTCGGCCGGCAGCTCCTCGTGGCGGGCGCGGGCGACACGTACGCCTTCCGGCACGCCCTCGCGCGTGAGGCGGTGTACGCCGACCTCCTCCCGGGGGAACGGGCCCGGCTGCACGGCGCGTTCGCCCGGCTGCTCGCGGCCCGCGGGCACCGCGCCGAGACCGCCGCCGAGCGGGCCCACCACTACCGCGAGAGCCACGACCTGCCGGAGGCGCTCGCCGCCTCGCTGGAGGCCGCCGACCACGCCCAGCGGGTGGGCGCGCCCGCCGAGGAGCTGCGCCATCTGGAGACCGCGCTCGACCTGTGGCCCGTCGTGGACGCCTCCGCCCGGCCGTCGGGCGAGGGTGTCGACCGGGTCACCCTCATGCTGCGGGCCTCGGCGGCGGCCGCGCACGCCGGTCAGGGGCACCGCGCGGTGTCCCTGACCCGCGCCGCGCTCGCCGGGGTCGACCAGGACGCCGACTCGGAACTCGCCGCGCGCGTGCGGTACACGCTGGCCGGCACGCTCCTCGGCGTCGACAGTCTCACGGCCGCCTTCCGCTACAGCAGCGAGGCCCTGGCGATGATCCCCGCCGAGCCGCCCTCCCCGACCTGGGTGTGGGCCGCGGCCACCCATGTCCTGACGGCCCGCCAGGTGGGCGAGAACGACATCGCCCTGCGGGTGGCCCGCCAGGCGTTCGGCGTCGCGGCCGAGCTGCGGGTGACCGACGCGCAGGCCGATCTGCTGATCTCGCTGGCCGTCCTGGAGGGCGGTGGCCGGCGCTCCCCCGAGGGTCGCGAACGCCTGCGGGAGGCCCGCGAGCTGGCCCGGCGGGCCGGCAGCGCTCCGGTGGAGATGCGGGCCCTGTTCAACCTGGCCATCGGCTGCTACGAGGCCGGGGAGTTCGAGGAGTGCCTGCCCTGGCTGGCGGACGGCCTGGACCGGGCCCGTCGGGCCGGACTGCTCTCCTCGCCGTATCCGATGGAGATGCGCTATCTGCAACTGCTGCTGCTCCACACCCTGGGCCGCTGGGACGAGTGCGTGCGGACGGCGGCGACCGACCTGGCCCTGCTTCCCGCGGCGGGCGGGTACGCGGCCGGGCCCGCGCTGTACGTCGCCCTGGCCCGCGGTGAGGCCGGTGTGGCCGAACGGGCACGGGCCGTGACGGAGGACGCCCCCGACTGGATGGCGTCGCTGGTCGCGGCCGTCGTCCTCACCGACGAGGCGGCCCTTCGGGGTGACGCCGAGGCGGCCGTGGCGCAGCTGCGGGCCTCCCTGGAGGCGCTCACCGACGACGCGGGCGGCCGCCCGGACGTCACCGTCCGGCTCGTCGCGCTCGCCCTGCCGCCGGTCGCCGACACGGCCGCCTCGGCGCGCACCCGCGGCGACGAGGCCACGGCGGCCCGCTGGTCGGCGGTCGCGGCCGAACTCGTGGACCTCGCACGGGCGGCGGCGCGGCGCGGCCAGAACGGGGCGCCGCAGGGTCCGGAGGGGCAGGCCTGGCTGGCACGTGCCGAGGCCGAGCGGGCGCGAGCGGTCGGCGAACCGGACGTGGCGGCGTGGGAGTCGGCGGTGGCCGCCTTCCGGTTCGGCGACGTCCACGAGCGGGCGCGCTGCCGACTGCGACTCGCGGAGGCCCTGCTGGCCGCCGGCCGGCGCGAGGAGGCGGCGGCCGAGGCCCGCGCCGCCCGGGAGACCGCCGTACGGCTGCGGGCGACACCGCTGCTGGAGCGGGTGGACTCCCTCGTCCGGCGGGGCCGGCTCGCGCCCGCCCCGCCCGGCAGGGGGGCACCGGCCGTCCTGACGGCCCGAGAGCGGGACGTCCTGCGGCTGCTCGCCCTCGGGCGCAGCAACCGGCAGATCGGCGAGGAACTCCTCATCAGCGGCAAGACGGCCAGCGTCCACGTCTCCAACATCCTGGCCAAACTGAGCGCGGCCGGCCGCACGGAGGCGGTGGCGATCGCCCACCGGGAGGGACTGCTGGCGCCGGAACGGGAGACGGGTAGCGGTACGGGCGGTAGCGGTACGGGAGGTGCTGGTACGGGCGGTACGCGGAGAGGGGCCTCTCGCTGAACTCGGATGGCGGGGTCACCGGGAACGCCTGCACGCAACTCCTGGGTGGCTGACGCCTGATGAGCCCGTGGGCCCCTCTGCCCCGTCGGCTCGGCCGGGGCCGGGCGGCGGCGCTCGCCGCGGTGCGTCGGCAGACGCCCGCCGCAGGTCCGGCGACCGCCGAAGGCGCCGTGCCGCCCGCCTCCGCGGCGCCTTCGGCGGTCGCCGGACCTGCCGGTGCGGCACGGCCTCCGGCCACCGCCCGGCCCTCGGTTGACCTGGGCCACCGCCGCGCGACAGGGTGCGCACAGCGCGCGGCACAGCGCGCGGGAAAGGTGGTCGTCTTGATCGGCATCACGGACATCGAAGCCGCGGCGGAACGGATCGCCGGGCACGTCGTCCGCACCCCGACGCTGTCCAGCCCCGGACTCTCCGGGCTGCTCGGCGTCCCTGTCACCGTCAAGCTGGAACTCCTCCAGCGCACCGGTTCCTTCAAGGCGCGCGGTGCCACGGCGAAACTGCTCTCCCTCGGTGCGGCGGAACGGGCGGCCGGGGTGGTCGCGGTGAGCGGCGGCAACCACGGGATAGCGGTGGCGGTCATGGCCGCCGCCCTCGACGTGAAGGCCACGGTCGTCATGCCGCGTTCGGCGCCCGCCCGGGCCGTCGAGATCGTCGAGGAGGCGGGCGCGTCGGTACGGCTGACGGACGGGATGGGCAGCGCCTTCTCGCTCGTCAACGACCTGCGGGACGAGGGACTGACCCTGGTCCACCCGTTCGACGACCCGGTGGTGGTGGCCGGCCAGGGCACGGTCGGCCTGGAGTTCGCGCGGGACGCCGAGGATCTGACGGACGTCCTGGTCAGCGTCGGAGGCGGCGGGCTGATCTCCGGTGTCGCCACGGCCCTGCGGGCGCTGCGGCCGCAGGTGCGGATCTGGGGCGTGGAGACCGAGGGCGCGGAGGCGATGGCGGAGGCGCTGAAGGCCGGAGGGCCGGTACCGGTGGAGGTGTCGTCCATCTCCACCACGCTGAGCGCGCCGGCCGTCGCGCCGCTGACGTACGAGCATGTGGCGGC
Organism: Streptomyces sp. NPDC006259; assembly: GCF_042870975.1. Classification (NCBI taxonomy): domain Bacteria; kingdom Bacillati; phylum Actinomycetota; class Actinomycetes; order Kitasatosporales; family Streptomycetaceae; genus Streptomyces; species Streptomyces sp. NPDC006259. The sequence continues at coordinate 1,145,673 of NZ_JBIAHY010000003.1, read as the reverse complement.
GCTGGTGAGCGAGGTGCTCGTGGTGCCGGACCGGGAGGCCGTACGGGGCTGCCTGGAGCTGGCCGAGCACGCCAAGGTGTGGACCGAGCCGGCCGCCGGGTGTCTGTTGCCGGCCGCCCGGCGGGTCGTGGAGCGGGTGGGCCCGGACGCCCGGCTGGGACTGGTGGTGTGCGGGGGCAACGCGTCGGCCGCGGACATGGCTTCCTGGGTCGAGCGTTTCGGTCTGCGCTGAGTCGTGGAAAACGCCTCGGCGGCCGTCGTCCGGGAATGCGACGACGGCCGCCGCGGGGTGTTCGAGCGACGCGCGGAGCGCGATTACCGCTGGTTACACCCCCCGCCGGACCCGAAGCGATTTCCTTTCCTCGCACATATGACCGGTGTTTTGGCTCGCTCTTTTGAATGAAAGACAGAAATCCCGCCGGAGTTGCGGATCCCTTGAACGCACACCCTCTCGATCGCCGTACCACTGGGAAAGGGTGAACAGCCGGGGGTTCAGCGAGGGATGACCATGGTCAAGGCGCACGTCTCCACGCACGAGTTGGTCGCCGGTCGCTACCGGCTCCTCGACGTGGTCCACCGCGAGACGAACCGCGTCAGTTGGTACGGCGAGTACGCCGACGAGCCGGCCGGCGCCGGCACCCGGCCCTGCCTGGTCACCCGGATCGGGCTGCCGGCGGGCCTCGGCGAGGAGGAGGCGCACCGGGCCGCCGAGCGCGTGGTGCGGATGTCCGAGACGATGGCGCGGGTGTGCCCCGGCCGGGTCGCCACCGTCCTGGACGCCCTCGCGGAGGCCGGGTCGCTGTGGACCGTGACCGAGTGGATCGACGGCCTCCCCCTGGGTCAACTGATCGAGCAGCGGCGGGTCTTCCCGTACACCCGCGCCGCCCGGATCGGTCTCGAACTGCTCGACGTGCTGGAGGCCGCGCACGGCGAGGGCATCACCCACGGGGAGCTGAGCCCCGGTCAGATCTTCGTGCGGGCCCGCGGTCCGGTCGTCGTCACCGGCTTCGGCCTCGCGGGCGCCACCCTCGCTCCGCGCCTCGCGGCCCCGTCGTTCGCCTCCCCCGAGCAGGCCCGGGACGAGCGCATCGGTCCCGCGGCCGATCTCTGGGCGGTGGGCGCGATCCTCTACACGATGGTCGAGGGCCGGCCGCCCTACCGGGACCGGGACCGGCCGGAGGGCACGTTGAAGGGCGTGGACCGGCTGCCGTTGCGCACCCCGCTGCGGGCCGGTCCGCTCGGACCCGCCGTGCAGGGGCTGCTGCGCAAGGACTCGCGGGAGCGGATGACCCGGCCGGTGCTGCGCCAGAGCCTCGCCCGCGTCCTGGACGAGGACCCGCACGCGGCGCCCGCGCCCCGGCCGCGGCGCGCGTACGCCGTCGCACGGGTCGCCGGTCCGCGGTGGAGCGGGCGGGCGGTGGCGGCCGCGACCGCGCTGGCCGTCGTCACGGTGGCGGTCGCCGCCCTCGCCGCGACGGGCCAGCTGCCCGGCACCGAGGACCCGGCCTCGGACGGGGCCCGCTCCCGCCCGGCCGCGCCCAGCGCCCCGGCCGGCGAGGACGGCTCCGACGGAGTCACCGACGTGCCGACGCCGAGCCCCAGCCCGCCGGCCCCCTCCTCGCCGCCCGCGGACTCCCCGAGCGCGCCCCCGACCCCATCACCCACGGCCGCCGCCCCGTCGGCCACGGCCGGTGCCCTGCCGGCCGGCTTCCGGGTGTACCGGGCGCCCGAGGGCTTCTCCGTCGCCCTCCCCGCGGGCTGGACCCGGCTGGACACCACGCGCTCCGGGGACCTCGCCTACCGGGTCACCTTCGGCGCCGGGGGCGACCCTCGCACCCTCGCGGTCACCTACAGCGAGGTCGTCGGACCGGACCCGGTGGCGGTCTGGCGCGACGACGTGGAGCCGGGCCTGCGCCGGACCGCCGGGTTCGAGCGCATCGGGGCGATCGAGGCGACGACGTACCAGGGGTACGAGGCGGCCGACATGGAATGGCTCGTCGACGTGGACGGCACCCGGGTGCGCACCTTCGGCCGCGGCTTCCTGCTCGGCGGCCACCGCGGCTTCTCCCTGCGCTGGACGACCCCCGCCGCCGACTGGGACACCACCGCCAACAGGCAGGCGCTGGACACCTTCCTCCGGACCTTCCGGCCGGGCAGGGGCTAGAGGTTCCGTCCGGGCGGCGCTCCTGTCCGGCCCCGCGGCGCGCGCAGCCGTCGCAGGGGTCCGCCGTGCAGTGGCTGGGTGGCCCAGCGGGCGGTGAAGGTCCGGTCCGGGAGGGAGCAGGTCACCCGGAGGCGGTGCGGGGTCTCCAGGAAGGCCAGGTCCGCGGTGAGGGTGCCGCCGTCGCTCCAGCCGCCGCTCGCCGCGAGGGGCACGGATCCCTCGGTCACCGTCCAGGCACCGCGGCCCAGGCGCGCCAGGAGGCGCTCGCCGCCCTCGTCGAGGACCAGCGCCCAGCCGTCGGCGTCCGCCGTGACGGTGACACCGGTGAGGCTCGGCTGGTCGGCGCAGACGTCGCCGTACGGGGTGAAGGCGGCTCCCGACCAGTGGCCCGAGCCGTTCGGCGGCGCCGGCCTGCCGGGGGCGGGCGGCAGGGCGAGGCCGGTGAGGCGGGCGGCGAGGGCCGCGTCGGCGTCCTGGCCGCCGGGCAGCGGGGCCAGGCGGAACGCCGGCAGGAGGTGTTCCCAGACGAGGTCCAGCAGTCCCTGCATGTCGGCGGTCGCCGCCGTCGTGGCGATGACGGCGTCGTGCTCGGGCAGGACGAGGCAGAACTGCCCGTAGGCGCCGTCGCCCCGGTAGCCGTGCCGGGACCGCCAGAACTGGAAGCCGTACCCGCGGTCCCAGTCCTGCCGGTCGGCCTCGCCCATGGCGCCCGCGGTCGGGATGTGCTCGCGGGTCGCCTCGGCGATCCACTCGGGTGACAGCAGCCGGCGCCCCTCCCAGGTGCCTCGGTCCAGGTGGAGCAGGCCGAGCCGGGCGATCGCGTCGGTGGTGCCGTGCAGGCCGCTGAAGCCCAGCTCGCGGCCGGTCCGGTCGGCCAGCCAGGCGACCTCGCCGAAACCGAGCGGGTCCAGCAGCCGGGGGCGCAGGTAGCCGGTCAGGGACTGGCCGGTGACTCGCTGGAGGATCGCGGCGAGGGTGTAGGTCGCGGGCTGGTTGTAGGCGAAGACGGTGCCCGGGTCGCGGTCCGGCGGCAGCAGCAGGAAGCCGCGCACGAGGTCGTCGGGGTCGAGCGCGCGGGCCCGGTCCAGGGTCTCGGCCTCGTGTCCGCTCGCCATCGAGGCCACGTGCCGCACCCGCATCGCGCGGCTGCGCGGGTCGGTGACGTCGGCGTCGAACTCCGGGAAGTAGGAGATCACCGGGACGTCGAGCCCGATCAGCCCCTCGGCCACGGCGAACCCGGCGGCCGTGGAGGTGAAGCTCTTGCTGAGCGAGTACAGCAGGTGCAGACGGTCCGGCGTGTACGGCGCCCACCAGCCGGCGGCCACGACGTGACCGTGCCGCAGCACCATGAGGCTGTGCGGCTCGATGGCCCCGGCCGTGTCGACGGCGTCGAGGAAGGCGAGGACGCCCGAGGCGTCGACACCTTGGGCGGACGGGGTGCTGGAAGGCAGGTCACGGGCTCTCATGCCCGCATCCTTCCCCGTGCCCCGACGACCTCGAGGGCGTTTCCCCGGACGTTTCCCGTCCCACGCGACCCGTTTCCTTCCCCGGCACCTGGGGACTCGCCACACATGGTGCGAATCGGATACACGATGATGACCGAACAGGCCGGTCCCCGTGACCTGGTCGACCATCTGGTGCGGGCCGAGCAGGTCGGTTTCGACTTCTCGGTGACCTCGGACCACTACTTCCCGTGGCTGCGTTCACAGGGCCATGCGCCGTACGCGTGGAGCGTGCTGGGCGCCGCCGCCCAGGCCACCTCGCGGATACCGCTGATGACGTACGTGACCTGTCCCACGTTCCGCTACCACCCGGCGATCGTGGCGCAGAAGGCGGCCACCATGCAGTTGCTGTCCGAGGGCCGCTTCCGGCTGGGGCTGGGCTCCGGCGAGAACCTCAACGAGCACGTGGTGGGCGGCGGTTGGCCGACCGTGGATGTGCGGCACGAAATGCTCGAGGAGGCCGTGCAGATCATCCGCGCGCTCTTCGAGGGCGGCCATGTGACGCATCACGGCACGCACTTCGACGTCGAGTCGGCCCGGCTCTGGGACCTGCCCGACCAGCCGCCCGAGATCGGCATCGCGGTCTCGGGAGAGCGGTCGTGCGCGCTCGCCGGACGCCTCGCCGACCTGGTGATCGCCACCGAGCCGAAGTCGGGTCTGCTGGAGGCCTTCGACCGGCACGGCGGCACGGACAAGCCGCGCGTGGGCCAGCTGCCGGTCTCCTACGACCCCGACCGGGACACGGCGGTGAAGCGGGCGCACGCCCAGTTCCGCTGGTTCGGCAGCGGCTGGAAGGTGAACTCGGAGCTGCCCCATCCGGACTCCTTCGAGTCGGCGACCCAGTTCGTCACCCCGGACGACGTGGTCGCCTCGATCCCCTGCGGCGACGATCCGGACGCCTTCGTCGAGGCGGTCCGCCCGTACGCGGAGGCCGGTTTCACGGAGGTCGCCCTGGTGCAGATCGGGGGCGACGCGCAGCCGGCGTATCTGGACTGGTCGGAGAAGACCCTGCTGCCCGCCCTCCGCGACGCGTTCGGCTGAGCTTCACGGCCCGCCTCGGCGCCTACCGCGACGCTCGGCGACCAGCGGCGTCCCGCCGTGGCCCTCCCCTTCCGACGGCGAGGTAGGTCGCGGCCTCGCGCAGGGACCGCGCGACGGACGTCGCGTGGGCCCCGGACGTCGGCCACGGGTCCAGCCTCGGTCGCGGGCGGCGCGGCCGGGCGGTCGTCCCCGCCCGGCCGCGCCGCCTTCCGCGGGGCCGCTCAGCGGGCCGTGTAGCGGCGCCGGGTCCACAGAGGGATCCCGAACCAGAACACCAGGTACCAGACGACCACCGCGGTGACCAGGTAGGGCACGAAGTCGTTGTGGGTGGCCACCCGCAGGATCAGCAGCAGTGCGGAGGTCATCGTGGCGAGCAGCAGCACCAGGCCGACGAAGGTCATCCGGGAGCCCCAGGTCACCGCCTGGGGTTTCACCCGGCGTCCGGAGACCAGACGGTGCAGGGAGACCGGTCCTATCAGGGCGCCGGTCGCGCAGGCTCCGATGACGACCGTGACGATGTAGATGGCCCGGTCGGTGTCCTCCAGGGTCGCGTAGCGCGGAGTGAATACGACGGTGAGCAGGAAACCGAAGAGGATCTGCACGCCCGTCTGGGCGACGCGGACCTCCTGGATCAGCTCGCCCCACATCCGGTCGGCTCTCTCGTCCTCGGTCTCGTTGCGCCCTCTGCGGCGCTCGGCCCCCGCTGCCGTGTCGGCCACGTGTCCTCCCCGGTTCGATTACATGTTCTCCCCGGCGAGTACCCGCTGATCGGCGTTTTCCTCCGCCCTGGTTGCGGGCCGGACTACCAGCGGCCCTCGACCTGCTCCTTGATCCGCCGCTCGTAGAGGTCCCGGACCGCGGCGAGGGTCTGCTCGGACAGCTCCGGCAGGCGGGCGGCGGCCGCGTTGGCGCGGGCCTGCTCGGGCGTACGGGCGCCGGGGATCACCGTGGTCACGCCCGGCTGCTGGACGATCCAGCGCAGCGCCAGCTGGGCCGGGGTGTACCCCTCGGGGGCGAGGGCGGAGAACTCGGCGGCGGCCTCGACGCCGGTGGCGTAGTCGACGCCGGAGAAGGTCTCGCCCTGGTCGAAGGACTCGCCGTGCCGGTTGTAGGTGCGGTGGTCGTTCTCCGGGAAGACGGTGTCCTTGGTGTACTTGCCGGACAGCAGGCCGGAGGCGAGCGGCACGCGCGCGATGATGCCGACACCGGCCTCGCGGGCCGCGGGGAGCACCTCGTACAGCGGCTTCATGCGGAACGGGTTGAGGATGATCTGCACGCTGGCCACGCCCGGCCGGGCGATCGCGGTGAGGGCCTCGGCGCAGGTCTCCACGCTGACGCCGTAGTGGGCGATGCGCTCCTCCTCCACGAGGGTGTCGAGGGCGTCGAAGACTTCGTCCGTGGAGTACACGGGGGTGGGCGGGCAGTGCAGTTGCACGAGGTCGACGCGGTCGACGCCGAGGTTGCGGCGGGAGCGGTCGTTCCAGGCGCGGAAGTTGTCGAGGACGTAGTTCTCGGGGATCTGGTCGACGCGGCGACCCATCTTGGTGGCGACCAGCACGTGCAGGTCGGGCCGTCCGCTCAGGAAGGCGGCGATGGTCTGCTCGCTGCGGCCGTCGCCGTACACGTCGGCGGTGTCGAAGAAGGTGACGCCCGACTCGGCGGCCGCCTCCAGTACCGCCAGGGCCTCCTTGTCGTCGACGTCGCCCCAGTCGGCGCCCAGTTGCCAGGTGCCGAGACCGATGACGGATGCGTGCTGACCAGACCTGCCGAATGTGCGCTCGTCCATGGGGGCAGTCTGTCACTCGTCGCGGCCGGCCGCGGAACCGGGCGGTCCCACCCGCCACCTGCGGTTCGTCCATGTGGGGGGGCGGCCGGTGAGGTGCGGCCGCGGCGTCGGGCCGTGCCGGCCGGTGGTCACCGCCGGGGGGCCGTTCCCGGCTCGGGGAGGCGGGCGCCGCCGTCCGTCAGGGCGGGGCGGAGGGAGGCGGCAGCGGGTTCGGCAGGCGGGACGGCGCCGTGGTCGCCGTGGTCGCCGTGCGGGGCGCGCACGCGTTCCACGGGAGCCGGTCCCGGGCTACTTCCGGGAGGCCGGCTCGCCGGTGCGCGCGGCCCTGACGAGCCGGGGGCCCAGCCAGCGCTTGAAACGGCGCAGGGTCTCCAGCCGCCCGGCGGCCTTGTCGAGCCGGTAGTACAGCTGGGGTGGGACGTAGGGCAGCAGGGGCGAGTGGCGCTGGCCGAGCAGGGCGAACATCTGTTCCGGGGGCAGGTCGATGTAACGGGTGAGGTTCTCGTACCACTGGGCGCTGTGCCGGGCGGCGCTCTGCGGGGTCAGCAGGGCCGCCGTGCGGTCGCGCTCGTAGCGGGCCAGGGCCCGCGGGAGGTCGGGGCCGTCCCGCAGGGCGTCGGCGAGGGCGAAGGCGTCCTCCAGGGCGAGGGTGGTGCCGGCGCCGATGGAGTAGTGCGTGGTGTGGGCGGCGTCGCCGAGGAGGACGACGTTGCCCCGGTACCAGGTGCGGTTGGTGAGCGTGCGGAAGGTCAGCCAGGGGGCGCCGCCGTCCCCGCGGGGGCGGCCGATCAGGGGTCGGCCGTCGAGGATGTGCGCGAAGAGTTTCGCCAACAGCGCGGTTCCGTCGGCGTCGTCGGCCCGGTCGAGGCCGAGGCCGGCCCAGGTCTCGGGGGCGCATTCGATGACGCAGGTGCTCCGTCGCGAGCTGAACGGATAGCCGTAGCACCAGATCCAGCCGTGGCCGGTCTCCACGAAGGCGAAGGTGAAGGAGTCGAAGACCTTGGTGGTGCCGAGCCAGACGTACGGGTTGCGGCCGGGCGTCAGTGCGGTGCCGAAGTGCCGGGCGTGGTGGGTGCGCAGGGCGCTGTGCACACCGTCGGCGGCGACCACCAGATCCGCCTCGGGCAGGTTGTCGGGGGCGATCTCCCGCTCGTACTCCAGGCGTACGCCGAGTGCGCGGGCCCGCGCGGCGAGGATCTCCAGGAATTTGTGGCGGCCGATGCCGTGGCCCTCGTCGCCCGGCTGGCGGGTCACCAGGTCCCGTACGTGCGCGACGCCCTGGCTCCAGCGGACGGAGTGTTCCTCGACGGCGCGCGCCGACTCGGGGTCACGGGCGTGGAGTTGGTCGAGGAGTCCTCGCCAGTAGGTGACGCCCCAGCCGTAGGTCGATCCCTCCGGGTCCCGCTCGTGGACGGTGATGTCGTGGGACGGGTCCTGCCGCTTGAGCAGGATGGAGAGATACAGGCCGGCGGGCCCGCCTCCGACACAGGCGACCTTCACGCACACCCCCGGGAATGACGAATCGTGGTCAGTTGACGACGCACAGTAGCAGCCGGTAAGAGCGGTCACGGTGGGCGCTTCTTCGCGATTCCGTCACTTTCTCCACGTGAGCCACACCACCGGCGGAACGGCCGCACGCGAAAGATCACCGGAAGGGCCCCTTCCAGGGAAAGGAATTGCCCGTTCCGCCCTGCGGGCACCCGACCGGCGGCAAGATCATCTTCATTCAACATTGCACGACTTGTTCTCGATTGTCCGGATCCGGGCCAACCGGTCCCGAGGGATTTCTCCGGTCCTCCGGTCGGCGGATAGGCATACGGGGTCGTCAACCCCACGCACCCCAGGAGGTCCCGCATGCCGGAACTCAGCCGTCGCCGCGCGCTCACCACCGCGGCCGCCCTCGCCGTGACCGCCGGCGCCACCGCGACGGCCGCGGCCCACTCCGCGGCCGCGACCGCGGCCCCGTCCGGCTCCCCCGGCTCCCCCGCCTCCCCCGCCTCCAACTCCCCCCGCCTCCTTGGCTCCCCCGACGCCCCCGACGCCTTCGACGAGGTCTACAAGGGACGCCGGATACAGGGTCGGCCGGCCGCCGGGGGCGGACAGCACGGCGGAGGTCATCACGGCGGAGGTCATCACGGCGGCTACGCCGTGTTCGTCGACGGCGTGGAGCTGCACCTCATGCGCAACGCCGACGACAGCTGGATCAGCGTGGTCAGTCACTACGACCCGGTGCCGTCCCCGAGGGCCGCCGCCCGCGCCGCGGTCGACGAACTGCAGGGCGCACGGCTGCTGCCCTTCCCCACCAACTGACCACTTCACCGCGCCCACTTGGAGCACCGCACCCATGACCGTCCGCAAGAACCAGGCGTCCCTCACCGCCGACGAGAAGCGCCGCTTCGTGGCAGCCGTCCTCGAACTCAAGCGCAGCGGCCGCTACGACGCCTTCGTCACCACGCACAACGCGTTCATACTCGGCGACACCGACAACGGCGAGCGCACCGGCCACCGTTCGCCGTCCTTCCTGCCCTGGCACCGCAGATTCCTGCTGGAGTTCGAGCGGGCGCTCCAGGCGGTGGACGCGTCGGTGACGCTGCCGTACTGGGACTGGTCCGTCGACCGCTCGATGCGTTCCTCGCTGTGGGCTCCGGACTTCCTCGGCGGCACCGGGCGCAGCCTGGACGGGCGGGTGATGGACGGCCCGTTCGCCGCGTCCACCGGCAACTGGCCCATCGGGGTGCGCGTCGACGGGCGCACGTATCTGCGGCGCGCGCTGGGTGCCGGTGTGCGGGAGCTGCCGACGCGGGCCGAGGTCGACTCGGTGCTGGCGATGCCGACGTACGACATGGCGCCCTGGAACAGCGGGTCGGACGGTTTCCGCAACCACCTGGAGGGGTGGCGGGGTGTGAACCTGCACAACCGGGTGCACGTCTGGGTCGGCGGTCAGATGGCCACCGGGGTCTCCCCCAACGACCCGGTGTTCTGGCTGCACCACGCCTACATAGACAAGCTGTGGGCGGCGTGGCAGCGACGGCACCCCGGCTCGGGCTACGTCCCGGCGGCGGGGACGCCGGACGTGGTGGACCTGCGCGAGACGATGAAGCCGTGGAACGACACCACCCCTGCCGACCTGCTCGACCACACCCCGCACTACACCTTCGACACCGCCTGACCGCGGCCGGGTTGGCCGTCGAGGTCACGGGTACCCGAGCGCCACGTACCCGACGAGAGCGAGGAGGAGACGACTGTGACGCAGGTCGAGGAATCCATCGAGGTCAGTGTCCCCGTGCACAAGGCCTACAACCAGTGGACGCAGTTCGAGACGTTCCCCGAGTTCATGGGCGGGGTGGAGCGCGTCGAACAGCGCACCGACACGCTCACCCACTGGGTCACGGAAGTGAACGGCGTGCACCGGGAGTTCGACGCGGAGATCACCGAGCAAATCCCGGACGAGCGGGTCGCCTGGACGACGGTGGGCGGCGAGGCACGTCAGGCCGGGGTGGTGACCTTCCACCGCCTCGACGACGATCGCACGAAGGTGATGCTCCAGATGGCCTTCGAGCCCGAGGGCCTCGCCGAGACCGTGGGCGACAAGCTCGGCTTCGTGAAGCGGCAGACCAAGGGCGACCTCAAGCGCTTCAAGGAGTTCATCGAGGAACGCGGCCACGAGACCGGCGCCTGGCGCGGCGCGGTCGTCTGACCGTGGCCCCTCCGGTCACCCGGCAGCCGCGGTACGGCACTCCGGGTGGCCCCAGCCCTGATCGTTCTTGGCGATCGGCTCCCCCGCCGCGTAAGGACGCCCGCACACACAGCGGCCGGGGAACTTGGCTTTGATCGTGCGGGCGGACGCACTGCCGGGCCGCCGGGGCGACGTGCCCCCGGCGGCCTTGCGGCGTGCGCCGGCCTTGGGCGAAACGTCGGGCGACGGCGGCGGCTCGGGCGAACCGAGGGCACTGCCCGCCGGCTCCTGCACGACCGCCGCCTGGCTGGCGGCCCGGTCGGCGAAGTCGTTCAGCCTGTCGCCGTCGACCTGGTGGGCGGGCACATAGCGGAACTCGACCGTGCGGCCGTCGAGCAGTTCGTCGATGCGCACGACCAGTTCCCGGTTGGCGACCGGTTTGCCCGCGGCGGTCTTCCAGCCGTTGCGCTTCCAGCCGGGCAGCCACGTGGTGACGGCCTTCATGGCGTACTGCGAGTCCATGCGGATCTCCAGCGGTACGTCGGCGTCGACGGCCGCCAGCAGGCGTTCCAGGGCGGTGAGTTCGGCGACGTTGTTGGTGGCCTTCCCGAGCGGGCCCGCCTCCCAGCGGGCCGGGACCTCGGAGTCGTCGGAGATCACCCAGGCCCATGCCGCAGGACCGGGGTTCCCCTTCGAGGCCCCGTCGCAGGCGGCCACCACTCGTTCACGCATGCACACGATCATGCCATGCCCCGGCCGGGGCCCGCCGAGGCCCGGGAAGGGTCTAGGAGACGGCCCTGGTCTGCGGCGTCCCGCCCTCGGTGGTGGTGACGTCGATCACCGAGAAGTTCGCGCCCTGCGGGTCGGTGAGGGCGGCGAACCGGCCGAACGGCGTACCCATCGGGCCGAACCGGAGCAGGCCGCCGAGCCCGGTCGCCGTGGCTACGGCTTCGTCGCAGTCCGGGACGGTGAAGTACACGTTGACGTAGGACGCCGCCTCGGGCGGGAAGTCGTCGCCCATCGCCATCCGGCCGAGGACGGGGCGCCCGCCCAGGTCGTAGAGGCGGAAGCCGTCCCCCTCGTCCCCCTGCTCCTCCGGTCGCCGCTGCCGGTAGCCGTACACCGCGGACAGGAAGCTGTCGGTCTTCCGCGGCTCGCGGGTGAAGACCTCGGCCCAGGCGTAGGCGCCGGGCACGCCCGTCGCCTCGAAGCCCTCGTGGCTGCCGGCCTGCCACACGCCGAACAGGGCGCCGCCGGGTTCGCGGGCCAGACACATGGTGCCGAACCCGCCGACCCGCATCGGTTCCCTGACCACCTCGCCGCCGTGTTCGCGGATCCTCGCCGCGGTGGCGGCGGCGTCCTCGGCGGCGAGGTGGAGACACCAGGCGGACCGGTCCTCCTGCCCGGGCATCGGCGGTACGACGGCGGCGACCGCCTTGCCGTCCGCGTGGGCCTGGGTGTAGTTGCCGTACTCCGACGACGACTCGCCGAAGGTCCAGCCGAGGACGTCGCCGTAGAAGCGCTTGGCGCCTTCCACGTCGGTGAACGTCGCGTCGACCCAGCAGGGGGTTCCCTCGCGTCGCACGGCCATGGTGACGGCCCTTCGGTGAGAGGTGGTGTCCGGTTCCTTCACGCTAACCATGCGTCCGCCGACCCGCGCGCCGGATGTCGCCCGCCCCTCAGGGGCCGCCGGGCGGATCGCCGTCGACGTCCTTCGGCGGCCGGCCGTACGGCGCGTCACCCGCCGTGAGGTGTTCCAGGACCTCGACCAGTTCCTGGCAGGCCCGTTCCACCGAGCGGCGGGTGTTGCGCTGTTCGGTGATGACGGCCGACAGCAGGAGGGCGGTCAGGGCCATCGTGCCGTTGAAGGCCTGCAGTTTGCCCATGACCTCCATGCGCGTCAGGTTCGCGAAGGGGCCGACGCCGTCGGTGGCCGCGACGGTGGCCAGGACCGAGGTGAACAGGGCGCAGAGCATGCTGCCGGCGAGCTGGAAGCGCAGGGCGGCCCAGATCAGCAGCGGATAGACCAGGAAGAGGAGGCTGACGCGGCTGTTGGTGGCCAGAGGGATCGCCGCGGCGGCGATGACGGTCAGGCCCGCGGCCTCCTTCCAGCGGGTCAGGGGCGGCGGCCGGCGGGCCGCGTGCACGACGAGCAGGACGGGCGTGACGATCAGGACGCCCATCGCGTCGCCGACCCACCAGGCCAGCCAGACGGGCCAGAAGGCGTGCGCGGGCAGCCGGTCGGTGACGAGGAGGACCCCGACGCCCACGGTCGAGCTGAGCAGCATCGCGGTCAGCGCCCCCAGGAACACCAGGGCGAGACCGTCGCGCAGGCGGGCCAGGTCGCTGCGGAAACCCACCCTGCGCAGCATCAGGTAGGCGCAGACGGGGGCGGCGGTGTTGCCCGCCAGGTTGAAGACGAGGGCCGGGTCGGGCGAGGTGATCGACAGGATGACCAGGAGCGCCCCGAGCGCGATCCCCGCCCAGCAGCGGAGTCCGAGGATCAGCAGGCACGCCACGGCCACGCCCGAGGGCGGCCAGATGGGGGTGAAGATCGCGCCCTCGACGACGAGCTGGCGCAGCAGGCCCAGCTTCCCGGCCGCGTAGTAGCAGACCGCGACCGCCGCCGTCTCCGCGGCGAGGACGGCCGGCCGGCGCAGATCGCTGGTACCCACCACAGCAGTCATCAGACACCGGGCCGGTGCCGACGGCGAGGCGAGAGGCGCGTGGACCGGCCCTCTGGCTTAACGCGTCGCCCTTCCCGGCCGGCATTCCGGTTCCCGTCGGCCGGGATCCCGCCGTTCCCGCCGTCCCCGCCGTCCGGGATCCCGGTCCCCCACCCCTTCGGAGCCGCTGTCCCTTCGCAACCGCTCCGGCCCGGTCCTCCCCGGTCCCTGCGTGCTACCCGTGCGGGATCCCGTCGTGTCCGACGACCAGGACGGCCGCGTCGTCCTCGTGGCCGACGCGCTCGGCGCCCTTCATCACGGCGTTGGCCAGGGCATGGGCCTCCAGACCGGCGACGGCGGCGATGCCGGCCAGGCGTACGACCTGGTCCAGGCCCTCCTCGACGCTCATCGACGGTCCTTCCACGACGCCGTCGGTGAGCAGCACGAACACCCCGCCGTGGGTGAGCCGGTAACGGGTGACCGGGTACTCCATCCCCTCCTGGACGCCGAGTGGCGGTCCGCCCTCGTCGTGGGCCACGCCGGACCTGCCGTCCGCCGTGGCCCACACGCACGGGATGTGACCGGCGCGGGCACTCTCCAGCACTCCGGTCGCCGGATCGAGGCGCATGAAGGTGCACGTGGCGAAGAGGTCGCCGCCGAGGGAGAGCAGCAGGTCGTTGGTGGCGGCGAGGAGTTCGCCGGGCTCGCTGGTGACGGAGGCGAGGGCGCGCAGGCAGACCCGGACCTGGCCCATGAAGGCGGTCGCCTCGATGTTGTGGCCCTGGACGTCGCCGATGGACAGGCCGATGCGGCCGTCGGACATCCGGAAGGCGTCGTACCAGTCACCGCCCACGTTGAGGCCGTGGTAGGCGGGCGCGTACCGGACGGCGAGCCGGTAGCCGCGGGCGGTGGGCAGGTCCCTCGGGAGCATGCCGCGCTGGAGGGCGATGGCCAGTTCGACGCGGGACCGTTGCCGTTCCGCGCGTTCGCGCGCCTGGGCGGTGAGCGAACCGAGCCTGGCCAGCAGCTCGTCGCCGTCGTCCGTCGGGCGCTTGCGGGACATGGCTCACTCCGGAGAGGGAGAGGACGGTAGCCCCTTCGGGGCGAACCTCGCATTTTACGTTTACTGGATGATACCGACATGCTCCGGGAGTTCGACAGCGCGGGACCTCGGGGGCCGGGACCGTCACCAGCGGGCGGGGCGGGGCGTCGAAGGCGCGCGTGACCCGGTCCTGCGTGCTGCCCGCAGGCCAGGTCCTCGTGACGGGCGGTCGGTGCCGGTCGGCCGGTCACCGTGGCGCCGCCCGCCGGTACGCCCGCCGGTGCGCCCGCTCGGGGCCCTGCCGAGGTGCATGTCCGGCCCCGAACCGGCCCTCACGGCCCGTTGCCCTGCCCTGCCCTCGCTGCGCGCCCGTGGCACCGGGCCGGCGCGGGAGGCGCCGCGCATGTGGCTGACGTCGGGTACGGGCGGATGAAGGGCGCGTACGGCGGACGCCGAGTACGCGCGGACGAACGGCAAGGGTGGCCGACGCCGGGTGCGGGAGACGGCGCGTTCCGCGGCGCCGTCGTCCGCACCGCGGCGCGGCCCCGTGCGTCAGCCGCCGAGGGCCGTCATCACCACGTCCCTGGCCTCCTCCTGCACCTGGCGGAGGTGGTCGGGGCCCAGGAAGGACTCGCCGTAGATCTTGTACACGTCCTCGGTGCCGGAGGGGCGGGCGGCGAACCACGCGTTCTCGGTGGTGACCTTGATGCCGCCGATGGCCGCGCCGTTGCCGGGCGCCTCGGTGAGGACGCCGGTGACGGGCTCCCCCGCCAGGGTGTCGGCGGTGACCTGAGCGGGCGAGAGCTTGGCGAGCAGCGCCTTCTCCTCGCGGGTGGCCGGGGCGTCGATCCGGGCGTAGGCGGGTTCGCCGAAACGTGCCGTGAGAGCCGCGTACTGCTCCGACGGGGTCTTCCCGGTGACGGCGGTGATCTCGGAGGCGAGGAGTGCCAGGATGATGCCGTCCTTGTCGGTGGTCCACACCGAACCGTCGCGGCGCAGGAAGGACGCGCCGGCCGACTCCTCCCCGCCGAAGCCGAGCGAGCCGTCGACCAGACCGTCCACGAACCACTTGAAGCCGACGGGCACCTCGACGAGTCGGCGGCCGAGATCGGCGGCCACCCGGTCGATCATCGACGACGACACCAGCGTCTTGCCGATCCCCGTGCCGTCGGGCCACTGCTCCCGGTGGGCGTACAGGTAGGCGATGGCGGCGGCCAGGTAGTGGTTGGGGTTCATCAGGCCCGCGTCCGGGGTGACGATGCCGTGCCGGTCGGCGTCGGCGTCATTGCCCGTGGCGATGTCGAAGCGGTCCCGCTGCGCGATGAGCGAGGCCATCGCGTACGGCGACGAGCAGTCCATGCGGATCTTGCCGTCCCAGTCCAGCGTCATGAACCGCCAGGTCGGGTCGGTGAGCGGGTTGACCACGGTCAGGTCGAGCCGGTGCTCCTCGGCGATACGGCCCCAGTAGGCGACCGATGCCCCGCCCAGCGGGTCGGCGCCGATGCGGACGCCCGCGGCGCGGATCGCGTCCAGGTCCAGGACGGCCGGCAGGTCGGCGACGTAGGCGCCGAGGAAGTCGTGGCGGCCGGTGCCCGGAGCGGCGAGCGCCCGACGGTAGGGCACGCGGCGTACGTCCTTGAGGCCGGCCGCGATGATCTCGTTGGCGCGGTCCTGGACCCAGGAGGTCGCGTCCGAGCCGGCCGGTCCGCCGCTGGGCGGGTTGTACTTGAAGCCGCCGTCGCCCGGCGGGTTGTGCGAGGGGGTGACGACCACGCCGTCCGCGAGGCCCGCCGTACGGCCCCGGTTGTGGGTGAGGATGGCGTGCGAGACGGCCGGGGTGGGCGTGTAGCCGTCGGCGCTGTCGATGAGCACGTGCACGTCGTTGGCGGCGAACACCTCGAGGGCGGTGACCCGGGCGGGCTCGGACAGGGCGTGGCTGTCGGCGCCCAGGAAGAGGGGGCCGTCGGTGCCCTGCGCGGTGCGGTACTCGCAGATGGCCTGGCTGGTCGCGGCGATGTGGTCCTCGTTGAACGCCGTGTTCAGGGAGGAGCCGCGGTGCCCGGACGTGCCGAACGCCACCCGCTGCGCCGGGTCGGCGGGGTCGGGGTGCAGCGCGTAGTAGGCGGTGACCAGCCGGGCCACGTCGACGAGGTCCTCGGGGCCGGCCGGCCGGCCCGCTCGTTCGTGCTGCATGGTCCGTTCCTCCGCATGGATTGATCCGTCGCTCGCCGTCCCATCTTTCCCCGTCGGACGGCCGGTCCGCGAGGGGGCCCCGGTCCGCGCCCCGGTCCGCACCGTGGTGCCGGGCGGCGCCGGGGTGCCGGGGTGCCGAGCGGCGCCGGGGTGCCGAGCGGCGCCGGGGTCAGTGACCCGAACCGTGCCGGCCGCCGAGCTGGTCGCGGTGGCGGGGGTCGCCGAGATACGTGTCCACGTCGAACACGGGCGCCGACCTGACCTCGTCCTTCGTCCGGGACACCTGCACGATGCGCGCCTCGTGGTCGACGCCCATGACGGTGTCCGCCGGGACCACCACGTCCTTGCCGAGGAACCAGACGCCGGTGCGCACGACCAGGAACTGCGGGCCGAGGTCGGCGGAGTACTTGCTGACCTTTCCCGCATGGCCGTCCCTGGCGTCCACCTGGTAGCCGGTCAGGTCGTCGTCCGGGGTGTGTCCGGCGGTCGGGACGCTGTGCTCTCGGTATTCGCTCACGATGTCCTCCCTGTCTCCCTGTGGTCGTGGTCCTGCGGGTGCCCGGCGCGGCTCGCGACAGACGTCCCGGAGAGCGGCTTCGCACGCCTTCCGCGCTCGGCGGACGCTTCCCAAGCGGTTCCGGGGCCGATCGGGCTCGAAGGACGTTCCCCCGAGGCGGTTCCGGGGCCCCGCGCTCGGCGGATGTTCCCGGCAGCGGTTCGCGCGACCTTCCGCACCCGGCAGACGTTTCCCGGATGCCGTACCGGCGCCTTCCGCGCCCGGCAGACGTTCCCAAGCCGTGCCGGCGCCTGCCGCGCCCGGCGGGGCTCAGACGTCGGAGTCGATGCCGGTGACCGCCGCCGGTCCCAGCGGAGCGTCGCTCTCGTCCAGCCCGGAGTCGCGCAGGGCCGACTGGGCGAGCAGTCGCGCGCTCTCCTCGGCGTGCGGCGCGGTGTCCGCCTCCACGGTCAGCCGGATGGTGAACGTGTCGTCGTCGTTCAGGGAGAGCGCGTCGAGGTCCTCGCTGTTGCCCATCTGCGTGCGGTGCGGGTCGGCCGGACTCAGGGAGCGGCTGATCCGGGACCGGGTGTCCGCGTCGACGCCGGTGGTGAAGGTGCCGGGGACGCTGATCACGTAGGTCGTCATGACGATCCTTTCCTGGGTTCCCTTCCGCCTACCCCGAGTCCGCCCGGCCACCGGAAGGTGACCGGACCCACTGGTCGGCAGGGCGTCACGGGAGCGCGGGTACGGCGGTCGACGGCGCTGCCGCCCGTCCTCGGCGCGCCGCTGTCCGAGGTCCGACTCCGCGAGGGCCCGCCCCCGGACAGCGGGGACGGGCCCGACCGGCCTTTCCCTCAGCGTCTGCGGCCGCGCGCCGACCAGCCGGCGCCGATGCCGGCCACGTGGAGGGCTAGCAGAGTCAGGCCGAGCAGCATGATGTTGGTGGAGGTGAACGTGTCGTTGGTCGAGATCTCCGCCGCATTGATCAGAAAGGCGATGAAGAACGCCACCGCCGCGATGATGGCCAGCACGATGTCCGTCCCTTCGGGGGGTAGTGGGTACCGGTGTCGGCCCGGTCGGGTCCGTCGTTGTGCGGATGCCCCCGACCGGGCCGCGAACACGGCGGAATCCGCAAGAGATCGTACGGCTGTCTGAGTAGGCGTACTCAGGCGCGGTGGCCGTGCCGCCACGAGACTGGGCGCACTCTCCCTCCCCACCGGAAAGGGCCCGCCGTGCTGACCCGCGCCGCCTCCTCCCTGGTGCCCTTGTTCGGGCGCCTCACCGTGACCAGTGAACTGCGCATGCGTCTGTCCGCGGGCACCATCTTCGCGGCCAACCACGACTCCCTGGCCGACCCCGCGGTCGTCCTGGCCGCGCTGCGCGGGCTGGGGCTGGAGCCGGTGGTGATGGCGACCGCGGGGCTGTGGCGGGTACCGGTGCTCGGGCGGGCGCTGGCCCGCGAGGGCCACATCCCCGTCCACCGCCGCTCGGCGCGCGCCGCGAACGCCCTCGACGCCGCGGCCGAGGCGCTCGCCGGGGGCCGGCACGTGCTGCTCTACGGGGAGGGCGGCCTGCCGGCCCGCAAGGACGCCGCCCCGGGCCCGCCGGAGGCGTTCCGCACCGGACTCGCCCGGCTCGCGCGGGTGTCCGGCGCGCTGGTGGTGCCGGTGGGCCACGTCGGCGCCCGCCGGATCTCCTCGGGCTCGACGGCCAAGCAGATGGCGGGCGCTCTCACCGCACCGGTACGCCGCCCCCACTTCCACGTCCACGTGGGCGCCCCCCTGCGACTCCCCGCGGAGGCCCACACGGGCACGGCGGCCGCCCGCACCGCCGTCACGGTCGCCTGGCGCACGGCGGCCCGCGCGGTGGGTGAACGGCACCGGGAACTTGACCTGGTGTAGGGGGGACGGCCCGCCGGGCGCCTGTAGGCGGGGGTGACGCCTGTAGGCGGGGGTGACGCCTGTAACGCCACCCCCCTCCACGCCGGCACCCTCGCGGGACACCCCGCGCTCCGGGGTCTCACTCCGGCCCCGCCCCGCTGGGCTCAGCGCTCTCCGGGTCCCCGGCCCCGCCCCGCTGGGCTCAGCGCTCCCCCGGTCCCCCGGCCGGCGGCAGCTCCCCGACGCGGGCGACGCCCGGCGGCGGCGCCGTGCTGGAGCGGACGACCAGCCGGGTCGGTACGAGCGTCGTGCCGCGCTGCGGGCCGTCCCGGCGCATCTTGCGCAGGACGGCCTGCACGCAGAGGCGGCCGACCTCGGCGAAGTCCTGGTGGAGGGTGGTCAGCGGAGGCAGGAAGGAGCCGGCCTCCGGGATGTCGTCGAAGCCGATCACGCTGACGTCCTCGGGGACGCGCCGCCCGCGTTCGTGCAGGGCGCGCAACAGGCCGAGGGCCATCTGGTCGTTGGCCGCGAAGACGGCGGTGCACTCCTCGCGGGCCGCGAGGTCGAGACCGGCGCGGTAGCCCGACTCGGCCGACCAGTCCCCGCGGACGAGGGGCGGCGTGGGACGGCCCGCGTCGGTGAGCGCTCCGCGCCAGGCGTCGGCGCGGCGCTGGGCGGCGAAGGAGTCCTCGGGCCCCGCCAGGTGCCAGACCGTCAGGTGGCCCAGGTCCAGGAGGTGTTGGACGGCGGTGCGGGTGCCGCCGGACTGGTCGGTGTCGACGACGGTGTAGTGGCTGCCGGCGTCGGAGTCGACGACCACGACCTGGACGTGCGGCGGCAGGGTGACCGTCGCCGCGTCCAGCAGGTGGACCTCCATGATGACGATGACCGCGTCGACGGCGAGTTCCTCGAGGCGGGAGAACGCGCCGCGCACCTCGTCCTGGGTCGGCACGGCGACCGGCAGCAGCGTCACCGCGTAGCCCTCGGCGGCGGCGGAGGTCGCGATGGCCTCCAGGGTGCGCACGTTGCCGGTCGTGGAGAGCGTGAAGGTGATCACGCCTATCGTGCGGAACTCGCCGCGCTTGAGGGCACGGGCCGCGCTGTTGGGCCGGTAGCCCAGCTCCTTCATGGCGGCGAGGACCTGTCGCCGGGTCTCCTCGTTCACACCGGCGTAGCCGTTGGAGACCCGGGAGACCGTCTGCGAGGACACGCCCGCCAGGCGCGCCACGTCCGCCATCGAGGCGGTGGTCCGGCCACGGCCGCGAGCGCGTCGCACCGCGCTGCCCGGCTCCGGAGCGCCCCCGGCCGGGCCCATGGCCGTCCCGGCTCCGTTCGCCGGGGCTCTTTCAGCCATCTCCACGCGTTGCCCCCCTCTTTCTGTCGCCGCAGCTTCCAGGGTCTCCTCAGATGACCCTTGACCATGGTTATCGGGGCAGTGTAGACATGCCGCCATCAGATGTTTACGTAAACATAACAGCAGGCCGACTCTTCGCGGTGGCTGATGTTTACGCAAACATCGTGGCGGTGCGCACGGCACGTCGGCGCGGCACCGCGGGCTCCAGGACTGGATGAGCGAGGAACGACATGACGACGCTGCAACCGCCGGTGGCCGCCGAGCCGCGGCCGGCGCCCCCTCCGGCGAAACGGGACCGCCGCTCGTGGACGGGCTGGGGTTTCATCGGTCCCTTCGTGGCCGTGTTCGCCCTGGTCTTCCTGGCCCCGATCGTGTATTCGATCTACCTCAGCCTCTTCCGCGACCAGCTCATCGGCGGCACGCGCTTCGTCGGCCTCGACAACTACTCGCAGGCGCTCAAGGACGACCAGTTCTGGGGCGCGCTCGGGCGGGTGTCGCTGTTCCTGGCCATCCAGGTGCCGATCATGCTGGGCATCGCCCTGCTGGTGGCGCTGGCGCTGGACAGCGGCCGGCTCTACGGCAAGAGCTTCTTCCGCATCACGATCTTCCTGCCGTACGCGGTGCCCGCCGTGGTCGCCACCCTCATGTGGGGCTTCATGTACGGCACGAAGTACGGCCTCGTCGGTGACGTCAACGAGGCGTTCGGCGTCTCGCTGCCCGACCCGCTCTCCCCCGACCTGGTGCTCGCGTCCATCGGCAACATCGTCACCTGGGAGTTCGTCGGCTACAACATGCTGATCTTCTACTCGGCGCTGCGGGTCATCCCGCACTCGCTGTACGAGGCGGCCGAGATCGACGGCGCCGGACAGATCCGCGTGATCACCGCGATCAAGCTGCCCGCGATCCGGGGCGCCCTCGTCATCGCGACGATCTTCTCCATCATCGGCAGCTTCCAGCTGTTCAACGAGCCGAACATCCTGCGGCCACTGGCCCGCAACGCCATCACCACCGACTACACGCCGAACTTCTACACGTACTCGCTGTCCTTCAACGGCCAGCAGCACAACTACTCCGCGACGGTGGCCATCATCATGGGCCTGATCACGATGGTGATCGCCTACGTCGTGCAGCTGCGCGGCATGCGCAAGGGAGCGTGACCCGATGAGCAGCCCTCTCACCACCGCCTCCCCGTCCGCACCCGCGAAGACCTCGGGTCCCGGCCCGAAGGCCCCGCGGCTGCGCAAGCCGCGCAAGCCCTCCGCCGGGAAGCCCCGGCGCAGTGTGCTGCTGACGGTGCTGACCTCGCTGATCGTCCTCTACACCGTCGTACCGCTGATCTGGCTGGCCATCAACGCCACCAAGACGCAGGCCGGTCTGGCCGACTCGTCCGGCATGTGGTTCGCCGACGACTTCGCGCTGTGGGACAACATCCGTTCCACGTTCACCTACGACGACGGCGTGTTCACGCGCTGGCTGCTGAACACCCTGTTGTACGTGGTGCTCGGCGCCGGCGGGGCCACCTTCCTCGCGGTGCTCGGCGGTTACGCGCTGGCGAAGTTCGACTTCCCCGGCAAGCGCGGCATCTTCGCCACGGTCATCGGCGCGGTGGCGGTCCCGGGGACGGCCCTGGCGGTGCCCACCTTCCTGATGTTCAGCAAGATGGGCCTGACGGACACCCCGTGGGCGGTGATCATCCCTTCCCTGGTCTCGCCGTTCGGCCTGTACCTGATGTGGGTGTTCGCCACCGAGGCCATCCCCACCGAACTCCTCGAGGCCGCCCGCATCGACGGGGCCGGCGAGGCGCGCACCTTCTTCACGGTGGCCCTGCCGCTGCTCGCCCCCGGCATCGTGACCGTGCTGCTGTTCACCACGGTCGCCACCTGGAACAACTACTTCCTGCCGCTGATCATGCTCAAGGACTCGGACTGGTATCCGCTGACGCTCGGTCTGAGCGCGTGGAACTCGCAGGCCGAGACCATCGGCGGCGACGTCATCTTCAACCTGGTGATCACCGGTTCGCTGCTCACCATCCTGCCGCTCATCGCCGCGTTCCTGCTGCTCCAGAAGTACTGGCAGTCGGGTCTCGCCGCGGGCAGCGTCAAGGAGTGATCCCGCGGCCCCCGGGCCGCGCCCCAAGCCCCACGTTCAGCCCCACACCGCGCACCACCACCCTCACCCCGCCCCACCACGAAGAAGTGGAAGCACCTCCATGCGCAGAAAGACCAGCCGCCTGCTCCGCGGCATCGCCCTCCTGTCCACCCTCGCCCTGGGCGCCACCGCCTGCGGCGGCTCGGACGACGACTCCGCCGGCAAGGCGGTCTCCGCCTCGGACATCCAGGCGGCCCTGAAGAAGGGCGGCACCGTGACGGTGTGGGCCTGGGAGCCCACGCTGAAGACGGTCGCCGCCGACTTCGAGAAGAAGTACCCCAAGGTCAAGATCAAGCTGGTCAGCGAGCGGTCGGGCGACAAGCACTACACCGCGCTGTCGAACGCCATCTCGGCCGAGAAGGGCGTCCCGGACGTCGCGCAGGTCGAGTACTTCGCGGTGAGCCAGTACGCGCTCACCAAGGGCCTGTCCGACCTGGTCCCCTTCGGCGCCGACAAGCTGGCGTCCAAGTACACGCCGGGCCCGTGGAACGCCGTCACCGAGGACAAGGCGGTCTACGGCCTGCCGATGGACTCCGGCCCGATGGCGATGTTCTACAACAAGAAGGTCTTCGACAAGTACAAGATCGCCGTCCCCACCACCTGGGACGAGTACGTCGACGCCGCGCGGGCGCTGCACAAGGCCGACCCCAAGGTCTACATCGCCAACGACGCCGGTGACGCGGGCTTCACCACCAGCCTGCTGTGGCAGGCCGGTTCGCGCCCCTACAAGGTCGACGGCACCAACGTGAAGATCGACTTCAACGACGCGGGCGCCAAGAAGTACACGGACACCTGGCAGCAGCTCATCGACGAGAAGCTCGTCTCGCCGATCAACGGCTGGACCGACGACTGGTACAAGGGCCTGGGCGACGGCACCATCGCCACCCTGACCACCGGCGCCTGGATGCCCGCCAACTTCGTCACCGGTGTGCCGAACGCGGCCGGTGACTGGCGCGCGGCGCCGATGCCGGCGTGGACCAAGGGCGACAAGGCCAGCGCGGAGAACGGCGGCAGTTCGCTGACCCTCCCGTCGCTCGGCAAGAACAAGGAACTCGCGTACGCCTTCGTCGAGTACGCGAACTCCGGTGCCGGCGTGCAGACCCGTGTCAAGCAGGGCGCCTTCCCGGCCACCACGGCGGAGCTGCAGTCCGCCGAGTTCCAGAGCACCAAGTTCGACTACTTCGGTGGCCAGGAGGCGAACAAGATCTTCGCCGAGTCCGCCGCGAACGTCGCCGACGACTGGTCGTACCTGCCGTTCCAGCAGTACGCCAACTCGATCTTCAACGACACCGTCGGCAAGGCCTACGTCTCCGGGACCAAGCTCTCGGACGGTCTGAAGGCCTGGCAGGACGCCTCGGTGAAGTACGGCGAGGAGCAGGGCTTCACCGTCGAGAAGTAGGACAGCGACAGACGCAGGGCGGCGCGGGCGATCTCCGCGCCGCCCCCGTGCACCACACCCCGGAAGGACCGCCATGATCTCCACCCTCCACTCCCGCCGCCGCGGGGCGGACGGTGACTCCGCCCCGCGTCTGGCCTACGGCGCCGACTACAACCCCGAGCAGTGGCCCCGGGACGTGTGGGAGGAGGACGTACGGCTGATGCGCGAGGCCGGCGTCACCGTGGTGTCCGTGGCGATCTTCTCCTGGGCCCGGATCCAGCCGGACCAGGACACCTGGGACTTCGGCTGGCTCGACGAGGTCATGGACCTTCTGCACGCCGGCGGCATCGGCGTCGACCTGGCCACCGCGACCGCCTCCCCGCCGCCCTGGCTGACCACCGCCCACCCGGAGATCCTGCCGGTGACGGCGAGCGGCGAGACGGTGTGGCCGGGCGCCCGCCAGCACTGGCGGCCCACCTCCCCCGTCTTCCGCGAGCACGCCCTGCGGCTGGTGCGGGAGCTGGCGGCCCGGTACAAGGACCACCCCGCGCTGGTGGCCTGGCACATCTCCAACGAGCTGGGCTGCCACAACGTCTACGACTACTCCGACGACGCGGCCCGCGCCTTCCGCGGCTGGCTGCGCGCCCGCTACGGCACGCTGGAGGCCCTCAACCACGCGTGGGGCACGGCGTTCTGGTCGCAGCGCTACAGCGACTGGGAGCAGATCCTGCCGCCGCGGCTGGCCGCCTCGCACCCCAACCCGACGCAGCAGCTTGACTTCAAGCGCTTCTCCTCCGACGCGCTCAAGGACTACCTGCGCGCCGAGCGGGAGGTCCTGCGCGAGCTGACGCCCGACGTTCCGGTCACCACCAACTTCATGGTGATGGGCGGCACCAAAGGCATGAACTACCCGGACTGGGCGGAGGAGATCGACTTCGTCTCCAACGACCACTACGTCCACCCCGGACCGCAGGACCGCGACGAGCTGTCCTTCTCGGCGAACCTCGTCAGCGGCATCGCCGGCGGGCGGCCCTGGTTCCTGATGGAGCACTCCACCAGCGCCGTGAACTGGCAGCCGGTCAACGTGGCCAAGCGGCCCGGCGACCTCGCCCGCGACGCGCTGCTGCACGTGGCGCACGGCGCGGACGCGGTGTGCTTCTTCCAGTGGCGGCAGTCCGCGGCCGGCGCCGAGAAGTACCACTCGGCGATGGTCCCGCACGCCGGCGCGGACAGCGACCTGTTCCGCGCCGTGGCGGCGCTCGGCGCCACCCTGAGGACCCTCGCGCCGGTCGCCGGGACCGAGCGGGAGAGCGCCCGGGTCGGCGTCCTGTACGACTGGGAGTCGTGGTGGGCCAGCGAGCAGGACTCGCACCCCACCTCGCTGCTCGACTACCGGCAGGAGGCGCTCGACTGGTACTCGGCGCTCCTCGCCCTCGGCGTCCGCGCCGACCTCGTCACCACCCGCGCCGACCTCTCCCGGCACCAGGTGCTGATCGCGCCGGTGCTGCACATGGTGCCCGCCGAGCTGGCGAAGGAGCTGACGCGGTACGCCGAGCGGGGCGGCCACCTGATCACCACGTACTTCTCCGGCGTCGTCGACGAGCACGACCACGTCTGGCTGGGCGGCTATCCGGGCGCCCTGCGCGAGCTGCTCGGCATCCGCGTCGAGGAGTTCGCACCGCTGACGGCCGGGGAGAGCGTGGACCTGGACGACGGCACCACGGGCACCCTGTGGACCGACCAGATCAGCGTCGCCGACACCGACACCGAGGTCCTGTCCCGCTACCGCACGGGCGCGCAGGCGGGGCGCCCCGCCGTCACCCGCCGCCCCACGGGCGAGGGTTCGGCGTCCTACGTCTCCACCCGCCTCGGCGTCGAGGGGCTCACCTCGCTGCTGCCGCGGCTGCTGGAGCCGGCCGGGGTCGCCGGCGAGCTGGTGGGGGAGGCACGCGGGCGGGTCGAACTGACCGTCCGGCGCGGGGACCAGGGACGGTTCCTGTTCCTGGTCAACCGCACCGACGACACGGTTCCCGTCACCGGGGTCTCCGGGGACGTCCTGGTCGGCACCCGCGGCACCGACGGCGCTCTGGTGCTCGGGCCGCGCGAGGTCGCCGTACTGCGCCAGGCCGCCGGCTGAGAGCCGTACCGCGCCGGCCCGCCGGCTGAGACGCGCCGCCCGTCGAGCCGGGCGCGCACCTCCACCCCGCACCACTCCTCGGCACGCCACGCACCCGTGCCGGGGGCCATCCCCTCCCGCTCCTCGGCGGGAGGGGCCCATGCAGCGACCGCACCGCAGTTGGGAGAACAGATGGCACGCCGTACCCGTACCGGACGGACCCTCGGGGCCGCCGGACTGACCGCGCTGGCCACGGGGGCCGCCCTGCTCGCCGTTCCGGCGCAGGCCGAGGCCGCCGCGTCCGTGACCGTGCAGCCCGACCCGTCGTACCAGCAGGAGAGGTTCGAGGGCTGGGGCACCAGCCTCGTCTGGTTCGCCAACGCGACCGGCGACTACCCGCCGGAGATACGGGAGAAGCTGGCGAAGCTCCTCTTCGGCGACGACGGGCTGGCGCTCAACATCGCCCGGTACAACATCGGCGGCGGCAACGCCCCGGACGTCAAGGACTACCTGCGCGCCGGCGGCGCGGTCGAGGGCTGGTGGAAGGCGCCCGCGGGCACCACCCGCACGGACACCGACTGGTGGAGCGCCGACGACCCGGCCGACTGGAACAAGGACGCCGACGCCAACCAGCGCTGGTGGGTCGACCGGATCAAGAACGACATCGACCACTGGGAGACGTTCAGCAACTCCCCGCCGTGGTTCATGACCGTCAGCGGCTACGTCTCCGGCGGGTTCGACTCCAGCGCCGAGCAGCTCAAGCCCGAGTCCGTCGACGACTTCGCCGCCTATCTGGCGGGTGCGACCAAGCGGCTGGAGAAGGCCGAGGGCATCAAGGTCGACACGATCGACCCGTTCAACGAGCCGAACACCAACTACTGGGGCACCCGTCTCGGTGCGGACGGCCAGCCGGTCGGCGGCCGTCAGGAGGGCGCCCACATCGGCCCCCAGGTCCAGCAGAAGGTCCTCGCCGCCCTGGCCCCGGCGCTGAAGAAGGCGAAGGTCAAGGCGGACATCTCGGCGATGGACGAGACCAACCCGGGCATCTTCGCGACGAACTGGAACTCCTACTCGCAGGCCTCCCGTGACCTCGTCGACCAGATGAACGTCCACACCTACGGCACCGGTCAGCGCACGGCCGTGCGGGACCTGGCCAAGGCGGCCGACAAGCCGCTGTGGATGAGCGAGGTCGAGGGCGACTGGGGCGACGGCCAGAGCTTCACCGACATGCGTCCGGGGCTCGGTCTCGCCCAGCAGATGGTCAACGACCTCCGTGAACTGGAGCCCAGGGCCTGGGTGTTCTGGCAGCCGGTCGAGGACTACGACAACATGAAGCCGGGCGGCGAGTCCGCGAAGGGCGGCAACTGGGGCAGCATCCAGCTCCCGTTCAGCTGCACCTCGAAGGACACGCTCGCGTCCTGCCCGATCCACACCAACACCAAGTTCGACACCGCCCGCAACTTCACGCACTTCATCAAGCCCGGCGACAAGCTGATCAAGGTGGACGACACCTCCAGCGCCGCCGCCGTCACCGCGGACGGCAAGGGCGCCTCGCTCGTCCACGTCAACAGCACGGCCGAGGCCCGCACCGTCACCATCGACCTGTCGAAGTTCCGCAAGGTCGCCAGGAACGCGACCGTGACCCCGGTGGTGACCAGCGCCGACGGCAAGCTCCAGCCGCAGGCGCCGGTGGCGGTCAGCGACCGCAGGGCCACCTTCACCGTGCCCGCCCAGTCGGTGACCTCCTTCGCCGTCAAGGGCGTGTCCGGGGTGGCGAAGGACGCCCCGCTGATCCGCAAGGGCCACACCTACACGCTGACCGGCGTGCAGAGCGGCAAGGCGGTCACCGTGGCCCCGAACGGCACGAGCCTGGTCCTCGGCACCGGCACCGGCGGCACCGCCCAGCAGTGGCGGCTCGACGCCCGGTACGGCGAGACCGGCGCCCGCCAGCGGTACGTGTTCGCCAACCCGGCCGAGGGCAAGCGGCTGGCCGTCCGCGACAACGTCCCCGTGGTCGAGCCCGACACGGGAGAGCGCGACCCGGCGACCGAGTGGGTCATGTCGACCACCGGTGACGGCACCTGGACCCTGGTGAACCCGGCGACCAGCCGGGTCCTGGAGGTCGGCGGCCAGGCGACGAACGAGGGCGCCGCGGTCACGACCTGGCAGCCCAACTCCGGCTCCAACCAGCGCTGGCGGGTCACGGACGTGACCGACGCCTCCTAGCGCTCCGTCCGGCGGTTCCGAAGCCCGCGCCCGCACCGTGTCCGCACGGTGCGGGCGCGGGCCTCTTCGCGCGTCGGCTCCCGGCGGGTCAGGAGCGCAGCGCCTCGCGCAGGCCGCCGCGCGTGGCGGCCCGGCACAACCCCGGCAGCTCCCGTTCGCGGTCGGCGGCCCCGGCCTGCTCCCGGCCGTACAGCAGACCCCAGGTGAATCCGGGTTCGCCGGCCCGGTGGGCCGCGACGGCCTGGCGGCGCAGGGCCTCGCGGGCCACGACGCTGTCGTGGTGATCGCCGAGCGCCGTCTGCACGGCCTTGCCGCGCCTGCCGAGGCGTTTCGCGGGGCCGCCGAGGGCCGGGCGGGCCGCCTCGGCCGCGTAGCGGACGCGTTTGGCCGCCTTGCGGGCCTGGTGGAGGGCGGCGTCGCGCTCGGGGCCGGGAGGCGTCCGCAGGGCGCGCTCGACGCGGCGGGCCAGGCGGTCGTGCTCCTTCACGAGCGCCGCGGGCAGGACCTTGGCCGCCTTCCGGGCGGCCTTCGGGCGCAGCGGCGGATGGCCGGTGAGCCGGTCCAGGGCCTCCAGGAGGGCCACGTAACGGGGGGAGGACAGTGCCGCCAGGGTCCGGTCGCGGGCTTCGGCCGCGCGGGCGGCGTCCCAGGCCTGGAGCCGGGCGGAGACCGGGCCGAGGACCAGTTCGCCGGGCAGGGCGTCGACGCCGCCGCGCAACCGGAGCAGCAGTACCTCGTGGTCGCGTTCGGCGCCCAGTTCGCCGCCGAGCCACTTCAGTTCGGCCCGGACCGGCTCGGTGACCTCGGCGTCGAGGAGGGGGCGGTAGGAGCGCAGGCAGCTGCGCAGTCGGCGGCAGGCGACGCGCATCCCGTGCACCGAGTCCGGCAGGCCCCGCCGTACCGCCGGGTCGAGGTCCACGACGGCTCGGGCCTGTTCGGCCAGGTAGGCCAGCACGTGCTCGCCGGCGGTGCGGGGTGCGGTGCCGGCGGGGGTCCGCGGGGCCGCCACCGTGCCGGGTGCGGTCTCGGTCAGGGCCCGGGCCGCCTTGGACGGGGCCGCCGAGCGGGTGAAGCCCTCCTTGCGGAGCGCCTTCTCCACGCGTCCGAGGACGGTGCGGGCGGTGTCCTCGGCGACCGCTTCGACCTCCAGCTCGGTCCAGTCGGCGTGCCCGCGGTCGCCCCGCAGCGAGTCGGCGCGGACCCGGTCCAGGGTCAGCTCGGCGAGGAGGGCGCCGTCGGCGTCGACCAGTTCGCGCACGGTCCGTTCGGTGCGCAGGCGGACCACCGGTTCGAGGCGGACGCCGCGGGTCCGGGAGAGGACCAGGTCGCGCAGGCTGTCCGGGACGTCGTCCGGGTTGCCGTGATCGTTCGTCCCCAGGGGTGCGCGGATCTCCTCGCGGGTGTCGTCGTCCAGCGGCAGTTTCAGGTGCCAGCCGGCGTCGGGGCCGCCCGTGCGGCGGCGCAGGGTCGCGCGGGCGCCGAGCAGACGCAGGTCGGGGGTGTCGTAGTACACGGCGTCGAGGTCGTGGGCGCCCCCGTCGACGAGTGACCAGCCGGTGCCCGCGCCGGTCAGTGCCGGCAGGCGGGGGATCCCGCCCGATGCCGGCACCTCGTACTTCCGTTCCGTCTCCCGCGTCGACTGGGTCATGGCTAACCGGTTGACCCGATCCGCCGGATCAAACCCCCCGGACACCGTTCCGCGCGGGAACCGGCAGGTCAAGGCCGTCTCGGGAGGGCCGGCCGGGTGCGCTTCTCCGGGGCGCCGTCCGCGTGGACGCCGAGGAGGGGCTGCGCCCGCCGCCGGGCACCCTCCGACAACGACGACGGGGTCCTGCGCACCCTGGTCCGCCTCCTCGACCTGCCGGTCACCGCTGTCCGACCCGCGTCCTCCCGGTGCGCCGGGCGTGGCCGTGTCGTCGGGACCGGGCCGCGGTCGGGGCGCGGCCGGGGCGACCGGCCGGTCCGCGCCCGGCGCGCGGTCGGTGAACGGCTCGGCGGACGCGGCCGTCCGGACGGGGGTCTGCTACGTGACGGGCTGCTGCGTGTGCGTGAGGGGGCGCCGCCGCGCGACGGCGATCCGGCTGCGGGGCTGCGCCTCCGGACGGACGTGCCGATACGGCGTCCCGGACGGCGCGGCCGGCCGCCCTCGGGTGGGCCCCCGGCGTCATCCTCTGAACGCGGCGGTGTCCCCCACGAGTCGGCCGCGGTCACCCCCTGAAAAGTTTCCTGCTTCACGGGGCTTGCCGGACGAGAGAAGTCATCAGTTAAATCAAGTCGTGAACTAAGCGGTGGTGCCACCGCTTTGCTCAGCCCCGGCACCCCCGCACGCCCCCGCGCCCGTGTACTCACCCGCACTCACCCGCACGCATCCGTACTCACCCCCGCAGGGAACCAGCATGAGACTCAGATCCCTGGGTGTCGCGCTCGCCGCCACGGCAGCGTTGCTCACCCTTCCGACGACCCAGCCGTCCGCGGCCGCGGCCGACACCCTCCTGTCCCAGGGCCGGACGGCCACCGCGTCGTCGACCGAGAACGCCGGCACCGCCGCCGCCCTGGCCGTGGACGGGAACACCGGCACCCGTTGGTCCTCCGCCGCCACGGACGCGCAGTGGCTCCAGGTCGACCTGGGCGCCACCGCGACAGTCAACCAGGTGGTGCTCCAGTGGGAGACCGCCTACGGAAAGGACTACCGACTCCAGATCTCCGCGGACGGCAGCGCCTGGACGGACCTGTCCACGGTGACCGGCGGCGACGGCGGCACCGACACCCTCGCCGTGTCCGGCCAGGGCCGCTACGTCCGGATGCAGGGCGTGCACCGCGCCACCGCCTGGGGCTACTCGCTCTGGGAGTTCCAGGTCTACGGCACCTCCGGCGGCACCACACCCACCACCTGTGACACCGCGAACGCCGCGCGCGGCAAGGCCGCCTCGGCCTCCTCGACGGAGAACGCCGGCACCCCCGCCTCCGCCGCGTTCGACGGCGACGACGGCACCCGCTGGTCCAGCCAGGCCTCCGACCCCCAGTGGCTGCGGGTCGACCTGGGCTCGGTACGGGACCTGTGCAAGATCGACCTGAACTGGGAGGCCGCCTACGCGAAGGACTTCCAGATCCAGGCCTCCTCGGACGGACAGACCTGGACCACCCTGCGCGCCGTGACCAACGCGACCGGCGGCCGGGCGAGTTACGACGTCAGCGGCTCCGGCCGCTATGTACGGATCAACGGGACCGCCCGCGCCACCCCGTACGGCTACTCGCTGTGGGAGGTCGCCGTCCACACCGGCACCGGCGGCACGCCCCCGATCGAGGGCGGCGGCGATCTGGGACCCAACGTCATCGTCGTGGACCCCGGCACCCCGAACCTCCAGCAGAAGTTCGACCAGATCTTCGCCCAGCAGGAGTCGAACCAGTTCGGCTCCGGGCGCTACCAGTTCCTGCTGAAGCCGGGCACCTACAACGGGATCAACGCCCAGATCGGCTTCTACACCTCGATCTCCGGGCTCGGTCTCAACCCCGACGACACCCAGATCAACGGTGACGTCACCGTCGACGCGGGCTGGTTCAACGGCAACGCCACCCAGAACTTCTGGCGTTCGGCGGAGAACCTGGCCATCCGCCCGGTCAACGGCACCGACCGGTGGGCGGTGGCGCAGGCCGCGCCGTTCCGCCGGATCCACGTCCAGGGCGGCCTCAACCTCGCGCCCAACGGCTACGGCTGGGCCTCGGGCGGCTACATCGCCGACTCCAAGATCGACGGCACCGTGGGGCCGTACTCCCAGCAGCAGTGGTACACCCGGGACAGCTCCGTCGGCGGCTGGACCAACGGCGTCTGGAACATGACGTTCTCCGGTGTCCAGGGCGCCCCGGCCACCAACTTCGACACCGGCCCGTACACCACGCTGGACACCACCCCGGTCTCCCGCGAGAAGCCGTTCCTGTACCTCGACGGCTCCGACTACAAGGTGTTCGTGCCCGCCAAGCGCACCAACGCGCGCGGGGTGTCCTGGCCGGCCAACGCGGGCGGCACCTCGATCCCGCTGAGCCAGTTCTACGTCGTCAAGCCGGGCGCGACGGCCACCACCATCAACGCGGCGCTCGCCCAGGGCCTGCACCTGCTGTTCACGCCCGGCGTCTACCACCTCGACCGCGCGATCGAGGTCGACCGCGCCAACACGGTCGTGCTGGGGCTCGGTCTGGCCACACTCGTGCCCGACGGCGGCGTGGACGCGATGCACGTGGCCGACGTCGACGGCGTCCGGCTCGCCGGATTCCTCATCGACGCGGGCGCGGTCCGCTCCGACGCGCTGCTGCGGATCGGCCCGGCCGGGTCCGGCGCCGACCACGCGGCCAACCCCACCACCATGCAGGACGTGTTCGTGCGCGTCGGCGGTGCCGGTCCCGGCCTGGCGACCGACTCGGTGGTGGTCAACAGTGACGACGTGGTCATCGACCACACCTGGATCTGGCGCGCCGACCACGGGGAGGGCGTCGGCTGGGAGACCAACCGCGCCGACTACGGTCTGCGGGTCAACGGCGACGACGTCCTCGCCACCGGTCTGTTCGTGGAGCACTTCAACAAGTACGACGTCGTGTGGAGCGGCGAACGCGGGCGGACGATCTTCTTCCAGAACGAGAAGGCCTACGACGTCCCGAACCCGGCCGCCGTCACCCATGACGGCATCGTCGGATACGCGGCCTACAAGGTGGCCGACACGGTGAACGTGCACGAGGCCTGGGGGCTGGGGAGTTACTGCAACTTCACGTCCGACCCCTCGATCGTGCAGCACCACGGCTTCCAGGTCCCGGTGAAACCGGGAGTGCGGCTGCACAGCCTCCAGGTGATCTCGCTGGGCGGCAAGGGACAGTACGCGCACGTCGTCAACGACACGGGTGCGCCGACCTCGGGGACGGACACCGTCCCGTCCAAGATCACCCAGTTCCCGTG
The DNA here is from genome assembly GCF_042870975.1 of Streptomyces sp. NPDC006259. Classification (NCBI taxonomy): domain Bacteria; kingdom Bacillati; phylum Actinomycetota; class Actinomycetes; order Kitasatosporales; family Streptomycetaceae; genus Streptomyces; species Streptomyces sp. NPDC006259. Next base: position 1,113,060 of record NZ_JBIAHY010000003.1, on the reverse strand, counting down.
AGGTAGCGCGGGACCGCATGCCGGTACGGCGGCGAGTCAGCCGTACCGGCGGGTCCGGCCGGGGGCCCCAGGGCGACGGGGCCCCCGGTCAGTCCTCGGCGCAGCGGGCCAGGACCTCCACGACCTGCCGGCGGACGACCTCACGGCCCTCCGCGGGCAGGGCGCCGAACTCCGTGCGGTGAAGGGCGTGCAGCGCCTCGTCGGGGCCGGCCTCGCACGGGACGCCCTCGCTGAGCACCTCGTAGCCGTCGCGGGCGGCGACCCGCAGGAGCCGGCGGCCGTCGCCGTCGGCGTGGACGGCGGTCGCCACCACGAAGGGCGGCGGACCTCCCGCGTCCGCGGGAGTCTTGTGGTAGCCGCTCACGACGGGCTCGCGCCAGCGCAGCCCGAGCATGAGGTGGCGTTTGGCCACGACCTCGGCGACATCGGTCTCGTACACCCGGTCGGGTTCGAGCACCGTGGCCCGCGCGTCGAGCACCAGGACGGCGGGCAGCAGACAGCGCAGGGTGCTGCCGACGATGTTGCCGCCGACGGTGGCGGTCCTGCGCACGGCCCCGGTGCCGACGGTGGAGGCCGCCCGGCGCAGCACCCGCGGCACCTCCCCGTCGATGCGGTGCAGCACCACGGCCGCGCCCAGCGCCTCGCGCCCGACCGCGTTGGCCGCGGGCAAGTCGCGCAGCGACATGGCCAGTTCGGGGAATCCGTCCCGCTGCCAGGTGGCCCACACCAGGGTGGCCCCGCCTATCGGCACGGCACCCTCGGCGAGGCATTCCTGCGCTTCGGACACGGAGGTGGGGAGACGCAACAACACGGCGACCGACCTGCCTTCCCGGGGAAGTGGGCGATGCGGACCGACGCCTCCGCCATGTGGTCACTCTGGCAGAGCGCATTCTGCCCACGCCCGAGGGGGCGCGTACAGGGCTCACCGGGGCGCGGTGTGCGCCCCTCGTGTGGGTGGCGGCCCAGGGTGATGTGCTGGTGGCTCCTGCCCGTGGACACCCGCCGTGGATCCCGGCCCGTCGCGGGCGCGGCGCCTCCACCCCGAGGCGGAGACCGGTCTCGTGCCGGGGCCGGGTGAGGGTGCGGTCGTGCCACGTCCTACGCTCGTGGCGACATGGAGACGTTACGCGACCGGCTGCTCCCCGCCCTGCTGGCGGCCGGACAGACCGGCTGGCTGTGCGGCGGCGCGGAGATGGCCGGCGAGGAGGTGCCCGGGGCGCCTCGGCTCGCCGCCGTCCTGGTCGCCCTGGCCGTGGAGACGGTCGTGCTGGGCCGTCGACGGCAGGCGCCGGTCCGGACCCTGGCCTGGACGCTGGGCACGCTCCTGCTCGGTCAGGGGGCCTGGCCGGACGGCTACTTCGGTATCGGCGCGCTGGTCTCGCTGTACTCGGTCGCCGTGCGCCGGCCCGTGCCCGTGACCCTCCGCGCGGTCGCGGCGGTCGTCGGCGTCGAGTGGCTGCTGTCCCTCGCCCATGTCGGGCTGCGGCCCGCGCTCGCCTCGGAATGGGCGCTCGGCGCGCTGGTGCACGTGGTGTGCGCGGGGCTCGGCGAGGGCCGACGGCAGTGGCTGAGGGGGAGGTCGGCCGCGGCCCGTCGGCTGGCCGGCGCGGAGGAGACGCGGCGGCGGGCGGCCGACACCGAACGGCACCGGCTGGCCCGCGAGTTGCACGACGTGACCGCCCACCATCTGACGTCCGTCGTCATCACCGCCGACGCGGCCCGCCGGCTGGGCGACTCCCGACCCGAGTTGACGGCGGAGGCGTTGTCCTTCGCCGAACGCACCGGCACCGAGACACTGACCGCCCTGCGCCGCCTGGTCGGCCTGATGCGGGACGTCGACGGCGCCGACGCGGGCCCGATGACCGCGCGCATCGAGGAACTCATCGCCGGGTTCGGCCGGTTGGGACGGCCGATCGAGGCCGAACTCCCCGCGGACCTGGCCGGCCCCGCGGCGGAGGCCGTCCACGGCATCGTCCGTGAGGCGCTCACCAACACCCTTCGGTACGCGCCGGGTTGCGCCGTGCGGGTGAGCGTCCGGCGCGGGGCCGGCGTCCTGGAGCTGACCGTGGACAACGCCCCGCCGCGCGGCACCGCGACGTCCGGCGCGGGCGGCCTCGGGTCGGGCCGCGGGCTGGCGGGGATGCGGGAGCGGGCGGCGGTCGTCGGCGGGGAGGCGACGGCGGGACCCCGGCCGGACGGCGGCTGGCGGGTCCGGGCCACGCTGCCCGACGTCACCGGTCCCTGGGGCCCGCCCGACGGGACGGAGCGGGCGGACCTGTTGCGGGAGCAGCGGCTGGCCGATCCGGCCCTGGTGTTCGCCGCCGCGGTGCTGCCCCTGACGTTCGCGCTCGCCGTCGCGGAGGACTGGACGGCCGCGGACCTGCGCGGCGCGCTGCCCGGACTGCTCGTCCTGGCCGTGCTGCAGACCGTCCACGCACTGCCGCTGCTGTGGCGCCGACGCGCCCCGTGGGCGGCTCTGCTCGGCGTGCTGGCCACGTCGTGGCTGTGGCCGACGGCGGTCGCCGTGGCCGCGGTCCCGGAGCAGGTCTCCCGGTTCTTCGACGTCGGAGCCCTCGCGGAGCTGCTGGCCGTGTACGCGATCGGGGTCTACGGCGGTGGCGCCGACCGTACCTGGCCGGCCTGGGGCGCGTCGGCGGTGTCGCTCTCCTCGGTGCTGGTCGCGACGGCCGCCGCGGAGGGGAAGCTGACGACGCTGGGCTCGGCACGGCTCACCGCCGTGGTGGTGTTCGTCCCGCTGGCCGTCATGACGGCCGGGGTGTTCGCCGCCCTGTGGGGTGCCGGGCTGGCCGTGCGCCGCCGGCGCCTGCGGATCCTGGCCGTGGACGACCACGAACTCAGCGCGTCGCTGTGGCACGCGGAGCGGGCGGCGGACGCCGAACGGTGGCGGCTGGCGGCGAAGTTGCGCGACGCGGTGCTGGAGCACACGTCCACGCTGGTCGAACGGGCCCGGCAGGCGCGCCTGGAGGACGTGGCGGCGGAGGCCCGGTCGGCGCTGGCGGCCATGCGAGAACTGCTGCACGGGCTGAGCACGTCGGAGCAACGGGGCGGCGGGGACCGGGGATGACGCCACGGGCCGCCCGCGACACGGAGGACGCCGGGCCTCGTCGGACGGCCGTCTCCCCCGCGGCCCGGTGTCCGCCCCTGGTGCGATCGCCTCGGGCCGCACCGGGCCGGCGGCGCTCGGCGTCCTGGCCGTCGTGGCCGTCGTCTTCTTGGTGGCCGTCGTCTTCTCGCGCGCCCGTGACCTCCGAGGCGCCGGACGCCGGGACGCCGGGGCGCGCTTCCCTCGAACGGCCGGGTATCGTACGGGTTCGTTGTCGGTCCGGTCGTCTCCGGACCCCGTTCAGGAGGTGTCCCGTCGTCACGCGTGTGATGGTCGTCGACGACCAGGCCATCGTCCGTGCCGGATTCGCCGCCATCGTGGACGCCGAGCCCGATCTCACCGTGGTCGCCGAGGCCGGTGACGGCGCGTCGGCCGTGGCGCTGGCCGCCGCCGAGCGACCGGACCTGGTGCTGATGGACATCCGCATGCCCGGCATGGACGGCCTCACCGCGACCCGTCTCGTCACCGCGGCGCCGAACGCCCCGCGGGTGCTGGTGCTGACCACCTTCGACCTGGACGCCTACGTCTACGAGGCGTTGCGCGCCGGGGCTTCGGGGTTCCTTCTCAAGGACGCCCACCCCGAGGAGCTGCTGTCCGCGATCCGGGTCGTGGCCGCCGGGGAGGGCATCCTGGCCCCGACCGTGACCCGCCGCCTCATCGACACCTTCGCGCAGGGCGCCCCGCAGCCGCCCTCCGTCACCGGCGCCCTGTCCACCCTCACGCCCCGCGAGAAGGAGGTCCTGCTGCACATCGCGGCGGGACTGGCCAACGCCGAGATCGGGGCCGCGCTCGGCGTGACCACGGGCACGGTGAAGACCCATGTGAACGCCCTGCTGTCCAAGCTGGGGCTCCGCGACCGCGTGCAGGCCACGATCCTGGCGTACGAGAGCGGGCTGGTCCGACCGGGCGGCACCTCCGACGCGTAGGCCTGTGGGTGTCTCCCCTTGAGGCGGGCGCCCCCGACGACGCCGCGGTCCCGCGACCGGACGAGCGACGCGGCGCCGAGACCCCCGCCGGCCGGCCCCTGACCCGCCCGACATGACCCGGTCTCGCACCCTTGTTGCGGCGCTACCCGCGAATCTCGCCGTGTGGGACCTCCTCCAGCACTCCGGGCGCGGAGACGTCCGATCACGGCCATACCTGGTACGGCAGGCGCTGCTCCTGGACGTCCGGCGCTCACGTGGGCAAGGGGGGTTGGGTGTACTCGCGCCACCTCGCAGGCGGCGCGGCCACCCGGGACCTGGCCGGGGTGAGCGAGAGCAAGGTCGCCGTGGTCCACGGTGGCCCACCGCACCCTCTGTCCGGGCCGATGACGTCCCCGGCCGCACCAGCGGCGGGAGCCGTTCGCCGTGCGGGTACCGGGCTCGACGGCCGGGAGAACGGCGGCGCGGCCGCCGGGGAGTGACCGACCGCGTGACCGTACGGCCGGGGCGGGCGGACCGTGCCCGCCCCGGCCGGCTCAGCCCACCTCGACGAGCAGGTCGCCGCCCTCCACCTGCTGGATCCGGTTGATGGCCAGCCGGTTGACCCGGCCGCCCCGCGGGGCGGTGATGGTGGCCTCCATCTTCATCGCCTCGATGGTGGCGACCGTGGCGCCGGCCTCCACCTCGTCGCCCTCGGCGACCGCCAGCGTGACCACGCCCGCGAACGGCGCCGCGATCTGGCCGGGCTGGGACCGGTCGGCTTTCTCGGTGACCGGGAGGTCGGAGGCGACCGCCTGGTCACGGACCTGAATGGGCCTGAGCTGCCCGTTCAGGGAGGACATCACGGTGCGCATGCCGCGTTCGTCGGCCTCGCCCACGGCCTGCAGCTCGATCAGCAGCCGCACCCCGGGCTCCAGGTCGACGGCGTACTCCTTGCCCGGACGCAGTCCGTAGAAGAAGTCCTTGCTGTCCAGGACGCTGGTGTCGCCGTAGGCCTGGCGGTGGGTGTCGAAGTCGCGGGTGGGGCCGGGGAACAGCAGCCGGTTGAGGGTGGCGCGGCGGTCCTTCTCCAGGCCCTCCCGGTCCTCGGTGGTCAGTTCGGTGACGGGCTTGGCCCCGGCCCGGCCCCGGAGGGCCTTGGTGCGGAACGGCTCGGGCCAGCCGCCGGGCGGGGTGCCGAGTTCGCCGCGCAGGAAGCCGATGACGGAGTCGGGGATGTCGTAGGAGTCGGGGTTCGCCTCGAAGTCCGCCGGGTCCACGCCCGCACCGACCAGATGCAGGGCGAGGTCGCCCACCACCTTGGACGACGGGGTGACCTTCACCAGGTGGCCGAGGATGCGGTCGGCGGCGGCGTACATCGCCTCGATGTCCTCGAAGCGGTCGCCGAGGCCGAGCGCGACGGCCTGGGTGCGCAGGTTGGACAGCTGCCCGCCGGGGATCTCGTGGTGGTAGACGCGGCCGGTGGGCGAGGCGAGGCCCGCCTCGAAGGGGGCGTAGATGCGGCGGACGCCCTCCCAGTACGGCTCCAGGTCGCCGACGGCCTGGAGGCCGAGGCCGGTGGGGCGGTCGGAGTGGTCGGTGGCGGCGACGAGCGCCGACAGCGACGGCTGGGAGGTCGTCCCGGCCATGGAGGCGACGGCCCCGTCGACGGCGTCGACGCCGGCCTGGATCGCGGCGAGGTAGGTGGCGAGCTGGCCGCCCGCGGTGTCGTGGGTGTGCAGGTGCACCGGCAGCCCGAACTCGCGGCGCAACGCGGAGACGAGGGTGGCGGCGGCCGGCGCGCGCAACAGGCCCGCCATGTCCTTGACGGCCAGGACGTGGGCGCCGGCCTCGACGATCTGCTCGGCGAGGCGCAGGTAGTAGTCGAGGGTGTAGAGGCGTTCGCCCGGGTCGGACAGGTCGGAGGTGTAGCAGAGGGCGACCTCGGCGATCGCCGTCCCGGTGGCGCGTACGGCGTCGATGGCGGGGCGCATCTGGCCGACGTCGTTGAGGGCGTCGAAGATGCGGAAGATGTCGATGCCGGTGGCGGCGGCCTCCTGCACGAAGGCGTCGGTGACCTCGGTCGGATAGGGGGTGTAGCCGACGGTGTTGCGGCCGCGCAGCAGCATCTGGAGGCAGATGTTGGGGACGGCCTCGCGCAGGGCGGCCAGCCGCTCCCAGGGGTCCTCGGCGAGGAAGCGGAGGGCCACGTCGTAGGTGGCGCCGCCCCAGCACTCCAGGGAGAGCAGTCCGGGCAGGGTGTGGGCGACGGCCGGGGCGGCGGCGAGGAGGTCCTTGGTGCGCACGCGGGTGGCGAGGAGCGACTGGTGCGCGTCGCGGAAGGTGGTGTCGGTGACGCCGAGCGTCGGTGAGGCGCGCAGCCACTGGGCGAAGCCCTCGGGGCCGAGGTCGGTGAGCCGCTGCCGGGAGCCGGCGGGCGGCTCGGCGGCGGGCAGCGGGGGCAGCTTGGTGACGGGGTCGATCAGTGCGGGGCGCTCGCCGTGCGGCTTGTTCACGGTGACGTCGGCGAGGTAGGTGAGCAGCTTGGTGCCGCGGTCGGCGGAGTGGCGGGCGGTGAGCAGGTGCGGGCGCTCCTCGATGAACGAGGTGGTGACCCGCCCGGCCTGGAAGTCGGGGTCGTCAAGGACGGCCTGGAGGAAGGGGATGTTGGTGGCCACGCCGCGGATGCGGAACTCGGCGACGGCCCGCCGGGCCCGGTTGATGGCGGTGGGGAAGTCCCGGCCACGGCAGGAGAGTTTGACCAGCATCGAGTCGAAGTGCGCGCTGATCTCCGTACCGGCGTGGGTGGTTCCGCCGTCGAGGCGGATGCCGGAGCCGCCCGGCGAGCGGTAGGCACTGATGCGGCCGGTGTCGGGGCGGAAGCCGTTCGCGGGGTCCTCGGTGGTGATCCGGCACTGGAGGGCCGCGCCGCGCAGCGTCACCGTGTCCTGCGACAGGCCGAGGTCGGCGAGGGTCTGGCCGGCGGCGATGCGCAGCTGGGCCTGGACGAGGTCGACGTCGGTGACCTCCTCGGTGACCGTGTGCTCGACCTGGATGCGCGGGTTCATCTCGATGAAGACGTGGTTGCCGTCGCGGTCGAGGAGGAACTCGACGGTGCCGGCGTTGCGGTAACCGATCTCGCGGGCGAAGCGGACGGCGTCGGCGCAGATCCGGTCGCGCAGCTCCGGGGCCAGGTTCGGGGCGGGCGCCAGTTCGATGACCTTCTGGTGGCGGCGCTGGACCGAACAGTCGCGTTCGAAGAGGTGCATGACGTTGCCCTCGCCGTCGGCGAGGATCTGCACCTCGATGTGGCGGGGGTCGACGACGGCCTTCTCCAGGAAGACGGTGGGGTCGCCGAACGCGGACGCCGCCTCGCGGGACGCGGCCTCGATGGACTCGCGCAGCTGGGCGGGGTCCTGGACGCGCCGCATGCCGCGTCCGCCGCCGCCGGCCACCGCCTTGACGAAGACGGGGAAGCCGACGGTGTCGGCGGCGCGGACCAGTTCGTCGATGTCGTTGGAGGGCTCGGAGGAGCCGAGGACGGGTACGCCGGCGGCGCGAGCGGCGGCGACGGCGCGGGCCTTGTTCCCGGTCAGCTCCAGGGTGCGGGCGTCGGGCCCCACGAAGGTGATGCCCGCCTCCTCGCAGGCGCGGGCCAGTTCGGGGTTCTCGGAGAGGAAGCCGTAACCGGGGTAGACGGCGTCCGCGCCCGCCCGGCGTGCCGCGCCGACGATCTCCTCCACGGACAGGTAGGCCCGGACCGGATGCCCCGGCTCCCCGATCTCGTAGGCCTCGTCGGCCTTCAGCCGGTGCAGTGAGTTGCGGTCCTCGTGCGGGAACACCGCGACGGTGCGCGCGCCCAGCTCGTAGCCGGCGCGGAACGCCCGGATCGCGATCTCACCACGGTTGGCGACCAGCACCTTGCGGAACATCCTGGATCCCTTCAGCCTGCCGGTGACGGGACCATGGTGTCGGTGCCGTCACCGGAGTGCCATGTGAGTCGGGCCACTCACCCTCACGTTTCGCCCGTTTCCGGGCGAGCGGTGTGGTCAGGATGGCCGGCGGTACGGCGTGTTTCCTTCAGCTCGGCCTCGTAGAGGTGGTCCCGGCCCTCGGCCAGCTCGTCCACGGCGGCCCGCGCGAGTCGCTTGAACGACTCGTAGTACGTGCGGTCGTAGGCCTCGACGATCTGGAAGGTCCAGTGACCGGGAATGACGTTGCGGCCGAGGATCTCGGTCTCGACCTTGTCGGCCCACTCCTCGTGCCCGGCCCTGCGCAGCAGGGTGACCGCCTCGCCCAGCTCGAAGTCGGCGGTGCCGGTCAGCTGGTGGAACCCGTACAGGTGACCTCTGGCCCGCTCCGTCGTCTCCAGTGCCTTGGACAGTGCGCCCAGGGCTTCGACGGTGGCGCCGCTCACCCCTTCGGGACGGCGGTGGTCGCGGTCGGGTCCGTCTTCGTACGTGTGCATGATCTCGCCTGTCCCCCGGACCGGCCCGGTCATGCCCGGCGCGGTCCGGATCGTCGGACTCTCGTGGACGGGCGCAGCGGGCGCCGCGGACACCGCGGGCCCGGCGCGGTCAGCCGGTGGCCATCTTCCGCAGTCCGTCCGGGGTTCCGTTGAACCGGTCGTGGTCGCCGACGGTGGGTCCGGTGGAGGTGTACTGCCAGAAGGTGTGGTGGGCCCAGCCGGCCGGGAGGGCGCCCGGCGTCGAGGCGTACCGCGCGATCCACAGGGGGTTGGCGGCGCCGAATCCGGCGTAGTCGCCGGTGCACTGCGTCCACCAGCTGGTGGCGGTGTAGATGACGGCGTCGCGGCCGGTGCGGGCCTTGTAGCGGGCGAGGAAGTTGGCGATCCAAGAGATCATCGAGGCCCGGGACTTGCCGAAGCAGGCGTCGCCGTACGGGTTCCACTCGATGTCGAGGACGCCGGGCAGGGTCGCGCCGTCGCCGGTCCAGCCGCCGCCGTGGTCCACGAAGTAGTCGGCCTGCGCGGCGCCGCCGGCGGTGTCGGGGGTCGCGAAGTGGTAGGCGCCGCGGATCATGCCGACGGCGCGGGCCCCGCTGTACTGCTTGGCGTAGTAGGGGTTGGTGTAGGACGTCCCCTCGGTCGCCTTGACGTAGGCCCAGGTCACGCCGGAGGCCCACAGGGTGGGCCAGGCGACCTCGCGCTGGTGGCTGGAGACGTCGACGCCTTCGGGCCCGCCGGCCGCCCGGCTGTCGGGGGAGCCGGTCCGGCCGTCGTGGAGGGCGACGCCCATGCCCATCCGGGCGGTGCCGCGGGCAGGGGTACCGGGTGACTCCTCGCCGGGCGACGGCGGGGATATCGGCTGGTGCAGGGACAGGAGTATGGACAGGGCGACCGGCAGACCGGTCGCGTACAGACGCAGGCGGCCGGACGCCGCTCTCATGGGCCTTCGCATGCCTCCCATCTGATGTGCTGTCGCGGGTGCCCGCACCTTTTCGTCCCCCCGTCGGCCGTACCCCCGGGCGGCAGGGCCCGGGGGCGGGCACGGTGCGGGAGGCCCCGCGAGGAGGACGGCCGGATCAGTTCCGGTCCGCGTCCAGTAGCGTCTGCAAATGGACCATGCAGGGGGCGCAATGGCGGTCGGTCGTGTTCGTGGCCGTCGCGCCGGTGGCGGAGACATCGGTGCCGCACAGGCTCGTCCCGTGGTGCGGGACCACCACGTGCCACACATGCTCACCGCCACCCGACCCGAGGCCCACCTTCATCTCGTACACGGCTCGTCCCTTCTGTCGGGCGTTCCTCCAGAAGACCGCGCGGACCGCCCCGCGTCCCGTCGGGGCGGGCCATTCGGGGGAGGACGTGGCCCGACCGCCGTGGCCCGGTGGCCGGCCGGCGCGGGCCGTGGCACAGTGCCCCGCACCCCGGCCGGCCGTCCGGCACGCTCGCGGCGGCCCTCTCCACCGTCGTCGTCCTCCTCGGCGGCGCTCCGCGCGGTTCGTCGCGAGGCCCGGCACCGGCTCGTCGAGCGGACCGGCACGACCGCCCGCGACGTCAGGCGCCGGCGGGCCGGTGGACGGTGAGGGAGGCCACCTCGAAGGACATCTCCGTCACCTCCGGGTCGGGCGGCGGGTGGTAGCGGCCCGCGCACACCGAGAGATTGACGATGAGGTGGGCGGACCAGTGCCGGCCCACGCCCCGCCGGTCGGCGAAGACCACCGTGCCGTTCAGGGACCAGACCACGCTGCGGGCGCCGAACTCGACGGCGAGGTCGATCCACCCGCCGGGGCGGACCGCGTCGTCGCGGAGGTAGCGGTGGGCGCTTCGGACGTGGTTGGAGAGTTCCAGCAGGTCCGGGTTGTCGGGGTGGTACTCGAAGACGTCGATCTCCTGGTCGCCGTCGCGCCAGGTCCAGACGGCGGGCCAGGCCCCGGTCTCGGCGGGCAGCCTGACCCGGGTCTCCAGCCGGTCGCCGGTACGGGCCTGGAAGTCCTCGTCGCTGCCCTCCGTGGTGAGCAGTCCGGTGTCCCACAGGCCGTCGGCGCGCCGGGTGGCCCGGAAGGTGCCGCCGCGGGCGTAGGCGGGGTCGGCCACCAGGTGGTCGAGTTTGTCGTCGTCGGGGTTGACGGGTCCGCCGTCCGGATAGGCCCACGAGCGGCCCGCGACCCATTGGCCGGCCGAGGCGAAGTCGGCCCTGAAACAGACGTCGGTCACCGGCGTGCTCCTCGCCCTCGCGCGTCGTGTCACGGAGGATCTGCCCTTTGCACTTGCCACTCATTCGATGACGGCCCGTACTCCACTCGGGTGAGGGATTCGGGCGGGTACGGCTGCTCGATCTCCGGACGGGAGTGCGACGGAGCGGCGCGGGCTCCCAACGGGCCGCGCGGCCAAGGGCGTTGCCCGCGCCCACCTTGTTCGACCTGCCGGACATCGTTCGAGATCTATTGACGGCGTACCGATCTCCGTCTGACACTCTCGCAACACCACGTCACACACCGGAAACGGCAGGCCGATATGACGCACACCCCACGACGTCGCAGCCACGCGAGACGTTGGGCGGCCCGCCTCGCCGGACTGACCGCCGCCTCCCTGCTCCTGGGTCTCACCGGTACCGCGACCGCCGCCCCGGCGGACGAGACGGCCGACCTCACGGACGGACTCGTGCTGCGGTACGCGCTCGACGGGCCGGCCGGCGTCACCGACTCGTCCGGGCACGGCCGCGACGGCACCGTCCAGGGCACCGCCGACTGGTCCGCCGCCGGCCAGGGGCTCGCCTTCAACGGCACGGACACCTACGTCAAGGTGCCGAACGACATCATGAAGGGCCTGAACTCGATCTCCGTCTCCACGGACGTGCTCATCGACGCGGCCCAGAGCACGCCGTACTTCCTCTACGGCTTCGGCAACTCCAGCGGCGGCAACGGAAACGGATACCTCTTCACCACCGGCAACTCCCTGCGCACCTCCGTCGCGACCGGCAACTGGTCCACCGAGCAGACGACCAGGCCCGCCGACTCGCACAACCTGACCCGCGCCGTGTGGAAGCACGTCACGTACACCCAGACCGGCAGCACGGGGACGCTCTACGAGGACGGGGTGGAGGTCGCCCGCAACACGGCGGTCACCATCACCCCCGGCGCGATCGGCGCCGGCACCACCACGGCCAACTCCATAGGCAGGTCGGTGTACTCCGGCGACAAACTGTTCAAGGGCAGGATGCGCGACTTCCGCGTGTACGACCGGGCACTGGCCGGCTCCGAGGTCGAACAGCTCGCGCTCCCCGTGGCCACGCGGGGCGTCGCCGACGACAAGGCGGCCCTCACCCTCGGGGACACCGACGGCGTCACCGCCGACCTCGTCCTGCCGCGGACCGGCACGGCCGGCGGCTCGGCCATCGGCTGGCGGAGCGACAACCCCTCGGTGGTGTCGGACTCCGGCGCGGTGACCCGCCCCGCCGCCGGTGAACCGGACGGCCACGCCACGCTCACGGCGACCCTGCGGAAGGGCACCGTCACCGACACCAGGACCTTCGAGGTCACGGTCCCCGCGGCCTTCGACGACAGGACCGCCACCGAGCGGGCCGCCGCAGCGCTCACCGTGCGCAACCTCGACGACGTACGCGGCAACCTCACGCTGCCCGCCACGGGCGCCTACGGCACGAAGGTCGCCTGGTCCTCCGCGGACGCCGGTGTCGTGGCCGACGACGGTACGGTCCACCGCCCGGCGCACGGCGCCGGCGCCACGACCGTCGAGCTGACCGCGACCGTCACCAAGGGCGACGCGAGGACCACCCGCGCCTTGACGGCCAAGGTGCCCGAGCTGCCCGCGACACAGGCCTACAAGGGCTACATGTTCAGCTACTTCACCGGCGAGGGCACCTCCGACGGCGAGCAGCTCTACGCGGCCCTCAGCAAGGGCAACGACCCGTTGAAGTGGCGGGAGCTGAACGACGGCAAGCCGGTCCTGACCTCCACGCTCGGTGAGAAGGGCCTGCGCGACCCGTTCATCATCCGCTCCCCGGAGGGCGACAAGTTCTACCAGATCGCGACCGACCTGCGGATCTACGGCAACGGCGACTGGGACGCCTCCCAGCGCACCGGCAGCAAGTCCATCATGGTCTGGGAGTCCACCGACCTGGTGAACTGGACCGACCAGCGCCTGGTCAAGGTCTCCCCCGACTCGGCGGGCAACACCTGGGCCCCTGAGGCCTACTACGACGAGCAGCTCGGCGCATACGTCGTCTTCTGGGCGTCGAAGCTGTACGCGAACGCCGACCACTCCGGCGACACGTACAACCGCATGATGTACGCCACGACCCGCGACTTCTACACGTTCAGCGAGCCCAAGGTGTGGATCGACCGCGGTTACTCGGTCATCGACTCCACCGTGATCCGCCACGACGGCACCTACTACCGGCTCTCGAAGGACGAGCGGAACAACTCCTCCTCCACGCCCAACAGCAAGTTCGTCTTCGAGGAGAGGAGCGACTCGCTCCTCGACACCTCCTGGACGGCCGTCGCCGAGGGCATCGGCAAGGGCGCGATGAACGCCGCCGAGGGCCCGCTGGTCTTCAAGTCGAACACCGAGGAGAAGTGGTACGCGTTCCTCGACGAGTTCGGCGGCCGCGGCTACATCCCCTTCGAGACCACCGACCTCGACTCCGGCGTCTGGACCCCGTCCACCGGCTACGACCTGCCGTCCAAGCCCCGGCACGGCACCGTGCTCCCGGTCACCCAGGCCGAGTACGACCGGCTGCTGAAGACCTACCAGCCGGACCAGATCGTCACGAGCGCCGAGGACGTCAAGGTCGAGACGCGCATCGGTGACGCCCCGGTCCTGCCCGCCACCGTCATCGCCGAGTACGCGGACGGCGCGAAGCGGCCCGTCGCCGTCGCCTGGGAGGACGTGGCCGAGTCGCAGTACGCGCAGGCCGGCACCTTCACGGTGACGGGCGAGCTGCCCGGCGACGCGGCCATCGAGGTCAGCGCCGAGGTCACTGTCTCCGCCGAGGGGCCGGACGTCCCGGCCGACCTGCTCCTGCACTACGGCTTCGACGAGACCGGCGGCAACATCGCCCGCGACTCCAGCGGCCACGGCTACCACGGCACCTACGTCCGTACGCCCGACTTCGGGACCGGCGTGGACGGCGGCTCGTTCAAGATGTCCGGCGGCTCCAGCAGCTCCGACTCGCCGTACGTGAGGATCCCCAACGGGGTGCTGAAGGGCGCGGCCGGCGTCACCGTCTCCACCTACGTCAAGTGGAAGGGCGGCGACAACTTCCAGTGGCTGTTCGGGCTCGGCCCCGACAGCGACAAGTACCTCTTCGCCACCCCCTCCAACGGCGGCGGCAAGCTGTTCTCCGCGATCACGAAGGCCACGTGGTCCGGGGAGAAGCAGATGATCGGCGGCTCGCAGCTCACCCAGGGCGAGTGGAAGCACATCACCGTCACGCTGAACGGGGCCACCGAGACGGCGATCCTCTACGTGGACGGCGCCGAAGCGGCCCGCGTGAACGGTGTCACCGTCAAGCCGTCCGAGCTGTACGACCCCGCCAAGGACCACACGGGCTACATCGGCAGGTCCCTGTACTCCCCGGACCCGTACTTCGGTGGCGAGGTCGACGATTTCCGGATCTACAACCGGGCCCTGACGCCCGCCGAGGTCCTGGAGCTGAGCGGCAACACCACCGGCATCGCCGCGGCGACCCACCCGGCGCTCAAGGTGGACGCGCTGATCGACGACAAGGACGGCAAGGTCGTCCTGCCGCTGACCGAGGGCAGTGACGTCACCGCCCTGGCACCGCAGTTCACCCTGGCCCACGGCGCCAGCATCAGCCCCGCCTCCGGCACCCTGCACGACTTCACCGAGCCGGTGGCGTACGAGGTCACGGGTTCGGACGGGAAGAAGCGCACCTGGACGGTGTCGGCCGTGATCATGAAGAGCCCGGTCCTCCCCGGCCTCAACGCCGACCCGAACATCGTCCGCTTCGGCGACACCTTCTACCTCTATCCCACCACCGACGGCTTCGAAGGCTGGAGCGGTACGCAGTTCAAGGCGTACTCCTCGACCGACCTGGTCCACTGGAAGGACCACGGCGTCATCCTGGACCTGGGCCCGGACGTCTCCTGGGCGGACAGCAGGGCCTGGGCGCCGGCCATGGAGGAACGGAACGGCAGGTACTACTTCTACTTCTGCGCCGATGCGAACATCGGTGTCGCGGTCTCCGACTCGCCCACCGGCCCGTTCAAGGACGCGCTCGGCAAGCCGCTGCTGAAGGCGGGCGACCACCGGGGTCAGATGATCGACCCGGCGGTCTTCACGGACGACGACGGCCAGTCGTACCTGTACTGGGGCAACGGCCGCGCCTACGTGGTGCCGCTCAACGACGACATGGTCTCCTTCGACGCCTCGAAGGTCACCGACATCACCCCGAGCGGCTACAACGAGGGCACCTTCGTCATCAAGCGCAAGGGCACCTACTACTTCATGTGGTCGGAGAACGACACACGTGACGAGAACTACCAGGTCGCCTACGCCACCGGCTCCTCGCCCACCGGTCCCTGGACCAAGCAGGGCGTGATCCTGCAGAAGGACCTCTCACTCGGCATCAAGGGCCCCGGTCACCACTCGGTGGTCCACGTCCCGAACACCGACGACTGGTACATCGCCTACCACCGCTTCGCCGTCCCGGGCGGTGACGGCACGCACCGCGAAACGACCATCGACAAGCTGGAGTTCGACGCCGACGGCCTGCTGAAAAAGGTCGTTCCCACCCTGGGGAGCATCGACCCGGTCACCGTCGTCCGCGCCGGCCCGGACGCCTCCGGCAAGGAAGGCGACACGATCGCTCTGAACGGCACGATCTCCGGCGCGGGCACCGCCGAGTGGACGGCCGAGAAGGACGCCCCCTGCGCCTTCGCGGACGCCAAGTCGGCGAGGACCACCGTCACCTGCACCGACGACGGCACCTACGAGGTGACCCTGACCGGCGGCCGCGGCACCGAAACGGCCACCGTGACCGTCACCGACGCGGCCCCGGCGATCACGTCCGCAGCCGGGCCCAAGTCCCCGGTGAGCGTCCGTCAGCGGGCCGTCGTCACCGCCGCCTTCACCGACCCGGGCACCTCCGACAGCCACACCTGCGCGGTCGACTTCGGCGACGGCACGAAGCCGGTGCCGGGCACGGTCACCGACACGAACTGCCGGGCCGCGCACGTCTACACCGCGGCGGGCATCCACCGCCCGGTGGTGACCGTCACGGACGACGACGGCGCCTCGGACAGCGCGACGCTCCCCGAGCTGATCGTGTACGACCGTGCCGCGGGCCCCGCGGCGGGCGCGGGCCTCGTCGTCTCCCCCGCCGGGGCCTACCCGGCCGACGCACGCCTCGCCGGCAAGGCGGCCTTCTCCCTGGCCGCCGACTACCGCACCGGCGCCACCGCCCCGACCGGCCGGGTCACCCTCGACTTCGGACCGGCACGGCTGAAGCTGCGCTCCTCAGGGCTCGACTGGCTGGTCGTCACGGGATCCCGGGCCGTCCTCCAGGGCTCCGGCACCGTCGACGGCACCGCGGGTTACGCCTTCCGCGTCACCGCCACGGACGCCCCTGACACGTTCCGCGTCAGGATCTGGAAGAAGACCACGGGCGACGTCGTGTACGACCTGACCGGTGGGGGGAAGGTGACGGGCGTCGTCACCGTCGGCGACCGGCACCGCTAGGCCGTCCCTCCGCAACGCACCGGATCCTCCTGAGCCGGACGGGCCGCTCCACCGCACCTGACAGCGGTGGGGCGGCCCGTCCGGCGTCAGCCGGCCGCCAGCAGCACCTCCAGTGCCGTCGCGGTCTCCGGATGGCCGGCGAGGAGCGCCGCGCCCCGCGGCGCGTCCGCCTCGGGGCGCGTCCAGGCGCCCTCGCAGCCCAGCAGGGCCGCCAGCGCGTCACAGGTCGCCGGATGTGCGGCGAGGAGGACCGCGCCACGGGCCGCACCGGCGGCCGGCCCGACGGCGGGGAACTCGCGCGGGGCACGCCACGGCGGCACCCAGGAGTCCAGCTCCGCCAGCCGGGCCGGGAAGACCCGGCCCGCCTCACGGATCAGCAGCGGGGCCAGCTCCGCGCCACCGCTTCGCAGGCTGCTGATGAGCGTCGGCAGCCAGGGCAGCAGGACCGGGTCCGGAAGCCGCGCGAAGGCGTTCGACACCGCCTCGACGACGAAGTCGGCCAGCCCCGGCACCGGTTCCAGGGCGTGGACGAACCCGCTGAGGTAGCGCGGGTACGCGGGCACCACCAGGGGATTGCCGAGCAGTTCGTCGCAGCGGGCCCGCAGCTCCGACCGGTCCAGCGTGCCCAGGTGGGTCTGCGCCGCCCACAGCA
Organism: Streptomyces sp. NPDC006259; assembly: GCF_042870975.1. Taxonomy (NCBI): domain Bacteria; kingdom Bacillati; phylum Actinomycetota; class Actinomycetes; order Kitasatosporales; family Streptomycetaceae; genus Streptomyces; species Streptomyces sp. NPDC006259. Next base: position 1,096,201 of record NZ_JBIAHY010000003.1, on the reverse strand, counting down.
GTGCCGTACGGGAGGGCTCCCGCGGGTGGGACTGGGCGAGGGCCAGCTCCAGTTGCGTACGGTCGCAGCCGAGGGAGAGGGCGAGGCCCTCCATGCCGAACAGGAACCCCAGCGTCGCCGCGACCTGGCGGTCGGTGGCGTCCTCGTCGGTGAACGCCGTCGGCAGCAGCGTGCAGTAGTGCGCGTAGCCGGTCGTGACGAAGGACTCGATCCACTGCGGCAGGACCGGCTCACTGGTGCGGTAGTACGCCAGCAGGCGGCGCACCCGGCGCAGCACCTCGGGCGCGCCGTCCACGCCGCGCTCCCTCGCGAGGACCTCCAGGGCGCGGGTGCCCAGCTCGTCGGCGAGGCGACGGCTGCGCAGGTGGAGGATGGCGTCCTCGACGGCCTCCAGGACCTGCGCCGCCGTGGCCTGCGGACCGTACGCGGCGCGCCGCAGCCGCTGCTCCAGGACCTGCTCGATGCTGACGCCCTCGTAGCCCAGCTCGATCAGGGCGCGCTGATGGGTGCCGAGGGCCAGGTCCCAGGACTCCTGGATCGCGCGCTCGCCGAGTCGCCGCTCGCCCATGATCGGCCGGGCGGCGCCCTGCGGGAGCAGCCGCCGCAGCATCCACAGCACGTCGGAGCAGCGCTCCAGCTCGGGCCGGCCGGCGATGTCCAGCAGGGCGCGCTGCACACCGCGCTGCTGGAGCCGGAGGTTCAGCGGGGCGAGCCGGTCGTGGACGTCCCGGGCGAGGGGCGGCAGCGCGTCGTAGCCGACCTGGCCGACCCGGTCGCCGCCCATCATGATCTCGACGAGCCGGGCGACGTCGCGCCGCCCCGGTACGGCCTCCTTCTCGATGCAGGTGACGGCCGCGTCCTGGAAGTCGTACGGCGTCGGGCGGACCCGGTCGCGCATGCCGGCCAGCAGGATCGACGTCTCGAACACGGCGATGGCGTCGGCGGTGGAGGCCAGGTAGCCGTTGCGCCGGGCGGCCCGCACGATCTCCACCGACCAGCCGAGCAGTTCGGCCTCGTCGAGGGGGTCCAGGGCGGGGGGCCGCTGGAGGAACCCGGTGAGCCGGTCGGCCGGCGGGGCGGGCGGCGCGGGCACGGCCGCCTTCCTCGCCCTGGTGGTCCGCCTGGTGCCGGCCTGTCCCTTCAGACGGTAGGGCCGCACTCCGGTCCGCTTCAGGTTCTTCGCCCATTCCGTGGCGGCGATGGACACCGACCCGGCGGCGAGGCCGAACTGGGCCTCGATCGCGGCGTGGCTGGACGGGATGAGCCCGTGCCGCCACCTGGTCGCGGTGGGCGGGCCGATGGTGAAGGTGTCGCTGCCCTCGACGCCGAACTCCTCGACACGGCTGGCCGCGTGGAACGCGCCGCAGACGTAGAGGCAGTCGGCGGGGTCGGTGCCGGTGGCCGCGAGGTGCTCGCGCATCCGCGTCCACATGTACCGCTCGCGGTCCTCGTCGATCCGCACCCGGCGCCGATCGCCGGGTGCCAGGCGCCGGAAGAGGCTGCCGATGAGCAGCATGACCTGGCGGTAGGCGTCGTGATCGCTGTCGCCCAGCGGCAGTTCGACGTACTGGTGCCACCACTCCGACCAGTGCCGCACCCGGCCGTGTCGCAGCAGGTGCTCCTCCAGTTCGGCGAAACGGGGGCGCAGGTCGCCGATCTCGACGCCGACCGCGTCGCCGTGCAGGGCGCTCTCCGCGTCGGCGGGCGGCGCGTCCGGGTCCGCGTCGGCGGCCGGCGGGGTCTCCCACTGGAAGACGTGGTCCGAGGAGCGGTCGACGAGGACGAGGTCGACGCCCGGCGTGTCCAGGGCGTACGCGATCGCCTGGTACTCGGCGGAGGCCTCCGTGACCGGGGCGACGACGGACAGCGGCGCCCAGTCGGCCGGGAAGCCGTCCACCTCGGTCGCGAACGCCTGCACGGCCACCGGGAGGCGGCAGTTGCGCAGTTCGGCGAGGAGCGGGGCCATGTCCTCGCACAGCTCCAGGTAGACGACCTTCGGCTGCTTCTCGCGGAGCCGGCGGGCCATGGCGAGCGCCGAGGCCGGGGAGTGGTGGCAGACCGGGAAGATCTCCAGCGGCTCGCGCACCGCGCGCTCGACGTCGTCGACGATGCCCCGCAGGATGCCCTCCAGGGCGCCGGGCCCGTCGGCGAACGCGGCGGCGGCGTCCTGGAGTTGGGTGCGCAGGGCACCGAACGTGCCCTCGGGTACGGCGCTCATGACAGGGTCGCGATCGCGTCCCGGCCGCCCTCCAGGAACTCCGGCCAGGAGCCCCCCTCCTCCTTGCCGCGCGGCTCGACGACGCCGTGCAGGTACTTGTTGAGGATGGCGAGGTCCTCCGGTTCGCGGCGGGCGAGGGAACCGACCAGGGAGGAGGCGAGGGTGCGCGCGGTCAGGGTGCGCTCACCGAAGAAGTTGCTGTGCAGGATGGCGTCCTCCAGGACGCCGATCTGCTCGGCCGTGGACAGCGCGGACTCCAGCTTCTCGTCGTCACTGGCCGCCGCGGCGGCGGAGGCACGCAGGTCGGCGAAGCTCTGGAGCAGCACGTCCAGCAGGGTGGGCGGGACCTCGAGTTCGATCTGGTGGCGGCGCAGCAGTTCCTCGGTGCGGAAGCGGACGATCTCCGCCTCGCTGTTCCTGTTCGTCACGACGGGGATGCGGACGAAGTTGAAGCGGCGCTTCAGGGCGGAGGACAGGTCGTTGACGCCCCGGTCGCGGCTGTTGGCGGTGGCGATGACGGAGAACCCGGGCTTGGCGAACACGATGTTGTCGCTGTCGAGTTCGGGCACCGAGACGTACTTCTCGGACAGGATGGAGATCAGGGCGTCCTGGACGTCGCTGGTGGAGCGGGTGAGTTCCTCGAACCGGCCGATCGTGCCGGTCTCCATCGCCGTCATGACCGGTGAGGGGATCATCGACTCGCGGGACTGGCCCTTGGCGATCACCATGGACACGTTCCACGAGTACTTGATGTGGTCCTCGGTGGTGCCGGCCGTGCCCTGCACGACCTGGGTGGAGTTGCGGCAGATCGCGGCGGCCAGCAGCTCGGCCAGCCAGCTCTTGCCGGTGCCGGGGTCGCCGATGAGCAGCAGCCCGCGGTCGGAGGCGAGCGTGACGATGGCCCGCTCGACGATGCCGCGGTCGCCGAACCACTTCTGGGACACCTCGCGGTCGAGGCCGTCGGCGCGCTCGGAGCCGAGGACGAACAGCCGGACCATCTTGGGCGACAGCCGCCAGGAGAACGGCTTGGGGCCGTCGTCGACGGACTCCAGCCAGTCCAGTTCCTCGGCGTACTTGATCTCGGCGGGGGCGCGCAACAGGTCGGACATCGGCAGGCCTTTCTGCGGAAGGGCGAGGAAGAGGTGGGAGAGCGGGGCGGGGCGGGTGTCTCAGGTGAGGAACGTCTTCAGCTCGTGCACGAGCTTGCGGATGTGGCCGGAGAGCACCGGTGTGCCGAGGTCCTTGAAGCGTTCCCGGAACCAGGGGTTGACGCTGCCGCGGCCGGAGCTGGTCACCGAGCCGACGGGGATGAACCTGACCCCGGAGCGGTGCAGGGCGGCCATGCTGTCGTAGAGGGGTTCACCGCGCCACTCGTAGAAGTCGGAGATCCACACCACGGCGGTGTTGCGCGGTTCGGCGATCTTCGGCTGGGCGAGGGCCATGGCGACGGTGCCGTCGGTGCCCCCGCCGAGGTTGGTGCGCAGCAGGGTCTCGAAGGGGTCGTGCACCCACGGGGTGAGGTCGAGTGCCTGGGTGTCGTACGCGATGAGGTGGACGTCCACCTTGGGCAGCCCGGCGAAGATCGAGGCGAGGATGGTGCAGTTGACCATGGAGTCGACCATCGAGCCCGACTGGTCCACCACGACGACGAGCCGCTGCGGTGTCGTCCTGCGGGCGGTGTGCCGGTAGTAGAGGCGGTCGACGTAGAGCCGCTCCTCCTCCGGGCTGTAGTTGGTGAGGTTCTTCCAGATGGTGCGGTCGAGGTCGAGGTTGCGGAACACCCGCTTCGGGGGGACGGACCGGTCGATGGCGCCGACCGTGGCCTTCTCGACCTGGGTGCGCAGCACTTCGGCGACCTCGTCGACGAACCGGCGGATCAGCGCCTTGGCGTTGGCGAGGGCGACTCCGGAGAGGTTGTTCTTGTCCCGCAGCAGTTGCTCGATCAGTGACATGCTCGGGGTGAGCCGGGCGGCGAGCGCGGGATCGGCGAGCACTTCGCGCAGGTGCATCCGCTTGACCAGGTCGCCTTCGAGGGCGCCGAGTTCGGGTCCGATGAGCGGGATGAGCCGGCTGAGGTCGGGTGTCCTGCCGTGGCCACCCGAGCCGGCCGGGCCGGCACCCCGGCCGCCGCCTGCCCGGCCGCCGCGCAGGTCGCCGGGCGAGCAGCCGAGCGCCCGCTCCAGCCAGCCGGCGTCGGACTGCCAGCGCGCCAGCTGACCGGCGCTGACGGCTCCGGTGCCGGTGGAGAAGACGTTGAGCAGCACCTTGGAGACGAGGGCGGCGCGCCGCACCTCGGCCGGGCGGTCACGGGCGTCCTCCGCACCGGCGTCCGGTTCACCGCCGTCCGCGTCGGGCTCGGCTTCGGTTTCGGCTTCGACCTTGGCTGTGGTCTCGGCCTTGGCTGTTGCTTCGGGTTCGGCCGTGGCTTCGGCCGTGGCTTCGGCTTCGGCCGTGGCTTCGGCTTCGGGTTCGGCCGTGGCTTCGGCTTCGGGTTCGGCCGTGGCTTCGGCTTCGGCTTCCGGGACCATCAGGCCGTCGAACTCGGCCGCCAGCTCCGGGTGGCGCTGCACGATGGAGTCGACGGAGGCCGCCGGGTCGAGCAGCGCGGGCGGCAGGCCGACGTCCTCCACGACGGCGAGGCTCGCGGACTCCAGCGCGGCCTGCTCCTCCGGGTCGAAGAGGCGGGCCAGGAGGCGCCAGTAGAGGACCTGCCGTCGGTTGTCGTGGGGCTCGGCCCCGGTCTCGGCCCCGGTGGTGTGCTGGACGCTGTTCTCGGGCTCGGTCATGTGCGCAGCAGCCTTCCCGCCCGCTCCCGCAGGACGGTCACGGCGTCGGTGGCGGTCTTCTCCGCCCTGGCGCCGGTCTTGTCGGTGGTGCCGCCCGCCCAGGCGCCCGCCTGGAGAACGACGGCCTTCTTCCGCACGGTGGTCTCGACGGCGAGCGGCTGGACGTGGAACGCGCCGTCGTCCCAGCGCAGCAGGCCGATGCAGGCGCCGGAGGCGGCCACCGCCTCGGGAGTGAGGGGACCGGCGGCCGGGACGCGGTCGGTGTCCACGGCGAGGGAGTGTCCGGGGAAGTCGAAGGTGAGTGGGGAGTCGCCGTCCCGCCGGGCGGCGTAGCCCTCCAGGAACACCGGTTCCGCGAGGCGCGCGGGGTGGCGGTCCAGCGGCGCGGTGGGCGACGCGGCGGCGGTCGGGAGGGCGACGCGGGCGGTGGCGAAGGCGTCGGCAGGTTCGCCCGCGCGAGCCCGCTCCTGGTCCCAGATCAGGTCGCCCTCCTCGGTGAGGGGCATGTCGGCGAGGTGCATGGACCGCCCTTCGCCGAGGGCCGTGAGCAGCGCCAGATGCGGCCGCAGAAGCTGCCAGACGCCGGCCGCGACGACGGTGTCCGGTTTGGGCACGGAGACGCTCGCGCGCACCAGCCGGGGCGCGCCCCCGTCCGCGGGCTCGAACACGGCGTGGACCTGCGCCTGGGCGGCCGTCGCGTGTTCGTGCAGGTCGACGCCGAGGGGCAGCAGGCGGCCGGTGACGAGGACGGTCGGCGAGGACTCGGCGGCGCCGGGGAGGGTCAGCAGCAGGGCGCGCGCCCACAGATCGCCCCAGCGGCGGGCCGGGACGCGGTCCTGACCGGCTCCGGGGCAGGAGGCGGCGAGTTCGGCGGCGAAGCCGTCGAGCAGGGTGGCCAGTCGGCGCAGGGCCGGGTCGGGCAGCATCGCGGAGACGATCTGCGCGGCCGAACCGACGAGTTCGTGCTCGATGCCCCGCCAGCCGGTGCGGGCGAGGTCGGCGAGCCAGCTCCGGGCGGCCAGCAGCAGGTTGACGGCCTCTCGCTGTTCGGGAGCCGCCGCCGTCGCCGTGCCGCGGGTGCGGCCGGTGCTCTCGTCGGCGCGGGCCGTCAGGGCGGAGTGGGCGGCGCCCAGCAGGGCGGTGCGGGCGGCTGCGAGGGCGACGAGGTGGTCCTCGCCCGCGGCTCCCGCCGCGGCCTTCTCGACGGCCTCCGCGGTCCGGCCGGCCAGCGGCGAACCGGCCACGGCGCGGGCGAACTCCGCCAGGTCGGCGACGCGGGCGGGCGGCGGGCGCAGCAGGCCCGTGACGAGGACCCGGTCGAAGGCCTCCACGGCGGCCAGCGCCTCGTCGAGCCCCTCGACGGGAGCGGTCAGCGGGTTCGCGAGCCGCTCCTCCGCGACCGGCTCGGCGGCGTGCGCGGGCACCCCGGCGGCGTCCGCCGTCCTGGTCGGCGGGAACCACTGCATCTCGGGCAACGGGGCCGTGGTGGGGGCGAGTTCGAGGTAGGCGAGGTGCCGCAGGAACCGGCTGAAGACGGAGGCCGCCGCGGTCTTGCCGTCGGCCGGGGCGGGCCGGGTGGCGGTCATGGCGTCGGTGATGCCGGCGGCGGTCGCCTCCGGGCCGGCCGGCTCGACGCGCAGACAGCGGGCGACGCGTTCGGCGCCGTACTGGAGGACGGCCTCGGTGATCAGGGCACGGATGTGGTTGCAGAACGAGCCGCGGGCGCCGCCGCAGGGGCGGTTGTTGTTGGTGCTGCACGTGAACGCGTAGGTGCCGGCGGCCACCGACGAGACGTACACGCGCTCGATGTCCGAGCCGCTGGAGACCACGCCCTGGAGGCGGCCGTCGGCCAGTTCGACGAAGGGGACCTTGGCCAGTTTGCGGGGCCGCGCGGGCGGCACCACCCGGGCCGTACTCGACTTCTCCCAGTCCGACAACGCACCACTCCTTCGCAGCACAAAGCCCGGTCGCGCCGAGTCGGCGCAGCACAGGGGGGCTGTCGCACCGGAGCTGGTGCGACAGGAACGAAGCTACCGGCGACCACTGACAACGCCCCTCGCCCACCGGTTGGTTCCGTGAGCGCACTCGCCGGCGCGGGGACGGGGCGTGCGCCGTTTCTGCCTGCTTCCTGCCTGGAGACCCTCGGGGCTCGCTGCTTGGCCGGGTGCGGCAATCGAACCGGGCCGCAGCGTCGCCGCCCACCCCGACGACCGCGACCGGCGACGCGCCCGCGCGGCCACGGCTTCTTCCACGACGCCGGAACCCGAGGTCTCCGCCGACCGCACAGGTGGAGAGGAGAACCGGGTGAGCCTGGTGCTGACAACTGCCGCGAGCCGGGCCGCCGCGGCACCGCCGGCCCGACGGTGGCGGCGGTCGCGCACCGCGGGGGCTTCGCCGACCCGGCCCACTTCAGCCGCGTGTTCCGGGACGGCTACGGTGTCTCGCCGCGCGAGTGGCGTGCCGCGGGCGGGGTGCGCTGACCTGACGGCACACCGCACCGGTCGCTGAGCCGTTCCCGCCCCGGTCACTCACCTCCGTCCCACGTGCCGGGATCGCCGTACCGGATGGCCGGCGTGCTCGGTGTCAGGGCTTGGGCCAGTCGCGGTAGGGGATGCGGGCGCGGTCGACGACCTCGCCGATGGTGCTCCACTCGTTTCCGCCGAGCCGGGCCAGTGGCCGCAGCCTGCGGATGTCGGGCCGGCCGTCGACGACGGCGTCCTCGTCCACGGCGGCGTGCACGACCTGGCCGAGGACCAGGGTCGAGTTGCCGATGCCCAGGGTGGAGTGGAGCCGGCATTCGAGGGCCACGGGCGAGGCGGCCACGCGGGGCGGCCCGACGCGCAGCGAGGGCTCTCGTTCGATGCCGACGGCGTCGAACTCGTCCACCTCGGCGGGGAAGTCGACCGCGCTGGCGTTGATCTGCCCGAGGAGGGGTTCGGGGGCGAGGTTGACGACGAACTCGCCGGTGGCCTCGATGTTGCGCAGGGAGTCCTTGCGACCCACGGAGGTGAACTGGACGATCGGCGGGTCGGTGCAGGCGACGGTGAAGAAGGAGTGCGGTGCGAGGTTCGCCGTCGTGCCGTCGGCCGCCAGGGTCGACACCCAGGCGATGGGCCGGGGTACGACGACGGAGGTGAGGAGCCGGTAGAAGGCTCCGGCGCCCAGGCTGTCGGGGGCGTAGTCGATGCGCATGGCGCCAGTTCTACCGGACCGCCGGGGTCGCGCGGACGCCGCCCCGGCTCAGCCGACGTCCCAGAGGAACCGGTGGGTGTGGATGGCGAAGTAGGGGAACGACTGGACGGCGGCGACGCCTTCGAGCTGCCGGACCGTGTCGTTGACGAAGTCGAGCAGATCCTTGGCGGTGGGACTGACGACCTCGGCGAAGAGGTCGAACCCGCCCGAGGTGAGCACGGAGTACACGACTTCGGGGTGGCCGGCGAGCGCGTCGGCGACGGGACGCGGGTCGCCGTCGGCGGTGATGCCGAGGAGGGCCATGGCCTGTCCGCCCATGGCCATCGGGTCGGTGACGCCGACGACCTGGACGGCGCGGGAGTCCAGCAGGCGTTGCAGTCGCTGCCGGGCGGCGGACGCGGACAGTCCGACCCGGGGGCCGAGGTCGGCGTAGGCGATACGTCCGTCGGTCTGGAGTTCGCGCAGGATGGCCCGGTCGGTGTCGTCCACGGGTGCGTCCTCCTCCTGTCGTGCCGTCGGTGGGTTCAGCCGGCCAGTTCGGCCAGGGCGGACGCGAACAGCTCGGTGTGCGCGTCCACGTCCTGCTCCGTCGTGTCGGGGCACATGAGGGCCATGTTGTGGAACGGGGTGAGCAGGATGCCCCGGTTGGCGAGGTAGAGGTGCAGGAAGTCCTCCAGCTCCGGGTCGCCGGCCGCCGCGGCCTCGGTGCCGGTGCGGGGCGCGGGGGCGGTGAAGCGGTACTCGGTGCGGGCGCCGAGGCGGCTGACGGACCAGGGCAGGTGGTGGGCGTCGATGCCGGCCCGGACCCCGGCCTCGAAGCGCTCGGACAGCCGGTGCATGTGCGTGAAGGCGTCCTCCGTGAGGACGTGTTCGAGGGTGGCGCGGGTGGCGGCGACCGACAGGGCGTTGCCCGCGAGGGTGCCTCCGACGCCGCCCATGTCGACGAGGTCGAGGTCGTCGCGGCCGAGGAGCCGGTCGGCGAGATCGGCGGACAGGCCGTAGGCGCCCGCCGGGATGCCGCCGCCGATGGCCTTGCCGATGGTCAGGACGTCGGGCTCCAGACCCCATGCGGCGGTGCAACCGCCCGGTCCGGCGGAGAAGGTGTGCGTCTCGTCGTTGATGAGGAGCGTGCCGTGCCGGCGGGTCAGTGCGCGTACGCCGTCGAGATAGCCGGGCCGGGGCAGCACGATGCCGATGTTGGTGAGCGCGGGTTCCATGAGGACGGCGGCCACGTCACCGTGGGCGAGTTCGCGCTCCAGGTGGTCCAGGTCGTTGAATTCGGCGACCCGGCTGGTGAGGGTGACGTCGCAGGGCGCTCCTACGTTGCCGGGGCGGGGGCCGTCGTTGCCGTCGGGGCCCGTCACGATGAGGGACTCGTCGACGCTGCCGTGGTAGCAGTAGCTGTTGACCAGGATCTTCGGGCGGTCGGTGACCGCGCGGGCGAGGCGGATGGCCCAGCGGTTGGCGTCGGTGGCGGTGAGCGAGAAGCTCCAGCGGGTGAGTCCGAAGCGGCGGGTCAGTTCCGCGCCCACCCATTCCGCGTCCTCCGTGGGCAGCATGGCGGTCGCGCCGCCGAGTGCGGTGAAGCGCCGCTGCACGGCGTCGGCGACGGCGGCCGGCGAGTGGCCCGCCATGGCGCCGGTGTCCCCGAGGCAGAAGTCGATGTACTCGTGGCCGTCGAGGTCGCGGACGCGGGCGCCGCGCGCAGAGTCCAGGTAGCGGGGGAAAGCGCCGGCCGTCTTGTTCATCCAGGTCATCGGCACGCGGCCGAAGAGGTGGTCGGCGCGGTCGTAGGCGGCCCGGGAGCGGGGGTTGCGCCGTTCGGCGTCCGCGCTCTCGCGGGCCAGCAGGTGACGCAGTCGGGCACGGTCCATGGCACACCCCGGTTCGACCGAACGAGCGAATGACCCGAACCTACGACCGAAAGCACGGGAGTGGCAAGCCTCGACGATCGATTCGACGGTCGTGACGCGTGAATCAGTCGTCGACGGGATCGTGCCCCTCCCCCGCCGGGGACCCGGACCGGACCCGGGCCACGGCCGCGGCGATCTGCTCCCGGACGGCCTCGGGCGGCGGGTCTCCCTCCACGGCGCCGACGAGGTCGCGGGCGAGGTGGTGCAGCTTGGTGTTGGTGTGCTGGGAGGCGTCGACCAGGACGCGCCACGCCTCCTGTGCGGTGAGGGCGAAGGAGGCCATGAGGATGCCGCGGGCGAGGTCGATCACCGGCCGGGTCTGCATGGCCCGCCGCAGCTGGGCGACCTCCAGGCGCAGGTTCCGCTCGGCGCCGAAGTTCTCCGGCGGGCCGGGCTCGGGGGCGTCCCCGTCGCGGTGGGGATCGGGGTCGGCGTCGGCGAACAGCGGGGCCGTGCCGGTCAGGTCGAGGAGCCGTTCGACCGCGGGGGCGGCCGAACGGATGACCACCGCCTTACCCTCTCGCACGCCCCGTTCGCGCAGTCCGAGCAGCACGTTCAGGGCGGAGCAGTCGCAGAAGGCGACACCGCCGAGATCCACCTCCACGGCGCCGACCGCCGCTGCCAGCGCGGCCCGCAGGGCCTGCTCGAGATGCTCGGCGGACTCCAGGTCCAGCTCTCCGCGGACCTCCACGGCCACGCGCTCACCCTCGGCACGGAGGGCGATCTCGGGCGCCGGCCGGGCGTGCGGCGCACCGCCGGCCGCGGCCCGCAGGCCACCCGTCCCCGCGCCGCGCTCCGCGTCGTACGCAGGCTCTGCCATGACCGCCTCCCCGGTCACTCCGCTCACCGTCCCAGGCTCACTCTGTTACCCCTCATACGTCAACTGATACACGAAATTCAGTTCCGGCATTTGTATACGCGAATGATGGGCCCTTATCATTGCCTCATGGCAGAGGTGCCCGAACCGCACACCGGATGGACGTTCCTGACGAACCACGCCCGCGTGCTGGCGGTCATCGCGGACAACCAGACGGTCCGGATCCGCGACATCGCCGCGCGCTGCCGGCTGACCGAACGCGCCGTCCAGAAAATCATCGCGGACCTGGAGGAGGACGGCTACCTGTCCCACACCCGGGAGGGGCGCGGCAACACCTACCGCATCGAGCCGGGCAAGGTGCTGCGGCACCCCGCCGAGGCCGGACTGACGGTGGCGGCCCTGTTGTCGCTGCTCGTCCAGGACGAGGCGGACCGCTCCCTCCTGCCCGAGCCGGACACCGGCGGGGCATGACGGCGCCTCGCGACCGGGGCCAGGCGTATCGGTCAACTCGGACCGATCCAAACGCCGTTCCGGTGAAGAGAGACCAAGGTCACGATTACGTATCGGACATTTAACGCTTCAATCTTCACACCAGCCACACAAGTTGGCTAGGTTGACGCAAGGCCGCACGACCGACTCCGGCGAACCCCGCCGGCCGCGCGGCCTCCGCCGACCGTGACAGTGCCGCGGCCGGAGCCGGGACCGTCCGTCCCCGGGGTGAGACGCCCAACCGCCCGACGAGGCGGCGAGCTTGGGAGTACCTTGCTCCGAGGACCGCTCCCGGATCCCCCGCCCACTCGGCCGGCGGAGCACGGAAGGAGTACGTCTTCCATGGCGACGGATCGCACCGCGCTGCCCACGGGCACAGGTTCCGCACGCATCGAGGACGCCGGCACCCCGAGCCGTGCGGAGATCCAGCAGCGGGTCAGCGCCCTGTACGACCGGGCCGAGACCGACACCGGTACCTTCAACGCCACCCGGGCTCGGTCGGGCGGCGGCCGCCGGACCGTCACCTCCGTCGCCAACAGCGGGCGGGCGGCCGCAGATCCTTCGCTGGAGGCCGTGACCCGGCAGTGGTTCGACATGGCGCGCAGCCGCCTCGGACCGACCACCCCTGCCACCCTGCCCGCCGACCGCCTCCCCGACCGGGCGGCGCCGCGTCCGCGGAACACGCCCGAGCCGTCCGGCGGCGGAGCCGTACGGGAGCTGGAGGCGGGCGGCCGGCGTGAACTGGAGTCGGGTGCCCGGCGCAGACCGGAGCTGACCGGACGGCAGCCCCTGGCCGCGCTGCCGGCGGCGCCCGAGGCACCGGGCCGGACGCCCGGGGCGCTGCCGCCCGCTCCGGCCGCCACACCCTCCCCCGCCCTTGCCGCTCCGCAGGCGTCCCTGCGCAGCGGCAAGGAGAAGATCGGGCGCAAGCTCGCCATCGCCCGCGAGGTGCTGGCCCGCGCCGCCCCGCAGCCGGTGCCGTCGCTGCCCTCGAGCGGTCCGCGGCCGGCCGAGGTCCAGCAACTGGGGGACACCGGGCAGCAGGAGATCTACCGCCCGGAGACGGACACGTGGGCGGGACAGCGGACCGGCGCCGGCGACACCGCCTTCACGGAGACCGGCCCGCACAGCGTCATCCACCCCAGGGCCGACTCAGGGCAGCCCATGCCGACGCCGAACCTCGACACCTCCCCGTACGGCTTCCCCGTCCCCACGCCGGACGTCGGCGTCCCGTCGTACGACTTCCCCGTCCCCACATCCGACGTCGGCGTCCCCTCGTACGACTTCCCCGTCCCCACGTCCGGGTTCGCCGTGCCCCAACCTCCGCTCGCGGTGCGCCCGAACGCCTTTCCGGAGCCCGAGACGGGCCTGCTGGCGGCCAGCTACGGCGACCTGCTGGCGCCGCCCGCGCCGGAGTACGCGGCCCCGGTCGCCACCCCCCAGCCGGTCCACGCCACGCTCCCCAGCCCGGAACCGGCCTTCTCGGTCGCCGAGTTGACACTCCCCGCTACGGAACTGGGCCTCGATCTGCCCCAGTTCACGCTTCCCACCGCCTCGGTCGCGGTCCCGGCCCCCGCTCCGTCCCCCCTGGGCGTCACCGCCCACGCGACCGGCACCGGTTACCTCGGCAAGGCGGACAAGGCCCTCGCCTTCGCCCGCGCCCAGATCGGACGGCCGTGCGTGACGGGCGCCACGGGGCCGGAGTCGTACGACTGCTCCAGCCTCACCCAGGCCGCCTGGCGGGCCGCGGGGGTGACGCTGCCGCGGACGGCACTCGACCAGGCGCGGGCCTTCACCCGCGTCGCCCTGGACGATCTGCGCCCGGGCGACCTGGTCTTCTTCTTCGACGACCTGAGCCACACCGGTCTGTGCACGGGCGACGGCATGATGATCCACGCTCCGGGGCCCGGCGCGGCCATCCGTGAGGAGTCGGTCCACGCCGTCGGTGAGGGCGCGCTGCGCGGAGCGGTCCGACCGGCCTGACCGCTCCCCCACCGTCACCCGGTGTGACGAAAATCGCTCAACGCACGCCTGAGTTCGCCCGCATCTGCCCCCGACGGGCGTTGTTGTAGGCGCGCAGAAGGTGCTTCGAGACCGCGCACGGCACGGCGTCGAAGTGGCACTGCCGACAGGTGCGGGCGTGCTCCTCGTAGGTGGCACGGGCCTGTTGCAGGGCTTCCTCGGGCGAGGTCATCGGGGGTCCTCCGAAGGGAACGACGGTCGCGGGGCCTCACCTACTGGTCAGTAGCCCCACCTCTGAAGGAGAGTGGACCATGTTACTGACGGTAGTGGAAACTCGGCTTCCGGCCGCTTGCGGAAACCGGACCACCGCGCACCCGCCCCGGCCCTACACTGGTGCGCCGTCAGGCCCGCGCGGCCGCGGGGCCTGCCCATCACCCCGGGAGGCCGACGTGAGCGGCGAGGACGAGAAGCGGCGGGCGGCGGCGGTGTTCGACGCGCTGGGGTCCGGGTACGAGAAGGCGTTCGCGCACTCCGAGGCGCATCACCGGTCACTGGAGTGGCTGCTCGGGCGGCTCGCGCCGGGCAGCCGCGTGCTGGACGTCGGCAGCGGGACGGGCCGCCCGACGGCCGAGACCCTGGCCAGGGCCGGGCACGAAGTGCTGGGTGTCGACGTCTCCCCCGTCATGGTCGCGCTCGCCGCCCGACAGGTCCCCGAGGCGACGTTCCGGTGCGTGGACGTGCGCGAACTGCCGCTGGAGAATGGCTCGTTCCACGCGGTGTGCGTGTACTTCTCGCTGCTCCAGATGGACCGCGCCGAGCAGACCGCGCTGGTCGGCCGGCTGGCGCGGGCCCTGCCGGCGGGCGGCAGCCTCGTCCTCGCCACGGTGCCGCTGGACGTGGAGGGCGTGGACGCGGTGTTCATGGGGCAGCCGGTGCGGGTCACCAGTTTCGCCCGCGACGATCTCGTCGGGACGGTGGCGGGGGCCGGCCTGACGGTGCTGGCCGAGGAGAGCGTCCTGTTCACCCCCGACCACCCCGAGGCCGTACCCGAGCCGCACGTCTTCCTGTACTGCGGGCGGGAGTAGCGCGGTCCGCGCCCGGCCGTCGGTCCGCGCCCGGCCGTCAGTGCGCGTCCCGCCGTCAGTTCGCGCCCGGCCGTCGGTTCGCGGTCGGCAGGCGGGCCGCCGCGGCCAGCACCAGGGCCGCCGACGCGGTCCCGAGGAGCGCGCCCGCCACCACGTCCCCCGGGTAGTGCACTCCGGTGTGGACGCGCGAATACCCCACCGCGCAGGCGAGCAGGCCCAGCGGAACGGCGGCGACCGGGAACGCCGGACCGACGGCGGCCGCGAACGCCACGGCCGACGCGGTGTGCCCGGAGGGGAAGGACGCGGAGTCGGGCATCGGCACGTGCCGGCCGGGGAACGGCGAGTCGACGGCGCGATGCGGACGAGGACGGCGGACCAGGCGCTTGCCCAGCAGGTTGGCGCTCGCCGAGGCCACCCCGACGGCCGCGACGCCCAGGGCGGCGGCGCGCCTGGGCCGGCCGCCGCTCAGCGCGAGGGCGCCGGCGACCGCGAAGGACAGCTTGGAGTGGTCCGCCGCAGCGGACAGCCGGCGCAGGGCGGTGTCCAGGGTGGGCGTCCTGGTGACGGTGACGGCCTCGTAGAGGGCCTGGTCGAGGGTGACGAGGTCGCGCACCAGGTGCGGCATGCGGACGCGCGGCTCGGTTCGGCGGTCAGACATCTGGCGTCTCCTGGGTCGTGCGGGTGTCGTTGCGGCCGATTGCCAGCGCGACGATGCGCCGCCAGTCGACGGTCGGGGGCGCGTAGGCGGCGCCGGGACGGTGGCGGGGGACCCGGACCCGCAGGGCACGGGGCCGCAGCGTGCACACGACCGGCACGGGCAGGTCGAGCGCCTCGCCGTCGACGGCCACCGGAATGTGTCCCTCGGACGCCTCCACGGTGACCCGGCGGGACGTCACCGAGGTGATGCCGCTGGCGCGTTCGCCGAGCAGGACCAGCTCGGCGGCCTGCCCCGGCCCCTCCACCCGGACGCCGATCACGCCGAGCTGCCCGGTGTCCAGGCGGGGGCGGCGGCCGCCACCGAGCGGATCGGCGCGGGCGTAGGGGTTGTTGCTGACCAGCAGGGCCTGCGGGGCGTGCAGGTGGGTGTCGTCGGCATGGACGTCGAGGGTGGTGCCGGCCTCACCCGCGAGCAGGTCGGGCAGATGCTCCAGGACGGTGGCGGCCTTGGCGTCGCGGTACTCCGGGCTCTGCACTATCTCCGCGTACGCCCCGAAGGACACGGTGTTCACGAAGGGCCGGCCGCCCACGTCGCCGAGGTCGACGCGGAGTTCCACACCATCGGTGAGAGCGTCGAGGCTGTGCAGGGGGTCGGCGCGGTCCAGGCCCAGGTCCATCGCGAAGTGGTTGCGGGTGCCCGCGGCGATGACCACGAAGGGCAGCCCGTGGTCGGCGGCCACGGCCGCCACCAGCGCCTGGGTGCCGTCGCCGCCCGCGACGCCCAGCAGGTCGGCGCCGTCGGCCACGGCCTGCCGGGCCACCCGCACCGGGTCGGGGTAGTCGTCCGGGCCCAGCACGATCACGCGGGCGCCCAGCGCCTCGGCCCGCTTGACCAGGTCGAACCGCTCGACCTTGCCACCGCCCGAGCGCACGTTCATCAGCAGCACCGGCCGCTTCGGGGGCGGGGCCTTGCGGGTGTGCATCCCGCGCGGGCGGCGCAGCGCGGAGCGGGCCGAGGCGAGGGCCGCCGCCCACAGGGCGAGCGCGCCGACAGCCACGACCCACAGCCCGGACGCCGCGTACAGCACCAGCACGCCCACCGGCGCGGCCACCGCCAGCAGACCGCCCAGCAGCCGGGCACCGCCGCGGTGCGCCAGCATCCACCAGACGCCCGCCCCGGCCAGCGCCAGCCCGGCGAACCCGGTGAGCAGGATCAGCCAGCCGCCGGAGTCGAAGCCCGATACGACCACGGCCACACAGCCGGCGACCAGCGCCAGCGCGAGCCGCGCCCACCCGCGGGCCTGCCCGGTCCCACCGGACGCGCGGCCCGTGGCCGCCGTCCTCTTCGTGTGCGTCTCGTTCACGCTGCGCCCGCCATGTCCGAGGTCCCCCTGTCCGGCGTGGCCTGTGCCATCGCTCTCCCGTCCGCTCACCGGATGGCCGCGCCCGGGCCTTCGACCCTCCTGCGTCCATCGTGGGGACGGCGGGGCGGCTCGGCATCCCGGGCGGGCGGGCGGTCGTTCAATTGTCCATGCCGCAGCAGCCACTCGCGCCGGGGGCCCCGGTCGTGGTGTCGAGGCGGCAGAAACAGGACGCCTCGACGGGTACGTCCGTCAGGGCGTCCGCGAACTTCAGCTGCTGGGCCACGATGCGCGCCTCGCCGTCCTTGCCGAGCCGGACGAGACATTCGTGCAGCCCGTGCAGGGACCAGACGTTGCCGGGGTGCTGCGACGGCCGCGGCAGGGAGTCGTCGAGACCCAGGTCGGCACGGTAGACCGCCTCCGCCTCCGCGATCCGGCCCTGTTCGAGCAGCAGGGCGCCGTAGGCGTGCCGGGTGGGCTGCATCCAGCCCCAGGGCTCGTCGTAGGGCAGGTTGTCGTCCAGTTCGATCGACCGTTCCAGGGCGGCGAAGGCGGCCTCGTACCGGCCCTTTCGGTACTCCAGTTCGCCGTCGAGCATGGTGGCGGCGATGGCGAGGATGTCGGTGCACGTGTTGTTGAACAGCATGCGCGTCGCGGGGACCCGGGCGGCGGCCTCCCCGAACAGCGCGCGCTCCGCCTCCGCCTCCGGGACGCGGCCGGTCGCCGAGAGGGCGACGCCGCGGGCGTAGTGCCGCATGGCGGTCGTCATGCAGTACAGCCGCGGGTCGGCGGGTTCCGGGAGCGCCAGGATCTCGGCCCAGCGGCCGAAGCGGATCAGGACGTGGACCCGCATCGCGAGGAACGCCTCCAGCCAGTCCGCCATGGGCGGGCTCTCCACCCTCAGCAGTTCCTCCGGCAGGCACTCCTCCAGCCGGGCGGCGGCCTCCAGGGCGACCTGCGACCGCCCGAGGAACATCGCGCCGTAGATCCTGAAGTGGTGGTTGTGGGCGCGATAGAGGGTGTAGAAGTTCATCGCCCCGGCCCGGGCCGCGTACTTCTCGTCGGCGGCGATCGCCCTGGTGTTGTCCGACACCACCGCGCGGTAGCCGCCGCACAGCACCTCCAGATGCGAGGGCATGTGCTGGAGGTGTCCGGCGTCGGGCACGAGGTCGCGCAGCCGGTCGGCGGCGGGCAGGGCCCTCTCCGGGGTCGGGGACATCTCCATCAGGTGGATGGAGAAGTGCAGGACGCCCGGGTGGCGGGACCCGGCCTCGGTGGCGAGCGCCGCGTCGAGCACGGCGCCCGCCTCACGCGTGCGGGCGCCCTCGGCGGGTAGCCCCGTGCGCGGGTCCCACAGCCGCCAGGGCGTCAGGTTCAGCAGGGCGTCGGCGTACAGGGCGGCCACGTCGAGGTCGTCGGAGGCGAGGGCGTGGACGGCGGCCATGGCGTCGGCGTAGGGCCGGTTCCACACCGAGCAGTCCTGGGCGGGCCGGTCCTGCGGGTAGCGGGCGCGCAGCGCGCCGATCAGGGCGCGTTCGACGGGGGTGGCGTGCGCGGCCTTCCGGTGCGCGCGTTCCACGGCCTCGTGGGTGCGCTCCACGGTCCGTGCCAGGTCCCGGTCGTCGAAGAACTCCCAGGGCTTGTTGTAGTTGGGGCCCAGCGCGTAGGCGATCCCCCAGTGGGCCATCGCGCAGTCCGGGTCGGCCCGGACGGCGGCCTCGAAGCAGGCGACCGCCTCCTCGTGGTGGAAGGCGTACGACCAGACGAGGCCGCGGTCGAACCAGCGCTGGGCCTCGGCGGAGGACGTGGTGACCGTACGGCGGTGGCTGCCGAGGTCGTAGTACTCCGGGTCGCTGTGCGCGCCTGTGCCGGCGTGCGTGTGCTGCATGAGGCTCCCCTCGTCACGCGGCCGCCCCGCCGGTCCGGGGCCGGCGCCGCCCGGAGCGACCTGTGCGGTCGCTCCGAGCGACATATACCGTGCGGCCCGGCGGCGGGGCGGTCTCTCGCGTCGGGGAGCACCCGTTCGTGCCCGTGCGCGGCGGTCGCCGCGACGGAACTCAGTACGGGCGCTTCGCGGAACGGCGCAGGACGACGAAGCCGCCGATCAACAGCAGCGCGCCCGCGGCGGCCGGCCACAGGCTGGCACCCGTCTCCGCCAGGCCTCCCTGCGCCTGCGGCGCGGGGACGGCGGACGGGATGTCGCCGGTGTCCGCGGCGACCGGGCTCCGGTCCGGGGCCGGGCTGCGGTCCGGGGTCCTGTCCGGGGCCGTCGCGGGGGCACCGATCTCGCCCTTCGCGTCGGTGTCCTGGGCGGGGGCCGCCGTCGCGGGCTCGGTCGACTTGGCGGTCGGCTTCGTGTAGACGCGGGGCTCGGCGGTGCGGGGGACGTCGGCGGAACCGGCGTCGCCCGCGGCGGGCTCGGCCTGGGGCTCCTCGGAGTTCTGGGCGGGGGGCTGCTGGCCGTCGCCCTGGCCGGGCTGGTCCTGGCCGGGCTGGTCCTGGCCGCCCTGGTCCTGGCCGCCCTGGTCCTGGCCGCCCTGGTCGCCGCCGGCGTTGTCGCCGCCGGCGTTGTCGCCACCGCCGTTGTCGCCACCGCCGTTGTCGCCACCGGCGTTGTCACCGCCGGCGTTGTCACCGCCGGCGCCGCAGGTGCGGCCCTGGTTGATGCAGTCGACCATCTCGTTCATCAGGTCCTCGTCGAAGACGTTGATGAAGTCGCCGTGGTCCGTGACCGGCTTGTGCAGCTGCTCGGGGAAGGAGTCCACCGCGAACAGGGGGGTCGTACGGCCGCCGTCCTGGAGGCTCGGCGCGTCGACGTCGTAGACGATGCGCTGCACCAGTTGCGGGATGGCCCGGAAGCCGGCCGGGCAACCGCCGTCGGCCGCCGCGAACGCCACGTGGGTGCGGTGGTTGGCGCTGTCGATGTTGTTGCCGTCCCAGCAGCTCTGGAAGCGGAAGGTGCGCACGACGTCGCTGCCGCTCGGGCAGACCGGGTACTTGTCCTTCAGCTGCCGGTCCTCGAAGCCGGTGCAGCTCCAGGAGGCGTTGGCGTTGGCGGTGCCGTTGACGAAGGCCTTGGCGTCGCCGGTGATGATGCGCAGCAGCCGGGGCATGGCCGCCACCTGGGAGCGCGGGTTGCCCACGAAGGTCATGGTGACCTCCTTGGGCCTGACGATCTCGCCCGCGTTGCCCTCGACGCCGCCGCCGGGAGCCTGGGCGTCCTGCTCCTGGGCGCCGTTCTGCAGCCGCAGCACGGGCCAGAAGTACGAGGACTTGTCGCCCTGGTCGACGCAGCTGGTCTCGCCGCCGGCGAGGTCGTCGTCCGAGGCGAAGGCGTCGTTGGCCTGGTTGCCCACGTAGTCGTGGAAGTGGTGGGCGCCGTTGGTGACACCCGGCGCGACGATCACGTTGTCGGAGTTGAACAGGCCGTTGGCGTTGACACCGCAGCTGGTCGCGAAGGTGCCCCTGGAGGGGCCGGCACCGAGGTCGGGGGCCTGTCGGGCGGGCTGCACGGACGTGATGTCGGCGAAGTCGGCGGCCACGGGGCCGTTGCCGGCCTGCCCGCCGTTGCCTCCGCCGTCCTGCTGACCGTCGCCTTCGCCACCGTTGCCCTGCTGACCGCCGTCCTGGTTCTGACCGCCGTCCTGGTTCTGGCCTTCGCCGCCGTCGTCCCCGGCTTCCTCGCCCGCGTTGTCGTCGGCGGTGCGCAGGGTGCAGGCGGCCAGGTCGGAGAGGCCCTCGGGCCGGTCGCCCACGCGGTCGATGGCGATCCCGATGCGGTCGATGGTCGCGGCGCGCTTCTCCTTCAACGGGTTCATCACCGCGTTGTCGGCGAAGCCCGCGTCGTCGCGGACGGCCTGGGCCGAATCCTGGAGTTGCCGGTAGGCGGCGGCTATCTGCTGGTCCAGCAGGGCGAGTTCGCGGTCGACCTCCTGGCCCGCGCCGTCCGGGACCGACGTCAGCCGACTGCCCACGTCCGGACAGTCGATGGTGACGGAACCGGAGGTCCAGGGCCCTTGGTCGTCCTCGGTGGCGGACGCGTAGACGTTCACGGCCATCAGCCCCCCGCCACCGAGCATCAGGGCGACCGCGGCGAACGTCGCTCGTCGTCCGCCCATCGGGCGCCTGCGCCTGCTGTGTCCCACGAGGTGCTCCAAAACGTCGTCGGCGGCCAGGACATGAGATCCCCGCGGCTCTATACGCAGCCGGACCCGGGAGTGTTCAACCGCCCCACGCATTCATGGGAACTTCTCAGATATCCGCGCCCACCTGGGCGCCTGCCCTGGGCGAGGGTTCCTCCGCGGTGTCCGCAGCACCCGTGGCGGTGGAAGTGGCCGCAGTGACGGGGGTGGTCCGAGTGGGGCTGGCCGGAGCCTGAGCCGAGTGCGAGGTGGCCTTCACGGAGGGTCCGGCTGATCCGGAGGGTGCGGACGGCGCGGACGGCGCGGAGGCCGGCGTGGGCCGCCGCCGGAGGTGGCGCCAGTCGGGAAGCCAGGCCGGGCGTCGGCCGTGGAGCAGGCCCAGGACGACCGCGGCGGCCACCGCTATCAGGTGCTCGCGGCCCGCGAGATTGGGTTTGGCCATCGATTCCCACACCATCGAGCCCCCGGTGAGCGTGAAGACGACGGGGGCTCGCCGGACGACGGAGATGTAGGTGAACAGCCCGACGACCGCGGCCGACGGGCCCGTGTCGAGCACCCGCCCCGCCTCCTGCGGGAGGCCGAAACCCCAGCGGTCCGGGCCCGCCATGATCATCACCCGCGCGGTGAGGGTGCCGGCCAGCGTGGTCGCGTAGGCGACGACGAGGGTGCGGGCCCGGCCGAGGCTGTTCTCGGCCAGCGCGAAGGCGAGGAACAGCTGGGTGATACCGGCCCAGACCGGCAGGTCGAGCGCGGGGACGTACAGCGAGACCGGCGTGCGCAGGAGGGTCAGCCACAACGGCAGGTCGCCCTGGACACCGCCGACGGCCCGCACGAAGTCCGCCCCGGCCGGCCGCTGGGCGAGGGCATGGAAGAAGATCACGCCCCCGACGGCCACACCGGCGAGCAGCAGCCCCGCGGGTCCCCGCCGGAGCAGTCGCCGTACCGGGTCGACGACGATGCTGTGCGCCTCGGCGCGCAGCAGGCGCAGGACGAACGCGCCCGCGCCGATGACGCGGGCCGCCGCGCCGCGCCGCCCGCCCTTCGCGCCGCCGCGCGGGCCGCGGCCGTCACCGGCGCCACGCCGTCGTTCCTGTGCTGGACGCACGATCCCCAAGGTCTCCCCAACCGCTCGCCGCGCGCGGGGAGCGCACGGCCGGATCCGGCACCCGCGCGCGGTGTCGGCCGGGACGACCGGACCCGCGCGCCGGGTCATACGACCATATAGACGCCAGGAAGGCCTTCGGGGATCAGTCCGAGGCTGTGATCAGGCAGGACACCGGGCCGGTCCGGCCGGCGGCGCCCTCCCGGGGCCCCCGCGCGTCGGGCGTCGGTCAGGTCCACAGCTCCCGACTGTCGCACAGCCGTGCCCCCATGTTGCGTTCCATCATCCGCAGCGCCGCGTCCGCCAGGTCGGCGTGGATGTGGGCGACCGCGTCCCGCACCACGGTCACCTGGAAATGGCGGATGTGGGCGTCGAGCGCGGAGTACAGGACGCACTGCTCGGTGACCTGGCCGCACAGGACGAGGTGGTCGATGTTCTGCTGGTCGAGGAGGTAGGCCAACGGGGTCTCGAAGAAGATCGAGTGCCGGGCCTTGACCACGAAGAGGGAGTCGTCGTCCGGGACCAGCGGCTCGACGAGGTCGGCGTGCGGTCCGGAGAGGGCCGTGGCGAGGAGTTCGCCGTGGTGGGACCGCCACTCCCCGAAGTTGTCGTTGACGTACACGACCGGGATGTTGCCGCCACGGGCCCGTTCCAGCAGCCCGGCCGCCGCCGGGACCACCTCGCGCGCCACCGGCAGGAGCAGGTCGGCGTCGGGGTGGTCGTACGTGTTGATCATGTCGATGACGATCAGCGCGGTGTTGCCCATGCGGTGACGGGTTCCCCTTCCGGCGCGGGTGCCACGGTCCGCGATCCGCGATCCGCGATCCGACCGGACGGTCTCGGGCGAGGTGCGGGGTCCCGGCCGGATCGGACAGGGGGGAAGTCGGCGCCGGCCGGGACCGGCCGGGGTTCCCGTGGGGAGCCGGCCACTCCCCACCGTAGGCGGGCCTCACGGGGTCCGCCCGGCGGGTGGGCAGGACGGGTGAACCGCGGCGGGCAGGCCGGTGGGCCCGGTCCGGGTGTCGATCGGGACCGGGCCCACCGGGCCGCCGCTGCGGGGCCTCAGCCCTGGCGGGCCTTGAAGCGGGGCTCCTTCTTGTTGATGACGAAGGTGACCCCCTTCCGGCGCACGACCTGGGCTCCGGGCCTGGACTTCAGGGAACGCAGGGAATTGCGCACCTTCATGACTGCCTCCTCTTTCGCGTCCGCGGTGCGGCGCCCGCGGTGCCGGCCCTCCTCGGGTCGGCACCGCGGGGCCGACGCTCGCTTCTCGGGGTCAGCGCTCCTGCCGCTCTTCGGGGTCAGCGCTCCTCGCGGAACGTGACGTGCCGTCCGGCGACGGAGTCGTACTTGCGCAGAACCAGCCGGTCGGCGTGGTTCCGGCGGTTCTTGCGGGTCACATAGGTCGCGCCGGTACCGGCCGTGGACCTGAGGGTGACGACGGGGCGCGCCGTGCTGCGTGCCATGGGGGCCTCCTTTCACCGGCGTCGCACCGTTGAGCGGTGCATGCCAGTCAGAGGGCACAACAGCGAAGGGGACCGGCTCATTCCCGCGCGCGGGCGGGGCGCGGGTGACCGGTCGGCGGCGCGTACGGAGTCCCACCGTGACCCGCGCCGCGACGGCCCGCGCCGGCGGCGCACGGGATCGATCAGGCGCCCGGCGGGCGCGCACGGCCACTCCCGCCACCGAGTCGGTCGACCTCGCGCCGGCTCCGGCGGCGCGGATCCGTCCGCGATCTCTCGCGGCTCCAGCCACGGATTCGCACCGCTCGACCGCTGCGGCGCTCCTGATGCCGTACGACGGACGGGGCCGCGAGCCGCAGGCCTTCTCCGGCACCGGTCGCGACGGCCAAGGCGACCGACGCGGGCGGGACCGTCGGCCGCGAGGCCGAGGCGGGCGGGACCGACGCGGGCGGGGCCGGCGCGACGGCGCGAAGCGGTGCCCCCGGCACGTCACCTCGGTTACAGTGCTCCGCCGGTATCGAACAGGGAACCGGTTTCGACAGAGGAGAGACAGCGGTGCGTTGTGGGGTGGGGAACGCCTGGCGTGGCCTGGCGACGGCGGTCTTGCTGACGGGGATGGCGGCAGGGTGCGGGGAGTCGGGGGACGACTCCGGCGGGTCCGGCACGGAGGGGAAGGCGTCGGCCACCGCCGGGGTCGCGGCGCGGGGGGAGAGCATCGGTGCGGCGGGCTCGGCCTGTGAGCTGCCCGTCACGTTCGACATCGCCGAGTTCTGGGAGGCCGAGGCCATCGACACGGCCTCGCAGGAGGGCGACACGGGCAACGAGATCGCCGACCAGCTCGCCGACGCGTTCCTGCACCAGGGGCCGGTCACCATGGCCTGCGAGGTCGACGCCAAGCCGGCCGGCAAGCTCGGCTTCCTCCGGGTGTGGACGGGGGAGCCGGGCGACGCCGACGCACGCGCCGTCCTGGAGGACTTCGTGACCGCCGAGAAGGGGGCGAGCGGGGCGAAGTACCGCCCGTTCAAGGCCGGTTCGCTCTCCGGCGCGGAGGTGGAGTACACGACGACGAGCGAGCTGCTGGAGGAGACGAAGAAGGAACGCGCCCTGGCCGTGAGCACGCCCGACGGCCCGGTCGTCGTCCATCTCGGGGGCATGGACACCGAGGAGCACGAGGCGATGCTGCCCGCGTACGAGCTGGCCAGGAGGACGCTCAAGGCGACCACCTGACCGGGCCCTGCCCCGGCGGCCGTCTCAGTCGAGCAGCTCACGCATCCGGGCCGCCGCCCGCACGGCCGCGTCGGCACAGCAGTTGTTGAACAACACGTGCACGCGGTCGGCCCGGTCGGCGAGCGCCCGCACCCTCGGAAGCCATTCGCGCAGTTCGTCGTCGGCGTACTCGTGGCGGAAACGGTCTTCCTTGCTGCCCGTTCCCCAGGCGTGGCTGCGGCCGTGGAACCGCACGACCGCGAGCCGCTCGCAGGTCACGGGCGTGACCGGCGGGATCGCGGACGGCAGCGACGGCTCCATGTCGACGGCGACGGCGGCGAAACCGTGGGACCGCAGCAGGTCCTCGGTGGTGTCCCGCTGTTCGCCGCGCCACCAGTCGGGGTGCCGGAACTCCACGCAGACCGGCCACCCGGCGGTGCGCTCACGGCAGTCGGCGAGGACGGCACGCGCGCGTGGGCCGGGCCGCAGCCACGGCGGGAACTGGAACAGGACGGCGCCCAGCCGCCCCGCCTCGCGCAGTGGGTGGATGCCGTCCGTGAAGCGCCGCCACACCTCGTCGAGCGCCTTCGGGGAGCGGATGTCGTCCGGCAGCCCCGGCGGCAGCACCGCGGACCGGGTGGGATGGCCGGTCAGCAGGGAGAAGGCCTTCACGTCGAACACGAACCCGTCCGGGGTGCGCTCCGCCCAGAGCCTGCTGTTGCGTTCGGAGGGCAGCGCGTAGTACGTCGCGTCGGCCTCCACGAGCGGGAAGTGTTCGGCGTAGTGCCGCAGCCGGCCCTCCGGATCCCGCCGTCCGGGCGGGTACCAGCCGCTGCCGAGGAGTGCCGGGTCCGTCCACGAACAGGAGCCGATCAGTATCTCGCCCATGGCGGCCGGTTACCCCGGACGGACGGCGTCAGCCGCGAACACCCGCGGGGGCGGGCGGGGTGACCACCCGTCACGGCCAAGAGAACGACCGCGTCGGCGAGTTGGCAGGGGCCTCGTCGGCCGGCGCCCCGACCCGCTCCGGCCGGGCGGTCAGGACGGTTCCGGGCACGGCATCGTCGACGACGGCACCGCCCGCGCAGGGCACCGGCCGGGGGTCGGGCGACCCTCAGGGCGTTGCCCTCGCGGACCCGACCGACCGATTCACCGCGACCGCCCGGCGACGGGCCGACCACCCATTCGGCCCGGCACGCCCACCCAGCCCACCCGCCGCCTCCGGCCCGGCACGGCCACCCAGGCACCCGCCCCTTCCCGCCCGGCACCGCCACCCAGGCACCCGCCCCTTCTCGCCCGGCACCGCCACCGAGCCCACCCGCCGCCTCCCGCCCCCCACGGCACCCAGCCCACCCGTCGCCTCCCGCCCGGCACGGCACCCCTGCTGACCCAGCCGGCCCGCCCCCATCCGGACCACCGGCCCCGTCCGAGCCACCCGTACCCTCGCCCCACCGGCGCCGTCCGGGTCCGCCTGGGTCCGTCGCACCGCGTAACGCCCCTCGCCTGACGGAGCCGGGCAGTGTAGACATGGCACATGGTCCGACTCCTGGGGCGATCGGGTGCCCGGCCGGCCCGTCGTCCCCGGGCCCCGCTGGTGCGGCGCACGCCCGAGACCGCGCTCGGCGGGCGCAGTCTCGCCGCGCAGGTGTTCGTCCTGCAAGTGGTCGTCGTCCTGCTGCTGGTCGTCACGGCGGTCGTCGCCCTGGTCCTCCAGGCGCGGCACGACACCACCGAGGAGGCCCGCAACCGCTCGCTCGCCGTCGCGGAGACCTTCGCGAACTCCCCCGGCGTGCCGGCGGCGCTGCGCGGCCCTGACCCGACGGCCGTGCTCCAGCCGCGGGCGGAGGCCGCCCGCGAGGCTTCGCAGGTCGACTTCATCGTCGTCATGGACCCCGACGGCATCCGCTACACCCACCCCAAGCCGGACCGCATCGGCAGGAAGTTCGTCGGCACGCTCGCCCCGGCGCAGGCCGGCGGGACCGTGGTGGAGGAGGTCGACGGGACGATCGGGCGGCTGGTGCAGGCGGTGGTGCCGGTGAAGACGGCCGACGGCCGGGTCGTGGGGCTGGTGTCGGCCGGCATCACCACCGCGCGGGTCGGCGGCAACGCGAACCGTCAGCTGCCGCTGGTGCTGTCGACGGCCGGGGTGGCGCTCGCCCTGGCCACCGGCGGCACGGCCCTGGTCAGCCGGCGCCTGCTGCGTCAGACGCACGGCCTGGGTCCGCGCGAGATGACCCGGATGTACGAGCATCACGACGCGGTCCTGCACGCCGTGCGGGAGGGCGTGATCATCGTCGGCGGCGAGGGTGATCTGCTCCTCGCCAACGACGAGGCGCACCGGCTGCTGGATCTGCCGCCGGACGCCGAACTCCGCAAGGTGTTCGATCTCGGCCTGGACGCGGACACCGCCGAGCTGCTCGCCTCCGGGCGGATGGCGACCGACGAGGTGCACCTGGTCGGGGAGCGGCTGCTGGCGATCAACCAGCGGCCCACCGATCTCGCGGGCGGCCCGGCCGGCAGTGTCGCCACGCTGCGCGACTCGACCGAGCTGCGCGCCCTGTCGGGGCGGGCGGAGGCGGCCCGCGAGCGCCTGGACATGCTGTACGCGGCCGGGGTGGGCATCGGGACGAGCCTGGACGTGACGCGGACCGCGGAGGAGCTGACGGAGCTGGCCGTGCCCCGGTTCGCGGACTTCGCGTGCGTCGACCTCTTCGACGCCGTTCTGGTGGGCGAGGAGCCGGACGCGCTCGGCGCGCTGCGGCGGACGGCGATCGGGGTGATCCGCAAGGGCGCGCCGTTGTACGCGGTGGGCGAGCAGATCCGGTTCGTGGAGTCGTCCCCGCAGGCCCGCTGCCTGGCGGAGGGCCGGCCCGTGCTGGAGGCCCGGCTCGCCGAGTCGCCGGGCTGGCGGGCACAGGACCTGGAGCGGACCGAGCAGGTGGTGGAGTTCGGCATCCACTCGCTGATCACCGTGCCCGTGCGGGCCGGGGCCCTGGTGCTGGGCGTGGTCAGTTTCTGGCGTTCGGAGCGGCCCCAGCCCTTCGACCCGGAGGAGGTTGTCCTCGCGGAGGAACTGGTGGCGCGGGCGGCGGTCTCGATCGACAACGCGCGCCGTTTCACCCGCGAGCACGGGATGGCCGTCACCCTCCAGCGCAGCCTGTTGCCGCGCACCCTGCCCGAGCAGGGCGCCCTGGACATCGCCTACCGCTATCTGCCCGCGCAGGCCGGCGTCGGCGGCGACTGGTTCGACGTACTGCCGCTGTCGGGGGCGCGGGTGGCGCTGGTCGTCGGGGACGTCGTCGGGCACGGGCTGCACGCGGCGGCCACCATGGGCCGGCTGCGCACCGCGGTCCACAACTTCTCCGCCCTGGATCTGGCGCCGGAGGAGCTTCTCGCGCTGCTCGACGAGATGGTCGCCCGCATCGACCAGGACGAGGCGGCCGACGGCACCACGGCGCAGGTGGCCGGGGCGACCTGTCTGTACGCCATCTACGACCCGGTGTCCCGGCGCTGCGCCGTCGCCCGGGCCGGGCACCCGCCGCCCGCGCTGGTCCGTCCCGACGGCCGGGTGGAGTTCCTGGAGGTTCCGGCGGGCCTGCCGCTGGGGCTGGGCGGGCTGCCGTTCGAGACGGCCGAGGTGGAGCTGGCGGAGGGCAGCCGGCTGGTGCTGTACACCGACGGGCTGGTGGAGGACCGCAAGCAGGACATCGACACCGGTCTGGAACGGCTGCGCACCGCCCTCGGGCACGGTGACGGCTCACCCGAGGAGACCTGCCGGGTGGTCCTGGAGTCGCTGCTGCCGGCCCGGCCGAACGACGACATCGCCCTGATCGTGGCCCGTACCCGGGCGCTGGGCGCGGACCGGGTCGCGCAGTGGGACGTGCCGGTGGATCCGGCGGCCGTCGGCGAGGTACGGGCGGCGGTGGCCCGGCAGCTGGTGCGCTGGGAGCTGGAGGACCTGTCGTTCACGACGGAGCTGATCCTCAGCGAGCTGGTCACCAACGCGATCCGGTACGGCAGCCCGCCCGTCCGGGTGCGGCTGCTGCGCGACCGCTCACTGATCTGCGAGGTCTCCGACAGCAGCAACACCTCGCCGCACCTGCGGTACGCGGCCATGACGGACGAGGGGGGACGCGGACTGTTCCTCGTCGCCCAGCTCACGGACCGCTGGGGGACCCGCTACACGCCGGCCGGAAAGGTGATCTGGGCGGAGCAGTCGCTGCCCTGAGCGGCCGGGGGGAGCCGGAGGGAGCCGGTGCGGCGGCGTTCACGGGGCTCCGGGCAGCCGGCCACCGGGTCATAAGTGACGTTTATGGGCTCATAGACCGGACCCGCGTACCGGGTTAGGTTTGCCTTAGTTTAGGCTTCCCCCGAGTCGATCTGTCGCCGCTCGAAGGGAACCTGATCATGCCCCGCCCTCTGCGGGTAGCCATCGTCGGAGCCGGCCCCGCCGGGATCTACGCCGCCGACGCGCTGCTCAAGTCGGATGTGGCCACCGACCCCGGTGTCTCCATCGACCTCTTCGAGCGCATGCCGGCCCCGTTCGGTCTGATCCGTTACGGCGTGGCCCCCGACCACCCCCGGATCAAGGGCATCATCACCGCCCTCCACCAGGTCCTCGACAAGCCGCAGATACGCCTCTTCGGCAACGTCGACTACCCGCGCGACCTGAACCTGGACGACCTGCGCGCCTTCTACGACGCCGTGATCTTCTCGACCGGCGCCATGGCCGACCGCGAGATGTCGATCCCGGGGATCGATCTCGACGGCTCCTACGGCGCCGCCGACTTCGTGTCCTGGTACGACGGTCACCCGGACGTGGCGCGCACCTGGCCGCTGGAGGCCGAGAAGGTCGCCGTCCTCGGCGTCGGCAACGTCGCCCTGGACGTGGCCCGCATCCTCGCCAAGACGGCCGACGAGCTGCTGTCGACCGAGATCCCGCCGAACGTCTACGAGGGACTGAAGGCCAACAAGGCGCTGGAGGTCCACGTCTTCGGCCGCCGCGGCCCGGCGCAGGCAAAGTTCTCGCCGATGGAGCTGCGGGAACTGGACCACTCCCCCACCATCGAGGTCATCGTCGACCCCGAGGACATCGACTACGACGAGGGCTCGATCGCCACCCGGCGCGGCAACAAGCAGGCCGACATGGTCGCCAAGACGCTGGAGAACTGGGCGATCCGCGACGCCGGCGACCGTCCGCACAAACTGTTCCTGCACTTCTTCGAGTCGCCCTCGGAGATCCTCGGCGAGGACGGAAGGGTCGTGGGTCTGCGCACCGAGCGCACCGCCCTCGACGGCACCGGCAACGTCAAGGGCACCGGCGAGTTCAAGGACTGGGACGTCACGGCGGTCTACCGCGCGGTCGGCTACCTCTCCGAGAAGCTGCCGAAGCTGCCGTGGGACCTCGAGTCGGGCACCGTCCCGGACGAGGGCGGCCGGGTCATCGAGGAGAGCGGCGCGCACCTGCAGTCGACGTACGTCACCGGCTGGATCCGGCGTGGCCCGGTCGGTCTGATCGGACACACCAAGGGCGACGCCAACGAGACGGTGTCGAACCTGCTGGACGACTTCGCCAACGGCCGACTGCACACGCCGTCCTCGCCCGAGCCCGAGGCGGTGGACGCGTTCCTCGCCGAGCGTGAGGTCCGCCACACCACCTGGGAGGGCTGGTACAGGCTGGACGCCGCGGAGAAGGCGCTGGGCGAGCCGCAGGGCCGCGAGCGCGTGAAGCTCGTCGAGCGGGAGGACATGCTCCGCGAGAGCGGCGCCTGACCCCGCCACGGCACCGTGACAGCGGCGCCTGACCCGCCACGGCACCGTGACAGCGGCGCCTGTCCCGTCCGGGTCCGTGACAGCGGCGCCTGTCCCGTCCGGGAAGGGACGCGACGCCACGTGTGGGAAGGGCCCGCGGACCAGCCGTCCGCGGGCCCTCACGGCATCACGGCGGGCCGAACGGGGGGTGGAAGCCACGGGCCCGCACGGTCCCGCGGTGCGGAGTGGAACCGTGCGGCCATGACGCCGAAGCAGGCTGCCGGGGGCGCGGTGGACGCGGTCGTCGTGGACGACGGACTCCGGTCGCGGGTGGACGTACCGGGCGGCCCGGGACTGCCCTCGGGTGCCTCCGGGCCCGGCGCTTCCGAGCCCGCCGAGTCCCCGCAGACCACCGCGACGCGCCTGGTCCACTAGCTGACCGGGTATCTGGTCCGGCGAGGGTCGGCCGTCGTGCGCCGGCTGCTCACCCGCGACCCGCCCGGGGACGGTCCGCTCGCGCCGGAGCGGCTCCGCCGGGTCCCCGTCCGCCTTCGCCGAAGCCGGTCGCCGCCGGCGGGCTTCCCGAGCCCCTGCGGGCTACCTGGGGGGCACACGCCCGTGCAGGCGTGTGCCGTGATCTCAGTCCTCCCTGGTCCGCCGGGCGGCGGTGGCCCCCGGGATCATGCCGGTGTCCACCGCGTGATCGACCGCGTCCTGTACGTCGCGGTACACGAGGTCGGGATTCTCCGCGGGCCGGTCCGGCAGGCCCGCCTCCTGACGGTCCAGGGCCGTACGCCGCGCGAGTTCCTCCTCGTCGGGCCGCAGGGGCAGGCCCCTGCCGTGGCCGGAGTACGGGTCGCCTTCGACGGCGCGGTTGGATTTGTGGTGCGTCATACCGTCTCGCCCTCCTTCTTCTCCGCCGCGTCCCGCGAGGCCACTGCGCACGGTGCGTGGGAGGGAGTCGTCCCGCGCGTCGGCGACGGCCGGGTCACCGGAGGGACCACACCCCGACGGCGGCATCGACATGAGCGTCCCGGTGCGACGACGGGTCCCTTCAACCGAAGCGCGGCGCCGTACGCACCGCAAGTGGAGCGGCGGCTGGAACGCCGTGCGGGGCGCCGCGCCGGGCCGGGAGGGCGCCGACGAGGGGCCGGGGCTAGCCGTCGTCGCGGGGGTAGGTCTCGATGATCCGGCCGCGCAGGTCCGCCTTCAGGTAGGCGCTGCCGTACTCGTCGGAGAGGTAGACGCTCAGGGTCGGGTCGGTGTCGAAGACGGTGGAGGCCGGATTGACGATCAGGTAGCGGCTGGTGGGGTCCGGCACGCCGAGGGTGCGGGTCGCCCTGGTCAGCAGCGCGGGCACGGCGTCCCAGACGACGTCGTCCAGGTCGACGGGGACCGAGCCGTCCGTGACGGTGCCGCCGGGCCCGAACTTCACCGCCACGTCCCCGCCCCGGTACATGTAGCGGTCGTACAGCTTGGGACGGTCGGGGACGGGCGCGGTGGCGACGGCGTACTCCTCGTACACGACCAGGCTGGTGACCTTCGAGCCGCCCATGGCGTCGGTCAGCTTCGCCACGGCCGTGCGCAGGCCCTTCGCGCCCAGGAGGTCGGTGCGGTCGGCGGTGGTGTCGACGGGTGAGGTGCTGGGGGACGCCGTCGTCGGGCCGGTGGTGCGGGACGCCGTGCCGCGGGACCCCGTGGCGGTCGGCGCGGCCGTGCCGTCGGTGGGCTTGCCGCCGTCCGGGAGCAGCGTCCACACCAGCACGCCGGTGAGGGCCGTGCCGGCGGCGGCCGCGGCGATCGCCGCCCCGCGGGCGCGGCGCGGGCGGTGGGGTCCCGGGGCCGCGGTGACCTGGGGAGCGGCCATGGCGTGGGCCGAGCCCGTCGCCGGGATCGCCGGGGCGGGGGGCGTGAGCGGATAGGAGGTCCGGGAGGCGCCGGGGGCGCCGGCCTCCGTCCGGGGCGCCGGTCCGTCGGTGACGGCGGCCAGCATCCGGTCGACCCGCTCGGCGTCGGGACGGCTCCGCGGGTCCCGCACGAGCAGCGCCGTGAGGACGGGGGCCAGGGGTCCGGCCCGCCGGGGCGCGGGCACGTCCTCGCCGAGCACCGCGGCCAGCGTGGCGAGCGTGCTGCCGCGGCGCAGCGGGTGGTGGCCCTCGACGGCGACGTACAGCAGCATCGCCAGGGACCACAGGTCGGCGGCGGGGCCGCCGTCCTTGCCGCTGACACGCTCCGGGGCCATGAAGTCGGGTGAGCCGATGACGGCACCGGTGGCGGTGAGGCCGACGGACTCGCGGACGGCGGCGATGCCGAAGTCGGTGAGCACGGGCCGCCCGTCGGGGCGCAGCAGGACGTTGGCCGGCTTCACGTCGCGGTGCTCGATGCCGGCGGTGTGCGCGGCACGCAGCGCGGACAGCAGCTCACGGCCCAGACGCGCGGCTTCCGCGGGCGTCAACGTGCCGTCCTCCAGGCAGTCCTGGAGCGAGCCGCCCTCCACCAGCTCCATCACGATCCACGGGTACGTGGCGTCCCCGCCGTCGACGATGTGGTGGATGGTGACGACGTTGGGGTGATGGACGCGGGCCAGCGCGCGGGCCTCCCGCAGGACGCGCTCGCGCAGCCTACGGGCGCCTTCCGGGTCGTACTCGGCGAGGTCGGGATCGGGCGGCCGCACCTCCTTCACGGCGACGTCGCGGTGGAGCGCGAGGTCGTGTGCCCGCCATACCCAGCCCATGCCCCCGGCGCCGAGCCGCTCGACCAGCTCGAACCGGCCGTCCACGACGCGTCTGTCGGATCCCCCTGTGCCCATGGGAGGGGAGCTTAGGCCTTGGGCGCGCCCGCTCGTGCCCCGGTGTGACCTCCCCGTGCACCTGCCGTACGGGGCATCGCGCGAATGGGCTCGCGCGGCGGCGGGCATGCTCCGGGCGAGGTCGCTTCCGGTGGGCCGTGCCGGAACCGGACCGGAGTGCCCTTTCCCCGCCCGCATCCCACGAAGGACATGTGTCTTGGCTCAAACGTACCCTGAGGCACCGTCAGCCCGCCGTCCCGGCCGTTCCTGGACCATTCGTGTGGTCGGGCACCGGGACCGTACCGCGTCGGTCACCTGCTCCTCCGCGTGCGCGATGCCGTCGCGCTCGCGTGATCTCGCGGCCCTGCGCCGCTTCGCCGAAGCCCATGCCACCGCGCACGCCAGGGCGGCGTCGGTGCGGTACGACGCCGCCTGCTGGTGCCGCCGCGAGCAGTGCGCCCTGCACGAGGGCACGCGGGTCGGCTGCGCGGGCGCGGTCCTGCTGGTGCTGCGGCACGATCCCTCCGTGGGCCAGGTGTGGACGCTCAGCGAGGTCTGTTCCGCCTGCGCCGCGTTGATGCCGCACACCCGGATCATCGGCCGTGCGACGCCACCGCCACCGCCCGACGCCGGCGGTCCGGGTCCGGCCGGCACGCGCCCGGCGGAGGTCCGCCCGCCGTCGGCCCCGACCGGGGCGCCTCCACGGCTGGTGCCCGGCGGCTTCAGCGCCCCCGGCGCGGGTGGCGCGGAACGCGTCGTCGGGCAACGACGCGGCACGGGCCGGCGCCGGGGACGGCCGGGGGGTGGCGGCGGGTAGGCGCACGCCACGGTGAGAGCCGGCGCCGGGGGGGCGGACGGGGGGCGGGTGTGGGCCACTCCGCCAGGAGAGCCGGCGCCGGGGGCGGACGGGGGTGGCGGGGTGCAGCCCCACCCCACCGCGAGAACCAGGCGCCGGGGACAGCCGGGAGATGGCCGGGTGCAGCCCCACCCCACCGCGAGAGCCAAGCGCCGACGGGTGTCATGAGGGCGGAGGGTCGCGCGGTGGAGGCCGGTTCACCGTGGTGGCCGGCCTCGGTTCAACCGCCGTGTTCCGGACCCCGCTGGGGTCCGAGCTGCCGGGGGACGCGCACCGGCAGGCCGCCCGAGGGCTGGTTCCGGGGTGGGGGCGGGACTGCCGGAACGCCGGGGTACGCCGGTTGCGGGGTGGGCCGGGCCGCCATCAGGGCGGCGATGTGGGCGCCGCTGCGCCGGCCCTCGAGGTGCAGGCGGCCGACGTTGGCGCGGTCGTCGGCGAGCAGGGTGAGGACGGCGGCGGGGCCGGCCGCGTAGGTGGCGACGTACCCCCCGGCTCCGCGCACCAGAAGTTCGCGGAAGTCGCCGCGTGCCGTGAGGTCCACCAGGCGGCGGCCGACCCCGAGGGCCGCGGCGGTGAGGGCCGCGAGGCCCTCCGGCTGGACGCCCGGCATGTCCTGGGCGAGGACGAATCCGTCGACGCTGGCCGCCAGTGCCCCCGTCAGCTGGGGCATCCGCGTGCGCAGCCGGTGCAGTTCGTTCAGGACCTCGGCCTCGACGGCCATGACCAGTCTCCTTTCGGCGCGTGTCGACGGCGCGGCGGTCACCGGTCCGGCGGGGCCTGGCATCGGGGCAGCACCGAGAGCGTGATCCCGAGGTTACGGAAAGTGGCGGGTCCGGGTGACGGCTTTGGCATTTTCCTCTGGAACGTGCGACCCCTCTGCGTGGGCGGCCGCCGGCTCCGCGGAGCGGCGTCGCGGGCACGGGGACAGGGCCCGCCCCGACGCGGATGGTGGGCGAGCCCCGTCCGCCGGGTCGATTGTGGGGGCCGCGGCGGGCGGGGACCACGGGTGCGCGCCCGCGTCCGGTGGTGCGCGCCGCACACCCCGTGCGCGGGCCACGCGCGGGCCACGCGCGGGCCACGACGAGCGCCTCGCGCCGCGACGGCCCCGCGTCCCACGGCAGCACCGGGTCGACGTACCCTCCGTCGACGCCCACGGTGGCTCCGGCGCGGGCCGAACCGGCGGCGATCGCCGCGCCGACGCCCTGCGAGGAGCCCGTGACCAGCGCCGTCCGTCCCGCCAGGCCCAGCTTCGCCGGTTCTCCCCTCGCGCGTACGGTCGGTGGGGGTCCTGTTCCCCCCTCGCCGACCCGGCGGGTGCGCGTGGCGCGAGGGCCGCCGCCCAGATGCCCCGCTCCAGGCGTGACGCACTCCCCGGGTGGGAATGCGCACCACGACCCGATATGCGCCCACCCCGCGTGATCACCCGCCCGCCGCGACGGCGATACTGACAGTCCCCGTCGCCCCCGCTCCGCACGAAGGGACTCATGCTCACCTCCCCGCCCGTCCCCGCCCCGACGCCCTCCACGGTGTGGCTGACCCGTGGCCGCCACACCGGGCCCGCCGCGCCGGACGTCCTCCGCAAGAACCTCCGGTCACTGAAGGAGGACGGGACGCTCCACGACTTCCTGGAGGTCCCCGACGGCGGCACCGTCGAGGGCGGACTGGTCTTCGAGGCCCGCTGGCGGGTGCCCGAGGACATCACCGTGCGGGCCCGGCTGACGCTCGGCGAGTGGTCCGGGCGCGGGCAGGAGTGGACGCTGGTCGCGGAGGCGGAACGGCCGTGGGACCTGCGATGGCCGTCCCCGGCCGCCATGTTCTGGCCCTGGGACGCGGACGCCCCGTGGGGCCACGAGACGGTCACCGGCGGGCGGTACCTCGACGTCAGCGCGCTCCCGGCGGACGACAAGGAACTGCGGCGGGCGCTGCGCGGCGCCCAGCGGGACACCTGGACGATGCATGTGGTGGTGCACGAGGCCATGACGCCCGACGAGCGGGGCCGCCGCTCCCTGATCCCGCTGCTGCCTCCGGGACTGCACCACCGTGTCGTGGAGCACCGCGCGGCACCGCACCAGCTGCGTACCGTGAACTGGGCGCTGCGCGAGTTCGACGTCGAGCTGCCCCGCGGCGGCGCGGTCGTGCTGCCGGGGTCCCCTGCCCCGGCCGGGTACGAGGCCGCCGGCTTCTCGGTGCGCAACGTGTTCCTGGACGGCACGCACCCCACCGAACTGCTGGACGCGGTGAACCGGTTCGCGGCCCTGCCCAGGCCGCTGCCGGAGGGCGGCGAGGCCGCGCTGACCGCGCTGCGGGAGGAATGGCAGCTGCTGACCCCGGAGGAGGAGCTGGCCCGTGAGCGCAGCCTCGTGGTCATGTACCGGGAGGCCCTGGAGGCGATGACCGAGTCCCGGGACCTGTACCGGGAGGCCGCCGAACAGGCCCACGAGGCGTTGACCGCCTATCGGGAGGCGGCCGAGGCGGGCGGGCGTCCGGAGCCGGCCGTCAAGCGCGCCGGTTCCCCGTTCCAGCCGCTGGGCCGGACCCTGGAACGCCTCCGCGAGACGGCGAAGGGCCTGCGCCCGGCCCCGGCCGGGAACCCGCGGCGGCGGGAGCCACCGGGCGACGAGGCCCGGTAGCCCGGTCCGGCCCGCCGGTCGCCGCCGGAGGGGACCCCTCCGCCCCGCCCGATTCCTCCCCCGCGGGACGTGTCGAGTGCCGTCCGCTGGATACGCGGACCCCACGGCACGACGGATCTTCCGAAGGGGTCCCCGACATGGGCAGCGAGCAGCAACCCGCTCAGGGCGCCGACGCACCTCCCCACCACCGTTCCGAGACGACCCTGCGGGTCAACGGCACACCGCGCACCCTGACCGTGGACCACCGGCGGGTGCTGCTGGACCTGTTGCGGGAGGATCTGGACCTGACCGGCGCCAAGAAGGGCTGCGACCACGGGCAGTGCGGTGCCTGCACGGTCCTGGTCGACGGGCGGCGGGTCAACAGCTGCCTGGTGCTCGCGGTCGCCGTCGACGGCTGCGACGTCACGACCGTCGAGGGACTGTCGGGCGACGGCGAGGAGCCCCATCCCCTCCAGCGGGCCTTCCTGGAACGCGACGCCTTCCAGTGCGGCTACTGCACGCCGGGGCAGCTCTGCTCGGCGGTCGGGGCCCTCGCCGAGGCGGAGGCCGGCCATCCCTCGCACGTCACCGGCGCCCGGGTCTCCGGGCCGGTGCCGCTCGACCGGGACGAGATCCGCGAGCGGCTCAGCGGCAACCTGTGCCGGTGCGGCGCGTATCCCCGCATCGTCGACGCGGTCGAGGACGTGATCCGGTGAAGCCCTTCGCCTATGTACGGGCCGGCAGTCTCGCCGAGGCGGCCGACGCCTACGCCTCCCACCCCGGCGCCCACTACCTGGGCGGCGGCACGAACCTCGTCGACCTGATGAAGCTCGGCGTGGAACGGCCCACCGCCCTCATCGACGTCACGCGTCTGCCCATGGCCGAGGTGACGGAGCTGCCGGACGGTTCGCTGCGGGTCGGGGCGCTGGTGCGCAACAGTGACCTGGCGGCGCATCCGCAGGTCCGCGAACGCTACCCCGTCCTGTCGCAGGCGCTGCTCGCCGGTGCCTCCGGTCAGTTGCGCAACGCCGCGACGACCGGCGGGAACCTGCTCCAGCGCACCCGCTGCCCGTACTTCCAGGACGTGTCCAAGCCGTGCAACAAACGTGAGCCGGGCAGCGGCTGCGGCGCCCTGGCCGGTGTGCGCCGCGACCACGCGGTGCTCGGCCACTCCGAGCACTGCGTCGCCACGCACCCCTCGGACATGGCGGTCGCGCTGGCCGCGCTCGACGCGCAGGTCGAGCTGTACGGCCTGGCGGGCGTCCGGCGGGTGCCCGCCGCCGAGTTCCACCGGCTGCCCGGGGAGCACCCGGAGCGGGACACCGTGCTGGAGCCGGGGGAACTGGTGACCGCCGTGCTGCTGCCGGCCGCCACGGCCGGGGTGCCGTCCGCGTACCGCAAGGCCCGCGACCGGGCGTCGTACGCCTTCGCGCTGGCGTCCGTCGCCGTGGTCCTGAAGGTGTCGGAGGGCGTGGTGGCGCACGCCGGGATCGCGTTCGGGGGGCTGGCGCACCGGCCGTGGCGGGCCCGGCGGGCGGAGGAGGCGCTGCTGGGGGCGGCACCGACCGAGGCGGCGTGCGAGCGTGCCGTCGGCCTCGAGCTGGAGCGGGCCAGGCCGCTGGGCGAGAACGCCTACAAGGTGCCCCTCGCGCGCAACCTGGCCGTCGACGTCGTCGGGCGGCTCGCGCGGAACGGGCAGGACGCGTCATGAGGCGGCCTGCCACGGGCGCTCCGGCCGAGCGGCTGGAAGGGCGCGAGAAGGTCACCGGGACGGCCCGCTACGCCGCCGAGTTCCCGTCTGCGGGCAGGCTGTTCGCCCGTCCGGTGCCCGCCGGGGTCGCGCGCGGCCGGGTCACGGGGGTGGACGTCTCGGCGGCCCTCGGCCTGCCCGGCGTCGTGTCCGTCCTCACCCACGACAACGCGCCCCGCCTCACCGAGCCGGACGACGCGACCCTCGCCCTGCTCCAGGACGCGCGCGTGCCGCACCGGGGCTGGTTCGTCGCCCTGGTGGTGGCGGACAGTCCGGAGGCCGCGCGGGCCGGCGCCGCGGCCGTACGTGTCGACTGCTCGGCGGAGCCGCACGACGTCACGCTGTCGGTGACGCACCCGGAGGCGTATGTGCCCGAGGCGGCCAACGCCGGCTATCCGGCCGTGCGGGAACGCGGCGAGCCGCGGGCGGCGTTCGCGTCCGCGGCCGTCCGGGTCGACGTCGGCTACCGGGTGCCGCCCCTGCACAACCACCCCATGGAGCCGCACGCCAGCACCGCGCGCTGGGACGGGGAGCACCTGACGGTGCACACGTCCAGCCAGGGCACGACGGCGGTGAGGGACGTGCTCGCGGGGCTGTTGGGGCTGGCGGAGGAGCGGATCACCGTCGTCGCCGAGCACGTCGGCGGCGGTTTCGGCTCCAAGGGCACGCCCCGGCCGGACGTGGTGCTCGCGGCGATGGCCGCGCTGCGGCACACGGGGCGGGCGGTCACCGTCGTCCTGCCACGCCGCTTCATGCCCTCGGCCGTCGGGCACCGGGCGCCCACCCTGCACCGGCTGCGCCTGGGCTCGGACGCCGACGGCCGGCTGACCTGTCTGGAGCACGAGGTCACCACCCACACCTCCCGGGTGAAGGAGTTCGTGGAGCAGGCGGCGGTACCGGCTCGTGTCATGTACGCCGCCCCGCACAGCCGTACCGCCCACCGTGTGGTGCGCCTCGACGTGCCGAGCCCGTCCTGGATGCGGGCGCCCGGGGAGGCGCCGGGCATGTACGCGCTGGAGTCGGCCATGGACGAACTGGCCGCGGAACTGGGCATGGACCCGATCGAGCTGCGGGTGCGCAACGAGCCCGACACCGAACCGGACAGCGGCAGGCCGTTCAGCAGCCGCCACCTCGTGGAGTGCCTGCGCGAGGGGGCCCGCAGGTTCGGGTGGGAGCGGCGCGATCCGCGCCCGCGCGCCCGCCCGGAGGGCCCGTTGCTGGTGGGGACGGGCGTGGCAGCGGCCACCTACCCGGTGCTGGTCTCCCCGTCGGCCGCGGCGGCCCGCGCCCTGCCCGACGGGAGCTTCCTCGTGGAGGTCAACGCCACGGACATCGGCACCGGCGCCCGTACCGTCCTGGCGCAGATCGCGGCCGACGCCCTGGACGTCCCCCTGGAGCGGGTCCGGGTCCGCCTCGGCAGCAGCGACCTGCCGTCCGCCCCGGTGGCCGGCGGTTCCTCCGGTACGGCCTCCTGGGGCCGGTCGGTCCACGAGGCGTGCGTCCGGCTCGCCGACCGGCTGACCGCCTTCCCCGGGCCCGTGCCGGAGCACGGCCTGGTGGAGCACGCCGACACCGCCGGTACGGCGGACGAGGGCTCCTCCTACGCCCGGCACGCGTTCGGAGCGCACTTCGCGGAGGTCGCCGTGGACACGGTGACCGGCGAGGTGCGCGTACGCCGGCTCCTCGGGGTGTACGCGGCGGGCCGCATCCTCAACGCCCGCACCGCGCGTTCCCAGTTCGTCGGCGGCATGACCATGGGCCTCGGCATGGCACTGACCGAGGGCAGCACCATGGACGCCGCGTTCGGCGACTTCGCGGAGTCCGACCTGGCGTCGTACCACGTGCCGGCGCACGCCGACGTGCCGGACGTGGAGGCCCACTGGGTCGAGGAGGACGATCCGCACCTGAACCCCATGGGGAGCAAGGGCATCGGGGAGATCGGGATCGTCGGCACGGCCGCCGCGGTGGGCAACGCGGTCCACCACGCCACCGGCGTCCGGCTGCGTGAACTCCCGCTCACGCCGGACCGGGTGCTCACCGCGCTGCTGGAGTACGGACGCTGAACCGACGTCCGCCCCGCCCACCTGGTGAGTGGGCGGGGCGGACGGCCGGGCCGGGTCAGTCCCGTGCGGGCAGTACCGCGGTCCTCCGGTCGGGTGCCGGGGCGCGGGCCGGACGGCGGTCGTCCAGGAGATGGACCAGGAGGGCCACCGTCACCGTCACCGCGGTGACGGCGGCGACGGGGCCGGCGATCCACGGTGGGGCGAGGGTCGCCTCGGTCAGCGGCGACAACCCCACCACGGCGACGCGTCCGGCGAACACCTGGGCGCCCGCGAACACCGCCGGCGCCAGCACGCCCAGCACCAGCAGCGGCAGGGCGGGCCTGCGCAGCAGCGCCAGGGCGAGCAGGAGGCAGAGCCCGGACAGGGCCAGCGCGGTGGCGAGGGCGCCGACCGGAACACCCTGCCGGTGCACCGCGACGTGGGCGACACCGCACAGCGCCAGCGT
Organism: Streptomyces sp. NPDC006259; assembly: GCF_042870975.1. Classification (NCBI taxonomy): domain Bacteria; kingdom Bacillati; phylum Actinomycetota; class Actinomycetes; order Kitasatosporales; family Streptomycetaceae; genus Streptomyces; species Streptomyces sp. NPDC006259. The sequence continues at coordinate 1,055,546 of NZ_JBIAHY010000003.1, read as the reverse complement.
CACGGCCGCCGCCCAGTCCGTCCATGCCGCCCACGGCGACACGGTTGGGGCGGGAGCGCGGGCCGGTGCCGGTGTCCGGTACGGCGGTGGCTCGGCGGGCCTCGGCGGCGGGCCGTCGAGGACGTCGAACGGGGCCAGAGGATCCTCCGGGACGCCGGGGACATGGTCCCAGGGTCCGGCGGGCAGGCCGGCCTGCCGTTGCCGGGCCTCCTGCTCCTGCCGTTGCCGGGCCGCCTGCTCCTCGCGTTGCCGGGCGAGCCGCGCGACGAGTTCGGCGAGTTCCTCCACCGGCCGATGGGTGGCGGCCGCCAGGACCGCCTCGTCACCACAGTGCTGTTCCAGTGGTTCCCGGTACAGCAGCGCCATCAGCCGCGTCACCTCCTCGACGGGCCGGTTCTCGGCCGCGGCGCGGATCATGTGGTCGGCGTGCCCGGCCTCGTAGGGCGGCCTGGACAGCACGGCCACCAGCCGGGTGACGTCCTCCACCGGGCGGTCCGTCCCGATGGCCCGCAGCACGCCGACCGCGGCCTGCCTGCCTTCCTCGGACTCTTCGAGCAGGGCGACGAGGAGGGCGACGTCCTCCAGCGACCGGTGGACCACGGTGGCGTGCAGAAGACCCTCGATGGGGTCGGGATAGGCGGTGCGGGCGTCCGGTGCCGGGGACGGCGTGCCGTCTCCCTGCGGGGCCGTGCGCTCCGCGTCGGTGATGGGTGGGCTGGAGGGGACGGCGCCGTCCGAACCGGGCCGTATGGAGCGGGTGATCATGCTTGGCTCTCTCTGCAGGCTGCGGTCACAACTGCACCCCCGACATGCGATACGCCATGTGACGCTCACCATTACTACGGGCCCCCCGCGCCGCCCGCCACCCGGACGGGGCAGCCGTGTGACGGCGCTCGCGCGCTCACGGCCCGGCCGGCCGGCACCCGGTCCGCGCGATTTTCCCGGCCTGACGGGGCATTCGGCAGTCGAGGACGGGGAAATCGACAGTCGGGGGAACCGCCGGACACCGCGCGACGGACCGCGCACAGGGAGGGCCCGTGGATGCGACCGCCACGCTCGTCACCGTCGCCGTGGTAGCGGCGGTGGCGCTGTTCGCCGTGGCCGCCACCGTCATGGTGCGGCTGGTCCGGGCCCGGCGCGGCCTCCGGCAGGCGGGCCTGCCGACCGGACCCCGCTGGGTGTTCTGGGGAGCGGTCGCGTACTTCGTCCTCCCCACCGACCTGCTGCCCGACCCGGTCTACCTCGACGACATCGGTGTCCTGCTCCTCGCCCTGCGCTCGCTGCGCCGCGCCCCCGACCGCACGGGCACCACCGGCTGACCGCACGGCATCACCGGCCGACCGCTCGCGTCTCACCAACTGGCCGCTCGGCAAGAGGTTTTCACCCGGCACGGGGCTCATCGCCCCTGCTCAGCTCGCTGTGCCCGGCCCGACCCGGTGATGATCACGGAGAGTAAGGAAACCAACCACCCGTTCGATTCGTATAAGTGACTGAAGGTCGCACCACAGCAGCGGGCCCGAGTGACGTCGCACGGCGGCACCGCTTGATCGACGCAGTACCGACGAGGGAGAGACGATGCAACCGTTCGCGCTCAACTACGCACGCCCGGCGGCGGAGTTGGAGTTCGCAACTCCGTACGCCTACGACCCAGGACTGCAGTTGAACGTGCTCCTCGACGGCCGGATCGCCGCTCGCGACCACGCCCTGCTGAGAGAGCTGGGGACGACGACCTCCACAGCGGGCTCCAAGACGCACTTCGACGACTGAGAGCGGCGGCCCAGATGACCGTGCTCATCCTGACCAGTGAAGAGGACGTCACGGCGGACATGGTGGTCGTGCACCTGAACGCCGCGGGCGTTCCCGTGGTACGGCTCGATCCCGCCGACCTGACCGGTTCCGTCGCGCTCTCCGGGGAGTACGTGCACGGCGCCTTCCGGGGCCATCTGTCGTCCGCGGGGCGGCTGGTGAGCCTCGACTCGCTGCGCTCGGTGTGGGTGCGCCGGCCCGGCGCGGCGGCGGCCCACGCCCCCGAACCGTCCGCGTGGCTCACGGAGGAGGCCTCGCAGGCGCTGTACGGGATGCTCCGCGGCGGCGAGGCGCGCTGGATGAACCATCCGGACGCGGCCCGGCGGGCCCGGCACAAGCCCTGGCAGCTACGGCTGGCCCAGCGCAGCGGGCTGCCCGTGCCGGCCACACTCATCACGACGTTCCCGCAGGCGGCGCGGGACTTCGCCGAGCGCTACCCCGACCTCGTCGTGAAGCCGGTGTCCGGGGCGCATCCGCAGGACCCGCCGCGGGCGGTGCCCACCACCCGGGTCCCGCCCGGCGCCGACTTCGCGGCCGTCGCCTACGGCCCGACGCTGCTGCAACGGCGGGTCGCCAAGCGGGCCGACATCCGGCTGACGGCGGTGGGCGAGCGGCTGCTGGCCGCCCGCAAGGCCGCGTGCCCCGACGGCGACCCGGAGGTGGTGGACGTGCGTTTCGCGCCGTCCACCGCGCCGTGGTGCCCGGTCGACGTCCCGCCCCGCCTGGCCGAGGCCGTGCGGACGTATCTGCGCGAGGCGGAGCTGGCGTACGGCGCCTTCGACTTCGCGGAGGACGCCGACGGGACGTGGTGGTTCCTGGAGTGCAACCAGTCGGGCCAGTTCGGCTTCGTGGAGGTGGACACCGGCCAGCCGATCGCCCGCACCATGGCGGAGTGGCTGGCCGGATCCCCTGCGCGGCGGCCGGCCCGGCCCGCGGACCGCTGTGGTTCGGCGGTGCCGTGAGCCGGGCCGTAAGGTCCCTCAGACCGCCAGGGACAGTCCGCTCTCCTCGTCCCGCTCGCCGTCCCTCGTCGCCCCGTCCCTCGCCGCGTCCTTCTCCTGCCTCGGCACCAGGGCCGTCGGCGGCCGTACCTCGGCGGCGAGCAGGGCGTCCGCCGCGGCGACCGCCTCACGGACGTCGGAGGTGGCCATGAGGACACACAGCGTGTAGGTGACGTCCTCCAGCTCACGGGCCGCGTGCGGTGTCTCCCGCTCGGCCTGGGCGATCCTCAGCGACGCGTAGCGGGTCAGCAGCGTCCTGACGGTCTTCGGGTCCGGAACGATCACGAGCGCCCCTCTTTCCAGGTGTGGTGGCCTGCGTGTGCCCGGACCTGGGCGATTCATGCACGGGTGGGACGCGTGTCACCCTCCGGGGGCACGGTTCTCGCCACTCGGCCCCCGGGGCCCGCCCGCCGGTCGGTGTCGCCCGGCCGAGGGCCGGTGTCGCCCGTCCGGGGGCGGTCGGCCCCTTCCCGCGTCAGGCCACCTGGCCGCTGTGCAGGGCCGTGTACGCGCCGCCCCGGCGCAGCAGTTCCTCGTGGGTGCCGGTCTCCAGGATGCGCCCCTCCCCCATCACCACGATGCGGTCGGCGCCGCGCACGGTGGAGAGGCGGTGCGCCACCACGAAGGTGGTCCGGCCGTGCAGCAGACGGGCGAGGGCCTGCTGCACCAGCGCTTCGGATCGGGTGTCGAGCGCGGACGTCGCCTCGTCCAGGATCAGCACCTTGGGGTCCCGGATCAGGGCGCGGGCGATCGCCAGCCGCTGCTTCTGCCCGCCCGACAGACGTGCCCCGCGCTCACCGACGAGGGTGTCCAGTCCCTGCGGCAACCGGTCGACGAACTCGGTGGCGTTGGCGTCGCGCAGGGCGGCGCGGACCGCTTCCTCGTCGGCCTCGTCCTCCATGCCGTAGGCGACGTTCTCGCGGACCGTGCCGTCGAAGAGGATCGACTCCTGCGGGACCACCGAGACGAACCGCCGGTAGGTGCGCAGGTCGAGGGTGTTCATGTCGGTGCCGTCCAGCAGCAGCCGGCCCGAGGTCGGCCGGATGAAGCCGATGACGAGGTTGAGCACGGTCGACTTGCCCGCGCCGGAGGCGCCGACCAGGGCGACGGTCTCGCCCGGCGCCACGTCCAGGGTGAAGTCGCGCACCGCCGGCCGGCCGCCCTCGTAGGCGTGTCCGACGCCCTCGAAGGTCACCGCGCCGTGCAGCGAGTCCAGTGCGGCCTTGCCCTCGTTGTCCTCCAGTTCGGGCGCCTGGAGCACCTCGCCGACCGAGCGGACCGACTCCAGGCCCTTGGTGATGACGGGCGCCAGACCGGTCAGGGTGGTCGTGGAGTTGGTGAGGGTGGTGAGGAAGGCGCTGAGCATGACGACGTCACCGGGGGTGACGCCCCAGACCTCGTAGTACGACACGAGCGCGGCGCCCGTCAGGACCAGCACGCCGACCACGTTGAGCACGACCCACGCGATGGAGCCGAAGCGGCCGTTGACCAGGTCGAGGCGCATCCCGGAGGTCAGCAGGCGGCGCAGGGTACCGTCCATGCGGGTGAGCGCCTTGCCCTCCAGTCCGTGGGCGCGGGTGACCGGGATCAGCCGGGTCATCTCCGTGACCCGCGAGGAGAGGGTCTCCACCTCGTGGCGGAAGTGCTCGTTGTGGGTGCGCAGCCGGGAGCGCAGCCGGGCCACGACGAACGCGGCGGCGGGCACCACGACGAGGAAGACGGGCACGAACTCGGGGGTGCGTACGGCGATGATGACGAGACCGCCGATGAGGACGGTGATCGCGCCGAGCCCGTTCTCCGCGGTCTGCTGCACCATCTGCTCGACGGCCTCGACGTCCCGGACGACCTTGGCCTGGAGCACACCGGCGCTGACCCGTGAGTGGTAGCCGATGGACAGCTGCTGCATGCGGGTGCACAGGGCGGAGCGCAGGGCGGTGCCCATGCGGCGGACGCTGCCGTACAGGAGGCGGACGTAGAGCAGGTGGAGCGGGTAGTTGACGATCAGGATGAAGAGGATGACGCCGGTGCTGGTCCACAGGCGGCCGATGGGCTGGTGCTCGACGACGGTGTCGATGATGGACGCCGTGATGAGCGGCAGCAGCCAGATGGGGCTGTGTTTGACGGTGAAGACGACGACCGCGCCGGCCAGCCGCCGCCGGTCGGCGCGGAAGAGGTAGGCGAGCGTGCGGATCGGGTGTTCGTCGCGGTAGCGGTGGTCGAGTGGTCTGTCGAGCGACGACGCCATCGGAGGTGGTCCTCCCCGGGGTGCGGGATACGGATTGCGGGGTGCGCGGATGCGGGGTCGGGGTGCGTGCGGGGTCAGGCGGAAGCTCGGGCCCCGGGCGGGCACCGGCGGGCAGGGGCGAGCGCCTTCGCCCCCTGCCCCGCTCACCAGGGCCGCACCCCGCCGACGCGTCCCGCCGGGGCCCCCTTCGGCGCGCCCCCGTCGGCGCGTCCGGTCAGGCCGCGTCCAGCTCCGCCAGTTCCTCCGCCGCGAGGACCAGGTCGGCCGCGGCGGCCGAGTCGCGGATGGTCTCCGGGCGGCTGGCGCCGGGAATGGGCACCACCACCGGCGACTTGGCGAGCATCCAGGCGAGGCACACGCGCTGCGGGCTCACTCCGTGCCGCTCGGCGATCCGGGCGAACGGGGCGTGGGCGGAACCGAGTTCACCGGCGCGGGAGATGCCGCCGAGCGGGCTCCAGGGCAGGAACGCGATGCCCAGCTCGTCGCACAGGCGCAGTTCGGGCTCGCTGGAGCGGAAGGCCGGGGAGAACTGGTTCTGCACGGAGACCAGCCGGCCGCCCAGGATGTCGTTCGCCAGCCGGATCCGGTCCGGGTCGGCGTTGGAGACGCCGGCGGCGAGGATCTTGCCCTCGTCGAGCAGTTCGCGCACCGCGCCGACCGAGTCGGCGTACGGGACGCGCGGGTCGGGGCGGTGGAACTGGTAGAGGCCGATCGCCTCCACGCCGAGCCGGCGCAGCGAGGCCTCGCAGGCCTGCTTGAGGTGGCGGGGGCTGCCGTCCAGGGTCCAGCTGCCGTCGCCGGGGCGCAGATGGCCGCCCTTGGTGGCGACCAGCACGTCGGCGCCCCGGTCGTGGGAGGCGAGGGCCTTGGCGACAAGGGTCTCGTTGTGGCCGGCCTCGTCGGCGCCGAGGTGGTAGGCGTCCGCGGTGTCGATCAGGGTGAGGCCGGCGTCCAGCGCGGCGTGCACGGTGGCGAGGGAGCGTGCCTCGTCGGGCCGGCCCTCGATCGACATGGGCATGGCTCCCAGTCCGATCGCGCTGACCTCGACGTCACCGATGCGGCGGGTGTGCATGGCTCGTGACCTCTCTCGGCTGGGGACGTGACGAAGTCCGGTGCACCGGAAGGTGATCGCGGTGCACCGGACACGTCCCAGCCTGACCCCGGTGGGCCTCGGAGGTCCAATGCGAGAAAGCGAACGCATTCAGCAGCGGGGCCGCTGAATGCCCGCCCGGTTCAGGAGGCCGACGCCAGGTACTCCTCCACCCCCGGCGCCTGGTGCGCGTCCTCGACACCCACCACACCGCCCGCCGCCTTCGCGTCGGGCTTCAGCACGTACGTCGACAGCGCGGCGGGCCGGCCGACGTCGGTGAAGTTCTGCGGACTGCCGAGGCCGGTGTCGACGGCCTTCTGCGACCGGTGGGCCTTCACCACGTCCTCGCGGGCCAGGCTGCCGGCCTCGCAGGCCTTCTTCAGGTCCGCGCCCAGGAGCTGGGCGGCGCTGTAGCCGGACAGCGCCCCGGAGTCGACCGGCGAGGCCGGGTACTTCGCGGTGTAGGCGGTCACCATCTTCTTGACGCCGGGGATGTCGGAGCTGACGGCCGGGGCACCGCTGACGATGCTCAGCATGGCCGTCAGGGCCGGCGCGGCCGGGGTCTTCATCAGCTGCGGGGCGAAGCCCGGGGCACTGCTGACGACGGGGACGCGCAGACCGCGGGAGGCGGCGACGCCGACCAGGGAGGCCGTCTGGGCGGGCCCGGCGCTGATCAGGATCGCCTTCACGCCGTCCTTCTTCAGCGCCGTCACCTGGGCGGAGAGGTCGGTGTCCGTCGCCTTGATCTTCTGGCCGGCGACCTTCAGGCCGGCCTTCTTCGCCGCCCAGGTGGAGCCCTGGAGCGCGTTGGCGCCGTAGTCCCCCTCGAAGTAGACGTGCCCGATGGTGTCGCCCTTCGCCAGGCCCTTGGTGCGGGTGAGGAAGTCGACCGCGGCGATCATGTCGAGGTCGTAGGTGGTGGCCATGACCTGGACGGAGTCCTTGCCGAGCAGGGAGGCGGCCCAGGCCTGCGGGTAGGTCAGCAGGTGGTCGCGCTCGATGTCGTCGAGGAGGGCGGCGACCACCGGGGAGCCGATGACCTGGGGCAGGGCAACGACGTCCGGGGAGATGTCGGCGTAGGCGGTGACGGCCTTCTGGACGTCGTAGCCGTGGTCCTTCACGACGATCTCGACCTTGCGGCCGCAGATGCCGCCCTTGGCGTTGGTCTCGTCGGCCCACAGCTGCTGAGCCTGCACGATGCTCTTGCCGAGGGTGGCATAGGGGCCGGTGAGGTCGGTGAGGGCGCCCAGTCTGACGGTCTTGTCGGTCACTCCGGGACCGGACTTCACTCCGTCGGCACCGTCGGAGGTACTGTCGCCGTCCGCTTTGGAGCTACAGCCGGTGGCCGCGATCAGCAGGGCAGCCAGTGCCGCGGTGAGGGCGGTGCCGCGGGTGCGGTGCTTGGGATTCACGGGGTGTGCTCCTTGGCTCGTGCGGGTGAGTCCGGTGAGGCCTTCGTGATGGCCGGCGGTGGTGCGGACGACGTCGGGTCGGGTGACCGGGCGGGCCGCAGGCGGGCGCGGACCCGGCGGGTCAGGCCGTGCAGTCCGTCGGGCGCGTACAGGAGGATCACGACGATCGCGGCGCCGTAGAGGTAGCGGGCGGCCTCGGTCGGGCCGATGGCGCCCTCGCCTCCGGTGCCGGGGGCGGTGACCAGCGGGAGCTGGTCGGCGTACCGGGTCATCAGCAGGGGCAGCGCGGTGACGAAGAACGCTCCCGCGGTGGCTCCGGCGACCGAGCCCAGGCCGCCGATGACGATCATGGCGAGGTAGTCGACGGAGAGGGCCAGGCCGAAGTAGTCGGGCACCACCCGGCGGAAGGCGAGGGCCAGGAGGACCCCGGCCAGACCGGCGTACATCGACGACACGACGAAGGCGGCCGAGCGGTAGCGGGCCACGTTCACGCCCATCACCGCCGCGGCGGTCTCGCTGTCCCGGACGGCCGCGAGGGCCCGGCCGGGGCGGCCTCGCAGCAGACCCCGCGCGGTGAACGAGGTGAGCGCGAACAGGGCGAGACCGAGGTACCAGAGGCGTTCCTCGGCGCCGAACGGCACGCCCAGCACCGTGAGTTCGGGGTCGTCGGCGGTGAATCCGAACCCGCCGAGGGTGAGCGGGGGAACCGAGCGGCCGTTGAAGCCGCCGGTGACGGAGTCGGCGGTCAGCAGCAGGTGGTGGCCGAGGAAGACCAGCGCCAGGGTGGCGACGCCCAGGTAGATGCCGCGCACGCGCCCCGCGACGGGGCTGAACAGGCCGCCCGCCGCGCCGGCCAGCAGTACGGCCAGGACGGCGGCGAGCGCCGGGGGCAGGTCGGGGCCGGGGTCGCCGGCCAGCCAGGTGTAGCCGTAGGCCCCCACCGCGAGGAAGAAGGCGTGGCCGAGTGAGAGCTGTCCGGCCGTGCCGCTGAGCAGGCCGAGGCCGACGGCGCCGATGGCGGCGGCGATCGAGAACAGGCCGATGCGCAGCCAGAAGGCGTCGAGGTAGAAGGGCAGGGCGCACAGGAGGAGGGCGGGCAGCAGCAGCCTGGCCCACTGGGGAACGCGTTCAGACACGGACCGCTCCCTTCGCGCCGAACAGACCGGTGGGCCGCACCAGCAGGACGACCACCATCACGGCGTAGGGCGCCACATCGCCGAATCCCTCGCCCAGGACGTGCAGTTCGGACTGGTAGCCCGCCACGAGGGCCTCGGTCATGCCGATCAGCAGGCTGCCCGCGAGGGCGCCGGGCGGTGAGGCCATGCCGCCGAGGATGGCGGCGGGGAAGGCCTTGAGGGCGATCTGGCCGGTGGTGCGCTCCAGGCCCGGCGCCGGGAACGCGGCGAGGAACACCGCGGCGAGCGCCGCGAGCGCACCGGCCAGGCACCAGGCGAGCATGCGGACCCGGCTCAGCCGTACGCCCATCAGCGCCGCGGCCTCCACGTCCTCGGCCGCCGCGCGCAGGGACAGGCCCCAGGGCGTGAAGCGGAAGAGGGCGAACACCCCGGCGATGACGACGGCGGAGACGGCGATCGCGGCGAGCCGGCTGTCGGCGACGGTCACCGGACCGAGGCCGGTCACCGCGTCGCCCCACGGATCGCCCAGGGTGAGGAGGTCACCGCCGATGCGCCGGGCCAGGTCGGTCACCAGGACGATGTCGACGCCGATGGTGACGATGGTCTGCACATGGGCGGCCTTGGGGTCGGGGTCCCCGCGTTGCAGCAGCAGCCGGTCCAGGGCGCCGGCGACGGCCGCGGTCGCCAGGACGGCCACCGCGAGGGCGCCGGCGAAGCCGAGGTCGTCGTGGAGGACGGCGACGAGGTAGCCGCCGAGCAGCAGGAGCGAGCCGTGGGCGAAGTTGAGGACACCGGAGGCCTTGAAGATGACGACGAAGCCGAGGGCCACGAGGGCGTAGACGGCGCCGAGGGCGAGGCCGTTGAGGAGGGTGTCGAGGAGGGTGGTCACTGAGCGTTCTCCCCGGGGGGCTCGGTCGCTTGGGGCGCTTCGGTCGCTGGGGCCTCTTGGGCTGTTCGGGCCGCTTCGGTGGGCCCGGGGGGCGCGATGGATCCGAGGTTCTCGTCGGGCGCGCCGGTCCCCAGGTAGGCGCGCAGGACCTCGGGGTGGCGGCGGATCTCCTCGGGTGTGCCGTGGGCGAGCCGGCGGCCGAAGTCGAGGACGGTGACCTCGTCGGCGAGGCGCATGACGAGGCCCATGTCGTGCTCCACGAGCACGACGGACAGGCCGAGCTGTTCCCGGACCGTGCGGACGACGTCGGCGGTGGCGGCGCGTTCGGCGCCGTTCATGCCGGCCACCGGCTCGTCGAGCAGCAGCACGCGCGGCTCCAGGCAGAGCGCGCGGGCGAGTTCGACGCGTTTGCGGTCGCCGTACGACAACAGCGCGACCGGGGTGTCGACGTGGGCGGCGAGGCCGGTGAGTGCGGCGATCTCGTGGACCCGCTCCAGATGGGCGCGTTGTTCGCGTACGGCGCTCGGCAGACGCAGGGCACTGGCGGCGAAACCGGCGCGGGACAGGGCGTGCCGGCCGAGCATGAGGTTGTCGGCGACCGTGCCCTCGGTCGTGACGATGTTCTGGAAGGTGCGGGCCACGCCCAGCGCGGCGATCCGGTGCGGGGCGAGTCCCGTCAGGTCGGTGTCGCCCAGCAGGACCTGGCCGCCGGCCGGGCGGCACAGGCCCGACAGGACGTTGAAGCAGGTGGACTTGCCCGCGCCGTTGGGTCCGATCAGGGCGTGCACGGAGCCCGGGGTCACGGTGAAGGACACCGCGTCCAGGGCCGTGAGGCCGGCGAAGCGGACGGTGACGTCACGGACGTGCAGCGCGGGCGGTGCGGCCGGGGAACCGGCGGTGGCGCAGGCGGCCGTGGGGCCGGTGGTGCGGATGTTCACGCGGCCCCCTGGTCGCCGGCCGGCTCGTCGGCGCTCTCGCCGAGGTAGAGGCGGCGTACGGCGTCCGTGCGCGCGAGTTCGTCGGCGGGACCCGACAGTCGTATCTCGCCCACCTCGAGGACGTGCGCGTGGTCGGCGAGGGACAGGGCCATCCCGGCGTTCTGCTCGACCAGCAGGACGGCGGTGCCCTGCTCGTTGATCTCGCGGACGACTTCGGCGATCCGGAACACCATGCGCGGGGCCAGGCCGAGGGACGGCTCGTCCAGCAGGAGCAGGCGGGGGGCGGCCATCAGGGCGCGGCCGATGGCGAGCATCTGCTGCTCGCCACCGGACAGCAGGCCGGCCGCCTGCCGGCTCCGTTCGGCGAGGACGGGGAACAGGCCGTACACGCGGTCGCGGCTCTCCCGGACCTGCCCGGGAGCGCGCCGGCCGAGGCCGAGGCCGCCGGCACGCAGGTTCTCCTCGACGGTGAGGCCGGCGAAGACCCGTCTGCCCTCGGGGACCTGGACGACTCCGGCGCGGACCGCGGCGACCGGGTCGCGTCCGTCGAGGTCCGTGCCGCCGTAGCGGACACGGCCCGCGGTGATGGTGCCGCGGTGCAGGCGCAGGGTGCCCGAGACCGCCCTGAGCAGCGTGGTCTTGCCGGCGCCGTTCGCGCCGAGCAGGGCGACGACCGCGCCGTGCGGAACGGTCAGGGACACCGAGCGCAGGGCCGACAGGGCTCGCCCGTACATCACGTCGAGCCCTTCGACGTGCAGTGCGGGCGGATCCTGTGGTGGTGCTTCGGGCATCGCGGCTCCTCGGGTCCGTGCCGGCCGGTCACGGCACTTCGGGGGACGGGGGGCGCTCACCACAACACGGGGCCGAGGGGCCGGTACAGGCGCGAGGACCGGGTCGCTGCGTGGGCCCAGTGCGGGAGGCGGGGGGTTGTGCGGCTGCCCAGACGGGGCACGCGCGCCGGCGGGGGCGCGGTAGGACGGGTGGGCGGATCACCGGCGTGCGGCCGCGAGGGCGGTAGGCGGGGCCACGGATCACCCGCGCCACCGCGAGGACAGGAAGCGGGGCCACGGATCACCCGCGCGGGTGTCGGCGGCGCTGCCGCCCGACGGCAGGCAGGCGCGCGGGCCGCGGGCGTCAGCCGACCGCGACACAGCCGAAGCCGCCCGACGACAGCCACGAGCACCGACCGCGGGCATCAACCCACCGCCACACAGCCGAAGCCCCCCGACGACAGCCACGAGCACCGACCGCGGGCATCAACCCACCGCCACACAGCCGAAGCCCCCCGACGACAGCCACGAGCACCGACCGCAGGCATCAACCCACCGCCACACAGCCGAAGCCCCCCGACGACAGCCACGAGCACCGACCGCAGGCATCAGCGAACCGCGCCACAGCCCACTCCCCCGCCGCCCCTGTCGCAGCCCTCGTCAGCGCGCCCGGCGTGCCGCCAGGGCGAGGGTGATCTCGACGACGTCCGTCGGGCGGGAGAGGCTGCGGCCGGTGAGTTGTTCGTAGCGGCGGAGGCGGTTGAGGACGGTGTTGCGGTGGCAGTAGAGGCGCTCGCCGGCCCGCTGGGCGGAACCGTCGCAGGCCAGCCAGGTCGCCAGGGTGTCCAGGAGGACGGCCGCGTCGGAGGGTTCCAGGGTTCGCAGGGGACCGAACACCCGGTCGGCGAGGGCGGTGGCGAGATCGGGCGCGGAGATCACCAGGGCCGCCGGGAGGTGCTCGGTCAGGCGGACCGTGCCGCCGGTCCCCGGGCACATGCGCAGCGCGGTGTCGGCGAGCCGCCGGGCGTCGCCGACGGCGGCCAGGCCCGACACCGCCGTACCGACGCCGACGCGGGCGCCCGAGGCCGGGCCGCCGTCGATCGCCGTCTCGTCCTCGCCGTCGCCGAGCAGGACGATGCCGTAGTCCACCTCGACCCCGGTGTGCCAGTGCACACGTGCGCCGCGTCCTACGGCCGCACGTGCGCCGGCCGCCTCGGACGGGGAGCCACCGGACACCGCGACGACGACGTAACGCCCCTGCTCGGGCAGGTCCAGGGCCTGTGCCGCCTCGGGCAGGTCGGCGATGCGGCTGGTGCCCTCCAGAAGGGCGGCGGCCAGCAGCCGCAGCCGGTTCTCGCGCCGCCAGACGAGCTGGCGTTCGACCTGGCGGTAGGCGTCCGCGACGAGCGTGCAGTGCTCGTCGACGAAGTTCCACACGTCGGCGGCGACGTGCACGAGGAGGCGTACGTCCTCGGGGGCCGAGCGGGAGGTCTCCTCGACCAGGCCCTGCCAGACCAGGGAGCCGCCGAGCCGGAAGGCGTGCAGCAGGGCGTCCAGGGGCAGTCCCTGCTCCGCGCGGGCCGCGCCGATCTTCCAGGAGCAGCGGCGGGCCGCGTCCCGGTTGCCGCGCGGGTCGAGGAGCGAGTTCACGCTGTGCCGCAGCGAGCGGTGGACCTCCTGCCAGGTGGCGGCGGGGTCGCTCTCCACGGCGACGCGGTAGGCGGGTTCCTGCTCCTGGAGCGCGGCGACCAGCCGGTCGGTGAGGTCGGGCAGGTCGTCCAGCAGTACCCGCGCGGCGCGGTGCAGCACGCGCAGGGCGTCGGCGTCGATCAGCGACCGGACGCGCGGGCGCTGCCGCGGGCCCGGTCCGGTGGGCCCGGCCGGTGCGGGGCGCACCGCGATCCGTGGCCGAAGGGCGTGTTGCATGGCCGTCCTCCCCCAGGGGTCGGTGACCCGGCGGCTCCCGCGCGGCGGTGCTCCCTGGCGGCTCCGGGCCGGCCGTGGAGTGCGCGAGGGTCCCGCCGGCTGGCGGGTCCTGCCCGAAGGATGACATACCGTCCGGTCGGTCCCTAGGGGTGTGCACCGGTCTTTTCCGCCCGCTCGACCAGCCGGGCCAGTTCCAGACGGGACCGCACACCGAGCGCGGCGAAGACCCTCCGCAGGTGGTAGTCGACGGTGCGGGTGCTCACGGACAGGGTCAGCGCGACCTCCCGGTTGGTCGCGCCCTCGGCGACACGGCGGGCGATGCGCAGCTGCTGCGGGGTCAGTCCGGACAGGTCCGCGGGTGCCATCGTCCGCGGTCCGCTCGCCGCGGCGCCGTTGGCGCGCAGCTCGCCGCGGGTCTGCTCGGCCCAGGCGCGGGCGCCGCAGCGTTCGAAGCCGACCAGGGCGGCGCCGAGGCGGTCGCGGGCCTCGCGCAGCCGGCGCCGGCGGCGCAGCCACTTGCCGTGGAGGAGTTCGGTGCGGGCCCGCTCGAAGTCGCCGCCGGCCGTCTCGTGCAGGTCGAGGGCCTGCCGGTAGAGGGCGTCGGCGCGGTCCGGCGGGGCCAGCAGGGCGCGGCAGCGCAGGAGTTGGGCGGGGGCCTGCGGGTCGGCGCCGAAGGCCGCCCACCGGGCGAAGTCCTCGACGACGGTCCGGGCGCCCTCGGGCTGTCCGGCGGACACGGCGGCCTCCACGTAGCAGGGGACGGCGAGCATCCACAGGGCGAAGTGTCCGCGCCGGGCGCCCGGCCGCACGAGGGGCCCGAGCCGGTCCGCGGCCTCCTGGGGCCGGCCGCGCCCGAGGTCGGCGCGGGCCGCCGCCCACTCCGCCAGCGTGGCCACCTGCGCGAGACCGTGTCGGCGGGCGGTGCCGAGCGCGGCGGCCACATGTCCGGCGACCGTCTCGGGCTCCCCCTCGATCGACGCGGCCAGTGCCAGTACGGCGTGCTGGTGGGCGGCCGTGTTGCGCTGCCCGGCCCGGTGCGCGGCACGCAGCCCCTCCTCGGCGTGGGTGCGGGCGAGCGCGTGCCGTCCGGCGCGCAGTTCGGCGTAGGCGAGGTACTCGCGGGCCCGCGGGACCGCCGCGACGGAGTCGAGGGTGCGGGCCGCGGCCAGGGCCCGCGCGCCCGCCCGGCGGGCTTCGGCGAGGTCGCCCAGCATCAGCGCCGCCGCGGCGGCCCGCAGGATGTCCTCGGGGTCGCCGGAGCCGTCCGGGTCCCGCGCCACCCGTCGCAACCGGACCGCCGCCTCCTCGAACCGGGCCTCCAGCAGGGCCCGCAGTCCCAGCCGGTAGTCGGTGCGGGGACCACCCTGGGAGGCGTGCCCCGCGACCTCGCCGCAGCGTTCGAGTGCGGCGAGGCATCCCGCCGGGTCGCCCGCCGACCACGCCGCGTCGCAGGCGGCCAGTGCGGCGGTCCCGGCGTCCGCCGGGGAGCGGGCGGCCAGCAGGGAGGTGGCGAGCAGGAGGGAGGCCTGGGCCTCGTCGACGGGCCCGTCGTGCAGCACGGTCGTGCCCCGCAGCAGTGCGGCACGGCCCCGTGCGCCGGCGGGGGCGGCGCCCGACCGGGCCGCGTCGAGCAGCCGCAGGGCGTGGTGGGAACGCCCGCCGAGCAGGGCCTGCTCGGCGGCGGCCGTGTACCGCTCGGCGCGCCGGGGACCGTCGTCGGACAGTTCGGCGGCGCGGGTGTACGCGGCGCAGCGCAGCCGCCGGGACGTCAGGTCCCCGGCGGCAGCCTCCAGCTCGGTTCCCCCTGCGGCTCCGGCCCAGGCCCGGTGCAGCACGGCCCGCGGGTCGCCCTGCGCCAGCTCCCGGGCCAGCGCGAGGTGCGCGGCCCGCCGCCGCCCGTCGGGCGCCGTCGCGTACACCGTCGCGCGCAGCAGCTCGCTGTGGAAGCGGATCCCGTCGTCGGCCGACGTGAGCAGATCGGGCAGCGGTACGGCGCTGTCGTGCCCGAGGTGCCGCACCGCCCGCAGCACGAGTCCCGGGTCGAGCCCTGCGTCCTCGTCGTCCCGTGCGGCGGCAGCCACGGTCAGCAGGAGGTCGCGGCGGCCGGACGGGAGTCCGGCCAGGTACCCGCCGGCCAGGCCCGTCAGCACGTCGGCGCCGGGCAGCGGACGGGGCGGCGGGCGGTCCCCGCGCACCTGGGCGGACGAGAGCCGCCGCACGAGGGCCAGCAGGAGGGCCGGGTTGCCCTCGGCGGCGTCCACGATCTCGTCCCGTACTCCCGCGTCGAGGTCCCCGCCCGTCACCTCGTCGAGGAGCGCCGCCGCCTCGGGCGGGGTGAGCGGGTCCACCCTCGTCACCGGAAGTCCGCCGAACTCCGGGGCGGGCGGCCGGTGTCCGGGGACGGTGAGCAGCAGGCGCGCCGCCGTCGCCGTACGGCACAGGTGCCGGGCCGCGTCGCCCAGCGCGGCGCGCGAGACCGGGTCCCACAGGTGGGCGTCGTCGACGCACACGAGCAGCGGGCGGGAGACGGCGGACAGCGTCGCGGACAGGGCCACCCGCCCCGATCCCGCCACCGGCGCGCGGCCGGTGGTGTCGCCGAGGGCGCGCAGCAGCGCGCGCAGGCCGCCGCCGGGGACGGCCGTCCGTGCCGGGTCGGCCCGTAGCCGCACCACGGGTCCGGCGGCGAAGGAGTCGGCGGCGCGTTCCAGGAACCACGTGCGGCCGCAGCCGGGTTCGCCCGTGACGACGTGTACGCCGCCGTACCGGTCCGCCGGGGCGGTCGCCCGGTGCGGCGCCGGGCCGGGAGTCGCGGTCGTCTGTCCGGTCATCCCCAGGACGTTACGCACAGGTAACGTGAGGCGGAAGCCACCCGTCCACCCGTGGGCGACCCCGCTTCACGCCCGCCACCTGGGCGTTCACGGGTGGACTGCGGGGTGCGGGCTTGTGCCGGTGCCCAACCGTGCCGTCCCCCCGCCGTGAGCGCGCACAACGGCGGCGGCGGTCGCGCGAGGTGCGCGCGACCGCCGCCGACGTCGTGGGGCGTGAGGGCGGAGCAGGGGTGAGCGGGGGCGTCAGGAGGTGTGCGGGCAGTTGCCCCGGTACTCCTCGATGGTCGCGCTCGGCCGCGGCAGCGGGCACAGGAACTGCTCGTAGCGGGTGTCGTTGTCGATGAACCGCTTCAGCCAGGAGACGCTGTACTTCGCGATCGTCGTGTTCGACGTGTTCGGAGTGAAGTGCGTGGCGCCGTTCAGCTCCAGGTAGGCGCGGTCCAGGGCGGACGGCAGCGAGGTGTAGAAGGGCTCGGCGTGGCTGGCCACGGGGGCGACGGTGTCCCCGTCGGCGCCGAAGATCAGGGTGGGTGTGGTGATCTCGGGCCAGGTCTTGTCGGTGTTCCAGGGCGTCAGGGGGATCGCCGCCTGGAGGGAGGGACGGGTCTTGGCGGCCTCGAGGCTGCCGCCGCCGCCCATCGAGTGGCCCATGACTCCGAGCCGCGTGCTGTCGACGCGGCCCCGGACCGAGCTGCGCCCGGTGAGGTAGTCCAGGGCGGCGAGCAGCTGCCGTCCACGCGAGTCGGGCTGGTCGAGGGTGCTGTTGGTGTCGATGGTGAAGACCACGAAGCCCTGCGAGGCCAGTCGCGGACCCAGCCAGGCGATGGAGGACTGGGTGCCGGTGTAGCCGGGCGAGACGGCGACCGCTCCGAAGGTGCCGTCGGCGGTGCTGGTCGGGTAGTAGATCGTGCCCCCGCCGAAGCCGGTGACGGAGAGGGAGGAGACGGTGGTCTGCGAGACGGCGTACGGGCCCCGCGCCGCCTCGATGCTCGACGTGGTCGGCGCCGGGCCGCGCTCGTAGGGGTTGTCGGCGGCCTGTGCCCCGGCTCCGTTCAGGGTGGTGAGGCCGACGACCGCGGCGATCGTCGTCGCCAGGCCGGCGAACCGGCCGAGTCTGCGGTGGGGGGAAGCGGTGGGCATCCGGTGAGCGGCGCCGGTATGCGCTTGCTGCTGCACGACGAGTCGTCCTCTCTGTCGTGTCGGCCCGCCCGGCCGGGCGGACCCGTGTACGGGCTGGCCCAGCCACTATGACGGCCCGGTCACCCCCGGGGACCGGCAATGTCACCGGCCTCGTGCGCTGGCCCAGCACGCGGCACACCCGGTGGTGCGCGGACGCGGGGCACCGGCCTCACGTGGTGGCCCAGCACGCGGCACACGTGGTGGTGCGCGGACGCGCGCGGGTGCCTGCCCCTTCCCCGCGCTCCGGCGCGGCGGCCGCCGGCCCGCGTACGTCACCAGCAGGTCGTCGGCCATGTTGGAGATGACGCCGAGGTCGTTCGTGATGAAGACGATCGCGGAGCCGTACTCCTGCTGGATCGGCGCGGGTGCGCGGCCGCTCCGGGCGGCGGCGTGCGGTGACCCGCGCGGCCGGCTCGGCGGAGCGCATGCCCACCCCGCTGCGGTGTCCACCGTGCGGGCGGCCCCGGCCGTGGGGGAGGTGTCGCGGGGCAGGGGGGGCCGGCCCCAGCGGACGGCCGCCGGACGGTTTCACGGCACCTTCACGTCGCTGACGGCGTTTCGACGCATCAACGGCGTTGTCCGGTTCACCCGGGCCGGGTCGCCGGACGAGGAGAGACGCCGTGCTGTGGATCGCCGTACTGCTGCTTCCGATGTTGTCCGTCCTGCTGGCGGTCATGGACCGCGTGGAGGACCGTCTGCTCGCCCCGGCCCGGGTCAGGCGCCGGCATGCCGCGCGCAGGAGGCATCTGCGCCTGGTCCCGGACGTCTCCGGGAGCCCGGAGCCGGTCGTCGACGAGATCGCCGCCGGGCCCAGGGCCGCCTGACAGGCCGGGCCACCGGGGCCCCTGGCGCCGTCCGTGTGCGAGGCTCGCACACGGACGGCGCCTCGCTCGGCGTCCACGTCACCCGATCGGCAGCAGGAGAGTGAGCGGCATGCGTATCGGTCTGCTCGGTACCGGACCCTGGGCGCGGATGGTCCACGCGCCCGTGCTGGACGCACACGAGGGACTCGACTTCGTCGGGGTGTGGGGCAGGCGCCCCGCCGCCGCGAAGGAACTGGCGGACCTGCACGGCACCCGCGCCTTCGACGACGTGGACGAACTGCTCGCCGGCGTCGAGGCGGTGGCGGTGGCGCTACCGCCGGACGTGCAGGCGGACCTCGCGGTCCGGGCCGCCGGAGCCGGTCGTCATCTCCTGCTCGACAAGCCCCTCGCCGCGACGGTGGCGGGAGCGCGCGACGTCGTGCGCGCCGTGGCGGAGGCGCGGGTCGCGTCGGTGGTCTTCTTCACCACCCGCTTCCTGCCCGAGCCCGAGGCGTGGATCGCCGAACAGGCGGCGGAGGGCGGCTGGTTCACCGGCCAGGCACAGTGGCTCGGCTCGGTCTTCACGGGCGGGGACCATCCGTTCGCCACGCCGTGGCGGCGGGAGAAGGGGGCCCTGTGGGACGTCGGCCCGCACGCGCTGTCCGTGCTGCTGCCGGTCCTCGGCGACGTCCGCCGGGTGGCCGCCGCGGCTCCGGGGCCCGGCGACACGGTGCACCTGGTCCTGGACCATTCCGGCGGCGCCTCCAGCACACTGACGCTCAGTCTGACGGCCCCGTCGGCCGCGTCCGGTTCCGGCGTGGAGCTGCGGGGCGAGGCCGGGGTGGTGCGTCTCCCGGAGAGTGCCGCGAGCGCCGCGGACGCGCTCGTCCGGGCCGCGGACGCGCTGTGCGCCGCGGCCCGTGACAGGCGTCCGCATCCGTGCGATGCGGCGTTCGGCCTGCGGGTCACCGAGATCCTCGCCGAGGCCGAGGGCCTACTGGCCTCCGACGCCGGCTGAGGTCACCGTGTCCGGTGACCGGTCAGGCGTGCCGGTGCGTGCGCTTGTTGCCGGTGACGGCCCGGTAGAGCACCAGCAGGATGAGCGAGCCGACGATCGCGGCCACCCAGGTGGACAGGTCGAAGAAGCCGTCGATCGAGTCCACCCCGAAGATCACCTTGCCGAGCCAGCCGCCGAGCAGACCGCCGACGACTCCGATCAGCATGGTGACGATGATGCCGCCCGGGTCCTTCCCGGGCAGCAGCAGCTTCGCAATGGCACCGGCGAGCAGGCCTATCAGAATCCAGGCGATGATGCCCACGGTTTCTCCCATCTCCGTCGGAAAGCGTGTACGTCTTCCGAATGCACGGCGATGGGACATGCAAACCTCCCAACAACGCCTCAGCTGTCCTCCAGGGGCTCGCAGCCCCACGGACCAGCCCCGTCGCCCCGGATGTGCGGCGGGAACCCGGCCATCAGTTGTCCGGCGCGTGCGGGGATCGGCCTGTCCGGCGCGTGCGGGGAAACGACGGGAGAACACGCCTGCCGACACGGGAGAATCCCGCCTGCCGATCCCGGCGCCGGAGGTGTCCGCTCGCGCACGATCCGGTCCGGGTTCCCTTCGGGCAGGACGGGTCCACGCTTTCCTCGCCACTCCCCCGTCCCGTCGCGACCGGGGCTCGGCACGGATTCCGCTGGGCGGACTCCGGAAGGGACGAGGCCCCCGGGAGGGGCGGGTGGGGCGAGGTTACGTCCCGGCGTGGGTCGGTACTCCGGTACCGGGGAGTGTCCGGTCCCGGTGGCGCGTCCAGGGCCCCGGGATGCAGGGTTCGCTCCCGCGATGAATGGTGTTAGTGGGCCCCATGACCGCACCGGGGCCGCAGCAGCCCTCCGGACCGAGGAGCCGTGACCATGTCGACCACAGAGCCCGATCCCTCCCTGTCGCCCGCCGAGCGCACCACCCCGGACAATCTGCTCCACACCCGCACCGGCACCGAGGTGTCCCCCGAGGACATGGTGCTGGCCGCCGGCCGGGACCTCACCCCGCGCAACCTGGAGTGGGCGCGGCGCAAGCTGGAGGCGGAAGGCCCGGACAGCATCGAGAAGATGCTTCCCTGACCTGGCGGACCCGGTGAACCGGTTGCCGGCCGGTGACGGACGTCGCCGGTTCACCCTTTCGTAGGGGGCCTCCGGGCTGCCAGACTCCGGAGGTGCCCGACTTCGACATGCTCGTCCTCGGATCCGGCCCCGGCGGCCAGAAGGCCGCCATCGCCGCGGCCAAGCTGGGCCGCCGCGTGGCCGTGGTCGACCGCCCCGACATGCTGGGCGGCGTCTCCCTCCACACCGGCACCATCCCCTCCAAGACCCTGCGCGAGGCCGTGCTCTACCTCACCGGCCTCACCCAGCGCGACCTCTACGGGCAGAGCTACCGCCTGAAGGAGGACATCACCGTCGCCGACCTGACCGCGCGCACCCAGCACGTGGTGAGCCGGGAGACCGACGTCATCCGCAGCCAGTTGTCCCGCAACCACGTCGCCCTGCACTCCGGCACCGGCCGGTTCGTCGACGAGCACACGATCGCCCTGCGGGAGGCGGGCGGCCAGGAACGGCTGCTGAGCGCCGAGCACGTCGTGATCGCCACCGGTACCCGGCCGGCCAGGCCGGAGAGCGTGGAGTTCGACGGCCGGACGATCCTCGACTCCGACAACGTCCTCACCGTCGAGCGGGTTCCGCGGTCCATGGTGATCGTGGGCGCCGGCGTCATCGGCATGGAGTACGCCTGCATGTTCGCCGCCCTGGGCAGCAGGGTCACGGTGGTGGAGCGGCGGGCCGGGATGCTCGACATGTGCGACGTCGAGGTCGTCGAATCGCTCAAGTACCACCTGCGGGACCTGGCGGTCACCTTCCGCTTCGGGGAGACCGTGGCCGCCGTGGAGCGGCACGCGCGGGGCACGCTGACGGTGCTGGAGAGCGGCAAGAAGATCCCCGCGGACGCCGTGATGTACTCCGCGGGCCGACAGGGCCTCACCGAGGAACTGGAGCTGGCGAACGCCGGGTTGGCGGCGGACGCGCGCGGGCGGATCACGGTGGACGAGTACTACCGCACACAGGTGCCGCACATCTACGCCGTCGGTGACGTGATCGGCTTCCCGGCCCTGGCCGCGACGTCGATGGAACAGGGCCGGGCCGCCGCCTACCACGCGTGCGGCGAGCCGGTGGGGCGTACGCACCGGCTCCAGCCGATCGGCATCTACACCATTCCGGAGATCAGCTTCATCGGCCGGACCGAGGACCAGCTCACCGAGGAGCGGGTGCCGTTCGAGGTGGGCATCGCCCGCTACCGGGAGCTGGCCCGCGGGCAGATCATCGGCGACGCGCACGGGATGCTGAAACTCCTGGTGTCCCCGGGGGACCGCACCCTGCTGGGCGTGCACTGCTTCGGGTCCGGGGCGACCGAGCTGATCCACATCGGCCAGTCCGTGATGGGCCTCGGCGGCACCGTCGACTACCTGGTCGACGCGGTCTTCAACTACCCGACGCTCGCCGAGTCCTACAAGGTCGCCGCGCTCGACGCCACCAACAGGCTGCGGCAGTTGGACCGCATCGGGGACTGACTCCCGCGACCTCGGGGCGGGCCGGGCGATCCTCCTCGGGACGAGAGGTCTCCGTGACGAGAGGTCCTAGGGGAGGTCCCCGTCGTCCACCACGTGGACGGCTGCCTCCTCCGCGCCCGCGGCGCCGCCGTCGATGCCGACTTCCTGGGCGATCTCCTCCTTGGTGGCGTCCGGATGCGCGC
Source organism: Streptomyces sp. NPDC006259 (assembly GCF_042870975.1). Lineage (NCBI taxonomy): Bacteria > Bacillati > Actinomycetota > Actinomycetes > Kitasatosporales > Streptomycetaceae > Streptomyces > Streptomyces sp. NPDC006259. The sequence goes on along the minus strand of NZ_JBIAHY010000003.1, from coordinate 1,033,729 downwards.
CCTCGTCGGGAGCGACCAGGCGGCCGGCGCGCCGCTCGCCCGCCTCCGGATCGACCGGTTCGCCCTCGCCGCGCGACAGATCGCCGATGCCGTCCCCGGCGGGCTCGGACACGTCCGGGACCTCCTGCGCCAGTCGCTGGTCGAGGGTCTCCCCCTCGTGCTGTTCGGCCGCGGTGGTGCCGTGCTTGGTGACGCCGAGCGGCTTCTCCGGCGGCGAGTAGCCCTCGTCCAGGATGTCGTCGTAGGTCCGTTCGTCGAGCGCGTCCTGGAGGTCGAGCGGCGAGGCGTCCTCCTGCTCCTCGTTGGTTCCGGTGGGCTGGTAGGCGTCGTCGGCGGTCGTCTCGGGCTCCGTGCCCATGGATACCTCCCGGGGTGCTGTATCGGCTGCGCTGTCCCCGTCCGCGTATCCCGTCGCGCGCGCCCCAACCGTGGCACATGCCAACCGCACGGGCGGATGCGGACGTTGTCCGTCCGCCGGCCCTGAGAGCCCGGACGATGGGGATATCATCACTCGCACACTCGCTGTGACCGTCCCCCGACGCAGAGGTGGGACGGTATCCCCCACGGCTTTCCCGCCCGCGCCGCGAGGCATCCCCACCGGTGTGCGGCGGCGTACCACCCCCCACCCCCCTCTGCGCCGTCGGGCCGTCCCCTGCCCCGGCGGTGTGCACGACGGAAAGCGGCACGACCATGAACGACAACGGCAGAGGGCTCCAGGCGAACGCCCTCGGCACGTTCGACACGGTGGTGATGGCGATCGCGGGAAGCGCACCCGCCTACTCGATCGCCGCCACCACCGCGGTACTGGCCGCAGCGGTGGGCGTGGCGGGTCCGGCGGCGCTCCTGTACTGCGCGATACCCATGCTCGGGATCGCGCTCGCGTTCCGCCATCTCGGCCGGATCGACGTCAACGCGGGGGCCAGCTACTCCTGGGTGGGCCGCACGCTCCACCCCTTCCTCGGCTTCCTCAGCGGCTGGGCCCTGGTCGTGTCGGCGACGCTCTTCATGGTGGCGGGTTCGCTGCCCGCCGGGTCGATGACCCTCGCCCTGTTCGACGAGGGACTCGCCGACGACACGGCGCTGTCCACGGCGGTGGGCGCCGCCTGGTTCCTGCTCATGCTGGGCGTCGTGCTGGGCGGCGCCCGGCTGACCGTGCGGGCGCAACTCTTCATGTCGGGGACGGAGCTGGCGATCCTCGCCCTCTTCACCGTCCTCGCGCTGTTCCACACGGACCACGCCCGCGCCTTCGACTGGTCCTGGCTGGGTCTCGGCCGGTTCGACGGCGTGTCCGGGTTCGCGTCGGGTGCGCTGGTGGCCGCGTTCTACTTCTGGGGCTGGGACGTGACCGGCAACCTCAGCGAGGAGACCCGTGACAGCCGCCGCACGACGGGTCTGGCGGGCCTGATCGGGCTGGCCGTCGTCTTCCTCCTCTTCGAGGTGTTCACCATCGCGGTGAACGTCATCCTCAGCGCCCCCCAGGTGGAGGAGAACGGCGCGAACGTGCTCGCGGTGCTCGGTGAGGAGGTGTGGCCGGGCTGGGGCGGCAGGCTGTTGGTCGTGGCCGTGCTGCTGTCCACCGTGGCCACCCTGGAGACCACCCTCATCCAGGTCACCCGCTCGCTGTTCGCGATGGGCCGCGACCGTACGATGCCGGCCGCGCTGGGCCGGGTGCACGGCACCTGGAACACGCCGTGGGTGGCGGTCGCGGTGGTCGGCGCGGTGGCGCTGGGCATGTTCGTCGCCTCCAACGCGCTCGGCTCGGTGGGCGAGATCCTCTCCGACGCGATCTCGGCGATCGGCCTCCAGATCTCCGTCTACTACGGTCTGGCCGGTCTCGCGGCGGTCGTCGCCTACCGCGGGACCCTGCTGAAGTCGCCGACGGCCTTCCTCTTCGGCGGGGTGTGGCCGCTGGGCGGCGCCCTGTTCATGTTCTGGATCTTCGTGGAGTCACTGGGTGAGCTGAGTACCGCGGCGATCACGATCGGCCTCGGCGGACTCGCGGCGGGCCTGGTGCCGATGCTCCGGTACTGGCGCAAGGGCAGCGACTACTACCGGCCGGCCCGGCTGGACGCCGCGCGGACCGTGCGGGCCGAGTACGTGCCGGGAGCCGCCGTGACCGCGCGCTCCGCCGCCCACGAGGGTCTTCCCACCGACTTCTAGAGGGGGACCCGATGGCGCGAGACCGCTTCGTTCCCGACTTCGACCCCGACTGCGGGGACCGGGCCCTCTCCTCGGCCCGGCAGGACATCGTCATCGGCCGCTGGCAGGGGCCGCGGGACCTCCTGCGGGCCACCGGCCGCGACTGGCCGGCCCGCGGACACCGGATGCGGGCGCTCGCGCGGGCCTGCGCGGGCAGTTCCACGGTGGAGACCTGGCTGGCGGCCGAACCGCACAGCGCCGACGCGCTCGTGCTGCGCGCGGCCACCGAGACCACCCGCGCCTTCCACCTGGCCATCGCGGCGGGCCGGGGAGTGCCGATCGGCCCGCACCGGGTGGACGCCGCGGTGCTGGCCTGCCTCGCCGCGACCGAGGCCTGTCCGGACGATCCGACGCCGTGGACCTCGCTGATCTCGGTGGCGCGGCTGTATCCGTCGGGTGTACGCAGGCGGGAACTGGCCCGCTGGTGGGACGAGTTGTACCGGCGCGACCCGCACAGCATGGAGGGCCACCTCCAGGTGCTGCACTACTACTCGGCGCGCTGGCACGGTACGCACGGTCTGATGTACGACTTCGCCCGGGACGCGGCGGGAGCGGCCCCGGCGGGCTGTGCGCTGCCGGTGCTGGTGCAGTACGCGCGCGTGGAGGAGTACCGCCACGCCCTCGACACGGCGGGCGGCAGCCCCCCGTCGACGGGGCTCGGCCGGCACTGGAACCATGACGGCGCGATCGGTGACGTCCGCCGCACCTGGGAGCGCTGGATCATGGGCCGAACCCGCTCCGAGGTGACCCCCGGCGAGCTGCGCGACGTGAACTACCTGGCGCACGCGGCCTGTCTGGCGGGCGAGGGAGAGGTGGCCGCCCCCCTCCTGCGGATGCTGGGCCGCCGCGCCACCCGCACCCCGTGGTCGTACACGGGCGATCCGGTGCAGCAACTCGTACGCCGTCGCACGCAATGGACACGGCCCGACTGACCGACGGCCCGGCGCACGGAGCCGCCGGCGGCCGGGCGCGTCGTGGATGCGCGGCGCCGGTCACAGGGCTCTGCGGCGCAGTAGGAGTCCGAGGACCAGCAGGCCCGGCAGGAGGGGCAGCCAGACCGTGAGGAGGCGGTAGCCGAGCACGGCGGAGGCGGCCGTCCCGGCCGGTGCTCCGGCCGTGGTCAGGGCGAGCGCGAGAGCGGCGTCGAGCGAGCCGAGGCCGCCCGGGGTGGGCAGCAGGGCGGCGGCGCCGCTCGCGGCGAGATAGAGCAGCGCCACCTGGGGTGCGGGCAGCGGCAGGGCGACGGCCCGGGTGACGGCGATCAGCACGCACGCGTGCAGGGCGGCGAACGCCAGCGAGCCGCCCCACAGGGCCGCGGCCCGGTGGGGAAGGGCATGGACGGCCTTGACGTCGGTCCACGCCGCCGCCAGGGCACTCCGGCAGCGGGGGTGGTACCGGGCGGCCGCCGCCACGGCCGCGCCGACGGCCAGCACCGCGAGGACCGCCCAGCCGCCCCAGCCGGACGGGACGCGCAGCAGCCCCGGACAGGCGGCGGCGAGTACGGCGATGAGGGCGGCGCGCGCGACCGCGCCGGCCGTGGCCTTGACGGCGACGGCGGTCGCCGCGCGACCCGCGGTCAGTCCGCGGCGGACCAGGAAGCGCAGGTTGACGGCGCCCGCGCCCAGCCCGGCGGGCAGCAGGTGGTTGGCGGCGGACGCGGCGAACTGCGCGGCCACCAGCTGTCCCGGAGGCAGCCGGGGGACGACGGCGCCCTGCTGGGCGAGGGCCGCGCACAGCCAGGTCCCGCACGCCGCCACCGCCCCGGCGAGCAGGTGGCGCCGGTCGGCGTCGGCCAGCCGCAGGACGCCGGTGTGCAGCAGGGGCCAGTGCCGGTGGGCCAGCCAGACGGTGGCGGCCAGGACGGCGAGCGTGAGCGCGGTCCGCCAGTGGGCGCCGCCTCCGCGGCCGGCCGCGACGGCGACCCGCTCGGCCGTCACCGCGTCCCGTCCCCGGCCGGTGACGGCGCGAGGTGCAGGTCGAGTCCGGCGGACGGGTGGGTCCGCCAGCCGCGGGCGTACGGCGGCGGTGGGCCGCCCGGCGGGGAGAGGGCGGCGGTCGGGACGCGGCCGGCGGTGCGGACGATGCCTTCCTCGGTGGTGTTGACGTTGTGACCGCGCGGGTTGGCCGAGGCGCAGCCGGTGTAGTAGGCGACCGGGATGGCCTCCGTGCCGGTGAGCAGGCAGGGCGGGCGTATGCCGAGCCGGTGCAGGTCGGCGGCGGTGCGGGTCCAGTCGCGGCGGTCGGCGGCGGTACGGTCCACGGCGCGGTCCAGGACGACGTACTGGACCGCCAGGTGCCCGGCGAGGCCGACCGCGAGCGCCCCGGCGGCGGTCGCGCGCAGGCGGCCGTCCGGGGTGGTGACCAGGTGGTGCAGCGCGTCGGCGACCGGGATGGCGAGCAGGAGGTAGACGGGCAGCAGGAAGCGCGGGGCCGCGTACTCGATCATGAAGAGGTAGGGTGCGGCGGCCGTCGCGGCGCAGGCCAGTGGAAGCAGGGTGGGCGTGGTGCGGCGGGCTCCGACCGCCACCGCGAGACCGGCGGCGGCCAGCACGGGCAGCGCGAACCACCAGGCCATGATCACCGGGTCGGGCGTCGCGCCGGTGCAGGGGCGGCACAGGGTGCGGCCGACCAGGCTGCGCAGCTGGTCGTCGACGGCCATGTGCCAGCCGAGGCCGCCCTGGATGCGCGAGGCCTCGGAGAGCCGTTGACCGAGGCCGCCGTGGCTGAGGTAGGCCTCGATGATCCACTGGCCGCCGCCGGTCGCGAGACCCCCCAGGAGGGGGAGGGCCGGCCGTCCGTCGCGGGTCGCGATCAGCACGAGGAGCAGGGGCAGGGCGGTCCAGACGGCGTCGGTGGGGCGCATCCAGGCCATGAGGGCGGCGCCCGCCGCGACGCCCCACAGCGCCGCCCGGTCACCGCGGTCGGCGCGGGCCCGCAGGAAGCAGCCGACGCAGGCGAGGGCGCCGAACGCGACCCAGAGGTTGGGCATGGCCGCCGGGCCGTAGAACAGCGTCACCCACAGGGAGGCGAAGAGGGCGCCCGCGGCGGCCAGGACGCCGGGTGGGAAGAAGCACCGCCAGACCCGCAGGGCCAGGTGGAGGCCGAGGCCGGACAGCACGGCCAGGTAGACGCGCAGCAGTTCGGTCGAGGTGGACCATGACGTGACCGGCGCGACCAGCAGGGAAACACCGCGGGCGCGGGGCGCGCTGAAGAAGGCGGGCGGGGCCTGGGCGGAGATCTGGCTGACGTACACCGTCTCGTCCCAGCCGAGGCCGAGGCCCGGCCCGACCAGGACCAGTTGCGCGACGGTGAAGGCCGCGGCGACGGCCGCGAGCAGCCAGAAGCCGTCGGCCCGCCAGGACGCGGACCCGGTCGCCGGTGTGCCCCGCCGCGCGCCGACGAGCATGGCGTTCGTGCCGTCGGCCATCGTCCACCCCCTGACTGTCCTGCCGTACATGGAGAAACATGGTCAAACTAACGCGCGGTGGGCGGGCACGCAGGGTGATATACGGCCAGGTGCGCATGCGGAGGGCGGGCGCGCCCGGCCGGCGTCCTCCCGTGCGGGTCAGGGCGGGTCGGGGAACGGGGTGGTCCGGTGCCGTGGCTAGCGGGCCGAGGCGGTGGTCGGAGCGGAGCCCCGGCTGCCGGCGACGCGGCGCGGGCCGGGGCCCCCGCTCGGACCAGGATGAGGCCGCCGTTGGCACGCCCCGCGCACCGGGCCCGCCCCGAACACCGGGCCGACCCGAACGCCGGCCCTACCGGACGTGCGGGCGCCGGTGCGGCGGCTGCCGCGGCTCCGGGCGGGCGGGCGCGGGCGGCACGGGCCGCACCGCGGGACCGTCGCCATTGAGGTGGACCTGCGTCCCGTGGTGGGCGATCGTCAGCGGCGGGCCGGACAGCAGGGTGTACGTGGCCTTCTCGGGGCCGATCTCCACGTGCAGGCGGCGGCCGAGGAACTGGAGGGAGAAGGCGAGGCGGCTGAACGCCTCCGGCAGCCGGGGGGAGAAGTACAGGGTCTGGTCGCCGTCCCGGCGCAGCCCGCCGAACCCCGCGACCAGCGCCATCCAGGTGCCGGCCAGCGAGGCGATGTGCAGTCCGTCACGGGTGTTCTGCTCCAGGTCGGCCAGGTCCATCAGGGCGGCCTCGGCGGTGTAGGCGTAGGCCAGCCGCAGATGGCCCGCCTGGGCGGCGACGACGGCCTGGCAGCAGGCCGAGAGGGAGGAGTCCCGGACGGTGAGCGGCTCGTAGTAGGCGAAGTTGCGGGCGACCTGCTCCTCGTCGAAGAACTCGTTGCAGGTGTACATCGCCAGTACCAGGTCGGCCTGCTTGACGACCTGTTTGCGATAGAGGTCGAAGTAGGGGAAGTTCAGCAGCAGGGGGTACTGGTCGGGGCGTGTGCCCTCGAAGTCCCAGCGCTGGTAGCGGGTGAAGCCGGCGTGCTGTTCGTGGACGCCGAGTTCCTCGTTGTACGGGATGTGGACGGCCGCGGCGGCGTCCCGCCAGGCCGCGGACTCCTCATCGTCGACGCCGAGCCGGGCGCCCTCCTCCGGATGCCGCTGGACGGCTTCGGCGGCGGCCAGGAAGTTCGCCCGCGCCATGAGGTTGGTGTAGACGTTGTCGTCGGCGACCGCGCTGTACTCGTCGGGGCCGGTGACGCCGTCGATGTGGAAGACGCCGTGCGCGTCGTGGTGGCCGAGGGAGCGCCACAGGCGGGCGGTCTCCACCAGCAGCTCGACCCCGGTGTCCCGCTCGAAGGCGGTGTCGCCGGTCGCCGCGACGTACCGGACGACGGCGTCGGCGATGTCCGCGTTGACGTGGAAGGCGGCGGTGCCGGCCGGCCAGTACGCCGACCCCTCCGAGCCCTCGATGGTGCGCCAGGGGAACGCGGCGCCGCTCAGTCCGAGCTGGGCGGCGCGCTCGCGGGCGGCGTCCAGGGTGCTCTGCCGCCAGCGCAGGGCCTCGGCGACGGCGTGGGGCGCGGTGTAGGTGAGGACGGGCAGGACGAAGGTCTCGGTGTCCCAGAAGGCGTGGCCGTCGTAGCCGGAGCCGGTGAGGCCCTTCGCGGGGATGGCACGCCGCTCGGCGCGGGCGCCGGCCTGGAGGACGTGGAACAGGGCGAAGCGGACGGCCTGCTGGATCTCCTCGTCGCCGTCGACCTCCACGTCCGCGCGGGCCCAGAAGTCGTCGAGGTACTCCCGCTGTTCGTCGAGGAGACCCTGCCAGCCGCTGTGGCCGGCCGCCGCGAGGGCCGCCTCCACCTGGTCGCTCATCGCGGGCCGGGAGCGGGCGCCGGACCAGCCGTGCGCGACCAGCTTCTCCACCCGGAGCGTCTCGCCGGGCTCCAGCACGGAGGTGACGGTGAGACGGGCGACGTCCACATTGCTCTCGCTGCTCGTGGTGGTGCGCTCCGGGCCGGTGACGGTGTGGTCGGCGGCCACGGCGACGCGCAGGCCGCTGCGCCGGGTGCGGTGCACGAGCCGCAGCCGCCGGCCGACGGCGACGTCCTCCTCCGGCTCCAGCGGCGACTTCAGCGCCCGCGCGGCGCGCGGGTCGGCGTCCTGGTCGGGCAGGCTCTCGTTGGCGACGAGTTCGGACTGGATGACGACGCGGGAGCGGCTGCCGACGGCCTCCACCTCGTAGGCGACGGCGGCGATGGCGCGCTGGGCGAGGGAGACCAGCCGGGTGGAGCGCACCCGCACCGTGGAGCCGGCCGGCGAGGTCCATTCGCAGGTGCGCTCCAGGACGCCGCGGCGCAGGTCCAGGACGCGTTCGTGGGAGACGAGCCGGCCGTAGCGCAGGTCGAACGGCTCGTCGTCGACCAGCAGCCGCAGCACCTTGCCGTTGGTGACGTTGATGACGGTCTGGCCGGACTCGGGATAGCCGTACCCCGCCTCGGCGTAGGGCAGGGGGTGCAGTTCGTGCACGCCGTTGAGATAGCTGCCGGGCAGGCCGTGGGGTTCGCCCTCGTCGAGGTTGCCGCGCCAGCCGATGTGCCCGTTGGACAGGGCGAACACCGACTCGCTCTGGGCGAGGACGTCGAGGTTGAGGCGCGTCTCGCGCACGCACCAGGGCTCGACGGCGTAGGACCGGTCGGTGATCACTCGTGTTCCCCCAGTTCGGCCAGGTCCTTCACGACGACGTCCGCGCCGTGGGCGTACAGGGCGTCGCTCTGTCCCACCCGGTCAACGCCCACGACGTACCCGAAGTGCCCGGCGCGGCCCGCGTCCATGCCGGCCAGGGCGTCCTCGAAGACGGCGGCCCGGCCCGGTTCGACGCCCAGGTCGCGGGCGGCGGCGAGGAAGGTGTCGGGGCGCGGCTTGCCCGGCAGGCCGCGCTCGGCGGCCACCACGCCGTCGACGCGTACCTCGAAGAGGTCCTCGGCGTCGATGGAGCGCAGCACGTCACGGGTGTTGGCACTGGAGGAGACGACCGCCGTGCGCAGGCCCCGTGCGCGGGCGGCGCGCAGATAGCTCAGGGTGCTCTCGTAGGCCTCGACGCCGTCGGTGCGGATCTTCGCCAGGAGCAGGTCGTTCTTGCGGTTGCCGAGCCCGTGCACCGTCGCCGCGTCCGGTGGGTCGGCGGGGGTGCCCTCGGGCAGGTGGATGCCGCGGGAGGCGAGGAAGGTGCGGACCCCGTCCGCGCGCGGGCGTCCGTCGACGTACTCGTCGTAGTCGTGGGAGGAGTCGAAGGGACGGTAGTCCGCTCCGTCGCGTTCGCGCAGGAACCCGTCGAACGTCTCCTTCCAGGCGGCCGCGTGCACCACCGCCGTCCGGGTGACGACCCCGTCGAGGTCGAAGAGGCAGGCCTGGATGGTGTCCGGGAGACCGAGCGTCGTCGTCATACAGGACCCCTTCCCTTCCGCTGGCCTTCCACCGGGTGGCGCACGCCACATGGCGGCACCTCCTCGTCAGTCGTGCGGGAACGAGTGGTGCTCGTGAGTGATCATCCAGCGGCCGCGCCGCTTGCGCAGGCCGAAGGTGAGCCGCAGCCGCAGGGTGGGCCGCTCGGCCAGTTCCTCGGGCGTGCCGCAGCGCAGCAGGGCGTGCGCGAAGGCGACGTCCGGGCCGGAGGCGACGTCGAGGACGTCGATGTCGAACGACGCGCCCTGCGCCTGCCAGGCGAAGAACGGCGGCCACAGTGCCTGGTAGGCGGCGAGGCCGCGGAGGCCCTCGTGGGGCGGGGTCACGTAGTAGAGCTGGAGGTCCTCGGCGTGGTCGGCGAGGACCGCCTCCAGGTCGCCGCGGTGGACCGCGTCGGCCCAGCGCGTGATCAGCGCGCGGATCCGCCTCTCGTCCTCCGACATCTCCCGTCCTCCTCCTCTCGCCGTCCCGACCGGTCCGGGTTCCCCCCAAGACTGCGACACTCGGCTGTGTGCTCACCTACGACGATCTGCTCCCCCGCGCGCGTTCCCTCGCCCGGCGGGGGCGACGCGCGATCCTCGGCATCGCGGGTGCTCCCGGCGCGGGCAAGACCACGCTCGCGGAGTGCCTGGTGCGGGAGCTGAACGGCACCGGGGAGCCATGGGTGGCGCAGGTGCCGATGGACGGCTTCCACCTCGCCGACGCCGAACTCGACCGGCTGGGCCGCCGCGACCGCAAGGGGGCGCCCGACACGTTCGACGCGGCCGGGTACGCGGCCCTGCTGCGCCGGCTGCGGGAGGAGTCCGACGGGGACGACGTCGTGTACGCGCCGGGCTTCGAGCGGGTCCTGGAGCAGCCGCTGGCGGGCGCCGTCCCGGTGCCGCCCGCCGTCCGCCTCGTGGTGACGGAGGGGAACTACCTGCTGCTGGGCACGGGCGCGTGGGCACGCGTGCGGTCCGAGCTGGACGAGGTGTGGTTCTGCGAGACCGACGAGGACGAACGCGTCCGCCGCCTCGTCGCCCGCCACGAGGAGTTCGGCAAGGCCCACGCGGAGGCGGTCGCCTGGGCCCGGGGCACCGATCAGCGCAACGCCGACCTGGTCGCGGCCTCGCGGGACCGGGCGGATCTGGTGCTGCGGGGGCCCGTGGGGTGGCGGAACGGGCTCGGACATCACCGTGCCGGCACCGGACCGGGCGGAGTCGGAGCGGACGCCGCGGGCTGAGCGGCACGATCCGCTGGACGAGGCGGTCTGCCCCGAGGAGCCGCTGTGGGAAACACGGGCCGGGCCGGCCGGGGCGCCGCCCGGCCGGGCGGAGGGCGCCCCGGTCGGCGGGACCGAGCCGGTCACGGACCCGGCGGTGGCGGACCCGGGGGCGCACCGGTGCCGGCCGCGGGAGGACGACGAAGCCGCCGAGCGTCCTCCGCGGTGTGCCGCGCACGGCGTGGTGACGGTGCGCGCGGTCAGGGCGCGCGCAGGGTCAGCTCCGGTTCTCCGTGGGCGTCGTCGGCGCCGAGGAGGGCCGTGAAGGCGTCCGTGCGGATGACGAGGCCCGTGCCGTCGCGGGCGACGGACACCGTCAGCGGCTCCGGTGAGCCGTAGCGCACGGCGAAGACGTGCAGGTCGTCGGGGCCGTCCGGGACGGGAGCCGCCTCGAGTGCCGTCGAACCGACCAGGTGCCGCCAGCCCTCGTCGGGGTTGCCGTAGCCGCGCGGATCGGCGGCGAGGGCGAAGGCGGCCTGCTCCTGCGTGAGTTCGGCTCGGGCGTCGAAGTACTCCGCGCCCACCGCCTCGGGGTGGGTCAGGCGCAGGGCGCCGGCCGAGGCGACCTCGCCGTGTGCCGTACGCCGCACCCGGTCGCCGTCGTCCTCGGCGTACGGCAGGCCGGCGAGGAGGTACGGCGCGCCGTCGAGGCGTTCGACGGCCACCGTCGTCCACAGCCGGGAGCCGTCACTGACGTACAGGGAGCGGACGTACCTCAGGACGTGGTCGCGGCCGACGACCGGCTTGGTGACCAGCTTGGCCGTCAGGCCGCCGGCGCGGACGTCGCGGACCCGGACCTCGCCCATGGGGCGGCACAGGAGGAAACCGTCGGCGACGGGGCCGAAACCGTGCTGGCGGCCGACGACGGCGGGCAGGTAGTAGGTGCCGCCCGCCTCGATCAGCGAGGGGGTCATCCGGTCGTCGAAGGCCACCGAGACGGTGCCGGCGCGCAGTTGGTGGCGCGCGCTGCCCTCGGCGGGCCGGCGGTGCCAGCGGGTGGTGTCCTGGATCTGCCAGACCAGCATCCACGCGAAGTGACCGTCGACTCCGCCGTCGGCCTTCACCGCGTGCCGGCCCCAGCGGAGGTCGCCCCGGTAGCGGCCGAGGTCGGAGCCGATCCGGTGGCCGAAGTAGCGCAGGCCGAGGACCGACTCGAAGCCGGAGTGCTGCTCGCTGTAGCGGGGTCCGCCGTTGTCGAAGCCGCCGTTGGTCAGCCGGGCGTCGATGTACCGGGCGAGCGCGTCCCCGTCGCGGGCGAAGACCTCCTCGCCGCTGACCCGGTGGGCCTGGGCGAGGAAGGACAGGGAGATCGGGCCGTAGTTGTTGTCGTAGGCGCCGCCGTGCTCGGGGGGCAGGAGGGCGCCGCGGTCGCGCACACGGTGGGCGCGGATCTCCTCCTCGTACAGGCTCATGGCCCGTGCGCGCACCGACTCGGCCTCGGGGCCGTGGAGCTGCCGGGCCAGCATGAGTCCGCCGACGACGCAGCCGATGGCCTGGTTGGCGGCCTCCTGCGGGTTGAAGAAGGTCGCCTCGGTCAGCCAGCGCCAGTAGCCGTGCGCGAGCTGGAGCATCTCGTGGCGGAGTTCGTCGTCGAGCAGGTCGGCCGCCGTCTCGGTCACGTCGACCGTCTGCAGGAGCGCCCAGACCGTGCTCGGCCAGTCCCCGATCGGGTGCGCGCCCGGCGCGAGGGTGTAGCGGGCGTACGGCAGGCCGGAGTCGCGGACGCGCAGGTTCGGGTAGCCGGGGTTGTCCTCGCGGTAGACGCGCTCGCGCAGGTGGAAGCCGACGCTGCGGCGCACGGCCTCCGGCAGGCGCGGGTCCCGGGAGCGCTGCCAGGCCAGGGCCAGCAGGGAGGTGACGCCGAGGGAGGTGTCGCCGATGTCGTCGACGCAGTCGGGGTGTTCCAGGCTGCCTTCGGGCGTCAGCCGGGCCAGGGCCTGCTCGGTGACGTCGGCGAGGACGGCGTCGTAGGCCTCGGGGGTGTCCGCGAGGTCGTGCAGGGGGCCGCGCTGGTGCGGGAGGTACACGGGTGCTCAGCCCTTCATGCCGGAGGTCGCCAGGCCTTCGACCAGCCTCTTCTGGAAGATGAGGAAGCAGATCAGTGTCGGCAGGAGGGCGAGGGTCGACATGGCGAACATGGCGCCGTAGGAGGAGCCGCTGGTCTGGTCCAGGAAGAGGGTCAGGCCGAGGGGGACGGTGAACTTGTCGTTCTGCTGGAGGTAGACGAGCTGGTGCAGGAAGTCGTCGTAGGTCCAGATGAAGGTGAAGATGGTGGTGGTGACCAGCGCCGGCTTCATCAGCGGCAGGATGATCTTCCAGTAGATCTGCCAGGGGTTGGCGCCGTCCATCATCGCCGCGTGGTCCAGCTCGCGCGGGATGGAGCGGATGAACTGCACCATGAGGAAGATGAAGAAGGCGTCCACCGCGAGGAACTTGGGGACGATCAGCGGCAGGTAGGTGTTGATCCAGGTCAGGTTGTAGAAGATCGTGTACTGCGGGATGAGGACGGCCTGGGTGGGCAGCATCAGTGTGCCGAGCATCAGGCCGAACCAGATCTTCTTGCCGCGGAACTCGAAGCGCGCGAAGGCGTAGGCGGCCAGCGAGCAGGAGATCACGTTGCCGATCACCGCGCCGATCGTGACGATCAGCGAGTTGGTGATGTAGAGGGAGAAGGAGTTGCCGGACCCGCTCCAGCCGTCGGCGTAGTTCTGCGGGTTGAGCTTGTTCGGGATCAGTCCGGGATGGGTGAAGATCTCGGTGTCGGGCTTGATCGAGCTGCTGAGCATCCACAGCAGCGGGTACAGCATGACGATCGCGACGCCGATGAGCACGGTGTGGATGAAGATCCGGCGGGCGCCGGTGGCCGAGCGCAGCTTCTGGAGCGGCGAGGCGTGGGACGTGGTGGCGGACATGGTGGGAAGGACTCCTCGCTCGGACGTCAGGCGTCGGTCGTGTCAGTCGTCGTAGTGGACCCAGTAACGGCTGGCGATGAAGTTGACCGCCGTGAAGCCTGCGATGACCAGGAACAGCACCCAGGCAAGGGCCGAGGCGTATCCCATCTGGAGGTCCGTGAAGCCCTTCTTGTACAGGTAGAGGGAGTAGAGCATCGTCGAGTTGAGGGGGCCGCCGCTGCCGTTGCTGATGACGAACGCGGGGGTGAACGTCTTGAACGCGTCGATGATCTGGAGGACCACGTTGAAGAAGACGATCGGGGTCAGCAGCGGCAGGGTGATCCGGAAGAATCGGGTGGCGGGGCCGGCGCCGTCGATCGAGGCCGCCTCGTAGACGTCTTTGGGCAGTTGCTTGAGACCGGCGAGGAAGATGACCATCGGGGTGCCGAACTGCCAGACGGCGAGCAGGATCAGCGTGTAGATGGCGGTGTCGGGGCTGGAGATCCAGTCCTGGCCCTTGATGCCGAACCAGCCGAGGAAGTCGTTGAACAGGCCGTCGCCGCCGAAGACCTGGCGCCACACGATGGCCACGGCCACCGCCCCGCCGAGCAGCGAGGGCAGGTAGAAGGCGGCCCGGTACAGGCCGATCCCCCGCAGGTCCCGATTGAGGAGCATCGCCACACCGAGGGCCAGCGCGAGCTTCAGCGGGACCGACACGACGACGTAGAGCAGGGTGGCGTGCACCGTGTCCCAGAAGACCGGGTCGTCGGCGAACATCCGCTCGTAGTTGTCGGTGCCGACCCACTGGGCGGGCGTCAGCAGGTCGAAGTCGGTGAAGGACAGGTACAGCGAGTCGAGCATCGGGTAGATCGTCAGGCCGAACAGGCCGACGAACCAGGGGGCCAGGAAGAGGTACGGCCACCAGCCCCCGCCGCGCTTTCTGGCGAGGCGGCGTCGCATACGTTCGCGGTCCCGGTGGTCGGACGGGGTCGCCGGGGCCGGCGTCTCCTTCACGACCTCGTCGGACTTCGCGGTGGTCATACTCATCTCCCTGGCCCTCTCCCGGTCTTTCTGCGTGCCGCGCGAGTCAGGCGGACAGGATGCCTGCGGCCTGGTCGAAGAACTCGCCGAGCTGCGCCTTGATGGACTTCTTGCCGAAGGCGACGGCGAGGTTGGACTGGAACAGCAGGTCCCAGACCTGGTCGGCGCCCTGCGGCGGGGGCACCGGGTTGGGCAGCGCGTCGGTCGCCTTCGCCACCCGCTGGGAGATGTAGTCGGCGTTCGCCATGTTCAGCTTGTCCGTCTCGGACAGGCCCGCGGAGATCAGGTTGCGGGCCTTGTCCGTCGGCGGGATGCCGCGCAGCAGCTGGAAGTCCTTGATCGCGGTGTCGTTCTGCGCGATGAAGGAGATGATCTTGACGGAGTCGGCGACCCGCTTGCTCTTCTTCGTGGCGCTCAGCAGCACACCGCCGTTGACGAAGTTGCCCTCGCGCGCCCCCGACCAGTCACCTTGCGGGGTGGGCAGGAAGTCCAGCTGCGCGTCGGTGATCGAGCCGCCCGCGCCGTAGACGCCGGAGTCGAAGGTGAACAGGGCCTTGCCGATGACGACCGCGTTCTTGGTGAGGTCGTTGTGCGCGGCGGAGGTGACGGCCGGCGGCGGGCAGGCGTTGGCCTTGCGCATGTCCGCCCAGTACTCCCACCACTCCTGGAGGGTGTCCGCGGTGAAGCCGAGCTTCTTGCCGTCGGTGGAGTAGAACGTCTGGCCCTTCTCCCGGGCGAAGATCTCGAAGCACTGGAGGGTGCCGCCACCGCCGTCGTCGACGCCGTAGATCTTGCCGCCGCTCTTCTTGTAGACGTCCTGGCTGATCGCCTTCAGGTCCGCCCAGGTCCACTCGCGGTCCGGCAGCTTCAGGCCGAGCTTCTCCAGGCCGCTGCGGTTGACGGTGAGCTGGTTGACGCCGATGCCGGACGGGACGCCGTACAGCTTGCCGTCGACGGTGCCGTTGGCCAGGAGCGTCTTGGAGAAGCCGGTGAGGTCGAGGTCCTTGCCGACGTAGGAGTCGAGCGGGGCGAGGACGCCCTTGCGGGCGTACTGGGCGACCAGCGCGGTGTCCATCTGCATGAGGTCGGGGGCGCTGCCGCCGGCGACATTGGTGTTGAACTTGTCGAAGTACCCGTCGTACCCGGAGTAGGTCTCCTGGATCTTGATCTTCGGGTTGTCCTTCTGGAAGGCGGCAAGCGCTTTCTTGTAGGCCGCGTGGCGTTCGTCGCTGCCCCACCAGGTCATGGTGAGCTTGCTGCTGGTGCTGCCGGCCCCGGTGCCGCCGGAGCAGGCCGCGAGCGAGCTGCCGAGCGCGCCGGCGACGGCGAGACCGCTCGCGGTGCGGAAGAGGGTTCTGCGCGAGATCTGGTGACCCACCGGGTCCTCCCTGAGGTGCGTGATGGACTTCCCGGCCGGTCGATGCGGCACGGGGATGCTGCTCGGAATGGCGCCTTCCGGTGGAGCGGCCTCGCCCGGCCGCGCCATCCTGACGGGTACGGATCCCCGGCCGCCATGGCCGTCGTCACACGAGCACGCCCTCGTGCGGCTGCCGTACCTCGGGTACGGGCGGGACGCCTGCCCCAAGTCGACGTCCCGGCCGACTTAGAAAGCGCTTGTCCGGACATTGGCAGACCGAGTCGGAGGCCGTCAATCCTTCGTCCGCGCCGCCTCGGTCACGGTTTGGACTCCCCGGGCCACCGCGAGCCGGGCCGCGCCGACCACGGTGCCCAGGTCACCGACGGTGCTGCTGACCAGCTCGGTGGGCCAGCTCAGCCGCTCCACCTCGGCCCGCACACCGGGCAGCAGCCGCGGGTCGGCGCCGGTGCTGCCACCCAGCACGATCAGTCCGGGATCCAGTACGGCGATCACCGCGGCGGCGAGCCGGCCCACGTCGACGGCGTGACGGTCCAGGACGGCACGGGCCGGGGCACTGCCCTTCCCGGCCAGGGCGAGCAGCCGGTCCGTGGTGCGCGGGCACGGCCCGTCGGCCTTCTGCCACACCTCCGCGGCGCGCCGCAGCAGGGAGCGGGCGCCCATGTACTCCTCCAGCGCCTCGTGCCGGGGCTCGCTCCCGCCGGCCCAGGGATAGGGCAGCCGGGCCAGCTCTCCGGCGGCACCGTTCGCCCCGCGCAGCACCCGCCCGCCCACGACGATGCCGAGGCCGATGCCGACGCCGATCCGCAGGTAGCCGAAGGTGTGGCGGCCCCGCGCCGCCCCCTCGTGCAACTCCGCCAGCGCGGCGCAGTTCACGTTGTTCTCCAGGTGGACCGGCACCCCCGGCGGCAGCACGACGGCCACGGCGTCGAAGACGGGACCGGCCTTGGCGGTCGCCGGGCGCATGCCGCCGCCCCGCTCCCCCGGCGCGGCGACGTCACCGACGGCGACGACGATGGTCCGCAGCGGGGCGTCCGCCGGCAGCGCGTCGAGCGCCTCCCGTACGACGTCGGCGGCGCCCGCCCGGGGGCCGGTGGCCTCGGCGAGCAGCGTGCCGTCCAGGGCGCAGCACCGCACCCGGGTGAGGGCGGGGCCGAGATCGACGGCGAGCACGGCCCCGGCCGCGTGACCGAGGCGGTACACGGCCGCCGAGCGCCCCGTACCGCCGGAGGAGGTGCCGGAGTGGGCCGCGAGGCCGACACCCTCCAGCTCCGCGACGGCGGAGGACACCGTCGGTTTGGAAAGGCCCGCCATGGTCGCGAGCTGCGGCCGGGTGGCGCTGCCCGCCTCGGCCAGCACGGCGAACACCGCACCCGCGCTCTCGGTCAGGCGGGGGGTTGTTGCCACGACGTGTTCCACGGTTCCCCCACAGAGGTCATGGTCCGCACCCACGCGTCGATCATCTCGGTCGATCGGTCCGCGGAGTACGGCGACGGAATGGCCGGCGTCACGCGTTCCCGCGTGTTTCGGGCCCGGTCGCGACGCACTCGGACCCGAGTGGGCGACGACTCTTGACGCACTGTACTTCGTTAGTTAACTTCCTAACGAACATCACGGTACTCGCCTGCCGTGCTCCGTCAGAGGCCCGTCCCGGGGCTTCGCCACCTTCCGCGACTCCTGTTTCCCTCCTGTCCTCCAGGACACGGTTCGCCCGCCGTCGCAGCCCAGCGCAACGACGAAAGAGGATCCGTGCAGGACTCTCCTCCCGCGTGCCCCCTGCTGGTCGGCATCGACGTGGGCGGCACCAAGACGCATCTCCGCGCGCTAGCGGGGGGCGACCTCGTGGCCGACCACGTCCGCGCCAGCGGCGGCTGGCGGCCGCACGACCCCGCTGCCGCGGCCGGCTGGCTGGCCGCCCTGGTGCGCGACGCGCTGCCCGCCGGCGCCCGCCCGGCCTCCCTCGCCGTCGGCGCGCACGCCTGCGAGACCCCACGCCAGGGCGCCGCGATCGGCGCCGCCGTCGCCACCCTCCTCGACATGCCCGCACGGATCGTCGGCGACGCCGAACTCCTCGTCCCCGCCGCCGGTCTCGACCAGGGCGTCGGCCTCGTCGCCGGCACCGGCTCGGTGGCCGTGGGCCGGCTGCCCGACGGCACCGCCGTGCAGGTGGGCGGCTGGGGCGCGGTCCTCGGCGACGAGGGCGGCGCCGCCGGTCTGGTGCGGGAGGCCGTCCGCGCCGTATGGGCCGCCCACGACCGCGGGGAACGCCCCGAACACCTCGCGGTCCGGTTGCTCGACTCGCTCGGAGTGGCCGAGGTGCCCGCGCTCGGCGGGGCCCTGGAAGGGGCCTCGGACCTCTCGGCCGAGTGGGGCCGGCACGCCCCCGCCGTCTTCGCGGCCGCCGCCGACGGCTCCCCGCTCGCCCGCACCGTGATCACCGAGGCCGGTGGGGCGCTCGCCGCCCTGGTCAGCCGGCTCGCCGCCCGCGGGGTTCCCGTGGACGACGTCGTGGTCGCGGGCGGCACGGTGCTCGCCCAGCCCGCGCTGTACGAGGCGTTCACCACGGCTCTCGCGACGGCCCTGCCGGGAACACGGGTGAGGCCGCTGCGGGTACCACCCGTGCGGGGAGCGATCGCCCTGGCACGAGGGCTGGTGCGAACAGACACGGACGCGCCGGCCGACGCCCACGGGTCACCGCGGTGAACCGACGCCCACGGGGCACCGCCGCGGCCCGGCGACGGCGTCCGCCACTGCCGAGCCACCACCCCACCCGCCCGGAGGGCACGGCAGGCACCACCCACGCGGCGCACGGTCGCACGGACACGAGGACCGGCACGAACGGACACGGCCGCGCCGGCCCCCGCCTACGGGTCACCGCCGTGACCCGGCGACCGCGTCCGCCACTGCCGAGCCACCACCCCACCCGCCCGGAGGGCACGGCAGGCACCACCCACGCGGCGCACGGTCGCACGGACACGAGGACCGGTACGAACGGACACGGCCTCAGCCACGGACCCGCCGCCCGCCGTCCACGGGTCGCCGCCGTGAACCGCCGTCCACGGGGCACCGCCGTGCCCCGGCGACCGCGTCTGCCACTGCCGACCCACCACCCCACCCGCCCGGAGGCCGCCCGCCGGGGCGCCGTCGTGCCCCGGTGTTCGTCGGCGTCCGCGCCGTGGTCCGCCCGCCCCGCGGTCGCGGCGTGCCCGCTCTCCGCCCCGTCCGTCCGCGCCCCCGCACCGACGAGCCGGGACCGCGTTCACCCGCGCGACACGTCCCGGTCTCCGACCCCTCGCCGACGGGACACGACACGGCCGTAGATCTTCGCACGTACGCACCGTTCGGCTCACGGATCGTCAGAACCCCTCAGAGTCGCACCCACTCGCACGACCTTCCGGCCGTACGGCCGGACCACTTGAGAGAGGCACCTCCATGCCGTCAACCGCCGTGAACCGACGAGGCTTCCTCAAGGCGTCCCTGGGCGGCTCCGCCGCGCTGGTCGCCGCGCCCACGCTCGTCTCCTGGCTGGCCGCCGCCGACGCCAAGGCCGCCACGGCCCCGCTCGCGTTCGCCGACGACTACAAGAGCAACGTCATGGCGAACCTGACGCCCGAGACCAACGCCGTGGTGCGCGTCCTGGGCGGCATGGCGAAGGTCTGGCGGACGGGCGCGGCCTGGAACACCGGGACCGCGCTGCGGCCCGACGTGCTCCGCGCCAACATGCGCTACTGCGCCCGCGTCACCGCCGCCCGCACGGAGGCGCAGGCCCGGGAGGCGTTCGTGCACGACCGCCAGCACCAGAGCTACGCGATGATCGGCGCCCTGGGCCCGCTCGCCGACCTCTACCGCGCGGGCGCCAAGGCGGTCACCTCGATCACCACCGCCCCGGACACCACTCCCGCGACCACGATCAGCGACGCCGTTCCCGCCGACGCCCCGGCCGGTTCCGCGCTCGGCGCCGGGTCGTACACCTCGGATCTCGGGCAGGTGGCCAGGCTGGTCGACACCGTGCGCGGCCCGTTCGCCTCGGGCAACCCCGGCAAGTACGCCTTCCAGTACCCGCGTCCGTGGCGCATGAACGAGAACAGCGAGGTCGTCGACACCGGTCGCACCGACGCCCTCGGCTACCCGGTCTACGACTCGAAGGTGGTCGTCGTCACCCAGCTGCTGCGCCAGCGCAGCACCTCCCCGGTCGACGACGGCGGTTTCCCCAGCGGGCACACCAACGCCTTCCACCTGGCGGCGCTGGCGTTCGCGTACGCGGTGCCCGAGCGGTTCCAGGAGCTGGTGACGCGCGCCTTCGAACTGAGCCACACCCGGATCGTCTCCGGCATGCACTCCACCGTCGACGTCATCGGCGGCCGCGTCATGGCCACCGCCCTCGCCGCGGCCACTCTGGCCGACCCGGCCAACGCCGAGCTGAAGAAGGCGGCGCGGGCCCAGGCGCTGGCGTACTTCACGGAGCGGACCGGCACCACGGCCGACACCCTGTACGCCCACGCGCACTCGGACGCCGCCGACCGCTACGCCGACCCTCGCGCCAACCACCGCTCGGTGGAGCCCCGGTTGACCTACGTGCTCACCCGCGAGGGCCGCGACGAGCCGCTCACCGTCCCCAAGGGCGCGGAGGTGCTGCTGGAGACGCGGCTGCCGTACCTGAGCGCGGACCAGCGCCGCGAGGTGCTGCGCACGACCGCGCTGCCCGCCGGATACGTCCTGCTGGACGGCTTCGAGCAGTGGGGCCGCCTCGACCTGTTCACGGCGGCGGACGGCTACGGCTCCTTCGACGAGGACGTGACGGTCACCCTGGACGCGTCCGCGGGCGGCTTCGGGGCGGCCGACGCCTGGCGCAACGACATCGGCGGCCGGGGCGGTCTGACGAAGAAGGGCACCGGCACACTCACCCTGACCGGCCACAACCGGTACACCGGCGGGACCGTCGTGGCGGACGGCGTCCTGGTGTCGGCCTCGGCGCACGCGCTGGGCCACGGTGACGTCCGGGTGCTGGGCGGGACCGTCCGCGTCGACGAGCCGGTCCGGGTGCACGGTCTGTTCGCCCAGGAGTCCGGCACGCTGGAGCCCACGCTGCGCGCGGGCCGGCACCAGGCGGTCCTCACGGTGACGCGCCGGGTGGTGCTGGGCGCGGGCAGTGTGCTGTCGCTGCGTCTGGACGAGGATCGGCCGCCGACCGTGGGCAGCACCGTCCGCGTGATCGACGCCCCCGCGTTGCGCGGTCGCTTCGACCGCGTGGAACTGGACTCCGACGAGCTGCGGGCGGTGCCGGTGTACGCGGCGGGCGGCCTGTCGGTGCGCCTCGTGCGGCGGTGACGGCCTGACGGGCGGGAGCGGTCCGGACGCGGGCGCGGCCCGTCCGCGGACCGCTCCCGCGCACCCTTCCGCTCCCCCTCCCCCGGCGCCCTCACCAGTGCCGTCCCGCGCTCTCCGACACCCGGTCGGGCACGGTGCGTGAGCTATGTTGAGCCTCGTGGGAGTACTAGGAGGAGGACCGGTGCCATCGCCTCAGCAGGCACGCGCACAGGCGACCACGATCACCTCGGGCAAGACCGATCCGGAGGCGGAGGTGTCCGCGACCTCCCGGCTCCGGGCGCTTTTCGACGGGCCTCATCTGTCCCCGGGCCAGCGGCGCATCGCCCAGTACCTGATCGAGCACCTCACCGAGGCGGCGTTCCTGTCGATCACCGACCTCGCGGAGCGGGTCGGGGTCAGCCAGCCCTCGGTGACCCGGTTCGCGGCGGCGGTCGGGTTCAGCGGCTATCCGGCGCTGCGGGAGAGGCTCCAGTCGATCGCGCTCGGCACCCTCGCGGGCGGCCCGGCGCCGGCCGAGGAGAACCGGAGCAACGAACTCCAGGCGGCGGTCGACGCGGAGATCGAGAACCTGGAGAACCTGCGCCGTGACTTCGCCGACCCGGACCAGGTCATCGACATGGGCCGACGATTGTCGGCCTCCACCCCGCTGACCGTCGTGGGCCTGCGCATCTCGGCCTCGCTGGCGGAGTACTTCGCCTACGCGGCCCGCCGTATCCACCCGGACGTACGGCTGGTGACACGGGGCGGCAGTGTCGCCTACGACGCCCTGCTCCAGTCCCGGGAGGCGGGCGGGACGTGGGTGCTGGCGTTCTCGATGCCCCGGCACGCGCAGGAGACGCTGACCGCGGTGCGGGTCGCGCGCAGTGCCGGCCTCAAGGTCGCGCTGGTCACCGACCTGGCGCTGGGTCCGGTGGCCGACGAGGCCGACGTCACCTTCGCCACCGGGACCGGCTCCCGGCTGGTGTTCGACTCCTACGCCGCCCCCGGCGTGATGGCCGCGGCGCTGCTCCAGGCGATGACGGACGCGGGGCCCGAGCGCACCCAGGCGCGGCTGGAGGAGTACGAGCAGATCGCCGAGCAGCACCAGTTCTTCCTGCGGGAATGACCCCGGCGCCGCACCGGCTCGTCCGCACCCCCGGCCCCGGGAAAGCGCCAAGGGATCATTGCCAACAAATCGCGCATGAATGTTTTCATACGTCTTGCAAAGGAGACGGCATATATAAATACTGCTCACGGCCGCACCCGCCCGCCGAGGGCACCAGAACGGGCACCCGAAGCCGCCGTCCCCTACCCGCGTCGGCGCCGAGGCTGCTCGGGGCCTCGCCGGAGCGAGCGCCCGTGGCGGCCCCGGTCAATCCCCTGGACCGGGGCCGCCCAGAACCGTCGGACCACCCGTCACGACGACACATACCCGGAAGCGATGATCATGCCCCTGACGACGACGCGCATCAGCCCGGACTGGCCGTGCCAGGTCAAGGCCCCCGGCAGCTACGACTGGGAGCGCTCCGCTGCCAAGTGGCTGCGCGAGCTGGTGCCCGCGCGCTATGCGAGCTACCCGGCGCTGCTGCGCCACCCCGTGCTGCTCGCCCGCCATGCGCAGATCCAGGTCCAGCACGAGATCCGGGTGGCCCGCACCGCTCTCCAGACGGCCCGCGCCGACCTGCCCCGCCTCGGACTGCCCGAGTCCGTCATCGAACACACGATCAAGCTGTACGCCGCCGAGGTACTGCAACTCCAGCACATCGCCCGCAGTGTCCGTGCGGTCGCCGAGGCGCTGGCGGAGAGCGGCCCCGGACGCTGAAGGACATCTTCCGTTCCACCGCCCCCTCGGCCATCGTCGCTGGCGAGAGCAGCGACACAAGGCCGTGCTCGGACCCCGGCCGGTGTGCCATGCTCAAGGCGTGACGAGCGAAGCCGCCCGGCCCCCGGAGGCCGGTGCCGTACCTGATCTGGCCGCCCTGACCAAGGTCGTCGCCCGCCAGCGCGCCGAGCTGGACCGACTCCAGGACCTGGCCGCCACGGCGGTGGTCGTCGAGCGCGCCAAGGGCGCCGTCATGGCCGGCACCGGCTGCACGCCGGACGCCGCCCACGAGGAGCTTCAGCGGCGGGCCAGGACGGCTCGGCGCACGCTGCTGGAGGAGTGCTGGATCACCCTCGGCAGCCTGGGCCCGCAGAACCGCACGGCCGCGCAGCCGCTCCCGGCCGACGTGGTCACCGGACCCCCCTCTCGGTCGGCCGCGCTCGCGGCGGACCCCGACAGCGAGACCCTCGCCCGCTTCGGCCAGGCGCTCGTCCGGGTCGGCGGACCGCAGGATCTCGCCCGCTGCCTGCTCGACCACCTCCCGCCGGACACCGGGGCCGCGGCCGTCCTGATCTTCACGCGGCTGCCCGCCGGCGGGCTCGAACTGGTCGGACACGCGGGCGTCGACGACCTGCTCGTCCAGCAGTGGAGCCGGGTGCCGCCGCTGAGCGGGATCGCCGCGCTGGACGCCCTCGACTCCGGTGAGGCGTGCTGGCTGGAGGACATCGACGCGGACCGGCGGCGCTACCTGCTGATCGGGGACCCGCCCGAACAGTGGCCGACCCGCGCCTGGCTGCCCGTGCCCACGGGGAGGCCGGCCGAGGTCGCGGTCGGCATACTCCGGCGCCGTGAGGGGTCCTTCGACCCCGAGGTCCGTCACCATCTGCTGGGTCTCGTCCGGTTGTGCGCGGGCCCGCTGAAGATGTTCGGCATCCGGCAGGACCCCGCGGTCGGCGCGGCCGCGGCGGCGGTGCGGACGGTGTTCGACCGGCTCGCGGGCAGTGCCGTCCTGCTCACCCCGCTGCGCTCCCCGTCGGGGGAGGTCGAGGACTTCCGCATCGACGCCGCCACCGTGGACACCTCCGACGCCGTCGGCCGCAGGGGCCGCGAACTGGTCGGCCAGCGCTTCCTCGAGTGCTGGCCGGGGACCGCCGGGGAGCCGCTGTGGCAGGGCTGTCTGGACACCCTGGTCACCGGCCGGCCCTACGAGAGCGAGCCGTTCGTCCGGCAGCACGTCGTGGCCGGGGTCAGCGAGCTGTCCACCTACTCGGCGCGGGTGGCACGGCTGGGCGACGGACTGGTCGTCAACTGGATCCGGCACGATCCCTCGGACCGGCAGGAGCAGCGTCTCGCGGACGTGCAGCGGCTGGGCAACCTGGGCTGGGCCAACTGGCACCTGGTCACCGGCGAGGTGAACTGGTCCTCCCAGGTCTACGCCATCTTCGACCGGGACCCCGCCCGGGGCGCCCTGCCGCTGGCGCAGCTGCCGGGCCTGTCCCTGCCCGAGGACATGCCCGCGGTGGCCCGAGCCGTCACCGAACTGGTGCGCCTGGGCCGGCCGTGCGACGTGCCGTTCCGGATCGCCACCCGCGACGGGATCAGGCATCTGCGCGCCGTCGCCGAGGCCGTGGTGGACGACCGGGGCACCCCGGTCGAGGTCCACGGCTTCGTCCAGGACGTCACCGCGCAGCGCAGCGCCGAACTCGCCCTCGTGGCCAGCGAACGGGCCATCCTGACCCAGCACGGCGTGCTCCAGGCCGAGCGCACGGTCGCGGCCAGGCTCCAGGACGCACTGCTCCCGCTGCCGAAGCAACCCGTGCGGCTGGCGGGGCTGCGGGTCGACATCGCCTACCTGCCCGCCCAGTCAGGGCTCAACGTCGGCGGGGACTGGTTCAGCGCCATCGAACTGCCGGACGGTGACGCGCTGTTCGTGGTGGGCGACGTGGCCGGGCACGGCATCGACGCCGTCGCCGCGATGGCACTGCTGCGGTTCACCGCCAAGGGCATGGTCATCACCGGCTCGTCGCTGACAGGGGCGCTCGACCGGCTCAACGCCCTGCTGCTGCACTCCCGCGACGCGCACGGTACGGCGACCATGGTCCTGGCCCGCTACAACCCCCGCGAACGCCGGCTGGTGTGGGCGCAGGCGGGCCATCCGCCGCCCCTGCTGCTGCGCGACGGAAAGGCCCGCTACCTCGACCGGCCCTTCGGGATGCTGCTCGGCGCGGGCGACACCGCCACGTACGAGGAGGCGGAGTGCCGTCTCGCGCCCGGTGACCGGCTGGTGCTGTACACCGACGGTCTGGTCGAGCGGCCCTCGGAGAGCATCGACCGCGGCCTGGACCGGCTGGCCGCGGCCGCCGAGGTGCCGGGTGCGGGCGGATCGGCGCCGCTGGACCGGCTGCTCGGCGCGCTGCTGGAGCCCGAGCGGCGGGACGACGTGTGCGTGGTGGACATCAGGGTGCCGGAGGAGGGCGAGAGCCCGGCGGCATAGGCGCCGGCCGTCAGCCGGTGCGCGATTCGAGGTCACGGCGGGTGTCGTCACCGTAGACGCCGCTCTCGTCGCCCCGGATGCCGTACCAGAGCTGGAAGCGGGCCACGGCCTCGGTGAGGACGGTGTCGTAGCGGCCGTCGGTGGCGCCGTCGTCGTAGACGTTCGGGATGCGCCGCAGCCGCTGCTGGAGGTCGGTGACCCGGAGTCCGGTGGCGCCCTCCCGGAGGGTGCCGGGGCCGTCCGGGTCGGCCGAAGGCGCGGTGCCGGCGGGCGGGGCGGCCGGGAGCGTCCGGGCGCCGCTTCCCCGGTCGCCGTCCGGCAGCAGGAGGGCGCAGCCGAGGCCGACGAGGGCGGCCGCGAGCACGGCGCCCGCGGCGACGGCGCCCCGGCGCCGTCCGGACCCACGGCCGGAGGGCCGCCGGCCGGGCCGGACCGGCGGGAGTTCCCGCGTCCGCTCCTCGGCCGGCAGCGGGACACTCTCGTATTCCTCGGCGTCGTCGGTGTCGTCGGTGTCGTCGGTCATCTCGCGGAACAGCTCCGCGAGGGCGTCGGTGTTGCGCGGCCTGAGAACCCGCACGGGTTCCAGGACCGCGCGTTCGCGAGGCTTCGCCGGCTCGTCCGCCGTCGGCACGCCGCTCTCCCTCCGTACCGGGATCTCCGGGTCCCCCGGGGAGAGGTACGGGCGCGGGGGCTGCCGGGTTCAGCCGGCGAGGAAACCGTGCAGGGAACGGGTCATGGCGGTGACGAAGGCGTCCCGCGTCCTGTCGTCCACGAGGTCCAGGGAGAGGTAGGGATTGAGGTCCTCCAGCTCGACGAGCAGCAGCTCGCCGTCCGGGGCGCGGCAGGCGTCGACGCGCTGGATGCCGTGCGCGAGGCCGTTCCAGTCGACGAAGCGGCGGGCGAACCGCAGGTCCCGCGCGGTGGCGTCGTACGGCTCCAGCTGCCAGCGGCGGTCGGGGCGCGGGGCGTACAGCGCGTACTGGAAGTCGTCGTCGACGAAGTAGAAGGAGATCTCGTGGGCGAAGTCGACGCACGGCTGGATCAGGGAGACGCCGTCGGCCAGCGCCGGCAGGGCGTCGGCGGTGACGATCCGCAGGCCTATCGAGTCGGCGCCCAGCTTGGGCTTGACCACATAGCGGTCCGACTCGGGCAGCCGGTGCAGGTCCTCGGGTCGGTCGACGGTGGGGATCACCGGGAAGCCGGCCGCGCTCAGGTCGAGGAGGTACTGCTTGCCCGCCATGTCGGCGCGGCCGGTGAGCGGGTTGTAGACGCGGGTTCCGGCGCTCAGCGCGCGCTCGCGGAAGGCGTCGTACGCCTCCTGGTGACCGAGGACGGGGCCACTGTTGCGGACGACGACGGCGTCGAAGGCGTCCATCAGGGCGACCGCGTCCAGGGGGTGGCACAGGGCGAGGTCGAAGTGGGTGCGCAGCCGGGAGGTGAGGAAGACGTCCTCGTCGCCGTAGCGGCGCCCGCGGGCCTCGTAGGCCAGGTCGGTGACGTAGAGGAGACGGGGGCGTTCGGTGGACATGCGTGACTCCTCGGTGGTGCGTGCGGTGCCGGCGGTACGGGCGGTACGGAGCGCGACGACGGTGGCGGTGCGGGCAGCGTACGTCGGGCGGACAGGGGTCCCGCTCCCGGGTCCGCCGACGGCCGTTCTCGTCGCGGCGGGCGTGGGGCGGGCGGGACGTACGATGACAGTGTCGGGAATCGGATCGTCCGACCGGTCCGGGACAGCGTCGTCTCCCCCGCCGCCTCTCCGCATGTCCACGTCTTTTTCGTACGTCCACGTCTCTCCGGTACGTCTTCGGTACTCCTGAAGGGCTCGCGACTCCCGTGACCACCGCAACACTCCTCGACGGCAAGGCCGCCGCGGCCGACATCAAGAGCGAACTCGCCCTGCGCGTGCAGGCGTTGAAGGAACGTGGGATCACCCCCGGACTCGGCACGATCCTCGTCGGCGACGATCCGGGCAGTCGCTCCTACGTCGGCGGCAAGCACCGCGACTGCGCCCAGGTCGGCATCGCGTCGATCCGTGTGGAGCTGCCCGCCACGGCCTCGCAGGCCGATGTGGAGGCGGCGGTGCTGCGGCTGAACGCCGACCCGGCGTGCACGGGGTTCATCGTGCAGCTGCCGCTGCCCGCGCACATCGACACCCACTCCGTGCTGGAGCTGATCGATCCGGTCAAGGACGCCGACGGGCTGCACCCGGCGAACCTGGGCCGGCTGGTGCTCGGCATACCGGCGCCGCTGCCCTGCACCCCGCGCGGCATCATCGACCTGCTGCGCCGCAACCACGTGGCCATCACCGGGCAGCAGTTCTGCGTCATCGGCTGCGGCGTCACCGTGGGCCGGCCGCTGGGGCTGATGCTGACCCGCAGCTCCGAGCACGCCACCGTGACCCTGTGCCACGAGGCGACGCAGGACGTCGCCGCGCACGCGCGCGTGGCGGACGTCGTCGTGGCGGCGGCGGGTGTCGCGCACATGGTCACGCCGGACTGGGTCAAGCCGGGCGCCACCGTACTGTCGGTCGGACTCACCCGCACCGTCGAGGGCATCCTCGGCGACGTCCACCCGGACGTGAGCGATGTCGCCGGGTCGTTCGCGCCGCCGGTCGGCGGGGTGGGCCCGATGACGCGGGCCATGCTGCTGACCAACGTGGTCGAGGCGGCCGAACGGTTCTGAACGCATCCCACCTCCGGTGGCACTCGGTTCCCCGCGCGAGGGAACCGAGTGCCATCGCCGCAGGTCGGGTGTTACGTTCCCTGCCATGAGTTCCCGTGACAGCGCCGCGGCGGCCGGCACCAAGCCGCCCATGCGGGACGCCCTGGTCGCGGCGGCTTTCCGGCTGTTCCTGGAGCGGGGCTACGAGCAGACCACCGTCGACGACATCGTGGCCCTCGCCGAGGTCGGCCGACGGTCCTTCTTCCGCTACTTCCCCTCCAAGGAAGCCGTGGTCTTCCCCGACCACGAGCGCTGCCTGGCCGACATGACCGCCTTCCTCGCCGCGAGCGACGAGGGCCACGAGCCGGTCCGCCGGGTGTGCGACGCCGCGCGGCTGGTGCTGCGCATGTACGCCGAGAACCCCTCCTTCTCCGTGCAGCGTTACCGCCTCACCAAGCAGGTGCCCGGCCTGCGCGCGTACGAGCTGTCGGTGGTGTGGCGCTACGAACGCGCCCTCGCCGCGTACCTGCGCCACCGCTTCGCCGGCCCGCCCGACGGGAACCTGCGGGCCGACGTGATCGCCGCCGCCGTGGTCGCCGCCCACAACAACGCGCTCCGCTCCTGGCTTCGTTCGGACGGGGAGGGTGACGCGAGCACGACGGTCGACCATGCCCTGGGCTATGTCCAGTCCGCGTTCGGCGCCCCGCCGGTGACACCGGCGCAGCAACTCCCGGACCGGCCGGAGCGCGCAGGGGCCTCCGCGATCTCCGGGAACTCAGGGCACACAGGGCACACAGGGCACACAGGGCATTCGAAGGGCACGGGGGATGCCGGGCACCCGGAGGACGTGGTGGTCCTCGTGGCGCGGCGCGGGGCGCCCCTGTGGCGGGTGGTGCGGGAGATCGAGACGGCCCTGGGGCGGGGGTAGGCCCCGGAGCGGACCCCGCCAGATTGGGGGTACGCAGTGCCTTTACCAGTGGCACTGAGTGCCATAACCTGTGGGCGTGCACGGTGGCACGGCGAACCGCGCACACCTGTGCCCGGGTGAGCCGCGCACGGGGATTCCGGCCGATGTGCAGGGAGTTGACCAGCGTGTACCACGACTCAGGAAGCGCCGTTCAGCAGGCGACGGGCTCCTCGGCGGGGCTCCTCGACCGCCGGACCGCCACGGACACGGACGCGATCCTCTTCCAGCGCTGCACCTGGTGCGGCACCGCCATGTTCCACCGGCTGCTGTGTCCGGTCTGCCAGGGCAGCGACCTGCGCACGGAGCGCAGCGAGGGCACGGGCACGGTCCGCCACGCCACGGTGGTGCACCGCAACACCCCTTCCGCGCGCAATGTGTCCCTGGTCGAGATGGCCGAGGGCTTCGTGGTGCGCGGCCGGGTGATGGGCCCGCTCATCGGCATCCACAGCGGCGACCGGGTCCGGCTGTCCACGGCCCAGGACCCGGTGCGGGGCGAGCCGGTCTTCCAGCTGCTCGACGAGCCGTACCGGGCCTGGCGCTGACCCCGGTCTCCTCCCGCTCCGGCGCGGCCGGGCCAAGTGCCCGCGTGACACGGGCGGTTGCAAGTGACCGGATCTCTGCCCCCAGCGGGCGGAATCCGACCCGAATCCGTCGGCACAGGCAACCCACAGGTCCTCTTTCGCTTCCTCCGGGACGCGAGGGGCTCCCGATACGGACGGGGCTCCCGCGCTCCGAACCCTGAGGAGTGGACCCTTGATCCGTGCCCGGCGAATAGGTGTCACCGCCGTGGCCGCGCTCGCGGCCCTGGCGGCAACACCGCAACTGGCACAAGCCCGGCAACCGTCCGAGACAGCACCGTCGACCGTGTCCTTCGACAGCGGCCTGCCGCCCGGCTGGCGCATCGACGGCGAGGGCGCCACACGCGGGCTGGTGTGGCGCTCCCCCAGGCCCGTGCCCATGGGCGACGCCCGCGTGGAGTTCCGCGCCGGCGACCGGCCGCTCGGCGCCCCGAGGGCAGAGCACGACGGCCGTACGTTCCGACTGCCCCTGGACGCCGTCGGCGACGCCCCCCTGAAGGACCTTCACGTCCTGTCGGGCGGGCGCCGGTTGGACGCGCCCGCCGACGGGACCGCGAGGCGGGAGCGCGGCGCGCTGTCCGCCGCGAAACCCCCGGCCGCGCTCCCCGCGAACTCCGTGGACCCCGGCAGACCCGGCGCGTACCGCACGGTCACCGGTGAGTACGGCCTCGCCCCGGTGAAGCTGCCCGGCTTCGCGGAGCCGGTGGAGATGCGGGCCGTGGTCGTCGCGCCCCGGGGCACCACCGGCAGGCGTCCCCTCGCGCTCTTCCTGCACGGCCGGCACGGCACGTGCTACAAGCCGGGCGGCGACGACGTGACCGGCGACTGGCCCTGCCCGGCCGGCACGAAGGCGATCCCGAGCCACCGGGGTTATCTCAAGGACCAGCGACTCCTCGCGTCCCAGGGCTATGTGACGGTGTCGATCTCCGCCAACGGCATCAACGGCCAGGACTGGGCGGCGGAGGACGGCGGCGCGCAGGCCCGTTCCTCGCTGGTGCGGCAGCACCTCGCGCGCTGGGCCGACTGGGCCGCCCGTCCCCGCACCGCCCCCGCGGTCGTACGCACCGCCCCCAAGGCCGACCTCTCGCGCGTCCTGCTCGTGGGGCACTCCCGCGGCGGCGAGGGCGTCAACCGGGCGGCGATGGACAGCCTGTACCCGCCGCCGGCCGCCCAGGACGGCTACCGCGGCCGGGCCCGCTGGACGATCCGCGGCACCGTCCTCGTCGGACCGACGGTCTTCGGCCAGAATCCCGTCGCCGACGTGCCGTCCGCGACGATCCTGCCGGGCTGCGACGGCGACGTCTCCGACCTCCAGGGCGAGGTGTACGTCGACGGCACACGCGGTGTCAGCCGCGGCACCGCGCTGCACAGCGCCGTGTACGTGGTCGGCGCGAACCACAACTTCTTCAACAGCGAGTGGACGCCCGGCCTGTCCGAGGCGCCCGCCTCCGACGACTTCTGGGACGACGCCGAGCAGCCCGACCCGGTGTGCTCCGCGGGGACCCGGACCCGGCTGACCCCCGACCGGCAGCACCAGGCCGGCGCCACCTACATCGCCGCCGCGGCCCGCCTGTTCGTCGCCGGTGACGACCGGGTGCGCCCGCTGCTCGACGGCTCGGGGCGACGCGCCCCCTCCGCGGACCCGGCCACCGTGCTGACCCACGCCGTCGGCGCCCGCCGCACCGCCGGGTTCCTGCCCGACGGCGGGGTGAAGGTGACCGGCGGCAGACTGTGCGCGGCGGTCGACCCCGACCCCGCCAAGGCCTGTCTGCCCACCGACACCAAGGGGTCCTCGCCCCACTTCGCCAGGTGGGAGACCGACAGGGAGGCCGGCCGCGGCGCGGTGGCACTGGACTGGACGGCCCCGGGCACCGCGACGCGCGTCCGCCCGGCCGCGCCGCTCTCCCTCACCGGCGCCAGGAGCCTGGCGCTGCGCCTGTTCGTGCCGCCGAACACGACCGGCACCGCGCTGGACGTGGCGGTCACCGACGCCGCGGGCCGTCGCGCCCCGCTCGGCCGGGTCACCGTCGACGGGCTGCCCGGCAGCGAACGCACCGCCTCCTACTGGGCGCGCGAGGTGCGCGTCCCGCTGACCGCCGCCACCCGCGCCGGGCTCGACCTCCGGCACGTCAAGTCGTTGGAGCTGACCCCGCGTTCGGCGTCCGGGCAGGCCTGGCTGATGGACGCCTGGGGGTGGACGCCCGGCACCCCGGCGGTGCGGGCGGCGGCTCTGCCGCGCGTCGACATCGGCCGCCTCACCGTCGAGGAGGGCGACTCCGGGGCCCGGACCTACCGCATCCCGGTGCGGGTCTCCGGGCACGGCAGCGGCACGGTCCGCTTCTCCGTGCTCGACCCGGACACCGGCGAGGCCGTGGACAGGCTGGTCGCGGTACGGCCCGGTGCCACCGCCGTCGACGTGCCGGTCGAGGTGAAGGGCGACACCCGCTTCGGCTACGACGAGGGGTACGACCTCGTCGCGAAGGCCGTGCGCGGCGCCGTCATCGGCAGCCACCGGGGCGGTGTCACCGCGCGGAACGACGACCCCGCGCCCGAGGTGACCCTGACCCCGGTCACGGACCGGGTGTCCGAGGGCGGGACGCTGACCTGGCGGATCGGCCTGTCCGCGCCCGCCGAGGTGGAGATCTGGCAGCCGGTGCGCGTGGTCGCCGTCACCGAGGGCGCCGAGCTGTCCACCAGGGACGTCGACCCGGCGTGGCTGCTGGACCGGGCCGGTGCCCTGCCCGATCCGGAGCGCCCGCTGTCCGAGGCCGACCTGTGGGTCTGGACGGGCCTTCCCGCCGGGGCCACCGGCGCCGACTTCACCGTGGTGACGGTGGCGGACCAGGTGGCCGAGCCGGTCGAGTCGGTGCGCCTGACGCTCACCGGCGACGAGGCCGAGCCGCTTCCCGGCCGGCCCGTCCTGACGGGAACGGTGACGGACGCGCCGTAGACCGCACGCCGTAGACCGCACGCCGCAGCCCGCGCGCCATGGACCGCTCGGCGTCGGTGAGGGGGGCGGGGACCGGACGGTCCCCGCCCCCCCTCATCCGGTCACAGCGTCACGCGGATCCCGACCGTGCCCTCCAGGCCCCGCCGGAGCCGGCTGCCGAGCAGCGTGAGGCGGCCGACGACGCCGTACTTGCGGGCCAACAGGGTGCGGTAGCGGGCCGTGGTCCGCGCGTCGCAGATCTCGGCGTGGGCCGGGAGCTGCTCGCCGGTGGGGTTGCCGCGTGCGTCGCAGGGCCCGACCATGACGTCACCGCGGGCCCGGATGCGCTTCACCTTCCAGGAGTCGGCGGCCGACCACGCCCCGAGCGAGTCCCCGTCGCGGACCACCCACACGGGCGTGGCGACCCCGGACCCGTTCTTCCGATAGCTGGTGATCAGCAGGTACTTGCCTGCTCCGAGCCGGTCGAGCGCCTTGTCGTCCATACCCGCAGTGTAGGCACGCGGGCACCGGGTCAGCGCAGGGCCGACGCCATCCGTCGCACTGCCTCCGCGAGGATCTCCGGCGAGGTCCCGAGGTTCAGCCGTACGTGCCCGGCGCCGCCCGTGCCGAAATCGGGGCCGGGGCTGAGGGCGACCCGCCCCCGCTCCAGGAAGACCCGCGCCGGATCGTCGCCGAGGTCCAGCGCCCGACAGTCCAGCCAGGCCAGGTACGTCGCCGCGCCCGGCCGGTGCCGGACACCGGGCAGCCGGTCGGCGAGGAGGTCGGCGAGCAGGCGGCGGTTGTCGTCGAGGCCGCCGAGCAGCGCGTCCAGCCAGGTGGTGCCGGAGCGCAGGGCGGCGGTGTGGGCGAGGACGCCGACATGGCTCGGGCCGTCTCCGACCTCCTCCGGCAGCAGGGCCAGGTCTGCTTCGGCCGCGGGTCCCGCGACGGCGAGGGCGGCCTTGAGCCCGGCCAGGTTCCAGGCCTTCGTCGCCGACATCAGCGACAGGCCCGCGTCCGCACCGGGAACGCTCAGATACGGCACGAAGTCGACCCCGCCGGCCGTGAGCGGCGCGTGGATCTCGTCGGCGACCACCCGGACGCCGTACCGTTCGGCGAGGGCCGCCACCGCGGCGAGTTCCCCGGCGGTGTGCACCGTGCCGGTCGGGTTCTGCGGGCTGCACAGCAGGTGCGCGGCGCGTCCGCCGCCCGCGACGGCCCGCCGGTAGGCCTCCTCCAGGACGTCGAGGTCCAGGCGTCCGTCCGCGCCCAGCGGCGCCTCGGCGATCCGGCGGTCCATGTGCTCGACGAACTGGAAGAACGGCGGGTAGACCGGGGGGTTCACCACGACCGGGTCGCCGGGCCCGGTCACGAGCTTGAGCATCTCGACGACGCCCAGCATCACGTCGGGCACGATCGCCGTCCGCTCGACCGCGAGGCCGTGCCAGCCCCACCGCTTGGCGGCGAACGCGGCCAGCGCCTCGGCGTAGGCGCTGCCCGCGGCGTAGCCGGTGTCGCCCAGGGCGAGCGCGTCACCGACCGCGCGGACGACGGGCTCGGCGAGGGGGACGTCCAGTTCCGCCACCCACAGCGGCAGGACGTCGTCGGGGTAGGTGCGCCACTTCATGCTCGTACGGCGCCGGAGGTGGTCCAGGGTGAGGGCGCGCAGCGGATTCGGTTCACCGGACGGTTCGTGCGGGATCCTGGTCATGGGCACAAGATAGAGCGCCGTCGGCGCAGGCGGCCGGACCCGGACAAAACCGCGGCGGCGGAAAACGGGAGACCCTGCGCGGAGATCAACTCGCCGGTCTAGATTGCTCCTTGGCCCGAAAGAACCGTCACCACCAGGCATCCAGGAGCAGATCCGTGACCGAGAACCCGCCGGCCGTGGACGAGGCGGCGCAGTCGCTGCGCGACCGCATCAACACCAGCCAGCCGCATACCGCCCGCATCTGGAACTACTGGCTGGGCGGCAAGGACAACTACGAGGTCGACCGCGCGGCCGGCGACCAGATCCGCCAACTCCACCCGGGCATCGGCGAGTACGCCCGAGCGGACCGCCTCTTCCTGGGCCGCGCCGTACGCCATCTGGTCCACGACGTCGGGATACGCCAGTTCCTCGACATAGGCACCGGCCTGCCCACCGCGGACAACACCCACGAGGTGGCGCAGGCCGCCGCCCCGGACGCCCGAATCGTCTACGTCGACAACGACCCGCTGGTCCTGGCGCACGCCCGCGCCCTGCTCACCAGCACGCCCGAGGGCCGTACCGACTATCTCGACGAGGACCTGCGCAACGTCGACGCGATCCTCGAACACGCGGCACGGACGCTGGACTTCAGCGAGCCGGTGGCGCTGATCCTGCTCGGCGTGGTCATCTTCGTCGGCGACGACGAGGATCCCTACGGCCTGGTGCGCCGACTGGTCGACAGGCTGCCCGCGGGCAGCCATCTGGTGCTGTCGCACACCATCACCAGCCCGGCGATGCCGGACGTGGACGAGGCCGTCAAGTTCTGGAACGAACACGGCACGCCGAAGCTGACCCAGCGCACGCCCGAGGACGTGGTCCGCTTCTTCGACGGTCTGGAACTGCTGGAGCCCGGCGTGGTGTCCTGCTCGCGCTGGCGGCCGGAGGGGACCGGCGGGGCGGAGCCGGAGGAGGTCGCCATGTTCGGCGGGGTGGCCCGCAAACAGTGAGGTGATCGTCTCCGGGCTGAACGCGGCCGGGTCCCGGCGCGTATGGGAGTGAGGGTCCTCAACGACGGGAGGTCCTCGCGGTGTTGGGGCCGCGCGTTCGCTGTTTCCGGGAGCCATGCATGAGGCACGTACGACGACGGATCGTCCGGCGAACGACACGGCTGGCGGCCGTCGCCGGGCTGCTCCTGGGCGGTGCCATGGTCACGCAGGCGGCCATGGCGAGCGAGCCGTCGGCCACCGCGACCGTGCCCGGTACCGCGGCGCGGTCCGTCGGGAGCACCGGCGCGGACCTGGTGAAGCGGCTCGGCGCCGCCCGCACGGCGGGCACCTGGGTCGACGCCGAGGGCCGTCCGGTCGTCGCGGTCACCGACGAGGACACGGCCGCGACGGTCCGCGCGGCGGGCGCCGGGGCGAAGGTCGTCGGGCACAGCATGAACGAGTTGCGGTCGGCCGCGGCGGCGCTGCGTGCGGCGCCCCGGGTGGCCGGTACCGCCTGGGTCATGGACTACAAGTCCAACCAGGTCGTCGTGCGCGGCGACAGCACCGTGTCCGCTTCCGACTGGGGGCGGATGACGGACGTGGCGTCGGGCATCGGCAGCTTCGTCCGCATGGAACGCACCGAGGGCACCTTCACCACCCGGCTCAACGGCGCGCAGCCCATCCTGTCGACCGGCGGCCGTTGTTCCGCGGGCTTCAACGTGACCAACGGGTCGAACGACTTCATCCTCACCGCCGGGCACTGCGGTCCCGCCGGGTCCAGCTGGTTCGCGGACAACCGGGGCACCCAGCAGGTGGGCCGGACGGTCAACTCGACGTTCCCCGGCTCCGACTTCTCGCTCGTGCAGTACGCGAGCGGGAAAGCCGGCGCGGGGGCGGACATCGTGGCGATCGGCGACGGCAACGGCGTACGGATCACCGGCGTGGGCGACGCGGCCGTGGGGCAGCGTGTGTTCCGCAGCGGCAGCACCACCGGACTGCGCGACGGCGAGGTGACCGGTCTCGACGCGACGGTCAACTACCCGGAGGGCACCGTCTCCGGGCTGATCGAGACCACCGTGTGCGCCGAGTCCGGCGACAGCGGCGGCCCGATGTTCTCCGACGGCGTCGCGCTCGGCGTCACCTCGGGCGGCAGCGGCGACTGCACGACGGGCGGCACGACGTTCTTCCAGCCGGTGACGAAGGCGCTGGCGCAGCTCGGCGTGCAGTTGATCGTGGCGGCGCCGTCCGATGCCGCCGGCGCCTCGGCCGCGCCGTCCCAGGGCGCGCCCCAGCCGTCGTCGTCGCCGACGCAGGCGGCGGTGGCCCCGGGGTCGGTCACGCCCGGCTCGACGACGCCCGTGACGGGCGGTACGGGCACGGTGTCACTGGCGGAGCGGCTCACCGATCCGCGCAACGTCGGCCCCGGCCTGCTGGTGATCGCGGGCAGTCTGGTCGCGCTGGTGGCGACCCGGTACATCCGGGCGGAGCAGGACCGCAAGGCGTACCAGCGGCAGTACTCGGCGAGCTGGGGATGAGGTGACGCCGACCACCGTGGCGTCACGGACAGTCAGGTCACGGGGCAGGTCAGGGGACAGGTCACGGGGCAGATCGCCGGACCGCCGTCGGGCGGTCGCCGGACGGTCGCCGGACGGTCGCCGGACAACGAGAAGGGCACCCACGAGGGGTGCCCGGACGGAGTTGCGGGGGCGGAGCTGCGAGGCTGGAAGCCCCGCGGCCGGACGGCTGTCAGGCCGCCTCGACCGATTGCGGGGCCACGGCGGCCCACTCCAGGACGAGCCGCCGGTACTCCTCGCGCTGCTCGCCCGTCAGTGTCCCGCCCGACCGGAGCCACAGGGCCCTGATCTCCTCGTTGACCTCCGCGGCCGATCGCTCGGAGAGGGGTTCAACAGTGGTGGACATGGTGTGAATCTTACGGTGCCGGAGGTGAAGGCACCGTGAGTGATACACGCACCTAACGGACAAACCGGACGTGTCACTGATCACGTCCGTCCGCCCGTGTCCGGTCGCGCCGCCGCCTGTCAGGTGCCCGGCTTGCGGCCGTACACGAAGACGTCGTCGCCGGTCTTCAACAGGGACCAGTACTTCTTGGCGGTGGTCTTCGTCATGTTGACGCAGCCGTGCGAACCGGGCGGGTTCCACATGCTGACGCCGACCGAGTGGAAGGCCTGGCCGCCGTCGAAGAACTGGCTGTACGGCATCGGCACGTTGTAGATGCTCGACACGTGGTCGATGTTGCGCCAATAGACCTTCTTCAGGCCGGTGCGGGTCTCGTAGCCGTCGCGTCCGGTGCGGACCGGGACGGGCCCGTAGACGAGGCGGCTGCCGTCCTGGATCCAGCTGATCTGGAGCGTGAGGTTGACGCAGGCGATGCGGCCCTTGTTGGTCGGGCACTTGCCGGCCTTGTTGGGCTTGTTGCCCACCGCCTTCTGTTTGTTCATGAGATCCATCACACCCCAGGTGACGGGCCCCGCGTAGCCGATGTTCGGCGTGATGCCGTGCTTGTTCTGGAAGGCCTGGATGGCCTTGCAGTCGGTCGACGACTGCTTGCCGTCGACCGGTCGGCCGAGGAACTTCTCGACCTGCTTCTGGTACGGCCCGGCCTGCGTGGTGCAGCTCGCGGCCTGTGCGGGCGCCGCGCCCAGCGCGAGCGTCAGCGGCGCGATCAGCCCCGTGACCCCCAGCATGACGGCACCTCGTCTGCGTATGTCCCCCATGACTGCCACTACCCTCTCCCTGGCCCGATTCCGGCGACTCCACCCACTAGACCCGTCCGCCGGTCCTTCGGTTGTAGGGAGCCCCGCACTGTGACGAAACGGTGAACTTCCTCGCGGTCCACTCTCTCGCCGGTGGACCGGGTGCGGCGGCCCCCGCTTCGCCTCCGCCAGCCGTCGCCGAGTCCGGCGAGACCTTCCTCACGCCGACGGTATACGGCGGGCTGCCGGGCCGCGGGCGGCGTCCAGCGACCGGCGCACCACCGAGGAGGACGGCGAGCGGGTGCTCGCGGCACTCACCGCCGCACCGGCCGGGCCCCCACCGCCGCACCGGCCGGCCCTCACCGTCGGCCGCGGGCCGGGGGCCCGCTCACCGGTAGCCCGTCGTGTCCGCCGGCCCTCCCGCGTCCTGGACCTCGACGAGGTAGCGCCAGGCGTCGGGGCGGCTGCCGTCGAGGTCGGTGAAGCCGTATGCGGCGGCGAGGCCGCCGCTGGACAGCGACTGCCCGTTCCAGCGGGCCGCTTCCGGGTCGGCGGCGAGGGCGGCGACGGCGCGGCCGACATAGCGGGGCGTCTCGGAGATGGCGAAGTGCGGCACCTTGGCGAGGGCGTCGCGCCAGTTGTCCTCGCGCACCCCGAAATGGTCGAGCATGATCTCGGAGCGCAGCCAGCCGGGGGTGAGCGCGAGGGCGGTGGCGCCGCGCGGGCCGAGTTCGTGGGCGAGGGCGAAGGCCATCCGCAGGACGGACGCCTTGGCGAGGTCGTAGAAGAAGTTCACGCGGTAGGTGTCGCGGTTGTACTCGGCGGTGCCGTCGGTCATCTCGACGACGAGTCCGCCGGGGCGGCGCAGCAGGAGCGGCAGGGCGTGGTGGCTGGTGACGGCGTGCGTCTCGACGGCGAGCCGCAGCAGCCGCAGGCCCTTGTCGAGGTCGTGCTCCCAGACGGGCTTGTCCCACTCGAAGAGGTTCTCGCCGCCCCAGATGTCGTTGACGAGGACGTCGAGGCGGTCCCGCTCGGCCGCGATCCGGTCGACGAGCGACCGGACCTGGGCGGGTTCGAGGTGATCGGTCGGTACCGCGATGCCCTGGCCGCCCGCCTCGGTGACCAGGTCGGCGGTGTCCTCGATCGTCTCGGGGCGGTCGTACTCGGAGCGGCGGGCCCGGGTGGTGCGGCCGGTGACGTAGACGGTGGCGCCGGCCGCCCCCAGTTCCACGGCGATGCCCCGCCCCGCTCCCCGGGTCGCCCCGGCGACCAGGGCGACCCTGCCTTCCAAAGGACCGGACATGTGCGACCTCCTGTGGGTGTTCCGTCGATGCCGTCATCGAGGATCACGTGGAAGCCGGACATCTCCTGTCGCCTTTTCCGAGAGGATCACCCGGTCGGCGGGGGCGGGTGCCGGGGCGCTTGTCAGTGGCCGCGGGCGATCCACTCCTGGAGGTGGGGGGCCTCCGCGCCGATGGTCGTCGGGTCGCCGTGGCCGGTGAGGACCTTCGTCTCGGGCGGAAGGGTCAGGAGGCGGTCGCGGATCGAGGCGATGATGGTCGGGAAGTGGGAGTAGGAGCGGCCGGTGGCGCCTGGTCCGCCCTGGAAGAGCGTGTCGCCGGTGAACAGCACGCCGAGCCCCGGATCGTGCAGGCAGACCGCGCCGGGCGCGTGGCCGGGCGTGTGCAGCACGGTGAGGTCGGCGCCGGCGGCCTCGATGACCTGGCCGTCGACCAGATGGGCGTCCGGGTCGCGGCCGGGGTGGGTCATCTTCCACAG
Source organism: Streptomyces sp. NPDC006259 (assembly GCF_042870975.1). Taxonomy (NCBI): domain Bacteria; kingdom Bacillati; phylum Actinomycetota; class Actinomycetes; order Kitasatosporales; family Streptomycetaceae; genus Streptomyces; species Streptomyces sp. NPDC006259. Next base: position 994,175 of record NZ_JBIAHY010000003.1, on the reverse strand, counting down.
CGGCAGGTCGTCGGGGTGCAGCCAGATGGTGGCGCCGGTCGCGTCGGCGAGGGCGGGCGCGGCACCGATGTGGTCGTTGTGGGCGTGGGTGCACACGATGGCGGTCAGCCGTCGGTCGCCGAGGGCGGCCAGGACGGCGTCGGCGTCGTGGGCGGCGTCGACGACGACGGCCTCGTGGTCGTCGCCGATGATCCAGACGTTGTTGTCGACGTCCCAGGTGCCGCCGTCGAGGCTGAACCGGCCGGAGGTGACGAGGCGTTCGATGCGGGCGGTCGTCACAGGACCACCACCGAGCGCAGCACGTCGCCGTGGTGCATCCGTTCGAAGGCCTTCTCCACCTCGTCGAGCCCGATGGTCTCGGAGACGAACGCGCCGAGGTCCAGGCGGCCTTGCAGATGCAGGTCGATCAGCATGGGGAAGTCGCGGGAGGGCAGGCAGTCGCCGTACCAGGAGGACTTCAGCGCGCCGCCGCGTCCGAAGACGTCCAGCAGCGGCAGTTCCAGCTTCATCTCCGGGGTGGGCACGCCCACCAGCACGACGGTGCCGGCCAGGTCACGGGCGTAGAAGGCCTGCTGGTACGTTTCCGGGCGGCCGACCGCCTCGATCACCACGTCCGCGCCGAAGCCGCCGGTCAGCTCGCGGATCGCCTCGACCGGGTCCGTCTCCCTGGAGTTGACCGTGTGGGTGGCGCCCATCGTGCGCGCGGTGGCCAGCTTGCGGTCGTCGATGTCGACGGCGATGATCTTCGCCGCGCCCGCCAGGCGGGATCCGGCGACGGCCGCGTCGCCGACCCCGCCGCACCCGATGACGGCGACGGTGTCACCGCGGCCGACGTTGCCCGTGTTGATCGCCGCGCCGATGCCGGCCATCACGCCGCAGCCCAGCAGTCCGGCGACCGCCGCCGAGACGGACGGGTCGACCTTGGTGCACTGACCGGCCGCGACCAGCGTCCTCTCCGCGAAGGCCCCGATGCCCAGCGCCGGGGACAGCTCCTGCCCCGTCGAGGCGAGCGTCATCTTCTGCTGCGCGTTGTGGGTGTCGAAGCAGTACCAGGGGCGTCCGCGCAGACAGGCCCGGCACTGCCCGCAGACGGCCCGCCAGTTCAGGATGACGAAGTCGCCGGGGGCCACGTCGGTGACGCCCGCGCCGACCGACTCCACGACGCCGGCCGCCTCGTGGCCCAGCAGGAAGGGGAAGTCGTCGTTGATCCCGCCTTGTTTGTAGTGCAGGTCGGTGTGACACACCCCGCAGGCCTGGATCTTCACCACGGCTTCCCCGGGTCCGGGGTCGGGCACGAGAATCGTCTCCACCCGCACCGGTTCGTTCTTCCCCGGTGCGATCACTGCGCGCGCTTCCTGCGCCATGGTGCTGTTCCTTTCGTCGGCGGCCGACCGTCCGTTTCCGACCCTACGCGTGAGCGATCGGTAGAGGACGTACATCGAGCCAGGTCACCGGCCGGAACGCCGTCCCGCGGCCGGGTTGCGCGGGCGCCGACGTAGCCTGAACGCCGCAACCCGACCGGTATCGAGGAGCCTCGTGAGCATCGCGGAGACGGCCGCCGTCCAGCCCCCGTGGCGGCTGCTGCTCGACTACGTCCGACCGCACCGCTGGACGCTGCTGGCGGGGGCGCTGCTCTCGCTGGTCACGGGGGCGACCGGGCTGCTGCTGCCGCTGGTGGCGCGGGGGTTGATCGACGCCCTGTCCCACCACCGGGCGATCACCGGCGCGTTGGTGCTGCTGTCGGTGCTGGTCGTCACCAACGCGGCGGTCGGCGCGCTGGGTTCGTATGTGCTGCGGCGCACCGCCGAGTCGGTGGTGCTGAGCGCGCGGCAGGCGCTGTCGTCGTATCTGCTGCGGCTGCGGATCGCGGCGGTGGACCGCAGTGAGCCCGGTGATCTGATGGCCCGCATCACCTCGGACACCACCCTGCTGCGGGAGGTCACCACCGACTCGCTGGTCGGCCTCGGCACCGGCGGGCTCACGCTCGTCGGGACAGTGGTGCTGATGGGCGTGGTGGATCCGGTGCTGCTCGGGGTCACCCTGGGGGTCATCCTGGTCGCGGGCACGGTCATCGGGGTGATCGTGCCGCGCATCAACCGGGCCAGCCGCCGGGCGCAGGACGCGGTCGGGGTGATGGGCGCCTCGCTGGAACGGGTGCTGGGCGCGCTGCGCACGGTGAAGGCGGCGGGCGCCGAGGACCGCGAGGAGAAGGCGCTGCACGCGGCGGCGCACGACTCGTGGCGGCAGAGCGTGTCGGCCGCCAAGTGGTCGGCGGCCGCGGGCAACACGGCCGGGCTGGCGATGCAGACCGCGTTCATCACGGTGCTGGCGGTGGGCGGCGCGCGGGTCGCCACGGGCGCGATCGACATCGCGACACTGGTGGCGTTCCTGCTGTACGTCTTCTATCTGATGTCGCCGATCCAGCAGGTCATCGGCGCGGTCGTGCAGTACCAGGCGGGCTCGGCGGCGCTCAGCCGCATCCAGGAGACGCTGCTGCTGCCCGCCGAGCCGGCGTCCCGCCCCGCGTCCCTGCCCTCGCCGACGGACCGGCCGGCCTCACTGGCCTTCACCGACGTCCGCTTCCGGTACGCCGACGATCTGCCGTACGTCCATCACGGGGTGACGTTCGACGTCCCGGCGCGCGGCATGACCGCCTTCGTCGGCCCGTCCGGCGCCGGGAAGACCACGGTGTTCTCGCTGATCGAGCGGTTCTACGACCCCGACTCCGGCACGATCACCCTCGACGGCCGTCCGCTGCCGGACTGGGAACTGGGCGCGCTGCGTGCCGCCATCGGCTATGTCGAGCAGGACGCCCCGGTGCTGTCGGGGAGCCTGCGCGACAACCTGCTGCTGGGGAACGCGGAGGCCGACGCCGACGCCGTGCGGCGGGTGCTGCGGACGACCCGTCTCGACGGCCTGGTCGGCGCTCTGCCGGACGGGCTCGACACGCTCGTGGGGCACCGCGGGACCAAGCTGTCCGGCGGGGAGCGCCAGCGGGTGGCCATCGCCCGCGCCCTGTTGCGCAGCCCGCGGCTGCTGCTGCTGGACGAGGCGACGTCCCAGCTGGACGCGGTGAACGAGGCGGCCCTGCGCGACACCGTCGCGGACGTCGCCCGTACGACGACCGTCCTGGTGGTCGCGCACCGGCTGTCGACGGTCACCTCGGCCGACCGGATCGTCGTCATGGAGGCCGGGCGGGTGCGCGCGGTGGGCACCCACCGTGAGCTGGTGGCGGCCGACCCGCTCTACGCGGAGCTGGCGGCGACGCAGTTCCTGGCGACGGCGGGCTGAACGCCGGTGGGGGCCGCCCGGAGTCCGGGCGGCCCCCACTCGGGACAGCGGGAAGGGACGGGCCAGATCAGGTCCGGATGGCCGGGGCCAGCCCGGTGACGGGGGCGACGAGGCCGGTGACCTGCTGCAACTCGTTCAGCTGCTGGAGCCTCTTCACATTGTTCAGCTGGTTCACCTGCTCCGTGACCGAGGGCAGTTCGCCCTGCCGCCCGGCGGGGACCTGCGCCTCGGCGAGCGAGTCCAGCGCGCTGAGCGGGTTCAGCTTGCCTGCGGCCGGGGCTTCGGTGGCGCCGGCCAGGGGGGCGGCGAGGCCCGTGACCCCGACGGCGAGAGCGGCGACGGCGACGATGCGACGAGTGGAGATCATGCCTACGGCAACGCGCCGGACCGCCCCTCGGACACGGGTGGGGAGCCGTGCTCACCCGACAGGGCGCAGCACGCCGCCCGCGCTTGCCGGTCACGGCCCCGCGGAGGAGTCTCTAAGGGTGAGGGCCCGCCGGGCCGTCCCCCTCGGCCCGCGGTCCTCGAAGGAGGTCACCATGGGCACCGCGAGAGGCTCCGCCTTCGACGCCGAGATGCTGCGCAGAGGCATAGAGAGTCACACTTCGCAGACGCTGCTCTCGCTGTACGCCGACGACGCGGAGATACGCGTCGTGGACCACAACAGCCGGCCCAGCCACCCGACACTCGTGCGGGGCCGCGACAGGATCGCCGAGATGCTGGACGACGTGTACAGCCGTGACATGACCCACCGGCTCGAGGACTGCGTCGTGCAGGACGACCGCGCCGCCTTCAGCGAGTCCTGCGTGTACGCGGACGGCGTCCAGGTCTTCTCCGAGTCGATGATCACCCTGCGCGACGGCAAGATCGTCGAGCAGACGATCATCCAGGCGTGGGACGAGTAGGCAGGGAGGAAGGCCACCGGGCTCCCGGGCCGGTCCGAGGACCGGCCCGGACCGACCCGTCCGGGCCCGGACCCGCCCGGACGGTCCCGGACGGTCCCGGACGGGCCGCGGGTGCTCCGTGCCGCACGGCTTCGGCCCTCGGCCGGTGCCTCCGGGCCTCCAAGCCGGTGCCGGCGGCCCGGCGCTGGTGCCTCCGGGCCGGTGCCGGCGGCCCGGGCTCGGCGCCACCGGTTGTCCGCCACGGCGGCGGCGGGCGACGGCGGCGGGGATGCGGCGGTGCCCCGCCGGCCGTTCCCCTGCGCCGGCTGACCGCCGGCACCCGGTCCTCTGCCCTTTGCCGTCGGCCCTCGGCACCCGGCACCCGGCACCCGACCCTCGGCCCTCGGCCCTCGGCGCGGCGGCGCCGTGCGCCGTCACCGGAACTCCTCCGTGTCCCACCCCACCGGCCGCAGTATGCCCAGTAGTTGCCGCACCAGTTCGTCCACGGCCTCGTCCAGGGTGGCGTCCACCCAGCCCGCGCTCCAGTCGTGCAGGAGGCCGTTGACGCTGCCGATGAAGGCCGTCGCCGCGAGGCGGTAGTCGCGGGGGGCGGCCTCGCCCCGGTCGGCGGCGGCCGTGGCCTCGGCGCAGATGAGTTCCACCCAGCGGGCGCGCCGTGCCAGACGCTGTTCCTCCATGCGCGGGCTGACGCCGACGATCTCGACGAAGGTGATGCGGATGCGGCGCGGGTCGGCGGTGACATTGCCGGCGTAGGCGCGGAAGATCGCGGTGACCCGTTCCGCGAGCGGCAGGTCCCTGGCGGCGGCGAACGCGGCCACGACCGCCTCCTCCGCCCAGTCGTTGACCTGGAGGTGCAGCGCCGCCAGGACGTCCTCCAGGGTGTGGAACTCCTCGTAGAACTGCCGCGTCGACAGCCCGGCCGTCTCGCTGAGCGCCGCGACGGTCGTGCCCCGGTATCCGGGGGCGTCGCCGAACAGCCGCAGCGCCGCGTCCAGGAATCTCCGCCGCCGTTCCGCCTGCCGTTCTTCGGCGGACTTGCCGGCGTATCGGCCGGTCGGCGCCCTCAGCCTGCCCGCCACGGTCCCTCCCTCGTCGCTGCGTCTCTCGATTTTGTCGTGCACGTGGCTTGTGGCGAAGGGCACCCCTTCCTTACTTTCCAGTAAGTCAACTTTGAACGCACCCGTGTTCAGATTCGGGACCTCCCACCCCCCAGAGGAGAGAGCAGACATGGCTGCCTTCAGAACCAGGCACCTTTGCTCCGTAGCCGCCGCCCTCGTCCTGACCGTCACCGCCCCCACCGCCGTCGCCACCGCCGCGACCGCCACCACCGATGCCGCCGCGCTGCGGCAGGTGCTGCTGGTCGCCAACAACTGGGACGGCACCGCCGACGTCATCAAGTCCACCGGGGACTACGCGAAGATCGGCCGGATCAACGTCATCCCCGACAAGGACCAGCGGATGGCGGAGATCAACGCCGACCCCATCCGGTGGATCGCCTTCATGACGATCCGCAACAGCGTCGGTGAGGGTCACGACCAGTTCGTCGACGACATGTACTCCACGCCGGACGGCACCTCCGTGGTGGTCTCCCGGCCCAGCTTCGCCGACGTCGTCTCGATCAACGTGTCGACGGGTGCCGTCAACTGGCGTTTCCCCGTGTCGGGTTACCGGGCCGACCACATGGCCGTCTCGCCCGACGGCAAGCGGGTCGCGGTCTCCGCGTCGACGTCGAACACGGTCCACGTGCTCGACATCACCAACGGCAAACAGCTCGGTTCGTACGCCACCGGCGACAAGCCGCACGAGAACATCTTCACCAAGGACGGCAAGTACATCTGGACCATGTCGATCGGCGACGTGAACACCGCCCTCGACGCGCCGTGGCTGGACTGGACGAAGGGCGACCGGCGCATCACGGTCGTCGACGCGACGACGTACCAGCCGGTGAAGACGATCGACATGCGGCAGCGGCTGGACGCGATCGGCCTCTCCGACTATTCGGACGCCGTGCGCCCCGCCGTGTTCTCGCCGGACGAGTCCAAGCTGTACTTCCAGGTCTCGTTCTTCAACGGGTTCTTCGAGTACGACATCGCCACGGACCGGATCACCCGGACCAAGACGCTGCCGAAGAACTCCGCGACCAGCGACGACCGCACCACGTTCGTCAACGACTCCCGGCACCACGGGCTGTCGATGCGGCCGGACGGCAGCAAGGTGTGCGTGGCGGGCACGATGGACGACTACGCGACCGTCGTCGACCGCACCACCCTCCAGGAGGGCCCGCTGGTACCCGTCTCCAAGCCCTACTGGGCGACGGTCGGCGGCGACGGCAAGGACTGCGTCGTCTCCGAGAGCGGGGCCGACCAGGTGACGGCGATCGACTTCGCCACCGGCCGCAAGGTCGTCTCGGTGCCGGTGGGCGACCACCCGCAGCGGGTCCGGCTCGGCCACGTCGCGGCCGACTGGACGTCTCCGGCCCGCTGAGCGGCACGGTCCGCCCGTGCGCCGGGGTGGGGCGAGGCCCCCGGCGCACGGGCGGGGCCGTCACCCGCCGATCCGCTGTGCCGCCCACGCGGCCAGTTCCCCGCGGGCCGCGGTCAGCAGGGCCGCGGACGGGGCGGTGGCGCCGTTGGTCACCAGGGCGTAGTGCACGGTGTTCGTGTCGGTGTCGGCCAGCAGCAGACGCCGGCTCCCGGTACCGCCCGGCTCGGCGGCGACGCCGACCGGGGTGGTGGCCGTGTATGCCGGCGGGGCGTGGGCCGTTCCGAGGTCGGAGACCACGGTCGTCGACGCGGTCGGGAACGAGGCGGGCAGGTGGAGTTCGGTCGGTGCGGCTGCGCTGCCGGAGCGCCAGACGAGCAGCCCGTACTGCCCGGAGCCGACGAGTTGGGCCACGCTGGGCAGCGAACCGGGTACCGGGTTCCAGGTGAGGGTGGTCGAGCCGTCGCGGGAGCGGTCCTCGTAGGTGAAGGCCAGGGTCGTGCCGGAGGTGGCACTCGGGTAGATCCGGTCCAGCAGGCGGGCGTCCTGACGGAGCGTCGCCTTGCCGGAGTCGTCGAGGCGTACGGCGGAGAGGTCCTCGTCGTTCCAGGCGTCGCCGGTGGTGAGGACCTTGTCGGGGTTGCCGTTCATCAGCTCGTGGTGACGGCCGTGGTAGATGTCCCACTGCCACTGGTTGCCGGAGAGGACCGGCCCGGAGGCGGCCGGGTTCGTCCACCAGCCGGCGCCCTTCACCCGGGAGTCGAGCGCCTGGTACATGGCCTTCAGGACGGTCGGCGCCTTGTCGGAGACCGTGCCCGCGAGGGGATGACCGAACTCGCTGACCACGGCGGTCGTGCCGGCCGCCGCCGCCCGGTCGCGGACGGTGCCGAAGTCGGTGACGTACTGGCCGTCGGCCGCCTTGCCCCACATCAGGATCGCGGAGATGGCCTTCTGGTCGTAGAAGTGGGTGTTGAAGACGTAGCGGGAGCCGAGCGTGCCCGCGTCGAGGAGGCCGCCCACCTGCTTCTGGGAGTCGATGTTGGCGTTCCAGAACATGTTCGGCTCGGCGAGGACCGGCTTGTCCTGCCAGCCGGCCGCGTCCATCCGGGCCCGGAACCTCACGTAGAACGGCCACAGCAGGTCGCGTTCCCACGTGCGGCTGGTCTGGCCGGAGTCGTAGGCGCCGGCGTAGGGCTCGTTGTAGGGGTCGAAGCCGACGACGCCGGCGAACTCCTCCGCGGTGAGGTGCTGCCGGACGTACGTCATGGTCTGCTGCGCGGTGGCCAGGAAGGCGTCCTGGAGACCGTACGCGTTGTGCCAGAAGTCGTGCTGAGCGGCCTTCACCGCGCCGTTCTGGGTGATGTTCTGGCCCCAGAAGAGGCAGATGCCGCAGGACTCGTCGGGGTAGTCGCCCAGCTCCACCGCCCATGCGGGGGCGCCGTCGCCCGTGTACCAGCTGTCGGGGTCGAAGAGGTGGCGGGAGTAGAGGTCCTGGTGGAAGTCGGGGTAGACGCGGATGCCGGCGTCGAGGAAGGCGCGCATCTGGTCGGTGGCGGCGGCCAGGTAGGCGGAGTCGACCTGGCCGCGCGCCGGTTCGGCGTAGGCCCAGGAGAGCAGGAAGCGCACGGAGTTGCCACCGCCCAGGGCGCGCAGGGCGGTGGCCGACTTCTTCGCGTCGGCCACCGAGGCGAAGGGCAGGCCCTTGTTCTCGGCCAGCTTGGTCTCGCCGGAGACGTTGTAGCCGCGCAGCACGACCTCGCGGCCGGTACCGTCCACGAAGCGGCCGCCGGACACGGTGAGCGCGGTGCCGTCGAACGGGAGGGAGTCGGGGAGGGGGGCGGCGGTGGCGGCCGGGGTGCCCGCCACCGTCAGGAATCCGCAGAGTCCGCAGAGGACGACCAGAACAGCGAGCAGACGTGCCCGGATATTCGGCATGTCCACTACAGTCCGGCCATTTCCGGACACCGTCAATACCTCCTGACTCAGGAGTAAGCTGACTAGACGTCAGATCTCGCGCTCCGCCCGCCTCAACCGCCCGTCCGGCCGGTCACGTTCAGCAGGTACTCCTTCCGGTCGAGCGGGTTGTGGTCGGTGCGCGGACGCTCGGGGACCGTGCCGCGGTCGACGGGGGCGTAGTGGTCGAAGGCGCTCTCCAGCTCGCCCTCGCCCCGCGTCAGCCCCGGCAGCCGCTGCTCCAGGAGGTGCACGCGGGCGGCCGGCACGGCGCCCTCCAGCACGCACAGGGCGTCCCGCGTCCGGGTCGTGCGCGGTACGGCCCGCAGCGCGGTCAGCACCGGCAGCAGCGCGCCGAGGGTGTCCGCCGGGGCCTCGATCCGGAACCGGTGCATCGGCTCGTGGACCCGTGTCCCCGCCCGCCGCAGCGCCTCGATCAGGACCAGCGGGGTCAGTCCCCGGAAGTCGTACCCGGTGCTCGACATGCTCTTGTCGAAGCCCTGGTGGGCGTGGCTCTGGCGCGGCGAGTACCCGCAGTGCGTCATGGTGACCGCCGCGTCGGTGACCCGCCAGCCGCGCAGCCCCTGGCCGAGCGTCTCGCGGACGGTGTCCTCGACCGCCTTGAAGAAGGCGTACGGCATGGAGCCCAGCTCAACCTCCAGTCCGAAGGTCACCCCCGTGCCCGGCGGGGCGGGTTCGACGCGCAGGCCGACGGTGGCGAGGAAGGGGTTGCCGTCCCTCCTGAGGAACTCGACGGCCGCTCCCTGCCCGGCCGGACGCTCGACGCACAGTGGTGTCGTCCCGCGGAACGTGACCTCCAGCCCGTGCTCGTCGGCGAGCGTGGCCTGGAGGACCTCCTTCTGCACCTCGCCGTAGAGCGAGACGGAGACCTCGTGGCGGACCTCGTCGTGACGGAGGCCGATCAGCGGGTCCTGTTCGGCCAGCCGGGTCAGGGCGAGGTGCAGCGAGCGGCGGTCGGTGTCCGGGCCGGGCACCACGACCGTCTCCAGGGTGGGCGGGGCGAAGACCTGGCCGGGCCCGGTGCGCGGGACGCCGAGGCTGTCGCCGATCCTCACCTCGGCCAGGCCCCACAGCCGGGCGATACGGCCCGCCCCGACGGTCTCCCGCCGTACGTCGGTGCCGTGGTCGAAGACGCTGATCGCGGTGACCTTCCCGTCCCGGCCGCCGAAGGGGACCCGGTCGCGGGTGCGCAGGGTGCCGGAGAAGAGGCGCGCGTAGGCGATCTTCTCCCCCGCGGGTCCCCGCTCGACCTTGAAGACCGTCCCGGAGAGCGGACCCTCCGGGTCCCCGTCGGCCGGGGGCAGCAGGTCCCTGATGCCGGCGATCAGCTCGGTCACGCCCGCCCCGGTCGCCGCCGAGCCGAAGAAGACGGGGTGGACGAGGGCCCGGCGGGTCTGGGCGACGAGGGCGGCCCGCAGGCGCTCCGGGGTGAGCGATCCGTCGACGTACGCGGCGAGGAGGTCGTCGTCGTGGTCGGCGAGCACGTCGGCGAGCGCGTCGGGGGCAGGGCCGCCGGGTTGGAACACGGCCCGGCGGGTGCCGAGGTCCGTGACGGTGCCCATCGGGAGCACCGGGACGCGGAGCCGGCCGGACAGCTCTCGCAGAACACCTTCCCGGCGGGCGCCGCGCCGGTCGGTCTTGTTGACGAAGACGAGGGTGGGGATGCGCAGCCGCCGCAGGGTCCGCATCAGGACGCGGGTCTGCGCCTGGACGCCCTCCACCGCCGAGACGACGAGCACGGCCCCGTCGAGCACGCCGAGGGCGCGTTCCACCTCGGCGATGAAGTCGGGGTGGCCGGGGGTGTCGATCAGGTTGACGGTCACGTCGTCGACCGGGAAGGAGACCACGGCCGCCTTGATGGTGATGCCCCGCCGGCGTTCCAGCGCGAGGGTGTCGGTGTGGGTGCTGCCGGCGTCGACGCTGCCGATCTCGTCGGTGATACCGACGGAGTGCAGCAGCCGCTCGGTGAGGCTGGTCTTACCGGCGTCGACGTGGGCGAGGATCCCGAGGTTGAGCAGGTGCACGAAGCGTCATGTCCTTCGGAGTGGGGGTGATTCCTTCCTGGGGGGACATGGACGTCGCTCGCATCTCTGCTCCTGGTTCCTTCGGTGACGGGTCCCTCGCAGTGCAGCAGACGAGCGGGAGCGGCGGCAACGGAATTAGGGCCCGTCCGGGTGCGGGACCGGCGGCGGAACGGTGCGGAGCGTGGCGGGATCCTCCCGGTGCCGAGGGACCGGTACGCGGCCGGGGAGCCGTCCGGGCCGGCCACCGTGGTCGCGGTCAGGCGCGGCGCGCCGCGCGGTCCGGGCGCGGCCATGGCGGTCGGGCCGGACGACGAGGTCGTGGGCAGCGTGTCCGGGGGTGCGTGGAGGGCGCGGTGTTCGAGCCGGCGCGGGAGGCGGTGGCGAGCGGGGAGGCGCGGTCGGAGACCTTCGGCCACGGCGACGAGGACGCCTTCACGGCCGGTCTTCCCCGCGGCGGCGGGATCACCGTGCTGGTGCGGCCGGTCGCGCCCGTCCTCGATCCGTCGTCCGGGTGGTCGCCGAGTCGTCGCGGCGAACGAGCCGGTGACTGCTGGGGGTCGCGCTGCGCCGGCCGGCCGCGTACGTCGGGGCGATGGGCAGCCGTCGTAGCCACGACGAGCGCGGGGACCGGTCGTGGAGGCCCGGCTGACGGAGCGTGAACTGTCCCGGCCGCGGTTCCCCGTGAGGCTCGGCCCGGGGGCACGTACGCCCGAGGAGGTGGCCGTGTCCGTGGCCGACGAGATCGCCGCGCCGCGCCGGGGCGGCGGCGGGGCTCCGCTGACGGCCACGGCCGGGGGCGATCCGCCCCCGCCGCCCCCGCGTCAGCCCGCTCCCCTCAGGGGGGCGGCAGGCGGTGCAGCACGACGTCGGTCAGCCGGCCCGCGTCGACGACGGCCGTCAGGTAGGTGCGGTACGGCTGGCGCCGGCGGTCGGTCGGGGAGCCCGGGTTGAGCAGGCGCGGCCCGCCGGGGACGGTGGTGTCCCACGGGATGTGGCTGTGGCCGAAGACCAGGACGTCGAGGTCGGGGAAGCGGGCGGCGCAGCGGGCCTCCCGCCCCTTCGCGGGGCCGGTCTCGTGGACCACGCCCAGGCGCAGCCCGTCGAGGTCGGCGTACGCGATCTCGGGGAGCCGGGCGCGCAGCTCGGGACCGTCGTTGTTGCCGTACACGCCGATCAGCCGGCGGCTGCGGCGCTCCAGCAGATCCAGGGTCGCCGTGTCGACCCAGTCCCCCGCGTGCACGACGACGTCGGCCTCGGCGAGCGCGTCCAGGAGCGGCGGGGGGAGCGCCTTGGCGCGCTTGGGGAGATGGGTGTCGGACATCAGCAGGAGGCGCACGGTCTCAGCGTAGGACGGCGGGAGTCTCCCGGTCCTCTCGGCCCGCTCCCCGCCGTCCCGCTCCCACGCCGGTCCTCCCCCTGCCTCCCCGGCCCTCTCAGTCCTCACCCCTGACGATGTTGCCCTCCGGGCCCGAAGACGTCGGGGGCGCGGTGCCGGGCGGCTCCACGGCCGGTGTCCAGGTGCGGAGCAGCCCGGCCCTGGCCTCGCGCAGCCTGCGGGCCCTGGCCCAGCCCGTCTCGGGCCGGCGGGCGGTGCGTTCGTCCTCCAGGGACGAGGTCCTCACGGTCGTTCAGCGCCTCTCCGCGTCACGGTCAGCGGGCACCGGGGCCGCCGCTGCCGAAGGAGCCGCCGGACTCGGGGTTCCAGCGCGGGCGGCTCTGGTCGTCGCTCGGCCGGCTTCCGGTGGTCCGCAGCTCGTGCGGGGTGAGACGTTCGCCGTCCTGCGACTGCGGCATCTCGTTCGGTTCGCGCGCCCCGTGGCTCTCCCGCACCGGACCCGACGCGGGCATCCGGGGCTGCTCCTCGGGGCGGGGCGGCGCGGGCTCACGGCTGCGGATCTTGGCGCCGAGCCGGAAGGCCCAGATCAGGCCGCCGACCAGCGCGACGCCGACGAGGACGAAGCCGACGGTGGCCAGAACTGATCTTCCGGACGCCGCCAGAACGGTGGTGGCAATGGTTTCCATGCACGCCGGGTACCCCGAGCCCGCCGGGGAACACCCGCGGAGCCGCCGGCCGGCCCCGCCGGCTCCCCCCGCGGCTCACCCCTCCAGCTGCAGCTCGCTCCACACCTGCTTGCCGCCGCTGACCGGCAGCGTTCCCCAGGCGTCGGACACGGCCTCGACGAGGAGGATGCCGCGGCCGCCCGTCGCCTCCCAGCCCAGGCTGGTCGGCTTGACGGGCGAGCGCGGTGACACGTCGGTGACGGAGACCCGCAGCCGGTGGTTGACCAGGGTGAGGTCGAGGCGGACCGGGCCCTCGGTGTGCACGAGGGCGTTGGTGACGAGTTCGGAGACGACCAGCAGGGCCGCGTCCATGGCGTCCACCGGGATCCCCCAGGCGCGCAGGCTGCGCCGGGTGAAACGGCGGGCGTGCCGGGCGGCCTCGGGGACCCGCCAGACCGTCCAGCCCTCGCGCAGGGGCCGTACGGCCATGCCGTCGTAGCGCATCAGGAGCAGGGCGACGTCGTCGCCGCGGTGGGCGTTGCCGAGCAGGGCGTCGGCGACCAGGCCGAGGTGCGCGGGGTCCGACACGGACAGTTCGTGTGCGAGCCGGTCCATGCCGGTGTCGATGTCCATCTCGGCGGACTCCACGAGCCCGTCCGTGGTCAGGGCGATGACGGTGCCGGGCATCAGCCGCAGCGGGGCCATCGGGAAGTCGGCCTGGGTGACGACGCCGAGCGGGGGGCCGCCTTCGGATTCGGCGATCTCCGTTGCGCCGTCCGGGTGACGCAGCAGGGGCGGCGGGTGTCCGGCGCGGACGCACCAGGCGGTGCCGGCCTCCATGTCGACCTCGACGTAGCAGCAGGTGGCGAACAGGTCCGTCTCCAGCTCCATCAGCAGCCGGTTGGCGTGCGAGACCACCACGTCGGGCGGGTGTCCCTCGGCCGCGTAGGCGCGCAGGGCGGTGCGCATCTGGCCCATGAGGGTGGCGGCGCCGGTGCTGTGGCCCTGGACGTCGCCGATGACGAGGGCGACCCGGTTGTCGGGCAGCGGGATCACGTCGTACCAGTCGCCGCCGACCTCCAGACCGGCGGTGGCCGGCAGATAGCGGGCGACGGCGACCGCGCCGGGGAGTTTCGGCAACCGTCGGGGCAGCAGCTGGCGCTGGAGCATGCCGACGAGTTCGTGCTCGGCGTCGAAGGCGTGGGCGCGCATCAGGGCCTGGCCGACGAGGCCGGCGGAGGCCGTGAGCAGAGCGCGTTCGTCGGGCCCGAAATCGTGCGGGGTGTCCCAGCCGATGAGGCAGGCGCCGGCCATGCGGCCCCCGGCGGACAGCGGCAGGACGGCCAGGCCGCCGGGTCCGACCTCGGCGAGGGCCGGTTCCAGGGCGGTGCCCGCGGGCCAGATCCGGGCCCGGCCCTCGCGCAGGGCGGCGGCCAGGGTGGGCATGGTGCGCACGGGCGCGTCCGGCCACTCGGTGCGCCACTCCAGCCGCCACAGCTCGGGCCAGGACTCGGGTTCCGGCGGGTCGAGGACGGTGACGACGAGACGTTCGTTCTCCAGCTCGGCCAGCGCGATCCGGTCGGCCCGCAGCGGGAGGCGCAACGCGGACACGACGGCCTGGCTGACGTCACGGACCGTGCCGGCGGTGGCGAGGGCGGCGGCCAGGCGCTGCACGCGGGCCACGTCGGTGACGCCGGAACGCAGGGTGGAGACGTCGGCGACGGTGCCGACGAGCCGGGCCGGGTGGCCGTCGCCGCCGGGCAGGAGACGGCCGCGCAGCCGCAGCCAGCGGGGCGGTCCGTCGGCCCGCAGCACCCGGAACTCCAGTTCACGTTCGCCGATGGACATGTGGTCGGCCTCGACCACCGACATCAGCGCGGGCAGGTCGTCGGGGACGGTGTGTCCGAGCAGGGTCTCGACACGGCCGTCGAACTCGTCCCCCCGCAGGTCGAACAGGACCAGGATCTCCTCGCCGACCTCCACCCGGCCGGTGTCCATGGCGAGGCTGAAGGAGTTGGCGCGCAGCTCCTCGGCAGCGGCGGGCTCGGTGCGGGCGGGCAGGGAGACGGCCTCCGCGACCAGTCGCAGACAGGCGCGGTCGTCGGTGTCGAAGCCGCCGGGGTTCTCGCTGACGGCGAGCAGGCAGCCGCCGTCACCGTCGCGCACGGGCAGTGCGGCCAGGTGAACGCCCCCCGCGGGCATCCGGCGCGACTCCGGGCAGTCGGCGAGCTGCTCGGGATCCAGCCACAGGGGCGTTCCGGTGCGGTGGGCGTCGGCGGCCGGGGACCTGCCGCCGAGCGGGTAGCTCTCGCGCAGTCCGTACAGGGTCCTGGGGACGCCGGCCGACTCGATCAGGCAGAGCAGGTCACCGTCCTCGCCCGGGGTGTAGACGGCGGCCAGGCTCGCGCTGGAGAACACCAGGGCCTGTTCGAGAACGCGCCGCATCCGTTCCGGTGAGGCGGGGCCGCCCGTGACCGTCTTCAGGGCAACCTCGACGCGCAGGGCTCTCGCCTTGCGCTCCGCCGCACCCTGACTGACCACGACCGTAATTACAGCGCTTATGAGACGTTCCCGCAGCCCTTGCGACGGCGCGGGCAGGTCACCGGAGTGCGGAGGGGCCCGGGGGCGGGGGCGCGAGGGGTCCCTGGGCCGGCGCGGTGCGGTGGTCGGGGCGTGCCCACGGCCTCGTAGGAGGGGCGGGGGAAGTCCCGGGGCCGACACGGCGCTCGTCGGGCGTCCTGACGGCCTCACGGCAGGAGCGGGGGCCCGGGGCGGCACGGGCGCTCACACGGCGTCTCCACGGCCTCGCAGGCGGGGCCGCCGGGCTGCCGGGCCGCCGGGTCACCGGGCAGGCACGGGCGCTCGTCGGGCATCCCCACAGCTTCACGGGCAGGAGCGCGGGGCCCCGGGGCGGCACAGGCGCTCCTAGTACGTCGCCACGGCCCCGCAGGCGGGGCCGCCGGGCGGCCGCCGGGCCGCCGGGCAGGCACGGGCGCTCGTCGGGCGTCCCGACGGCCTCACGGGCGGGAGCACGGGCGCTCGTCCGACGTACCGATGCCCGGACGCCCGGACGTCGAGGCGTCAGGGCGTACCGACGTACGTACGTCCCGACGTCCCGACGGCCTCGCGCCGCAGCCCCGCTCGCACGGCGACGCGGGCGCCTCGCCGTGCGCTCGCGGTCGGCAGGAGGCAGATTTGGTTGCCTGGGGTCGTACGGTCGGGCGAGGAGGTGGGCGCCGTGTCCGAGGGACAGCGGTCCCGCCGGGCGCCCGGGGATCCGGTCGGCGGACCGATGCTGTCACCGGCGTTGACGGCGATGATGGACGCCGTCGGGGCGCACTCCGGCGCCGTCTACCTGCTGCCCGGCGACGAGCCGGTGCTGGAGATGGCGGTGATGGCGGGGCTGCCCCGGTCGTTCGCGGCGCCCTGGGAGCGGGTGGGGCTCGGCGCGCCGATCCCGGTGGCCCGCGCGGTGCGCGAGCGGCGGCTGGTGTGGGTGGGCGACGAACAGGAGATGGCGCGCTCCTATCCGCGGATCGCCATGGTCCTGCCCTACCCGTTCGCGCTGGCCGCGCTCCCGCTGGCGACCGCGTCCAAGGTGTACGGCGCCGTCTTCGTGACCTGGCCCGGCTCCCATCCGCCGGAGTTGTCGGACCGGGAGCGGCAGGAACTCCAGTCGGGCTGCGAGCGGCTCGCGCTGCGGCTGGAGCGGGCGGCCACCGAGAACCGCCCGGTGCGCGCCGAGGCCGATCCGCCGGCCGCGGGGGCGGCCGGGGTGGCCGACACGCTGGGCACGGTGGAGGCGGCGCGGCTGCTGGCCCGGCTGCCGTACGGGCTGTGCTCGCTGGACGTCACCGGCCGGGTGGGGTTCGCCAACGCCGCCGCCGCCGATCTGCTCGGTGTCCCGGTGGGCGAACTGCTGGGCGCCCACCTGTGGGCGGCGGTGCCGTGGCTGGCCGACCCGATGTACGAGGAGCGCTACCGGGCCGCGCTGCTCGGCCGGAACGTCACGTCCTTCGTGGCGCTGCGCCCGCCCTCCGACTGGCTGTCCTTCCGGTTCTACCCCAGCGCCACGGGGGTCACGGTACGGGTGGTCCGGGCACGGGCGGTGTCGGTGACGAGCCCGGCCGGTACGGAGGGCGACGACGCCCCGCCCCGGCTGGTGTCGATGTCACAGGCGCTGAGCCTGGCCGGAGCGCTGACCGAGACGGTGAGCGTGCGGGACGTGGTGCGGCTGGTGGCCGAGGAGATCGCGCCGGCCGTCGGCAGCGGCGCGCTGGCGCTCCTCGGGGCGCGGGCGGGGCGCCTGCACGTCCTGGGGCACCACGGTTACCCCGACCCGCACGTGGTGGAGCGGTTCGACGGGATGCCACTGGCCTCCCCCACGCCCGGCACGCACGCCGTCACCCACGGAGTGCCCGCGTTCTTCGACTCACGCCGCCGGCTGGAGCAGCTCTACCCGGCGCGTCACGTCGCCCCCGACCCCTTCGCGGCCTGGGCCTATCTGCCGCTGATCGCCTCGGGCCGTCCGGTGGGCGTCTGCGTGCTGGCCTACGCCGAACCGCACGACTTCCCCACGCACGAACGCGCCGTTCTGACCAGTCTGGCCGGGCTGATCGCGCAGGCCCTGGACCGGGCCCTGCTGTACGACGCCAAGCACCGGCTGGCGCACGGCCTCCAGGCGGCTCTGCTCCCCCACTCGCTGCCCTCCCTGCCCGGCATCGAGGCGAGCGCCCGCTATCTGCCGGCCACCCGGGGGATGGAGATCGGCGGCGACTTCTACGACCTGGTGCCCTCGCGTCCGTTGCCGGCGGCGGTGATCGGGGACGTACAGGGGCACAACGTGACGGCGGCCGGGTTGATGGGGCAGCTCCGCACGGCCGTACGGGCGTACACGACGGTGGGCCACGAACCGGCCGAGGTGATGCGCAGCACCAACCGGCTGATGATCGACCTGGGCACCGAGCTGTTCGCCAGTTGCCTGTATCTGCGGCTGGACCCGGAGCGCGGTCGCGCGGTGATGGCGCGGGCCGGACACCTGCCGCCCCTGCTGCGGCGGCCGGACGGACGGGTGCGGGTCCTCGACCTGGCGGGCGGCCCGCTGCTCGGCATCGACCCGGAGGCGACGTACCCGACCACGGAGATCGAGCTGTCGCCCGGCTGTGTGCTGGCCCTCTACACCGACGGGCTGGTCGAGACGCCGGGGGTGGACATCGAGGACGCGGTGGCCGACCTGGGGCAGCGGCTGGGCGAGGCGGGCGAGCTGCCACTGGAGGAGATGGCCGACCGGCTCGTGGGGCACCGCGCGGCGGCGGAGGAGCGGATCGACGACGTGGCGCTGCTGTTGCTGCGCGCCCGTGCCGGGGAGGTCGGCTGACGGGCCGTCGCCCGGACCCTCGCGGGGATAGCGACGGTCCGGCCCTCCCGCGCGGGAGGGCCGGACCGTGACACCGGCCGGACGGGTGGGGGGACGTCCGGCCGGTGGTATCGGGTGAGCGGTCGGTGCGGGGTGTCAGTGGGTCTCGGTCGCCCCGGAGTCGTCCTGGGCGCCGTCGCCGCTCTGGTCCTCGGCGCCGGCAGCACCGCCGGCGTCGTGACCGCCCGCGTCCTGACCGGCCTCCTCACCGCCACCGGCACCGGCGACGGCACCGGCGTCGCCGCCGGCCTCTTCACCGCCGGCCTCCTGGCCGCCGACCGCTTCTCCGGCCCCGGCCTCTTCTCCGGCCCCGGCCTCCTCTCCGGCACCGGCGCCGGCATCGGCACCCGCTCCGGCCTCCTCGCCGCCGACGCCGTCGTCGGCACCGACTCCCTCACCGGCCCCGCCGTCACCGAGGGTCGCGCCGACCGCCGCCAGAGCGGTGGTCACCGGCTGGAAGAACGTCTCGCCGCCGGCCGTGCAGTCACCGCTGCCGCCGGAGGTCAGGCCGATCGCGAGGCCGTCCTGGGTGAACAGCGAGCCGCCGCTGTCGCCGGGCTCCGCGCACACGTCGGTCTGGATCAGACCCGTGACGGTGCCCTCGGGGTAGTTGACCGTGGCGTCGAGGCCGAGGACCTGACCGTCGGCTAGGCCGGTGGTGCTGCCCATCCGGAAGACCTGCGTGCCCACGGTCGCGTCGGCGGCCGAGGAGATCTGGAGGGTCTGGTCGCCGAGGTCGACCTCGCTGGGGGCGACCGTGGCCGGGTCGTCGTACTTCACGAGTGCGAAGTCGCCTTCGCCCGGGAAGACCGCCTGGTCGACGGTGGCGATGGGCTCGCCGGCCTCGGAGTCCGACCAGGCCTCGGCCGCGACCCCGCAGTGACCGGCCGTCAGGAAGGCCGGGGAGCCGTCGCCCGCGGTGACGTTGAAGCCGAGTGAGCAGCGCGCTCCGCCGCCGAAGATGGCGTCGCCGCCGGAGGCGAAGGTCTTGAAGGTGCCGGCCGACTTCTTGACGGTCGCCGTTCCGGCTCCGAGGTCGCGGACGGTGGACTCCAGCCGGTCCCACTTGCCGCCGGTGACGGTGGAGTCGGCGGTGACGAGGATCTTGTTGGTCCGCGGGTCGACCGCCCAGGAGGTGCCCGGGATGGTCGCTTCGGCCTTGAGGGTCTGCGCGGCGGCCTTCAGTTCGGCCGTGCTGTTCTCGACCTCGCGTATCTGCGCGCCGGCCTTCCTCGCCTGGCCGATGGCGTTGTCCTGGGCGCCGGAGACGTCGACGACGTTGACGACCAGCTGCTTGCGGCCGGCGTCGTAGTACGAGCCCGCGAAGGTTTCGCCGAGCATGTTCCGCAACTGAGCGGCGAGGTCCGAGGCGTCCGCCGCCTTCAGGGTCTTCGGCGCCGCAGCGGCCGTGCCGCCGCCGTCCTGGGAGGCGTTGGCGTGCGGGAGCAGGAGTGCCGCCGCTCCGAGCGCCGCGACACCGCCCACCGCTATCGCGGCCTTGCGCTTCGGCATTCGCTTGTGACTCAAAAAACTCGACCTCCTGGGGGGACGGGGTCCGGCTGCCGGGGAGTGGCAGCTCCGTACAGCGGCGCCTGGTTGCCGATGGGTACGCAGGGGAGACGTGGTGTGTTCAATGGCGTTTGCCAACTCCCTTTGCGAACCCGTGAATCGGCCATGACCGGAGTCCGGGGCGGTCGGCCGGGGAACAATCGCCCATATGACGATGACGACCACCGAAGCCGACAAGATCCTTTCCGACTGCTTCGCGCCCTGGGTGCGCGCGCTGGACCTGTCCGTGGAGGCGCTGGGGGACGACCGGGCGGTTCTGCGTCTGCCCTGGTCGGCACAGTTGGCCCGGGAGGGCGGCGGGCTGTCGGGGCAGGCGTTGATGGCGGCCGCGGACACCGCCACGGTGATCGCCGTCTCGGCGGCCCGGGGCGCCTTCGCGCCCATGACGACGGTGCAGCAGTCGACGTCCTTCCAGCGCGCGGTGACCGAATCGGATGTCCTGATCCATGCGGTGCTGACGAAGCTGGGCCGCCGGATGGCGTTCGCGGACGTCACGATGACGGCCGAGCGGTCCGGTGAACTCGCCGCGCGGGCGAGCACGGTCTACGCCCTGCTGGGCTGAGGCCGGCGGGAGGGTCACCGGACACCGCGGAAGAGACGGCGACGGCGGGATCCCCACGGGTGCGGGGGCGACGGTGAGCCACCGACCGCCGGGGACCGACGCCGGGACACCGGCGGTGATCGGCCGCTGACGGTCCGTGCGGCTCGGAGAGCGGAATCCCTGCTTCAGAGAATCTGCACACCGATTGCCCAAGCAGGTCACGGGACGCGGAGGTTCTGCACAACCGCGCAGGGCCCGCCATGCCATTGGGACGGGTGTGTCGGTTTCGCCACGAGGGCGTGCGCCGCTCATCGGAGCGACCGCGGCCCGGGGTGTGAAGAAGTCGCCGACAAGGCGTGGCCACACCTGCACGCTGTGACCCTCGCGTGACGCAAGTTCCCTGGTGAGAGCGGTGATTGATTGGATGCGTCGGCGGCGGACCTGCTTTGATCCATCGCACCGCAAGGTTCGCCGGGTTTCCGGGAACGGGCCTTCGGCGCCTGCGGTCGCGGCCGTCATCTGTCCCCAGAGGGGGCCGCTCCCCCCTTATTGAGATATCCATGTGAAGGGAAGTTCCACCATGAACTCCACCCCCCAGGTCGAGACCGTCGAGATCGCCGACGCCGACCTCGACAACGTCTCCGGCGGCCTGTCCGTGAACGCTCTCGGCACCGTCACCGGCCTGGTGGACGGCATCGCCCCGGTCTCCGGCCTGGTCGACACGGTCGTCGGCACGGTCGAGGGTGTGACCGGCCTGAGCACCGCGCCGGTCACCAACCTGGTCGCCGGTCTCTGATCGCGGCCTTGTGACCCTCTGAGTCCCGGAGCCGTGACCCGGTTCCGGGACTCTTCGGTGCCGTGCGACCCGGAGTCGGCGCCCCGCAACGCCCGGAGTCGGCGCCCCGCAACGCCCGGGTCGACGCCGGGTGCCAACCCGGTCGACGCCGGGTGCCAACCCGGTCGACGCCGTGCAACTCCCGGCCGGCGCCGTGTGCCACCCCCGAGTCGGTGTTCCGCAACCCCGAGTCGGCGCCGTGAGACCCCGAGGGAAATCCCGTGCAGTTCCGCCAACAGGCCCTCGCCAAGCTTCAGTCGCCCGAGGAACTCGACCTGCCGGTGCGCTTCGCCCGCCCCCAGGGCTGGCTCGTGCTGTCCGTGACCGTGGTCGTCATGGCCGCCGCGTCCGTGTGGGCGGTGACCGGTTCGGTCGCCTCCACCGTGAGCGCGCCCGCCGTCCTCACCCACGGCGAGGGCAGCTACATCCTGCAGAGCCCCGCCGCCGGGCAGGTCACCGCGGTCCTCGCGAAGGAGGGTGAGCGGCTGCCCGCCGACTCCCCCGTGCTGAAGGTGCGCGCGGCCGACGGCGAGACCGTGGTGCGCACGGTCGCCGCGGGCCGGATCACCGCGCTCGCCGCCTCCCTCGGGCAGATCATCACCACCGGTGCGAACGTCGCCGCCGTGGAGAAGGTCGCCGACGCCGACGACCCGCTGTACGCCACGGTGTACGTCCCGGCCGAGAACGCGGCCTCCGTACCGGCGGGCGCCGCCGTCGACCTGACCGTGCAGACCGTGCCGTCCCAGCGGTACGGCGTGCTGCGCGGCCATGTGAAGTCGGTGGACCGCGCGGCGCAGTCCGCTCAGCGGATCGCCGCGTTCCTCGGTGACAGCCAACTCGGCGAGCAGTTCACCGAGAAGGGCCGCCCGGTGGCGGTCCTGGTCCGCCTCGACCCCTCCTCCACGACCAGGAGCGGCTACCGGTGGTCGTCCGCCGACGGGCCGCCGTACGCCCTCACCTCCATGACCATGGCCACCGCCTCGATCCGGCTGGCCGACCGGCGTCCCCTCGATTGGCTGCTTCCGTGACCGCGACCGAGACCCGCGGCAGACGGCGGGCCGCGCCACCCAGGCGTTCGGTCCCCAAGAGCCGGGTAAAGACCGTCCGCACCCCCACGGTGCTCCAGATGGAGGCGGTGGAGTGCGGGGCCGCCTCCCTCGCCATGGTCCTCGGCCACTACGGCCGCCATGTCCCGCTGGAGGAGCTGCGCATCGCGTGCGGGGTGTCGCGGGACGGCTCGCGCGCGAGCAACCTGCTGAAGGCGGCCCGCGGTTACGGACTGACCGCCAAGGGCATGCAGATGGACCTGGCGGCCCTCACCGAGGTGCGGTCGCCCGCGATCCTCTTCTGGGAGTTCAACCACTACGTCGTCTACGAGGGCCTGGGCCGCCGCTTCGGCCGCCGGGGCGTGTACGTCAACGACCCCGGCAAGGGCCGCCGGTTCGTGCCGATGGAGGACTTCGACAGCAGCTTCACCGGCGTGGTGCTGGTGCTGGAACCCGGCGAGGGCTTCGAGCGCGGCGGGCGCAGGCCGGGAGTGCTGGGCGCGATGCCGGCCCGGCTGCGCGGCACCGCGGGCACCCTGCCGGCCGCCGTGCTGGCGAGCCTGCTGCTGGTCGTCGTGGGCGCGGCCGTCCCGGCACTGAGCCGCACCTACATCGACATGTTCCTGATCGGCAACCAGACCTCGCTGCTCGACGTGCTGTTCGCCTCCATGGGCACGTGCGTGCTGCTCACCGTCGCGCTGACCTGGCTCCAGCAGGCCAACCTGCACCACGGCAGGATCATCTCCTCGACCCTGTCCAGCGCCCGCTTCCTGCGCCATCTGCTGCGGCTGCCGGTCACCTTCTTCTCCCAGCGCAGCCCGGCCGACCTGGTGCAGCGCCTCCAGTCCAACGACGCGGTGGCCGAGACGCTGGCCCGCGACCTGGCGTCGGCGGGCGTGGACGCGGTGGTCGTCGTCCTGTACGCGCTCCTCCTCTACACCTACGACCCGCAGCTGACGTTCGTCGGCATCGGCGTGGCCCTGCTCAACCTCGTCGCCATGCGGGTGGTGATCCGGCTGCGCGCGACCCGTACGGCGAAACTGCGCGCGGACAACGCGCGGCTGACCAACACGGCGTACTCCGGCCTCCAGTTGATCGAGACGATGAAGGCGACCGGCGGTGAGGACGGCTACTTCCGCAAGTGGGCCGGACAGCACGCCACCACGCTGGAGGAACAGCAACGGCTCGGGGTGCCGAGCGCCTGGCTGGGCGTGGTCGCACCGACGCTGGCGACGGTCAACAGCGCGCTGATCCTGTGGATCGGCGGGACGCGGGCCATCGAGGGCGCCATCTCGGTGGGCCTGCTGGTCGCCTTCCAGGCGCTGGTCGCCCGCTTCACCGCTCCCCTGACCCGGCTGAACGGCGTGGCGGGCCGCATCCAGGACTTCGCGGCGGACGTGGCCCGGCTGAAGGACGTGGAGAACTTCCGGGCCGACCCGCTCTACGACCGCCGCTCCGGCGGCGACTCCACCCGCCGCCTCCACGGTCACGTGGAGCTGGAGAACATCGGCTTCGGCTACAGCCCGCTCGACAAGCCGCTGCTGACCGGCTTCGACCTGAGTGTCGGGCCGGGCCGTCAGGTGGCGCTGGTGGGCGGCTCGGGCAGCGGCAAGTCGACGGTGTCCCGGCTGATCTCGGGCCTGTACGCGCCGTGGGAGGGGGTGATCCGGATCGACGGACAGCGTCTGGAGGACATCCCGCGCGGGGTGCTCGCCGCCTCCGTCTCCTTCGTCGACCAGGAGGTGTTCCTCTTCGAGGGCACGGTCCGCGACAACGTGGCGCTGTGGGACCCCTCCGTCCCGGACGAGGCGGTGGTCGAGGCGCTGCGGGACGCCGCGCTGTACGAGGTCGTCGAGCGGCGGCCGGGTGGCATCCACAGCCGGGTCGAGCAGGACGGCCGCAACTTCTCCGGCGGTCAGCGCCAACGCCTGGAGATCGCCCGGGCGTTGGTGCGCCGGCCCAGCATCCTGGTACTGGACGAGGTGACCAGCGCGCTGGACGCGGAGACCGAACAGATCGTCATGGACAACCTGCGCCGGCGCGGCTGCGCCTGCGTGGTGATCGCGCACCGGCTCAGCACGGTCCGCGACAGCGACGAGATCGTCGTCCTCGACCACGGCACGGTCGTGGAGCGCGGACGGCACGAGGAACTCCTCGCGCGCGGCGGGGCGTACGCGGCACTGGTCAGGGAGCGATGAGATGACGGCCGTATCCGAAGGCGACGTCGTCCTCTCGGCGTTGGGGCGAATGGGCACACGGGTCGACTGCGCCGGGTCCGGCCGGCTCGACCTGGAGGGGCCGCAGGTGCTGTGGCTGGTCGTCGGCGGTGCGCTGGACCTGTTCGCGGTCGACGCCGAACAGCAGGGCCACTGGCATCACCTGGGCCGGCTGGAGGCGGGTTCGCTGCTCCTCGGCCCGGTCGCCGGCCCTCGGCACACCCTGGTGGCCCGCCCGTCGCGCGACTGCGCGGTCCACCGCGTCGGCCTGCGCGAGCTGTACCAGCCCGCGAGCACCCAGACCTGGTCCTACGACGAGTACGGCAATCCCCGGTACGTGCCGCCGGTGTCGAGCCCGCTGGAGCACGCCCTCGCCCTGGGCGTGGGCCGCGGACTGTCCGTCCTCTTCCAGGCGCCGATGGCCACCGAGCGGCCCGCCGAGATCGCCGACGACGACGTGTTCTGGATGCAGGTGCCGCCGGGCAGCGTCCAGTACGGCTCGCTGTACGGCGCGGAGGCCGCCGCCGACCTGTTGATGGACCCGGCGGTCTGGCAGGCCATGGTCGACCAGCAGTACCGCCTGCTCACCACGGTGGACCGCTGGATCGAGCAGGTGGAGCGCACCCACGAGACCCGCACGGCCGCCGGCATCAGGGCCGGTGAGGCGGTGCGGGCGCAGGCCGACCGGACACTGCTGGCGTCGATCGGCCGGAAGGCGGGGCCGCGCGCGACGGCCGCGGACGCGGACGCGACCTTCGGCGCCTGCGAGCTGGTCGCGCGGGCGGCCGGCATCGCGCTCGTCGAGCCGGCCCGGATGGGCGCCGGCAACGACCGTCTCGACCCGGTCGAGCAGATCGCGCTGGCCTCCCGCGTCCGCACCCGCGCCGTACGGCTGGACGGCCGCTGGTGGCGTGACGACGTCGGCCCGCTGGTCGGGCACCGGGCGCTGTCCGGGGCGCCGGTCGCCCTGCTGTGGCGGCGTGGCGGCTATGTCGCCGTGCATCCCGCGACCGGCCGCGAGACACCGGTGGAGAAGGCCAACGCCGAGGAGTTCGAGCCGCGGGCCGTCATGTTCTACCGTCCGCTGCCCGAGCGGCGGCTCGGTCCGCTCGGTCTGCTGCGGTTCAGCATGCGGGGCACCGGCCGCGATCTGACGAACCTGCTGCTCAGCGGGCTCGTCACGGTGCTGGTCGGCGCCCTGGTGCCGATCGCCACGGGCAAGGTGCTCGGCGAGTACGTGCCGCGGGCCCAGCAGGGGCTGATCGCTCAGGCGTGTGTGGCCGTACTGGTCGGCGGGGTGGTCGCGGCGGCGTTCATGCTGCTCCAGAACATGACCATCCTGAGGCTGGAGGGCAGGATCGAGGCGACGCTCCAGCCGGCCGTGTGGGACCGGCTGCTGAGGCTGCCGACGACGTTCTTCGCCGAGCGCTCCACGGGTGAGCTGGCGAGCGCGGCCATGGGCATCAGCGCGATCCGCCGGCTGCTGGCGGGGCTCGGCCCGTCGGTCGCGCAGTCCGTCACCGTCGGCGCCATGAACCTGGGCCTGCTGCTCTGGTACAGCGTGCCGATGGCGCTGGCCGCGATCGCCATGCTCGTCGTCGTCGCCACCGTGTTCCTCGGGCTGGGGCTGTGGCAGGTGCGCTGGCAGCGCAGGCTGGTGGTGCTCTCCAACAAGCTGAACAACCAGGCGTTCCAGACCCTGCGGGGCCTGCCGAAGCTGCGGATCGCGGCCGCCGAGAACTACGCCTACGCGGCCTGGGCGCGTCAGTTCGCCCGCAGCCGTGAACTCCAGCAACGGCTCGGCCGGATCAAGAACCTCACCACGGTGCTGGGCGCGGTCTATCTGCCGTTGTGCTCGCTGGTGATGTTCATGCTGCTGGCGGGTCCGGCGCGTGGCGCCCTGTCGGCGGCGGACTTCCTGACCTTCAACACGTCGATGACGATGCTGCTCACCTCCGTGACCTCGCTGACCGGCGCGTTCGTGTCGGCGGTGGCCGCGCTGCCGCTGTTCGAGGAGATCCGGCCGGTGCTGGAGGCGACCCCGGAGGTGCGGGCGGCGAGCACCCGGCCCGGTCCGCTGTCCGGCGCGGTCGAGGCCCGCCGGCTGTCGTTCCGCTACTCCGACGACGGCCCCCTGGTCCTGGACGACGTGTCCTTCGAGGTGCGGCCGGGCGAGTTCGTGGCGATCGTCGGGCCCAGCGGCTGCGGCAAGTCCACCCTGCTGCGTCTTCTCATCGGCTTCGACCGCCCGGTCTCGGGCAGCGTGCTGTACGACGGCCAGGACCTGGCGGCCCTCGACCAGTCGGCCGTGCGGCGCCAGTGCGGGGTGGTGCTCCAGCACGCCCAGCCGTTCACCGGGTCGATCCTGGACGTCATCTGCGGCACCGAGTCGTACACGCCCGAGGAGGCGATGGCGGCGGCCGAGATGGCGGGGCTCGCGGAGGACATCAAGCGGATGCCGATGGGGCTGCACACCATCGTCTCGGGCAGCGGCTCGGTCTCGGGCGGTCAGCGCCAGCGGCTGATGATCGCCCAGGCGCTGATCCGGCGCCCGCGGATCCTCTACTTCGACGAGGCGACCAGCGCCCTGGACAACGAGACCCAGCGCACGGTCATCGACAGCACCCGCAAGCTCGACGCCACCCGCGTCGTCATCGCCCACCGTCTGTCGACGGTGCTGGACGCCGACCGGGTCGTGGTGATGGAGAACGGCCGGGTGGCCGAGCAGGGCCCGCCGTCCCGGCTGCTCGCGGACACCGGCGGCAGGCTGCACGAGCTGGTGCGGCGGCAGCTGGCCTGAGCCGACGGCCCCGCTCGCGTGCCGGGCTCGCGGGCGCCCGTGGCGTCGGTGCGTGGAAGCCCGATGCCGCGGAGTGACGTAGGGAGCGGCTCCCCCGGGTACTCGACCGGCCATGAGAATCAGCGTGCTCGACGTGGGATCCAACACCGTGCGGCTGGTGGTGGCGGACGCGCAGGACGGCGTACCGCTTCCGGTCCACACGGCCAAGTGGCGGTTGCGGCTGTCCGAGCAGGTCAAGCCGGGAGAGCCCATCCCCGACGAGGCGATCGAGAACATGGTCGACGCGGTCGCCGCCGCGAACCGTACGGCGGCCCGGTGGGGCGCGACGAGCCCGCTGGCCTTCGCGACCGCCGTGGTGCGCAACGCGCCGAACCGGCAGGAGGTGCTGCGGACGGTCACCTCCGGCAGCGGTGTCCCGCTGTGCACCCTGCCGGGCGAGGTGGAGGCCGAGCTGACGTTCCTCGGGGCGCGGCGCTGGATGGGCTGGCGGGCGGGGCCGCTCGCGCTGATGGACATCGGTGGCGGTTCCTTCGAGGTGGCGTTCGGGCGGGGCCGGCTGCCGGACTTCGTGGCCTCGCTGCCGCTCGGCGCCGGCCGGCTGACCCACGAGTTCTTCGCGGACCAGGACCCGCCGTCCGCGGAACGCGTACGGGAGCTGCGCCGCAAGGTCCGCCACCAGCTGCGGGACGTGGCCGCCCGGATCCGCTGGGAGGGGCCGCGCACGGCGGTGGTCACCTCCCGTACGTTCCAGCAGCTGGCCCGGTTGTGCGGGGCCCCGCCCGGCCGTCACGGTCCCTTCGAGGCCCGCACGCTGGACTGTGCCGACCTCGGTGAGGCGGTGGGCCGGCTGGCACAGTTGCCGGCCGCCGCGCGGGCCGAGCTGCCCGGCATCTCCGCGCCGCGCGCCGCGCAGAGCCTGGCCGGCGCGGTCGTCGGGCACACGGCGATGAAGCTGATCGGCCTGAAGACGGTCACGGTCTGCCCGTGGGCGATCCGCGAGGGCATCATGCTGCGGCACATCGAGGACGGGGCGTCCTGGTGGGCGCAGGTCGTCCGGCTCTCCGACGAGTCGGCGCCACCGGATCCCGTGCCGCTGCGGGTCGCGGCCACCACCACCCACTGACCAGGCCCGGCACCGTGCGCGAGGGCCGGGCATCGAGAGAAAGGGAGCCGTCCGTGGAAGAGGACGCCGAGAACCGACAGGAGCACACGGAGCGGGACGCCGGCGAGGACCGGCGGGACCGTCCGAGGACCGCGCTCGAGGAGGTGGTACGGGAGATCGAGGAGGCCGAGACCCGCGCCGACGGGCAGGGGGAGCCCCGGCGCGACCCGGGTGAGGCAGGCGAGGCCATCACCCCGAACACCCGAGCCCAGGAGGAGTCCCACGGGGACTGACGACCGGGACCGGTGACGGCCGGGCCGGACGGCGCCCGAGGGCCCGTCCGGCGAACGCCCGCACAACCCCGACGGGGTCGGCCGCCATGGCGGCCCGTGACGGCCAGCCCGCACACCACCCCCGGGCCCGCCCGGCGAACGCCCGCACAATCGGGTCGGCGGCCGCAATGGCGGCCCGTGACGGCCGGCCCGCACACCACCCCCGGGCCCGCCCGGCGAACGCCCGCACCATCCGGGCCGGCGGCCGTCATGGCCCGGCAGGTGAAGCGAGACTCCCGAGAGCACCACCCCCCAGCCCAGGAGAAGTCCCCTGCGGACGGACGACCAAGACCCGTGACGACCAGGCCGCACGCCACCCGCGGGGCCGCCCGGCCGGCGCCCGCACGACCCCGACGGGTCGGCCGCCGTGGCCCGGCGGGCGCTGGGCGACCGGTCGCGGCGCCGCCGGCCCTCGCGCGGCCCTCCCTGGCCGTCGGCAGGCCCGCTTTCCCGGCCGAATGGCCCGGACGAGCCCGCCTCCCTGGCCGTCGGCAGGCCCGCTTTCCCGGCCGAATGGCCCGGACGAGCCCGCCTCCCTGGCCGTCGGCAGGCCCGCTTCCCCGGCCATCCCGCCGGGACGAGCCCGCTTCCCGGCGGGATGGTCCGGTCAGGCCACTTCACCGGCTGACCGATCGGAGCGGGCCCGCGGAGGGCCGGGGCCAGGGGCGCAGTGCCCGGCCTCGATGTGCGGGCGGCGCCCGGGGGCGGCGGGCGCGCCCGGGATCATCCCTCGGGGGGGGGATGGCTCGCGACCTGCGGGGTACCCGGCGCTCATGGCACATGAAGGACCACGGCTGCCCACCGCCCGCGGCCCCGTCTCCACGGCTGTCCGGGAGTACCTGCTGGGCTCGGGCCCCCTACCGCCCGCCGCGACGGTCGCGGGCGCCTCCCCGTACGGCGAGGACCTCCAGCTGGCCCTCTACCTCTGCTACGAGCTGCACTACCGCGGCTTCGCCGGAGTGAGCGACGACGTCGAGTGGGACCCCGACCTGCTGCGGCTGCGCGCCGCGCTGGAGGCCCGCTTCCTCGCCGCCCTGCGGGCCGACACGCCCGTCCACGAGAGCGTGGAGGAGGCGATCGCGGAGCTGCTCGTCGAGCCGGTGGAGGGCGGCGGTGTCTCCCATTTCCTGCGCGACGAGGGCGAGCTGTGGCACCTGCGCGAGTACGCGGCCCAGCGCTCCCTCTACCACCTGAAGGAGGCCGACCCGCACGCCTGGGTGCTGCCGAGGCTGTGGGGGCGGGCGAAGGCGGCGATGGCGGCGGTGGAGTTCGACGAGTACGGCGGCGGCCGCCCCGACCGGGTCCACGCCCGCCTGTTCGCGGACCTGATGACGGACCTGGGCCTGGACGCCACGTACGGCCGCTACCTTGACGCCGCCTGCGCCGAGACGCTGGCCACGGTCAACCTGATGTCCCTGTTCGGACTGCACCGCGGTCTGCGCGGTGCGCTGGTGGGTCACTTCGCGACGGTGGAGATCACCTCCTCGCCGGGTTCCCGGCGGCTCGCGGAGGCGATGCGCCGCGCGGGCGCCGGTCCCGCCGCCGTGCACTTCTACGACGAGCACGTGGAGGCCGACGCGGTCCACGAGCAGGTCGTACGGCACGAGGTGATCGGCGGTCTGCTGGAGGAGGAGCCGCATCTCGCGCCCGACGTGGCGTTCGGCGTCGGCGCCACCACCTTGCTGGAGGACCGGCTGGCCGCGCGGCTGCTCACCGCCTGGCGTGCCGGACGTTCGTCCCTGCGCACTCCCCCCACCACCGAGATGGCCCATATTTCTTGATTGTCTGGGTACCTGGTCGGGGTGAATGATCCGCTGGTACTTCCGGGCGTGTACGCCCCTCAGGAGGACACCGACCTGCTGGCCGGGGCGCTGTCCGAAGAACCTCTGTCGCCGGGCTCCGACGTCCTCGACGTGGGCACCGGTTCCGGCGCGCTGGCCCTGGAGGCGGCGCGGCGCGGCACCCGTGTGACGGCGGTCGACGTGTCGTGGCGCGCCGTGTACGCCGCCCGCTGGAACGCCTGGCGGGCCGGGCTGCCGGTGCGCGTGGTGCGCGGCAACCTCTTCGAACCGGTACGCGGCCGCACCTTCGACCTCGTCCTGGCCAACCCGCCGTACGTGCCCGCTCCGAGCGGGGGTGCGCCGCGCGGACCGGCCCGCGCCTGGGACGCGGGCGGTGACGGCCGGCTGGTGCTGGACCGGATCTGCCGGGAGGCGCCGGGGCTGCTGCGGCCGGGCGGGGTGCTGTTGCTGGTGCACTCCGCGCTGAGCGACCCGGACCGGACCGTGCGCCATCTGCGCGCGGCGGGCCTGAAGGCCGCCGTGACACGACGCCGCCGCATTCCGTTCGGGCCGGTGCTGCGCTCCCGGGAGCAGTGGCTGCGGCACCGGGGGCTGCTGTCCGCCGACGAGAACAACGAGGAACTGGTGGTCGTCCGTGCCGAACTCCCCCGCTGACCGGCCCCGCCGCATCAGCGTGCAGCGCAAGGGGCCCCTCCTCGTCGAGGGGCCCGTCGAGATCGAACTGGAGGACGGCTCCACGGTCGCCTCCGACCGCTTCCGGGTCGCCCTGTGCACCTGTCGGCGCAGCCGCCGCTATCCGTGGTGCGACACCAGCCACCGCGACCGCGCCTGACCACCTCTCACGGCGACGGTCGCGCCGAAAATGCCAGGGACCGGCGGGCAGCCCCACACCGCCCGGCCGGCCCCTGGTCGCGGAATCGCCGTGGCGGTCCGTGTCAGTGGCTCGCACTCCCCACGTCACGAGCCGTTCATCTTGCCCACGGGGCCACGCGATCCCGGTCTCAGAACGCGAAGAGGACGCTCCCGGAGGAGTTCTTCACGCACTCGTTGGAGAAGGTGCGCTCGTAGGAGACGCGCCTGCCCTGCCATACGCCGTCGACGGTGACGACCACCGGGTCGTACTGCCTGGTGCACAGCGCGTCCCCCGCCGGGTCGGCCAGCGCCTCGAGGTCACCGCCGGAGGCGCGTAGTTCGGCGCAGGCCAGGGCGGCGGCCGGGTGGCTGCCGGAGGGGCCCGGCGCACAGGTGAGGGTGACGGCACGGGCCGGGTTGACGGCGGCGGCGCTCTCTCCGTGCCCGAGGGTCAGCACCAGGGCCGACGGGGCGTAGAGCGAGGCCGGGGCGGCCGGGGCGGCGAGCGCGGACCCGGTCAGGGTTCCGCAGACAGAGGCGGCCGTGAGGCCGAGGGTCGCTGCCCAGCGCGCGGTGTTCCGCATTGTGTGCATCCTTCCGCTCGATTCGGGGTGCCGGTCCGACTCGGTCGGTGTCGAACGCGGCGAGCGCCACTCTGCCGAGTCCGCCGCCGGAACTCACATCGACCCCATGGGTTTCAGTAACCTTGCGTATTGAATCAGTGGCGTGAAGTCACGGAATTCGAACGTTCCAACCCCCTGGACAAGCGCTTCATGATCCCTTCCCTGGCCGGAGTGACCGGTTTTCATAGGCTCGTTAATCGTCCGGAAACATTCCGCTTCAGGCCCTCCCGGTCGGCCCACAGGTCCTCTCCGGCTCCTCCGGGCCACCGTCCGCCCCTCGCCTACCGGCCGGTATGGTCGCCCTGACGCGCGGCTCGACGACGAGGGGCGGGACCCGGGGATGGCCAGGCACTGGGCGGACTTCCAGTACGAGATCTATCTGAACGGGATGACGGGCGCGGTTCCCCGGCTGCCCACCGACCTGAGCCGGCTGGAGGAGCTGACCGAGCGGCGGCTCGGTCCGGGGCCGGTGGGCTACGTGGCGGGCGCCGCGGGTGACGGCAGCACCGCCCGCGCCAACCTGGCGGCCCTGGAGCGCCGCCGGATCGTGCCGCGGATGCTGCGGGACGTGCGCGAGCGCGATCTGTCGGTGGAGGTGCTCGGCCGTTCCCTGCCCGCGCCGGTGGCGCTGGCACCCGTGGGGGTGCTGTCGATCATGCATCCGGAGGCCGAGCCGGCGGCGGCCCGCGCCGCCGCCGCGCAGGGCGTGCCGTTCATCCTGTCGTCGGCGTCGAGCACGCCGATGGAGGAGGTCGCGGCGGCGATGGGCGACGCCGAACGCTGGTTCCAGCTGTACTGGTCCAAGGACCGGGAGGTGGCGCGGAGTTTCCTGGGCCGGGCGCGGGCGGCGGGCTTCTCGGTGCTGGTCGTCACCCTGGACACCCCGTTGCTCGCCTGGCGGCCGCGCGACCTCGACCGGGCGTATCTGCCGTTCCTGCACGGGGTGGGCACCGCGAACTACTTCACCGATCCGGCGTTCCTGGCGGGCCTGGCCAAGCCGGTGCGGGAGGACCCGAACGCGGCGGTGACGCACTTCGTGAACCTGTTCTCGGACCCCGGCAAGGCATGGCCGGACCTGGCGTTCCTGCGGGAGCACTGGGACGGGCCCACCGTGCTCAAGGGCGTACTGCATCCCGACGACGCCCGGCTGGCCGCCGATGCCGGGATGGACGGCGTGGTGGTCTCCAACCACGGCGGCCGGCAGGTGGCGGGTTCGGTCGCCGCCGCCGACGCGCTGCCGCGGGTCGCGGCGGCGGTCGGCGACCGGCTGACCGTGCTGTTCGACAGCGGGGTGCGCGGCGGCGGCGACGTGTTCAAGGCGCTCGCCCTCGGCGCCCGCGCGGTGCTGCTCGGCCGGCCGTACGTCTACGGTCTCGGGCTGGACGGACAGCCCGGCGTGGAGCACGTGATCCGCTGTCTGCTCGCCGAGTTGGACCTCACGCTGGCCCTGTCCGGTCACGCCACCCCGGCGACCGTCGGTCCTGCGGACCTGGAGCAGGCAGCCGGGTGACGGCGCCTTTGCCGCTCCTCAGGCGGTGCCGTCCGACAGGTCGACGGGCCGCGCCGCGGGCGGCTCGGATCCGGTGATCGACAGTGAGCCGGTGGCGGTCGGAGCCGCGTAGACCTGCCAGCGCTGTCCGGTGGAGTGGTCACGTACCTTGACGACGATGTCGGCGCCGGGCTCCGCACCGGCCGGGGCGAGGGCCAGGGACTCGTTCCAGCGGGGCAGCAACTCCCCCTGGGGGGTGAGGCCGTAGCGGACGTCGTCGGCGCGCGGGTCGCCGGCCTCCGCGCACGCCTCCAGGATGACCACGCCGGCGTCCGCGTGCGCGTCCACGCACAGCCGGGGCTCGGCCAGACTGCGCAGCTGCCCGTCCTCCTCGTACGACCACTGCTGGGACCGGTCGTGGGAGCAGTCCGCCAGTTCGAGGACGGCGCCCGCCTCCGCCTCGCCGCGGATGTCCAGGCACCGGTCGGCGGCGAGGTTGCGCAGCCGGGTCTCCCGCGCGGCGTCGGGGAGTTGGGCGGTGTCGGGGCCCGAGGGAACCGTGGGGGCGGCCCGCGAGCCGGTGCCGGACGAGGGCGTGCCGGCGGTGGCGGGCGAGGCCGCCGGGTCGGCCGTGCCGTCGTCGGTCCACAGGCCGGCGGCGAGCAGGGTGGTCAGCAGACCGGCCCCGGCGAGGCCGACACCCGTGAACAGGGCGCGTGGGGAGCGGAACGCGGCGCCGGGTTCGCGGCGGCCGGGCGAAGGGGTGCGGGTGAACAGACCGGCGGCACGGCGCGTACCGCGCGGGCGGCCGCCGCGGTGCGAGCCGCGCAGGCGCACCGGCTGCTGCGTGGCGCGGCCGGGCCGCGATTCGACATAGCGGCGGGCTCCCCAGCCGAGCACCGCCTCCGCGAGCAGGACGCCCAGGTCGCCCTCGAAGTGGCCGAGTTGTTCCGCCGCGGCGCGGCAGTAGCGGCAGGCGTCCAGGTGTCGGCGGACGTCGGGCAGAAGGTCGCCGCCGCGGCCGATGGGCACGTCGAGGAGCCGGTTGTAGAACCGGCATTCCTTGCCGGGCGCGAGGTCCCGGTGGGCGCGGACGCATCCCTCGCGGAGCTTCTCCCTGGCCTGTTCGTGGACGCCGGCCGCGGTGTCGGTGTCCATGCCGAGCAGGCCGGCGGGGACGGTGACCGGCTCGGCCTCGACCTCGGTGTGCCACAGCACGCAGCGGGCGACCGGCGGCAGGCTCTCGAAGGCGCGCTCCGCGAGCAGCCGGTTCTCCGGGATCATGGACTTGGCGGCCCGCATCCCCCGGGCGCCGGCCGGTTTCCCCAGGTCGGGCAGGACACCGGAGAGTCCCTCGTCGGTGGCCCACTGCCGGACCGTGTCGCGCACGGTGACCAGCAGGCGGGGGCGCAGGGCGGTGCCGGGCTCGCCCAGCTTCAGCCGGTCGAGGACCTGGTGGAAGGCGGCGGTGGCGACCATGGAGGGGACGCCCGTCGGGGAGGCGAGGCAGATCACCGCGTAGTCGTGCACCGGCTGCCAGTGCCGCGCGATGAGCATCGCGGCGGACTGGGCCACCTCGCTGTCCGTCCCTCCGCGGGTCCCCGAGGCGAGGGCCTCGTCGGATTCACCGGGTCCCGAGCCGGGCGGGGGGTAGGGCGGGCGGGGGGGCTGGGGGGTGAGCACTGTGCGGCTTCCTTCGGTACGTACCTGTCCGACGCGGCGGGAGCAGGCGTTCGCCTCCGCCGGCGAACACGGGACACCCGGCCCCGGCCCCCGCACGAGTGGCTCACCTTCGCACAACCGAGTCGCGCGCAACAAGCCGCCGAGGAATCCCGGCCACTGTTGAGGGAATGTCGACAGGGGGCGCCCGATTCGCCCTGCCTGCACAGCATTTGGCCGTCGCCACCGGAGTGCCGACCAGCGCCGCGCGCGAACCCGCGTCCCGCGTGGAGCGACGGCCCGCGTGGAGAGACGGCCCGCGTGGAGAGACGGCCCGCGTGGAGAGACCCGAGCGACGCCCCGCGAAGCCACACCCCGTACGAAGCGCGCGCCCCGTCCGCATCGCACGCCCCGTGTGAAGCGCGCGCACGCGGTGGCGCCGCGCACACGTTCCCGGCGTGCGCGGCGCGTAGTGGACTGGGGGCCGGCCCTTCCTCGGAGGCCACGCGCGGGACGGCGGCTCTCCCTGCGCGAAACGGCCGCCGGCCCCGTTCCTCCCGCCCTCGGCCGGCGGCCCGGGAAGGCCCCTCTCCCGGATCTGTTCTCTCAGATCTGCCAGGACCGCAGCCGGTCGGCCGCGCCGTACACGTCCGTCTTGCCGTCGATCAGGTCGCGGGTCAGGTCGACCAGCGCGCCGTAGGGCGGATCGATGCCGACGCCGCTGACGAACATGTAAGCCACCGCCGTGGCGCTGGCGAAGCGGGCGTTGGCCGAGGGCAGGGGCTTGAGCAGCGCGAGGGTGTGGAGCAGCGCGGCGGCCCGCCAGGCGGGGTCGGAGTCCACCCCGAGCCGGGGCGGGTCGACCCGGTGGCGGGCGACGGCGGCGACCAGCGCGGAGAAGTCGTTGATGGTGGGCTGGTCCGGCAGGACCTCTTCGTGGCGCTGCAGCAGCCAGGGCACGTCGATGTGGATGACTGGTGTCATCGGTCAGGCGACCCGCCCCTCGCCCCTGACGGGCGCCTCGTCATCGGGAAACGCCGCGGCGAACTCGTCGGCGTGGGTGGCGAAGAACCTGCGGAAGGCCTCCGCGCCCTCCTGGAGCGCCCGGTGCCTGGCTATGTCGGCGGCGGCGGCCTCCCGGACGAGCGCCTTCATCGACGTACCGCGTTCCTTGGCGATCTGCCGCAGGTCCTCCAGCTCGCGATCGCTGAATTCCACATTGAGGGCTGGCATGTCCTTCACGGTACCGCTCGGGTACTTACTCGTAAATATCCCCTGGTGAAAGTAGTGGCAAGGCGGTACCGAACGGTGTCCGAGCAGTTCTGCCGCTGATCATTTCCTGGCAGGCTCGGACACCGTTCGGCCGTGAGCGGTCCCTCTGCGGCCACCGCCCCCGGTCGGTGCCGCTGTCCCCGGTCGGTCCCCGCTCACTGCTTCCGGCCGCTACCCCTGGTCGGCCACGAAGGAGGCCAGCCGGGCCAGGGCCGCGTTCCAGTTGATCGCCGTCTCGTTCGTCGACCAGGACTGGATGTCGTCGATGTAGCAGAACTGCCCGACGCAGCCCTTGAGTTTCGCCTGGGCGAGGGGGTCCTGGATGCTGGAGTTCGGGCCACCCGCCAGCGTGCCGTCCGGCGGGCTCGGCAGGCTGGGGTCGAGCTGGTGGGCGTACCAGCGGCTGTGCTGCTGATGGGCGGCGACGTCGCCGTAGCCGGTGACGTAGGAGATGTTCAGGGCGTTGCGGCCGAGGATGTTGTCCATCGCCTGGACCGCCCCGTCGCGGTACTTCGAGGCGCCGGTGATGTCGTAGGCGGTGGCGACGACCACGGCGTTGTTGAGGATCTGGGCGGCGGAGCCCCAGTCGTAGCGGTTGTCCTCCGGCGCGTACGGCATGCCGTAGGCCTGGCCGCGCAGGGTCGCGAGGTAGGTGTCCGCGCCCTGGACGACCGAGCGGCGCACCTTGTCGCGGCCGGGCAGCTTGCTGGGGACGGTCGCCAGGTCCAGGCGGGCCGCCGCCGCGGTACGGGCCCAGTCGAAGCCCTTGGGGACGAAGATGTCGGCCGTGTGGACCGGGGAGTTCAGGACGTGGTCGGCGAACGGGCGTTCACCGGTGGTGAGGTACAGCTCGGCGGCGGCCCAGTAGAACTCGTCCGTCACGTCGTCGTCGTTGTAGGCGCCGCCGCCGGTGCCGTCGGCCGGGTCGGCGTACACCGCGGGGTGGGCGAGAGCGGCCGTCCAGGCCTTGCGGGCGGCGGTCAGCGCGCGTGCGGCGAAGGCCTTGTCGTAGGGCTTGTACAGACGGGCGGCCTGGGCGGCCGTCGCGGCCAGGTTCAGGGTCGCGGCGGTGGTCGGCGGGTGCAGTTCGCGCTTCTGCGGGTCCTCGCTCGGCAGCAGCGGCAGGCCGGTCCAC
The DNA here is from genome assembly GCF_042870975.1 of Streptomyces sp. NPDC006259. Taxonomy (NCBI): domain Bacteria; kingdom Bacillati; phylum Actinomycetota; class Actinomycetes; order Kitasatosporales; family Streptomycetaceae; genus Streptomyces; species Streptomyces sp. NPDC006259. The sequence continues at coordinate 956,810 of NZ_JBIAHY010000003.1, read as the reverse complement.
TGCTCGTCGTGGATCTTGTGGTGGACCATTCCGGCGAGGGCCTGCCCGTCCGGGACCTGCATGCGCAGCAGGAACTCCAGTTCCCAGCGGGCCTCGTCGAGGACGTCCGGCACCTTGTTGCCGCTCTCGGGGAGCGCCAGGGTGCCGTCGCCGAGCTTGGCCGGGTGGCCGGTGCGGGCGGTCAGCGCGCGTTCGTGGGTGCTGAGCAGCTCCCAGGCGGCGATGCCCCCGTTGACGACGTACTTGCCGTGGTCGCCGGCGTCGTACCAGCCGCCGGAGACGTCGAGGGTGTAGTCGCACACGCCGGGCTGGCAGGGCACGGAGGTGTCGCCCTGGTTGGGGGCGACGCCGAGGTGTCCGGCGGCCCTTCCGTAGCCGGGCCGCAGGTCGTCGCGGATCTCGATGCCGCTGCGCTGCGGGTAGTAGTACTTGACCGCGTCCAGGCGGAGCCGCTCGTAGGCGGCGGTGCCGATGTCGAAGGGGTGGCTGGTCTCGCCGTCCACGGCCAGCGTGAGGCCGGTGCCGCGGGTGCGGTACGCGCCGAAGTCGACGGAGTGGACGTTCTGCCCGGAGGCCGTGTCCAGGCCGCGCGGCACGGTCCAGCCTCGTGCGACGGTGGCGCCGGTGGCGTTCCTCAGCGCCCAGGGCAGCTTCGCCGTGGCGTCGGTGACGAGGGTGGCGTTCTTCGGCCCGGCGGGCAGGTAGGCGACCTGGTTGACGCGGACGCGCGGCCCGGTGTCGGGCTCGTACACCTCCGGCGGCACCCCGCCCAGCAGGGACACGTCGTCGACGCAGAACCGCCAGGGATCGGGGCTGCCGCCGACCTGGAAGGACACCTGGCCCTGGGTGGAGTCGACCGACGAGGTGAAGGTGTAGGAGTACGACCCGGCCGACTCGCCCAGCACCGGGCTCGCCTCCTGCCAGGTCTCGTAGGGCGCGACGGCCTGGCCGACGATCGCCCGCACCACGTGCCCCTCGGGCACGCCGGAGGCCTTGAAGGAGAACCGGTAGGTCTCCCCCTTGACCAGGGTGACGGCGTCCTGGCCGAGCGCGGAGTCCCAGCGGTTGACGGTGCCGCCCGGCACGTCCGCGCAGAGCCGGCCCTCGGACGGGGCGGCGGTGGCGTTGCTGGCCCACCAGGCGTCGGCGCCGGCGTCGAAGGTGCCGTTCCTGATCTGCTCGACCTCCTCGGCTCCGGCCTGTGGCACGGGCAGCGCGGTGAGGGCCGCGCCCAGCAGGGCCGCCAGGGACAGCAGGGTGGTTCTGCGTCGTTTCACGTCTGGGTTCCTCCGGCAGGTGCGGGAACGCTCCGTGCGCGAGCCGCGATGGGAGCGCTCCCAAATACGGTCGGAGGACATGTTTGTTGCAGTCATGACACCCCGTCAACGGTCCGGACAGAACGGTCTGGCCCCACGGCCGCCGCTTCGCCCGGACCTCACGGCCGTCGCCCCGCCCGGACCCCGCGGGCGTCCAGGGTCTTTCGTTCGGATCGGGGAGCGGGATCGGGCCGGATCAGGGAGCGGGGTCCGGTGCCGTGCATCGCAAGGCGGAGGAGGGAGTCAGGACGGAGCCTGGAGACCGACGACCATGCGGCGAGCTGCGGCACCGGACCGCGCGAGCCCGACCACCGCCCCGGACGCCGACGGCCGGACCGCTCCCGAAGGAGCGGCCCGGCCGTTTCACGCGGGGTGCGCGGTCCGCGGTGACGCGGACGAGAGACCCTAGGCCTCCATCTTGCTGATCCTGATGGACCCCTGGACCTCACCGGGGTGGCTGCTCGTCAGGTTCAGCCGCAGGCGGGAGCCGCGGACGGCGTCGAAGGTGATCACGGTGGGGCGGTCCGAGGCGTCCGCCCACGCGACGGCCGCCCCGGTGACGGGGGTGAAGCGCTCCCCGTCGCCGACCTCGACCACGATCGCCGCGGGCAGGCTGTGCGCGCCCCCGGTCGTGAAGGACACCTCGACACGGTCGAAGGTCCGCGTCCGCCCCCAGTCCACCGACACCCAGTCCTTCGGGCGGGCCTGGTCGAAGGCGGGCAGCAGGGCGGTGGCCGCCTTGACGAAGGCGTTGGACCAGCCGGTGGCCGGGTCGCCGTCCAGCATCGCGGCGGGCGGGGTGTCGGTCCGGCCGGAGTAACCGGCGTCGGCGTAGGGGTGGTTCGGGGGCGTCGGCAGGTCCGGTACGAAGGCGGCCGCGGGGGTCGTCGCCGCCGTGCGGGAGCGGGTGGTGCGCACGGTGACGGTGCCCGCGCGCAGGCCGTCCACGCGGGCGGTCACCCTCAGGGCGCCCGCCTTGGTCCCGGAGCGCACGATGGCGAGGGCCTTGCCGTGGAAGGCCGTGCGGGTGCTGGCCTGATAGCGCTCGGCGCTCTCCTGGCGCCCGTTGTCGAGCCCGGCGAGGGAGCCGCCCCTCACCTCGAAGGCGAGGAGGTGCTCGGCGTCGGGGACGACCACACCCCGCGCGTCCACGACGTCGGCGGTGACGAACACCAGCGAACGGCCGTCCGCGGGAAGCGACTCGCGGTCCGCGGTGAGACGGACGGCGTGCGGGGCGCCGGCCGTGCGCAGGACGTCGGTGGCGACGGCCTTCCCGCCGCTGCGGGCAACGGCCTTCAATACGCCCGGCTCGTAGGGCACCCGCCACGTCAGATGGAGTTTGCCCGCACTGCCGGTGGGGCTGGTGTAGCTGCCGGGGTAGGGGCCGGCCGTGAACGTTCTGTCGTCGCCGGTGGCTTCCGTGGTCTCCAGATACGGCCGCCCGTCGACGGTCTTCTTGGCGTCGAACTCCCGGACGCCCAGCGACCTCCCGTTGAGGAACAGCTCGACGCTCCCCACGTTGGCGTACGCCCAGACCTCGACGGTGTCGCCCGGCTCGTGGTTCCACGTCGTCGGCAGCAGGTGGACCATCGGCTCGTCCGTCCACTGGCTGCGGAACAGGTGGTACATGTCCTTGGGGAAACCGGCGGTGTCCACGGCGCCGAAGAAGGAGGCCTTCACCGGGAACACGTCGTACGGTGTCGGCTCACCGATGTAGTCGATGCCCGACCACAGGAACTGCCCGGTGAACCACTTCCGGTCGCGGTCCTTCTTGTGCCCGTACTCGCCGCTCATGGTCCAGGAGGCGAGGTTGTTGTCGTAGGACGAGGTCGCCCGTCTGCCGGGGGTGTGGTTCTCGCCCGTGTTGAGGCGCTCCGGCTCCTGGTAGGTGCCCCGGGTCGAGGTCTCCGAGGACGACTCGGACTCGAAGAGGAACAGGTGGGGGTAGGCCGCGTGCAGGTCGTCCACCGACCTGGCGGTGTTGTAGTTGAGGCCGAGCCCGTCCAGCCTGGCCAGCATCAGATCGGCCGCCGAGCCCTTCGCGGGAAGCCTGCGGTACTTGTCGGAGCCGATCACCAGGGGGCGGGTGGTGTCGGCCGCGCGGATCGCGGCGATGATCCGGTCGGCCATGGCGAGGCCGGCCGTGGAGGTCGAGTCGGGTATCTCGTTGCCGACGGACCACAGCACGACGGCGGGCGAGTTGCGGGCCGCGAGGACCATCTCGGTGGCGTCCCGCTCGCACCACTCGTCGAAGAACCGCCCGTAGTCGTACCGGTTCTTTCCGGTGCGCCAGCAGTCGAAGGCCTCCACCAGCATCACGATGCCCAGTTCCTCGCAGATCCGGATCATCTCCGGCGCTGGCGGGTTGTGGGAGGTGCGGAAGGCGTTGACGCCCATCGACTTCATGAGGGTCAGCTGCCGCCGGATCGCGTCGGCGCTGACGGCGGCGCCGAGCGCGCCCAGGTCGTGGTGGAGGTCGACGCCCCTGAGCTTGGCGTGGGTGCCGTTGAGGTGGAAGCCCTCGTCGGGGTCGAAGCGGAAGGTGCGGATGCCGAAGGGGGTCAGACAGGTGTCGGTGCGCCGGCCGCCGACCCGCAGCTCGGTCTCCAGGGTGTACCGGCGGGGTGTGGCGAAGTCCCACAACGACGGTTCGGGGACGGCGAGTTCATGGGTCTCCGTGGCCCGCTCGGCGACCGTGACCGTGGTGGCCGTACGGGCCACCGTGCGGCCGTTCGGCGCGATGATCCTGGAGCGGACCTCCACGTCCGCGGCGGCGCCGGAGAGGTTCACCAGGTCCGTGCGCACCCGGACGAGGGCCCGCTCGTCGCCGACGTCGGGAGTGGTGACGTACGTGCCCCAGCGGGGGACGTACACCGGCTCGGTGACGATCAGGCGGACCTCGCGGTAGATTCCGCTGCCGGAGTACCAGCGGCTGCTGGGCAGCCGGTTCTGCACCTTCACCGCCAGCACGTTCTCGGTGCTGCCGTCGGTGTGCGCCAGGTCGGTGAGGTCGATCGCGAAACCGGTGTAGCCGTAGGGGTGGCGGCCCACCTCGACGCCGTTGCAGTACACGTACGAGTCCATGTAGACGCCGTCGAACTCGACGGAGATCCGCTTGCCCGCGCACTCCGGCGGCAGGGTGAACGCGAGGCGGTACCAGCCGAGGCCACCGGGGAAGAAGCCGGTGCCGCTGGTGGTGCCGTGCTCGGTGGTGGGGGTCTGTTCGATGCTCCAGTCGTGCGGGACGGCCACCTGTCGCCAGGTGGAGTCGTCGTGACCGGCAGCGGCGGCGTCGGCGTACCGTCCGGTCGGGTCCGTGATCCCGCCCGGGTTCACCAGCGCGAAGCGCCAGCCGTCGCGCAGCGCGACGGTGCGCCGGCCGGAGGCGCCCGCGGTGGCCTCGGCCTCCCCGACGGCCTCGGCCACCGGGGTGCCGAGGAGCGCGCTCGCGGCGGGAGCGGCGGCGGAGGCGAGCAGGACCGATCGACGCGTGACCGTCATGGCGGGTCTCCCTCATCAGGAACCAGAAGTACTCACAACCGAACGTCGGCAAACAGAATCTGACGCCTCGCCACTCGGGCCCGTCAAGAGGGCGGTCGCACCCGGCCGTCCCACTCGCCCCGGGCGCCCCGACGCGGCCTCCTTCCGCGCGCCCGGCCGCGCGGAAGGAGGGCGGCCGCCGTTCTTCTCCGGGCCGGCGCCGCAAGCACTAAGGTGGAACGGAAGTGGCTTGCCCGTTCACTGTGAGTGTCCGCGATGGAGTGGGGACGATGACCTCGGACGACCCGTTCGACGACGCCACGACGGCGCGAGCGGTCATTGACGAGGACGGCACGCTGGCCGGGTGGAGCGAGGGCGCCCGCCGTCTGCTGGGCCACCGCTCCTCCGAGGTGGTCGGCAGGCCGGCCGCCGTTCTGCTGGCCGACCGCGCTCCGGCCGGTCCGGCCGTCCCCGACGGGGACCGCTGGAGCGGCACCCTGGCGCTGCGCCACCGCGACGGACACACCGTGTCCGTGTGGGTGCTCGCCCACCGCAGGCAGCCGCCGGACGGCGGCCCGCTCAGCTGGCTCGCCGTGACACCGCTGCCCGCGGGGTTCCCGGACCCGCAGGACGACGACCTGGTGCGCGCCGCACTGGTCCAGTCCCCCTGCGCCACCATGATCTTCGACGACCGGCTGCGGCTGCGGGCGGTCAACGACGCCATGGCCGAGCTGGTCGAACTGCCCGCCGCCCGGATCCGGGGCCTGCGCGCCACCGACCTCGCCGGCCGACCGCAGAACGCGGAGATCGAGACCCACATGCGCCGGGTCCTCGCCACCGGCGAGCGCCAGGAGATGGAGACCGTCACGAAGGCCCCGGGCGAGGAGCGGGCGCACGCCTGGCTGGCCCGGATCGCGCCGCTCACCGACGCCGCGGGGCAGGTCCGGGGCGTCTGTGTGACCGCGCACGACTTCAGCGAGCACTTCCTCGCACGCGAGCGTCTCCAACTGGTCAACGAGGCGAGCGTGCGCATCGGCTCCACCCTCGACGTCACCCGTACGGCCCAGGAGCTGGCGGAGGTGTGCGTGCCCACCCTGGCCGACTTCGTCAGCGTCGACCTGCTCGACACACAGGAGTACGGCGGCGAGGCCAGCGGCCCGCTGACCGCGCCCGTCCAGTTGCGGCGGGCCGCCCACCACTCGGTCAACCCGGGCTCCCCCGAAGCTGTGTGCAAGCCGGGCCAGCTGGACAGCTACCCGGCCGCCTCCCCGCAGGCCGGCTCGCTGCTCGCGGGCCGCACCGTCACGGCCGCCGTGCCGGCCGGCGACGAGCTGGACGCCCTGCGCTCCTGGGACGAGCAGCGGATCCAGCGGGTCCACGAGTACGGCACCCACTCGACGATCTCCGTCCCCCTCCAGGCCCGCGGCACCACGCTCGGCGTGGTCGTCTTCTCCCGCCACCGGCGGCCCGAGCCGTTCTCGCCCGACGACGTGCTGCTGGCCGAGGAGCTGACGGCCCGCGCCGCCGTCTGCATCGACAACGCCCGCCGCTACTCCCGCGAACGCGAGACCGCCCTGGCCCTCCAGCGCAGCCTCCTGCCCCGCACCCTGCCCCGCACCGCCGCCGTCGACGCCGCCTCCCGCTATCTGCCGGCCGCCCGCGCCGGGGTCGGCGGCGACTGGTTCGACGTGATCCCGCTTTCCGGGATGCGGGTCGCGATGGTCGTGGGGGACGTGGTCGGGCACGGCATCCAGGCCTCGGCCACCATGGGCCGGCTGCGCACCGCCGTGCGCACCCTCGCCGACATCGACCTCGCGCCCGACGAACTGCTCACCCACCTGGACGACCTGGTCGTCCGGCTCTCCGAGGAGGCGGGCGGAGAGGGCAGCCCCGGCGAGGTCGGAGCGACCTGTCTCTACGCCGTGTACGACCCGGTCTCGCGGCGCTGCACGCTGGCCCGGGCCGGACATCCGCCGCCCGTGCTGCTGCCGCCGCACGGCGAGCCACGCGGGGTCGACCTGCCCGCGGGGCCGCCGCTGGGACTGGGCGGGCTGCCGTTCGAGTCGGCCGAGCTGGAGTTGGCCGAGGGCTCGGTCCTGGCCTTCTACACCGACGGGCTCGTCGCGTCCCGCGCGCGGGACGCGGACGCCGGCCATCGGGTGCTGCGCGAGGCGCTGGCGGCGCACTCGGCCTCCCTGGACGAGACCTGCGACCGGGTGCTGCACTCCCTGCTGCCGCCGGGCGGCGCCGCCGACGACGTGGCCCTGCTGCTCGCCCGCACCCGCGGGCTGCCCTCCTCCCAGGTGGCGACCTGGGACATCCCGGCGGACCCCGCGCTCGTCGCGCCCATCCGCAAGCAGGTCGTCGACCAGCTGGCCCGCTGGGAGCTGAGCGAGCACGCGTTCACGGCGGAGCTGGTGGTGAGCGAGCTGGTGACCAACGCCATCCGGTACGGCGCCCGTCCCATCCGGTTGCGGCTGATCCACGACGCGACGACGCTGATCTGCGAGGTCTCCGACACCAGCCACACCGCGCCGCACCTGCGCCGGGCGAAGACGTTCGACGAGGGCGGCCGGGGGCTGCTGCTGGTCGCCCAGCTCACCCAGCGGTGGGGCAGCCGGCACACGACGGAGGGCAAGACGATCTGGGCCGAGCTGGGACCGCTCGAAGACGACTGAACACCGACCCCGGAGAGGCGGCGGGTGCGGGTGGGACGGGTGTCGGTCGCACCGCGGCGGGGCACCCGCCCGCCCCACGGGCGACCGCCGCACGCGTGGCGCGGCATCGAAGGGTGGAGCGATGGCAGATACGGCCCGGACCGATTCCGACCCGGCACACTCCGCCCGGGGGCGCTCGTCCCCGGCGGGTCTCTTCCTGGCGGGTTCCTCCCCGGCGGGTTCCTCCCCGATCGGCTTCACCTTGGAGCGCTCGGCTCCGGCCGGTTCGTGCGGGGCGGGTTCACCGCCGACCGGTTCGCCTCCTGCCGGCGGCGAACCCGCTGCCGGCTCGACCCCTGCCGGCTCGTCCAGGGGCCGGCGTCCGGCCGTTCTGGCGGCGGGTGCCCTGGCGGTGCTGGGGCTGCTGAGCGCCTGCGGTGGGACAGGCGGGAGCGGTGCGGACGATGGAGGTTCCGCGTCCGCGCCCGCCCCCGCGTCGTCCGCCCCCGCGTCGTCCGCGCCCGCCCCGTCGTCGGTGACGTCCGCCCGGGTGTCCAAGGCGCCCGCCGACGCGAGCACCGCGCCCTCCCCAGCCTGGTCCGGCGCCGCCGGCGGTCGCTGCCACACCTCTGAGCTGCGTGCCTCCGTCGGACGCGACGACCCCGGGGCGGGGCAGGACAACTTCCCGCTCGTCCTGACCAACGCGTCCGGCCGGACGTGCACCGTGCGCGGCTATCCGGGCGCCGCCTTCCTGGACGCCTCCGGCAGGCGACTGGGCCCCGATCCCCGGCGGGAACCGGGCTCCGCCCCGGTCACCGTGACGCTGGCGCCGGGCCGCAGCGCGTGGGCGGGTCTGACGTACTCCGACCCGGAGGTCAGCGGGGCCGAGGCGGCCACTCCCACGACTCTGCTGGTGACGCCACCGGACGAGCGGGACCCGCTGCGGGTGCCGTGGACCGGTGGGAAGGTCCCCGTGTCGGGCAACGCCTCGTCGGTGAGGCTCACCGTGCTCGCGCCCGGCACCGGTCCCTGATCCGGCGTCCGGTGCGGCCGCAGGCCGATCCGGCCCCAGGACGGTCGGGGCCGGAACCGCCGCGGTCGGCCGTGTCGTCAGCGGCCGCGGGCCGGGCCGGGGTATCCGTAGCCGTAACCGCCGTAGCCGCCATAGCCGTAACCGCCGTAGCCGTACTGCGGACCGCCGCCGCTCGGGCAGGGGTAGCCGTAGGGCACGCAGGCGGTGTTGCCGGGGGCGGGACCGGCGCTCGGGGTCGGGCTGGGGGTGGCGGTGGGGGCCGGCGTCCGGGTGGGCGTGGGGGTTGCGGGCTTCGACGCCTCGGGGGCGGGAGGCGCGGCCGGGGTCCGGGTGTCGGCGAGGGTGCTGTCCGCGCCCCAGTTGACGACCTGCATCTGCGGGTCGGGCTGCGAGGTGTCGATCACCCAGCGCTGGGCGGCGCTGTCGGTGCGGTTCTTCAGGACCAGGGCGCCGGAGCCGTCGGTGGCCGCGGGTGCCAGGGCGAGGTTCTGGTTGGAGCGCGGGACCAGCGTGCCCTGGAGGGTGAAGTCGTAGCGGACGCTTCTGGCGCCGGGCTGCGAGGCTCCCGCGCAGGGGGCCAGGCGCACCGAGTACCCGAGGTGGGAGTCGAGGCAGAGATCCGGGTCGCCGGTGCTGCGCAGCAGCCCGTCGGCTTCGTACGACCACTGCTGGCCGGCGTCCGAGGAACAGGTGGCCAGCTCCGTCTCGGCGTCCTTGACCGCCTTCGTGCCGACGACGCCGATGCACAGCCCGGAGGCCACGTTGTGCAGGCGACCGCGCAGGGTGCCCTGGGTCTCCTCACCGGCACCGGTCCAGGACGGGCCGGAGGTGGAGGTGTCCGTGTCGGGTGCCGGGGTGGCCGCGGCGTCGTCGCCCGACGAGGCGGAGTCGCCGCCGGAGAGCGCGGAATACAGGACGAGCGGCAGGACGACCAGTCCGCTGACCGTGAGCACGGCGGCGGCGAGGTTGCGGCGGCGGACGCGGCGGGCCGCCTTGTGCGCCGAACGGCGCGAGACGGGGCGTGGGTTCGGTCCACGGTGGTCCCCGGAGGGGCCGTCGTGCGGCTCCGTGTCCGGTGCCGGGTCCGCGGCGGGCGCACCGGTACCGGCCGTCCCGCCGGGGCGTGCGGCGAGGGGCGTCTCGTCGGTGAACGCCTCGGCGGCGGAGACCGGACGCCGGACGGGCGGGGCCGTGACGGGCGCGTCGGCGGAGGGTTCCGTCCGGGCTCGCAGGTAGGCGGCGGCGCCCCAGCCGAGGACGCCCTCGGCGAGGGCGATGCCGAGGCCCGCGCCGAACTGGCCCAGCTGGTCCGCGGTGTGCGCGCAGTGCCGGCAGTGGCCGAGGTGGGTGCGCAGGTCGGGGTCGACGTCGACGCTGCCGCGCCGGCAGGTGACGTCGAGGAGCCGGTGGTAGCGGTGGCAGTCCTCGTCGACGGCGAGTTCGCGGTGGACCTGGAGGCATTCCTCGCGCAGCCGCTCGCGGGCCCGGCGCAGTTCGACACGGGCGCCCTCCTCCTCCAGGCCGAGCAGTCCGGCCGGGACGGCGAGGGGTTCGGCCTCGATCTCGGTGTGCCACAGCAGGCAGCGCGCGGACTGCGACAGTCGCTGGAACGCCCGGGACAACAGCCGGCGGTGGACGGGCGGCAGCAGCCGGGCGGCCGGCCGCTCGCCGTCTTCCCCGGCGGCGCGCAGGTCGGGATGGAGCAGGTCTCGGCGGCCGTCGGAGTCCCACTCCGCGGCGATGCGGCGCACGGTGACCAGAAGGTGCGGTCGCCATGCGGAGGTCGGTCCGTTCAGGCGCAGGGTCTCACCGAAGAGCCGGGTGAAGGCCGCCGTGGTGAGCATGCCGGCCGCACGCTCCCCGTCGGTGCACAGCCGTGCGTAGGCGAAGGCGGCCTCCCAGTGCCGGTCCAGCAGTTCACCGACGGGGTGCAACGCGGGCGAGGTGCCCGTCCAGTTCTTCAGCTCGGCGCTGAGCTGTTCGTCCGTCACCTCGAAGCGGCGCGCCGAAGGGGAATTCGACAGGCCTGGGTCTTTCACGGCTGCATTCCTCCCGGGGACATGCGGCATAAAGTCCGTACCAAATAAGCGGGTGAACCCGCCCTCGCAGCGGCGGGATCCTTGCGCACAGTGTTCGACATCCCGAACGTCCGCGGAGTGCGGCTCTTTTGCAACGTGGGGGGTGTGGACGGGGATGCCTCGTGCGCACAGTCGGGGAAAGTACTCTCCATGCGCCGACGAGGCCCACCTTTACACACGCGGACCAGGCAGAACAAGAGATCTCGCGGTTTCGTGATTCCGTGACGACACAATAGTTCTGACAAATCGTCAATGGCGGTTCGTCATTCGGGGCGGTCGCTGTAATGGTGTCCTATTTCGGGACGTCATTGTGGGGCGTATTCACCTCCGCACGCCGGCGAGGCGGGCGACGGCCCTGCGCGGGTGGGAACCGGGCGCCCCTCTGCGGGTGGGACCGGTTCGACAGCGGCGGCGGGCGCCGCTCCCCGGCCTTCCCCGTCGCCGCCCGGCCGATGAGGCCCCGGCTCCCGACCGGTGGGCGTGGCCGCGCGCCGTCCAGGAGGACCTCGTCCGCGCGCCCTCCAGGGTGACCTCGTCCGCGCGTCGCTGGGCCGACGGACCCCCGTGCGGCGGCTGAGACGACGACCGTGCGGTCCCGCGGGCCGCGCTCCCGCCCGGCCTCCCGCGGCCCGGAAAACCCGTTGCCGCGGCGCCGCGCCGCCCACAGGATCTGCCCATGTTCACGCCCGCGCTCATCGCGCTCCTGCCGCCGCTGTCCCCCGCCGCCCTTCCGGCACGGGTCCGGCAGCAGGCCCGCGGCCACCGGAGGTCCGAGCCCGCGCGTCCGTGACGGCCGCGCTCGTCGCCGGCCTGGTCGCCGGATACGGCATCGCCGTACCCGTCGGCGCGGTCGGGACCTACCTCGTCTCCCTCACCGCCCGTACCTCCCTGCGCACCGGTGTGTGCGCCGCGCTCGGCGTCGCCTCCGCCGACGGGCTCTACGCCCTGCTCGCCACCGTCGGCGGCTCGGCCGTGGCCGCCGCTCTGCGCCCCGTGCTCGATCCGCTGCGCTGGGCCTCGGCCCTGGTGCTGCTGGCCCTCGCGGCCCTGGGCGCGACGACCGCCGTACGCCGGTACCGCGCCCACCGGCTCACCACCCGGGCCGCCCCTCCCCCGCCGAGCCCGGCGCGCGCCTATCTGAGCCTGCTCGGTCTCACCCTGCTGAACCCGACCACCGTGGTCTACTTCGCGGCGCTCGTCCTCGGCAGCGGCACCGCGGATGTCGTACGCCCTTTCGAGCAGGGTGTGTTCGTGCTGGCGGCCCTCGCCGCGTCCGCGAGCTGGCAGGTGCTGCTCGCCGGGAGCGGTGCCCTGCTGGGCCGGGCGCTGACCGGTCGCCGGGGGCGGCTGGTGACGGCGCTGGCGTCGAGCGCGGTGATGACCGTGCTGGCCGTGCGCATGGCCGGGTGACGGTGTGTCGTGTGGCGGATGAAATCCGCCGGCGCCAGTGTTGGACGCGGGTGTCGGTCGACGACATGACGGAGACGAAGGGACGGATGCCATGCCTCTCAAGGGTGAGTACGAACCGAGTCCGACCCAGTGGGTGCGCGAGCAGGTCGAGTTGTACGAGAGTTCCGGCGGCACCGAGGGGACCACGCTCCAGGACACCGGGAGGCCCGTGATCGTCCTGACGACCGTGGGCACCAGGAGCGGAAAGATCCGCAAGACGCCCCTGATGCGGGTGGAGCACGAGGGGCGCTACGCCGCGGTCGCCTCGCTGGGCGGGGCACCCAAGCATCCCGTCTGGTACTTCAACGTGACGGCCGATCCCCGCGTGGAACTCCAGGACGGCCCGCACAAGCGGGACATGAGGGCCCGTGAGGTCACCGGCGAGGAGAAGGCACTGTGGTGGGAGCGCGCGGTCGCCGCGTACCCGCCGTACGCCGAGTATCAGGAGAAGACGGACCGGGAGATCCCCGTGTTCGTCCTGGAGCCCGTCGACCAGCCGCACTGACCCGGCGGGCCTCGCGGCCGGCGACCTCCGGCCCGGTGACCCGTAGAAAAATCTGTCCGCGCCAGGCATGAACGCCGCCCTGGCGGGCACTCGACTGTCAGGCCCCGCCGCGCTCCCCCGTCGCGGCGGGGCTTTCGTCGTGCTCGCGGGCGGGACGCTCCGTCACATCGAGGAAGATCTGGTCCGCCTCCGGGACGATGGCGGCGAGGGAGCGCTTGATGCGCATCGCGACCTCCTCGACCCGCTCGCTGTCCATGCCGGGCACCAGGTCGACGCGGACCGCCACCAGCGCCGAGTCCACGCCCGTCCGCATCGTGAACAGCCCCTCCACACTGTCGATCTCCGGCTGCGCGGCCAGCAGCGCGCGGATCCGGTCGGCGGTCTCGGGGTCGGCGGCTTCACCGATCAGCTGGTCGCGGGCCTCGCGGCCGAGGCCGTAGGCGACGCAGACGAGGAGCAGGCCGATCGCCAGGGACGCGGACGCCTCCCACACCACCTGGCCGGTGACCATGTGCAGGGTCATGCCGATCGCGGCGAAGGTGACGCCGAGCACCGCGGTGCCGTCCTCGGCGAGGACCGTGCGCAGGGCCGGGTCGCGCAGGCCCGCCCCGGCCCCGCCCTGGCGGCGCACCTGGTGCAGGGCCCGCAGCAGTGAGGCTCCCTCCGCGAGGAAGGCGACGCCGAGGACCACCAGGCCGGCCACATAGCCGCCGAGCTTCTCCTCGGCGCCGGAGCGCAGCGCCTCGACTCCCTGGAAGAAGGAGAAGCAGCCGCCCATGACGAAGATGCCCACGGCGGCGAGGAGCGACCAGAAGAAGCGTTCCTTGCCGTAGCCGAAGGGGTGCCGGCGGTCGGCGGGGCGGCGGCTGCGGCGCAGCGCGGCCAGCAGGAAGACCTCGTTGAGGCTGTCGGCGACCGAGTGCGCCGCCTCGGACAGCAGTGCGGGGGAGCCCGCGAGCAGCCCGCCGGCCAGCTTGGCGACCGCGATGACCAAGTTGGCCGCGAGCGCCACCAGCACGGTGACGCGCGTCCTGCGGTCCGCGGCGGACTCCGCGGTGCTGTCCGAGGTCGCGTTCCCCGGCGCGGCGCTGTCCGAGGTCGAAGTCTCAGCCGGCCCGGTGCCGGGGGCCGTGCTCCTCTCGGCCGTGGCTTCGGGGGCCGTCGTGGGTGAGGTGGTGCCGTCCGGGTTCGTGTCTTTCGAGGTTGTCCCAGTCACCTCCGGCGGCTGCCCCGGCCGATCGGACTCACACGCGCACCGTGCCGTCGGCGGAAAACGGGGAAGGCGGGGAGGCAGGCACATACGCACCACGACCGGGAGGGAACATGGCGGGCCGGGATGCCGACGGCAACAGCGCCTACGGGCACAAGGCGTTCGAGCGGACCAGGAGCCACTTCGCCGACCGGATCACCGCGGACGGCCGCGACGGGTGGCCCGTGGCGGCCGGCCGTTACCGCCTCGTCGTCAGCCGGGCCTGCCCGTGGGCGAGCCGGGCCGTGATCTCCCGGCGGCTCCTGGGCCTGGAGGACGTCCTGTCGATGGCGATCGTCGACCCGATCCAGGACGACCGGAGCTGGCGCTTCACCCTGGACCCCGACGGTCTGGACCCGGTGCTCGGCATCCGCTACCTCGCCGAGGCCTACGACAGGCGTGAGAAGGACCATCCCGGCGGGGTGAGCGTGCCGGCGGTCGTGGACGTCACCGACGGGAGACTGGTCACCAACGACTACCAGCGGCTCACCCTGGACCTCGCCACCGAGTGGAGCGCCCTGCACCGGGAGGGGGCGCCCGACCTCTACCCGGAGCCGCTGCGCGACGAGATCGACACGGTCATGGCCGAGGTGTACGAGGACGTCAACAACGGCGTGTACCGGGCGGGGTTCGCGAGCGAGCAGGGCGAGTACGAGGAGGCCTGCGCGGCGGTCTTCCGGCGGCTGGAGCTGCTGGCGTCCCGGCTGGCCGGGCAGCGGTACCTCGTCGGCGACACCATCACCGAGGCGGACATCCGGCTGTTCACGACACTGGTGCGGTTCGACGCCGTTTATCACGGCCACTTCAAGTGCAACCGGTGGAAGCTGGCGGAGAACGAGGTGCTGTGGGCGTACGCCCGCGATCTCTACCAGACGCCCGGGTTCGGTGACACCGTCGACTTCGATCACATCAAGCGCCACTACCACCAGGTCCACACCGGCATCAACCCGACCCGGATCGTGCCCCTCGGACCCGACCTGTCCGGCTGGCTGAGCCCGCACCGGCGGGAACGGCTGGGCGGGCGGCCGTTCGGCGACGGGACGCCGCCGGGTCCGGTACGGCCGGGCGAGGAGGTCCCCCCGCGGGGCAGGGCCTGACTCCGCTCGCACTCCCCATCACGTCCCAACGCACTCAGGAGGTACACGTGGGCAAGAAGCAGAAGCTCCCGCTCGTCTACCAGCCCGTCGGATTCGTCTTCGGCTGGGCCAGCGGAGCGCTGGCGGGGATGGCCTTCCGCAAGGTCTGGAAGGCGGTCCGCCACGAGAACGACGCGCCCGACGCGCTGGACCGGGACCGCGGCTGGGGGGAGGTCATCCTGGCCGCGGCGATCCAGGGGGCGATCTTCGCCGCGGTGCGCAGCGCGGCGGACCGTACGGGCGCGAAGGCGATCGAACGGTCCACCGGCGTGTGGCCCACCAAGGACAAGGGCGGCCGGGACTGACGGGTCCGGTCGGCGCCGCCCCGTCGAGGGGCGGCGCCCCGCTCGGTCCTGCCCGGGTCGCCCCGCTCGGTCCTGCCCGGGTCGCCCCGCTCAGTCCTGTTTGGGTGCCGTGGACGGCCTCAGGCGCAGGGTGAAGGAGTGCCCGGCCGGGTCGGCGTACTGGCGTTCCTGGTGCGGGCCGGGGGCGCCCTTCGTCTCCAGGGCCCGTCCGCCCAGGCTCACGATCCGGCGTTCGGCCTCGTCGAGGTCCGCCACCAGGAACTCCAGGTGGGCCTGGAACGAGTTCTCGGGGCGGGGCCAGCTGGGCGGGGTCATGTTGACGTCGCGCCGGAAGCCCAGCCGGGTGCCTGCGGCGCCCACGATCTCCACGAGATTGGCGCTCGCGTCGGTCTCCTCGGCGTCCAGCAGGCTCTTGTAGAACTCGGCGAGCTTCTCCGGCTCCGCGCAGTCGAGCACCACGATGCCCGCTTTCACCAGTGCCATGTCTCTCCTCCGCGAGGTCCGACGGCGGGGCGGACCCGCGCCCGCCCCCGAACCCTGCGGATACCCCCGATCCGGTCGGCCACCGGCCACTCCCCCGCCCCTCGGTCCCGCCCACCGGCCACTGCCCCGCCCTTCGGTCGGCACCGGCGCCCTTCCTGGACAACCGTCCAGCTATAGTGGACACCTGTCCAAGAAATGGGGAGCCAAATGGAAGCCGTCGCCGACGTCCTCGTGGGGCTGGTCGCCGCGTTGCACCTCTACATCCTGGTGATGGAGATGTTCCTGTGGCAGAGGAAGCCCGGCCGCTCGTTGCACGGATTCGACGCGGAGATGGCCCGGGCGACCGCCCCGATGGCCGCCAACCAGGGCCTGTACAACGGGTTTCTCGCGGCGGGCCTGGTCTGGGGGCTGATCGCCGCCGACCCGACCGGGTTCCGGGCCCAGGTGTTCTTCCTGTCCTGCGTGATCGTCGCGGGCGTCTACGGCGCGGTCACGGCGAACCGCCGGATCCTGGTCGCGCAGGCGCTGCCCGGAGCCCTCGCCCTGGCCGCCGTCCTGATCGCGCGGTGACCCGCGGCGAGCCCGCGGACCCGCGGGCGGCCCGCACCCGGGCGAGGCTGCGTGCCGCGCTCCTCGCCGAGTGCGCCGAACGGCCGCTCGCCGAGGTCGGCGTGGCCGCGCTGGTCCGCCGGGCCGGCGTCGGCCGGGCCACCTTCTACGTCCACTACGACGGCCTGGAGGCCCTCGCGGTCGACGCCTGCGCGGACGTCGTCCGCGAGGCGGTGGAGGCGCTGCACGCCTGGCGCGGGCGGCCCGATCCGGTGCGCGCCCCGGCGGCGCTCGCGGAGTTCTTCGCCTCCCTGGCCCCGCACGCGGCGCTGTACCGGGCGCTGTTGACGCCGGGCGGCGGCGGACCGCTGGGCCGGGTGCTGCACCGGGATCTTCGGGCGTACAGCCTGCGGGAGCGTGAGCGGGCGGGCGCTGCGGACGCGCCGCTGGTCGCCTCGGCCGTCGCCGCGACCTTCGCCGGGGTGCTCGCGGACTGGCTGCACGGCCTCCTGGACGCCGGTCCCGCCGAGATCGCCGACCAGGTGTGGCAGTTGCTGGTCGCCCTGCACGCGAGCCGCTGACCCCTCACCTCACATGCAGGCCACCGCCTCCTTCGCCGAGGGCCAGGCCTCGACGCCGTCGGGGGTGCGGACGTACGCCGTCATCCGGTCGTCGGTCATCCACAACTGCCCGTCCCCGTACCGGTATCCGGTGTCGCGGGCGTCGGCCGGCAGTGCGGCGTCGGCAGCGTACGGGGCGGTCAGCAGGTCGGTTCCGAGGACGCTGCCGGGGTCGCGGACGTAGGTCCTGGCCTGTTCTCCCCGGCCCAGCATCAGGAAGCGCGCGCTCTGCCAGTCGCAGTGCTCGGGGCCGCGGAAGCTGTGGATCCGCGCCACCGGTTGCCGCCTGCCGCGCGCGTCCGTCCAGAACTCGTACGTCCCCGAGTCGGTGAAGCGCGCCGGGAGTTCGGCCGGGTCGCAGGAGGCGTTGGTCTCCGGTCCCCAGCCGGGCCGTTCCGGCTGGTCGTGGGCGACCACGACGGCCACCTTGGTCCGGCCGCCGACGTCGAAGGAGTACAGCACCCGGTCCGTCTCGCGGCGCTCCACGCGGTAGCCGGAGCGCGGCACTTGGGGCGCGAAGAGGTCGAAGTAGAGCCGCAGCCCGTCCTCCGGGGTGGAGCCGCCGTCAGCGCTCCCCCAGCCGTCGGGCCCGTTGCCCTCGAAGATCTCCCCGTCGCACTCCAGCGCCCGGCCCGCGGCGCCGGTCACGGCGAGCAGCGCCTGCCGGGTGCTCCCGTCCACGTCCTTGGTGGGGATGCCCAGCCGGCCGCTGTACGGGGAGGCGGGCGGAGTTCCCTCGACCACCACGTCCTCACCCTCGGCGCCGCATCCCACGGCCACCAGTGTCACCGCCGTCACCGCCGTCACCGCGACGAAGCGTCTGCCCATCATTTCCCGCCCCTGTTCCCTCGACCGCTCCGGTCCTGCATCCGGGACGCGGCGGGGGCCCGCAACGTTCGGCGGGCCGGCCGGGCCGGTGTCCCGGCTCGGACCTCACAGCCGAACAGCCCCGTCGAGTCGCGACGTTCAGGGGCCCTGGACCGGTCGTCGCTGCACGGCGTCGGCGATGACCGCCGTGACGAGCTTGTTGACGGCCGCCGTGGCCGGCGGGCCGAGGTCGCGGTCCGCGAACAGGAGATGCCCGCCACCGATCAGGGAGAGGGTGAGCGAGTCGATGTCGGCGTCGGCGGCGATGCGGCCCAGCTCGCGCTCGTCGGCCAGGTAGGCGGAGATCGCGGTCGTGGCCTGGGCCAGAATCGCGATGCCGCCCGCGGGGTTCGCCTTCCGCAGTCGGGCGCGCAGCTCGTCCCGGAAGGTGATGAGCGGGATGATCGCCACCGGAACCGGTCCGAACAGGGTGGTCAGCGCGCTGGTGAGGTTGTCGGCCACCGTGCCGCCGCCGACGGACTCACGCAGCGCCCTGGCCTGCCTCTCGAGATGAGCGGCCCGGTCGAGCACGAGGTCGGCGAGGAAGGCGTCGAAGTCGCTGAAGTGCCGGTGGAGCACGCCCTTGGCACAGCCCGCCTCGTCGGTGACGGCCCGGCTGGTCAGCCCGTTCGGCCCGTCCCGCAGCAGTACGCGTTCGGCGGCGTCGAACAGTTGCTGCCGCGCGTCGCGGAGGTGCACCCCAGTCGGCACTCGCAGTCCTCTCGTGCGTGGGCCGGTCGGCATCCGTTGCCCAGTGGGCATGCGCCCACTAAGGTGGGCGCATGCCCACCTTACCAAGAGAACAACCAGAACCGTCCCCGTCGGAGCCGTACAGGGCCCGGCGGATGGCCGAGTCGTTCGGCGTGGACGCGCAACGCTACGACCAGTCCCGGCCCGGCTACCCCGATGCGCTGGTGGCACGGATCGTCGCCGGCAGCCCCGGGCCCGACGTGCTCGACGTCGGCTGCGGCACCGGCATCGCCGCACGCCAGTTCCAGGCCGCCGGCTGCACCGTGCTCGGCGTCGAGCCTGATGGCCGGATGGCCGACTTCGCCCGAGCCCGCGGCCTGGACGTCGAGGTGGCCTCCTTCGAAGCCTGGCAGCCGGCCGGCCGGACGTTCGACACGGTCGTCGCCGCGCAGTCGTGGCACTGGGTGGATCCGGTCGCCGGTGCCGTGAAGGCGGCGCAGGTGCTGCGCCCAGGGGGGAGGCTCGCGATCTTCGGGCATGTGTACGAGCCGCCTGCCGAGGTGGCCGAACCGTTCGCCGCGGCCTACCGGCGGGCGGTGCCCGACTCCCCGCTCAACGGCCAACCGGCCAGACGTCCGCTCGACCTCTACCAGGCGGCGTACGCGAAGGTCGCCGACAGGATCCACGAGAGCGGGCGGTTCGACGCTCCCGAACAGTGGCGATTCGACTGGGAGCGGTCCTACACCCGCGACCGGTGGCTGGACCTGCTGCCCACCACCGGCGGCCTCACGCAACTCCGTCCGGATCAGCTCGCCGGGATCCTGGAGGCGGTCGGGGATGCCATCGACTCCCTGGGCGGACGCTTCACGATGAACTACACCACCCTGGCCGTGACCGCCGTACGTGTCGCCACTTCCTGACGTCCCTCCGTCAGGCCGGCGCCGGTCCGGACCCTGTCGTCCACGAGTCGGGCCGTCGGGTGCCGGCCCGACCGAGGGCCTGGGCCCGGGCGCGTGTCGGCGGCCGGGGCATGCGGGAGTGCGTCAGGTGAAGAGGTGCAGGAACAGCCCCACGGCGAGGAAGGCCAGCGCGCCCCCGGTCAGCAGGCTGACGAACAGGCCAGGTTCGCCGTAGCCCTGCAGACGGGCGCGTCGGGGCTTGGCCGGGTCGTACCGGACGCGGATCCGCGTCCGGCGGTCGATCGGATACAGCCGGCCGACCTTGGATTCGACCCGGACCTCGTCGCTGTCCGGAGGGGTGAAGGCGACCTCGGGATAGAAACGGGGGTCGCCGTCGCCGTTCGCCTCTTCCCGGACGCCGACGATCTCCGCCTCGATCCACTGCCCTCGGGCCAGGAGGCGGAAGTTGGTCCACGCCTTCAGGAAGGCATGGACCGAAACCCCCGCCGAGACGGGGATGAAGGGCGCCAAGATGATCTGGTCCAGGCTCACGCGGGCAGGCTATAGCGCCCCACCGGCGCAACGGGCCGTAAGGCGGGTACCGCCGGGCACATCGTCACATCGGTCGGGCGGCGGTCATGGCGGGTGACCCCTCGCCGTCAACCGCCTCCTGGGGGTGGGGAGTTCGTCCGGCCACGGCTGCCGGGACGGTCGCGGGGCCGGAAGCGGCTGGACGACCGGACGTCCGCCACCCCGCGCACCCGTTTCCGCCGACGGGCCAGGACCGGAACCTCCCACTCGGACGCTGCGGCCGCACGGGAGACGGCCGATGCGGCCGGCGGTGTCAGCCGGCGGTGTCGTGCGTGCCCGTCCCGTCAGCACGCCGCCGCCCGAAAGGGGCGGCGGGCCCTCGGGCGTTCACGCGGCGGTCCACCGGCAAGGGGGCCCCTCATCGGCCCGGCCGGCCCCGGATCAGTCCGTCCCACGTCATCGGGGACGCGGGCCACAGCCGAAGGTGATCCGCACCCCGCCTCCTCGGCGGCGTCGCCCACACCGTGCCCGCGCGGGCGGATCATGTCCGCGGCCGGCCGACGCGGCAGCCGCGATGGCCGCAGTGGCCCGCAGGGACCGCAGGGCCGCGGTGGCCGGCCCCTGCCTGCTGGCCGGCGGATCTACAGGCGGCGCAACGCGGCCGTCTGGAACGTCTTCCGGTACGCCTGCGGCGTGACGCCGATCGCGGCGTGCAGGTGCTGGCGCAGCGAGGCGCCGGTGGCGAAGCCGACCCGGCCGGCGACCTGGTCCACGGTGAGGTCGCTGGACTCCAGCAGGTGCCGGGCGTGGGCCACGCGCTGCTGGATCAGCCAGCGGCCGGGGCTGAGACCCACCTCGTCGTGGAAGCGGCGGGCGAAGGTGCGCAGACTCATCCGGGCGTGCGCCGCGAGGTCGGCGAGCGTGAGGGGTTCGCCGAGACGCCGCAGCGCCCAGGCGCGGGTGGCCGCCGTACTGGTGGCGCCCGCCTCGGGCACCGGTCGGTCGATGTACTGGGCCTGGCCGCCGTCCCGGAACGGCGGGACGACACAGCGGCGGGCCACCGTGTTGGCGAGGCCGCTGCCGTGGTCCTTGCGGATGAGGTGGAGGCAGATGTCGACGCCGGAGGCCGCGCCCGCGGAGGTCAGCACCGGGTCGTCGTCGACGAACAGGACGTCCGGGTCGAGTTCGACGTGCGGGAACATCCGGCGGAAGTGGTCGGCGAGCTGCCAGTGGGTGGTGGCCCGGCGTCCGTCCAGCAGACCGGCGGCGGCGAGCACGAAGGCGCCGGTGCAGATGGACACGAGGCGCGTGCCGGGGCGGATGCGGGCGAGGGCGGCGGCGACCTCGTCGGGGAGGTCGGCGGTGACCCGCGAGGACGACACGGGGGCGATGACCACGGTGTCGGCCGTCTCGAGCACCTCGGGGCCGTGTTCGACGCCGATCGTGAAGTCCGCGTCGGTGCGCACCGGACGGCCGTCGACCGTGCAGGTCAGCACCTCGTAACGGCCGTCGGCCGCGCCGAGGATGCGGCTCGGCATGCCGAGTTCGAAGGGATAGACGCCGTCGAGGGCGAGGACGACCACGCGTTCGGGATGCCGCTGCTTGCCACGCATGGCACGATTCTATCGAAGAGTGGCAATCATGCCATTGGCCGGATGCGCGGATCCTGGCAGGCTGTGGCCCCATGAGTACTGAGCGCACGATGCGCGTCATCGGACAGGACACCCTCGGAGGACCCGAGGTTCTCAAGGCGGAGACGGTGGAGCGGCCCGAGCCGCGCCCCAACGAGGTACTGGTGCGGGTGCGCGCCGCCGGGGTGAACCCCACCGACTGGAAGCACCGCGCCTCGGGCGGCTTCCTCGGCAAGCCGCCGTTCACCCTGGGCTGGGACCTCTCCGGCACGGTCGAGAAGGTGGGCATCGGCGTCGCCGCCTTCGCGCCCGGCGACGACGTCTTCGGCATGCTGCCCTATCCGCACGGCCACGGCTCGCACGCCGAGTACGTCGTCGCCCCGGTCCGCGCCCTGTGGCACAAGCCCGCCTCGATCGACCATGTGCAGGCGGCGGCGCTGCCGCTGGTGTCCCTGACCGCCCTCCAGGCGCTCGGCGAGGTCGCCGATCTCCAGCCGGGTCAGCGGGTGCTGATCCACGCGGCGGCCGGCGGAGTGGGGCACGTGGCCGTGCAGATCGCCAAGGAGCGCGGCGCGTACGTGATCGGCACGGCGAGCGCGGCCAAGCACGACTTCCTGCGGGAACTGGGCGCCGACGAGGTGATCGACTACCGGGAGACGGACTTCACCGAGGCCGTGAAGGACGTCGACGTGGTGCTGGACACCATCGGCGGGAGCACCTCGACGGGTTCGCTGCGGGTCCTGCGCCCGGGTGGCGTCGTGGTGTCGATCCTGCCGGTCGGTTCGCGCACGTTCTTCGACGAGGCGGAGGCGCTGGGCGTGCGCGCGGTGCGGATGCTGGTGGACGCCGACCGGGCCGGGATGCGCCGGATCGCCGAGCTGGTCGAGGCGGGCAGCCTGCGCGCCACGATCGCCGGAACCTTCCCGCTGGCCGATGCCGCCGAGGCGCACCGGCTCGGCGACACCGGCCGGACCACCGGGAAGCTGGTCCTGACCGTCGACTGACGGACCGTCAGTCGCCGAAGGTCAGCACGGGCTTGATGGTCCGGCCCTCGGTCATGTCCCGCACCGCCCGGTCGATGTCCGCGAACGGATAGGTGCCGACCAGGCGGTGCAGCGGGAGCCGTCCGTCCTTGACCAGCCGGACCAGGGCCGGAATGAAGGTCTGCGTCTCGCTGTCGCCGAGGGTGAGGCCGACGACCCGCTTGCCGGTGAGCAACCCGTTGACGTCCAGGGCGACTTCGGTGCCGAAGGGAGGGGCGCCCACGACGACGAGGGTGCCGCGGGCGGCGAGCGCGTCGACGCCCCGGCGCAGGACGGCGACGTTGCCGGTCGTCTCGACGATGCCGTCGGCGCCCCGGCCGCCGGTGATCTCCGCGACGGCCGCGCCGAGGTCGGCCTCGCCCGCGTCCACGGTGTGGGTGGCGCCCAACTCCTTGGCCAGATCGAGACGTTCGGCGATCCGGTCGACGGCGACGACGGTGGTCGCCGGGCCGAGGGCGGCCGCCATGACCGCCGACAGGCCGACGGCTCCGGCGCCGAGCACGACGACCGTGCCGCCGGCCGTCGGCTTCAGTACGTTCCACACGGCGCCGACCCCGGTCTGCACTCCGCAGCCCAGCGGGGCGATCGAGGCCAGCGGCACCTCCGGGTCGACCCTGACGAGGCTGCGCTCGTCCACCAACGCCCGTTCGGCGAAGGAGGACTGGCCGAAGAAGTGGCCGCCGAGCGCCTCGCCGTCCCGGCTCAGGGTGGCGGTGCCGTCGGCACGGCGGCCGCCGAGGAGGTTCAGCGGGAGCCAGGACGCGCAGTAGGCGGGGTGCCCGCCGTGGCACTCCCGGCACCCGCCGCAGGAGGTGAAGGAGAGCACGACGTGGTCGCCGGGGGCGACGCCGGTGACGGCCGGCCCGACCGCCTCGACGACCCCGGCCCCCTCGTGGCCGAGGACGCCGGGCAGCGGGAAGGGCAGCCCGCCGCTCGCCACGCTCAGATCGGTGTGGCACAGCCCGGCCGCCACCAGCCGGACGACGGCCTCGTGCGGGGCGGGGTCGTCCAGGACGACCTCGGACAGGGTGAAGGGGGCTCCGCCGGACTCGACGACGGCGGCGCGCGTGATGAGGGACATGCGGCGACTCCTTGGATACGGCGCTCAGTCGAGCGAGACGACGACGGACTTGACCGTGGTGTAGGAGGCGAGCGCTTCCGGGCCGTACTCGCGGCCGAAGCCGGACTCCTTGACTCCGCCGAAGGGGACGGCGGGGTCGAGCATCGCCCAGTCGTTGACCCAGACGATGCCGGCCCGGAGCCGGGCGGCGACCCGGTGGGCACGGGCCAGGTTGCCGGTCTGCACGCCCGCGGCCAGGCCGTAGGGCGTGGAGTTGGCGAGGGCGATCGCCTCCTCCTCGCTGTCGAAGGGCTGGACGGTGAGGACCGGGCCGAAGACCTCCTCCTGGATCACCCGTGAGTCGTCGGGGAGGTCGGCGATCACGGTGGGCCGGTAGTAGTAGCCGCCGTCCAGATCGAGACGCTCGCCGCCGCAGACGATCCGGCCGCCCTCCTCGCGGGCGAGGGCCACGTACTCCTCGACCTTGCGCAGGTGCCGCTCCCCCGCCATCGGGCCGACGACGGTCTCCGGCAGCCTCGGGTCGCCGACCGGGACGCCGGGGACGGCCTCGGCGAGGATCTTCAGCAAGGTGGCGTGGACCGGGCGGGCCACCAGCAGGCGCGGGCCCCCCATGCAGAACTGGCCGGTGTTGAAGACGAACGCCTTGATGACCGCGCCGACGGCCTTCTCCAGGTCGGCGTCCTCGAAGACGAGGTGCGCCGCGTTGCCGCCCAGTTCCATGGTGACCGGCTTGAGAGCCTCGCCGGCGACGCTCGCGGCGTGCCGGCCGACCGCGGTGGAACCGGTGAAGGCGATCTTGTCGACGCCGGGGTGGCGCAGCAGCGCCTCGCCCGCCACCGGGCCGGCGCCGGTGACGACGTTGACCACGCCGTCGGGGACGCCCGCCCGCTGGAACAGGCCCGCCATGTACAGGGCGCTGAGCGGGGTCTCGTCGGCGGGCTTGTGCACGACCGTGTTGCCGGCCGCCAGCGCGGGGGCGATCTTCGAGCCGGCCAGGATCAGCGGGAAGTTGAACGGGGTGATCGCGGCGACCACGCCGAGCGGGCCGCGCCTGGTGTAGGCGAGGGCGTTGAGCGGGGTGTCGCGGGTGGCGCCGTCCAGGGTGTGGGCCAGGGCGGCGTAGTACTCGTAGTCGTTCGCCGCGTTGGTGACGTCGACGGCGTGCGCCAGGGTGATCGGCTTGCCGACGTCGAGGCTCTCCAGACGGGCGATCTCGTCGGCCTCCTTGCGGATCAGCTCGGCCACCCGGTGCAGGACGCGGCCCCGCTCCCGGCCGCTGAGCCCGGACCACGGGCCGACGTCGAAGGCCTCCCGGGCGGCCCGCACGGCCGCGTCCACGTCGGCGGGGCCCGCCGCCGCGACGGTGGTCACGACCGTGCCCCGGGACGGGTCGACCACTTCGGTGCGCGCGCCGTCGGCGGCGTCGCGCCACTGTCCTCCGACGAAGAGTCGGCCGGGGCCGGTCGGGCCGGTCTGGTCGGTCTCGAAGGTGGTCATCGCCACTCCCCAGCATCGTCGCCAAGATTTCAACAAACAGGAATCCTGTTGGTCCGCAGTCTCGTTACGGACAGGTTTCCTGTCAATGCTCTAGGCTGCGGGTTCATGGTCGGCACTCACACAGCCAAGGCGCCCCCGTCCCTCCTCTACATGGTGAAACAGGTGGAACTGGTCGTACGCTCCCACCTGGACGACCTGGTCAGGCCGTCCGGGATCACGGCGCTCCAGTACACGGCGCTGACCGTGCTGGAGCGGCACGACGGGCTGTCGGCGGCGCAGCTGGCCCGGGACTCGTTCGTCACCGCCCAGTCGATCGCCGACGTGGTGCGCTCCCTGGAGAGCCGGGGGCTGATCCGGCGGGAACGCAATCCCCGCAACCGGCGCGAGCTGCTGATCCTCCTCACCGACGAGGGCCGGGAGGTGCTCGACCGGCACGCCGGGCCGGTGCGGGAGCTGGAGGAGCGGATGGTGCGGGACCTCACCGACCGCCAGGCCGAGCAGTTCCGGCTGGCGCTGTCCAAGGCGTGGCAGGCCCTGTCGTAGGGGCGCGCGACCCCCGGCATGGGGGTATTCTCACCACTTCGTTCACGGCGCGAAAAAACTCGGTCGAGACACACCCTTAATTCGAAGACATATGTCAATCGAACATGCTGGAATTCACTCCATCGGGGTAACTTGCTGTGGTGGGGAACTGCCGTGCGCGGCCCCGCCGTCGGAGGCTCCCGACCGGTGGAGCTGTGTGGGAGGCGATGTCGTCGTGCAGCAGGAACCCGCCGCGGACACCCCGCATCTGCGCGTCCGGGAGGACCGCGGATACACGGTGCTGGAGTTCCGCGGCGAGATCGACATCGTTGCCGCGGCGGAGATCGGCTCGCACCTGGACCGGGCGACCGCCGGCCCCGCCCCGCGCGTGGTGCTCGATCTGAGCGGGATCGAGTTCTTCGACTGCTCGGGCCTGCGACTGCTCTACCGGGCCCGCCGCCGGGTCCTGGACCGCGGCGGCGACCTGCACCTCATCTGCACCCACGCGCTCACCCTGCGCGTCCTGCGGGCCACCGGCCTGTCCCGGCTGCTGCCGCCCGCGCCGAGCCTGGAGGCGGCCCTGGAGCGGCCGGGCGCCACGTCCGGCTCGTTATGACCCCGTCCAGGGCCTACGGGGCACGGTCGGCGTCGAAGAGGGCACTGACCGACTCACCGTTGTGAATGCGCCGTACGGCCTCGGCGAGGGCCGGGGCGATGGACAGCACGCGCAGCTTGTCGGTGTGCTCCTCGACGGCCACGGGCACCGTGTTGGTGCACACGATCTCCAGCACGTCCGGCTGCTCGCCGAGCCGCTTCAGGGCGCCGCTCGCGAACAGTCCGTGCGTGCAGGCCACCCGGATCGAACGGGGCCCCGACTCCCTGAGCCGGGCCAGGAGTTCCAGGACCGTGCTGCCCTTGGCGATCTCGTCGTCCAGCACGATCACGTCCCGCCCGGCGACCTCGCCGATCACCGTGTTGATGGAGACCCGGTCGTCGGCGTACCGCTGCTTGGCGCCGGCCGCCACCTGGGCGCCGATCATCCGGGCGAACGCGGCGGCCTCCTTGGCGTTGCCTAGGTCCGGCGATACGACCGTCGTCCGGGTGAGGTCGTAGCGGCGGAAGTGGGCGGCGAGTTCCCGGCGGGCGTGCAGATGGTCGACGGGCACCGAGAAGAAGCCGTGCACCTGGGGCGAGTGCAGGGTCATGGTGAGGACCCGGTGCACTCCGGCCGCCGCCATCAGGTCGGCGACCAGGCGTCCGCCCAGGGAGATGCGGGGCGCGTCCTTCTTGTCGGAGCGGGCGTAGGAGTAGTGCGGCATGACGACGGTGATCCGGCCCGCGGACGCCCCGCGGGCCGCGTCGCACATCAGCAGCAGTTCCACCAGGTGCTCCTGCACGGGCCGGACCAGGGGCTGCACGAGGAAGACGTCGCGTTCCCGGCAGTTCGCCTGGAGCTGGACCTCCAGGCAGTCGTTGGCGAACCTGCTGATCCGGGACGGGCTGAGGGGCACACCGAGGTGGGCACAGACCTCGGCGGCCAGGTCGGGGTGGGCACTGCCGCTGAACACGGAGATGTCGCGCACTGAGGGCTCCTCGGATGACCCTGGTCCGGCGGGATCTCCCATGCTGGCCGATCTCACCCGTCCCGTCACCCTCACCCGTACGCCGTCCGCGGCCGAGTCCGTCCGACGCCGACCGGCACGTCCGTGCCACGGGTCCTCAACCGGCGGGCCTGTCACGGCGTTTGGCGGGCATCAGGTGAGCAGGAAGGAGGGCCGTCGACGTGACGACTTCCATCAAGCGCCTCCCCAGGCGCATGCCCGGCTGGGCCAAGGTGCTCACCGCCGTCGTGGTCGTGCTGGTCGTGATGTTCGCCGGGATCCGGCTCAGTCTGCTGCCGGGACTGCGCGACTTCTTCGGCACCGAGACCCGCGACCGTACGGGGCCGACGCTGCTCCAGTCCATCCAGGACATGAGCCGCTACCAGGCCGCCTCCGGCAACTTCCAGGTCGTCGTCGACCTGGAGAAGGACGCCAAGTACCTCCCCGACGCGCTTCGCGGCACCCGCACCCTGTACGTGGGGGCGGGCACGGTGGACGCCTACGTCGACCTCGGTCAGGTCGGCGACAAGGACGTGGCGGTCGACGGCGACCGCACGTCGGCCACCCTCCGGCTGCCGCACGCCCGACTGGGCACCCCGGCCCTGGACCCCGACCGCTCCTACGCCGTCTCCAAGCAGCGCGGCTTCCTGGACCGGCTCGGCGACCTCTTCTCCGACAACCCCAACGGTGAGCAGGCCGTGCAGAAGCTCGCGGTCCGGCACATCGGCGACGCGGCGAAGGACAGCGAGCTGATCGCGCGCGCCGAGACCAACACCACCGGCATGCTCCAGGGCCTGCTGCGCTCCCTCGGCTTCAAGGAGGTACGCGTGACCTACGGGACATGACCTCGCGGCACCTCCCCCGCCACCGCCCGACCGGACGGGCGTCCGCGCCACAGCCCGGCGGGACCGGTGGGACCGCTCGGACCGCTCGGACCGGGTACGACGGCTGCCGCCGTGGCGGGGAGCCAGGCCGACAGCTCGGGCGCTGCGCGGTGCCGTGCCGTGCCGCGCCGCCGGACCGCTTCCACGGCTCCGGCACGGCCGGAAGGCCGGCAGGACCCCCAGGACCGGCACGGCCGGAAGGACCGCCAACGGCAGCCCGGAGGAACCCGCGGCGGTGCCCGGATCCGGGTTCCGGTCCCCTCGCATCCTCCGGTCGTTCCGGGGTAACCGCCCCTATCACGCAGGCCAGTTGAAGTCTGGAGGACCGCATGGACCGTGCAGCCCTACGTCCGCGTGCCGCCGCGCTGCGCGCGCGCACCACGTTTCGCCTGCGCACCGCCAAGCCCGAACCGCCCGCCGAGACCGAGCCGGCCAGGAAGGGCAAGGGGCCGCGGTTCGGCAGGCGGGCGAGGTCCGGCGGCGCCGAACCGGGCGGGCGCCGGCCGTTGCCGCTGCCCCTGCGGCTGCTGGCGATGCTGTTCGCCTTCGCGTTCATGGTGGCGTTCGCCGTCGTGCTCGCCCGGCTCACCCTGGAGCCGTCCCCCGCCTCCGAAGCGCTGGTGCACACCAACCTCCGGCCCGGCCGGTCGCTGAGGGCGTATCTGGACCAGCCCGAACTGCGCGACGCCGTGAAGCAGATCGGCGGGAACCTGCTGCTCGGGGTGCCCTTCGGCGTGCTGGTGCCGGTCGTCGCGCCCCGGGCGCGCGGACTGGTGAAAGTCCTGCTGCTGACCGCGAGCGTGATGCTGCTGGTGGAGTTCGCCCAGGGCGCGCTGGTCACCGGACGCGCCTTCGACGTCGACGACGTCATCCTCAACACGGCGGGAGCGCTCGTCGGCTACCTGCTGCTGGGCCGGCGGATGGGCCGGGCCGTGCACGCGCGCCGGGTGTGACCACGCGGGTGGGTCCCGCGCGACGACCCGGGCGGAGCCCGGCGAGGCCGCAGGACCCGTCCCGCTCCACGGGTACGGGCACGCGTCAGTCCTGGCGGGGCCGCGGACGAGGCCTAGCGAGGCCGCCGATGTGCCCTGGTGGGGCGGGGTTTCCAGGTGTACCTGTCGCCGCCCACCCAGCGCACCACGTCCGGGTCGTCGAGGTCGTGGACCGTGATGCCGAACGCGGCGGCCGTCTCGAGGACGTCGGTGACGTCACGGGCCTCACCGACCACCTCCCCGTCGATTTCCACGATGCGGAACGGCGACTCTCCCGGCTGGACCCCTAGCACCGTGATCCGCGGCTGGGACATGTAAGGGCTCGCGATTTCGGTCATGTCATAGAGCGTAGAACGCAACCAGTCGGTACGAATCACTTGATATCGCCGTCGATTCGTCCGTCCCCGCCGTTGAGCAGGTCCAGCACGGCCGCCTCGACGGCACCCTGGGTGGCGGGCCGCCCGAAGGCCCCGTGTTCGCCCAGCCGGGTGAGCGCGGGAGCGATCGTACGGCCCTGGTCGAACAGCTCGAAGACGCGCGGGTCGATGTAGGAGGCCCGGCACACGGCGGGCGTGTTGCCGAGGTACCGGCTGACCTCCCGCACCGCGCGGGCGGCCTGCCGGCGTCGGGCGGCCGCGGTGGCGCGGGCCTCCTCCGTGGTGATGGCGAGAGCGACCGCGGCGAGCACGGTGGCGTGCCAGGTACGGAAGTCCTTGGCGGTGACGTCGGCCCCGGCCAGTCGCCGCAGCGCCTCGTTCAGGTCGGCGCCGCGCAGGTCGTGCCAGGCGCCCCGTTCCCAGAAGACCAGCAGCCGCTCCCCGCCCCGACGGCGCCGCAGCAGGGCCCGGACCACGGCGTGCGCCTGCTCGTCCACCAGCGCGCGCACGATCTCGGTGCCGCCCTTGGCCGGGAAGTGGAACGCCAGTTCGCCGCGGCCACAGGTGACGTGCTCGCGCAGCATCGTCGTCAGGCCGTAGGTCTCGCTGACCTTGGTGTGCCGGTCGCTGCCGATGCGGAAGAAACCGAGGTCCAGCAGGCGGACGGCGCACGCGGTGACGCGGGCCCGGCTCAGGCCGCGGCCGGTGAGGTCGGTGGAGACCCGCGCCCGCAACTCGGGCAGGGCGCGGGCGACCTCGCGGACGTGCGCGTGCTTGGCCTGCTCCTGCTGGGCGCGGAAGCTCTCGTGGTAGAGGTACTGGCGGCGGCCGGCGTCGTCGGTGCCGACGGCCTGGAGGTGGCCGTTGGGCCAGGGGCAGATCCACACGTCGCGCCAGGCGGGTGGGATGGTCAGGGCGCGGATCCGGGCCAGTTGCCGCGGGTCGGTGACGGGATCGCCGTTCTGGTCGCGGTAGCGGAAGCCGCGGCCGTGGCGCAGCCGGGTGAGGCCGGGGGCGTCGCAGGAGCTGGTACGCAGTCGCACGGCAGGCGGCATCAGGGCCTGCGCCAGTCGTCGCCGCCGAGGTGCGATCCGGCCTGCGGGCCCATCCGGAGCATGCCGCCGTCCACGCTCCAGGAGGCGCCGGTGACGTAGGTCGCGTCCGGTCCGGCGAGGAAGGCGATGACGGCGGCGACCTCGCGGGCGTCGCCGGGGCGGCCCAGCGGGATGCCGGGGCGGCTCTGGGTGTGCGGGTCGGTGTCCTCCTGCCCGGTCATGGGTGTGGCGATCTCGCCGGGAGCGACGGCGTTGACGGTGATGCCGTACTCGGCGAGTTCGAGGGCCATGACCTGGGTGAGCAGGCCCAGGCCGCCCTTGGCCGCGCAGTACGGGGCGGCGCCGACGCGCGGCTGGTGCTCGTGGACGGACGTGACGTTGACGATGCGGCCGCCGTCGCCCTGCCGGATCATGTGCCGGGCCGCCCTCTGCCCGCACAGGAACGGGCCGATCAGGTCGACGTCCAGAACCCGTCGCACATCGTCCAGCTCGAGGTCGAGGAAGGGCGTCATGGTGCCCGTACCGGCGTTGTTGACGAGCACGTCGAGGCGGCCGAGCCGGTCGCACAGCTCGTCGACGGTGTCGGCGGCGGCGGGCAGCCGGGTCAGGTCGAGCTGGGCGACGGCGGCCCGCCGACCGTGCGAGCGCACCTCCTCGGCGGTCCGCTCGGCCCCTTCGGGGTCGCTGTGCCAGGTGATGCCGATGTCCATGCCCGCGGCCGCGAGGCGTACGGCGGTCGCGCGGCCGATCCCGGAATCGGCGCCGGTGATCAGGGCCACCTGGGGGCGGGGCGCGGTCGGGGCGGACATCGGCGACCTCCTCGGGGACGGGCGAGGTTGACGGGACGTCGCAGTACCCGGGTGGCGACGGGCCAAACCGGCGCCCCCGTCGTGCGGGCCGGGCACGGGTGGGGAACCCTGGAGCCAGGAGGTGGCGATGGATCCCGTCGAGGCCCTGGACCGGATCGCCTTCCTGCTGGAGCGGTCCCTGGCGCCGACCTACCGGGTGCGGGCCTTCCGCACCGCGGCGCGCGTGCTGGCACGGCTGCCCGCCGGGCAGATCCGGGAGCGGGTGGACGCGGGCACGCTGGAGTCCCTCAAGGGGGTCGGTCCGAAGACCGCGCAGGTGGTGCGCGAGGCGCTGGCCGGAGGGGTCCCGGCCTATCTGGAGAAGCTGGAGGAGGAGGCCGGCAAGCCGCTGACCGGCGGTGGCGCCCGGCTGCGGGCGTTGCTGCGCGGCGACTGCCATCTGCACTCCGACTGGTCGGACGGCGGCAGCCCCATCGAGGAGATGGGGCTGGCGGCGGCCGCGCTGGGCCACGAGTGGGCGGCGCTGACCGACCACTCGCCGCGGCTGACCGTGGCTCGCGGGCTGTCCCCGGAGAGGTTGCGCCGGCAGCTGGACGTGGTGGCGGAGCTGAACGCGACCTGGGCGCCCTTTCGGCTGCTGACCGGCATCGAGTGCGACATCCTCGACGACGGTTCCCTCGACCAGGAGCCCGAACTGCTGGAGCGACTGGACGTGGTCGTGGTGTCGGTCCACTCCAAGCTGCGCATGGACGCCCGTGCGATGACGCGACGGATGGTGAAAGCCGTCCGCGATCCGCACGCGGACGTGCTCGGCCACTGCACGGGGCGGCTGGTGACCGGGCGGGGGCGGCCGGAGTCCCTCTTCGACGCGGACGACGTGTTCGCCGCCTGCGCCGAGTCGGGCACCGCCGTGGAGATCAACAGCCGGCCCGAGCGGCTCGACCCGCCTCGGCGGCTGCTGCGCCGGGCCGTGGCGGCGGGCACCCTGTTCTCGATCGACACCGACGCGCACGCGCCCGGTCAGCTGGACTGGCAGGTCCTCGGCTGCGAGCGGGCCGAGGAGTGCGGGGTGCCCCCGGAACGGGTGGTCACCACCTGGCCGCTGGAGGACCTGCTGGCCTGGACCCGTGAGGGCCGCGTACCCGCGGGCGTGAGGGGCGCCTGACGTGGTACCCGGTGCCGGTCGTACGGGCGGGGAGGCCGGCCCGTACGGACGACGGGCCCCGCACGGGTGAGGCCCGCACGGACGAAAGGACACCGGATGCAACGCGCCGCCGTCTTCGATGTCGACGGCACCCTCGTCGACACCAACCACCTGCACGTGGTGACCTGGTGGGAGGCGCTGCGACAGGCGGGCCACCGGGTGCCCATGCACGCCGTGCACCGGGCGATCGGGCTCGGTTCCACCGACCTGATCGCCCACCTGCTGGGCGAGGACCGCGACCGGGACCAGGACGCCGGGCTGAGCGCCGCGCACACGGCGCTGTACGGCCAGTACTTCGACCGGCTGCCCGCGCTGCGGGACGCCGGGGCACTGCTGAAGCGGCTGCACGGCGACGGCTGGACGGTGGTCCTCGCCACCTCGGCGAGCGGCGCCGAGCTGTCGGCGCTGCGTCGTGCCCTGGACGCCGACGAGGTGATCACCGCCACGGCGAGCGCGGACGACGTCGAGGAGGGCAAGCCCGCGCCGGAGCCCGTCGAGCACGCCCTGGAGCTGGCCGGGGTCCCCGCCGAGCGGGCCGTGTTCGTCGGCGACACCGTGTGGGACATGCGGGCGGGCCGCCGGGCCGGGGTGCGCTGCGTCGGCGTGCTGTGCGGCGGCATCGCGCGCGCCGACCTGGAGGAGGCCGGCGCCCAGGCGGTCTACGACGATCCGGCGCATCTGCTGGCGGCCCTGGAGGACAGCCCGCTGGCATGAGCGACCGAGTGGGGACGCGGGTGACGGAGGTGCCCTGGGGGCGGCGCCTGGCGGAGTCGGTACGCAGGGAGGCGGATGCCGTCGGCCGGGCCGCGCGGGCCGCCGCCGGCGGGCCCGGCCGGGAACGGGACCTGGTCGTGCAGTCGCTGAAGGCGGCGGTGGCGGCGCTGCTGGCCTGGTCGGTGGCCGGCCTCTGGCTGGGCGACCCGATGGCCCTGATGGCGCCCTGGGTGGCGTTGGTCCTGGTGCAGGCCACGGTCTACGGCTCGCTGCGGCAGGCCGCCCAGCAGTGGACGGCGATCTGCGCGGGCACGCTGCTCGCCTCGGCGGCCCAGGCCGTCACCGGGGACACCCTGGGCGCGCTCGCGCTGTCCCTGCCGGTGCTGATGCTGCTGGCCAACTGGCACCGCTTCGGCGACCAGGGCATCTACGCGGCCACCACGGCGGTGTTCACCATCGCCTCGGGCGCGGTGTCGGCGTCGGCGGTCGGGCACCGCGTGGGGCAGGCGGCGCTGGGCGCGGTGATCGGGATCGCCGTCAACGCGCTGGTGCTGCCGCCGGTGCATCTGCGGGACGTGCGGGAGAACCTGGGGGCCCTGATCCGGGAGGCGGGCGAGACGCTGGACGCGGTCGCGGCCGGGCTGCGGGAGGACGACTGGGACGCGGCGACGGCCACCGAGTGGTCGCAGGCGGCCGCCCGGCTGGAACGGCGACGCGAGGGGCTGCTATCGGCGCGCGGCTGGAGCCGGGAGAGCCTGCGGCTGA
This sequence comes from Streptomyces sp. NPDC006259, assembly GCF_042870975.1. Taxonomy (NCBI): domain Bacteria; kingdom Bacillati; phylum Actinomycetota; class Actinomycetes; order Kitasatosporales; family Streptomycetaceae; genus Streptomyces; species Streptomyces sp. NPDC006259. Next base: position 922,788 of record NZ_JBIAHY010000003.1, on the reverse strand, counting down.
CCTCCGGGCCGCTGCGCGCCCTGCACCGGGCCCCCCTGGACGTGCCGCCGGAGTCCGAGGACGCCCGTTGGGGCCGGGTCACCGACCATGTCGCGGCCCTCACCCGCACGCTCGCCGTGGCGGCCGACGGCGACCGCACGCCGGCCCCGCCGGAGGCGGCGGCCCTGCGGACGTACGCCCGGCTGCTGGAACTGCTCGGCGAAGAGTGCCGGACGGAGGCGGAGAAGTTCCTGGCCGCCGGGGTCCCAGGTGGGGAGGGGGCACGGGACCCGGTGGAACTGGAGGAGTTGCGGCACCGCTTGCAGGACAGCCTGCGCGAGGACGCCACGCGGGGCGCGGCGCACACGACCGTGCTGGGCACGCTCCTGCTCCAGGCGGAGAACCTGTGGGCCGAGATCCTCCCGGCCGCCCGGCAGGCGGACCGGAGCCGGTGACGCAGATCACCGGGGGCGGCGGCAGGGCCGGGAACACCCATCGTTGGTTCACCGTTGAACAGACGTGGGTGTGGACGGGACAGTGTCCCCGGGCCTCACCTATTGCCCACAGGGACGATCGTTCGGCTGAAGCCCTGTGGAGCGTTCCGCCGAGAGGCGACCGCCGTCCGCGCCCACATTCGGACCGCCCCGACCGTGATTCCCCCGTCCCGGTCGGGGCTTTCCTCTGTCCCGTGCCGCCCCGTGCGTGTCCAGCGGACCGTGCTCCAACCGGAGCGGGCTCTCCCGCGTGGCCGGAGGTGGGCGGCGGCCTCACCGCGACGGGCCGGCGCGGGCGGTGTCCGCCCGGCGGCTGCGGCACCCCCCGAGTCCGCCCCGTCGAGACCTGGTGTCGCGTGCCTCGCCGCGTACGGGGGTACTCGTCGCGCTCCAGCCGAGGGCGGCGAGAGGAGTCGAAGTGAGCAGCGGGTCGGGCAGGAGGGTCGTGGTCACCGGGGCGACCGGCAACGTCGGCACGAGTGTGGTGCGGCTGCTGGCGGAGGATCCCGAGGTGGAGTCGGTGGTGGGGCTGGCCCGGCGGTTCCCGGACCGGACACCGCCGAAGACGGAGTGGGCGGCGGTCGACCTGCGCTCCGAGGACCCCGGTCTCGCCGGGGTGTTCGAGGGCGCGGACGCGGTGGTGCATCTGGCATGGGCGTTCCAGCCGACGCGCGATCCCGCGGAGACCTGGCGGACCAACGTGCTGGGCAGTCTGCGGGTGTTCGAGGCGGTGGCCGCGGCGCACGTGCCGACGCTGGTGCACGCCTCGTCGGTGGGCGCCTACTCACCCGGGCCCAAGGAGCGCCCGGTGGGCGAGTCGTGGCCCACGCACGGCTGGCCGGACGCCGCGTACTGCCGGGAGAAGGCCTATCTGGAGCGGGCCCTGGACACCTTCGAGCGCGATCATCCGCGGACGCGGGTGGTGCGGATGCGGCCGGCGTTCCTGTTCAAGCGGGAGTCCGCGAGCGAGCAGCGCCGCATCTTCGGCGGCCGCTTCCTGCCGGGGCCGGCCCTGCGTCCCGAGCTGCTGCCGTTCCTGCCGGACGTGCCGGGGCTGCGGGTGCAGGCGCTGCACACCGATGACGCCGCCCAGGCGTACCGGCTCGCCGTGCACACGGACGTGCGCGGGCCGTTCAACCTCGCGGCCGATCCGCCCCTGGACGCCGAGTTGCTCGCCGAGATGTTCGACGCCCGGCCGGTGCGACTGCCGAGGCCGGCGGCCCGCTCGGCGATCGCCGCCGCCTGGCGACTGCGCCTGCTGCCCGCGTCGCCGCACCTCTTCGACGCGGTCCTGCGCCTTCCGCTGATGGACTCCACCCGCGCCCGCGTCGAACTGGGCTGGCATCCGCAGCACACGGCGACGGAGGTCCTGGAGGAGTTCCTGCACGGGGTCCGCGCCGGCGCGGGAGCGCCGACGGAGCCGATGCGGGGACGCACGGTGGGCTGACGGCCGCACCCGACCGTCCCGTCCGGGCCCTCCCGACGTGAGCGGCCCGGACCACGGGCGGAGAAGACGACAGGCGGAGAACAGGTCGTCGGAGGGGTCCGGACTCGTCGGAGGCGTCCGGACCCCCCGGACGACGGGCCGGACCACACGGAGCCGGCCGGGCCGGAGCCGGCTCCAGCCCCCCGCTGGCCGGACGGGAGCCCCCACCCTCCGCTGGCCGGACGGGAGCCGGCCCCGGGCCCACTGCCCTCGCCACGAACCGCGGCACGACGAAACCGCCCGGTCGGCCGTGCGGACGAGCGCCGCAGGCCGACCGGGCGGCCGGTGATCGGGGGCCGCCGGGACCCTACCGCCTCAGTCGGACGGCTCGTCGGGGGTGGGCTGGTCGGGGTTCACGGTGGCCGGGCGGGGAGCGCCCTGGCGGCCCGTGCCCGCCTCGTCCGTGTCGGGGACGTCCGCGTCCGTACCGGCGTCGGCGGACTCGTCGCTCGTACCGGGGTTCTCCCCCGACCGGGCGGGGGCGATCTCCCAGGGGTCCTCGCCGCCGTCGGCCTGCTGGTCGGGCAGGTCGCGCGGGACGGGCGTGCCGTTCTCTCCGGGTCCTTCGAGACGATGGTCGGTCACGACGTCCTCCCTTCGGGGTCGTGTCGCACGGAGGGGTCGGGTACCTCCCGGGTGGCCGGCGAAACCTCAGTGCGGGGCGCGCTCCTGCAGCGCGGTGCGCCAGGCGGGGGCCGGTCCGCTGGGGACGGGCTCGGGGCGCCGGCCGCCGCGCGAGAAGAAGTCGGCGAGCGGCAGGATCGCGGCGCCCACGGTCACCGCGTCGGGCCCGAGCCGGCCGAGTTCGACGGTGACCTTCTCGGCCGGGTGGCGCAGCGCGTAAGCGGTGGCGTGGTGGCGTACCGCGGGCAGGAAGCGGGCGCCGAGCTGGAGGCCGGCCCAGCCGCCGATGAGGATGCGTTCGGGCTGGAAGAGGTTGATCAGGTCGGAGAGGCCCGCGCCCAGGTACTCGGCGGTCTCCTCCAGCACGGCCAGGGCGACCGGGTCGGCTTCGGCACCGTCGGCCGGGTAGGCGGCGGCGAGCATCGCCGTGAGCGCGGTCTCCTCGTCGGTGTCCCGAGGGGGCTCGCCCCCCTCCTCGCGCCAGCGGTCGAGGAGCGCCTCGGCGCCCGCGTACGCCTCCAGGCAGCCGAGCGCACCGCAACGGCAGCGGCGTCCGCGCACCCGCACGGTCAGGTGTCCCCACTCGACGGCACGGCCGTGCTCCACCTCGGGGGTGACGAGGCAGGCGCCGACGCCCGAGCCGAAGAGGACGACGCAGGCGTTGTGGGCCCCCCGGCCGCCGCCGAACCACATCTCCGCCTGGCCCAGGGTCTTGGCGCCGTTGTCGATGAAGTACGGGACGCTCTCGGGGAGCGGGGAGCCCGCCCGCAGCAGCTCCTCCAGCGGGACGGCGTCCCAGCCGATGGTCTGGCCGTGCACGACGGCCCCGTGCTCGGGGCCGCGCTCGACGATGCCGGGGACGCCGATGCCGACGCCGAGCAGCCGTGCGGGGGCGATGCCGGCGGCGTCGAGCACCTGGGCGATGCCGTCGCGGATGTGGCCGACGATGCCCTCGACCTCGTACCGCCGCTGCTCCAGTGGGCGTTCCGTGCGGGCCAGTTCGGTCAGGGTCAGGTCGAACAGCTCGACGCGCACGCGGGTCTCGCCGACGTCCACGCCGATCATGTGGCCGGCGCCGGGCGCGACGCGCAGCAGGGTGCGGGGCCGGCCGCCGTCGGAATCGACGCTGCCGGCCTCCTCCACGAGGCCGTCGGCTACCAGGTCGGCGACGACGTTGCTCACCGAACCGGAGCTGAGGCCGGTGACCGGGCCCAGCTCGAAGCGGCTGAGGGGGCCGTCGAAGTAGAGCCGTTGCAGGACGGCCGTGCGGTTGGCCCGCCTGAGATCGCGTACCGTACGCCCGTTGCGCCCCGCCATGTCGGCCCCCTTCGAACCCTGCCCGACCTGCAACATACCTGGGCGGGTGCGGTCGGCGCGACATTCTCCAACCCTTAGTTCACGTTGTGAGCTAAGAGAGGCCGGTCTTCTCCGTCTCTTCGAGAGCCGCGAGCGCCTCGGGTGCGACGGGCCCCCGGACCCGCCGGGCACGGCCTTCGGCGAACGCTCGCGGCACGGTTTCGGTGGGCATGACGAGGCAGAGGTGGGGGCCGTGGAGCGCCGGGCGCAGGCGGGCCGGGGCGTCGAACTCCGCCCGCCCGCCTCCCGGTAACCGGCGAGGAAAGGCCGCGTCCTCGCGGATGTCGCCGAGCAGCGCCGACGGGACGAGGTCGGCGAGAGGGTCGCCCCGGAACATCCGCTCCCCGCCGACGGGTCCGCCGGCCGGGCCCGGCCGGTCGGTGTCGTAGGCGCCCCCGCCGAGCGCGCCGATGTGGGTGAGGCGCTCAGGCGCGAGGCCCGCCACCGTCAGGGCGCGCGGCGCCCGTTGCCCCGACCCTGCCACCGCGCGCCCCCTTCCCCGTCCTCGTACACCCGAGCCGGCCCTACCCGCTCGGGTGCGTAGACCGTACTGACTACCCTGGCCCGATGACCACAGGCCGCCCGAGCGTGCTGTCGACCGCACTGGACGAGACGCACGACCCGCCGCTGCGGCCGCTGCCCGCGGCGGTGGCCGAACTGCTGCGGGACGTGGCCGCACCGCTCCGGCTGGTGGCGCATCTGCGGGCCGTGCACGACGTCGCCGCGCAACTCGTCGACTGGGTCGGCGCACACCGCCCCGAACTGGCGGTGGACGCCGGCGCGGTGCTGTTCGGCGCCGCCACCCACGACGTCGGCAAGGCCCTGCACCCCGGCGAACTGTCCGGCCCCGGCTCGCGGCACGAGGAAGCCGGCCGGGATCTCCTGCTGGCCCGCGGCGTACCGCCCGACTTGGCGCGTTTCGCCGCCGGACACGCCTCCTGGACCCCGGAGACCGCCGTCGAGGACCTGCTGGTGAGCCTGGCCGACAAGGTCTGGAAGAACAAGCGCGTGCCCGGCCTGGAGGACCTGGTGGTGGCCGGCCTGTGCCGCGCCGGCGGGCGCCCCGCCTGGGAGGAGTTCCTGGCCCTGGACGAGTTCCTCACCCACGTCGGCGAGGCCGCGCACCGCAGACTCGCCTGGCAGGCGGCTCATCCGGTGCACGGCTGAGAACCGCGGGGGCACCTGACGCGGCCGCTCGCGCCGTGGACAGGAGGTGGCGGTCGGTGCAGTAGGAACCGGGGCGGCGCACGCGGCGCGGGCAGCGGGCGGCGCATCGCGGCGGGGGCAGCACGGTGGGGGCCGGTGCCGTAGGAACAGGGGCGGCGCGCCGCGGGCGGGAAGCGGGGCGGCGCACCGCGGCGCGGAAAGCACGGTGGCCGCTGCGCCGCAGGCCGCCACGCGCGCGTAGGGCTGGCCCCGTGTCGGTGGCGTGGTAGCGGGCGCGAACGCCGTGACCGCCCTCACACCCCCCGCGACCACCCCCACACCCTGGTGACAAGACCTGAGGGAAAAGCAGTGGCTCCCGCTCGCCGTGGCCCTTTACGCTTAGGCAGAAACCTAGGAGGCCAAGGAAAGGCGATCCGTCCGCCGGTCGCCCTGGGCCCCACGATCCTGGAGACCTTTGCGATGAGGACACTCACCGAGCACGACATCCGCGACTCCTTCGTCAACTGCTCCAAGGGGGAGGCCAGGAGACTGGCGGTGCCACGGGATCTCGACTCGCGGCCCTGGGACGATCTGGACTTCCTGGGCTGGCGGGATCCGGGCGCCCCGGACCGCAGCTATCTGGTGACCGAGCGGGACGGACGTCCGGTCGGTGTGACCCTGCGGTTCCCGGCCTCGCGGCGCGGGTTCCTGCATCGCAGCATGTGCTCGCTGTGCCTGACCACCCATCCCGGCGGCGGGGTCTCCCTGATGACCGCGCGCAAGGCGGGCGCGGCGGGGCGTGAGGGCAACTCGGTGGGCCTGTACATGTGCACGGACCTGGCCTGTTCCCTCTATGTGCGAGGGAAGAGGGTCCCCGAGTCGGGCGGCCGGTTCGAGGAGAGCCTCACGCTGGAGGAGCAGATCGCGCGGACGACCGGCAACCTGGCCGCCTTTCTCGACAAGCTGTTCGACTGATCTCCGGGAGCACCCCTCGGAAGGGACGCGCCGGAGGTCCCGAGTGCCCGTCGGGTCGACGCGTCCGTTCGGTGCCTCCTTTCGAAGTGCGTGACGTACGTGACGTTCGAGGGTGATGAGGAACGGGAACTGGCCAAGGGATGCGTGATGTACGTGAGCGTGCCGCACCGCTCGTGCGGTTCGTGCGGCGCCGTCGTGAACCCGCGGTCGTCCAGGCCCTGCGATCCTCCGCAGCCGCGACGATCGCCTACGTCATCGCGCTGCACCTGAGCCCGGAGGCCGCGCCCCTCACGGCGCCGCTGACCGCGCTGCTCGTCGTCCAGGTCACCCTGTACGCGACGCTCACCAACGGCGTGCGGCGCGTCAACGCGGTGGTGGCGGGCGTGCTGGTCGCCATCGCCTTCAGCCTGCTGGTGGGGCTGACCTGGTGGAGTCTGGGGCTGCTGATCGTGGCCGCGCTGGGCGTCGGCCATCTGGTGCGGGTCGACGAGTACGTGCCCGAGGTGGCGATCAGCGCCATGCTGGTGCTGGGCGTGACCACGGTCGGGAACACGGCCTGGGCTCGGGTCCTGGAGACCCTGATCGGGGCCGTCGTGGGCCTGAGCATCAACCTGCTGCTGCCACCCCCGGTGTGGGTGGAGGAGGCCGGCGAGTCCATCGAGGGCCTGGCCCGGCGGGTGCGGCAGCTGATGCTGCGGATCGGCGAGGAGGCCGCCGGCCGCACCCCGTCCGAACAGGCCGCCGCCCGCCTGCACGAGGCGCGCCGCCTGGACCACGACATCGTCGAGGTGGACGCGGCGCTGCGGCAGGCCGAGGACAGCCTGCGGCTCAATCCCCGGGTTCGCGAGGGCGTGCTGCACCGGGTGGTGCTGCGCACCGGCCTGGACACCCTGGAGATCTGCACGGTCGTCCTGAGGGTCCTCGCGCGCACCCTCACCGACCTGACGAAGGAACGTGAGCCGGCGGCGCTGTTCCCGGCGGAGACGAGCGCCACGCTGGAACGGCTGCTGTCGGAGATCGCCGACGCGGTGGTGAGCTTCGCGGTGCTGGTGACCACGCACGTCAGCGAGAACGCGGAGTCGGCCGAGGAGCGCCTCAGCTCCCAGCTGCGGCAGGCCGCGGCCACCCGCGACAAGCTGGCCCAGCTGCTGCTGGAGCAGCTCCAGCACGACGCCCGGCAGTGGCAGCTGCACGGCGCGGTGCTGACCGAGGTCAACCGCATGCTCGACGAACTCGACACCGAGCACCGCTCGCACCGCCTGCTGGAGGAGCTGGACCGCGCCACGCGGGAGCAGAGCGGCCGGCTGCCGTGGCTGTCGCGGTCGCGCGAGCGCATCCACCGGCGGCTGAGGGTTCCCGACCGCCTGCGGCGCACCCGGCAACGGGACCGGCGTCGTTCCACGTGAGACGGCGAACCCACGAGGACGCGCGCCGGGAGGGCCCGGCGCCGGGCCCCCTCGCGACGACGACCACGGGGACGGCCGTGGGGCCGGCCACGGAGGGACGGCCAGGGGTGGTCACGGAGGTGGCCGGGGGAGAGCCGGTGCGGGACGGCGACCGGTAGGCGGGGCCGTACCGTCCGGCCCCGCGCCCTCCAGGCGCCGGGCTTCCGCCTTCGGCTTCCGCGTCCGGTTTTGTGTTCGGCGGTCGTCACGGCAGGGTGGCGGTGACGACGGTGACGGACGACGACCCGAGGTGCGGCACATGGGCAGTGGGACGGAAGCGGCACACGGAGGCTGGAGCAGGCGTCGTTTCCTCGCGGCGCTCGGCGCGGGCACCGCGGGGCCGGCCCTGGCCGGCTGCGGGGCCGACCGGCCGGGCACCCCCGCCGCACCGGACGGCGGCACGGCGAGCGGCACCCCGGCCGGGCCGTCCGCCGCCTCCACGACCTCCGCCTCCTCGCAGCCCCCGAGGAGGCCGTCCGGCCCCCGGCCCCTGTACCTCGGCGCCTACACCTCCGCCGAGGGCGGCGGCAAGGGCATCGGCGTCGCCTCGTACGACCCCGTGTCGGGCCGGATCACCGGCGCCGGCACGATCACCGGCGTCCCCGACCCGTCCTACCTCGCCGCGCATCCGGACGGCCGGACCCTGTACGCCGTCCAGGAGCGGGAGAGCGGTGCCGTGGCCGCCGTGCGCACGGCGGACCGCCGGGTGCTGGGGAGCCGGGCGACGGGCGGGGCGCACACCTGTCATCTGTCGGTGCATCCGGGCGGCCGCTGGCTGCTGAGCGCCGACTACGGCTCGGGCACGGTCGCCGTGCATCCGATCGACGCCTCGGGGGCGCTCGGCGAGCGCACCGACCTGGTCACCCACAGCCGTCCGGCGCCCGGACCGGGTCAGGACAGCCCGCACGCGCACCAGATCGTCACGGCCCCGGACGGCGGCCATGTCCTCGCCGTGGACCTCGGCACCGACACCGTCTACTCCTACCGGCTGGACCAGCGGGCGGGCACGCTGGCGGAGGTCGCGCAGGCCCACACCCGGCCGGGCGCGGGTCCGCGTCATCTCACCTTCCACCCCGGCGGCCGGTACGCGTACCTGGCCGACGAGGTCGACGACACGGTCTCGGTCTGCGCGTACGACCCCTCCTCCGGCCGCCTGGTGATCGGCCGGCCGCAGTCCACGGGAGCGAAGGCGGGCACCAACCACCCGGCGCAGCTCGCCGTCACGCCGGACGGCGCGTACGCCTTCCTCGCCAACCGGGGCGACGACACGATCGCGCGTTACGCCGTCGAGGCGGACGGGGCGCGGCTGCGGCTGCTCGGCACGGTGCCGTCGGGCGGGGAGTTCCCCCGCCAGCTCGCCCTCTCCCCCGACGGCGGGCTGCTGTTCGTCGCCAACCAGCGCTCCGGCACGGTCGGCGTGTTCCGGGTGGACGGCCGCGACGGTGCCCTGCGACGCGCGGGCGAGCCGTTCGCGTCACCCGTCGCGGTCTGTGCGCTGCCGCTGTAGGGCACGCGGGCAGGACGCGGCGGCGGCCTGCGTGAGCAGGACGTGCATGCGCTCGGTGAGCTGCCCGACGTCGTCGGCCGGGGCATGGAAGGGCAGCCGTACGTCGCCGTGGGAGCGGGCGCGTTCGATGCGCAGCGTCAGTCCGTGCCGGTCGACGGCGAGCGGCCTGACCCGGACGGCGCCGTGCAGGTTCTGCGCGCGGACGAGCCGGGTGAGCCGCTCCACGGCGTCGGGGTGGGCGTCGGCGAGGTGGGTGAGCAGGTGCGCCTCGGCCAGGGCCAGCGGGTCGGGCTCGGCGGCGGCGAACTCGTCGAGGGCGACGACGACCGCTGCGGACTCCTTCAGCACGACGCGGGTGGCGTGGAAGGCGAGGTGGCCGTCCCCGGGGACGAACCAGCCGGCCAGCCAGAGCCGGGCGCGGACGCGGTCCCGGACCGGGACGGGCGCGACGTCGGCGAACTCCAGCACGGCGGACGGCTCACCGCGCGGCGCGAGGATCGCGGCTGTCAGCAGCGCGTTGTCCCGCGGAACGCGCAGGACCACCTGCCCGTCGTCGCCGACGGTGTGCGCGCCGACGAACTCCTCGCGGCCGCCGTCCGCGGTCACCGCGCAGGACCACGACGCGGCGAGCACCGAGCGGGCCCGTTCCGCCACGCCGGGCGCGGCCGTCCAGCTGTCGCTGTCACCCATCCCCAACCTCCTTAGGTAAGCCTTGCCTAACCTATCGGAGTCCGGGGCGTAGGCCAACCACTCCCCCCGAAGCCGTGGCACCTTCAGCGGGCGATGACGCCGAGCAGCGCCCGCGCGCACAGCTCCCGGACCTGCTCCCGGGACAGCGCGTCGCCGGACCCGCGCAGCCACTCCAGGCACACCGCCGTGGTGAACGCCAGCCAGCCGCGCACCGCGAGGCGCACCTCGGCACGCTCCCCGAACAGCGCGCCGAACTCGGGATCGGCGGCGAGTGCCGCGAGGATCTGGCGCTCCTGGGCGGCCAGCGCCCGCTGGTAGACGCGGCGCACGGCCTGGTCGCCGGCCGCGTCCGCCCGGTGGAAGGCGCGATAGCCGTGCGCGTGGGCGCGGACGTACTCCAGGTAGGTGTCCAGGCCGGCGGTGAGCTGTTCGCGGACGGGCACGCCGGGGACCGCCGCCGTCATGCGCAGCATCCGCTCGCTCTCCCGCTCGACGACCGCCGCGAAGAACTCCCGCTTGGCCGGGAAGTAGTGGTACAGCAACCCCCGCGAGACACCCGCGATCTCGGCGACCTGCTCGATCCGCACCTGGTCGTACGGACTCTCCGAGAACAGGCGCGCGCCGACCGACAGAAGCTGCTCGCGGCGCTCCTCGATGCTGAGGCGGCGCCGGGTGCGCTCCCCCTGGTTGGCGGCCATGCCGGCACTCTACTTGACGCCGGATCAGCGACGGGACGAGACTGGAAGCGTTATTGAACCCACGTACAACACGCTCGACCTGCCGCAGGATCAAAGGAGATCGCGTCATGGCGGAGACGACGTCCGGGGCGGAGCGGGGCACGCGGGCCGGGCCGCGACCGGGCCCGGAGACCGGGACCGCGCTGCCGAAGGGGTTCCGCGACGCCGAACAGGGGTGGCCCGAACTGCGGCGCATCCCGCGCCCGCCGTACCGGCTGCCGCTCCTCGGGGACGTGCTCGGCGCGAGCCACCGGACCCCGGTACAGGACTCCCTGACGTACGGCCGCCGGCTCGGGCCGATATTCCGTCGGCGCGCCTTCGGCCGGGAGTTCGTCTTCGTCTGGGGTGCGCGGCTCGCGGCCGACATGGCGGACGAGACACGGTTCGCCAAGCACGTGGGGCTCGGGGTCGCCAACCTGCGGCCGGTGGTCGGGGACGCCCTGTTCACGGCGTACAACCACGAGCCCAACTGGCAGCTGGCGCACGACGTGCTGGCGCCCGGGTTCAGCCGGGAGGCCATGGAGGCCTACCACCCGATGATGCTGGACGTGGCGGAGCGGCTGACCGGTCACTGGGACCGCGCGGCGGCCTCGGGCCACGGTGTGGACGTGCCCGGCGACATGACGAAGCTGACGCTGGAGACGATCGCGCGCACCGGCTTCGGGCACGACTTCGGCTCCTTCGAACGGCCCCGGCCGCACCCCTTCGTGACGGCGATGGTGGGCACCCTGAGCTACGCGCAGCGGCTCAACACCGTGCCGTCGCCCCGGCTGCTGTGGCGGGCCACGCGCCGCAACGAGGCCGACATCGCCTACCTCGACCGCACGGTCGACGCGTTGGTGCGGGCCCGCCGGGCGGGTCCGGGCGGCGACGGCGACCTTCTCGACCGGATGCTGGACACGGCCCACCCGAGCACCGGGGAGCGGCTGTCCGCGGAGAACGTACGGCGCCAGGTCGTCACCTTCCTGGTCGCCGGTCACGAGACCACCTCGGGCGCTCTCTCCTTCGCCCTGCACTACCTGTCCCGGCACCCCGAGGTGGCCGCCCGGGCCCGCGCCGAGGTGGACCGGGTGTGGGGCGACGCCCCGGTGCCGGGGTACGACCAGGTGGCCCGGCTGCGATACGTGCGCCGGGTCCTCGACGAGTCGCTGCGGCTGTGGCCGACGGCGCCCGCGTTCGCCCGGGAGGCCCGCGAGGACACCGTCCTGGCCGGTGAGCATCCGATGCGGCGGGGCGGCTGGGCGCTGGTGCTGACGGCGATGCTGCACCGCGACCCCGAGGTGTGGGGCGCCGACGCCGAGGAGTTCGACCCGGACCGCTTCGAGCCGGGCGCGGTACGCGCGCGTGCCCCGCACACCTTCAAGCCGTTCGGCACCGGGGCGCGGGCCTGCATCGGGCGGCAGTTCGCGCTGCACGAGGCCACGCTGGTGCTCGGCCTGCTGCTGCGCCGCTACGAGTTGGTGCCCGACCCCGGCTACCGCCTGCGGGTGGCCGAACGGCTGACGCTGATGCCGGAAGGGCTGCGGCTACGGCTGGAACGGCGCGCCCCGACGGCGGCCACGGTGGCCGAACCGGTGGCGGAGGAGGCCGCCTCAGCGCCCCGCTGTCCAGTGCGCGGGCCGGCCGACTGACCCCGGCAGCCGCGTGCCCGCGCTCCCCCGGGCCGCGGTGAGCTGCGGCTGGGTCAGGAAGAGCGCGCCGGTCAGGTCGGCGTCCGTGAGGTCGGCGTCGCGCAGGTCGGCTCCGATGAGGTCGGCACCCCTCAGGTCGGCTCCGCGCAGGTCGGCGGCGATGAGCAGGGCGCCCCGCAGGTTCGCGCCGCGCAGGTCGGCGCCCTTGAGGCGGGCCCCCATCAGGTCGGCCCCCCGGTGTTCCTTCCTGCGGCCGGGCAGGCCCGCGCGGGCCAGTTCGCTGGTCCGCAGGAGCAGGGCGTTGACCTCCTCGCGGTGGGCCGGCACGTCCAGCGCGGCGAGTTCCTCCGGGGTGCCCCGGGTCAGCTCCTCGGTGCGCTCGAGCGCCCGTCCCAGCTCGGGGTGGATCGGGCGGGCCGCGGGCAGGGCGTGGGCCTCGGTGAGGTACCAGAGGAGTTCGTGGAGGTGCCGGACCACCGGGAAGACCTCCATCATGCTGCGGGTCTCGTCCCGGGGGGCCGTACGCCAGTCCCGGCCGCCGAAGGTGACCTGCGAGACCTGCTGGCCGGCGCCGAAGCAGTCGTAGACCGTGCAGCCGTTGAAGCCCTTGTGCCGCAGCCGGGCGTGGATGCCGCAGCGGTGGTCCTCGCCCAGGTTGGGGCAGGGCTTTCCGGCGTCCTTGTCGAGGGCGAAGTCCGCGGAGCGGGCGAAGGGCAGGGCCACGCAGCACAGCCCGAAGCAGTTCTCGCAGTCGCCGCGCAGGTCTTTCCGGTCCACGGTCTGGTCTCGCATTCCGTCCACCCTACTGACCTGCGCTCCTTGTCCGCGCACCGGTGCGCGGCGCTCGCGCGGAACGAGGACGTCCGCCGGCGCTGCGGGACTGCGGGCTCCGGGGCCGTGGGACTCGGGAGCCGTGGGGCTGTAAGGCCGTGGGGCGGGGGCCTCCCGTCCGAGCGAGAGGGCGGCCTCGGACGTCACCGAGTCGGCAGCCGGCCGCGGCGGGGGGCCGACGGACGCGGGGTCGCTCCGCCTGACGGCACCGTCGTCCGCGACGGCGGGCGACGCCTCCCCGGGAAACGGGGTGTGGGCCCCCTGTCGGCCTCCGGCCCGCCCGCCCTCACGGTCCGCGTCAGTCGGCGTCCGGCGACACCTCCAGGGCCGCGAGCCGCTCGGGGTCGGCCAGGATGTGCAGGGCGACGATGGTGTCGTCCGCGACCGTGAAGCCAAGGACCGCCCGCAGGACGCCGTCCGGGGCGTTGAGGACGCCGACCTCGCCGTTGACCAGGACGAGCCGGTCGTGGGAGGCGAACCGGCGGAACAGCAGGGCCTGTCGGGCGACGGCCTCCGCGCCGCGCACCAGTTTGGACGCGGCCGCGCCCCGCACCGTCGTCCCCGAGTCGGCGCGCAGCACCACGTCGGGGTCGAGGACGGCGAGCAGCGCCTCGAAGTCGCCGGCGCGGGCGGCGGCCATGAAGGCCTCGACCACCTTCCGCTGCCGCGCGCGGTCGGGTTCCGCCGAGGGCGTGGCGCCCTGGACCCGGCGCCGGGCACGGCTGGCGAGCTGGCGGGTGGCGGCCGTGCCGCGGTCCACGATCGGCGCGATGTCGTCGAAGGGCACGCCGAACATGTCGTGCAGGACGAACGCGAGCCGCTCGGCGGGCTCCAGGGTCTCCAGGACGACGAGCAGGGCGAGGCCCACCGAGTCCGCCCGCAGCACCTCCTGTTCCGGGTCGGTGTGGGCCAGGGGGCGGATCACCGGGTCGGGCACGAAGGTGTCGTAGCCGTCGTCGAGGGGCTGCTCCCGGCGGGCCGCGCGGGTGCGGAGCAGGTCCAGGCAGACCCGGCCGGCCACGGTGGTGAGCCAGCCGCCGAGATTGCGCACCTCGCTCGTGTCGGCGCGGACGAACTTCAGCCAGGTCTCCTGGACCGCGTCGTCGGCCTCGGTGAGCGAGCCCAGCATCCGGTAGGCCACGGCGCCCAGATGGGCCCGGTGCTCCTCGAAACGGGCCGCCGATGCGTCCTCGTCGTTCACGGTTCCCCCTGTTCCTCTCCTCTGTCGGCCCTGCGGGCCCTGTCGGCCGAACGGTTCGAAGGCCACCCCCGGTGTACCGCCGGACCGTTCCCCCACGGACTGTGCCACCTCGGGCAGGAAGGCCCGTACGCAGGTCCCGGGGTCCTCGTCGGTCAACGCCTCGACGAAGGCCCGGTGTTGCCGCAGCGAGGCGACGGCCCGCTCCGGTCCGGCGCCGCGTCCACGGCGTGCGTGGGGGTCGCGGACCCGGCGACGGCGACCCGGCGGACGCCCTTCCGGCGCCCGAGGGCGGCGATCGCCGCCTAGCAGCCCTACCCCAGGCCGTCCGGGTGTGCGACGACGGCGAGGGTGCGCCGCCGGTCCTCGGGCATGGGGGTGAGCCGGGGGGTCGTCGGCACGGTCGTGGTCCCTACCCTGGGGCCCTCCTCCGGGTCAGGCCTCGTCGCGGGTCAGCGCCAGCAGCCGGTCCAGGACGCGGGGGCCGCTCGTGCGGACGCCGTCGTGCTCGAACTCGTCGGTGACCCAGGTGCGCAGGCCGCGAATGGCGCGGGCGGTCCGCAGGGAGTGGGCGGTGTCGACGTACAGGTCGTCGTGGTAGATCGCCGCGGCGACCGGGACCTCGTTGGCGGCGAGGCGGGCCGGGTCGTACAGGGGGGTCCAGTCGGTGCGGGCGGCGAGGAGGTCGGCGGTCTCGCGCAGCGGGCGCAGCGCGGGGTCGCGGTCGAACATCCAGGGGTGGACGGTCTCGCCGGTCAGCAGCAGCGGTCCGTCGCCCGCGAGGGTCCTGGCCGCGTCGAACTGCGGGAACTCGGCGCGCACCCGCTCCGCCGACCAGGCGGTGGGCCGGTCGTCCTGGGCGTAGACCGACTCGTGGACGAGGGCGTACAGGGGGTGCGAGGCGTACGACAGGAGTCCCTGGACCTCCTCCTGGAAGGCGTCGGACAGGGCGGGGCCCTTCGGGGTGGGCACGAAGGCGTCCTCGAGGAGGAAGTGCAGTCGGTGGCTGCCCTCGCTGCCGCCGAGGAGGATGCCGAGGGTCTGGAAGGCCTCGGCGCCCAGGCGGTAGCCGTTCGGGAGGGTCACCTCGTGGTGGAGCAGGTGCTCGGCGATCCGCCGGGCGCGCTCGACGTCCTGCGGGTAGCGGGCGTAGTGCGCGGCGACCTTGCGTTCCATGCGCGGGTAGGCGGCCCGGTAGACGTCGTCGGCGTGGGCGTCCAGGGAGGGCAGGCCGCCGGTGATCACGGCGGCGGCGAGCCCTTCGGGGGCGAGGGAGAGATAGGTGACCGTGCAGAAGCCGCCGAAGCTCTGGCCGAGGACGGTCCAGGGGGCGCCGCCGGTGACCTCGCGGCGCACCAGTTCGCAGTCGCGGACGATGGAGTCGGCGCGGAAACGGGTCAGGTGGTCGGCCTGTTCGGCGGGGCCGCCGCGCAGCGGGAGCGTCTGACGGTTGGCGGGTGCGGAGGCGCCGGTGCCGCGCTGGTCGAGGAGGAGGACGCGGTACTCCGTCAGGGCGCGGTCGAGCCAGGACTGCCGGCCGACGAACCGCTGGGCGCCGAAGCCGGGTCCGCCCTGGAGGTAGACCAGCCAGGGGAGGTCCTGCCGCGCCTTGTCGCTCGCGACGACCTCGCGTGCGTACAGCTCGATCGTCTCCCCCGCCGGGTCGGCGTGGTCGAGGGGGACGGTGAAGCGGCGGTCGGTGAGGACGACGCCGGGCTGGCGGTAGCTGACGGACAACGTGGGGCTCCCGTGGCGATCGAGGTGCGGGCCGCCTCCAGTCCAGCACATGTCCGGGCGCCGGCGGAGCCCGGGGGATCATGAACGGCCGCTGAACGGCCGGTCGGTCCGCTGCCGGTCCGGGACCGGGCGCTGCTGAACGGCCGGTCAGCGGGACGACAGGCTGGACCGGCGCACCACCAGTTCCGGCTGGAGCACGACGCGGC
This sequence comes from Streptomyces sp. NPDC006259, assembly GCF_042870975.1. Taxonomy (NCBI): domain Bacteria; kingdom Bacillati; phylum Actinomycetota; class Actinomycetes; order Kitasatosporales; family Streptomycetaceae; genus Streptomyces; species Streptomyces sp. NPDC006259. Next base: position 906,746 of record NZ_JBIAHY010000003.1, on the reverse strand, counting down.
GGTGCTCGTGCGCGCGTATCGCGCCGCCGGACTCCTCCTCGGTCTCCTCCAGCAGCATGTCGGCGGCCAGGGCGCCCATGGTGACGGCCGGCTGGCGGACGGACGTCAGGGGTACGGCCGCGGCGGCGGCGAACTCGATGTCGTCGTAGCCGACGATCGCGAGGTCGTCGGGGACGTTCACGCCGGCCGCGTACATGGCCTGGAGGACGCCGAGGGCGAGCAGGTCGTTGGCGCAGAACACGGCGGTGGGACGGTCGGCCAGGCCGAGGAGGCGGGCGCCCGCGTCCCGGCCGGCGGCCACGTCCAGCCGCTCGGTGGGCAGTTCGCGCAGGCGGTCGGGGCCGAGGCCGGCCTCGGCGAGGGCGCGCAGGGCGCCGGTGCGGCGGTCGCGGATCTGGGTGAGTCCGGGCGGGCCGCTGACGTACGCGACGGAGCGGTGTCCGGCGTCCAGGAGATGGCGTACGGCGAGGGCGCCGCCGGCCACGTCGTCCACGGAGACCGAGCACTCGGTGGTGCCCTCGGAGACGCGGTCGACCAGGACGAACGGGATGCCGTGGCGGCGGAACGCGGCGATGTTGCGGCCGGTGGCGTCGGCCGGGGTGAGCAGGACGCCCCGCACCCGCTGTTCGGCGAAGAGGGACAGGTACTCGGCCTCCTCGCCGGCGCTCTCGGCGCTGTTGCACACCATCACGCCCAGCCCCGCCTGCCGGGCGGCCCGTTCGGCGCCGCGGGCGACGTCCACGAAGAAGGGGTTGCCCATGTCGAGGACGAGCAGCCCCATGATCCGGCTGCGGCCCGCCCGCAACTGGCGGGCGGACTCACTGCGGACGTAGCCGAGCCGGTCGATCGCGGACAGCACCCGCGCGCGGGTCTCCGTGGCCACGGTGTCCGGGCGGTTGATGACGTTGGACACCGTGCCGACCGAGACTCCGGCGGCGCGGGCGACGTCCTTGATTCCCACCGACTGGGCCATCAGGCAGGGACCTCCAGAGAGACAGGGTCGAGGGGGCGGCGGGGGGCCTTCACATTACCGCCCTCCCGCCGCGTACCGGACCGGTCAGGCGGGCAGCCGGAAATCGACGACGTGGAGCGCCGAGGGGGTCGTTCCGCTCGACCTCTCCTGGTAGAGGACGGACAGGACGCCGTCCTGCGCGATCCTGGTCTCGTCGATGAGGACCTCCCCGAAGGCGTTGAGGCCGGCGCCGTCGAACAGGAGCTTCCAGTCGGTGTGTCCGGAGGCCTTCGAGGCGCCGGCGATCCGGCCGAACGGGAGGATCGCGTAGGCGTTGTCGTACCTGTCGAGGACCAGCCTGGTGCGCTGGCTGGAGTTGAGCGGGACCGGGATCTCCGTCTTCTGCCAGGCCCCGGAGGCGTTCTTGCGGAGGTGGAAGGCGCGGCCGTTCGCGGTGCGGTCGGCGACGTAGTTCGTGGTGCACTGGCCGAAGCGGCCGGGGACGTAGCTGATGATCGCGTGCGGGCGGCCGGCCGAGTCGGTGGCCTGGCTCTCCTGGTTCATCAGGGAGTGGTCCGGGTTGAGCGGGTCGACGACCAGTGCGGCGTCGGTGACGGAGACCTTGTCGGAGCCGCCGGTGGAGCCGACCACCGTGCCCGCGTCGTTGCGCCAGGTACGGCCGCGGTCGTCGGAGTAGACGTAACCGGTGTCGTGGTTGGTGATGCCGCCGCCGTTGCACATGACGGCACCGTTCTGCTCGCGCCAGGTGAAGAAGGCGTGCAGCCGGCCGACGCGGTCGTAGTCGATGCCGTGGAGGTACATGTTGCGGGCCGTGCTGGAGCCGTGCTCGCTGGTGTAGGTGCCGGTGGAGGCCGACCACTCGCCGAGGTCGGTCCACTTGGTGCCGTCGTACTCCGCGAGCGCGTTGCGGCCGTTGCCGGATATCCCGGCCCGGTAGCTGAGCTGGAGCCTGCCGTCGGGGGTGGAGACGAACTGCGGGTAGGTGAACTGCGAGGTGAGCGCGAGTCCGTCGAGCGTGGACTGCGGTGCGCCGAAGCGGCTCGCGGTCCAGCTCAGCCCGGACGGGTTGTCCAGGAGGCCGGCGACCGACTTGACGTAGGTGAACCCGTCGCTGTGCGAGTCCATGTTGAGGTGGAGCCGGCCGTCGGACCTGGAGACGCCCATGGAGATGACGTTGTGGGAGTCGTCGTAGCGGAGCGCGTGGCCGACCTTCACGGTGGACCAGGTGCTGCCGCCGAGGACGCGGCGGCCGACGACGGCGCCCCGGTCGGCGGTGTACCAGACGGCGTACTGGTAGCCCTTGTAGGTCAGCAGGGCGTTCTTCTGGAAGGAGTTGTTGTTGACCAGGCCGTCGTACGAGACGAAGTAGAGCGCCTGGCCGTCGAGGGTCGTGGTGCCGGTCCTCGTCACCGAGGGGCCGGGGTCTGCGGCCCGTGCGGTGCCGGCGGCGAGGGCGGGGGTGGCCACGGCACCGGCCAGGGCCGCGCCGAGCAGCGTACGTCTTTTCATCTCGGGGACTCCGTCGTCGTACGAGGTGAACGGGGGGGGGGAGGTTGCGGTGGGTCAGGCGAGGTGGAAGACCTCGGTGAGCGGTTTCATGGCCTCGTCGGGCCGGGCGCCGTCCAGCGACTCGAAGAACGGCGCCATCTCCGCCTGCCAGCGGGCGTTGACCTCGGTGGCCTCCATGCCGGCCTGGGCCGCGGCGAAGTCCTCGGTCTCCAGGTAGCCGACGAGCAGTCCGTCCTCGCGCAGGAAGAGCGAGTAGTTGTGCCAGCCGGTGGCGGAGAGCGCCGCGAGCATCTCCGGCCAGACGGCGGCGTGCCGCTCGCGGTACTCGTCGAGGCGGTCCGCCCGGACCTTCAGCAGGAAGCACACGCGCTGCATCAACACCCCTTGGTTGCTCAGAAGTTGAACTGGTCGATGTTCTTGGCGTCGAACACGGTCGGCTTGCCGAGGCTGATCACGCCGTCCTTGCCGATGGTGTAGCTGGTGCCGCCGGCCTTGAAGGTCTCGCCCTGCGCGCCGGTGATCTGACCGGAGACCAGCGCCACGGCCGTCTGTGCGGCGAGCGCGCCGAGCTTGGAGGGGTCCCACAGCTCGAAGGCGTCGACGGTGCCGTTCTTGACGTACTTGCGCATGTCGTTGGGGGTGCCGAGGCCGGTCAGCTTGACCTTGCCCTTGTACTTGGAGCCGGACAGGTACTGGGCGGCGGCCTTGATGCCGACGGTGGTCGGGGAGATGATCCCCTTCAGGTTCGGGTACTCCTGGAGCAGGCCCTGGGTCTGCTGGAAGGACTGCTGGGCGTCGTCGTTGCCGTAGGCGACCTTGACGAGCTTGACGTCCTTGTACTTGGGGTCCTTCAGCTCGTCCTTCATGAAGTCGATCCAGATGTTCTGGTTCGTGGCGGTCTGCGCGGCGGACAGGACGGCGATCTCGCCCTTGTAGCCGATCTGTTCGGCGAGCAGCTGCACCTCGGTGCGGCCGAGGTCCTCGGCGGACGCCTGGGAGACGAAGGCGTTGCGGCACTCGGGGTTGGTGTCGGAGTCGTAGGTGACGACCTTGATCTTGTTGCTCATGGCCTGCTTGAGCGCGGTGCACAGGGCGCCGGGGTCCTGCGCGGACACGGCCATCGCGTCGACCTGCTGCTGGGTCAGGGTGTTGACGTAGCTCACCTGGCCCGAGGTGTCGGTGGCGCTGGAGGGGCCGACCTCCTTGTAGCTGGAGCCCAGCTCCTTCAGGGCTGCCTCGCCGCCCTTGTCGGAGCTGGTGAAGTAGGGGTTGTTGACCTGCTTGGGCAGGAAGCCGACGGTGAGGCCCTTCTTGGTGGCGGCGTTCGGGTCGGCCTTGCCGCCGGAGGCCGCGGCGCCGGTGCTCTCGTTCTTCACGTCCTCCTTGGTGGTGCCGCCGCAGGCGGTGGCGGCGAGCGCGAGGGAGGTGACGGCGGCGAGGGCCGCGCAGGTACGGCGGAGGGTTGACTTGCGCATGACGGAGGGTCCTTTGTGAGTACGCGGGGAAGCGGGCGGCGGCTGAGGGGTCACGGGGTCGGGGCGGGTGTCGCCGCCGGTGGTGGCGGGGACGCGGAGCGGCGGCCGGCCCGTGCGACGGCGATCTGGCGGGCGACGCGGGGGCCGAGCACGGAGAGGACGAGCAGGACGCCGGTGACGACGATCTGCGACTGGGCGGAGACGTCCTGGAGGCTCATCACGTTCTGCAGGGCGCCGAGCAGGAAGACACCGGCGACGGCGCCGCCGAGGGTGCCCTTGCCGCCGTCGAAGTCGATGCCGCCGAGCAGCACCGCGGCGACGACGGAGAGTTCGAGGCCGGTGGCGTTGTCGTAGCGGGCGCTGGCGTAGTGCAGGGCCCAGAAGACGCCGGTGAGGGAGGCCATCAGGCCGGTCAGCGTGAACAGGACGAGCTTGTGGCGCTTGACCCGGATGCCGGCGAACCGGGCCGCCTCCTCGTTGGCGCCGATGGCGAACAGGGAGCGGCCGAACGGGGTGGCGTGCAGGGCGACCACGGCGATCGCGAGGAGGACCACGAAGGGTAGGAGGGCCTGCGGGACGAAGGTGTCCCCGATGCGCCCGGCCGCGAAGTCCAGGTACTGGGTGGGGAAGTCGGTCACCGCGTCGGAGCCGAGCACGATCTGCGCGACGCCCCGGTAGGCGGCCATGGTGCCGATGGTGACGGCGAGGGACGGCAGCCCGAGTCGGGTCACCAGCAGGCCGTTGACCAGGCCGCAGACCACGCCGAGCAGCAGGCAGACCGGGATGATCGCCTCGATGGTCATGCCCTGGTTCCACAGGGCGCCCATCACCGCGCCGGACAGGCCGGCCGTGGAGGCGACGGACAGGTCGATCTCGCCGGAGACGACCAGCAGGGTCATCGGCAGGGCGATGAGCGCGATGGGGAGGGTGTTGCCGATCAGGAAGGACAGGTTGAGGGCGTTGCCGAAGCCGTCCACGAGGGAGAAGGACAGCAGGAGCAGGACGATCAGGAGGGCGCCCACGACGGTGTCCCACCGGACGGCGCGATTCACCAGGGACCCGGACTCAGGCATGGCGGGCGTTCCTCTTCTTCAGTGCCGAGGCCACCCGTAGCGCGACCACGCGGTCGACGGCGATGGCGAGGAGGAGCAGGATGCCGTTGATGGCGAGCACCCAGACGGAGCTGACGCCGAGGGCGGGCAGCACGCTGTTGATGGAGGTCAGCAGCAGGGCTCCGAGGGCGGCGCCGTAGACGCTGCCGGAGCCGCCGGTGAAGACCACACCGCCGACGACGACGGCGCTGACGACGGTGAGTTCGTAGCCGTTGCCGGTGCCGGAGTCGACGTTGCCGAACCGGGCCAGGTACAGGGCCCCGGCGAGGCCGGCGAGGGCGCCGCAGAAGGTGTAGGCGACGAGGATCCGCTTGCGGACGGGGATGCCGGCGAGGCGGGCGGCCTCCGGGTTGGAGCCGAGCGCGTACAGCTCGCGGCCGCTGCCGAACTGCTTGAGGTAGTAGGCGGTGGCGATCAGGACGACGAGCGCGATCATCGCGAGCCAGGGCACCGCGGAGAGGCCGCCGGAGCCGAAGTCGACGAATCCCTCCGGGAGGTCGGCCGCGGTGATCTGCCGGGAGCCGACCCAGATGGAGTCGATGCCGCGGATGATGTACAGCGTGCCGAGGGTGACGACCAGGGCCGGCACCTGGCCGAGGCTGACCAGGAGGCCGTTCAGCAGGCCGAAGCCGATGCCGAGCAGGACCGCGAGGGCGACCGCGACGACCGGGTCGCCGCCGTCCTGGAGGTAGACGCCGGCGGCGAAGGCGCTGATGCCGAGCGTGGAGCCGACGGACAGGTCGACGTTGCGGGTGATGACGACGAGGGACTGGCCGGTGGCGACGAGGACCAGGATCGTCGCGTTGAGCAGCAGGTCCTTGATGCCCTGCTCGGACAGGAACTCGCTGTTGCCGGCCTGGGTGATGCCGATCATCACCAGGAAGACGAGCAGGATGGCCAGTTCGCGCATCTTGAAGACGCGGTCCACCAGGCGGGTGCCGTCGGCCTTGGACACCTCGGCGGCGGGGGCTTCGGGAGCGGTCACCGTCATGCGGCGGCCCTCCCCGTGGCTGCGGCCATCACGGTTTCCTCGGTGGCGTCGGAGCGGGGGATCTCGGCGGTGAGCCGGCCCTCGTGCATCACCAGCACGCGGTCGGCCATGCCGAGGACCTCGGGCAGGTCGGAGGAGATCATCAGGACGGCGACCCCGTCGGCGGCCAGCTCGGACAGCAGCCGGTGCACCTCGGCCTTGGTGCCGACGTCGATGCCGCGGGTGGGCTCGTCGACGATGAGCACCTTGGGCCCGGTGGCCAGCCACTTGGCGAGGACGACCTTCTGCTGGTTGCCGCCGGAGAGCGTGTTGACGGTGTCGGCGATCCGGGCGTACTTCACCTGGAGCCGGACCGCCCAGTCGAGGGAGCGGCTGCGTTCCGCGCCGCGGTCCATCAGTCCGGCCTTCACGGTCGTACGGAGTCCGGTCAGGCCGATGTTGCGCTCGATGGACATGTCCATCACCAGGCCCTGGGCGCGCCGGTCCTCGGGGACCAGGGCGAGGCCCGCGGCCATGGCGGTGGACGGGGCGCCGTTGGTGAGCCTGCGGCCGCCGACCTCCACCTCCCCGGCGTCCCAGCGGTCGATGCCGAACACGGCGCGGGCGACCTCGGTGCGCCCGGCGCCGACCAGGCCGGCGAGGCCGACGATCTCGCCGCGCCGGACCTCGAAGGAGACGTCGGTGAAGACGCCCTCGCGGGTCAGCCGGCGCACGCTGAGGGCGACCTCGCCCGGCTCGACGTACTGCTTGGGGTACAGCTCGTCGAGGTCGCGGCCGACCATGCGGCGGACCAGGTCGTCCTCGGTCATGCCGTCGAGAAGCTCGCCGGCGATCCGGGCGCCGTCGCGCAGGGTCGTGACCCGCCGGCAGATCTCGAAGATCTCCTCCAGCCGGTGGGAGATGAACAGCACCGCGGCGCCCTGGTCGCGCAGGGTGCGCACGACCCCGAAGAGGCGTGCGACCTCGCTGCCGGTGAGGGCGGCGGTGGGCTCGTCCATGATGAGGACGCGGGCGTCGAAGGAGAGCGCCTTGGCGATCTCCACGATCTGCTGGTCCGCGATCGACAGGCCGCGCGCCGGGCGGTCCGGGTCCAGGTCCACGCCCAGGCGCCGCATCAGGGCGGCGGTGGCCTCGCGAGTGGCCTTGTGGTCGATGCGGCCGAGGGCCCGCCGGGGCTGGCGGCCCATGAAGATGTTCTCGGCGATCGAAAGGTCGGGGAAGAGCGTGGGCTCCTGGTAGATGACGGCGATTCCGGCGTCGCGGGCGTCGCCGGGGCCGTGGAAGACGACGGGCTCGCCGTCGAGCAGCACCTGACCGGCGTCCGGTCGGTGCACTCCGGCGAGCGTCTTGATGAGGGTCGACTTGCCCGCGCCGTTCTCGCCGGCGAGAGCGTGCACCTCGCCGGGGAACAGCTCCAGGGAGACACCCCGCAGAGCGCGTACGGCGCCGAAGGACTTGGAAACGTCCCTGAGCGCCAGCACCGGGGCTTGTCCCGTGTCGGACGGGTGGGTCATGGATGGCTCCTCGACGACGTCCGCCGACAGTCCCTGGGGGCCGCCACGACGTCGTGAAAGGTTTCAACTGGATTGCCGGGACGTTAGGCATGAGCGACATGTCGCGTCAATGGGTTCGTCTCGAAAAGTTTTCGATAGTCGAAGGTCACGCACCGGTCACGGAAAGCGGTCCTGGACAGAGGGGTTGACACACCCCCGGCGGGCTCATAGCTTCCCGTTCTGAATCGTTTCACCCGGAAGCCTTTCCGGAAGCCGTTCAGGTTGTCTTTCCGGACCGATGTCACAGGAGCCGCAAGTGACCGACCCCGCCGCGGTGAAGGCCGCGCTGAAGACCCAGGCCGTAGAGACGCCGTCGTGGGCGTACGGGAACTCCGGGACCCGCTTCAAGGTGTTCGCCCAGGAGGGCGTGCCGCGCGACCCGCGGGAGAAGCTCGACGACGCCGCGAAGGTGCACGAGTTCACCGGCGTCGCCCCGACCGTGGCCCTGCACATCCCGTGGGACAAGGTGGAGGACTACTCCGCACTTGCGAAACATGCCGAGGACCGGGGGGTGAAGCTGGGCACGATCAACTCCAACACCTTCCAGGACGACGCCTACAAGCTGGGCAGCATCTGCCACCCGGAGGCCGCGGTCCGCCGCAAGGCCGTCGACCACCTCCTGGAGTGCGTCGACATCATGGACGCGACCGGCTCCGCCGATCTCAAGCTGTGGTTCGCCGACGGCACGAACTACCCCGGCCAGGACGACATCCGGGCCCGCCAGGACCGGCTGTCCGAGGGCCTCGCCGAGGTCTACGAGCGGCTCGGGGACGGGCAGCGGCTGCTGCTGGAGTACAAGCTGTTCGAGCCGGCGTTCTACACGACCGACGTGCCGGACTGGGGCACCGCCTACGCGCACTGCCTCAAGCTCGGATCCAAGGCGCAGGTCGTCGTCGACACCGGGCACCACGCGCCGGGCACCAACATCGAGTTCATCGTGGCCACGCTGCTGCGCGAGGGCAAACTCGGCGGGTTCGACTTCAACTCGCGCTTCTACGCCGACGACGACCTGATGGTGGGATCGGCCGACCCCTTCCAGCTGTTCCGCATCATGTACGAGGTCGTCCGGGGCGGCGGGTTCGACTCCGACGTGGCGTTCATGCTCGACCAGTGCCACAACATCGAGGCGAAGATCCCCGCGATCATCCGGTCCGTGATGAACGTCCAGGAGGCCACGGCGAAAGCCCTGCTGGTCGACCGGTCGGCGTTGGCCGCGGCGCAGGCGTCCGGCGACGTGCTGGAGGCGAACGCGGTGCTGATGGACGCGTACAACACGGATGTCCGGCCGCTGCTGCGCGAGGTGCGGGACGAGATGGGTCTGGACCCCGAGCCCCTCAAGGCGTACAAGGCGTCCGGGTGGGCCGAGAAGATCGTCGCCGAGCGGGTCGGCGGGGAGCAGGCAGGTTGGGGCGCGTGAGCGTCCGCCCTCCTGTCCGTGTCGGACCGCGGGTCCGCCGTGGCTGGTCGCGCGGTTCCCCGCGTCCCTGGAGCAAGTGCACTCGCCCCTGTCTAGTAAGGACTGAAGGTTCATGACCACCCACCCCGAAGCCGCCGCTCTCGTCGCCCGCTCGCACCGGCTCGGCGCTGATCCCCGGAACACCAACTACGCCGGCGGCAACACGTCCGCCAAGGGCACCGACACCGATCCGGTCACCGGTGGGGACGTCGAGCTGATGTGGGTGAAGGGGTCCGGTGGGGACCTCGGGACCCTCACCGAGGCGGGGCTGGCCGTACTGCGGCTGGACCGGCTGCGAGGGCTCGTCGACGTCTATCCCGGCGTCGAGCGCGAGGACGAGATGGTCGCCGCGTTCGACTACTGCCTGCACGGCAAGGGCGGCGCCGCGCCGTCCATCGACACCGCCATGCACGGCCTCGTGGACGCCGCCCACGTCGATCACCTGCACCCGGACTCCGGGATCGCGCTCGCCTGCGCCGCCGACGGGGAGAAGCTGACCGCCGAGTGCTTCGGGGACAGCGTGGTGTGGGTGCCGTGGCGCCGGCCCGGTTTCCAGCTGGGGCTGGACATCGCCGCCGTGAAGGCGGCCAACCCGCAGGCCGTCGGCTGCGTCCTCGGCGGGCACGGGATCACCGCCTGGGGGGACACCGCCGAGGAGTGTGAGCGCAACTCGCTGCACATCATCCGCACCGCGGAGGCGTTCCTGGCGGAGCGGGGCAAGGCCGAGCCGTTCGGCCCCCTCGTCGAGGGCTACGGGGCGCTGCCCGAGGGCGAGCGCCGGGAGCGGGCCGCCGCGCTCGCGCCGTACGTGCGGGCGATCGCCTCGCAGGACCGGCCGCAGGTCGGCCACTTCGACGACTCCGGCGTCGTGCTGGACTTCCTGGCCGCCGCCGAGCATCCGCGGCTGGCCGCGCTCGGCACCTCCTGCCCGGACCACTTCCTGCGGACCAAGGTGCGGCCCCTCGTCCTGGACCTCCCGCCCACCGTCACGGTCGAGGAGGCGGTGGCGCGGCTGAGGGAGCTGCACGCCGCCTACCGTGAGGAGTACGCCGCCTACTACCGGCGGCACGCCGAGCCGGACTCCCCCGCGATGCGCGGCGCCGACCCGGCGATCGTGCTCGTGCCCGGAGTGGGCATGTTCTCCTTCGGCAAGGACAAGCAGACCGCGCGGGTGGCCGGCGAGTTCTACGTCAACGCGATCAACGTGATGCGCGGCGCCGAGTCGGTGTCGACGTACGCGCCGATCGAGGAGTCGGAGAAGTTCCGCATCGAGTACTGGGCACTGGAGGAGGCCAAGCTCCGGCGGATGCCGAAGCCGAAGGCGCTGGCCACGCGGGTGGCGCTGGTGACAGGCGCGGGCAGCGGGATCGGCAGGGCGATCGCGCACCGGCTGGTCGCCGAGGGCGCGTGTGTGGTGGTCGCCGACCTCAACGCGGACAACGCCGGCGCCGTCGCCGAGGAGCTGGGCGGGCCGGACAAGGCCGTCGCGGTGACCGTCGACGTCACCTCCGAGGAGCAGATCGCCGAGGCCTTCCGGGCCGCGGCGCTCGCCTTCGGCGGGGTCGACCTCGTCGTCAACAACGCCGGCATCTCGATCTCCAAGCCGCTGCTGGAGACCTCCGCGAAGGACTGGGACCTCCAGCACGACATCATGGCGCGGGGCTCGTTCCTGGTCTCCCGCGAGGCGGCCCGCGTGATGATCGCCCAGGAACTGGGCGGCGACATCGTCTACATCGCGTCGAAGAACGCCGTCTTCGCCGGCCCGAACAACATCGCCTACTCCGCGACCAAGGCCGACCAGGCCCATCAGGTGCGGCTGCTGGCGGCCGAGCTGGGCGAGCACGGGATCCGCGTCAACGGCATCAACCCCGACGGCGTGGTGCGCGGCTCGGGCATCTTCGCGGGCGGCTGGGGCGCCAAGCGCGCGGCCGTGTACGGGGTGGAGGAGGAGAAGCTGGGCGAGTTCTACGCGCAGCGGACCATCCTCAAGCGCGAGGTGCTGCCCGAGCACGTGGCCAACGCCGTGTTCGCGCTCACGGGCGGCGAACTCACCCACACCACCGGTCTGCACATCCCCGTCGACGCGGGTGTGGCGGCCGCCTTCCTCCGGTGACGGCCGTGAAGTCGTACGCCGCGGTCGACCTCGGTGCCTCCAGCGGGCGCGTGATGGTCGGCCGCGTCGGCCCGGACTCGCTGGAGCTGGCCGAGGCGCACCGTTTCGCCAACCGGCCCGTGCGCGTGCCGGAAGGGCTGCGCTGGGACGTGCTCGGTCTGTACGCCGGGGTGCTGGCGGGCCTGCGGGCGGCCGGCCAGGTCGACTCCGTCGGCATCGACAGCTGGGCCGTGGACTACGGCCTGCTGGACGCCGACGGTGCCCTGCTGGGCAACCCGGTGCACTACCGGGACGCCCGGACCGAGGGCGTCGCGGAGAAGGTGTGGGCCCGCGTCCCGGCCGCCGAGCTGTACGCGGCGACAGGGTTGCAGTACGCGCCGTTCAACACGCTGTACCAGCTCACGGCGGCCCGTGGCAGCCGGCAACTGGCCCAGGCCAAAAGGCTGTTGCTCATGCCCGATCTGCTGTCGTACTGGCTGACCGGCGAGCAGGGCACCGAGCTGACCAACGCCTCCACCACCCAGCTCATCGATCCCCGGACCCACGACTGGTCCCACGACCTGGCCGCGCGGCTGGACATCGACCTCTCGCTGTTCGCGCCGCTGCGGCGGCCCGGGGACGCGGCCGGGGTGCTGCGGGCGGAGGTGCTGGAGGAGACCGGGCTCGCCGGACCCGTGCCGGTGACGGCCGTCGGTTCGCACGACACGGCGTCCGCGGTGGCCGCCGTGCCGGCGACGGGCGAACGCTTCGCCTACATCTGCACCGGCACCTGGTCCCTGGCCGGCCTGGAACTCGACGCGCCCGTGCTCACCGAGGACAGCCGCGCCGCCAACTTCACCAACGAGCTGGGGCTGGACGGCACGGTCCGCTACCTCCGCAACATCATGGGCCTGTGGCTGCTCCAGGAGTCCGTACGGGCCTGGGGCGATCCGGATCTCGGCGGGCTGCTGCGCGCCGCCGCCGAGGTGCCGGCACTGCGGTCCGTGGTCGACGCGGGGGACGCCGCCTTCCTGGCGCCGGGCCGCATGCCGGAGCGGATCGCGCAGGCGTGCCGTGCCTCCGGGCAGCCGGTGCCGGACACACCCGCCGAGGTGACCCGCTGCATCCTGGACTCCCTCGCGCTCGCCCACCGGCGCGCGGTCGAGGACGCCCAGCGGCTGGCCGCCCACCCCGTCGACGTCGTGCACATCGTCGGCGGCGGCACCCGCAACGCGCTGCTGTGCCAGCTCACCGCCGACGCCTGCGGGCTGCCGGTGGTGGCCGGTCCGACGGAGGCCGCCGCGCTCGGCAACGTCCTCGTCCAGGCCGGGGCGCACGGGCTGGTCGGCGACCGGCACGCCATGCGCGCGCTGCTCGCCAGAACCCAGCCCCTGACGCGCTACGAACCACGGGGCGGGACCGGGCCCTGGCGGGACGCGCAGGCCCGGCTCGCCGCACGGTGAGCCGGGGCCTCCCGCCGGTCCGGCCGCCGGACTACCCTGCCCCCATCCGATGATCAACCCCCGAGGAGCCGCGATGCGTGTCGCACTGTTCCTGACCTGTGTCAACGACACGCTGTATCCGGACACCGGCCGCGCCGTGGTGAAGCTCCTGACCGGACTGGGTGTCGAGGTCGACTTCCCGATGGCCCAGACCTGCTGCGGCCAGGCCCACTACAACACCGGCTACCGCCACGAGGCCGAGCCCCTGGCCCGCCACTTCTCCGAGGTCTTCGGGGAGTACGAGGCGATCGTGACGCCGTCGGGGTCGTGCGGGGCGATGGTGCGCGAGCTGTATCCGCGGATGGGTGAGCGGGCGCGGGCCGAGGGGCGCGGGGACACCCTGGCCGCCGCCCTGGCGCCGGTGGTGCCGAAGACGTACGAGCTGACCGAGTTCCTGGTCGACGTGCTCGGCGTGACCGACGTCGGGGCGTACTACCCGCACACGGTGACCTACCACCCGACCTGTCACGGGCTGCGCGGCCTCGGTCTCGGGGAGCGGCCCCGGCGGCTGCTCCGAGCCGTGCGGGGGCTGGAACTGGTCGAGCTGCCCGGCGCCGAGGAGTGCTGCGGCTTCGGCGGCACCTTCGCGCTGAAGAACGCCGACGTCTCCGCCGCGATGGGGACGGACAAGGTGCGCAACGCCGAGTCGACGGGCGCCGAGGTGCTGTGCGCGGCCGACAACTCGTGTCTGATGCACATCGGCGGCACGATGACCCGGCTCCGGTCGGGCCTGCGGCCGGTGCACATCGCGGAGATCCTGGCGAGCACGGAGGAGGAACCGGCCGTATGAGCGGGACGTTCGTCGGGATGCCGGCGTTTCCGGAGGCCGCCCGCGAGGCGGTGGACAACACGACGCTGCGCAAGAACCTGCGGCACGCCACCCACACCATCCGCGCCAAGCGCGAGAAGGCGGTCGCCGAGCTCTCCGACTGGGCCCGGCTGCGGGAGGCCGGCAAGCAGATCAAGGACCACACCCTCCGTCACCTCGACCGCTATCTGGAGCAGTTGGAGCAGTCGGTCACGGCGGCGGGCGGCGTCGTCCACTGGGCGGCCGACGCCGAGGAGGCCAACCGGATCGTCACCCGACTGGTCAAGGAGACCGGCGAGTCGGAGGTCGTGAAGGTCAAGTCCATGGCCACGCAGGAGATCGGGCTCAACGAGGCGCTGGAGGCCGAGGGCATCCGCGCCTACGAGACCGATCTCGCCGAGCTGATCGTGCAGTTGGGCAAGGACCGCCCCTCCCACATCCTCGTCCCCGCGATCCACCGCAACCGCGGGGAGATCCGGACCATCTTCGCCCGCGAGATGGGCGAGTGGGGCCGTCCGGCGCCCGAGGGGCTGACGGACTCCCCGGCCGAACTCGCCGAGGCGGCCCGTCTGCACCTGCGGGAGAAGTTCCTGCGGGCCAAGGTCGGCGTCTCCGGCGCCAACTTCATGGTCGCCGAGACCGGCACCCTCGTGGTCGTCGAGTCCGAGGGCAACGGGCGGATGTGCCTCACCCTCCCCGAGACGCTGATCTCGGTCGTGGGCATCGAGAAGATCGTGCCGTCCTGGCGCGATCTGGAGGTCTTCCTCCAGACCCTGCCCCGCTCCTCCACCGCCGAGCGCATGAACCCGTACACCTCGACGTGGACGGGCACCACCGACGGCGACGGCCCGCGGACCTTCCACCTCGTCCTCCTCGACAACGGCCGCACCGACACCCTCGCCGACGAGGTCGGCCGCCAGGCCCTGCGCTGCATCCGCTGCTCGGCCTGTCTCAACGTCTGCCCCGTCTACGAACGCGCCGGCGGACACGCCTACGGCTCCGTCTATCCGGGGCCCATCGGCGCGATCCTCAGTCCCCAGCTCCGGGGCACCCAGAGCGAGATCGACGCCTCGCTGCCGTACGCCTCCTCGCTGTGCGGCGCCTGCTACGAGGTGTGCCCGGTCGCCATCGACATCCCCGAGGTGCTGGTGCACCTGCGGGAACGGGTCGTCCAGGGCGGGCCGGTGACGCGCGAGGGCAACAAGACGGTGCTGAGGCCGGCGAAGGGGCATGCCGCCGAGCGGGCGGCGATGCGGGCGGCCCGCTGGGCGTTCAGCCGTCCCGGCGCCCTGCGCACCGGACAGCGGCTCGCCTCCCGCACCCGCCGGCTGCATCCGCGTTCGCTCCCCGGCCCCGGCAGGGCGTGGAGCGCGACACGAGACCTCCCGGCCGTGCCGGCGGAACCCTTCCGCGACTGGTGGCAGCGTACGCACGGCGGAAAGGACGGTCTCCGGTGAACAGCAGGGAACGGATCCTGGGCCGGGTGCGGCGCGCGCTGGCCGACGTGCCGCGGGACGAGCCGCCGTACGAGGAGGCCGTCGGCCGCGACTATCTGCGCGAGCACGGTGAGCGGAGCGTCGAGGAGACGGTGGAGCTGCTCGCCGAGAACCTCGCGGAGTACCGGGCGATCGTGCATCGCTGCACCGCGGCGGACCTGCCGGCGACGGTCGCGGCGGTGCTGGCGGCGCGCGGCGCGCGGACGGTGCTCGCACCGCCGGGGCTGGACGCCGGCTGGCTGGCGGCCACCGAGGCCGAGCGGTTCCCGGACAGCGCCACGAGCACGCCGCACGAACTCGACCGGGTCGACAGCGTGATCACGGGGTGCGCGGTGGCGGTGGCCGAGACCGGAACCCTCGTCCTGGACGGCTCCCCCGACCAGGGCCGCCGCCGTGTCACCCTCGTCCCCGACCACCACGTCTGTGTCGTGCGCGTCCCCGACCAGGTGGTCGCCTCCGTCCCCCAGGCCCTCGAACGGCTCGACCCGGCGCGCCCGTTGACGTGGATCTCGGGCCCCTCGGCGACCAGTGACATCGAACTCGACCGGGTGGAGGGGGTGCACGGTCCGCGCACCCTGGAAGTGATCCTGGTCGACTGAGCGGCCTTACAACTCGCGTCGCTCCAGGGGTTGTTGTGCCGGGCCCTGGATGACCTCGCCGCGTACGTCGAAGCGGGAGCCGTGGCACGGGCACTCCCAGGCCCGCTCCGCGCGGTTGAACGCCACCAGGCAGCCCAGGTGGGTGCAGCGCGCGGAGACGGCGTGCAGTTGTCCCGTCTCGTCACGGTGGACGGCGCAGCGCTCCCCGGCGACGCGGACGACCGCGCCGTCGCCGGGGGCGATCGCGTCCACCGTCGAGCCGGTCCCGGTCGGCAGCCGGTCCCCCACGAAGTGGCGGGCCACGTCGGCCTGCTGCTTGAGGAAGGTCATCCCCTCGCGGACGACGGAGGCGATACGGCGCGGGTCGTAGAGGTCGCTCCAGGGGCAGTCGCGTCCGGTGATCCGGTCGCTCAGCAGTCGGCCCGCCATGATGCCGCCGCTCATGCCCCAGCCGCCGAAGCCGGTGGCCACGTACGCGTTCGCGCTGCCGGGATGGAGGGGGCCGACGAGCGGGACGGTGTCGGTGGACTCGTTGTCCTGGGTGGCCCAGCGGTGCGTGAAGGTGAGGTCGCCGAAGTGCTCGGTGGCCCAGCCGGCCAGCCTGTCGAACCGTTCCTCGACGTCTCCGCCCGCGCCGGGGGTGAAGTGCTCACCGGTCACGACGAGGAGACGCCGGCCGTCGGGCAGGGGCGCGGTCCGCACGGAACGCGTGTTGCGCTCGGGCGTGATGTACATGCCGCGCGGCGCGCGGCCGGCGTCGATCGGCGCCGCCAGTACCAGTTCGCGGCGCGGGGAGAGCCGGGTGAAGAGAAGCGCGCGGTCGAAGACGGGGTAGTGGGTGGCGACGACGACGGCGTGGGCGGTCACCTTCGTCGTGGACAGCGGGGACTCCACGGTCAGTTCGCAGGGCTCGCCCTCGTGGAGTTCGGTGACGCGAGCGTGCTCGTGGATGGTGCCGCCGAGCCGCCGGATGGCGTCGGCGACGCCCAGCAGGTACTTGCGGGGGTGGAACTGGGCCTGGTCGGCGACCCGGACGGCGCCCGCGACCGGGAAGGGCAGCTCCGTCTCGGTGACGTACTCGGCCGGCAGTCCCGCCTCCCGCGCGGCCTCCGCCTCGGCCTTCAGCAGGTCGGTGCGGGCGGGGTCCTGCGCGTAGGTGTAGGAGGCGGCGTCCTCCCATTCGCAGTCGATGCCCAGTTCGGCGGCGATCGCCGCCGCGTGCCGGACGGCGTCCGACTGGGAGCGGGCGTACAGCCGGGCGCCTTCGGAGCCCCGGGTACGCCGCAGGTGGTCGTAGACGAGGGTGTGCTGGGCGCTGAGTTTGGCCGTGGTGTGGCCGGTGACGCCGGCCGCGATCCGGTGCGCCTCCAGGACGGCGACCGAGCGGCCCTGCCGGGCCAGCTCCAGGGCTGTACTGAGCCCGGCGATGCCCGCGCCGACGACCGCCACATCGACGGTGAGCGGCCCCTCCGGAGGAGGTGCCGGCTCGCCGGGGGGCGCCGTGTCCAGCCAGTACGACCCGTGGATGTCCGCCTGCTGTTCCATGGGCTCCGAGTGCCCGCGACGGGGGCGGTCACACGGCCGGGCGGGGCGGGCTCCGCCCGAGGCCGTGCGCCGTGGGGTCACCGCTTGCCGTCGTAGCCCTCGCGGGCCCGCTCCACCTTGGGGAGGTTGTCCGTGGCCCATTCGGCGAGGTGGGCGAAGAGGGGCGCGAGGCTGAGGCCGAGTTCGCTGATCTCGTACTCGACGCGCGGGGGCACCTCGGGGTGGTAGGTGCGCACGACCAGCCCGTCGCGTTCGAGTTGCCTGAGTCGCTGGGTCAGCACCTTGGGGGTGATGCCGCCGATCCGGCGCTCCAGGTGGACGAAGCGCTGCCGGCCGTGGGTGTGGAGCGTCCACAGGATCGGCGTGGTCCAGCGGCTGAACACGATGTCCACGACGGGGGAGACGGGACAGGCGAGTTCGGGGGCGGTGGCCGGTTCCGCCGAGGCGTGCGGGGCGGTCGTCCTGCCGGTCATGCGCATCCCTTCGGGGAAGTCACTTTCCTCTGGGTACCTACTATATCGACGGTGCTAGCGTCCCTGTCATCGACCAACAACCCATCTTGACCAGGGAGTTACTCATGATCGTGGTGACAGGGGCGACGGGGAACGCCGGCCGGGAACTCGTGCGCGTCCTCGCGGCGGCGGGCGAGTCGGTGACGGCGACGTCCCGGACCGTCTCGGACGCGGAGGTGCCCGACGGGGTTCGTGCGGTGCGCGCCGATCTCACCGACGCGGAGGGCCTGCGACCGGTTCTCGACGGCGCCGACGCGCTGTTCCTCCAGAACGGCGGCGCGAGCCTGCCTCTGCTCAGCCCGCGCGACCTGCTCGACGCGGCGAAGGCGGGCGGGGTCGGCCGGGTGGTCCTGCTGTCCTCCCAGGGAGTCGCGACCCGGCCCGAGTCGGCGTCGCACGGGGGTGCGGCGCGTGTCCTGGAGGACGCCGTGCGCGAGTCGGGGCTGGAGTGGACGATCCTGCGGCCGGGCGGCTTCCACTCCAACGCGTTGGCCTGGGCCGAGCCGGTCCGCGCCCACCGCACCGTGGCGGCGCCCTTCGGGGACGTCGGCCTGCCCACCGTCGACCCGGCCGACATCGCGGAGGTGGCGGCCGTGACCCTGCGCGAGGACGGGCACGCCGGCACCGTCCTCGAACTGACCGGCCCCGCGCCGACGACCCCCCGCGAGCGGGCCGAGGCGATCGGGGCGGCGCTCGGCGAACCGGTGCGGTTCGTCGAGCAGAGCCGCGACGAGGCCCGCGTCCAGCTGCTGGCGTTCATGCCCGAGCCCGTGGTGGAGACCACGCTGGCGATCCTCGGCGACCCCACGCCGGCCGAGCGACGCGTCAGCCCCGACGTCGAGCGGGTGCTGGGGCGCCCCCCACGCCCCTTCGCGGACTGGGCCCACCGACACGCCGCCGCGTTCCGGGGGTGACGGATGGGCGCCGGCCCAGACGTGGAGCGGATGCCGGGGGTGACCGGTGGACGCCAACCCCGACGTCGAGCGGATGCCGGGGCGCGCCCCTTCGCGGGATGGGCCCGGCCGACACGGACGACCGGTGGGCCTCAACCCCGACGTGGAACGGATGCCGGGGCGCGCCCCTTCGCGAGGGTGGGCCCGGCCGACACGCCTCCGCACTCCAGGGGTGACCGGCGGGCGCCACCCCAGACGTCGAGCGAGTGCCGGCGCGCCCCTTCGCGAGGGTGGGCCCGGTCGGCACGCCTCCGCACTCCAGGGGTGACCGGTGGGCCTCAACCCCGACGTGGAACGGATGCCGGGGCACGCGCCACGCCCCCTCGCGGACTCGGCCCCCGACACGCCGCCGCGTTCCGGGGGTGACGGGCGCGGGTCAGCTGTAGGCGACCGGGCAGCCGTGCCGCAGCGCGTACCGGGCGGCGCGCAGGTACAGCGCCACGTAGAAGGCCGTGTCCAGGTCCTCGGTCCACGGGCCCGGTCTCGCGGCGGCGGTCTCGCGCACCCCGTCCATGAACCACAGGCTCAGTTCGAGGTTGGCGCCCGTCGCCGGTATCGCGTCCAGGGGCAGGCGCAGGACTCCGGCCAGCCGCTCGCCCAGGGCGAGGACCTGCGGGGCGCCGGCGATCACCGTCTCGTCGGTGTAGGCGGAGCCGAACGGCAGCGGGATCGGCTCCGCCAGCGACAGCGGCACCAGGACGGTCCAGCCGTAGAAGGTCTCGCGCTCGGCCTCGGTCAGCCGGTCCCGGCAGAACGCGTCGAACCCCTTCATGGAAGGGCTGACCTTCTCCTCGAACCAGCCGCCCGCACCCCGGCCCGCGGGCCCGCGCCCCGGTTCGTACGGCCGCAGTCCGCGTCGGCGCAGCTCGTCGTCGAGCGCCGCGGCGACGGCTCCGTGCCCGCCCTCTCCCCCGTCCTCGCCGAACCATTCCCCCGCATCGATGCTCACCAGGTAGACGCCCATGATCGGAAGGTACCGGGAGCCACTGACAACGCGGACCGGACGAGGAGCGCCTCGGCCCGACGAGGAGCCCCTCCGGCCGGACGACGGGCACCTCGGGCCGGACGACAAGGTCCTGCCGACCGGATGACAAGCGCGCTGAACAAGCGCTTAGATAGTCCCGGACCCAGGACCCACCTCGCCCAACGCCCTCGCCCCACACCCGCACGGACCGCCGGAGGCCCCGTTGTTCACGTCCGTCGACGATGTCTCCGCCCGCCTCGCCGAAACCGGCTATCTGGCCTCGCCCTCCGTCGCCACCACGGTCTTCCTCGCGGACCGGCTCGGCAAGCCGCTCCTGGTGGAGGGGCCGGCCGGCGTCGGCAAGACGGAACTCGCCAAGGCCGTCGCCCGGGTGGCCGGGGCCCGGCTCGTGCGCCTGCAGTGCTACGAGGGCGTCGACGAGTCGCGGGCCCTGTACGAGTGGAACCACGCCAAGCAGCTGCTGCGCATCAGCGCGGGCCGCGACGAGACGTGGGACGAGGCCCGCACGGACATCTTCAGCGAGGAGTTCCTCCTCCCCCGCCCGCTGCTGACCGCGATCCGCGGCGACGAGCCGACGGTGCTGCTGGTCGACGAGACCGACAAGGCCGACATAGAGGTGGAGGGCCTGCTCCTGGAGGTGCTCAGCGACTTCCAGGTCACCGTCCCCGAGCTGGGCACGATCACCGCGACCCGCCGCCCCTTCGTCGTCCTCACCTCGAACGCGAGCCGTGAGCTGTCGGAGGCGCTGCGCCGCCGCTGCCTGTTCCTGCACATCGGATTCCCCGAGGAGGAGCTGGAACGGCGGATCGTGCGGCTGCGGGTGCCCGGCATCGACGCGGCCCTGGCGGAGTCGGTCGTCCGCGTGGTGGGTGCGCTGCGCGCGATGGACCTGCGCAAGGCGCCCTCCGTCGCGGAGACCATCGACTGGGCGCGCACCCTGCTCGCCCTCGGCGCCGACACGCTCGACGAGGATCTCGTGCGCGCCACGCTGGGCGTGATCCTCAAGCACCAGGACGATGTCCTCAAGGCGGCCGCGAAGCTCGACCTGGACGCCGTGTGACCGGCACGACGGAGGTGGCGGAGCGGTTGACCGGCCTGGTCGCCGCGCTGCGCTCGCACGGGCTGCGGGTCGGCACCGGCGAGACGGTCGACGCGGCGCGGGCGGCGGCCGCCCTGGGCTTCGCGGACCGGGCACTGCTGCGCGAGGGGCTGGCCGCGACGCTGCTGCACTCCGCGGACCAACGGCGGGTGTTCGACGCGGTCTTCGACCTGTACTTCCCCTATGGCGTCGGCGCGCCCGGGGCCGGCGGTTCCGGGTCCGCGGCGTCCGCCGGCCGGGACGACCTGCGGGACCGGCTCGCCGCCGCCCTCGCCGCCGACGACGAGGCCCTGTCGGCCCGGTTGGCGATCGAGGCCGTCGACGGCCTGGGCGGCTACGGGAGTTCACCGGGGACGGACGGCTGGTCGGCGTACCAGACCCTCGAACGGCTGCGCCCGCAGACCCTGTTGGCGCGGGTGCGGGACGAGGTCCGGCGGCGGGGCGGGGACGCCGGTTTCACCGACCGGCTGCTGGAGGACGAGATCCGGCGGCGCATCGAGGCCTTCCGGGCGCTGGTCGCCGTGGAGGCGCGGCGGCGGGTGGCCGAGCGGCGGGGCCGGGACGAGATCGCCCGGCGGGCGGTGGCCCCGACCGCCGACCGGGTCGACTTCCTCTACGCGGGCCAGGACCGGCTGGCCGAACTGCGGCGCACCGTGCACCCGTTGGCGCGCAAGCTGGCCACCCGGCTGGCGGCGCGCCGACGCCGGGCCTCGCGCGGTTCGATCGATCTGCGGCGCACGCTGCGCGGGTCCCTGTCGACGGGCGGGGTGCCGATGCGGCCGGTGCTGAGGCGTCGGCGCCCGGTCCGGCCCGAACTGGTGTTGCTGTGCGATGTGTCGGGGTCGGTGTCCGGGTTCTCCGACTTCACGATGCTGCTGGTGCAGGCGTTGCACGACCAGTTCTCCAGGGTGCGGGTGTTCGCCTTCGTCAACCGCGTCGACGAGGTCACCGGTCTGCTGCGGCACGGCACGGCCGACCCGGAGGGTCTCGGCGCCCGCATTCGCGCGCAGGCCACGCTGACGGGCTGGCACGGCAGCAGCGACTACGGCGTCGCCCTCGGCGAGTTCGCGGAGCGGTACGGCGCGGCGGTCGGCCCCCGGACGACGGTCTTCGTGCTCGGCGACGCCCGCACCAACATGAGCGACCCCAACCTGCCCGCCGTACGGCGGATCGCGGGCCGGGCACGCCGGGTGCACTGGCTGAACCCGGAGCCGCGCACCCAGTGGGGCACGGGGGACTCGGCCGCCCCGGACTACGCCGAACTGGTCGCGATGCACGAGTGCCGCACCGCACACCAGCTCGGCGCGCTGGTCAGCCGCATCCTCCCGGTCTGAACGGATCGGCCTCAGTCGGCCTTCGCGTACTCCTGGGCCATCTGCCCGGCGAAGTCGTACACGAGGACCTGCTCGTCGCCGACCACCCAGGCGTCGTGGCCGGGCGAGCAGACGAACACGTCACCGGGGCCCACCTCGCTCTCGGCTCCGTCGTCCATGCGGATGCGCATCCGGCCTTGGGCGACGTAGCCGTTGTGGTGGACCTGGCAGCTGTCCGTTCCCGCGATCGGCGCCACCGACTCGGACCAGCGCCAGCCGGGCTCGAAGGTCGCCACGGCGAAGTCCAGCCCCGTCATGTGGACGGCTTCGAGGTGCCCCTGCGGGAAATCACGTCGCTCGTCCGGCTTGTCGAGCGTCTTCACTTCCATCATGACGCTCCTCCCTTCCGGCCGCGCTCGACCGCGGCCGGGGCCGGTCTCCCCGGCGCCACGGGAGGTCACCGGTGGGGCCCGTCCCCACACGTTCATCCTCCGTCCGCGACCCGGGTGCCGCCATTCGGGTGAATGCCGGGGTCCCGCATCGCCATGAAGCGTCCTCAGGCGCCGCCGCCGCAGAGCCGCGCGAAGCGTTCGGCGTCGACGTTGCCACCCGAGACGATCACGCCGACCCGGCGCGGCAGCGGGCCGGTCCGGCCGGAGAGCAGGGCCGCGAGCGGGGTGGCACCGCTCGGCTCGATCACGATCTTCAGTCGTTCGAAGGCGAACCGCATGGCCGCGCGGATCTCGTCGTCGGAGACCAGCGCGATCTCGTCGACGAGCCGCCGGTTCACCGAGAAGGTGAGTTCGCCGGGCGTGTGCAGGGCCTGGCCGTCGGCGATGGTGCGCGGCACCGGGATCTCCACGCGCCGGCCCGCCTCCAACGACCGCCTCGTGTCGTCCCCGGCCTCCGGTTCGACGCCGACGATCCGGATCCCCTCGTACAGCCCCCTGGCCGCCGTGGCACTTCCCGCGATCAGTCCGCCGCCTCCGACCGGCGCCAGCAGAGCGCCCAGCTCGCCCGCCTCCTCCAGGAGTTCCAGGGCCGCGGTGCCCTGTCCGGCCATGACGTGCGGGTGGTCGTAGGGCGGGATGACGGCCAGGCCCCGCTCGGCGGCCAGGGCCTCGGCGACGGCCACCCGGTCGCCGCCGTAGCGGTCGTACGTCACGATCTCGGCGCCGTACGCCTCGGTCGCCGCCCGCTTGGAGCGCGGGGCGTCGTCGGGCATGACGATCACCGCGGTGGTGCCCAGTTCCCGGGCGGCGAGGGCGACGGCCTGCGCGTGGTTGCCGGAGGAGTAGGCGACGATGCCGCGCGCGAGCTGCGCCGGGGTGAGCCGGGAGGCGGCGTTGTAGGCGCCGCGGAACTTGAAGGCGCCGACCCGCTGGAAGTTCTCGCACTTCAGGAAGGTTTCCGATCCCACGAGCGCGTCGAGGGTGCGGGAACGCAGGACGGGAGTGCGGTGGGCGACGCCCTTGAGCCGGGCGGCCGCGTCGCGGACGTCGCCGAGGGTGATCGGCGCGGGTGTGGTCGTCACGGGTGGGCTCCCTCGGAGGTGGCGTGCGGACCGGGTGCGGCGTCCGTCCGGGCCTGGGACAGGTGGCTGTAGGCGGAGGCTCGGGAGATGCCGAGGCGGGCGGCGACCTGCTCGATCGCCCGGCGCACGGCGAACACCCCGCGTTCGTCGAGGGCGCGGAACAGGGCGAGGCGCCGGGACCGCTCCAGGCCGGCCCAGGTCCGCTCGGGCGGCAGATGGGTGTCGAGGAGGGCGTCGACGACGGAGTCGATGTCGTCGCCGAAGGTGGTCACGGGCGCGTCCGTGGGCGGACCGCCGGCCCCGGCCAGTGCGGCGAGCAGACTCTGCGCGCGGCCGACCTCCGTGACGTCCACATTGACGCAGAGGGCGCCGAAGACCGTACCGGCCGAATCGCGCAGCACCATCGTCGAGGACTTCAGCGTCCGGCCGGTGCCGGTACGGGTGACGTAGTTCAGTTCGTCGTCGGCGTCGTCGCCGCGGGCGAGGACGCGCATGCCGATCTCGCTCATCGCCGCGCCGACGGCCCGTCCCGTGACGTCTCCGGCGACCGCGACCACGGAGTTCTCGGGGTGCCGGTAGTCGTGCAGCACCACCTCGCACACCGGCCCGAAGGTCGCCGCGACGCCCTCCACCACGGGCGCGAGGGCGCGCAGGATCGCGTCACGCTCCGCCTTGCGGGGATCGTCGTCCGGGGGGTCCTCGACCGTCATGCGGCTCCTCCTGGGTGCGTCGTGGGCGCCGTTTCCCCATTAGACCACGATTCCAACTACTGGACAGATATTCCAGACCCCTCTCACGCCCGTCCTGCCCCCAGGGAAGGACGGATCAAGGGGTGGCATCGCCAATTGCCGTTTCCCTAGGATGGGTTGCCGACCGCGCCAGCCCTCGGCGCGGGCCCGTACTGGGGGAAGAGATGCAGCCTGGAAAGCAGCTGTCCACGTCGATCGATGCCGCGGTTCCCACAGCCGCGCGCATGTACGACCACTATCTGGGCGGCAAGGACAACTACGCGGCGGACCGCGCGGCGTGCGAGGAACTCGACAAGGTCGTCCCCAGCACGCGCGCCCTCGCCCTGAACAACCGGCGCTTCCTGCAGCGGGTCGTACGGACCCTGACGCGGGAGTACGGAATCCGGCAGTACCTGGACCACGGGTCAGGCCTGCCCACGCAGGACAACGTGCACCAGGTCGCCCAGAGCATCGACCCGAGCGCGCACGTCGTCTACGTCGACAACGACCCGATGGTGCTCGTCCACGGCCGGGCCCTGCTGGAGCAGGACGAGCGCACCACGGTCATCCACGCCGATCTGCGGGAGACCGAGGCGATCTTCACCCACCCCGACACCGAACGTCTGATCGACTTCTCGGAGCCGGTGGCCGTGCTGTTCAACTCGGTCTTCCACTGCATCCCGGACAGCGAGACCGACGGCCCGCCGGCCGTGGTCCGCCGTGTCGTCGAGCGCCTCGCACCGGGCAGCTTCCTGCTGATGTGCCAACTCGTCAGCGAGGACCCGAAGGTCCGCGAGTACGTCACGAACTTCATGGACCAGGCCACGCAGGGCCACTGGGGCCGGGTACGCACGGAAGAGGACGTGACCGCGCTGTTCGATGGCCTCGAAATCCTCGACCCGGGCCTGGTGGAGGTCTCCACGTGGCGGCCCGACACCGAGGTGACTCCACGTCAGCTCACCCAGGAGTGGATCGAGTTCGGCGGAGTGGCCCGGCTGCCCTGACCGACCGGCACCGCGCGCTCCCTGACCGGCGCCACGGTCAGGGAGCGGGGTAGCGGCTCCGCGCCGTCTCGCGCAGGAGCACGAGGGAGTCACGGGGGCTGAGCGCCTCGTCGGCCAGCCGGTCCAGCGTGACCCGGTACTCCTCCGTCTCGTCCTGCTCCTCCAGGAAGGTGGCGCTCCTGATCTGCTCGAGGTAGACGACATCGGGCAGATCGGAGCCGCCGAACCGCAGATAGGTCACCGGGATCGCCGGCGCGGAGGCGTGGGTGACGTCCAACGGCACCACCTGGACGGTCACATGGGGCAGCGTGGCCATCGCCACCAGGTGGTCGAGCTGCTCCCGCATCACCTCGGGGCCGCCGAGCACCCGCAGCAGCACCGACTCGTCGACGACGGCCCACAGTTGCGGGGCGTCCGGCCGATCCAGCAGCCGGGTGCGCCGCGTGCGCAGCTCCACCCGGCGCTCGACCTCGCGCACGGGCGCCGTCGGCAGGCCTCTCTGGACGACGGCCCTGGTGTACGCCGGGGTCTGCAACAGTCCCGGTACGTACTGGATCTCGAAGGTACGGATGGCGGTGGCCGCCTCCTGGAGTCCCACCAGGCGGTCGAACCACTCGGGCATCAGCCGCTTGTCGTAGCGCTGCCACCAGCCCGGCTCGCCCGCCCGGCGCAGCAACCGGAGCAGGACGGAGGCCTCGTACTCGTCGGTCCCGTACAGGCTCAGGAGCGCGCGGACGTCACCCTCCGTGGGAGGGCGGCGCCCCTTGCCCGCCTCGATCCGTGACAGCTTCGCGGGGCTGAACCCGACCGCACGCGCGGCCTGGTCCTGGGACATTCCGACGTCGTCACGGATACCCGTCAGCTGCACGCCGACCAGCATTTTCAGCAAGGTCAGGGCGGGCTCGGCCCGGTTCAGATACGGTTCGAGGCGGGAGACGCGAGGCGACTCGGCAGACATCCTGACTCCCCGTTGCGGCTTGCGTTGACCGGCGGACGACGGACGTCATTGTCGCACCAGAAGGCCACCGACCGCACGCCGCGCGGGAATTCGGTCCGCCCGCGCCGCCCCGACATCAGGTGATCGCATGCCGCTACAGCAGGTGGTCGAACTCCCCGCCCTTCGCCCCGGCCACGAAAGCCGCCACCTCGGCCGGCGTGTAGACCAGGGCCGGCCCTTCGGGATCGCGGGAGTTGCGCATCGCGACCCCGCCCCCCTCCAGGACGGCCACCTCGACACAGTTGCCCTCGGCGTTGCTGTGACTGCTCTTGATCCAGCGGGCACCCAGCGCGCTCGCCCGGACTCCGTTCGGCACTGACGACACTGCACTCTCCTCGCTAGTACGCGCAATTTCCCGTGAAATTGCACGAGGACATCGTCAGCGTGGATAATAGCCGTGTCGTCAACCGCACTTCCCCCGCCCCGTACTGACGTCGCCTCAGGGAGATGCACGTGCCATCACCTGCGCAGTTCCGGAGTCACGAGTCCGTCCGCGACTCGCCCAGAACGGCCCTCCTGCACCTCTCGGGCAGCCGGGAGGGATTCGCCGAGGCGCGGGACTTCACCCACCGCACCCTGGACGGCTGGTCCCTGGAGCACTGCGCCGACGACGCGCTCACCGTCGTCACCGAACTCGCCGCCAACGCCGTCCTGCACGCCCTGCCGGACCCGCCCGAGGAGGCCGGGGACGTACGGCTCAGGCTGTCGCTGCGCCGTTCCCACCTGGTGTGCGCCGTCACCGACCCGAGCGACGCCCTGCCCGTCTACCCGCACGCCGGAGATCCCCTGCTGGAACACGGCCGCGGACTGCACATGATCGAGGCCCTCTCGGAGCACTGGGGCTGGACCCGCCGCTCCCCCGTGGGCAAGACCGTCTGGGCCATGCTCCCGACCCGTACCCACACCTGACATGACTGCCATAGAGAAAGCGATGCCGCTCGGGGACCTCGGCCACGTGCCCTGGCCCGAGATGGCCGACTCGACCGGGTCCGCCGAGGCCATCCCGGCCCTGCTGACCACCGTCGCCCGCGGCGACGCCGACGCCGCCGGGCCCGCGCTCGGCCAACTGCGCCAGCGCGTCTGCCAGTACGGCTTCGTGGTGGGGCAGGCCACGGCCGCCACGGTGCCCTTCCTGTGGGAACTCGTCCGGCTCCCGCAGGTCACCTGCCGCGTCGAGATACTGCAACTGCTGAAGAGCATCGCCGACGCCCGGCAGTGGGAGACCACCGCGGCCGTCTATCCCAAGCTGCTGCGCCGCCGCGAGAAGTACGTGGAATGGGAACGCGACGCGCGCCACGCCGTCCACGCCCAGCGCGGCGTCCTGCGCCACCTGCTCGACGAACCGGACCACGACATCGTCCGGGCCAGCAGGGAACTCGCCGCCACACTGTCCCGCGGGTGAGGCGTCGGGTCGTGGGCCCCTCGGGTCGTGGGCCACTTCGTTCCCCTGCTTCGGGCCCTCCCCGCGCGAACGCGACGCGGCAGCGTTCGACCTGGTCGGCCACCTGGTCCATGAACCACCGCACGATCTCGTAGGGGACGACGCGCTCGTCGGGGCTGTGGATGCGGACGGTCGGTTCCGGATCCGGGTCCTCGTCCGGGACCAGGGTCCGCAGGACGACGGCGCCGGGCAGGTGGGTCACCACGGCCTCGGAGTCCTCCCCCTCCCGGCCGACGCGGACCGAGCCTCACTCAGTTCCACGGACCAGGCGTCGTCACGCAAGGCGTAGGGGAACAGGACGGCGTAGTGACGGCCCGCGTGTTCCCGGAACCCAGCGGACCCACGGCGGGGCCCGGCACGTCGCGGGCCCGCCCGGCGGCGGAGTCCACCGCCGGGCCGCCCCCGCGTACACACGCTCACACGGTGGCCCGCCGCCCCCTCCGGTGCACGATCTCGCCCAGGACGACGTCCACGACGAGGAAGCCGGCCAGGGGGATGCCGAGGAGCGGCACGAAGTAGCCGAGGACGGCTGTCCCCGCCATGAGAGGCACCAGCACGTACGGCGGGACCTGGGCCCACGCCCCGCGCGGGATCGGCCTGCCGAAGCCGGAGCCCCGGCCGCGCTGCCACCACATGCGGTAGCCCCACACGATCAGCAGGATCAGCGAGAGCGCCAGCAGCATCAGGGCGATCTGGTTGACCAGGCCGAACAGGATGCCGGTGTGCAGGTCGATGCCCCAGCGGGTCAGCTTGGCGAGCACCGGGAAGTCGTCGAAGCGCACGACGTCGGTGACCTCGCCGGTGGCCGGGTCGACGGCCACCGCGTCCTGCTTGGTGGGCCAGCTCCGCTGCACCTGGCGGACCACGTACGCGGATGCGGCGTCGGCGGGCGGCACGATCTCCACCGGGTCGTCGAGGCCCTCGGCGCGGGCGGCGGCCAGGACCCTGTCGAGGCCCACCCCGTGTTCACCGCCCGGTGCGGCATCGTCCTCGCCGCCGGCCGCGCCGTGGCCGGCGTGCTCGCCGCCGCCCGCCGCCGCGGAGACGGCCGGGGTGGACTGGCCCAGCGAGGTGCGCAGTTCGTCGATGTGGGCGCCGGCGTACTGGGACCAGGTGAGGCCGGTCGCGGAGAGGAAGAAGAACCCGGCCGCCGTCCAGAGGCCGACCGTGCCGTGCAGGCCCAGCGTGCGCCGCCGGCCGCCGGTGCCGCGGACCTTGCGCAGGGCGCGGCGGCGGGAGAGCCACAGCACGACGCCGCCGCCCGCGATCACCCACAGCCAGCTCGCGGCCAACTCGCTGTAGAGGCGGCCGTTCTCGCCGAGGCGCAGATCGCGGTGGAACTCGTCGATCCAGGTCCGCAGCGGAAGCGCGCCGGTCGAGCCGTACTGCTCCAGCGCGCCACGCACCTCGCCGGTGTACGGGTTCACGAACACGGCCAGGGAGTGGGTGGCGTCGACACCCTCGACGCCGGAGAGCAGCACCCGGGTGGTGGCCCCGTCCTCCGGGGACGGCCGTACGGCCGTGACGGTGCCCTCCGGGTGGGCCTTGCGGGCGGCGGCGACCTGCTCGGACACCGGCAGCTCGGAGTCGCCGACGGCGACGGTCGTCTCGTGGGCGTACAGGAGCCTCTCGGCCGGGAAGGCGCCCGCGTAGAGGAAGCCGGTGAGGGCGGCGACCAGGAGGAAGGGGGCGACGAGAACGCCGGCGTAGAAGTGCAGGCGCAGCACCAGGGGACGCAGCGGTACCCACGGGCCCCGGGATCCGGGTCCGGGTATGGCGGGCGGTGGGGCCTCGTGCGCGGTGGTCGAGGGGGCGGTGGACATCGGAGGCCTCTCCGGTGGTCGGTGCGGGAGTGTCAGCCGTGACGGACCAGTTGGTCGGAGCGCGGCCCCGCCGAGTTCCCGGCCCGTTCGGTGACCTGCGTCACAGGGCCCGGGGTCGTGGCATGCTGGCCGGATGGCATCTCCCAGTCCCCGCGCACCTCTTGCCGAGCGGGTCGAGGAACTCCTCGACGTCGGCGGCCCGTTGCCGATCGTGGCGGCGGGCGACCCGGTCCTGCGGGCCGGCACTGAGCGCTACGACGGTCAGCTCGGCCCCTCCCTGCTGGCCCGCTTCGTCGAGGCGCTTCGCGTCACGATGCGCGCGGCGCCGGGGGTGGGCCTGGCGGCACCGCAGGTCGGCGTGGAGCTGCGGATCGCGGTGATCGAGGACCCGGCGCCGGTGCCGGAGGAGGTGCGGATGGCCCGCGGCCGGGTGCCGCAGCCGTTCCGGGTCCTCGTCAACCCCTCCTACGCGCCGGTGGGTTCCGGCCGGGCCGCCTTCTTCGAGGGCTGTCTGAGCGTGCCGGGCTGGCAGGCGGTGGTGGCCCGGCACTCCGAGGTGCGGCTGACCGGCGAGGACGAGCGGGGCCGGGCGCTGGACGAGGTGTTCGGCGGGTGGCCCGCCCGGATCGTGCAGCACGAGACGGACCACCTCGACGGCCTGCTCTACCTGGACCGGGCCGAACTGCGCTCGCTGTCCGCCAACGACACGGTGGCGCGGCGGTGGGCGCAGCCGACACCGGAGACGGCGGCGAGGGCGCTGCGCTTCGACCTCCCGGACTGAGCCGGGCCGCACCCCGGCCGGTCGGACGGCGGCAGCCCCGTCGAGGAGGCGGCTCGCCGACCTCCTCCGCCACTCCTCTGCATGGGCCGGCTGCCCCACCGCCCCCTCCCGGCGGCACCCGGTCGAGCACGCGCCGGCCCGTGATGCCGTACCGGGACTCCTGGTCGGCACCGACCGGCGGGCGGAACTCGTGGTCGGCACCCACCGGGCGGGCGGCCCGTCCCCTCCTCCGAAGAGGCCGCCGCCGAGGACCCGCCACTGCCCCGGCCGCGCGGGGACAGGCCCACGCGGCCACGCGAACGGCCCCTCCTCCGGCACGGGCGCCCCGGACCCCGGTTCGTCGGGGTTCGAGGCCGCGCTCGGCCGGGTACGGCTGCCGGACGCTCCCGAGAAGCCCGGCGCGTGGGGCGGCCCCCTCCTGGGACGCCGGCGGCGTGGGTCGGCCCCGGGGCGCCGACGCGGCCGGCGGCCATGGGTGCTCGGCGTTCACCGCCCCCTCCGCGGACGCGGTGTTCATGGCCGCCACCTCCTCCGGGGACGCGGTGCTCATGGCCGCGGCCCGCTCCCCACGGGCACGGGCCGGGAGAACGGCGTGGGCGGGCCGCGGCCCGCCCGGCTCAGCCGTCCCGGAACGCCTCCAGCAGTCGCAGCCACACCTCGCTGATCGTCGGGTAGGACGGGACGGCGTGCCACAGGCGGGCCAGGGGGACCTGGCCGACGACGGCGACGGTCGCCGAGTGGATCAGTTCGCCGACGCCCGGGCCGACGAAGGTGACGCCGCGCAGGATCTCGTCCTCCAGGTCGACCACCATGCGGGCACGGCCCTTGTAGCCCTCGCCGTACAGGCCCGCCCCGGCGACCGAGGAGAGGTCGACGTCGACGGCGCGGACGCGGTGTCCGGCCTGTTCCGCCTCCGCGAGGGAGAGACCGACCGCGGCCGCCTCCGGGTCGGCGAAGACGACCTGCGGGACGGCGGCGTGGTCGGCGGTGGCGGCGTGGGCGCCCCACGGGCCGGAATCCAGGTCCGTCTCGCCCGAGGCACGGGCGGCGATCGCGGCACCGGCGACACGGGCCTGGTACTTGCCCTGGTGGGTGAGGAGGGCACGGTGGTTGACGTCGCCGACCGCGTAGAGCCAGTCGCTGCCGGTGACGCGCAGGGTGTCGTCGACCGGCAGCCAGGAACCCGGCTCCAGACCGACGGTGTCGAGGCCGATGTCGTCGGTGCGCGGGGCGCGGCCGGTGGCGAAGAGGATCTCGTCGGCCTCGATACGGTCGCCGGTGCCGGTGACGACCACGACCGTGCCGTCCGAGCGGGTCACCGACTCCACCGAGGTCCCGGTCCGTACGTCGGCGCCGGCCGCGGTGAGCGCCTCGGCCACCATCTCGCCGGCGAACGGCTCCATGCGGTTGAGGAGCCCCTTGCCGCGCACCAGGAGGGTGACACGGGAGCCGAGGGCCTGCCAGGCGGTGGCCATCTCGGTGGCGACCACGCCGCCGCCGACCACGATCAGGCGGCCGGGCACGGACCGGGCGCTCGTCGCCTCGCGGCTCGTCCACGGCCTCACCTCGGCCAGGCCGGGCAGGTCGGGCAGGACGGCCCGGGTGCCGGTGCACACGGCGACGGCGTGCCGGGCGGTCAGGACCGTGTCGCCGACGGTCACCGTGCGGGGGCCGGTCAGGCGGCCCTGGCCGCGGTAGAGGTCGGCTCCGATGCCCTCCAGCCAGCCGACCTGGCCGTCGTCCTTCCAGTTCGAGGTGTAGTAGTCGCGGTGGGCGAGGACCGCGGCCGCGTCGAGGGGGCCCTGCACCGCCTGTCGCAGGCCGGGCAGGCGTCGGGCGTCGGCCTGGGCGATGACCGGGCGCAGCAGGGCCTTGCTGGGCATGCAGGCCCAGTAGGAGCACTCGCCGCCGACCAGTTCGCTCTCCACGACCGCGGTGGTGAGACCGGCCGCGCGGGTGCGGTCGGCCACGTTCTCCCCCACGGGCCCGGCCCCGAGCACCACGACGTCGTACGCGATGGTTTCCGTTTCCGTCATGGGGTCAGTCTGGTGGGTGGTGTGCGGGGTGGCCACACGGGTAGGGCGCGGAATAGGCGACCGGTCGGCCGCGTTCTGGCGGACGGCTTCACCCCATGCCGGGAGGGCCCGGCAGGAAGCACCGGGAAGAGGGAATGACGTCATGAGCAGCACCGTGGAGCTGACCAAGGAGAACTTCGACCAGACGGTCACCGACAACGACTTCGTCCTGATCGACTTCTGGGCGTCCTGGTGCGGGCCGTGCCGTCAGTTCGCCCCGGTCTACGAGAAGGCCGCCGAGGAGAACCCGGATCTCGTGTTCGGCAAGGTGGACACCGAGGCCCAGCCGGAGCTGGCCGCGGCCTTCGGCATCCAGTCGATCCCTACGCTGATGATCGTGCGCGACCGTGTCGCCGTGTTCGCGCAGCCGGGCGCCCTGCCCGAGGCCGCGCTCACGGACGTCATCGGACAGGCCCGCGAGCTGGACATGGACGAGGTCCGCAAGTCCGTCGCGGAGCAGCGGACCGCCCAGGGCGAGTGACCCCCGGGACTAGAAGGGGTACGGCGCCACGTCTCCCCGCACCGTCGTCCAGCGCACGTCGGTGAAGGCCTCGAGGTTGGCCTCGCCGCCGAAGCGGGCGCCGGTGCCGGAGGCGGCGACCCCTCCGAACGGCGCCACGGCCTCGTCGTTGACCGTCTGGTCGTTGATGTGCACGATCCCGGTCGGGATGCGCTCGGCGAGGTCGAGGCCGCGGGCCGGGTCGCGGGTGACGATGCCGAGGGACAGGCCGTAGGAGCCGGCCGCGGCCAGTGCGGCGGCCTCGTCGGGGGTGGCGAAGGAGCGCACCGGGGCGACCGGTCCGAAGACCTCTTCCGCGTAGGCGGGGGTGTGGTCGTCGACGCCCGCGAGGACGGTCGGACGGTAGAAGAGGTCCTCGTGGGTGCCGCCGGCGGCGAGCTTCGCGCCGGCCGCCGTGCTGGCCCCGACCAGGCCGTGCACCTTGCCGAGCTGGCCGCCGTCGATGAGCGGGCCGAGATGCACCTGCGCGCGGTGCGGGTCGCCGACGGCGAGGGCATCGGCCTTCGCCGCGAGCCGCTCGACGTACTCCTCGTAGAGCGAGGCGTGCACGAGGTGGCGGCCGGTGGTCATGCAGATCTGGCCCTGGTGGAAGAACGAGCCCCAGGCGGCGGTGGAGATCACCGCGTCGAGGTCGGCGTCCTCCAGGACGATCAGGGCGGAGTTCCCGCCGAGTTCCAGATGGGCGCGCTTGAGGTGGCGGCCGGCGGCCTCGCCGACGGTCCGGCCGGCCGCGGTGGAGCCGGTGAAGGAGATCACCGGGATGCGCGGGTCGGCGACCAGGGCCGCGCCGGTCTCGGCGCCGCCCGGCAGGATGTGCAGCAGGCCGTCGGGCAGGCCGGCCTCCGCGAAGACCGCGGCCAGGGCGAGCCCGCCGCAGACCGCCGTGCGGGGGTCGGGCTTCAGCACGACCGCGTTGCCCAGCGCCAGGGCCGGCGCGACCGAGCGGATCGACAGGATCAGCGGGGCGTTGAACGGGGAGATCACGCCGACGACGCCCACGGGGACGCGGCGCGTGTACGACAGCCGGGGCGCCTCGCTGGGCAGGACCTGGCCGGCCGGACGGGAGGCGAGGGCGGCGGCCTCGTAGCACTCCTGGGCGGCGACATGGAGTTCGAAGTCGGCCTTGCCGGGGATCGAACCGGACTCGCGCACGAGCCACTCGCGCAGTTCGTCGGCGTGCGCGGCGAACAGGTCGCCGGCCCTGCGCAGTACGCCGGCGCGGACGAAGTGGGGGACGCGGGCCCACTCTGCCTGGGCGGCCAGGGCGGCCTCCGCGGCCGGGGCGACGTCCTGCGCGCCGGCGAGGACCACCGTGCCGAGGGTGGAGCCGGTGGCGGGCTCACTCACGGGATACTCGGGGCCCGACGGGCGGCGGGACTGCCACGTGGTGGGGTCGAGCAACGGCATGACGGCTCTCCGATCAGTGACCCGCGGGACTCGTGCGGGAGCGGTGGTCCCGGAAGTCCCGTGTCTTCGCCGCCCGTCGGGGCGGCCGCGTGGGGGGGATGCGGTGCTCCGGCACAGCCGGCGAGCTGCGTCGGGGGTCGGTCCGGCGCAGCCGGGGAGCTGCGTCGGGGGTCTGACGCGTATCTGGTTGAGCGTGCAACATCGTAGTCGTCCGGCGGCGGAAAAGGGCGGCGGGCGAACCGGGCGGGCCGCGGGCACCACGCGCGGGTGCCGCTCGAAGAGGGCGCGGGCCGCAAGGACCGGTTCACCCCGCCGGTGGCCGGCTGCCGACCTGCCGCCACCGGACGGCACCGCGCCCGGCACGGGTCCGGCGGCTCCGGCGGGTCCGGCGGGTCCGGCACGGCTCCGGCGGGTCCGGCGGCTCCGGCACGGCTCCGGCGGCTCCGGCGGCTCCGCCCTCACGGGCGGTCCGCGGGCGGAGGCCGGTCGCCGGACCCGGCGGCCCCGTGGGTTGTCTCGACGTCAGTCGTGGCCGCCGCGGGTTCCCGTGACCCGGTCGACCAGGTCGTTCCAGCCGGATTCCAGGCGGGCCGGTGGGGTTCCGCACTGGCGGACGAGGTGGTGGATCAGGGGCGGGTCGAGGTAGCCCAGCAGCGTGTGGGCCAGCAGGTCCGAGTCGGCGTCCGGTGCCGCCCGGCGCAGCAGCAGGGAGAGGTGGCCGTGGTGGAGGCGGCGGACCGGACCGGTGAAGCGGCGGTCCGGTCCGGCCTCGGCGGCGAGCAGCAGGTCCAGTTCGTCGATCGCGCGGCGCAGGTAGGCGACGCCGAACGCCCGCAGCCGTTCGACCGGCGCGCCGTCGGGACCGAGCGGCGGCGGTCCGCCGAGGAAGGCCGCCTGGAACTTCCGCTCGGAGTGGTCGAGCAGCGCCGTCAGCAGGCCGGTGCGGTCGCCGAAGCGGCGGAAGACCGTCCCCTTGCCGACGTGCGCCGCGACGGCCACGGCCTCCATGGTGACGCCGGCCGCACCGTGCTCGGCGACCAGCCGGGCGGCGGCGTCCAGCAGCCGGGCGCGGTTGCGGGCCGCGTCGGCGCGCAGACAGGGCTCGTCCCCGGCCGACCCGAGCTGGAGCAGTTCGGGTTCGCCGAGGGGCGTCTCGGGTCCGGGGAAGGGGGGCAGCGCGGCGGACATGAACTCAGCGTAAAGCACCGGGGAAGAAACTGGACCGCGGTCCGGTTAGAGTGCTACAACTTGATAAGCGGACCTCGGTCCGGATCGTAACGGCAATGTTTCAGCCCCTTTGGGAGTAACCCATGTCTGTCCGCATCCTTGCGCTCGTCGGCAGCCTCCGCGCCGGTTCCACCAACCGTCAGCTCGCCGAGGCGGCCGTCAAGGTCGCTCCCGAGGGCGCGGAGGTCGACCTCTTCGAGGGTCTGGCCGACATCCCGTTCTACAACGAGGACCTCGACGTGGAGGGCAGCGTCCCGGCCGCCGCCGCCGAGCTGCGTGCGGCCGCCCAGTCCGCCGACGCCTTCCTGCTCTTCTCGCCCGAGTACAACGGCACCATCCCCGCCGTACTGAAGAACGCCATCGACTGGCTGTCCCGCCCCTACGGCGCCGGCGCCTTCGGCGGCAAGCCGGTCGCCGTGGTCGGCACCGCCTTCGGCCAGTTCGGCGGCGTGTGGGCGCAGGACGAGGCCCGCAAGGCCGTGGGCATCGCCGGCGGCAAGGTGATCGAGGACCTCAAGCTCTCCATCCCCGGCTCCCTGACCCGCTTCGCCGAGACCCACCCGGCCGACGACGCCGAGGTCGCCGCGCAGCTGACCGAGGTCGTGACCCGGCTGCACGGCCACGCGGGCGAGACCGTGGCCGCCTGATCGCCATGGCGGCGGCGAGGGGTCCGGGTTCTCCGGACCCCTCGCGGTCGTGGCACACCCGTCGGCCGCTCAGTCCAGTTCCGCCAGCCGCTCGACCACCGGGCCGACGAACCGCTCCAGCCACCCCGACGTCTCCCCCAGTCGCGGAGCGAGGATGACCGTGTCCACGCCGAGTCCGGTGTAGCCGGTGACGTCCGCGAGGAAGGCGTCGAGGTCCCCCTCGGTGACCGCGTCGCCGGTGTGGGTGAGCGTCTTCAGGATCGTCGCGTAGTCACGGTTCTCCGCGTCGCAGTGGCCGCGCAGGACGTCCAGCTTGTGGCGGACCTCCTCGGGCGAGGAGGCGAACAGGTTGCAGGCGTCGCCGTAACGGGCGACCAGCCGCAGCGTCTTGCGCTCGCCCCCGCCGCCGATGAGGATCTCCGGGTGCGGCGTGCTGACCGGTGCCGGGACGCACAGGGTCTCGGCCAGCCGGTAGTGCCGCCCCTCGAAGGGCCCGTTGTCGGCCGGGTCCCACATCTTCCGGCAGATCCGCAGGGTCTCCTCCAGCCGCTCGAACCGCTCGGCGACCGGCGGGAACGGCACGCCGAGCCCCTCGTGCTCACGGTCGTACCAGGCCGCCCCGATGCCCAGCCAGGCCCGCCCGCCGGACACCACGTCCAGCGTCGTGGCGATCTTCGCGAGCAGGCCCGGATGCCGGTACGTCACCCCGGTCACCAGCGCGCCGAGGCGGACCGTGGAGGTGTGGGCGGCGAGGAAGGCCAGCGTCGTGTACGCCTCCAGCATGGGCTCCTCGGCGCCGCCGTTGAACTCCATCTGGAAGTAGTGGTCCATCACCGACAGCCGGCTCACCCCGGCCGCCTCGGCGGCGGCTCCGGCCGCGGCGAGTTCGGCGCCGAGAGCGGGCCCGCCCCCGGACCCGCCGAACCGGTTGATGTGCACACCCACACGCATGTCCGTCTCCGTCCACCGGAATTGTCAGCGGCCTCGACGCTAGGCGCTGGAGCGCTCTCGAGGTCAAGAACGGGCCCGGGGACGCGCCGTGTGTAAGAAGGTGGTCAACCACGGCCCCGAATGTCGTTCAACAGGGCGACCGCACCCCGTCATGTCTGATAGGGCTGGCGGGATGCAGACTCTCTATCGACGACTCCTGCGGCTGATGCCCCGGATCGGCGTCCAGGTGACCGACCTCGCCCCGGGCACGGCACTGGTGTCCCGGTCCGCCACCCCCCTGTCGGTCACCGGTGCCGACCGGGGCACCTGGATCGTCCGGCGGACGAAGGCCGGCGCGGCCGACTCCACGGACACCAGTGCCGTCCGGCTCGGCGAGACCGGCGCCCTGCTGCTCATGGACGCGGCGGCGCGGCGCGACGAACGAAAACTGCAACTCGCGGCGGCCGAGTACCTGTGCACCCAGCACGTCGCCGCCATGCTCGCCCTGTACGAGGCGAACTGCGTCTTCGACGTCGGCGCCAACAGCGGCCAGTACGCCCGGCGGCTGCGCCGGCTCGGCTACACAGGGCGGATCGTGTCGTTCGAGCCCACCTCGGAGACGTTCGCCAAGCTGGAGAAGGCCGCCGCTCAGGATCCCGACTGGCACGTGTACCAGTGCGGTCTGGGCCGCGAGGAGACGACCGCCGAGATCCACACGGGCTGGAAGACCATGAACTCCCTGCTGGGGCCCAGCGACTACGGCAAGGACCGGTACAGCCGGTTCAACAGGTCCGACACCGAGCAGATCCGCATCCGGCGGCTCGACGAGGTCATGGACGAGGCGCTGGACGGCCTCGCCGATCCGCGCCCCTTCCTCAAGATGGACACCCAGGGCTATGACCTGGAGGTGTTCGCGGGGGCCGGGAAGCGCGTCGACGAGTTCGTGGGCATGCAGTCCGAGGTCGCGGTGCTGCGGCTGTACGAGGGCAGTCCGGGCATGGGCGAGGCCGTCGCGACGTACGAGGCGGCCGGGTTCGGCATCACCGGCATGTACCCGGTGACCCGCGAGGCGACCACCGGCCGGGTGATCGAGTTCGACTGCGTGCTGATGCGCGCGGACGCGGCCCCCAAGCCGTAACGCGCCCCCGGCTCACGGCGCGCCCTCCTCACGGCGGACGGACCACGTCGGGACGCCCACGTCGGGACGGCGCGCTGTCGGACGGCTCTCAATGGGCCCGGTGGCGACGACCCGGTGCGGCGGTACCCGCCGGGCGGCGGGCGGCTCCCGCCGTCCGGCGCAGCCCCGCGCGGCGGGAGGGCGCCGACGACGGCGGCACGGACCGCCGCGTACCGCGTGAGGACACACCATGACGACCGTGCCGCCGCCCAGCCCGACCCCGAATCCGCCGCCGCCCTGGAGCCGATCAGGGACGCCATCTCGCCCGGCAGGGGCCCTGAGGACATCGAGACGGTCCGGCGGGCCCCGGGCCCCGGGCATCGCGTTGCCGGCACAGGCGTCGGCGGGGCGTTCGAGGTGGAGGACCGGGTGTTCGAGGTGGAGGACCGGGCCGGGCCCGGTGCCGGCGGCGCCCGCGACATCTCGCCGCTGAGCTGCCGGCCCACCGCCCCGGCCGACGCCCGTCCCCGGCCGGTCGTCCACCACGTGCACGGCGGCACGGTCCTCGGCCCGCACCGGGGCGGCGTCGACCAGGTACTCGACGGGGCTCGGTAACTCGACAGGGTCGTGGTGTCCGTCGAGTACCGGCCGGCACCCGGACCCCCGTATCGGGCGCCGGTCGAGGGCGTGTGCGCCGGTCTGCTGCCGGCCGCCGAGAACGCCGGGGAGCTGGACCCTGCCGGGCTCAGGCCACGGCCTGCTCCGTCGTGCCGGCCGCGTCGGCCCGCTCCGCGCCGGAGGCGGACGGGCGGACGCCCGGGATGCAGGCCGCGATGGCCGCGGAGACCAGGGCGAGGGCGCCGCCGACGAGGAGCGCGGTCCGGAAGCCGTCCTCGGAGGCGAACGTGTAGCCGCCCAGGGTGGTCGTCATCTGGGCCAGGACGACACCGATGACGGCGGCGCCGATCGAGGTGCCCAGGGACCGCATGAGGGTGTTGAAACCGTTGGCGGCGGCGGTCTCCGAGACCGGGACCGAACTCATGACCAGGGCGGGCATCGAGCCGTAGGCGAGGCCGACGCCGCTGTTGATCACGATGCCGACGACCATCAGGCCCCAGGCGGAGCCCATCAGCGCCATGGACAGGCCGTACCCGGCGGCGATGACCAGCGCTCCGCAGACCAGGGTGAACTTCGGGCCGCGGGCGTTGGTGAGCCGCCCGCCGAGCGGGGAGACGAACATCATCATGATGCCGCCGGGGGCCATCCACAGGCCGGTGGCGAGCATGGACTGGCCGAGTCCGTAGCCGGTGGCCTCCGGGAACTGGAGCAGCTGCGGCATGACGAGCATGCTGGCGTACATCGCGAAGCCCACGAAGACGGACGCGAGGTTGGTGAGCAGTACGCGCGGTCGTGCGGTGGTGCGCAGGTCGGTCAGCGGGTCGGTGGTGCGCGTCTCCCAGAATCCCCAGGCCACGAAGATCACGAGGGCGGATGCGAACAGGCCGAGGGTGGTGCCCGACCCCCAGCCCCAGTCGGCGCCCTTGGAGACGGCGAGCAGCAGGGAGACCAGGCCGGCGCCGAGGCCGAGCGCGCCGGGCAGGTCGAACCGCTGGCCCTTGGCGCCGGCGGGCACGTCGGGGATCAGGAACCAGATGAGGAGGGTGACGACGACGGCCAGGCCGGCCGAGCCCCAGAACAGGACGCGCCAGTTCGCGTACTGGGCGATCGCTGCGGCGATGGGCAGGCCGAGGCCGCCGCCGATGCCCATGGAGGCGCTGACCAGGGCGATCGAGGAGCTGAGCTTCTCCGGCGGGAGGACGTCACGGAGCAGGGCGATGCCGAGCGGCAGCATGCCCATGCCCATGCCCTGGAGTCCGCGTCCGACGATCATCGTGACGACGTCGGAGGCGAGGGCGCAGATCACCGAGCCCGCGATCAGCGGCACGGCGCACGCCAGGAGCATGCGGCGCTTGCCCAACAGGTCGCCGAGGCGGCCCACGACCGGCACGCAGACCGCCGCGGCCAGCAGGGTGACCGTGATGACCCAGGCCGCGTTCGAGGACGAGGTGTCGAGGATGCGCGGCAGTTCGGCGATGAGCGGGGTGACCAGGGTCTGCATGATCGCGGCCGTGACGCCGGCGAGGGCGAGTGTGGCGACCACGCCACCCGCGCGTGCGGTGGGCTGGGGGGCGTCCATGGCGGAGTCCTCGTTCTCTCTGGGGGTCGGCTCGGGATCCGGGGAAGGGCACCGGGGGCGGGAGCGAGCCACGGGCAGGGATGTGCATCCTACATGTGTAGTGCATGAGCCACATGATGTGGTCCTTGCACGGCGATGTGCCAGGATGGAACGGCCGCCGCCGGGACGGGCCCCGGGGAGGGCCGCGCGAACAGGAGGCTCGGGCACATGCAGAGGCCGACGCACGAGGTCGAGTACGAGCAGATGCTGCTCAGCCGCCACACGTTCCTCAGCCGGCGCGGGGGCCGCCGCACGGACGGCGCGCTGGAGCGCAGCGCCTACATCCTGCTGAGCCGGATCGGCGTCCAGGGCCCGATGTCGATCGGCGAACTGAGCGACGCCTTCGGGCTGGACGCCTCCACCCTGAACCGGCAGACCGCCGCCGCGGTGCGCGCCGGGCTGCTCGACCGGATCCCGGATCCGCAGGGCGGGATGGCCCGCAAGTTCCGGCTCACGACGGAGGGCGAGCGGCTGCTCGACGAGGAGCGGCGGGGCATCGTCGAGGTTCTGGACCGGGTGATGGGCGACTGGTCGCCGGACGACATCGCCGCGTTCGCCTCGTACCTGAAGCGCTTCAACAACGGCATCGAGGCCATCGGCGGACGCCCGTGGCCGCGCCCGTCCACGGAGGACGGCCAGGACGGCTCCGACGGCCAGGACGGCTCGGACGGCTCCGACGGCTCCGACGGCTCCGACGGCTCCGACGGCTCCGACGGCGAGAACGGCGAGGACAGCTCGACGGCGAGGCGCGCGGTTGACCGCGGCTGACCGCGGTCGCCGTGGTCAGCGCAGGCCGGTCCCCGCCGCGGGGACGAGCCCTCGTTCCGGGTGGGCGCGGTAGCTCGCGGTCCAGGCCGTGGGCGAGCAGGAGGGACCGTTGGGGTGCTGCTCCGTCAGCCGCGCCGCGACCTCGTCCGCCACGAGAACCCGGCCGTCCGCCGCCGAGGTGACGGTGAGGCGTACCGGCACGGTGACGGGGCCGACGTCGTCCGACAGCCGGACGGACACGCTCGCGAACGGGTCGTCGGGACGGCCGGACGCCCGCTGCGCGCACCGCTTCCCCGCGCACACCCGTACGAGGGCCGCGTCCGCCGCACGCCCGAAGTCGGCGGGCGCCCACAGCACGCCGACCGCCGAGTCCATGCCGATCAGGGTGCAGGGCGCCTCCCGGCCGGGAAGTGCGCACCCCGACAGCGCGGCGGTCACGAACACCACCGCGACGGGCCGGCCCCTCACCGCGCGCCCGCCGACCGCGCGACGCGGAAACCGACGTCGTCCACCCGGAACGTGGGGTGGCTGCGGCGCCGTACGGAGGCCCGGCAGCTCCAGTGCTCGTCGAACCAGCCGCCGCCGCGCAGCACGCGGTAGGTGCCGTAGACCTCGGTGTCGTAGTGGTCCCAGCACCACTCCCACACGTTGCCGAGCATGTCGTGCAGTCCCCAGGCGTTGGGGAGCCTGCCGCCCACCTCGTGGATCCGCTCCTGCGAGTTGCCGCGGTACCAGGCGATGGAGTCGAGGGAGCCGTAGCGCGGCCCGGTGGTGCCGGCCCGGCAGGCGTACTCCCATTCGGCCTCGGTCGGCAGCCGGTACCCGTCGGCCGCGGGATCCCATCCGACGCTCTCGCCGTCGGCGGCCGGGTCGTAGGCCGGTGTCAGCCCGGCCAGCCGGGACAGACCGTTGCAGAAGCGGACCGCGTCGAACCAGGAGACGCTCTCCACGGGCAGCCCCGGCGGCCCGTCCGGCAGCCCGTCCGTGACGCGGGCGTACAGCTCCCGGGTGACCGGGTACGCCCCGATCCGGTAGGGCGCGACCTCGACCTCCCAGGTCCGGCCCGTCCGCCGGTCCGCCAGCGTCACCCGGCCCGCCGCCACGTCGACCATCCGGTCCCCCGCCCTCACGTCCATGGGCCGATGGTCTCACCCCGGGACGCGGGCCCGGCCCGCTTCACCAGCTTCTGGCCACGGCGCGCAGCGCGATCCAGGAGTCGCGTACGCGGGCGTAGTCCATGGTCAGCTGGAGTCGGCGGTCCTCCTGCGCGGCGTCGGTCGAGCGCGTGATGACGCGTCCCACCAGACGTGCCGTGCCGCCGTCGACCGTGACGGTCACGGTCTTCTCCTCGATCGCCTGGGGCACGAACGTGGCGGCGCGCAGGTCCGCGAGCCAGGCGGCCTTCGGCTGCTGGTCCCCCGTGGTCTCCGTCAGGGTGAACCCCTCGTCGAGCAGGGCGTCGAGCGCGGCGGTGTCACCGTCGGCCATCGCGTGCAGATGGGCCCGGTAGGCGTCGATGACCTCCATGCGTGTGTTCACGTCGGCTGAGGGGTTCATAGGGGCTCCTGTCGTCGTGCCCCGCCCGTGCCGCCGGCTCGACCGGCGGGGTCGCCGTCACCGGGCGGCAGGACGAGGGCGTACCTCGGCGCATGCCTGTCAGTGATCATCATGGCTGCCGGGGTCGCCCCGTGCTCGCCGCGCCGCCGTCGACGGCGAGGAGGTTGTCGGCGTGACCGCGGCCCCCCGTCGGGCCGGGCCCGCCCCGGGTCACCCGGTCCGACCGCCGCCGGGGCGCCTGCCGTGGTCCCTCCGGGAAGGCAACCGTACGGCCGGGAGCCATACTTGACCCCTGCGGGTGCGCGTCCCGTGCCCGACACGAGAGAGGCGGCGATCCGGTGAGCAGCGAAAGCCAGGGACTGGGAAAGGCGGAGGTCCGGCTCAAGTGGGACCCCACCCCTTGGGACGAGCCACCCCATCACCTCGACATCATCGCCGCCACCTACTCGGCGGACGCCCCCCACGGGCCGCCGGTGTACGTCGTCCACTTCGACAGCCGCTCACCGGACGGCACCATCAACATGAACCGGCACAGCCTGACCGGTCAGGGTTTCGGCTATGTCGAGGTGATGACCCTGGAGCTGGACCGCCTCGCGTCCTCCTTCGCCCGGGTGGTCGTGGGCGTGGTGATCCACCAGAACAGCGGGCCGAAGACCTTCGGCGATCTGACGAACGCCGGGGTGCTGGTGGTGGAGGGGTACCGCGAGCTGCTCAAGGACGACTTCGCCCGGCTCGCCGGTTCCACCGCCGCCACCGTCGCGGAGTTCACCCGCGACACCTTGACGAAGTGGACGTTCCGGGAACTGGTCCGGGGGTTCGACAGCGACCCCGTGGCCTTCACCGCGGAGATGGGCGGCGTCCCGTAGGCGTACGGCGCCCGCGCGGGAGAACCCCGTCGTCGGCGGCGGCCGGCGGGCCGGGCTCGGCCTTGTGGGCCCGGCGGCTCACGCCCAGGCGGTCACCGGCAGGAAGGAGCTGTCCTGGCGGAACAGCTCCGTGCCGTCCGGCTGTTCCACGCGGAGCTGGTAGTCGTAGTGGCGCAGGT
Organism: Streptomyces sp. NPDC006259; assembly: GCF_042870975.1. Lineage (NCBI taxonomy): Bacteria > Bacillati > Actinomycetota > Actinomycetes > Kitasatosporales > Streptomycetaceae > Streptomyces > Streptomyces sp. NPDC006259. The sequence continues at coordinate 862,936 of NZ_JBIAHY010000003.1, read as the reverse complement.
AGTACCCGGGGTAGTTGTACGACTCGAAGCGTGCCGAGCCGCTCGTGGTGCCGGTGCGGGCGATGAAGGTGGCGTCCTTGGCGAAGGTCGGGGTGCCGTCGTTCGGGTCGAAACGGGCGCGGAAGGAGTAGTGGCGCAGATAGTTGCCGGAGGCGTCGCGGAAGGAGTAGCCGTTCGCGTCCGCGAGGCCGGGCACGACCGTGAAGGTGGCCGCCTGCTTCTCGGCGGTGGTGCTGGAGGCGGTCACCACCGAGAGGTTGAGCAGCGAGGACTGCGCCTGCCAGTGGCGGGTCGTGTAGTTGACGGAGCGGAAGGAGCGGGTGACGTTCTTGGGCAGGTTCACACCGCCGGTCACCGTCTCCTTGACGACCGTGAAGTGGCGGGCCGTGCCGGAGACGCCCGGGAGGGCCTTCGGCGCGCTCCAGGTGGTGAAGGTGTCGTAGCTGTCGCTGTAGTAGTAGGAGCCGTCGCCGTAGCCGTCGAAGAAGATGCGCCAGCCGCCGTTGTCGAGCTGGACGAGGGCCGGGCCCTCGCGGTAGCTGCCCCAGCCGGCCCAGTTGCCCGTGCGGGAGATGGTGTACGGGCCCGCGAGCCTGGTGGCCGTGGCGTACTCGATGTACTTGGTCGTCTCGTTCTTGGTGAAGGCGTGGTAGGTCGAACCGAGCTTCACGATGAAGGTGTCGATGTGGTTCTCGCCGATGCCGGACAGGGCGACCGGTGAACTCCAGGCGGTGAGGCCGGGGTTGGTGGCCTTCAGCAGGTAGGGGGTGAACATCCACTCGTCGTCCGTGGTGGAGCAGGACACGATGATGTTGACGCTGCCGTCGCTGTCGACGAACCACTCCGGGGCCCAGGCCCGCGAGAGGTTCGCGACGGGAACCGGGTAGTCGTACAGGAACGTCCAGGTCAGCCGGTCGGAGCTGCGGGCGAAACCGATGGTGGTGCTGGGGTCCTGCCAGGTGTGGGTGGTGTAGGTCAGGTAGTAGTAGCCGTTGGTGTGCTTGATGACGCTCGCGTCGCGGATGCGGTTGGCGGGCGGGGTGTAGGCGGCGGACCTGACGAGGCGGAAGTCGGTGGCGTCGTCCGCCTGGTAGACGTTCACCGTGCCGTCGTCGCTGTTGAGGAAGGGCACGATGGTGTAGCGGGTGGCCGATCCGCCGGGCGGGGCGGCGGCGAGCGCGGTGCCGAGCAGGCCGGGCATCTCGCCGAGCACCAGCGCGGAGGCGGGCAGGGCTGCCATCGCGCGCAGCAGGCTGCGGCGGGACGGGGTGGGGCGACGTGTGGTCATGTGCGGCTCTCTCCCTACGGCTCAGCGTTCGACATGCCGAACGAAGTTCGGAAAGTCGATCAGAAGGTAGGGGTGGCTCCAGGGCACGTCAATGCTTTGCACAGGAACGGCGGTGCCCTGTGCGGCACCTGTGGCGGACGGGGAACTCGCCGCACGCGGGGCTGTGTTCCACCGTCGGCCGCCCGTGGTCACCGTTCGGCGACGACGTGCTCACGGAGGTGTCCGGCGGGTGCCGGCCTCCATGAACCACGACGGGCGGCAGCGCAGGGCTCCTCCCCCGACTGGACACCGGCACCGCCGACCGCGCGGAAGGCGCCCGTCGCCGGGGTGCGGGCGGACGCGGTCACGTCGGCGGGCCGGGGTGTGGGCGGACGCGGTCACGTCGGCGGACCAGGGTGCGGGCGGACGCGGTCACGTCGGCGGACCAGGGTGCGGGCGGACACGGTCACCTCGACGGACCAGGGCGCGGGCGGACACGGTCACCTCGACGGACCAGGGCGCGGGCGGACACGGTCACCTCGACGGACCAGGGCGCGGGCGGACACGGTCACCTCGGCAGACCAGGGCAGCCCTTAAGGTGCCCTCGTGACCGCGTCCACCGAAGAGAACGTTCCGGGCCGCTTCGGCCCCTCCGCCACCGTCGAGGCCGAACCCCGCGAGGTCGGCCGGGTGCGCACCGAGTACTCGCCCGCGCACGACGGCGACCCGGACCCCGGCGAGATCGTCTGGACCTGGGTGCCCTTCGAGGAGAACGACGGGCGGGGCAAGGACCGCCCGGTGCTGGTCGTCGCCCGGGAGGCGGCCGGCACCTTCCTCGCCGTGCAGCTCTCCAGCAAGCGGCACGACGGCGACCGCGAGTGGGTGCCGATCGGCAGCGGCCCCTGGGATCGCTCGGGCCGGGACTCCTGGGTGGACGTCGACCGTGTGCTGCGGCTGCACGAGCTGGGCATGCGCCGCGAGGCCTGCGCCCTGGACCGGATGCGGTTCAACCTGGTGGTGCGCCGGCTGCGGGAGCGGTACGGCTGGAGCTGAACCCCGGCCGACCGATCGGGGACACGTTCGGGGTCACCCCTGGCCGTGGGACCGCGGCGCCGGGAAGGCCCGTACGAAGGCCTCCCGCACGGCGCTCCCCGGCGTGCGGTCCAGCACCCCGAACACCACATGCGCGAACGTCCCCCGGAACCGGCCGCCGGGGCCCAGCAGCGTCCGGAACGCCTCCGCCACCTGCGCGGGGTCGTTGCGGAACACGCCACAGCCCCAGGCGCCGAGGACCAGCCGCCGGTAGCCGTGCGCCGCGGCCGTCTCCAGGACGCGTTCGGCGCGCACGGCCAGGGCGCGCGGCAGTTCGCCCGCGCGCTCCGGCGCCGTCCGCAGCACCACCCCGGCGTTCGGCGCGGCGGCCGTCAGGAAGCCGGCGGTGTACGGCTCGGGCAGGAACCGGCCCCGGTCGTCACGGAAGACCGGCACGGCCGGTGAGTGGATGACGCGGTCCGTGTAGAACGGGTCGCGGTGGGCGCGGTGGTGGTCGTAGAACCCGGGGGCCCGCAGCAGGCACGTGTACAGCGCGGAGCCGCGGCACAGCGCCTCCTCCTGGGCCTGGGCGCCGTTGAGGTAGCCGCCGCCGGGATTGCGCGCGGAGGCGAAGTTGAGCACCGCCACCGGGGCGTCCGCGAGTCTGCGGGCGGCCTCCAGGCTGCTCTCTCCGGTGACCTCGATCCGCGGGGCGGACGGGGCGGTTTCCAGGCCGGCCGCCGGGACCGGCACCGGGTCGGGCCCCAGCATCCGGGTCCCCTCCCGAGCGGCCTGGACCGCGGCGGCCAGCGGTGCCTCGCGCCCGTCGGGCGTGCGGTACACACCCGCGGCCACGGCCTCCTCCGTCTCCCGCGCGATGGCGCGCAGCCGCGCGCTCATGGCGCCACCCCCGTGGGCGCCACGGCCGGGTGCCGCCCGCTCTCCGGCACGGCGTCCCGTCCCCCGCCCGTCCGCCGCGTCTCCCCCGTCGTGCTCATGCACGCATCGTCAGCGATGCTGGACGGGCCGTGCAACCGGGTTTCGCCGAGGGGGAACGTCGGCGGGTCTCCTCGCGAACGCCCGGGAAACGGCGCGGGAGGGAGGGTCCGTCCGTCCCGGTGCACCCTTGTGCGATTCGGCGCGAGGGTCTTGGGTGGATGAGCGAACCGGTCCGGCGCCACCGAAGCCGGACGGATGGCATGGTGGCATATCAGGAGGATCCCGACATGTCAGACACATCGAGCAGTGCTTCGGGGAGTGACTGTACGGAGACCCGTACCGCCCTCACCGAGGCAGAGGTGGAGGCCCTGGTCAAGGGCATCTGCTTCAAGACCGGGCCACCCCGCACCGTCGGGGTCGAAGTGGAATGGCTCCTCCACGAGCTGCGCTCGCCGCGGCTCCCCGTGACACCCGAACGACTCGCGGCGGCCTACGAGGCCCTGCGGACGGTGCCGCTGTCCTCGGCGCTCACCGTCGAACCCGGCGGCCAGCTGGAACTCAGCTCCCCGCCCGCCGCCTCCCTTATGGAGTGCGTGACCACCGTCTCCGCCGACCTGGACGCCGTCCGCGCGGTCCTGCGCGAGGCGGGACTGGTCCTCGCCGGACTCGGCACCGAACCCTGGCACCCACCGCGACGGTTCCTCCGGGAGCCGCGCTACGACGCCATGGAGGCGTGCCTCGACCGCGCCGGCCCGGCCGGGCGGGCCATGATGTGCACCTCGGCCTCCGTGCAGGTCTGCCTGGACGCCGGCCACGAGGAGCCCGGCCCGCTGGGGCACGGACGGCGCTGGTGGCTGGCGCACACCCTGGGCCCGGTGCTGATCGCCGCCTTCGCCAACTCGCCGCTGCTGGGCGGCGTTCCGACGGGCTGGCGCTCCAGCCGGCAACTGCTGTGGACGGAGATCGGCGCGGGCCGCGCGGGCGCGCCCGCCCTGGACCGGGAACCGCGCGCCGAGTGGGCCCGGCACGTCCTGGACGCCCCGGTGATGTGCGTCCGCCGGGACGACGGGCCGTGGGACGTGCCCGAGGATCTGACCTTCCGGGAGTGGACCCGCTCGGGGGCCCCCACCCGGGCGGACCTCGACTACCACGTCTCCACACTGTTCCCGCCGGTCAGACCCCGTGGCCATCTGGAGCTGCGCATGATCGACGCGCAGCCGGGCGAGGACGGCTGGATCGTGCCGCTCGCCGTGACGACGGCGCTGTTCGACGACCCGGAGGCCGCCGAGAGCGCCTACCGGGCGGTGAAGCCGCTCGCGGAACGGTCCGGGCCGCTGCCCGCCCCGCACAATCCGCTGTGGAACGAGGCGGCCCGCACCGGCCTCGCCGACCCAGAGCTGCGCGAGACCGCGGTGGCCTGCTTCACGACGGCCCTGGAGGCCCTGCCCCGGATCGGCGCCACCCCCGAGGTGACGGACGCCGTCGCCGAGTACCTGGAGCGCTACGTCCGCGAGGGCCGCAGCCCCGCCGACGACCAGCTCGACCGCCTGTGCGGCGCCGAAGGCCGCACACACGGGAAGGACATCCCCACATGACCGACCTCGCCCCCGAGGCCGCGGACGCCGAGGCGTTGCGCGAGCGGGCGCTCACCACCCTCGTCACCGCCCGTGAGCGCACCACCCTGCTGACGAGCTGCGTCGAGGACCCCGACCTCACCGCCCAGCACTCCCCGCTGATGTCCCCGCTGGTGTGGGACCTCGCACACATCGGGAACCAGGAGGAGCTGTGGCTGCTGCGTGCGGTGGCCGGCCGTGAGCCGATGCGTCCCGAGATCGACGGGCTGTACGACGCCTTCGAGCACGCGCGCTCCGAGCGGCCCTCGTTGCCGCTGCTGCCGCCCGCCGAGGCCCGCGCCTACGCGGCGGAGGTGCGCGGACGCGTGCTCGACGTGCTGGAGTCGGCCGACTTCGACGGAACGCGCCTCACGGAGGCCGGCTTCGCCTTCGGGATGGTCGCCCAGCACGAACAGCAGCACGACGAGACCATGTTGATCACCCATCAGCTCCGCACCGGCCCGCAGGCCCTGACCGCCCCGGACCCGGAACCGGTCCCGCTGTTCACCGGCCCGTCGGAAGTGCTCGTGCCGGGCGGCCCGTTCATGATGGGTACCTCCGGCGAGCCGTGGGCGCTGGACAACGAGAGGCCGGCACACCGGCGTGAGGTGGCGGCGTTCCACATCGACACCACGCCGGTGACCAACGGGGCCTACCAGGCGTTCATCCACGACGGCGGTTACGACGACGCCCGCTGGTGGGCCCCCGAGGGCTGGTCCCACATCCGCCGGCACCGGATCGGCGCCCCGCTGTTCTGGCACCGCGACGGCGGGCAGTGGCTCCGGCGCCGCTTCGGCGTCACCGAGGTCGTGCCGCCCGAGGAGCCGGTGCTGCACGTGTCCTGGTACGAGGCCGACGCCTACGCCCGGTGGGCCGGGCGGCGGCTGCCCACCGAGGCCGAGTGGGAGAAGGCGGCCCGCTTCGACCCGGCGACCGGCGGCTCGACGCGCTACCCGTGGGGTGACGCCGATCCCACGCCCGAGCACGCCAACCTCGGCCAGCGCCACCTGCGCCCGGCACCCGCCGGCAGCTATCCGGCGGGGGCCTCGCCGCTCGGCGTACGGCAGTTGATCGGCGACGTGTGGGAGTGGACGTCGAGCGACTTCCAGCCCTACCCCGGTTTCCGGGCGTTCCCGTACAGGGAGTACTCGGAGGTGTTCTTCGGCCCGGAGCACAAGGTGTTGCGCGGCGGTTCGTTCGCGGTGGACCCGGTGGCCTGCCGGGGCACCTTCCGCAACTGGGACTATCCGATCCGGCGGCAGATCTTCTCCGGCTTCCGCACGGCCCGCACCGGGGCCGCCTGATGTGCCGTCATATCGCGTTCCTGGGACCGGACGAGCCGCTCGGCCGACTCCTGGTGGCGCCCCCGCACGGCCTGTACCGCCAGTCGTGGGCACCGCGCAGACAGCGGTACGGCACCGTCAACGCCGACGGCTTCGGAGTCGGCTGGTACGCCGAGGACGACCCGGTACCGGCCCGCTACCGCCGGGCCGGGCCGATCTGGGCCGACCTGTCCTTCGCCGACCTGGCCCGCGTCGTGCGCAGCCGCGCGGTGCTGGCCGCCGTGCGGGACGCGACGCTGGCCGGGGCGGACGCCGAGGCCGCGGCGGCGCCGTTCGCGGCGGGGTCCTGGCTGTTCAGCCACAACGGGGCCGTGCCGGGCTGGCCGGGGTCACTGGAGCCGCTGGCCCGGTCGCTGCCGGCGGACGCGGTGCTGTCCATGGAGGCGCGCAACGACTCGGCGTTCGTATGGGCCCTGGTGCTGGCCCGGCTGCGCGCCGGGGACTCGGAGGGCCGGGCGCTCACCGACACCGTGCGGGAGGTCGCCGAGGCGGCCCCCGGCTCCCGCCTCAACCTGCTGCTCGGCAACGGCGACACCATCACGGCGACGGCCTGGGGCGACACCCTCTGGTACCTGACGGAACCCGGCCGCACGGTCGTGGCGTCCGAACCCTACGACGACGATCCGCGCTGGCAGGAGGTCCCCGACCGCACCCTGCTCACGGCGACCCGCACCGAGGTGCTGCTCACCCCGCTGAAGGACCCGAGCGCGGCCACGGCACCCTCCCCCACTCCCGGCTCCGGTCGGCCCGGGGAACCCCCATCATCCGAGGAGACCGGCTCGTGAGCCCGTTCAAGATCACCCGTTCCCTCCCCGAGGACGCCACGGACGCCGCCCTGCGCGCCGACGTCCTCCAGGGACTCACCGCCACCCCGAAGACGCTGCCGCCGAAGTGGTTCTACGACGCCCACGGCAGCGAGCTGTTCGAGCGGATCACCGAGTTGCCCGAGTACTACCCGACGCGGGCCGAGCGCGAGATCCTCGTGGACCGGGCCGGTGAGATCGCCGCCGCGGCCGGTGCCCGCACACTCGTCGAGCTGGGATCGGGGTCCTCGGAGAAGACCCGTCATGTCATCGACGCGCTGACGGACCTGCACACCTACGTGCCCGTCGACGTCAGCGAGAGCGCCCTCACCGGCGCGGGGCGGGCGCTGATCGCCGAGCGGCCGGGCCTGACCGTCCACGCCCTGATCGCCGACTTCACCGCGCCGCTGACGCTCCCCGACACACCGGGGCCGCGGTTGCTGGCGTTCCTCGGCGGCACGATCGGCAACCTGCTGCCCGACGAGCGCGCGGCCTTCCTCGGCTCGGTGCGGGCACTGCTCTCGCCGGGCGACGCGCTCCTGCTCGGCACCGACCTCGTCAAGGACGAGGGGGTGCTGGTGCGGGCGTACGACGACGCGGCCGGGGTGACGGCCGCCTTCGACAAGAACGTCCTGACCGTCGTCAACCGTGAACTGGGCGCGGACTTCGATCCCGGTGCCTTCGACCACGTCGCGCTCTGGGACCCGGAGAACGAGTGGATCGAGATGCGGCTGCGCTCCCGCGCGGCGCAGACGGTGAAGCTCCCCGCGCTCGATCTCGCCGTCGACTTCGCGGCGGGCGAGGAACTGCGGACGGAGATCTCGGCGAAGTTCCGCGAGGAGGGGGTGCGCACCGAACTGTCGGCGGCGGGACTTGAGTTGTCCCACTGGTGGACGGACCGGGAGGACCGCTTCGCGCTCTCGTTGAGCACCGTGCGATAGGCCGCGGCCGGGCCGGGCGGTCAGCCGGCGGACACCGCCAGCGCCTCCGTGATCCGTCGGGAGGCGCGGCGGGCCTCCGTGACCGGATCGGCTCCGCCGAGCACCCTGGTCATGAAGGTCTTGATCGGGTTGTCCGCCTCCACGGCGGCCCACTCGGGCGTGCTGGGGGTCGCCCGGCCCTGTGCGGCTCCCGCCGCCATGGCCGCGACCCCCTCCTCGCCCGCCACGGCCGACGCCAGCTTCGCCTTGTTCGGCACGTAGTTCATGGTGCGGGCCAGGTCGGTGTTCCACTCCGCGCCGGCCAGGGCGGCCACGACGGCGACGGCCCCCTCGCGCCGGTCGGTGTTGCGGGGGATCACCAGATCGGAGCCGCCGATGAAGACGGCACCCGGCTTCGCCGCGGTCTTCCCCGGCACGGGGAAGTAGCCCAACTTGCCCTCCAGGCCGGGGTTCTGCTGGAGGACGGCCCGCGCGAGCCCGGGGACGGCGACGAGCTGGGCGACCTTGCCCGCGGCGAACACGCCTGCCTGGGGCGGGTGTTCCTCGTCCGCGTCGACCGGGCCCGCGCCGAGGGCCTGGAGGCGCTGGTAGAACCTCATGCCGCGCAGGGCGGCCGGGGTGTCCAGGGCGCCCTCCCAGCGGCCGGCCTCGTCCGTGGCGAGGTCGCCGCCCTCGTCCCAGATGAAGCCGGAGAGGGTGTACCAGTCCTGGCCGGCCAGGTAGATGCCCTGGTTCCCGTCCGAGTTCAGCTTCTCGGTGGCGGCCAGCCACTCCTCGCGGGTGCGCGGCGGGGTGGTGACGCCTGCCCGTTCGAAGAGGTCCTTGCGGTAGATCACGACCCTGTTGGCCGCGTACCAGGGAATGCCGTACTGGTGGAAGCGGCGCTGCCCCGGCTCCGCGAGGCCGGGCAGCCACGCGTCCTGGCCCCATTTGGCCACCGACTCCAGGGTCAGGTCGAGCAACCGGTTGCCGTCCACGTACCGCGGAACCTGGGTGTTGCCGACCTCGATGACGTCCGGCCCGCCCTCGCCCTCGCCGTCCAGGGCCGTCTGCACCTTTCCGCCGATGCCGGTCCACTCCTGGATGCGGATGTCCAGGTCGAGGTCGGGGTGGTCGCGTTCGAAGTCCTCGGTGAACCGGTCCAGGAAGTCCTGCGAGGCGCTGTCCTTCATCAGCCAGACGGTGACGGTCTGCCGGTCGGCGCCGCCGATGCCGGGAACGGCACCGCAGCCGGTCAGCAGGGAGGCGGACACACAGAGGAGGGCGAGGAGGCGACGTCTCACGGGGGTCCTGTTCTGCCTGGTGGACAGGGTGGAGGGGCCCGACGTGGGGGAACGGGCATGGTTGCCCGAACGGGTGTGCAGAAGTTTGGTATGGACCAATACGGAGGTCAAGGGGAAACCGCCCCGTGCTCCGACGTCTCGCGTTCCGCCGCAGCTTGGGGCACGGTGGAGTGACGCGTGACACAGGTGACACCGCCGTCACGGCCGAGAGGAGCACCCGCATGTCGAACCACACCTACCGGGTCACGGAGATCGTCGGCACCTCGCCCGACGGCGTGGACCAGGCGATCCGCAACGCCATCTCCCGCGCCTCGCAGACCCTTCGGCACCTGGACTGGTTCGAGGTGACCCAGGTGCGCGGCCAGATCGAGAACGGTGACGTCGCGCACTGGCAGGTGGGCCTCAAGGTCGGCTTCCGCCTGGACGAGTCCGAGTGACATGACGGCCGGCCCGCCGTGGCGACACGGACGATCCGGCCGCACGGTCCGCCGTCAGGAGTGACGACGGAAGGGCCGGTGCGGTCGCACGTGCGCCGACGGAAGTGACGGAAGCGCGGTTCGGTCGCACGTCCGCCGACCGGAGGGACGGGAACCACTGAGGAACTGGAGGGGCTGAAGGGACTGGAGGGCCGATCAACCCGCCGGGTCCGCCGACCGCCCTCGCCTCAGGTACGCCCCTCCCGCTCCTGCGCCACACGCAGCGCGGCCGACGGATCCGCCCAGCGCGCCCGGACGACGGTGAAGCCCGCCGCCTCCGCGTCGTCGCAGACCAGTTGGTCGTCGTCCACCAGGACCCGCACCTCGCGGTCCTCGCCGAGCCGGCGCAGGATCTCCAGTTTGGTGCGGCGGGCCGGCCGGCGGTCGCCGTCGCGCCGCATGTACACCCGCCCCTCGGGCAGCCCGTGCCGGTCGAGCCACTCGCGGGTGTCCCGGCGGCAGCGCTCGGGCCGCCCGGTCAGATAGACGACCTCGCACTCCCGCGCGCTCTCCAGGGCCAGCGCGATCCCCTCCGCGAGCGGCGGGTCCTGCGGCGCCGCCGCGAAGAAGGCGTCCCAGTCCCGCGGCTTGCGCTCCAGGAACCGTTGCCGGTGGGCGGTGTCGGCGAGGGTGTTGTCCAGGTCGAACACGGCAAGGGGCCGCCTGCTGCTGTCGGTCACAGCACCACCCTAAGGATCTTCCGCCCGCGGGCAACCTCACGGCCGGGCAGGGCCCGGCAGGGTCCGGCAGGGTCCGGCAGGGTCCGGCAGGGTCCGGCAGGGTCCGGCAGGGTCCGGCAGGGTCCGGCAGGGTCCGGCAGGGTCCGGCAATTGTTAATGGGATCCATTTTCATGTAGCGTCCTCGGTGCTCAGCCCGACGAGGAGGTTCCCATGGCCGTGCCCAAGCGGAAGATGTCCCGCAGCAACACCCGTCACCGCCGCGCCCAGTGGAAGGCGGTCACGCCGACACTGGTGCCGGTCACCGTGGACGGCGTCCGCCACCTCGTCCCGCAGCACCTGGTGCGGGCGTACGAACGCGGCCTGCTGCGTCCCGACGGCTGACCGACGCCGTACGGGAATCGCGGCGCCCGCCATGCGTTGAACACCGTGTGAGTTCAGTGATCGAAGCCGCCAGGTTCTCCGTCCTCGACCGTTCCCGCACACGCGAGGGGCATCCGGCCGACGCGGCGCTGCGGGACACCGTGGCGCTGGCGCGGGAGGCGGAGGCGCTCGGGTACCACCGCTTCTGGGTGTCCGAGCACCACGGGGTGCCCGGTGTCGCCGGCTCCGCGCCGACCGTCCTCGCCGCCGCCGTCGCCGCCGCGACCGCCACGATCCGGGTCGGCACGGGCGGGGTGATGCTGCCCAACCACCGTCCACTGGTCGTCGCCGAGCAGTTCGGGGTGCTGGAGTCGCTGTTCCCCGGCCGGATCGACATGGGCCTGGGCCGCTCGGTCGGCTTCACCGACGGGGTCCGCAGGGCACTGGGGCGCGACAAGGGCGACGCCGAGGACTTCGGCGCCCAACTGCGGGAACTGCTCGGCTGGTTCGACGGCACCTCGCCGACCGGTGTGCACGCCCGCCCCGCCGAGGGGCTGACCGTGCCGCCGTTCGTGCTGGCGATGGGCGAGGGCGCGCGGATCGCGGCGGAGGCGGGACTGCCGATGGTCATCGGCGATCTGCGCGACCGGGACCGGCTGCGGCGCGGCGTCGACGACTACCGCGCCCGGTTCCGCCCCTCCCCCTGGGCCGCGGAACCGTACGTCATCGTCTCCGGGACCGTCGCGGTCGCCGCGACGCCCGAGGAGGCCCGCCGGCTGCTGATCCCGGAAGCCTGGTCGGCGGCGCACTCCCGCACGCGCGGAACGTTCCCGCCACTGCCCCCGGCCGAGCGGGTCGAGGCTTCGTCGATGACGGCGCGGGAACGGGGTTTCTACGATTCCGCCCTGGCCGGTCAGATCGCCGGCACCGAGGAACAGGTCGCCCACGAACTGGAAGGGGTACTGAAGGACACGGGGGCCGAGGAGGTCCTCGTCACGACCAGCACCTACGACCGTCGGGCACTCCTGGACTCCTACCGACGGCTGGCGGCCGTGGTGCACGGGGACCGCCGACCGCGCCCTTGACTCCGGCCGGAGGGCTCGGGCGACCGACCGGTGCCGCTGGTGGGCGGGCAGTTCAGATGCCGCACAGGAAGCGGAAGCACGCGATGCGCCGGGCAGCGCACTTGTCGTGCGAGGTGAGCTTCGGAGCCAGTCCCCTGAGTGGTTTAGCCATCGCTCCCCACGATCGGCCGCCCCCCTCTCCTAATCTACTCTCCGTAGCCGCACGGTTACGGCAAGTGAAAGGGGAGAGGGATGCGTATCAAGTCCACAGGCCGACTGGCGGCCGTGGCCTCGACAGTGCTGCTGCTGCTCGGCGGGGCGACCACCTCGGCACAGGCAGCGGCACCCGGACCCGTCCTGTACTCGATCGACTTCTCCAACCCCCAGGAGCAGGACGACAACGACCTGCCCGAGCCCTACGGAAGGGTCTGGGTGCAGGCGCCCTGGGGCCAGGAGACCGCACTGTGGCAGCACCCTGACGTCGGCATCAACACCCCCACCCTTCCCCGCTACCCCGACCACAGCCTCTACGAGATGAGGTACGTCGACCACCCCGTCACCGAGGTGTGCGCCCTGGTGAACGAGGACGACACCGGCATCAACGCCGATGACGAACTCGCCGTCGGGTGCCTGCCGGTCGAGGGTCCCGGCGAGTACACCATCCGCGGTGACGACGGGTCGGTCACTGTCACCCTGTACAGGTTCTGACGACCTCGGGCTCATGGCCGTCGCCCCCGCTCGTGGCCTTCGAAGGCCACGAGCGGGGGCTTCCCACCGCTTCCGGGACAGGCGCTCGGCCGGGGCTGCCCGGCCGAGCGCCTCAGGTGGGCGGCTGTCGAGCGCGGCTGCGACCGCGTCCAGGTCCTCGCGGCTGTGCCGGGCCGAGTCAGTGCCCCTCGAAAGGCACTGCCGCACAAGGCCGTCGGTGTTCTCTTTCGGGGCACGGTGCCGACGGCTGCCGGGGAGCGTGGGTGTGGGGTCGCTGCATGCCTGACGCGCCGCGGGGCCGGAAAGCCAGACGGGGCCGGGGATGAGCACCACTCCCGGCCCCGCCCGTCCGCGCGTCTCGGCGAACGTTCTCCTGCTGTGCGGTGTGCGCTCAGCGCCTGGCCACCTTGCGGGTGGCGCGCAGCCACTCCTTGTTCATCCCGGTGATCGAGACCAGCGGGATGCCCTTCGGGCAGGCGGTGGCACACTCGCCTGCCAGCGTGCAGCCGCCGAAGCCCTCCTCGTCCATCTGCGCCACCATGTCGAGCACACGGGTCTCCCGCTCGGGCGCGCCCTGCGGCAGGACGTTCAGGTGGTTGACCTTGGCGGAGGTGAAGAGCATCGCCGCGCCGTTGGGGCAGGCCGCCACGCAGGCCCCGCAGCCGATGCACTCGGCGTGCTCGAACGCGAGGTCGGCGTCCGGCTTGGGCACCGGGGCGGCGTGCGCCTCGGGGGCGGCCCCGGTGGGGGCGGTGATGTAGCCGCCGGCCTGGATGATCCGGTCGAAGGCCGACCGGTCCACGACCAGGTCCTTGATCACGGGGAACGCGGACGCCCGCCACGGCTCCACGTCGATCGTGTCGCCGTCCCGGAAGGACCGCATGTGCAGCTGGCAGGTGGTGGTGCGTTCCGGCCCGTGCGCGTCGCCGTTGATGACGAGGGAGCAGGCGCCGCAGATGCCCTCGCGGCAGTCGTGGTCGAAGGCGACGGGATCCTCGCCCTTGAGGATGAGTTCCTCGTTGAGGGTGTCGAGCATCTCCAGGAAGGACATGTCGGAGGAGATGCCGTCCACCTCGTACGTGGACATGGCGCCGTCGGCGTCGGTGTTCCTCTGCCGCCAGACGCGCAGGGTGAGCTTCATGCGTAGCTCCGCTGGGTGGGGTGGACGTACTCGAAGGCCAGGTCTTCCCTGTGCAGGACGGGTGCTTCGCCGGTGCCGGTGAACTCCCAGGCGGCCGCGTACGCGAACTCCTCGTCCCGGCGGGCGGCCTCGCCGTCCGGGGTCTGGGACTCCTCGCGGAAGTGGCCGCCGCAGGACTCGGCGCGGTGCAGCGCGTCGAGGCACATCAGCTCGGCCAGCTCCAGGTAGTCGACGACGCGGTTGGCCTTCTCCAGGGACTGGTTGAACTCCTCCCCGGTGCCGGGGACCTTGACGCGCCGCCAGAACTCCTCGCGGATCTGCGGGATCCGTTCGAGGGCCTTGCGCAGGCCGGAGTCGGTGCGGGCCATGCCGCAGAACTCCCACATCAGTTCGCCGACCTCGCGGTGGAAGGAGTCGGGCGTGCGGTCGCCGTCGACGGACAGCAGCAGGTGGAGACGGTCCTGGGTCTCCGCCAGCACCTCCTGCACGACGGGGTGGTCGTCGCCGACCTCACTCTGCCGCGGGTTGCGGGCGAGGTAGTCGTTGATGGTGGCGGGCAGCACGAAGTAGCCGTCGGCCAAGCCCTGCATCAGCGCGGACGCGCCGAGCCGGTTGGCGCCGTGGTCGGAGAAGTTGGCCTCGCCGATCGCGAAGAGGCCGGGGACGGTGGTCTGGAGGTCGTAGTCGACCCACAGGCCGCCCATCGTGTAGTGGACGGCGGGGTAGATCCGCATCGGCACCCGGTACGGATCCTCGTCGGTGATCCGCTGGTACATGTCGAAGAGGTTGCCGTACCTGGCCTCGACGGCCGCACGCCCCATCCGCGTGATCGCGTCGGCGAAGTCCAGGTAGACGCCCTGGCCGCCGGGGCCGACGCCCCGCCCCTCGTCGCAGACGTTCTTGGCGGCGCGGGAGGCGATGTCACGGGGGACCAGGTTGCCGAAGGAGGGGTAGAGCCGTTCCAGGTAGTAGTCGCGCTCGTCCTCGGGGATCCGGTTCGGCGGCCGGTCGTCGCCCTTCTCCTTCGGCACCCAGATCCGGCCGTCGTTGCGCAGCGACTCGCTCATCAGGGTCAGCTTCGACTGGTGGTCGCCGGTGCGCGGGATGCAGGTCGGATGGATCTGCGTGAAACAGGGATTGGCGAAGTGGGCGCCCCGCCGGTGCGCGCGCCAGACCGCGGTGGCGTTGGAGTTCATGGCGTTGGTCGACAGGTAGAAGACGTTCCCGTAACCGCCGCTGGCGAGTACGACGGCGTCGGCGAAGTACGTGTCGATCCGGCCGGTGATCAGGTCCCGCGCCACGATCCCCCGCGCCCGTCCGTCGACGACGATCAGGTCGAGCATCTCGGTGCGCGGGTGCATCTCGACGGTGCCCGCGGCGATCTGCCGGCTGAGCGCCTGGTAGGCGCCGAGCAGCAGTTGCTGACCGGTCTGGCCGCGGGCGTAGAACGTGCGGGACACCTGCACGCCGCCGAACGAGCGGGTGTCGAGGAGGCCGCCGTACTCCCGGGCGAAGGGCACGCCCTGCGCCACGCACTGGTCGATGATCTCGACGGAGATCTGCGCGAGGCGGTGCACGTTGGACTCCCGCGCCCGGAAGTCGCCGCCCTTGACGGTGTCGTAGAACAGCCGGTGGACGGAGTCGCCGTCGTTGCGGTAGTTCTTCGCCGCGTTGATGCCGCCCTGCGCAGCGATCGAGTGGGCGCGGCGCGGGGAGTCCTGGTAGCAGAACTGGACGACGTGATAGCCCTGTTCGGCGAGGGTGGCGCCGGCGGAGCCGCCCGCGAGGCCGGTGCCGACGACGATGACGGTGTGCTTGCGCCGGTTGGCCGGGTTGACCAGCCGGGCCTCGAAGCGGCGCGTGTCCCAGCGCTCGGCGATCGGCCCGCCGGGGGCCTTGGCGTCGACGACGGGCTCGCCGGTCGTGTAGTCCGCGTAGGAAGTCATGTTCAGCTCACCACTCCGGTCATGACGCCCACGGGTACGGCGACGAAGCCGGCCGTGAGCAGCAGCGCGAGGATGTCGGCGACGGTCTTGAGGGCGCGGTCGCGGGCGCGGCTGCCGACGCCCAGGGTCTGGGCGGCGCTCCAGAAACCGTGCCGGACGTGCAGCCCGAGGGCGAGCATCGCGACGATGTAGACGGCGTTGCCGTACCAGGTGGAGAAGGTGTCCACGACGTTCTGGTAGGGCCGGCCCTCCTGGAAGCCGCCGGGGTGCGCGGTGCCGGTCGTCAGGTCCAGGAGGTGCCAGACGACGAACAGGCCCAGGATGATCCCGCCCCAGCGCATGGTGCGCGTCGCGTAGCTCGTCCGGGCCTTCTTGTGGACGTACTTGTCCGGGCGTGCCGCGAGGCCGCGGCGGCTCAGCTGGTACGCGGACACGGCGTGCGCGACCACCGCGACGACCAGGACGACCCGGATCAGCCACAGCGTCCACTCCTCGTGCATGAACGGCTCGCCGACCGTGCGCAACCAGTGCGCGTAGTGGTTGAACTCCCCCGGCCCGAAGAAGATCTTCAAGTTGCCGATCATGTGGGCGACCAGGTACAGGAGCATGATCAGACCGCTGACGGCCATCACCGTCTTCTTGCCGACGGAGGAGTCCCACACGGTGCGCGCCATGGACGTCCGTCGGTCCGTCCGCGTTGCCAGAGCCATGGAACAGGACGCTACGGGCGAACGGCCCCATCAGTCCAAGACATGGTCCGGCTCGTTTCCATAGGGAACACCTATCCTGGCCGCATGCAGTTCCAACAGCTCCAGTACTTCGTGGCGGTCGCCGAGACCCGGCACTTCACCCGGGCCGCCGAGCTGGTCCATGTCGCGCAACCCTCCCTGTCGCAGCAGATCAAGGCGTTGGAGCGGGAGTTGGGGGCCGACCTGTTCCAGCGAGCGCGCGGCAACATCACGCTCACAGACGCCGGTGAGGCACTGCTGCCGCTCGCGCGCCGGATCCTCGCGGACACCGAGACCGCCCGCCACGAGGTGCAGGAGCTGGTGCAGCTGCGCAGCGGCCGGGTGCGACTGGGGGCGACGCCCAGCCTGTGCACCGGTCTGCTGCCGGACGTGCTGCGCGCCTTCCACGACCGCTACCCCGGCATCCGGCTGCTCATCGAGGAGGGCGGCTCCCACGACCTGGTGCGGGAGCTGGCACGCGGCGCGCTCGACCTCGCCCTGGTGGTGCTGCCGCTGCCGACGCCCTCCCCCGCTCTGACGACGGTCGAGCTGCTGCGGGAGGACCTCGTGGTGGTGTCCTCGCCCGAGGCGCCCCCGCCGGGCCACGGCGGCCGGACCGTGCGCGTCGCCGACCTGGAGGGCGAACGCCTCGTGATGTTCCGGCACGGCTACGACCTGCGGGAACTGACCGTCGCCGCGTGTCGCTCCGCTGGGTTCGAGCCCGATTTCGCGGTGGAGGGCGGGGAGATGGACGCGGTGCTCGGGTTCGTGCGGGCGGGGCTGGGCGCCGCGGTCGTGCCCCGGATGGTCGCTGTGCGGTCGGGGCAGGGACTGCGGGTCACTCCGTTGGCTCGGCCGGGGTTGCATCGGGTGATCGCGCTGGCGCACCGCAGTGATGTGGCTCCGCCTCGGGCGGCTCGGGAGTTGCAGCGGATGCTGCTGGAGCGGTGAGGGTGGCTGCGCCGCTTGGGCCGGTGGGGTTGGGGGTGGGGGGCTTGGTGTTCGGTGCGGCGGTGTTGTCGCTGGGTGCGCGGTTCCTCGCGCCCCTGGGTGGGCCTCCTGGACCGGCGCCGCATGGGGCCCTTGCGTCGTGCGGCGGTGTTGTCGCTGGGGTGCGCGGTTCCTCGCGCCCCTGGGTCGGCCTCCTGGACCGGCGGGCAGGGGGCCCTTGCGTCGTGCGGCGGTGTTGTCGCTGGGGTGCGCGGTTCCTCGCGCCCCTGGGTCGGCCTCCTGGAGCGGCGGGCATGGGGGCCCTTGCGTCGTGCGGCCGTGTTGTCGCTGGGGTGCGCGGTTCCTCGCGCCCCTGGGTGGGAGGCCTGGGCCGGTGGCCATTGGCTCAGGGGCTGAGGGAGCCGTTGCAGCGTGCGGCCGTGTTGTCGCTGGGTGCGCGGTTCCTCGCGCCCCTGGGTGGGGGGCCTGGGCCGGCGACTATGGGGTCGTGGGGGTGGTGTCCTCGTGGTCGGGTCTCTGTGGGCTGGTGTACGGGGTGGCCTGGTGGTAGTACATGCGCCAGCCCGTGTGCTCGTCCTGCTTGCGCCACAGGGAGCTGCGGTGGGCGCGGTGGCCGTCGAAGTCCGTGTCGTAGGTCAGGTGGATCAGGCCGGGCGCCAGGAGTACGCCTCTGATCGCCGAGGGCTCGTAGCGGGGGCCCGTCGGGGAGCTGCCGGGATGGTCGGGGAGTTCGGCCACCGTTTCGGCGTACGTGTAGCGGCGGCCGGAGGCGCCCACCTCGGTGAACTCGGGGTCGAGCAGGCGGGCGGTCTCGGTGCGGGAGGAGCGGACGGCGGGGTCCATGAGGCTCAGTTCGCCCGCAACCGCCGCGGCCACCTCGTCTGGTTCCTGGGTCATGCGCACATGATCGCGCGTGACCCGGCTCCTCCCGCAACCGAGTGGTGCCGTCACCCCGTGGCGTCCACCAGCGCCAGTTCGTGCAGGCGGTCCGGCGGGCCGGGGCGGGCGTAGTACCAGCCCTGGGCCGTGTCGCAGCCCAGTATGCGCAGCTGCTCGGCCTGGGCGCCGGTCTCCACGCCCTCGACCGTGACCGCGAGGTCCAGGCTGTGGGCGAGCGAGACGATCCCCTCCACGATCTTGAGGTCGACGGGGTCGGCGGGGAACTGCTGCATGCTCTGCGTGAAGGAGCGGTCCAGCTTGAGAACGCTCACCGGCAGCCTGCGCAGGTTGGCGAGGTTGGAGTAACCGGTTCCGAAATCGTCCAGGGCGATGTCGACGCCCATCTCGGCCAGCCTGCGCAACGGCTTGAGGAGGTCGTCGTCGGCGCCGATCAGGGCCGACTCGGTCACCTCCAGGCACAGCGCCTCGGGCGTCACGCCCGCGCGTTCCAGGATGTCGACGGTGTCCTGCACCAGCCCCGGGTGGGTGAGCTGGCACGGCGAGAGGTTGACGTTGATCCGCAGGGGACCCGTCTCGCCGCTGCGCAGGCGCCAGTCGCGGACCTGGCGTACCGACTGCTCCAGGACCCAACGGCCCAGCGGCACGATCAGCCCGGTGTGCTCGGCGAGCGGGATGAACCGGTCGGGGCCGAGCACGCCGTGCTGCGGGTGCAGCCAGCGCACCAGGGCCTCCGCGCCGCGCACACTGCCGTCGCCCAGGTGGACGAGCGGCTGGTACTCGATGAAGAACTCACCCCGCTCCAGCGCGGCCGGCAGCGCCGTCGTCAGACCGTGGCGGGTGATCGCGCGGGCGTCGGCCTCGGGGTCGGCCAGCTCGAAGCGGTTGCCGCCCGCCGACTTGGCCCGGTACATGGTGATGTCGGCGCTGCGCAGCACCTCCGCGGGGCTGCGCTCCGCCGCCGGTCCCTCCACGATGCCGATGCTGCCGCGTACGGTCAGCTCCCGGCCCTCGATGCGCACGGGCGCGACCAGGGCGTTCATGATGCGCGCGGCGAGGTCGTCGACCTCGCGGTGGGTGTCGGGGCCGGTGGTGAGCGCCACGAACTCGTCGCCGCCGAGCCGGGCGACCATCTCGCCGGGCGCGGTCGCACAGGACTGGAGCCGGTCGGCGACCTCGACGAGCAGCCGGTCGCCGGCCGCGTGCCCGAGGCTGTCGTTGATCGTCTTGAAACCGTCCAGATCGAGGTAGCACAGGCCGAAGCGCTGGCCGTCGCCGGCGGCCAGGACCTTCTCCAGGCGTTCGAAGAACAGCGTGCGGTTGGGCAGGCCGGTGAGCGCGTCGTGGGTGGCCTCGTACCGCAGCCGGAGGTTGAGCAGCCGGCGTTCGGTGGTGTCCTCCATGAGCGCGAGCTGGTACTGCGGCCGTCCGTCGGCGTCCCGCAGCAGCGAGACCGTCAGGTTGGTCCACAGGACGGTGCCGTCGGGACGGTAGAACGCCTTCTCGACGTGGTAGTGCTCGCGCTCGCCGCGCACCAGCTCCTCGTAGAGCCGCCAGACCTGGGGTGCGTCGTCGGCGTGGGTCCACTCGCTGACGTTGCGCCCGCGGACGGCCTGCTCGCCGCCGCCGAACATGCGCACCAGCGCCCCGTTGACCTCGAGGATGTTGCCCTCCAGGTCGGCGATGCCGATTCCTATCGCGGCGCCCTCGAAGACCGCGCGGAAGCGGGCCTCGCTGGCGTGCAACGCCTGTGCCACCACCCCCTGGGCCCGCAACGCGGCCTGTGCGATGGCCTCCTGTTCGGTCAGCGTGCGCTCGCGCAGGGCGTGCGCGAACCCGGCGGCCATGCCGTGCTGGAGCCGGGAGCAGCGGATGCGCAGATCCTCCTGGGGTCCGTCCTCGCCGCAGTAGAGCACCAGGTAGGCGTCGACGCAGTCCAGGCTGTGGGCGAGGGCCTCCGGATCGGTGCAGTGGGCGCCGACGAGGGCGGCCCCGACCGCCTTCGGTACCTCAGCGTCGAAGTTCCTGGCGCGCAGTGCCTCGCTCAACCGCCGGGCCAGCGGCAGGAGTCGCTCCTCCAGCTCCGGCCGGGTCAGCGACGTGGAGGTGACCGGGAAGACCGCCCGGCTCCAGATCGTCGCGAACCGCCGCAGTCTGTCCTCCGGCCCGTCCGGTTCGGCGGTCACGAAGTGCGCCCCACGCCCGCGAAACCGGAGAAGGCGAACGGGTCCTCGTCCTCCGGTGCCGTCTCCGGCCGCCAGTGCGGCATCGGCACCAGTCCCGGTTCCACCATGTCGTACCCCTCGAAGAACCGTGCGATCTCGTCACGCGAGCGCATGACCAGCGGGTTGCGAATGTCCTTGTATACGTCCACCGCGCCCTCGGCCCGTCCCTGCGGCAGCGGGATTCCCTCGTACGAGGCATGCGTGAGGACGAGCAGGCTGCCGGGCGCGAGCGCGGCGCTCAGCTCGGCGACCGCGGCGTAGGGGTCGTCCGTGTCTTCCACGAAGTGCAGTATGGCAACCAGCAGCAGCGCCACGGGCCGCTCGAGGTCGATCAGTTGACCCACCTGCGGGCTGGAGAGGATGTCCCGCGGCTTGAGCAGATCGGCGGCGACGACCGCGGTGTCCGTGTCACCCTCCAGCACCACCTGGCTGTGCGCGACGGCGACGGGGTCGTGATCGACGTAGACGACCCGGGCGCCGGGCCGGACCGCCTGGGCCACCTCGTGGACGTTGCCGAAGGTGGGGATGCCTGAACCGATGTCCAGGAACTGGGTGATGCCCTCGCCGGCCGCGTAGCGCACCGCACGGCGCATGAACGCCCGGTTCGCCTGCATGATCTTGGGAAGTCCCGGCAGGAACTCCATGGCCTTGCGGGCCGCTTCCCGGTCGACCTCGAAGTTGTGCGAACCGCCCAGGTAGTAGTCGTAGATCCGCGAGACACTGGGCACGGAGATGTCGATGCTCCGGGGGGCCCAGGCGGGACGATCCATCAATCTCTCCAAGGCGTAGGCGATCCGGTGTTCGAGCAGAGGCTACTGATCGCCCGCCAACAGGGCGAGTGGAAACGGAAATTGACCGTCCGTTCCCGGTCACTGCCTGCGGCACGTGCCGAAATGACATACCCGGAGGTGCTCACGAAAAGTACCCGATGTCCTGCGGAGCCGTCCCCGAACCGGATGAAGCGCGGCGAAACCACCCGCACCACCGCCGGTGGGAGGCGGGGCGGTCCGGCAGCCCCGGCAGCACAGAGGTCCGCCCCCTCCGTGCGGCGCGGAGGGGGCGGACCGGATCGTACGAGCCGTCGTGGGAGCGGGGATCGGTCCTGGGCGCTGACGCCCTGGGAGGCGGTGCCCCGGGGAGGTGATCCCTACTGCTTCGGCGCGCCGACCAGCTTGCCGTCGGGGGCCACGGCGTACCAGGTGCCACCGACGCCCTGACCGTTGATGTCCCCCGGGGCCTTGTCACCGGAGAAGGTGTAGATCGGCGAGCAGTTGACCGTCATCTGCTTGACGCCGTCGGGCCGGGTGAAGCTCATCAGGCCCTTCTTCTGGACGCCTTCGGTGTCGTTGGTGGCGACCGGGGCGACGGCCGGCCACTTCTCCAGGCAGGCGCCCAGGCACGCGGTCACCGGCTTGGGCCACGCCTCGTCCTTCAGGAAGCGGTAGACCGTCATGCCGTTCTTGTCGACGACGATGGAGCCGAGGTTGGGGTCCTCGCGCACGGACAGACCGGCGGCGGCGGAGGCCGACTTGGCCTTCTTGCCGTCGGGGGCCAGCGCGAACCACTTGCCGCCGACGCCCTGGCCGTTGGTGTCACCGGCGTTGGCGTCCTTGGCGTAGCGGTACACCGGCCAGCCGTCGACGGTCAGCTGCTTGCTGCCGTCGGTGCGGGTGACCTCGCCGAGCAGCGACTTGTCGATGCCGTCGCCGGCGGTGGCGTCGTCGGCCGGCACGGGCGGCCAGGTCTTCGCGCAGTCGCCGTCGCAGTTGGACTTGGGCGGTTCCGCGGTGTCCGCGTCGAACCGGTACAGCGTCATGCCGGCCGCGTCGATCAGCACCTTGCCCAGCTCCGCGTTGGCGGAGACGGCCAGCTGGCCCGCCGTACCGGCCTCGGCGGCGCCGCCCGCACCGACGGCCCCCGGAGCACCGGCGCTGGGGCTGGTGCCCGCGCCGACGCCTTCGTACCCGCTGCCCACGCCGGCGACGGTGCCGGCCGGGGCCGTGACACCCACGTTCTGGCTGGACGCCGCGGTACCGCCTTCCTGACCGCACGCCGTCGTCAGCGCCAGAACAGACACAGCGCTCGCCACGAGTGAGGCGCTCCGCCAGGAGGTCTTCATCTTCAACTCCCCGATCATCCCAAGGGTGTTGCAGCGCCCTGCTGCGCCGCCGCACGGTCATGGGTACGCATGGCGGGGGTCATTGTGTTCAAAGGCGGCACAGATTTCTTTTCGCCACCTGTGCCGCCGCCTCCTCCGGGCCACCCGCACCCGAGCACCCGACCTCCGCCCCGGCACCGGTACGCGCCGCCGCGGGGCCGGTACGCGCGCCCCGGCAGGCCCGTGAGTACGCGGGGTCGCCGCAAGCCCGTACCCGGGGTCGACGGGGGGTTCCGTGGCACGGTCCAGCCCGGGGGATCGTCTCGCACGTGCGTACGCACAGCCGGACGTGCGAGCGCCCGGCCGGCAAACCCGGGGCGGCGGACGTCCTCCGTTCGGGGCAATCACCCCCGCACGCGGACGTGTGCCCACGCACAAGGCCCCATGATCTCGTCGTGCATGGATCCGAATCGACCCGATCCGCCCTGTCGACCAGGGCGCTGGCCCTGGTGACCGTGGCCTGGATCCTCATGGCCGTACCGGCCGGGACGGCCGTGGCCGACGCCTGCGCCTCCGCCTCGACGGACCCGGACGGCACCGAGGCGGTGGCGGTCGCGGGGAACCTCGGATGGCCGCCCCCGCCGGGGTGCCCGACACCGACACCGACCCCTCCGAAGCCCGAGCCCCCACCGCCGCCGAAGCCGACGCCGCCTCCTCCGAAGCCGACGCCACCCCCGCCGAAGCCCACCCCGCGGCCGACCCCCAGGCCGACCCCGCCACCGGCCCCACCACCTCAGGCGAGGCCCAGGCCCGCGCCGCCCGTCGCGCCCGCACGGCCCGCACCGCCGAAGCCCGAGGTGCCCGTCCCACCACGGCCGCCCGCGCCCGCGCCGGCCCCGAAGCCGCCCACGCCCACACCGCCGCCCGAGCCCACGCCTCGGCCCACCGTGTCGCCCGTGACCTACCCGGCCTACCACGCGCAGCCGCGTCGGGCACCCGTCCGGCACCACCAGTCGCCGGTCACCTACGTCCTGCTCATCACCGCGCCCGCGATCATCGCCGTCGCCGCGCTGCGGCCCCGTTGACGTCCCAGGAGGCATCTCTTGCCGGAATGGCTTGTTCTCACCCTCGCGATGCTCGCCGCGTGCGCGGTGGTGGTCGCCGTCACGTTCGTCCGGCACCGCAGGGTCTCCGACGACGAGGACCCCTCCGAGACCCCGGACGTCATCGAGTACATGACGATGTGGATCGGCGTGGTGTACGCCATCGTCCTGGGCCTGGCGATCGCCGGTGTCTGGGAGGCCCGCAGCGTCGCGCAGGATCACGTGCAGGCGGAGGCGCAGTCGCTGCACGAGATCTCGGAGCGGGTGCGGGTGTACCCGTCCGACGTCCGGGACCGCGTCCGGGGGGACGTCGACGCCTATGTCTCCCACGTCGTCACCACCGAGTGGAAGGCCATGGCCGACAAGGGCGAGGTGACCGAACGCGGCGACGAACTCCTCGAACGGCTCCGCGTCGACCTCACCGACTACCGGCCCGCGTCCGACTACGAGGCACAGGCCTACCAGCCGCTCCTCGACCAGATGGCCGCCGCCGACCAGGCCCGCAACAACCGGGCCGGCTCGACCGGGGCGACCATGCCCGGAGTGGTGTGGTTCGGTCTCCTCACCGGCGCCGTCGTCACCGTCGGCATGGTCTTCGCACTCCAGATCCGCCGCACCACCCGGGAACTGATCCTGGCGGGGCTGTTCTCCGCGCTGATCGCCTTCCTGCTGTTCCTGATCTGGGACTTCGACGCGCCCTACAGCCGGGGCATCACCGCCTCGGCCGAACCCTTCCTGCGCCTCTTCCCGGACGCCGAGGGGTGAACGCGCCGGCCGGGGCGACGGGCGGGCGGCACGCCGACGCCGTCCCCCGGTCGCGGGAACGCGGTTGCCCTGCGGCCCACCCGGTCACCCCGTTCGCGGGACAGGGACCGCGGGAGCGCGCACCCCTTTCCGGCGTTTCGGTCGTCGAGGTGAGGACGGTCGCCGACGGCACCGCGCGGCACGCCTTCGCCCCGGTCTCCGGAAGGAGCCGGGGCGAAGGCGTGTGACGTGCGGTGCCGGTCCCCCGAAGGGCCGGCGTCCGTGCTGCGAAGGGTCCGGCAAGGGGCGGTCAGACCCGGCGCTCCGCGCGCCGGCGCATCCAGAACACGCCGCCGCCGATGACGGCCGCGGCCACCAGTCCGCCGCCGATGGCCATGTCGGTCGGGGTCGCCCCGCTGGAACTGCTGCCGCCGAGACCGCCCCGGACACCGCCGATGACGGTGAAGGCGGTGGGGTTGGTGAGGGTACGGCCGTTGCAGTTGACGGTGATGCTGTGCGAGCCGGGGCGCGCGTTGCTGTTGACCGTCGCGGTCCCCTGCGCCGTGTTGTTGGCGCCGTTGACGGGCCTGAGGTGGGTCGTCGGGAAGGCGTCCGAACTCATGGTGCCGCCGCCCCGGCAGCCGTCGACGGTGACGGTCAGCCGACCACCGCGGGCGACGACGCTGGGCAGCGCCACGATGTTGCTGGGGGAGATCCCCCCGTTGCCACCGCCGTTGTTGCCACCGTTGTTGCCACCACCGTTGTTGCCGTTTCCGCCGCCGTTGTTCCCGTTGTTCCCGCCGTTGTTCCCGTTGTTGCCCCCGTTGTTGCCGCCGCCGTTATTGCCGTTGTTGCCCCCGTTGTTCCCGCCGCCGTTATTGCCGTTCCCGCCGCTGTTGTTGCCGTTGTTTCCCCCGTTGTTGCCGTTGTTCCCGCCCCAATTGCCGTTGCCCTGGTGGCCCCCGCCGCTGTTGCTTCCGGGGTCCACCCAGTTGTTGTCGTTCTGGCTGCCCGGGTTGGGCGGCATACCGTCCGCGACGGCCACGGGGGCGGCGAGCCCGAGGACGGCGACCGCTGTGGCCGCGGCCGCCAGGGCGCGTGAGTTTCGCATGTGATCCTCCGCGGAAGGCGCCCCGGGGCCCGTCCCCGGTCTGTCGGCGAGAGAACGCCTCCCGATTCGACCCTCAGATGCCGTGCGCGCGCCCGCATGTCGGCGATGGTCCGTCCTGGTGAGAGGACACGCCGGGGGAAGGTCGCGCATTCGGCCATCACCGCAGGTCACGGACCGTCAGAAAATATCTCCGCGCGGCAACTCGGATGGCGGACCGAAGGGCACGCGGGCCACCCGTTCGCCACCGCCCCGTCGCCGGTTTCCCGCTCCGGACTTAGCGTTCTCGTATGCGCGAAAGGACGTGGCGACGGCCGCGTCGAAAGGGGATGGCGAATGTCTGGGTACGGGCTGTCCGGAATGGCGGAAGAGGGGGAGCGGCCGAAGAAGCGTGCCCCTTGGGGCGTGATAGCGCTTGTTCTGCTGACCGGTCTCGCGCTCATCCGGAATGGCTCGGGGGAGTTCGACGTCGGCCCGCCGCAACCCGCGTCCGCGGCGGCCGCCGACGCGGCCGCGGCCCGGGGCACCTTCGGCAACGTCGTTCAGGCCCTGCCGTTCTCGGAGCCCGACCGGGTCAGGATCCCCGCCATCCAGGTCGACGCCCCGGTCATGCAGGTCGGCCTGGACACGGACGGCTGGGTCGGCGCGCCGCCCCCGGAGGACCCGAATCTGGCCGGCTGGTTCAGCGGCGCCGTCTCCCCGGGGGAGAAGGGGACCGCGGTCGTCGTCGGCCACGTCGACAACACGCAGGGGCCCGCGGTGTTCTACGGCCTCGGTGCCCTGAAGAAGGGCAATCACGTCGAGGTGGTCCGCCGGGACGGGAAGACGGCGGTGTTCGAGATCTACGGCGTCGAGGTCTTCGAGAAGAACAACTTCCCCGGTGACCGGGTGTACGCCTCCAAGGGCGCGCCCGAACTCCGGGTGATCACCTGCGGGGGCGGTTTCTCCAAGGCGAACGGTTACGACGGGAACGTGGTCGCCTTCGCCCGCCTGGTCGAGGTCCGCTGAGCGGCGCCCCGGCCGGGCGGGGCGGGTCCCTGCGTGCGGGTCGGGCCGGGTTCAGAAGGCGGGATCCGGTGGGAGGGCTTGGGTGCGCTGCCGTTGCGGCACCGTGATGTGGTAGCCGGAGTCCAGGAGTCGGGGCAGGTAGCGGCGCAGGGCGCGCACGCTCTGACTGCGGTCGCCGCCCGCGTCGTGCGAGAGGACGACCACGCCGGGGGCGGCGCCGTCCTCGACCCGGTCGACGATGGTGGAGGCGCCGGGGGTGGTCCAGTCGAGGGTGTCGACGGTCCAGGCGAGGGGCTCCATGCCGAGTTCCGAGCCGAGTTGGAAGGCGGCGCGGTTCCAGGCGCCGTAGGGGGCGCGGAACCAGCGCGGCCGCTCGCCGTAAACGTCCTCGACGACTTCGCTGGTGCGGGTCATCTCGGAGCGGATCTGGCGGCGGGTCAACTTGGTGAGCAGCGGGTGGGACCAGGTGTGGTTGCCGACGGTATGTCCCTCGTCGGCCATCCGGGTCAGCAGGTGGGGGTGGTCGGCGGCCATCTCCCCGCACACGAAGAACATGGCGTGGACGTCGTACTCGGCGAGGGTGTCGAGGATGCCCGGGGTGTAGCGGGGGTCGGGGCCGTCGTCGAAGGTCAGCACCATCGTGCGGCCGCGGCCGGTGATCCGCAGCAGCGGCTCGCGCCGCACGGGGGTGCGGGCGGGCGCGGTGCGCGGTGGGCCGTAGCCGGTCAGCGGCTGGAGGCGGTAGGCGGAGGGTCTCCCCGGGGGGTGGTGCGCGGGGGCACCGGCCGCCGGGGCGCCGGTGCGGACCGGTGACCCGCCGCCCGCCCTCCACGCGAACAGGGACGCCGTGCCGGCCGCGCCGACGACGGCGGCGCCGGCGAGCAACGCCTCGCGCCGGGTGAACAACTGATCCTTCTGCATGAGTCATCAGTCGCCCGGCCGGACCCCGGCGCACCACAACGACACCGCCGCGGCGGCACGAATCCACCCGCTCGGCGCAGCGGCCGTCTCCCCGGCGGGGGCGGGCGGCCGTCCGGCGGATGGTCGGGCCGGCGAGGCACGTGAGCAGACGGTCGGGTGCGAGACGAGGCGGGCGCTTCCTCGGCCCCGCACCGTCGGCAGCGTCGACACCGTCTGCGCTCCCCCGCCCGGCCGACCGTCGTCCCGCACCGCGCACCGGACCGCGGCCGCTCGTGCACGCCTGGACGTGTCCGTGACCCGCTGGGGCACTGCGGCATCTCCTGCGCGACCGACCCGGGCCGCGCGGCGAACCGGGGGCGGGAGGCGGACCGGAGGCGAAAGGCAGACCCGGGGGCGGCGGGAGCGGACCGGAGGCAAGAGGCAGACCCAGGGGCCGCGGGAGGCGGACCGGAGGCGAGCGGCCGCCCCAGGGCGAGAGGGGCGAGAGGCAGACCGTGGGGGGACGCAGACCGGGGCGGGAGGCGGAGCGACGGCGGGGCGCAGACCGGGGACAAGAGGCAGGCTCAACGGCGGTGAGGCAGACCCGACGGCGGCAGGCAGGCCCAACGGCGGGACGCAGGCCCGTCGGTGCCGAGGGCGGGCTGCCGGACCCGGCGGCGCTCGGCCTTCACCGGGGTGGAGAGGCGGAGGCATCGGTGCGGTGGCGTCAGGCGCGCGCCGACGGCACCGCGCGCCGGTCGAACGGCCCGCGCGGCGGCCGGACCTGCGGGTTCCGATAGCCTCTCGCCGTGACGGAACAGCATCCCTCCCCCTTCGAGCGGGGCACGGACGGTCCGAAGGTCATCGTGGTCGGCGTCGACGGCTCCGACTCCTCGCTGCGGGCCGCCGCCTACGCCGGCGGTCTGGCCCGGCGCCAGCGCGCCCTGCTCGCCGTGGTGTACGTGCAGCCGGTGATGGCGGCCGGCGCGGCGCTCGGGGCACCCGTCGCGGAGGCGACCGACGAGATCGCCCAGGACATCGTGGCGCAGATCCGGGAGGCCACCGAGCGGTCCCGGGGGATATTCGACGTGCGCTGGGAGTTCCACACCTTCCACGGCGACCCGTACAACGGGCTGGTGAAGGCCGCGGACCAGCTGAAGGCCGACGCGGTGGTGGTGGGCGCCTCCGAGCAGGCCGGTCACCGGATCGTGGGGTCGGTGGCGGTGCGGCTGGTGAAGGCGGGGCGGTGGCCGGTCACGGTGGTGCCGTAGCCGGCGTTCCCGCTACTCCCCCGTCACCAGTCCGTCCTGCGCCGCGCCCCGGCTGAGCACGAGGTCGCGGATCCGGTCGCGCACGCCCTGTACGTCGGCGCCCTGGGCGAGGGCCCTGTCGAGATCGACGACGCGGCCCGCGTCGAGGTCGAACAGTCCGGGGACGAAGGCGGCCTTCGTCACCTCCCAGCGGGCGCCGGGCCGGGCGGGCGGGGCGAAGGTGAAGCGGGCGACGCTGGACTGGTTGGCGCGCGGGTCGACGACGCCGGCGGGGTTCGGTGTCTCGCCGGCCACCTGGTCCCCCAGGCCGTAGACGACCCAGGTGCCGTTGACCTTCTCGTACGCCTGGGGGACGTGGGCGTGCCCGCCCAGGATCAGGTCGATGTCGGGACGGTCGCCGGTGCGGGAGGCGGTGAGGGCTCCGGCGAGGGTGAGCTGGCGGTCGTCCGGGGCGTCCTGCCACGGTGTGCCCCAGTGCAGCGAGACGACGACCACGTCGGCGCCGGCCCGGCGGGCGTTCCGCGCATCGGCGACGATCTTGTTCTCGTCGATCAGGGAGACCGCCCAGGGCTGCCCCTCGGGGAGCGGCACTCCGTCGGTGTCGTAGGTGTACGCGAGGTGGGCGACCTTGGCGGCGCCCGCGCGCAGGAGGGTGACGGAGGCGGCCTCGGTCGCGGAGCGGGCGGTGCCGGCGTGGCGTACGCCGGTGCCGTCGAGGGCTTCCAGGGTGCGGCGTACGCCGTCGGGGCCGTCGTCGAGGGCGTGTTCGGAGGCGGTGGAGCAGCCGTCGTAGCCGGTGGCGGCGAGGGCTGCGGCGAGCTGGGGCAGGGGGGCGGCGGCCGGGTCCGCGGCGCCGCGGACGGTCTCCAGGTGACACAGCGCCAGGTCGGCGCCCGCGACGACGGGCTGGATGCCGGCGAACATCGGGCCGAAGTCGTGACCCGTGCCGCCGGCGTCGAAGCGGGCCCGGTCGACGACGGAGGCGTGCGGGAGGATGTCGCCGGTGGCGACGAGCGTGAAGCCGCGCTGCGCCGAGGGGGCCGGGCGTCCGGAGGCGGATTCGCGGTCGTGGGCCTGGCAGGCGGCGGCCGCCGCGAGGAGGGCCGTCAGCGCCAGGGCCACCTGGTGTCTGCGCGCGATCACCCAATCACCCCATGTCATATGGATTGTCATATTTACGCACGTCCCACTACTAATCCATGGGCGGGGAAGTACGGCCCCGGCGCTCCCGCCACCGGGCCGGATGCCCGCGATCGGCGTAGCCCGGACCGTTCGTCGAACCGTTCGTCGACGCGATCGACCGTCCGCCGCAGACCTGCGTGCGCACTCTGTCCGCGACCGGCGCCCTGCGGTGCCATACGCCCATGACCGCCGGGACCATCCTCACCACCAGGACGACGACCGCCGAACACGAACTCGCCGCGCTCCAGCGCGAGCACGGCCGGCCGCTCTTCGCGCTGCTGCTGAGGCTGTGCGACGGCGACCGCCAGCGCGCCGAGGATCTCGTGCAGGAGACCCTGGTGCGCGCCTGGCAGCATCCCGAGGCCCTGCGCACCGACGCCTTCGACTCCGTACGGCCCTGGCTGCTCACCGTCGGCCGACGGCTCGCCATCGACGCGCGGCGGGCCCGGCAGGCCCGGCCGGCCGAGGTCGGGGACGCGGTGCTGGAGAACGCCCCGGTCTGCGGCGACCACGCCGAGCGGGCCGCCGCCGCCCTCGATGTCCGCGAGGCTGTGAAAACCCTCACTCCGGAACACCGTGACGTCCTGGTGCTCGTGTACTTCCGGGGGGCGAGTGTGGCGGAAGCCGCCCAAGCCCTCGGCATCCCGCCCGGTACCGTGAAGTCCCGCGCGTACTACGCGCTGCGCGCCCTGCGCCGGGTGCTTCCCGGATACGCGCCCGACCTGGGCTGAAACCCACGATCGAGTCAAACCTCCGTAAAGCGCCTTGCCGTGGACCCCGGTTGAGTAATCGGGTGTCCTTATCCGTGTTCCGGATGGGGCCCGGTCGCCGGTTTTCCGGCGCTGAACGAAGCGCACGCACCGGAGGAAGGCAGGAAGGGATGCCGCACAGAGGTCATCAGGGCACGGACGGCGCCGGCGGCGGGGAACTCACCGTCCCCATGGCCTGGTTGTACGCCGAGTACATCGCCGACGAACTGCTGCGGACCGGCGATCTCATGCCGCCGACGTCCTTCGAGTTCCGCGCCGGGCGCGACGCCCTGGCGCTGACCATCTTCCTGTCCGACACCGACGGCGAACTCCCCGGCATCCGGGTCGTCACCCAGCTGGAGACCTGGCTCTCGCTCACGGCCTACGACCAGCCCTGGCAGGACTGGGTCGCCGAACGCATGTCACAACTGACGGCCCGGTCAGCCGAGTCGGAGGGCCCCGACCCCGATCTGGAGCTGGCGTCGGCGGCCTGGCGCTGGCTGGAGGAGACCGAGCTGCTCGCCCCCGACCTCAACGCGGTCCCGGGCGGCGCACCCGTCGGCGAGGACGAGGGACCCAAGGTCTGGACGCCCGCGTGGCAGCTCGGCCTGCCCCTCGGACACCTCGCGATCCATCTTTTCTAGCCATCCCGGACGGGGACCAATCCACGGGCCGGACCGCTCCGAACATCTGGGTCACGATTCGGTACGGGGCTTGAGTGATTCCGTGGCCTGGTCCGTACCGGTGGGAGCAAGGAGTAACCCCACTGGCACTCAACGGCGCGAGGTTTCGGCATGAGGTCCCTGGAGAGGCATCGCGACGTCGGCGCGTACGCGCTGGGCGTGCTGGACGAGGCGGAGGCCTTCCGTTTCGAGGACCACCTCATGGAGTGTCCTCGATGCGCGGCAGAGGTCACCGAGTTCGGCGCCACCACCCGGCAGTTGATGCTGTACCGGCGGGCGACACCGCGCGTCGTGCATCCCTTCGCCGGCCCCGGGCCGCAGCTGCTCGACCGGCTCCTCGGCGAGGTCGCCGCCCGGCGCCGGGCCGTCAAGCGCCGGCTGCTGTACGCCGTGGCCGCGGCCGTGGTGGTCGCCGTCGCCGGTCCCGCGCTCGCCATGATGGCCGGTGGCGGCGGCGAGGAGCCCGTGCGGGTCGTCACGGCGACCGACCAGAAGTCGGGCGTATGGGCGCAGGTGACCACCGAGGACGAGATCTGGGGCAGCCAGGTCGAACTGGAGGTCAAGGACGCCGCGGGTCCCCGCGCCTGCCATCTGATCGTCGTCGGCCTCGACGGCGCCGAGGAGATCGTCACCAGCTGGATGGTGCCCGACCACGACGCCCGCCCCAACACCATGAAGGGCGGCGCGACCCTCCAGACCGACAAGATCGCGCGCTACGAGGTACGCACGATGGACGGCGAGACCCTCGTCGTCCTCAAGCCCCGCTAGCGGCCCCGCCGGTCTGCCCGCACGCCCCGCCAGTGGCACCGCCGGCCTGTCCGTCCGCAAGCCCCGCCACCCGCACCGCCGGTCCGCCCGCACGCCCCGCCACCGGCACCGCCGACCTCGGCCGGATCACCGTCCCGCCCCCGGACGGAGGCCGCCGGCACCGACGTCGAGGCCGATCGAGCACCGGGAGCCCGTTCGAGGCCCGCTCCGCACCGCCCCCGGGAGGTCCCGCCCCCGACCTTTGGCCCGGCCGGCGCACGCCGTGGATCCCGCGGCCGTCGCGGTCGGTGCGCGCCGCTCGGGCCGGCCTCAGGACGACGGGGCCGCCGGCGAACCCGCCTCCCCGGTCACCGCCGCCCTCGCCGCGCCGGTCCACCTGATCGGCGCCGACCGCCGACGCGCTACTTCAGCAGCCGCGACATCCGCCGGTCCGCCAGCGGTCTGCCGCCGGTCTGGCAGGTCGGGCAGTACTGGAGCGAGGAGTCGCTGAACGACACCTCGCGGACCGTGTCGCCGCAGACCGGGCAGGGCTCGCCGGTACGGCCGTGCACGCGCAGGCCGCTCTTCTTCTCCGCCTTGAGCCGGCCGGCCGCCACGCCCCGCGAGCGTTCCACCGCCTCCGTGAGGGTGGTGCGCAGGGCGTCGTAGAGGAGGTGGGTCTCCCGCGGGGTGAGGGACGCGGCGAGTTTGAAGGGCGACATCCGGGCCGCGTGCAGGATCTCGTCACTGTAGGCGTTGCCGATGCCGGCGATCAGGGACTGGTCGCGCAGCGCGCCCTTGAGCTGCCGTCGCTCGCCGGACAGCAGGGCGGCGAAACGCTCCTCGTCGAAGTCGGCGGCGAGCGGGTCGGGGCCCAGCCGGGCGACGCCCGGGATCTCCCGCGGATCGCGTACGAGGTACACGGCGAGGCGCTTCTGGGTGCCGGCCTCGGTGAGGTCGAAGCCCTCGCCGGTCTCCAGGGCGACGCGCAGCGCGAGGGGGCCCTTGCCCGGGCGGGGCGGGCCGTCGGGGAGGCGGTCCTTCCAGTGCAGCCAGCCCGCGCGGGCCAGGTGGGTGACGAGGTGGAGGCCGTCGGCGGTCTCCAGGTCGAGGAACTTGCCGTGCCGGCGCACCGCGCCGACCGCCTGGCCCTCGACGGCGGCCAGGGGCGGGTCGTACGTCTTCAGCACACTGACGGCGACGGGCACGACCCGCACGATCTCGTGGCCGACCAGGTGCTCGGTGAGAAAGTCCTTGAGCGCTTCGACCTCGGGGAGTTCCGGCATACGTCCAGGGTGCCATCCGCGGGCCGGCTGTTCAGCGCGGCTCGGGCACGCCGAACTCGCACCAGACGCACTTGCCGCCGCCGCGCGCCTCCACGCCCCACACGTCGGACAGCAGCTCGACCAGGAGCAGGCCGCGCCCGGAGACGCCCGAGTCCCCGGCCTCCCGGCGGCGCGGCAGGGCGCTGGAGGAGTCCTCGACCTCGACGCGCAGCCGACGCCCGCCGCCGGTGAGGAGGCGCAGGGTCACGATGGCGGCGCCCTCGGTGTGCATGAGGGCGTTGGTGACCAGTTCGTCGGCGACCAGCTCGACGTCGTCGGCACGCTCCTGGGCGCCCCAGGCGCGGACGGCGGCGCGGATCATGTGCCGGGCCTGGGTGAGGGCCTCGGGGTCGCCGGGCGCCACATGCTGCTGGAGCCGGCTGTCGGCCTGCGGGGCGTCCGGGCCGCGCCGGCGAAGCAGCAGCAGGGCCACGTCGTCGTCCCCGCCGCGTTGCCCGGCGACGTCGATGAGCAGGTCGGCGAGTTCGCGGACGTCGTCGGGGCCGGTGGCGATCAGTTCGGCGAGGGCCCGCATGCCGTCGTCGAGGTCGGCGCCGGGTTGTTCGACGAGCCCGTCGGTGCACAGCAGCAGCGTGTGGCCGGGGTCGAGTTCGAGGGTGGCCACGGGGTAGTCGAGGCTGCCGAACTCGGCGGACAGGCCGAGCGGCAGCCCGCCGGGGACCGAGACGCGCCGGCAGGTGCGGTCGGTGGCGCGGACCATCGGGTCGATGTGGCCGGCCCGGACCATCTGGACGACGCCGGTGGACAGGTCGGCCTCGGTGTAGAGGCAGGTGGCGAAGCGGTCGGTGTCGAGTTCGTGGAGGAAGACGGAGGCGCGGGCCATCACGGTGGCCGGGGTGTGTCCCTCGGAGGCGTACGCCCGCAGGACGATGCGCAGCTGGCCCATGACGGCGGCGGCATGCGTGTCGTGGCCCTGGACGTCGCCGATGACGGCGCCGACCCGCCCGCCGGGCAGCGGGATCAGGTCGTACCAGTCACCGCCGATGTCGCGGCCGTGGGAGCCGCCGATGGTGGCGGCGCGGTACCGGACGGCGACGTCGGCGCCGGGCACGCTCGGGATGGTGCGCGGGAGCATGGCCTGCTGGAGGCCCTGGGCGATGTCCTTCTCCTGCTCGTAGAACATGGCCCGTTGCAGGGACTGGGCGATGCTGCTGCCGAGGGCGACGAGGATGTTGCGTTCCTCGGGGGTGAAACCGCGCCGGTCGCTGTAGAGCAGGCCCATCGCGCCGATGGGACGGGCCTGGACGATGAGCGGCAGATAGGCGGCCGAGGTGATCTTCAGGTCCGTGATGTGCGGCCACAGCACCGGGTAGCCGGCCGCGAACTCGTCGGGCGACTCGATGAAGCGGGGGGTGAGCGTGCGCACCACCTCGCTCATCGGGTACGGCTCGTCGATCCGGGTGACCAGGGTGCCGGGCACGAAGCTGCCCTGGGGGCCTTCGGCGATCAGCCGGATCCGGCCGGCCTCGACCAGGCCCATCACGAGGCTGGTGGCGCCCAGATGGATGAGGCCGTGGGTGTCCTTGAGGACGTCGATGACGTCCTTCACGGTCCGGGCGTGTGCGAGGGCGGCGGTGGTGAGCTGTACGACGTTGGTCTGCTCGCGGCGCGCGTCGTCGAGGGAGGTCTCCTCCCGGTGGGCGGCGAGGTCGCGCAGTTCGTCGGTCGCGTCCCGGACGATGCCGATGATCCGGCGGGGCCGGCCCGTGTCGTCGCGCCGGATGTAGCCCTGGGTGTGGGTCCAGCGCAGGCGGCCGTCGCGGCGGCGGATGCGGAAGTAGGCGCCGTAGTTCTCGCTGCCGTCCTTGATGGCCTGGGCCACCAGGGTGTCCAGGCGCAGGGACTCGGCCGGGGGGACGCGCGGGGCCAGGCTCTCGGGGCGGCCGTCGTACTCCTCGGGGGTCACGTCGAAGATCTCGTGGGCGCGCGCGTCCATGGCGAACAGGCCGGTGTCCAGGTCCCAGTCGAAGCCGCCCATGCGGTTGAGTGCCAGGATCGGCTCCGGGTGGGCGGGCCAGTCGTCCGGGAGGGACAGTGCGCTCGCTCCCCGATCAACCATGGGCCCACCTTGCCAGGATTTGTCCGATTCTTCGACTGGGAGAAGATCACGTGCCTGAGGCGGCCCGGCGTGGAACACGGTGGGTGTCAGGACCCGGAGAACGGGAGAGGAGCGGCCGTCCGTGGAATGGTTCACCGCACCCGACTACTGGCTCGGCCGGACGGTCTTCCAGCGGGCTCTGGCCGGCGTGTACCTGGTCGCGTTCCTCACCGCGGCGCTCCAGTTCCGTGCGCTGCTCGGCGAGCGCGGGGTGCTGCCGGTCTCCCGGTTCGTCGGGCGCGTACCGTTCCGGCGGGCGCCCAGCGTGTTCCACCTGCGCTGTTCGGACCGCTTCTTCGCCGGGTGCGCCTGGACGGGCTGCGCGGTGTCGGCGGCCCTGGTCGCGGGCCTGGACTCGCTGGTGCCGCTGTGGGCGGCGATGCTGCTGTGGCTGGTGCCGTGGGCGCTGTACGTGTCGATCGTCAACGTCGGGCAGACCTGGTACGGCTTCGGCTGGGAGTCCCTGCTGCTGGAGACCGGGTTCCTCGCCGTGTTCCTCGGCAACGACGAGGTGGCGCCGCCGGTCGTCGTGCTGTTCCTGCTGCGCTGGCTGCTGTTCCGGGTGGAGTTCGGCGCCGGCCTGATCAAGATGCGGGGCGACCCCTGCTGGCGGAAGCTCACCTGTCTGGACCACCACCACGAGACGCAGCCCATGCCCGGCCCACTGAGCTGGTACTTCCACCATCTGCCGAAGCCGCTGCACCGGGTGGAGGTGGCCGCCAACCACGTCACCCAGCTGCTCGTGCCGTTCCTGCTGTTCACCCCGCAGCCGATCGCCACCGCCGCCGCGTCCCTGATGATCCTCACCCAGTTGTGGCTGGTGCTCTCGGGCAACTTCTCCTGGCTGAACTGGATCACGATCGTGCTGGCCGTCCCCGCCGTCGAACTCCCCGCCGACCCGCCGTCCACGCCCGCGGCCCCGCTCTGGTACGTGGTGGTGGTCCTGGCGGTGGCCGCGTTCCTGCTGTTCCTCAGCCACCGTCCGGTGCTCAACATGCTCTCGCGCGGGCAGGTCATGAACCGTTCCTTCGACCCGCTGCACCTGGTCAACACCTACGGCGCGTTCGGCAGTGTGAGCCGGGTCCGCCACGAGGTGGTGATCGAGGGCACCCTCGACGAGGTGCCGCGCGAGGACTCCGACTGGCGGGAGTACGAGTTCAGGGGCAAGCCCGGCGATCCGCGGCGCTGGCCGCGCCAGTTCGCCCCCTACCATCTGCGGCTGGACTGGATGATGTGGTTCGCCGCGCTCTCCCCCGCCTACGCCGGTCCCTGGTTCGGCACGCTGGTGGAGCGGCTGCTGGAGAACGACCGCGCCACGCTCCGCCTGCTGCGCCGCTCCCCCTTCCCGCCCGACCAACCCCCGCGTCACATCCGTGCCCGCCTCTTCCGCTACCGGTACACGAGCCGGCGGGAGCGGCGGGAGACGGGTGCGTGCTGGCGGCGGACGTACGTGCGGGAGTACCTGCCGCCGACGCGGCTGGCGGGGCCTCCTCGGGGTCCGGGTTGATCGCCTCGGAGCCGTCGGGTTCGCGGGAGCGGGGAAGCGGGGAAGCGGATGTCGTAAGTGCCGACCGTGATGACGCGGGTGGGGTCGGGGACGCCATGTCAGTTATTTATCGGACCACTTCCCTTCCAGAACACCCATGGGACACCCCGGACGCGCGATCACCGCACAAGTGGTCCGACCACTGGCTGGTTAGACTGCGCGCATCGACGACAGGAGAGGTGCGTGAACGAGATCCCGCCCGGTGGGCCGCCCACCGCCCCGAGGGGCACGGTGACGCGGCGCGCCATCGAAAGGATCACGGCGATGATCGGCGAGGGCCTGCTGGAGCCGG
Source organism: Streptomyces sp. NPDC006259 (assembly GCF_042870975.1). Lineage (NCBI taxonomy): Bacteria > Bacillati > Actinomycetota > Actinomycetes > Kitasatosporales > Streptomycetaceae > Streptomyces > Streptomyces sp. NPDC006259. Next base: position 825,663 of record NZ_JBIAHY010000003.1, on the reverse strand, counting down.
GCCAGCGGCTGCCGACCGAGCGCGACCTCGCAGCACAGCTGGGGATCTCCCGCAGCTCGATGCGGGAGGCGATCCGGGCGCTCACGGTCATGGGCGTGGTGGAGGCCCGGCACGGTTCGGGCATCTACGTGACACAGCTCCGGGCGGGCGACCTGCTGGAGACGTTCGGTGTGGTGGCCGGTCTCTCCCGGGGCCCGCGGCTGGTGGAGCTGCTGGAGGTGCGGCGCGTCCTGGAGTCGACGGCGGCCGCCCTGGCAGCCGCCCGCATCACGCCGGAGCAACTGGCCGCCGTGGAAGGCCATCTCGCGGCGATGAACGCCACGGAGGACCCGGAGGAGATCCTCGCCCACGACCTCGCCTTCCACCGTGAGATCGCCTCGGCGGCCGGCAACGAGACGATGGCGGCCATAGTGGACGGCCTGTCCTCGCGCACCTTCCGTGCCCGCGTCCGGCGGGAGCACCAGGAGGAGGGCGCGTTCACCCGCACCCGCCGGGAGCACGCCGCGATCCACCGCGCCCTCGCCGCCCGCGACCCGGAGGCGGCCCGCGCGGCTGCGGCCGCGCACGTCGGTGAGGTCGAGCAGTGGCTCCGGGCCCAGGTGGGCCCCTAGCCCCCTCGACGTGGCGCCCTCCGCGGGGCACAGTTCTCCCTGTACTCGCCAGTAGCACCCCGTACCCCCACACACCGAGGAGCGCCTGTGACCGAGTGGGTCGGCCGTACCGCCGTGGAGATCGCCGCCGCCGTACGCGAGAAGCGCGCCGAGCCCCGTGCGGTGGTGGCGGAGCATCTCGCGCGGATCGCCCGCCTGGACGGCCTGATCGGGGCGTTCCGGGTGGTGCGGGCGGAGGCGGCGCTCGCGGAGGCCGACGAGGTGGCGGCCCGCGGCGACCGGGACCGGCTGCCGCTGGCCGGCGTCCCGGTGGCGGTCAAGGACAACCTCGCCGTGCGGGGCGAGTCGACCCGCGTGGGCTCGGCCGCGACCCCGGACACGCCCGCCGACGCCGACCATGTCACCGTGGCCCGGCTGCGCGCGGCCGGCGCGGTGGTGGTGGGCCTGACGAACGTGCCGGAGCTGTGCGTCTTCGGTACCACCGAGGGCGTCCACGGCACCGCCCGCAATCCGTGGGACACCTCGCGCACGGCGGGCGGTTCGTCCGGCGGCAGCGCGGCGGCGGTGGCCGCCGGGATGGTTCCGCTCGCGCTCGGCAACGACGGCATGGGCTCGCTGCGCATTCCGGCGGCCAACTGCGGCCTGGTGACGGTCAAGCCGGGCCACGGCGTGGTCCCGGCGGGGATCGGCGACGGCGACTGGTTCGGGATGTCGGAGAACGGTCCGCTGGCGACGACGGTGGCGGACGCCCGCCTCATGCTGTCGGTCCTCGCCGGCACCGAGGTCGAACGGCCGCAGGAGTCCGGCGCGTTCAGGATCGCGGTGTCGGTGCGCAGCCCGCTGGCCGGGGTGACGGTGAGCGGGCCGTACGTGGCGGCGGCGCGCGAGGCCGCCGGGGCACTGACGCGGGCCGGGTACCAGGTGCGGCGGGCGGATCCGCCGTATCCGCTGTCGCTGGGCGTCACCTCGCTCGCCCACTGGACCGCGGGGACGGCGGTCGACGCCCGGTCCCTGGACGCGCGTCTGCTGACCCGTCGCACCCGGGTGCACGCGTCCCTGGGGCGGCGGTTCCTGACCGGGGTGCGCGGCGGCACGGCGCGCGAGGAGCTGCGTCGGCGTCTGGAGCCGTTCTTCGCGGAGTACGACGTGCTGCTGACACCGGCGCTCGCGCGGCGGTCGCCGAAGTCGGCGCCGTGGCACGAGCGGGGGTGGCTGCGCAATGTGCTGGCGAACACCAACTACTCGCCGCTGACGCCGCCGTGGAACCTGACCGGCTGGCCGGCGATGGTGGTCCCGCTCGGCACGCTCCCGTCGGGTGCGCCGACCGCCGTCCAACTGGTGGGGCTGCCGGGCGCGGAGACGAGTCTGCTGCGGGTGGCGGAGCGGTTGGAGGAGCTGCGGCCGTGGCGGCGGACGGCACCGCTCGACTGAGGAGCGGCGGGGTCGGCCGGGGCCGCCGGGACGGGGTGCCGGGGTGCCGAGAGGCCCGATGTCGCATGGGCGTGCTGTCGGCACGCCCATGCGTCCGGCGATCGCGAACGACCCGCCGGCGTCAGTCGACGCTGGGCAGGATGTGGGGTTCGTTGAGGTCTTCCTCGTAGCCCGCCAGCCGGATGGGGGCGGAGCGCGCCCACACGTCGAGGCTGCCGATCTCCCCGGGCCGTCGGCCCGCACGCTCGGTGCGATCCTTGGGGCGTTGCTCGCGACTCGTCTTCTCCGGTGTCACCGCGCACTCCTTATGTGTCGGTCACCCTCGGGGCGTGCCGGTCGGTCTGCGGATCCGGCGTCTGGCGCCCCTCGGGTCTGGCTCAAGGGCAGTTCTGACGCGGTGGCGCCGGCAACTCCAGAAGGAGCAGGCCGCTGTGAACCGGCTTGTCCCATGACGGACGGTGGGTGTGGGGTGGCACTCCGTCCTGCTGTCCGTCGGCTACAGAGTAACCAGATGAGCGCGATACCGCTCGATCGGGCCGAAAATTTGGGGTAACCATGGCAAGTCACCCAGATGTCCCCGCAGATGATTCAACCCTTTCGGCCCCGGAAACACCTTTTGACCTTCACTCGTACGGCGTACCGGGGCGCACAGGCCCCGCATGACCGTCGGCGGTTCGGGCTCGGTCGGCGCGGGGACGAGGGGCGAGGGACGAGGGGCGAGGGACGAGGGGACGACCACACGGGGCGGACCGCCGCGCCGTCGCGCCGTAGCCGTAGCCGTAGCCGTAGCCGTAGCCGTAGCCGTAGCCGTAGCCGTAACCGTAGCCGTGGCGGGCCTCTCACGATCCTGTGTGTCACACCTCGATGGCAGACTCGCGGCACGACGAGGTTTCGCAAGGGCAGGGCGTCGCGACGGGGTCACCCGTCGAGCGCCACTGCTCCGGGGTGGCTCGTGCCACGGGGGAGATGTGCGGCTGTGATCTTCGACAGTCTTGAGGTGTCGTACGGCGACATGTGGGGTCCCCATCGGGGAACGACCCACCCGGACCCGATGTCGCGCGCGGTCGCGGCACGCAGACATGCCGCCGGGAAGGATTACGCGGTTCTGCTGTCCGCGCGGGAGCGACCGCTGGCACTGGTCGAATACTGGCCGCGCCGGATGTGGCGGGTGTATCTGTTCGACGACAGGTCCTGGTGCATGCAGATGATCGACCTCAAGCCGCACGGCACGGGGATGTTGTTGGCTCACCGGAACACCCGATGGCAGTTCTCCGACGAGCAGTCGCACGCGTTCTCGAGGTGGGACGTGCAGGAGACCACGATCGTCTCGGCCGACGGGCGGGTCGAGGTGAGGTCCGAGTTCGCCGGGTCGAGGGGAGCGTCGACGGAACCGCCGCACGCTCGACCATCCGACCCGTCGGCCGTCCCCGTGCGGCGGTTCGCGGCGCCCGTCGAAAGTTTCCTCTGTCCCCTACCGGAGTTCGGCGACTGGCAGGTGTTCGTGCCGCTCCTCGCCCAGCAGGGCCATGAGCCCGCCACGGCCGTAGTCCTGAGAGACGTGTCGGTGGACGACGGGGCGGGACCGCTGCGCGCCGGCGGAATCGAGGAACTGTTCCGTCCGGGCGCGTGCGACACCCCGGACGGGCCGGCCGTCGTCGAGCCCGTTGACGCCGGCCTGCTGCGGCTCCCGTCAGGGCAGTTGGTGGTCTCGGACCCCGGCTGGATCGGGAAGACCCCGCGGACCGTCGCTGTGCCACCGGGCGAGTTCCCGGTCACGCTGTCGGTTCTGCGCACGACCCGCGGGGCATATGTCGCCGCGGCCGGGGTGACGCTCCTGGACGTCCCGGCCCACGAGTGGGACATGGCCCTCCGGCCCGACGAGGACCTGGGGCTGCTCAGCGAGGGCCGGTTCTACGGGGTCGGCGTGGATACCGGCACAGCGGCTTTCATGGACGCGACTCGGACGGTGATCGAGGACGAGCTGGACGAGGGCCTGTTCCTCCCCCTCGACAGCCATTTCAGCGTCGAACTGCCCGGCACGGAGTTCGAGCCGAACCTCATCGCCTTCCGTGCCGGCCGGGGCGACGGGGCGTACCCCGTCTGGATCGGCCGCACCGAGGACGGACGGGTCGGTCGCGTCGTCGTCGACTTCCAGCTCCATTCCGCCGGCGGAGGAGAGTAAGGAGCCGCCGACCATCGGTGCGAGGCCGCACCGCCGGGGGCCGGCACCACGGCGAACCTCCGGAGTGCACACGGCGATCGAGGAACTCGACCACTCGGTCACCGACTTCGGCTCGGTGCCTCTCCGTGCGACGGCCGACGCGGTCGGGCGGGCCGGTCGCCGGGTTCGACGCGAGGTGCGGGTGGACCGGCGGACCGCGCCGACGACGGTGGCGACCCCCGACTCACGGGCGGGGGCTGTCGGCAGGGCGGGGGCCGTCGGCTGACGACCCCGTCACCCCTGGCGCGCGCGGTGCGGGTGCGCCGTCGTCACCACTTGCCGGGCGCGTAGTCCTTCAGGAAGACGCCGTACAGGTCCTCGCCGGACTCACCGCGCACGATGGGGTCGTAGACGCGGGCCGCGCCGTCGACCAGGTCGAGCGGGGCGTGGAAGCCCGCCTCGGCCAGGCGGACCTTGTCGGGGTGCGGCCGCTCGTCGGTGATCCAACCGGTGTCGACGGCCGTCATGAGGATGCCGTCCTTGTCGAACATCTCCTGCGCGCTGGTGCGCGTCAGCATGTTCAGGGCGGCCTTCGCCATGTTGGTGTGCGGGTGGCCGGCACCCTTGTAGCCGCGGTTGAACACGCCCTCCATCGCCGAGACGTTGACGATGTACGTCCGCCGGGCCTCGGCCGCCGCCATCGACGCGCGCAGCCGGCTGATGAGGATGAACGGCGCCGTGGAGTTGCAGAGTTGCACCTCCAGCAGCTCCACCGGCGTGACCTCCTCCACCGCCTGGATCCAGCTGTTGGTGTCGTGCAGGTCGGGCACGAGACCGCCCGCGTCGATCGCCGTGCCGGCCGCGATGCGCTCCAGCGACGCCGAGCCCGACACCAGCGCCAGGTCCGTCACGTCCTGGGCGGTCAGGGCGCCGCCGCCGGGCACCGGGAGTGCGGCGACCGCTCCGGAGCCGAAGGTGCCGATCACCTCGGCGGCGGGCAGCTCACCGGCGGGCATGGGGGCGGACTCGGCGGCCAGCAGCTCGCTGTAGGCCTGCGGGGAGCGCCGTACCGTCTGGGCCGCGTTGTTGATCAGGATGTCGAGCGGGCCCTCGGCGGCCACCGAGTCGGCGAGCGCCACGACCTGGGCGGGGTCACGCAGGTCGATGCCGACGATCTTCAGGCGGTGGATCCAGTCGGCGCTGTCGGCCTGGGCCTTGAAACGGCGGATCGCGTCGTTCGGGAAGCGGGTGGTGATCGTCGTGTGGGCGCCGTCGCGCAGCAGCCGGAGCGCGATGTACATGCCGATCTTGGCGCGGCCGCCGGTGAGCAGGGCGCGCCTGCCGGTCAGGTCGGTGCGGGCGTCGCGGCGGGCGCGGTTCTCGGCGGCGCAGTTCTGGCAGAGCTGGTGGTAGAAGTAGTCGACCTCGACGTAGCGCGTCTTGCAGGTGTAGCAGGAGCGGGGCCGCTGGAGCACCCCCGCGATCCGGGCCTCCTCGGTGACCGAGGACGAGGGCAGCACGCCCTCCGTCTCGTCGTCGATGCGCTGGGCGGAACCGGTCGCGGTGGCCTCGGTGACCGCCTTGTCGTGGGCGGTCTTGGCGGCCCGGCGCTCCTGGCGGCGACGCTGCTTGACCGAGCGGTAGATACCGGCGGTGGCCCGGCGCACGGCGATCGCGTCGGGGTGGTCGACGTCGAGCTTGTCGAGTTCCTCCAGCACGGCGAGGCAGACCGCCAGCCGCTCGGGGTCGATGCCGGGCCCGTACACGACCTCGTCCATGGTCGCCGAGCCGTCCTGTGTCACCGTCATCGCGCTGCCGCTTCCCTGCTGCCCCGTGCGGCGCTCCGACCGCGCCCGCTTTCGAACCGGGAATTCTACGGAGCGCCGGGCCACCCCTCCAAACGCGCGCGGGTCAAGAGCCGCAGGCCGTGATGAGCGTCTCCACCTCCGCGGTCAGCGCCCGCGCGAACCGGTCGAGATCGGGGACGGCCTCGGCGTCCGCGACCATGCCGAAGTGGACCCGGCCCCGGTACGTCGAGATCGCCACCGCCAGCGACTGGCCACGGGCGAGCGGGGCGTAGGGATACACCTCGGTGACGGGGTTCCCGGCGAGCCTCAGACCGATGCCCGGCAGTGGCACGCTGGTGACCAGGATGTCGAACCAGAGCCGGGCGGCCTGGCTGACCAGGGGACCGCCGAGGCGGTGGCCGAGGGCGGGGACGTGGTCGGCCAGCAGAGCGACGGCGCCCGCGCCGCGGCCGGGTCCGGCGTCCTTGTTCCGGTTCATGGCGGCGCGGACCGCGCGGAGCCGGCCGAGCGGGTCCGGGTCGTCGACGGGGAGCCGCACCAGATAGCCGGAGAGCCGGTTGCCCTGGGGCTGGGCGGTGCGCGGGCGGCGCTGGGAGACCGGGACGAGGGCGCGCGGGGTCACCCCCTCGCTGCCGTCGCCGCGCTCGTCGAGCCAGGCGCGCAGGGCCCCGGCGACCACCGCGATCAGTACGTCGTTGACGGTGCCGCCGACGACCTTGCGCACCCGGTGCACGTCGTCGAGGTCGACGGCCACGCCGCCGGTGCGGCGGGTGCCGGTGGGTGCGGCGGTGAGGGCGGCGGTGGAGCGCATGCCGAGGGTGTGGAGGGCGACGGAGGCCCCGATGTCGAGGGCGCGGCCCACGTCGGACAGGGCGCCGCGCAGCAGTCCGGCGAGTTCCCGCACCTCGGGCAGCGGAGCGCGGGCCGGCACCGGGGGGCGGGGCCGGGGTGCGGGCAGGTCCATGGGGTCCAGGACGGCCGCGGCGAGGGTCAGCGCGCGCAGACCGTCGGCGAGGGCGTGGTGGAACTTGAACAGGACGGCGAAGCCGTCGCCCTCCTCGCCCGGCAGGACGTGCGCCTCCCACGGGGGCCGGCCGCGCTCCAACGGGCGCTCCATGAGCCGTCCGGCCGCCGCCTGGAAGTCGGCGGTGGGCGGGTGCAGGTGGACGTGGTGCAGCGGGTCGAACTCCGGGTCCGGCTCGCGCACGGCACCGCCGAAGGAGAGCGGCGCGGCGAGCGGCGTCCACACGTCGCGGATCCGCATGCGCAGTCCGGGAACGGCGGCCGCCCGGCCGGCGAGCAGGTCGGCGGCGTGGGCGGCGGCGGTGGCCGAGGGCGCGGCGAAGACACCCAGCGCGCCGAGGTGCATCGGGTTCTCGGGAGACTCGATGTTCCAGAACGCCAGGTCGAGGGGGGCCAGCGGATCAGCGGTCAAGGACTTGCCTCGCGTCTACGGGGAGTGAACCGGTAGTCAATCGCCTCCCTCGATTACGGTCAAGCACGATCAAGTTACGCATAGTTAACAACGCGTGAAGTACGTACCAAAAAGGTCATTCAAGTCGAAAGTGTCATCGAGGACGACACTCCGCTCACGAGACCCTCTGCCCCTTGCCGAGCGCGATCACGCCCGCCTTCGAGACCGAGTACAGCTCCGCGTCCCGCTCCGGGTTGACGCCGATGGTCGCGCCGGGCGGTACCTCGACGTTCTTGTCCAGGATGGCCCCGCGCACCACCGCGCCCCGCCCGATGTGGACGTTGTCGTGCAGGATCGAGCCCTGGACGACCGCCCCGGGATCGACCAGGACGCCCGGGGACAGCACCGACCGGGTGACCTGGCCGCGGATGAGGCAGCCCGCACTGATGATCGACTCGCCGGCGATGCCGCCCGCGTTGAAACGGGCCGGGGAGAGCTGGCCCGAGTGGGTGTAGATGGGCCAGCTGCGGTTGTACAGGTTGAACGCGGGCCGCTCGGCGATGAGGTCCATATGGGCGTCGTAGTACGCGTCGAGCGTGCCCACGTCCCGCCAGTAGCCCTGGTCCCGGGTGGTCTCCCCCGGCACGTGGTTGTCGCTGAAGTCGTACAGCTGCGCCTCACCGCGGTCGGTGAGCTGGGGCAGGATCGAACCGCCCATGTCGTGCACCGAGTGCTCGTCCTCGGCGTCCCGCGTGAGCGCCTCGATGAGGGCCTTGGTGGTGAAGATGTAGTTGCCCATCGAGGCGAACACGCACTCCGGGTCGTCGGCGAGGCCCGGCGGGTCGGCGGGCTTCTCCAGGAACCGCTCCACCGTCTGCCCGTCCGAACCCGGTGTGATCACGCCGAACGACGCGGACTCGCCGCGCGGCACCCGGATGCCGGCCACCGTCACACCCGCGCCGCTGTCGATGTGCTGGGCCAGCATCTGGCGCGGGTCCATGCGGTACACGTGGTCGGCGCCGAACACGGCCACGTACTCGGGCCGCTCGTCGTAGATCAGGTTCAGCGACTGGAGGATGGCGTCGGCGCTGCCCAGGTACCAGCGCGGGCCGAGGCGCTGCTGGGCCGGGACCGGGGTGACGTAGTTGCCGAGCAGGCTCGACATCCGCCAGGTCGTGGTGATGTGCCGGTCCAGCGAGTGCGACTTGTACTGCGTCAGGACGCAGATGCGCAGGATGTCGGCGTTGACGAGATTGGACAGCACGAAGTCGACGAGACGGTACGTCCCGCCGAAGGTGACCGCGGGCTTCGCGCGGTCCGCGGTGAGAGGCATCAGGCGTTTGCCCTCGCCACCCGCCAGCACGATCCCGAGGACCGAAGGTCCACCACGACGCATGGCCGCTCCCCTCACCCAGATGTTGATCCATTAGTGCCCCCGCGCGGGGCGCACTACGCCTGTTTGAGGGTGTCCTCGTACAGGCGGACGGTCCGTCGGGCGACCGCGTCCCAGCCGAACTCCTCCACCGCCCGCACCCGTCCGGCCTCGCCCATCCGGCGGGCGGTCGCCGGATCGCCCAGCACCGAGTCCAGGGCCCTGGTGAGACCCGCCTCGAAGGCGCGGGCCCCTTCCTCCCCCTCCGCCACGGGGACGAGCAGACCGGTCGCGCCGTCCTCGACCACCTCCGGGATACCGCCGACCCGCGAGGCCACGACGGGTGTGCCGCAGGCCATCGCCTCCAGGTTGACGATGCCGAGCGGCTCGTACACCGAGGGGCAGACGAAGACGGCGGCGTGGGTGAGGAGCTGGATGACCTCCGGACGCGGCAGCATCCGCGGGATCCAGTGCACGCCGTCCCGGGCCCGGCTCAGCTCCGCGAACAGCTCACGGAACTCCCGGTCGATCTCGGGGGTGTCGGGGGCGCCCGCGCACAGCACCACCTGGGCCGCCGGGTCGATGTCGCGGACGGCGCGCAGCAGGTGCGGGACGCCCTTCTGACGGGTGATGCGGCCGACGAACAGCACGTACGGGCGGGCCGGGTCGACGCCGATCCGGTTGAGGGCGTCGGTGCGGTGGTCGGGCCGGTACAGGGCGGTGTCGATGCCGTTGTGCACGACGTGGACCCGGTCCGCGTCCAGCGCCGGGTAGCAGGCCAGGATGTCCTCGCGCATCGCGCCGGACACCGCGATCACCGCGTCCGCGGCCTCCACGGCGGTCCGCTCGGCCCAGCTGGAGAGGCGGTACCCGCCACCGAGCTGCTCCGCCTTCCACGGGCGCAGGGGCTCCAGCGAGTGCGCGGTCAGCACGTGCGGGACGCCGTACAGCTCCTTGGCGAGATGCCCGGCGAGGTTGGCGTACCAGGTGTGGGAGTGGACCAGTTCGCGGCCCTCCAGCGCGGCAGCCATGGCCAGGTCCACGGAGAACGTGCGCAGCGCGTCGTTGGCGCCGTCGAGGGCGGACCAGGGGCGGTGGCGGCGGACGCCCTCCGCGCGGCCCTCACCCCAGCAGTGCACGTCCAGATCGACCAGCTCGCGCAGTTCGCGGGCGAGGAACTCGACATGGACGCCCGCCCCGCCGTACACGTCCGGGGGGTACTCCCGGGTCAGCAGTCCCACTCGCACCCGGCAACCCCCTGGGCTCGCACGTGAAGTCGGTCCCCTTCATGGTCACCCAGACCGGCCGTGTGCGAAAGAGCGCGGGGGTCGTGGGAAGCAACAGTCGCCGCAGACCCCGCCGCCCGGCACCCGGTAGTAGAGGCAGCAGCTGCGCCGGCGGAAGGCCGTTCCGGTGAGGGTCCCGGTGTCGGCGAGCAGGGGGTGGGCGAGGAGTTCGGCGGTGAGCGCGCGGGCGCGGGCGGCCGCGTCGGGGCGGCCGTGGGCCCGCGCCCACCGGTCGAGCTGCCGGGCCGCGCCGGCCAGCGCCGAGGCCGCGTTGCCGCGCAGCAGACCGGGAGCGAGGCGGTGGCGGGCGCGCAGGGCCGCCGCCAGCGGTTCGAGGTGGCCGTGCAGGACGGTGTCCGCCAGGGTCCGCGCGTCGCCGGGCCGGGTGCGGACCTCCGTGAGCCACAGGTCGTCCGGGGCGCTGCCGTCCGGGTCCCAGCGCAGCAGCCCCGGCGCCAGGTCGGGTTGGCGGCCGTAGAGGACGGCGCAGCCGAGCGCGACCGACCACAGCCGGGCCGCGAGCCCCTGCTGGGTGACGGAGGCGGCGACGCGCGGCTCGGGGGCGCGCAGGGAGCGGGCGACCTTGCCGATCCGCAAGGCCAGCGGGTCGCCGTGCGCGCCGGCGGGCGTCGCCGCGTAGGCCTGCGCGAGGGTCGGCGTCGGCCGGGCCGGTTCCGCTTCTCCGGCCGTGGGGGGCGCCGGGGGCGGGGCGATCGCTCCCGCGGTGGTGGGCGGTGCCGTGCGCAGGGCGAAGAAGCCGCCGAGGGGGCGCAGCGCGGCCAGTTGGGGGTCGAGGCTGTCGAGGTCCACGAAGTGCAGTAGTACCAAGGAGGTCAGGGTTCGCGGTCAGGGGGATCCCCGGCGTATCACCCACCCTGGGGAGGACTGGGGGCGCTTCCTACTCCATCGGTAGTAGGACCCATTGGGTGCTCAGGTACGACGACGGGAACAGATCGACAAGGCATCGTGTTGCCTATGAGAGCCGACCGTTCACCGCGCCGGGCCCCCGGCCCCCGCCTCACGCAGAGGAGCAGCTCATGAGCGCCCTCGCGTTGTCCGTGCTCCTGTCGCTCGTCTCCGCCGTGGCCTACGCGGCCGGAGCGATCGTGCAGGAGCAGGTCGCGGTGGACTCGCCCGACGAGCACTACGCCCCGCTGCGGCGGCCCGGCTGGTGGGCGGCGGTCGGGCTGAACGGTCTCGGCGGCCTGCTGCACGTGGTGGCGCTCGCCTACGGCCCGCTCAGCCTGGTCCAGCCGCTGGGCGCGCTCACCATCGTCTTCGCGCTGCCGATGGCGGCGATGTTCGTGGGCCGCAAGGCCGGGGCGACGGCCTGGCGCGGCGCCGTCATGGCGACCGTCGGTCTGGCCGGTCTGCTCTCCCTGGTGGGCGCGGCCGACGCGCAGTCGCTCAGCACCCCGCAGCGGATCGGCGCCGCTCTCGTCACGGGCGGCGCGGTCGTGGCCCTGATGGTCGCCGGCCGGGCCGCGCACCGGCACCCCGCGGTGCGCAGCATGCTGCTGGCCACCGCGTCCGGCATGGCGTTCGGCATGTCGTCGGTGTTCACCAAGACCGTCGCGGTCGACTGGACCGGCGGCGTCTCGGCGGCCGACCTGCCCTCCCTCGCCGTGATCGGCGTCCTGGCCACGGCGGGCATGCTGCTGTCGCAGGCCTCCTACCGCGGCGCGGGCCTCGCGGCCCCGCTGGCCACGCTGACCGTGGTCAACCCGGTGGTCGCGGCCGCCGTCGGCATCACCATGTTCGGCGAGAGCTTCCGCTACGGCGCCACGGGCACCGCTCTCGCCCTGAGCTGCGCCGTGGTGGCGGCCGGTGGCCTGATCCTGCTGACGACCGAGCGGCTGGCGGGCACCCAGCCGAACACCCCCGGCCCGCGGCACGAGGAGACGCGGCCGGTCCCCACGGGAGTCGTCGCCCCCGTGGCCGACCTCCTCGCCGTGTTTCCGGAGCCTGCTGACGACACGGTCGCGGCGCGGCCCCTCGCCGCGGTCGCGGGGTCTGCCGCCGGGGCGGGCGAGGGCGCGCGGCCGGACCTCGCGGTGCCGGAACAGTCCGTCGGCTCGGCGGCCGCGGAGACCTCCCCGGAGGTGACCGAGATCGTGCCGAAGCAGGCGGCGGAGGAGCCGGTGGTGCCGGCTCCCGCGCCCATGCCGTTGTACGGGCCGTTCCACGGCGGCCCGTACGTCCCGATGCCGGTCGTGGACCGGCACCGGGTCCGCATCAGATCCTGACGCCGCCGGCCCGCAGATAGGCCAGGGGATCGATGTCCGCGCCGAACCCGGCCCCCGTCCGCACCTCGAAGTGCAGGTGCGGGCCCGTGCTGTTGCCGGTGGAACCGGAGCGGCCGATGCGCTGACCCGCGCCCACGGACTGGCCGTCCCGTACGGAGATGGCGGACAGGTGGGCGTACTGCGAGTAGCGGCCGTCGGAGTGCCGGACGACCACCTGGTACCCGAAGGAACCGCCCCAGCCCGCGCTGACCACCGTGCCCGACGCGACGGACTTCACGGACGTGCCGGTGGGCACGGGGAAGTCCACGCCGGTGTGGTAGCCCTTCGACCACGAGGAACCCGTCGCGTGGTACGGCGTGCCGAGACCGGCGTCGACGGGGGCGACGAGGGAGTGACCGGTCGACTTCGAGTCCGACGTCGGCTTCTTGTCCGACGACTTCCTCTCGGTCTGCTTCTTGTCCGGGGACTTCTTCTCGGCCTGCTTCTTCCGCGCGGGTGCCCCGCGCTCCTGGCCGGGCGCCCCGGTGACCGCCGGGCCGCGCAGGTTCAGCCGCTGGCCGGGCACGATGAGGTCGGGGTCCGTCCCGATCGTCGTCCGGTTCGCGGCGTACAGCCGCTGCCAGCCTCCCCGTACGTCCCTCTCGCCGGCGATCCCCGAGAGGGTGTCGCCGCGCACGACGGTGTACATCTCGGCCGTGCCCGCCCGCGACTGGGGCGTGGCCTGCGGCTGGACGTCCTTGAGGGTGTGGGCCGGCCTCGTGCCGGCGGTCCTCGCGGCGGTGCCGGCCGGCTCGATGTCGGGGGCGTCGCCCCCCGCGGTGAGTCCGGCCCGCACCGAGCAGGCGGGCCAGGCGCCCGGCCCCTGGCCGTCCAGCACCTTCTCCGCGACGGCGATCTGCTGGTCCCTGGTGGCCAGATCCGCGCGCGGCGCGTACCGGGTGCCGCCGTACGCCTCCCAGGTGGACTGGGTGAACTGGAGGCCGCCGTAGTAGCCGTTGCCGGTGTTGATGTGCCAGTCGTTGGTCGACTCGCATGCGGCGACCTTGTCCCAGGTGTCCACGTCGGCCGCCTGGGCGGCTCCGGCGCCGATCAGCGGGATCGCCATGCCGGCGCCACCCGCCGTGACGGTGAGCGAGGCCCGGTTGATCCTGTTCGGCTGATACCGGCGGTGCCGACCGCGTACGGCCATGGAGATCCCCCTCGACATGCGTCAGGAGGGGCAAAAGTAAGGGCTGCTCACTGGCCGTGACAAGGCGACTATCGGCCGCACTGGCTCAACTCGGCCGGGTGGCAGCCTGATTGCGTGACTCCTGAGACGGGCGGGGTCCCGTGTCCGTATACGGGTGGGCGACTTCGCGTGTCCCAAACGTGCGGTGGCCCCGGCGACGGGACAGGATGTGCACGGGACGGGACCGGCGTCGGCGCCGGCGAGTACGGGTCGCGCACGGATCACCGGGCCGACGAACCACAGACTCTTGAGGAGCCAACCGGATGACTGACTCAGCCCAGATCGGCGTCACGGGACTCGCGGTCATGGGCCGCAACCTCGCCCGCAACTTCGCCCGCAACGGCTATACGGTCGCGCTGCACAACCGGACGGCGGCCCGCACGCAGGCCCTCGTGGAGGAGTTCGGCGGCGAGGGCGAGTTCATCGCCGCCGAGACCGCCAAGGAGTTCGTGGCGGCGCTGGAGCGGCCCCGCCGCCTGGTGATCATGGTGAAGGCCGGGGAGCCGACCGACGCGGTGATCCAGGAGTTCGCGCCGCTGCTGGAGCCCGGGGACATGATCATCGACGGTGGCAACGCGCACTTCGCGGACACCCGGCGCCGCGAGCGCGAGCTTCGGGAGCGGGGCATCCACTTCGTCGGCACCGGCATCTCCGGCGGCGAGGAGGGCGCGTTGCACGGCCCGAGCATCATGCCGGGCGGCTCCCCGGAGTCGTACGACTCGCTGGGCCCCATGCTGGAGAAGATCTCCGCGAAGGCGGCCGACGGGGCGCCCTGTGTGACGCACGTGGGTCCGGACGGCGCCGGGCACTTCGTGAAGATGGTTCACAACGGCATCGAGTACGCCGACATGCAGCTGATCGGTGAGGCCTACCAGTTGCTGCGGGACGTGGCCGGGTACTCCCCCGCCGAGATCGCGGACATCTTCCGCACCTGGAACACCGGGCGGCTGGACTCGTACCTGATCGAGATCACTGCCGAGGTGCTGTCGCACGTGGACGCGGCGACGGGCGAGCCGTTCGTCGACGTGGTGGTGGACCAGGCGGAGCAGAAGGGCACCGGCCGCTGGACCGTGCAGATCGCGCTCGACCTCGGGGTGCCGGTGTCGGGCATCGCGGAGGCCGTCTTCGCCCGGTCGCTGTCGGGCCACGCGGCGCTGCGGGAGGCCTCGCGCGGGCTGTCCGGGCCGAAGGCCGCCCCGCTGGGCCGGGCGGAGGCGCAGGCCTTCGCGGACCGGGTCGAGCAGGCGCTCTACGCCTCGAAGATCGTGTCGTACACGCAGGGCTTCCACGAGATCGCCGCGGGCGGCGCCGAGTACGGGTGGGACATCGACCTCGGCGCCGTCTCGGCGATCTGGCGGGGCGGCTGCATCATCCGGGCGGCCTTCCTCGACCGGATCCGTGCCGCCTACGACGCCCGGCCGGACCTGCCGAGCCTGTTGTCCGACGAGACGTTCGCCGCCGAGATCGGGGCCGCGCAGGACGCGTGGCGCGAGGTCCTGGTCGCCGCGACGCTCCAGGGCGTGCCGACACCGGGGTTCGCGGCGGCGCTCGCCTACTACGACGCCCTGCGGGCCGAGCGGCTGCCCGCGGCGCTGACGCAGGGCCAGCGGGACTTCTTCGGCGCGCACACCTACCGGCGGGTGGACCGGGACGGGTCCTTCCACACGCTGTGGGGCGGGGACCGCTCGGAGGTTTCGGCCTAGGCATCCACCCCGGCACGGGTGGCGGTGGGGGGGGGGCCCCCGGGCCCCCCCCCCCCCCGGGGCGGGGGCCGGGGGGGGCGGCCCCCCCCCCGGGGGGGGCGGTGGGGCGTAGGGGGTGGGGGGGGGGCCCACGGGGGGGGGGGGGGGCCCCGCGGGGGGGTTGGGCCCTGGCCCCCCCCCCGGCCGGGGGGGGGGGGGGGGGGCGCCCCGGGGCCCCCCCCCCACCGCTTGTCCGTCGCCGTCGTGGTCCGGCCGCCGGCCGGCTGTCGGCTGTCGGCTGTCGGCTGTCGGCTGTCGGCTGTCGGCTGTCGGCTGTCGGCTGTCGGCTGTCGGCGAGAGCCTGCGCCGCCCGGTCCGTGCGGCGCGCCTGTCCGACCCGGGGTTCAGCTGAGCGGCGGACCCGGCTCGGGGTTCGGGACCGGGTCCGGGCCCGGGGGGACCGGGCCGGGGTCCGGCCGGGGGTCCGGTGGGCCCGGATGCGGCGGCGCCGGGGGCGGGGTCGGGTCGGGGCCCGGAGCGGGCGGAGCCGGGTCCGGGCCCGGCGGCGGCTGGGGGTTCGGGACCGGACTGGGATACGGGTCGGGGACGGGCGTCGGCGGCGGCTGGACGGGATCGGGGTACGGGTTCGTCATCATGTCCTCCGGCCAGGGATGGGCTTGGCTCTGGACTACTGCCCCGCCTACCCGACGACGGCGCGCGCAGTCACCCGGTGGTGGCACGCGGTGCGTCCGGCCGGGTCCCCGCCGCGCGCGGTCGATGGCGCCCTGCCGCCTCGGCGGCCGCGGCCAGGCCCGGCGCGGGACTGCTCAGGACCGGTACCGGTGTGGTCGCGAGGTGCTGGGCGGGCGCCATGGAGGCCTGGGCCAGCACGACCGCGTCGGCATCGGCGCCGGTGACCGTGTCGGCGGTGGCGGCGACCAGGCGGACGTAGCCCTCGGTGTCACCCGCCTCGAAGCGGTCCCAGGCGTCGTCGACGAGCAGGGTGCGCACGCGGACGGGGCGGCCCGCGCGGGCCGCCTCCTCCGCGACCAGCTCCGCGGTGGGACCGAGGGTGCTCTCCAGGGCCGCCAGGACGACGACGCGTGGGCCCGCGGCGACCGCGGCGGCGGCCATCGGCCGGTCGACGCGGAGCACCGGGACCCTCACCCCGGCCGACTCCGCGACGGCCTCCGCTACGGCGCCGAGTGTCGAGCAGGTGCACAGCACCGCCCGCGCCCCCTCCGCGACGGCGCGCGCGAGCACGGCCCCTACCTCGGCGGCGACCGCGTCGGGCCCCCGGTCCCGTGCGCGGGCCAGCAGGTCCTCGTCGACGAAGTGCCGCAGTTCGAGGCCGGGATGGTCCCGGTCGCGCAGGGCGTCGAAGACGGGGACGTGCACGGGTGAGGTGTGCAGCAGGGCGAGCACCGGACGCGCTCAGAACCGGCCGGGGTGGGCGCGCAGCCACTCCTTGGCGGCGGTCAGCGACGCGGGGTCGGCCGCCGGAGCCTCCTCGGGGTGGCGCGCGGCCCACTTCACGACGTACGGGCAGAGCGGGGCGACGGGGACGGCCTCGCGTGCGGAGAGGGCGTACAGCTCGCGGGCCAGGGACCCGGCGATGCCCTTGCCCTCGTGGGCCGGCTCGACGATGGTGTGGACCGGGACCAGGGCGGGCGCGGGCGACTCCAGGACGAAGTACTCGATGCGGCCGACGACCCCGCCGTCCTCTCCGAGGGCCTCGAGGCGGCCGGCCGACCGGTCGTCGCGGATGGTGATGTCGCTCATGGGCGCTCCTGGAACCGGTGGTGGATGATCAGGCGGACACGGCCTGCGGGCTGCGCTCCTGGTCCGAGCCCGGCACCGGCTCCGCCGGGTCGGCGCCCAGGGCCACGATCCGGTTGTCGCGGTCCACATGCACGACCCGGGGCTCCAGTGCTCGCGCCTCGGCGTCGCTGACCTGAGCGTAACTGATGATGATCACCAGGTCCCCGGGGTGCACGAGATGGGCGGCGGCCCCGTTGATCCCGACGACCCCCGACCCGCGCTCGCCCTCGATGACGTACGTCTCCAGCCGGGCGCCGTTGGTGATGTCGACGATGTGGACCAGCTCACCGGGCAGCAGATCGGCGGCGTCCAGCAGGTCGGCGTCGATGGTCACGGATCCCACGTAGTGCAGGTCGGCCTGGGTGACGGTGGCACGGTGGATCTTGGACTTGAACATGGTGCGAAACATGAAGAAGCTCCCGAAAGGTCTGCTCCCTGCCGGCATTCGCGGGTCAAGGGCGTTCTCCGGAGCCTACAGCGATTCGCCCGTTCGGTCAGCTGTCACCAGCTCTTCTGCTCCTCCCTACCGTCGGCACTTCGCGGCAGCCGGCCCCCGCGTCCCCCGTCCCACTGGCGCGGCGACGAGCAACCAACCGCGGGAACCCTCCCCCTGGGTACCCACCGTCGGCGGAGTGGCCGGCCCCATGGTGCGAGGCACCTCGCGTCGGCGTCCAGGACCATGAGCCATCTTCCACCGCCGGGGGAGGTCGGCCCACGCCTCGGGCCCGTGCCGACCGGTCCGGCGGCGGGTTCCGGGCTTCCGTACCCGCCGCCGGGTTCCGGATTCCGTAGCCGCCGCCGGGGGCGATCTCAGCGTCCGCCGCACATCTCGCGGACGGTCTCGGCGATCAGTGCGCCGCCCTGGACCAACACCGATGGGTCGGGGCTGAGGCTGACGCGGAAGCACTGTGTGCGGTGGGCCCCCGATCCCTGGGCGGACGCCGGGTCGTCCACGAAGAAGTGCCGGCCTGGGACGACGAACACCTTCTTGCGTTTGAGCCGCTCGTACAGCTCCATGTCGTCGAAGCGGCTGTCGTCGATCCAGAACCAGCAGAACATTCCGCCGTCCCCGGAGTGCATCCGCCAGTCCACGCCGTCCGGCATCAGCTCGAGGAACATCTTCTCCGCCATCAGCCTCCGCTCACGGTAGAACGGGCTGATGGCCTCGGAGACGAGCGCGTCCAACCGGCCCGTCGACAGGGAGCGCGCGATGACCGTCTGCGCCAGCTGGGGCGCGTGCAGGGCGGAGTTCGCGAGGAACGACACCATGGGAGTGATGTAGCGCTCCGGGCCGATGGCGAAGGCCACCCGCTCGCCGGGCAGTCCCGCCTTGGACAGGGTGAAGCAGTTGACGACGTGCTCGTGCCAGGCCGGTGGCACCTGGGCGAGGCCGATCCGGGGAAAGGGCTCACCGTAGGCGTGGTCGAGGAGGAGCGGCACGTCCCTGCGGGCTGCGAGGGCCGTCAGGAAGTCCAGCTCCGCGGCGTCGACGGTGCGGCCGGTGGGGTTGCCGGGGCTGGACAGCAGCATCATGCCGATGTCGTCCTGGCGTTCCAGGGCCGGGAGGTCGAGGGAATAGCGGAAGAAGTTGCCCTCCTCCGCCACCGGTCGCGCCCGGACGCCCGTGATGCCTCCGGGGTGCATGGACAGCCCCTGGTAGCCGGTGTAGTCGGGTGCCATCGGCAGCACGACCTTGCGCAGGCGGCCCTGCGACTCCCCCGGTCCCGAGAACAGCGCTGCCGCGATGAAGCACAGCATCTGGCTCCCGGGGCCGACCACGACGTTCTCCGGTGATATACCCCACCCGTAGCGGTCGTTGAAGTAGTCGGTGATCGCCCGCACGAGCACCGGCGCCCCGCGGGAGGGCCCGTACAGACAGCTGGCGGAGGCGAAGTCCTCGGCCAGCGCCTGTTCGGTCAGGCTCCGCCATTCCGCGATGGCCCGCGGGATCGGTGCCGGGTTGCCGATCCCCAGGTTCAGCCAGTCCGCCGGACCCGAGGCCGTGCTGACCGCGATGTCTTCCATGATGCTGCGCAGGCCCGAGAGCGTGGCCATCTTGCTGCCGATGAGGGACAGCGCCATCTCGTGGTTCCCTTCTGCCGTGGGGGCTGACCGACCGCGGCCGTCAGACCGTGGTGACGGCCGGAGCGGGCGTGGTGCGGCTCAGGCGCCGGGGAACGACCGTGCGTCCGAGCCACGCACCGGACAGCGCCTGGACCACGGCGACCAGGAAGGTCAGCCCGAACGCCACCGCGGCCAGCGGCGGCAGGCCCGCGAGGGCGGCGGTGGTACGGGCCACCGCCCCCACCGGCGCTCCGTCCAGGGCCTGCACGGCAAGCGGCAGCGCCCAGCCGAGTACCGCCGCGCACGACGCGGCGAGGTAGCCGCGCGGGCGCCCGCCGGGCGTGACCCTGGACACGACGCCGGCCGCGGCTCCCACCAGGAACGGCAGGAACCACATCGCGGCCAGGGTGCCCAGCCAGACGAGGGCGGCGCCGCCGAGGATCGTCACGGCTCCCCCCAGGGCCCGCCGACGGGTGGACGGTGCGGGAGAAGCAGCGGGTTCCGCCGGCTCCGGCACGGTCCGCGGGCCCGGGTCGTGCGGGGTCTCGGTCGTGGTCATGTCGGTCACCTTTCCGCCTGGAGCGTCCACTGGATGTCCCCGTCGCCCTGTTCGTCGGCGGTGCGCAGCGGCCGGAGTTCGCCCTTCCACCAGTACGGGGCGAGGTTCTTGTACCAGGGCGACGCGGGATGGTCGCTCTGTCCTCCCGGGTAGACCGCGCGGGCGTCGGCCGTACCGGACGCGCTCCAGCCGACCACCATGCGCAGGCTCGGGCCGTAGTCGGACGTCAGACCGTTCTCGGCGACGTTCACCGTCCATGGGCTGCCTCCGGCGGGGTAGGGCCCGTCTCCCAGCGCGGGGGCTCCCGTCAGCGACGGCACGACCCGCTCGTGGATCCGTCCCCAGGCCCAGTCTGTGGGGTTCTTGCCGAGCCGTCCGTCGAGGAAGTCGACGGCGCCGGTGAAGGCGGCCCGCATGGCGTCGGCAGAGGTCCGGGCGGGCTTGCCCGGCGGTGTGAAGGCCGCGTTGCCAGGGTCCGTCAGGGTCCACTTCTCCAGGTT
Organism: Streptomyces sp. NPDC006259; assembly: GCF_042870975.1. Taxonomy (NCBI): domain Bacteria; kingdom Bacillati; phylum Actinomycetota; class Actinomycetes; order Kitasatosporales; family Streptomycetaceae; genus Streptomyces; species Streptomyces sp. NPDC006259. The sequence continues at coordinate 805,480 of NZ_JBIAHY010000003.1, read as the reverse complement.
CTGCATGAGCGCGACGGGGGTGCGCAGCAGGTCCAGGCCGGCCGGGTCGGTCTTGACCGGAACCTTGGCGGAGTCCCACCAGGGTTGGAAGACCTCGGAGACGTACCCGCCGTAGAAGGCGAACCAGATGGCCGCCGCCGGGGACCGGGCGTCCATGGAGGCGTTCCACTCGGCGAGTTGCTTGCGGGCGGCGTCCTGCTGGGGGGTGAGCTTGGCATTCTTGAGGGCGTCGAGCAGCTTGGGCAGCATGCGCTGGGCCAGCTCGTCGGTGACGTCGTTCTGGAGCTTCGAGAAGCCGTCCGCGGTGTGGACCTTGGCCTTGGTCAGCTCGTCGAGGATGCGGTTGGTGCGGTAGCCGGTGTCGAAGTTCGAGGAGGGGCCGATGTAGTACGGGTAGTCCGCGCCGACGGGCCGCTGGTTGGCGGTGACCAGGAGGTGCGACGGCGGGTTGTGGACCTGGGGGACCGCGTCGAAGGGAATGGTGCCGACGACGTCGGACTCGCCGGTGCCGGGCAGCGGGCCCCGGGCGTCGCCCCGGGCGATCTGCGGGTAGGCGCCCGGCGCGATCACGCCGATGTTGCCCTTGCGGTCGGCGTAGGCGAAGTTCTGGGCGGGCGCCTGCCAGTCGCGCAGGGCGTCGCGGAAGCTGTTCCAGTCGCTCGCGGCGTTCAGGTTCAACAGCGCGGCCAGGTTCTGGGAGGGCCTGTTGCCCATCCACTCGACGGCGGTGGTCGTGCCCTTCTTCGTGAGCAGGGGGCCGTGGACCGTCAGGTCCACCTGGAGGGGCACGGGCGCGCCGCCACGGACCGGAATGGTGTACTTGATCTTCTGGACGGGGTGCCAGGCCCCCTTCCAGAAGTACGCGTCCGCGTGCTCCGGGTCGGTCTTCTCGCGGTAGAAGAAGGTGGACTGGTTCTGTACGGCCGTCAGCGACCAGGAGATGTCGGCGTTGCGTCCGATGAGGATGGCCGGCATGCCGGGCAGGCTCGCCCCGCTGACGTCGTAGCCCGGGGACTTCAGGGACATCTGGTACCAGTACGAGGGCAGCGACAGCTTCAGGTGCGGGTCGCCCGCCAGGAGCGCGCCGCCGGCGGCCTTGGGGCCGTTGGCCACCCATGCGTTGCTGTTCGGGTAGAGGTGCCGTGTGGTGTCGGGCAGCTTGGCCATGCTCGTGAGGATGGTGGTCGCGGCCTCGGCCGACGCCTTGTCGGTTGCCGCCGCCGCGGGGGTCACCGAGGTGGTGGGAGCGGCCGGGGTGGCGGGCGCGCCGTCGGCGCGGGTGCCGGTGTGGCCTGCGGCCTCGGCCGCGTTGGCGTTCGGGCTGGGCAGCGGTGCGACGCCGAGGTTCTTGTACGGGCCCGGGGCGTACGGGTGTTGCTCGTTGGCGGGCAGCACCGGGAACCACTCGGAGGCCCGCTCGGCGCCGAGGGAGTTGCTGAGCAGGGCGTAGGTCAGCGGCCGGGTGTCGAAGCTGAGCGTCTGGGTGAGCACGCCCTGAACGGTCAGACTGTCCACCGGTGTCCAGCGTTCGGGCCTCACCCCGGCCAACCCGTAGACGGTGGGCCACTGGCCGTTGGCCTCCAGCTCGTCCAGCCGGGCGTTGACGCCGGCCGCGTAGGCGGTGAGCGCCTTCGCCGCCTTGCCATCGCGCGGAGTGGCCGCCCAGGTGGCCTCGGCGGTGCGCCGGATGCCGAGGGACAGTTCGAAGACGTCCGAGTCGATTCCGGAGGGTCCGTTGAGTTCGGCCAGCCGTCCGGCGCCGAGCCGGCGCTGTACGTCCATCTGGACGAGGCGGAAGCGGGCGGCGAGGTAGCCCTGCGCGACGAACAGGTCGTCGTCGGAGGAGGCGTGGACCGAGGCGATGCCGTCCGAGGTGAACGACACGTCGACGGGCTTCGACAGCCCGGGGACGCGCAGCCGCTCGTTGCCGGGTGTGCGCGCGTCCTCGGCGGACGGCCAGACGCCGCCGCCGGGGGCGAGCGACCTGCCGAGGGCCGGCACCGGGCCGAATCCGGCTCCGAACACGAACAGCGTCACGCCCGCGGTGCACACGGCGCCCAGCACCCCGGCCGTGCGGCGGATTCCGGCTCTCATCGCTCTCCCCGTGCAGCTCGGTTGTGGACCTTGATCCGGGTGTACTCCAGGAGCCCCCAGTAGCCGTACTCCACGCCCAGGCCCGAGCAACGGGCGCCGCCGAAGGGCACATCGGGCCGTAGATCCCCGTGGGTGTTGATCCACACGGTGCCGCAGTCCAGAAGTGGCGCCAGCTCCTGGGCCGCTTCCTCGGAGCCCCACAGAGAGGCGCCGAGGCCGTAGGGGGTGCCGTTGGCGCGGGACACGACCTCGGCCGGCTCGTCGTACGCGATCACGGGGATGACCGGGCCGAACTGCTCCTCAAGTTCCAGCTCCGTGCCCTCGGGGAGCCCGGTGACCACGGTCGGGGGGTAGAAGTGGCCCGGGCCGTCGAGCGGCGCACCGCCCGTGACGACCCGCGCCCCGCGCTCGACCGCGTCGTCGACGAGTCCGGCGACCCGCTCGAGCTGGGCACGGCTGATGAGGGGGCCGAACTGTGAGGCGGGGTCGCTCGCGGGACCGACGACGGACGCGTTCGCCAGGGCGGTGAGGGCCTCGGCGAGTGCGTCGGCCTTCGCGCGCGGTACGTAGATCCGCTTGATCGCGGCGCAGAACTGACCGCTGTTCACCATGGCGCCGGCGAAGAGGGAGGGCGCGATCGCGGTGATGTCCGCGTCGGGCAGGACGATCGCGGCGTCGTTGCCCCCCAGTTCGAGGACCACCGGGCGCAGGTTTCCGGCGGCCTGACGCGCGATGGCCCGGCCGGTCGCGACGGACCCGGTGAAGGAGATCATGTCGATGCCGGGGTGCGAGGTGAGGGCCTCGCCGAGCGCGTGGTCGCCGCAGACCACGTTGAGCACGCCGGGTGGCAGGCAGTCCCGGAGCACCTCTGCCATCCGCAGGGTGGAGAGCGGGGTCTCCGGGGAGGGCTTGAGCACCACCGTGTTGCCGGCGAGCAGCGCGGGCGCGAACTTGCAGACGGACAGGATGATCGGGAAGTTGGAGGGCGCGATCGCCGCCACGACGCCGTGCGGCACCCGCTCGAGGGTGATCCTGGCACTGTCGTCCCCCAGTTCCTCCTCACCGAGGCGCAGTTCGGCGGTGTGGGCGAACCAGTCGGCCGACAGCCGGACTTCGGCGCGGGCGGCGGCGGCCGGCTTGCCCTGTTCCCTGCTGAGGAGGGCGGCCACCTCGTCCAGGTGGGCGCTCAGGGCCGTACCGCAGGACCGCAGCAGCTCCGCGCGCTCGTCGGCCGGTCGGCGGGCCCAGTCAGGGCCGGCCGCCACGGCCGCGGCTACGGCCGCGTCGAGCTGCTCGGCGGAGCAGGCGGGCGCGTCGGCGAAGGAGCGGCCGGTCGCCGGGTCCTCGACCGGTGTCAGGGCGGCGCCCGGCACGGCCTGGCCGGCGATCGTCAGGGAGAGGTTCATGCTCCGGCTCCCGCGTCCGGGGCGCTCACCGACAGCTGGTCGCGCAGGCTGAGGGGGCGCATGTCCGTCCACACCTCTTCGATGTGGGCGAGGCACTCGTCCTTGGCGCCCTGCTTCCCCGCGTCGCGCCAGCCTGCCGGTATCTCCCGGTCCAGCGGCCACACCGAATACTGTTCCTCGTGATTGACCACGACTCGGAACTGCCCGTCGGACGTCGCAATATCACTCACTGGACTTCCCATCTGAACGTGTCTTCCTTTTTCTTCACACATTGCTAGAGTATCGCCATAAAGCCGCACGAGCGGCCTTTCGTTTTCGTCTGGAAAAAGGTTTATCAGTGATGGAGAACATCGAGGTCCCCACCGTCGACTGGCCCGAGCGGGCGCCGGTGGGCGACTGGTTGCAGGGGGCCTCCGCCGTCGTGGTCCTGAGCGTCGACGTCGACGCCGAATCCCCCGTCCTCGCCCGCGGCGAGCACTACCTCAACCACCTGACAACCATGTCCCACCAGGCCTACGGCCCGCGTGTGGGGGTGCCGCGGATCCTGGACCTGCTCGACCGCTACAGCCTCCCCGCCACCTTCTTCGTGCCCGGCGTGAGCGCCGAGCGATGGCCTTCGGTCATGGAGGCGGTGGCCGAGCGCGGGCATGAGACGGCCTTGCACGGATTCACCCACCGACACCCGGTCCACCTTTCCGAAAGCGAACAGCGTGAGGAGATCGAGCGCAGCCTGAAGACTTTCTCGAAGTTCGGGATCGAACCGGTCGGATATCGCGCCCCGAATTGGGAGATGACCCGCTTCACCCTCGATCTGCTCGGCGAATTCGGGCTGCGTTACGACTCCTCGCTGATGGACGACGACCGTCCCTACGCGGTGCGCTCCGGCGACAGGACGCTCGCGGAGCTGCCGGTGCAGTGGCTGCTGGACGACTGGGAGCAGTACGCCTTCCTGCCGGAGCCGAACATCGGGCAGCTGATCGAGGCCCCGTCCAAGGTGGTCGACCTGTGGACCGCCGAGCTGGAGGCCATGCGCGCCTTCGGATCGCTGTGCATGCTGACCGTCCACCCCTTCCTCACCGGTCGGCCCTCGCGACTGCACGCCCTGGAGCAGTTCATCCAGTTCGCGCTCTCCCGCGGTGACGTGCGGTTCGCCCGCGCCGACGAGCTGGCGGAACTGGTGCTGGCGGGCGGGCCGGCCGAACGGCCGTAGCCCGCGCCGCGGCGCACCGTTCAACTCCTCGCCCCGCCGGCCCTCGTGGCCTGCGGGGCGTAGAGCACGTCCACGCACGCGGAGGCCAACGCGGCAAGGCTGGAGACGGACCGTTCCTGCGGCAGTCCGGCGGCGGCGTAGGCGAGCGGCAGTTCGGTACAGGCACTCAGGACGGGAAGATCGTGCCGCTGCCACAACCGGCGTACGGCAGCGGCCAGTACGGCCCCGGCCCGGTCCGGCTGCTTCGCCTTGACAAGTACGCCCGCCTCGTGGATGGCGTCCTGCTCGGGTTCTTCGGGTATCAGCAGCCGGTAGCCGAGGTCGGCCGCCCGCTTCTGATAGATGCCGCTGTACACCGTCCCCGTGGTGGCCGCGAGCCAGCCGCCTTCCGGGTTGGCGCGCACGGCGGCGCGCAGGGTGGCGTCGACGATGTGCACGACCGGCACCGCGATCTCAGGCGCGATCCGGTCGATGAAGGCGTGTGCGGTGTTGCACGGGACGGCAATGAAATCAGCGCCCCAGGAGGCCAGTTCCGCCATTCCGCTTCGCAGCGGCGGGACCGGCTCGTCGGTGCCGGCCAGAATGGCACCGGTCCGCTCCGGGATACCGGGATCGGAGAGCATCACGATCCGCGGATGCTGCTGATCCGATTCGGCGGGGGCGGCGAGGGCGAGCAGGCGGAGGAACTCGGCGGTGGCCGCGGGGCCCATGCCGCCCAGCACTCCCAGTGTCCGCTGCGGCACCGACAGTCCCTCTCGGGCTGTCGGTTGATGGTCGACTCGTATCAAGGCACTGCCCCCTGCAGATTCCGGCCGAGGCGCACGGAATCACGATGTCCAGCCCTATTGGGAATGCCCGGGGAAAACCACTCATGGTCCCCGGCGCAGAATGTTTGGAGAGCGCTCCGCGTATGTCGCCAGGTCTCTTGGGACCGGCAGGGAGCGCATCGATTGCCAAGCATGAGAAAAAGAAAGGAAAACCGCTGGAGCCCCCGACGCCGCGGTGACAGTACCACAGCGCCGGACTCCCGCAACCGAGTCCCGCCCGCCGTCGTCTTCGCAGGCCAGAGGCGAGAGCAACCAGGGACCTTGGAACCTTGCGAACCGGCTCGACAGCGTGTTTGGATACGGGAGTTGCTCCAACAGTAAGTCGCCAACACGGCTGACGAGCGTGTCGAGATGACCATCCGCACGCGTCTGTCTCTTCTTCGTTTGGCACTCATTCACATTGCGGGGGGATCCGTATGAGCATGGACAGCAGCACTACACCGCATGACACGCCCACGCGTGCAGCCGAGCTGCCGGCGGTGGCCGCTGTGGTGGTGGACATCTGGGCGGACGTGCTCGAAATCGAGCCCGCCCTCATCGACGCGGAGACCAGCGACTTCTTCGAGCTGGGCGGCTACTCCCTGCTCGCGCTGCAGAGCATCGCGCGACTCCTCGCCGCGCACGGCATCGACCAGGACTCCGCCCTCGAGCTCGAGGGCCTGCTGCTCAACCAGCTCTTCGAGCAGCCGACGGCCTCCGCCCAGGCGGCGTGCCTCGTCGCCAACCTTCCGCGGTAGCGGGCCGCACTCCCGACGCCTTCCGCTTCCGCCGCTTCCACTTCCTCAACTCCCGCACTGGGCACGGTCGTTAACCGGCCGCGCGTTCACCACGCGCGTCGGTCCGCAGTCGCCCGCCGGCGTCGAGTAGCCGACCGCCGGGTCCTGGGACATCCGGTGCGGCCCCCCGCCGACCCGTACGCAGTCGACGCCGTCGACGCCTCTTCATCCACGCGCACGCCCTCCCCCGGCCTCGGGGCCGGGGGCGCCACTTCCGAACTTCGTGCCTCATCCACACTGAGGTCGCTGACGCCTGCCCGGCTGCCGCAGCGATCTCGTAGGAGGCTGCCACAGGGGAAGGTGCCACATGACTTCCGACGCGAGCACAGCGTCGCCGCAGGACCTGTTCCGGCGAGCCAAGGTCACCGCCGCGGACGAGCGGACGTTCCTTGTCAAACTCCTTGTCGCGTACGCCCTTTGGGCCCTCGGTGCGGCGCTCGCGCTGCTGGCCGGACCGTGGCCGCTGCGGGTGCTCGGCGTCGTGCTGATCGGTTCGATGTACGCCCACTGGCTGGAACTCCAGCACCAGTGTCTGCACCACTCGGCATTCCGGCGCGCCCGCTGGCACCGGATCGCCGGCATCCCGCTGGGCGTGCCCATGCTGGTCTCGTACAGCCACTACCGCGTCCGGCATCTGCAGCACCACCGCTACCTGGGCACCGACCAGGACTCGGAGTTCTTCGGCTTCGACTCGCGACAACCCGTCACCTGGGGCGCCCTGGTCCGCGAGGCCCTGGCCTTCGGCCGGCTGGGCGGTGCGGCCGCGGACGTCGTGCGCGCCTGGAGGGGCTCCTGGACGTACGACACCGGCCAGATCGCTCCGGCCCGCAAGCGCGAAGTGATCGCCGAATACCGGATGTTCGCGCTGCCGATCGTCGCGGCCGTCGCTCTCGTCGCGCTCGGCCAGGGCGAACTGGTGCTGTGGGTGTGGCTGCTTCCGCTGTCGGTCGCGGTGCCCCTGCACTTCCTCGTCGAACTGCCCGAGCACATCATGTGCGACAACACCAGCACCGACGTACTGCGCAACACCCGCTCCATCACCGGGAGCTGGTTCAGCACCTGGTACACCAACGGCAACAACCTGCACGTCGAACACCACGCGGCCATGGTCGTTCCCATCAACCAACTCCGCGAGCGCCACGATGTGACGCTGTCGTACGCGAAGCACACCTCCCCCAGCTATCCGCAGTTCTTCCGCGCCATCGCCCGGGAAGCCGCCGCCAACGGCCGAGCGGCCCGTGCCCAGGGCGGCACCCGTGCCGAATAGCCCCAGCCCCACCACCGTCCGGCACCCGCTGACCCCCGGGCAGCAGGGCATGTGGTTCCTCGATCGCATGTCGGGCTCCCCCGTCTACGTCGACCCGATGACCTTCCGGCTCACCGGCACGCTCGACATCGAGGCCATGGCGCGAGCGCTGGCGCACCTGCGCGGGCGTCACGAGGCGCTGCGCAGCACCTTCCCGGTCGTCGACGGCGCCCCGGTGCAGGAGATCGGTGGCGACACCCATGTCGACGTACCGGTGGTCGATCTCTCGCACCTGCCGCCGCCGGAGCGCGAGAGCGAGCTGGCGGCAGTGCTCGAAAGCGACGTACGGCGGCGCTTCGACCTGGCCAAGGGGCCGGTCATGCGCGCCCTGGTGGTCGTTCTCGCCCCCGCCGAGCACGTCCTGCGGATCACCCTGCACCACCTCGTGTCGGACGCCTGGTCGTGGTGGAACGTCCTGCTCCCGGAGCTGGCCCTGCTGTACTCGTCCGAGCTGACCGGCGAGCCGGCCGGTCTGAAGCCGCCGACGGCACAGTTCTCCGACTTCGCGCACTGGCAGCGCTCCTGGTCCGAAGGGCCGGGCGCGCAAAGGCAGTTGGACTACTGGAAGGAGAAGTTGGCCGGTCTGGAGCCGCTCCCCGTCCTCGACCCCGCGGCCGCCCCGGTCACCCGATCGGCGGGCACCGGACGGACCGTCGCGACCCAGTGGACGACCGTCCCCCGCCCTGTCCACCATGCGCTGCGGGAGGTCGGCCGACGCGAGCGGGTGACCCCGTTCATGCTGCTCCTCGCCGGCTTCACGGTCGTGCTGCACCGTGTCTCCGGGGCCAGCGACGTCGCCGTCGGCACCCGGGCGGCCCTGCGCAGCAGGCCGGAGTTCGAGTCCGCGGCCGGCTTCTTCGTCAACCTGCTCGTCGTCCGCACCGACGTGTCCCGCGCGGTCACCTTCCGCGATCTGCTGGGGCTGGTACGCCGCGGCTCGCTCGGCGCGTACGCCCATCGGGAGCTGCCTTTCGAACGCGTCGTGGAGGAGCTTCGGCCGCGCCGCCGCACGGGCTTCCACTCCCTGGTGAACGTGCTGTTCTCGCACCAGAGCACCCCCGAGGTACTGCCCGCCTTCCCCGGCCTGACGGCCGGCCTGCTCAACCACGACCCGCACACGCTCTACGACCTCGACCTTGTCTTCTACGAGGAGGACGGGGACCTGCGCGCGCTGCTCACCCACGATCTGGCGCGCTGCACCGAGCAGACGGCGACCGCCCTGCTCGCGGAGATCACCGACGTGCTCACCGCCGTCGCGGAGGATCCCGGCATCCCCCTGGACGCTCTTTCGACAACGGCGAGGAAGCACCATGACGGATAGGTCCGAGCGGGGCCACGACCCTCGCGGCGGCTCTCCCCTGTCGGTCACCCAGGAGCAGCTTTGGCTGCTCGACCGCGTGGACCCGGGGAACGCCTCGTACAACTCCCCCATGATGTGGCGCCTCGACGGCCGGCTCGATCCCGAGCCGCTGGCCCGAGCCCTGGAGACCGTCGTCCGCCGGCAGGAGATGCTGCGGGCGTACGTGGTGAGCGCCGACGGGGTGCCGCACCAGGTGGTGGCCGACGAGGTGCCGCTGCCCCTGGAGGTCACCGATCTGACAGACCTTCCGGAGGCGGACCGCGAGGCCGCGACGGAGCGGATCCTGGCCGAGGCCGCGCACCGCCCCTTCGACCTCGGGCGGCCTCCGCTCTTCCGGGTGGCGCTGATCCGCACGGGCCCCGAGCGGCACGTCATGGCCCTGGTCATCCACCACATCGTCTCCGACGGCTGGTCCCTCCAGGTGCTCCTGCAGGAAGTGGCGGACCTGTACGCCGGGTTCGTGACCGGCACCGAGGTCACCCTGCCGCCGTTGACGGCGCAGTTCACCGACTACGCGCGGATGCAGCGGGAACGGCTCGCCGGCCCGCGCGGCGAGGCGCTGGCGGCGTACTGGACCCGGCAGCTCGCGGGCGCGCCCGTCGACCTGGGCCTGCCCGGCGACCGGCCCCGTCCGCCGGTGGCCGACTTCGCCGGCGACCGGTACGTCTTCCAGGTGCCCGAGGCCCTGCGCACGAAACTGGTCGCACTGGCCCGCTCCCACAAGGCCAGCCTGTTCATGGTCACCCTCGCCGGCTTCGTGTCCCTGCTGTCCCGGCTCACCGGCCGCCAGGACCTGCTGGTGGGCACGCCCGTCGGCAACCGCGACAAGCCCGAATGGGGTCCCCTGGTCGGCTACTTCGCCGACACCCTCGTCATCCGCGGCGACGTCGGCGGCGACCCGTCGTTCCGCGAGCTGCTCGGCCGCACCCGTGCCACGGTCCTCGCCGGTTTCGTGCACCGCGACCTGCCGTTCCGGGCCCTGGTGGAGAAGCTCCAGCCGGAGCGGGCGGCCAACCGCAACCCCCTGTTCCAGGTGATGTTCATCCTGCAGAACATCCCGGCGCGGCGCCGCCGGGCCGAGATGCCGGGCGTGGTCATGACGCGGCTTGACGACGTGCGTGCGACGTCGATCTTCGACGTCCGCTTCGACCTCTTCCAGTTCGAGGACGAGCTTCGCGGCCAACTGGAGTACAGCACGCAGCTGTTCGACCGCGCCACGATCGAGCGGATGGCCGCGCAGTACCTGGCCCTGCTCACCGACGCCTGCGCCGACCCCGACCGCCCGGTCTCGGCGCTGTCCCTGGGCGAGGCCCACGCCGATGCCGCCGGTTTCAACGACGCTCTGGAGGAGGTCTAGCCATGTGCGGTGTCACCGGATACATGAACCTCGGGGGCGCGGCCGTCGAGGACGACGGCGTGCTCGACCGGATGACCGCGACCCTGCTGCACCGCGGCCCCGACTCCGGCGGCCGGTTCGTGCGCGACGGCGTGGCCCTGGGCTTCCGCCGGCTGGCCATCGTGGGTCTCGAAGGCGGCGACCAGCCGATCCTCAACGAGGACGGCTCGATCGCGATGGTCTGCAACGGCGAGATCTTCAACCACCGCGAGCTGCGGGCCGAACTGGAGTCCAAGGGCCACCGGTTCACCACCAGCACGGACGTCGAGGTCCTGGTCCACCTGTACGAGGAGCACGGCACCGGACTCCTGGAGCGGCTCAACGGGCAGTTCGCCTTCGCGATCCACGACAGCCGGCGGCGCCGCCTCTTCCTCGCCCGGGACCAGATGGGCATCCTGCCCCTGTACTACGCGCAGCCGGCGGGGCAGATCGTCTTCGGCTCCGAGATCAAGGCGGTCATCGAGCACCCGGCGGTCGTCCGGCGTCCCGACCTCACCGGTCTCGACCAGGTCCTCACCTTTCCGGGCACGGTCGGCGCGCGCACCCTGTTCCAGGGCGTCAGCAGTCTGGAGAACGGCCACTACCTCCTGGTGGAGGACGGCGAGGTCCGCACGGTCAAGTACTGGGACCTGGACTACCCCCTCGACGGCGAGGAGGAGGGCGGCCATCCGGACGCCTACTACACCGACACCCTGCGCGCGCTCCTGGAGCAGTCGGTTCGCAGGCGGCTCCAGGCGGACGTGCCGGTCGGCTACTACCTGAGCGGCGGCCTGGACTCCTCCCTGATCGGCGCGCTCGTGCATCGCGTCGGCACCGGCACGCGCCCGCGGTCGTTCTCCATCTCCTTCGCCGATCGGGGCATCGACGAGTCCCGGTTCCAGCAGCTGATGGCGCGCCACCTCGGCTCCGACCACCACGAGACGGCGTTCCGCCCCGTGGACATCGCGGGGGACCTGCGGCGGATGGTGTGGCACGCCGAGTGCCCGGTCAAGGAGACGTACAACACGTGCTCCATGGCCCTGTCCGCCTCGGTCCGCGAGTCCGGGACCCGGGTGGTTCTGACCGGCGAGGGCGCCGACGAGCTGTTCGCCGGCTACCTGGGCTACCGGTTCGACCTCGGCGGGCGGCGCGCCGCGGGCGACCCGTTCGAGGACGACCTGCGCCGCCTGATGTGGGGCGATCCGCACCTGTTCTACGAGCGTGACTACCACGCCTGGCGTGAGTCGAAGCTCGACCTCTACGCCCCGGACGTCCGCGACTCCTTCGCCGACATCGACTGCCTGGCGGAGCCGGTCGTCGACCCGCGGATGCTGCGCGGACGCAATCCCGTGCACCAGCGCTCGTACCTCGACTTCAAATTGCGCCTCACCGACCACCTGCTCTCCGACCACGGGGACCGGATGGCGCTGGCCCACTCGGTCGAGGCGCGCTACCCCTTCCTCGACCCCGACCTGGTGCGCTTCGCGACCACGGTCCCGCCCCGCCTCAAGGTGACCGAGCGCACCGAGAAGTACGCGCTCAAGGAGGTCGCGCGCGGGCTCGTGCCGGACGAGATCATCCACCGCGAGAAGTTCGGCTTCCGCGCCCAGGGCAGCCCGGCGCTGCTGCGCGAGGGGATCGACTGGGTGGAGGACCTGCTGTCCTACGACGTGGTCAAGCGGCAGGGCTACTTCGACCCGGACGTGGTCGAGCACCTCAAGAAGCAGTACCGGCAACCCGGTTATGAGGTCCACCCGCACCTGGGGGACGACCTGCTGCTGACCGTGCTGACCTTCGGCGTGCTGCTCGACACCTTTTCTCTTCCCGACAACGCATGAACCCCGGGGCGCCGTACCCGCCCCAATCGATGGAGGAAGCTCGATGGCCTTCCAGGCAGTCCACGGTCTTGTACAGCAGACCGCTCAGCGCTTTCCCGAGCAGGTCGCGATCGAGTGCCCGCAGGGACAGCTGACCTACGCGCAGCTCGAAGCCCGCGCGGACGAACTCGCGGTCGCCCTGCGGGCGTCCGGCGCCGGCGTCGGCTGCGTCGTCCCGGTCCTGGCGGACGACCGGCGCGAGCTGGTCGTCGCGATCCTCGCCGTGCTGAAGGCCGGTGGTGTCTTCGTGCCGGTCGACCTGTCGGCGCCCCGACTGCGGCTGCGCGCCATGCTGACCGTGACCGCGCCCGAGTGGGTGATCGTCGGCTCGTCCGCCGCCGACCGGGCCGGGGAGATCCTCGACGAGGCGCTTCCGCTGGCCCGGCGGGTCGGGCTGGACCTGTCGGCCGAGCCGACCGGCGAGGCACCGGAGCACGTCCGCCGGCCCGACCCGGACGACGCCGCCTACATCTTCTTCACCTCCGGCTCGACCGGGCAGCCCAAGGCCATCGTGGGCCGGATGCAGGGCATCGACCACTTCGTCCGCTGGGAGAGCGGACTGCTGGGGGTGGAGCCGGGGTGGCGGGTCGCCCAGCTCGCCTCGCCCGCCTTCGACGCGATCCTGCGTGACCTGTTCGTGCCGCTGACCACCGGCGGCACCGTGTGCGTCCCGCCGGCGGGCCTGACCCTCGACGGGCCGGCCCTGGCCCGCTGGATCGACAGCGAGCGGATCGACCTCTTCCACACCGTGCCGACGGTCTTCCGCGGCCTGCTGCCCGCGATCGCCGCACCCGGCGGCCCGGAGCTGGCGTCGCTGCGCTGCGTGGCATTGGCCGGCGAACCGCTGGCGCCGAGCGACGCGGCCCAGTGGTTCGAGCGGTACGGCGAGCGCGTCTGTCTGCTGAACCTGTACGGCCCGAGCGAGACGACCATGACGAAGACCTTCCATGTCGTCACCCCCGCGGACACCGAGCGGGCGAGCATCCCGATCGGCAAGGCCATGCCGGGCGCCCGCGTGGTCCTCCTCGACGGCCGCAACCAGCCCTGCGCGCCCGGCGCCGTCGGTGAGATCCACATCCGCACGCCGTACATGTCGCTCGGCTACTTCCACCAGCCCGACGCCACCCGTGCCGCGTTCGTCCCCAACCCGCTCGGCGACGACCCCGAGGACTTCGTCTACCGCACCGGCGACTTCGCCCGGACCCTCGCGGACGGCAGCCTGGAGTACGTGGGCCGACGCGACCAGCAGGTCAAGCTCGGCGGCGTACGCGTCGAGCTGGGCGAGGTCGAGCACCTCCTGCGCGGCCACCACGCGGTGCGGGACACGGCGGTGGTCATGGTGCCGGACGAGGCCGGAAACCCGCTCTACCTCTGCGCGTTCGTGGAAACGGCGCAGCCCGTGGGGCCGGAGGAGCTGCGCGCCCACCTCGCGCCCCGGCTGCCCGACGGCCACGTCCCGCGGGTGTTCGTCCCCATGGAACAGCTGCCCCGCACCATCAGCGGCAAGGTGGACCGGCGTGCGCTGCCCGCTCCGCTGCCCGCGCGGCAGGACGCGGCCGAGGACCACGTCGCCCCCCGTACCGCCACCGAGGAGTCCCTCGCGGCGATCTGGGCCGGACTGCTCCCGGTGGCCCGTCCGGGCGTCCGGCACGACTTCTTCGCCATCGGCGGGCACTCGCTGCTCGTCATGAGGCTCCTCGCGGCGGTCACCGCGGAGTTCGGGGTGGAGGTGCACCTCCAGAAGTTCCTGGCCGCGCCCACCATCGAGGCGCTCGCCCTCGAGATCGAGGACGCGCTGCTGACCGGCGGCACGGACCTCGACGACCTGCTCGCCGACCTCGACGACGTGACCGAGGACGACGCCGAGCGACTGCTGATCCAGAACGGCGGCAACTGAGATGACCACGACCCACGCGGATATCCAGGGCTCCCTCGACCCCGAGCACATCCGCCTGCTGGAACGTCAGATCGAGGACGCCCTGATCGACTACGAGCCGATCACCGACTGCGCGGTCGTCTTCCACGGCACGGCCGTCGAGTCGGTCCCGGCCGAGCGGTGCGTGCGCTGCGGCATGGACGCGGCCTACCCCGGCACCGTCCTGGACCCCGACGGTGTGTGCGACCTGTGCGTCATGTACGCCGCCCACGAGAAGGGCATCCTGTCCTACTTCGGTGAAGTGGACGAGTTCGTCCGCCTCGTGCGGGAGCGGGCCGAGGCCGCCGGATCCGAGTACGACGCGCTGCTGCTGTTCAGCGGCGGCAAGGACTCCACGTACGTCCTCCACCAGCTCGTGCGGCTGGGCCTGAAGGTGATGACCTTCACCTTCGACAACGGCTTCATCTCCAAGACCGCCCTGGACAACGTCGAGACGATCACCAAGGCCCTCGGTATCGAGCACGTGACGATGACCCGGGCCGGCCAGAACCGGATCTTCCTGAAGAGCCTCCAGCAGAACAAGAGCGTCTGCAACGGCTGCTTCCGCTCGCTGCTGGACCTCGCCAACCAGCTGGCCCACGAGCGGGGCATCCCCAGCATCGTCACCGGACTCTCCCGCGGCCAGATCATCGACGAGCGGCTGCTGTGGTTCTACCGGAACGGCGAGTTCGAGCGGGAGCGCATCGAGCACCAGCTGGAGGCCGGCCGCAAGGTCTACCACCAGGTGGGGTCCTCGCTGTCCGACGGGGTGCTCGACCGGGTGGAGGTCATCGACTACTACCGCTTCTCCGACGTGACCAAGGACGACATCCGGGCCTACCTGACCAGCGGGGAATCGCTGTGGTCCGCGCCCAAGGACACCGGCTTCTGCAGCTCCAACTGCATGATCAACGACGTCGGCGTGTACGTGCACAAGCTGGAGCGCGGCTTCCACAACTACGAGTCCCCGACGCGCTGGGAGGTCCGCCTCGGGCACCTGTCGCAGGACGAGGCCGACGCCGAGCTGCGCACCCCCGTGAACATCGGCCGGGTCCGCTCGATGCTCGGGAAGATCGGGTACAGCGACCCGGGCGACCGCAGCCGGCTCGGCCGGCGCATGACCGCGTACTACGTGCGGCGCGGCGGGGTGAGCCCGGACGACGTGCGCGACGCGGTGGCCGCACGGCTTCCGGAGATCCTGCTCCCCGAGTACTGGGTGGAGGTGGCGACGGTGCCGCGCACCGCCGCCGGCTCCGTGGACCGGCGGGCGCTGCCCGACCCGGCGCCCGCGTCGGGCAAGCGGCTGTCGGGGCCGGACGGGGCCGGGGCCGCCGACGCGCCGGCGGCCGGGACGGCGCCGACCGCCGCCCAGCGGCTGCTGCTGGCGGAGGAGGGCGAGGCGTTGGATGGCCGCGCCCGCGCCCTGCTGCTGGACCTCCCGGCGGGCACCGGCCCGGACGCCGTCAAGAAGGCGGTCCTGGAACTGCTGCTGCGCCACGACACGCTGCGCACCCCGTTCGAGCGGCACGAAGGCGGCTGGCGCCGCGCGGCGGCCGGTCCGATAGGCCAGGTGCCGGTCGCCCGCGTCGACGTGTCGAAGTACGACGGCGTCCAGGAGTCCAAGGTGCTGCGGGTGGCCGCCGAGCGGCTGCGCGGACGCCTGGACGTCGGCCGGGGCCCGCTGGTGCAGGCCGTCCTCGTCGAGCGGGGTGCGCGGCGGGCCCCCCGGCTGCTGCTGGTCGTCCACGAGCTGGCCGCCGACCTGCCCGGCTGGCAGCGGCTGCTGGCCGATCTGGGCAGCGCCCTGCGCCAGCTCACCGAGGGGGGCCGGGTCGTCCTGAGCGGCGGGCAGGCCTTCCCGGCCCCCGTGTCGGACGAGACCGCCCCCGCCGCGTACGAGGGCGCCCTGTGGGCTCCGCCGGCCGGTGTGCGCCCCGGCGCCCCGGCCGCCACGCGCCGCACGGTCCTGGACGCGGAGCGGACCGCGGCCCTGGTCCGCGGTGACGCCCCGCTCGCCGCGGCCGTGGCCGCCGCCGTCACCCACGCCCTCAGCGGCGCGTCGGAAGCGCCGGCGGTGCTGCTGGGCGTCACCGACCACACCGGTGAACTGGCCTCGGGCCTCTACGCGCTCGCCGCGGACCCGCAGGCGGCGGCCGGTGCCGCGGTGCGCCAGGTCCGGACCCTTCTGACCGTTCCCGTGGCGGCGCCGTCCGGTGCCGCCGTGGTCCGGCTCGGTCATCTCGGCGACCTCGACGGCCTGTTCCCCGAGGACGGCCCGCTGCGGCCCGCCGACTCCGAGGACCACGACCTCGTCGCACCGTTCGGACCGCAGCCGCACCCGCTGGCCGTCGTCAGCCATCTGCGCGGCGGACGGCTGCACCTCGACTGGACGGGTCCGGCCGAACTGCTCGACGCGGCCGGCGCGGCGGCCTCCGCGCTGGCGTCCATCGCCGGCACGGCGGAGGAGGGCACGGCATGAGCGACACCTCGGAGCGGCTGCGGCGGCTGCGCGAGCAGTCCCCCGCCAAATACGCCCTGCTCATGCGGCAGCTCAAGGAGCGCGCCGCCAGCGCGCCGACCGGCATCGCCGGACGCCCGGCGGACGCGGGCGCCCCCCTGTCGTTCGCCCAGCAGCGCCTGTGGTTCCTGGACCAGCTCGGTTCCGGGGACACGGCGTACAACATGCCGTACGCGCTACGCCTGGCGGGTGCCGTGGACCTCGGCGTGGCGGCCCGCGCATTCCAGGCCCTGGTGCGGCGGCACGAGACCCTGCGGACCACCTTCGCCTCGGTCGACGGCGAGCCCGTGCAGACGATCGCCCCGGCGGACGCCTACGCGTGGGAGCCCTTGATCGTCGACCTGCGCGGCACGGGCGACGCCGAGGAGCGGGTGCGGCGGCTCGCGGCGGAGCACGCGCGAGAGCCCTTCGACCTCACCGGTGGTCCACTGCTGCGGGTGACTCTGGTGGCGCTCTCCGACCAGGAGACCGTCGTACTGATCAACCTGCACCACATCGTCACCGACGACTGGTCGATGGCGGTGCTGACGGGCGAGTTCGGCCGGCTGTACCAGGCCTTCCTCGCCGGCGACCCCGATCCGCTCCCGCCGCTCGCCGTCCAGTACGCCGACTACGCCCACTGGCAGCGCGAGCAGTTCGCGGGCGGGGCGGCGAACCGGGTGGCGCAGGGACTGGCGCACTGGCGCGAGCGGTTCAGCGGCGAGCTGCCCAGCCTGCGGCTGCCGACCGACCGCTCGCGCCCGCCGGTCCAGACGTACGCGGGCCGGACCCGGTCCTTCACCCTGTCCGCCGAGGTGACCGCCGGGCTGCGGGAACAGGGCGGCGCAGCGGGCGCCACCCTCTTCATGACGCTGCTCGCCGGATACACGGCCCTGCTGCACCGCTACTCGGGCCAGGACGACATCGTGGTGGGCACCTCCGTGGCCGGCCGACACCGGCCGGAGACCGAACCGCTCATCGGCTTCCTGGTGAACACCCTGGCCCTGCGCACGGACCTGGCGGGCGATCCGACGTTCCGCGAGCTGCTCGCGCGCACCCGGCAGGCGTGCCTGGCGGACTTCGCCCATCAGGACGTGCCCTTCGAGCGGGTGGTCGAGGAGGTCCAGCCGGACCGCGATCTCAGTCGCGCCCCGCTGTTCCAGACGATGCTGTCGCTGCACAACGTCCCCCGGGCCACGCTGGACCTGGCGGGGCTGCGCGTCAGCCCGTTCGGCGGCGCGGGCCGGGCCACGGCCATGTACGACCTGAGCCTGGACGTGGTCGACGAGGGCGACCGGCTGCGCTGCGACTGGGAGTACAACGTCGACCTGTTCGTCGACGCCACCGTCGAGCGGATGGCCGGCCACTTCGAACGGCTGCTGGCCGGCGCGGTGGCGGACCCCGACCTGCCGTTGTCCCGGCTGCCGCTGCTCTCGGAACCGGAGCGGGCCGAGGTACTGACCCTGGACAACCGGATCTCCGTCGAGGTCGCCCCCGACGCGTGCGTGCACCGCCTGTTCGAGGAACACGTCCGCGCGGCCCCCGACGCCGTGGCGGTGGTGGACGGGGAGGACCGGGTCAGCTACCGCGAACTCGACCGGCGGGCCGGGATCATCGCCTCCCGGCTGCGCGCGCTCGGCGTCGGCCCGGAGTCCCGGGTGGGGCTGTGCGCGCCGCGCTGCCCCGACTCCGTGGCCGCGGTGCTCGGCGTCCTCAAGGCGGGCGGCGCGTACGTGCCGCTCGACCCGGCCCACCCGGTGGACCGCCTGCGGTACGTGCTCTCGGACGCCTCGGTACGGCTGCTCCTGACCCGCCACGACGTGGTGGCCTCGATACCGGGGCTCACCGACGGGCTGGACGTCGGCCACTTCGACGACTGGCTCGCCGAGGGCGCCGGTGCGGCGCCGGGCGAGCCGGGCGCCACCGCGCCGGTGCGGCACGCCGAACCGAACGCGGACAACCTGGCGTTCCTCGTGTACACCTCGGGGTCGACCGGCCGCGCCAAGGGCGCGATGCTCACCCACGGCGCCCTGATGAGTGCCTTCCGCTCCTGGGAGCGGGTCTACGACCTGGGCACGGTGGTGCACCGGCACCTCCAGGCCGCGAACATCGCCTTCGACGTGTTCACCGGCGACATGGTCCGCGCCCTGTGCTCGGGCGGCACGCTCGTGCTGTGCCACCGCGAGACGCTGCTCGACCCGGCGCGGCTGTACGCGCTGCTCCAGCGGGAGCGGATCGACTTCGCCGACCTCGTGCCGGTCGTGATCCGCCTGCTCAGCGCCTACGTGGCGGAGCAGGGGCGGCTGCTGGACAACTTCAAGGTGCTGGCCGTCGGCGCGGACATCTGGTTCATGCGGGACTACTGGAACCTGGCGAAGCTGTGTCCTCCCGGCACCCGTCTGGTCAACTCGTACGGCATCACCGAATCGACCGTGGACAGCGGCCTGTTCGAGACCCCGATGCCCGAGCGTGGCGACGAGGAGCCGGTCCCGATCGGACGCCCGCTGCCGAACACCGAGTTCTACGTGCTGGACAGCCGGCTCCAGCCGGTGCCTCTCGGAGTGAACGGCACCCTCTACATCGGCGGCCTGGCCCTGGCCCGCGGCTACGTGGGGCGCCCGGCGCTCACCGCCGAGCGCTTCCTTCCGCACCCCTTCTCGGACCGGCCGGGCGCCCGCCTCTACAACACCGGCGACCTGGCGCGGATCCTGCCCACGGGTGACGTGGAGGTCCTGGGCCGAGTGGACCGGCAGGTCAAGCTGCGCGGGTTCCGGATCGAGCTGGAGGAGGTCGAGTCGGTACTCGGCCAGCACCCGGACGTCCAGGCCGCCGCCGTGATCATCCGGGAGGACGCCCAGGGCGAGCGGCGCCTGGCCGGTTACGTCGAGCCGCGGGCGGGGCGCGGCCCCGACCCGGCCGCCCTCCAGGAACACCTGCGTACCCAACTGCCCTACTACATGGTGCCGTCCACCATCACGCTGCTCGAGCGGATGCCGCTGAACGCGAACGGCAAGCACGACCGCAAGGCGCTGCCCGCTCCGGCCCCCGCGGCGGATGTCCAACGCCCCGCAGCCGTGTTCGCCACCGCCACGCAGGAGCGCGTCGCACGGATCTGGTCCGAGGTGCTGGGGGCCGACGAGGTCACCGCCGAGGACGACTTCTTCCAGCTCGGCGGGCACAGCCTGCTGGTGCCGCGGGTCCTGTTCGCGCTGCGCCGGGCCTTCGGCGTGGACCTGCCGCTGATCACCCTGTTCGAGGCGACGACGGTGGAGGAGCTGGCCCGCCGCGTCGATCTCGCCGCGTCGGCGCCCGCCGCGTCCGGCGCCCCTGCCGGGGCCGCGCCCGAGCAGGGCCCGCTGGAGGCGCCCGCGCTGGACCCGGCGATCCGGGTCGAGCCGCACGCGGCGCGGCCCCGTACCGGAGCGCCTCAGGCGGTCCTGCTGACGGGCGCGACCGGTTTCCTCGGCGCCCACCTCCTCGACGGGCTCCTGCGCCGTACCCCGGCCACGGTCCACTGCCTCGTCCGGTGTGAGGACCCGCGGGAGGGCTTGGCACGGCTGCTGAAGACCCTCGCCTCTTACGGGCTGCCGCAGCCCGACACCGGCCGGATCGTGGTGGAGGCGGGCGATCTGGGAGAGCCCCTGCTCGGACTCACCCCGCGGCGCTTCTCCGAACTCGCCGAAGGGCTCGACGCCGTCCACCACAGCGGCGCGTGGGTCAGCTTCACCCTGCCGTACGAGATGCTGCGCGCCGGGAACGTCGACGGGACGGCCGAAGTGCTGCGCCTGGCGGCGCTCGGCGGCGGCATCCCCGTCCACCACGTGTCCACCGCTTCGGTGCCCGAGCCGGGCGTCGAGTCCGCGGCGCCCGTCTCCGGCGGCTACAACCGGAGCAAGTGGGCGGCCGAACACCTCGCGGTGGCCGCACGCGGGCGGGGCGTGCCCGTCTCGGTCTACCGGCCGGACTACGTCGGCGGTCACAGCACGACGGGAATCGGCAACGCCAAGGACTTGATCTGGGCGATGATCAAGGGCAGTGTGCAGGTGGGGTGCTACCCCGACCTGCCTCTTCCGGTCCAACTGGTGCCGGTGGACCGGGTGGTCGACGCCCTGTTGACGCTCTCGCTGCGCGAGGGCGACGGGCCCGGCTCCTTCGATCTGGCCCATCCCGAACCGGTCTGCCTCACCACGGTCTTCGCGTGGGTCAAGGCCCACGGCCACGACCTGCGGGCCGTCCCCTACACCGACTGGCTGGCCGCTCTGCGGGAGTCCGCCCGGTCCTCCTGGGACAACGCGCTGTTCCCCTTCCTCAGCCTGTTCGAGGGCCCCGCCGGGGCCCCCGGAGCCCTCGCGGCCCCGGCAGCCGGCGCGGCGCGCTCGGCGTACGCGACGGCGGGCGTCGACTGCCCTCCGCTCGACGAGCCGCTGCTGCACTCGTACCTGAACGAACTGGTCCGCAGCGGATACCTGCCGGCCACCGGCCCGGTCCCGGACCTCCCCCCTCTGGAGAACGCATGACCACCGCCACGAAGCGGCGCCCGGCCCCTCCCGCGGGCACCGACGAACGGGTCGGCCCGTGGCTGCGGGCACACCTGGCCCGTTCCAAGGGGTGGATCGCGGCCCACCTGAGCGGCACGGTGCTGTGGCACCTGCTGGCGGCCTCGACCCCGCTGGTGATCGGCGCGGCGTTCGACGCGCTGCTGGGTGACACCCCCGACCAGGGCCGGTTCGACACGATGGTGCTGGTCCTGCTCGCCCTGGTCGCGGTGCGCGGCGTGGCCGGGTTCGTCGCGACGTACTCCCTGGAGGCGTACGCCTGCGGCCTGGAGCGCGATGTGCGCGCCACGCTCTTCTCGGCGCTGCTCCACAAGGGCCAGCAGTTCTTCAACCGGCGCCCGGTCGGGGACCTTTCGGCGCGGGTGACGGGGGACGCGCAGGCGGTCAACCTGATGCTGTCGCCCGGTCTGGACCTCACCATCGACATGCTGCTCGGCCTGTTGGTGCCGATCGTCTTCATCGGACTGATCGACGTCCGGCTGCTGCTGGTGCCGCTGCTGTTCCTGCTGCTGTTCGCGCTCTCCCTGATCGAGTACGGGCGCCGGCTCGACCCGGCGGCCGGTGCGACCCGGGCCCGCTTCGGCGAACTCAGCGCCTACGTCTCGGAGACCATCTCGGCGATGGAGACGGTGGAGGCCACCGGACGCCGACGCGAGGAGCACCAGCGCTTCGTCGAGCGGGCGACGGCCTACCGGGACGCCTCGGTACGCCAGTCCCGCGCCCAGGCCCTCTACCTGCCGACGCTGCTGCTGGCGCTCGCCCTCGCGGCGGCCTTGCTGCACGGGGCATACCTGGTGGAGCACGACCAGTTGACGGTCGGTCAGCTGGTGGCCTACCTGGGGCTGATGAGCGCGCTGCGCAGCCCGACGCAGCTGGCCTCGTTCAGCATCGGCCTGGTCTTCCTCGGCATCGCCGGCGCCCGGCGCATCCTGGAGGTCATCAACGACCGGGCCGGGTCCGAGGAGCAGGCCTCGGGGCACGAGGCGGAGGTCGAGGGCGCCGTCGTCTTCGACCGGGTCACGTTCGGCCACGGTGGCGATCCCGTGCTGCGCGACGTCTCCTTCCGGGTGGAGCCGGGGATGACGGTGGCGCTCGTGGGACCGACCGGCAGCGGCAAGTCGACCCTGCTCCAGTTGGTGAACCGCACGTACGCGCCGGACTCGGGCGAGGTGCTCGTCGACGGGGTCTCCACGGCGGACTGGAACGCGCAGGTACTGCGCTCGCAGATCTCCGTGATCGAGCAGGACGTGGTGCTGTTCTCCCGGTCCATCGCGGACAACCTGGCATTCGGCGTGGGGAAGGACGTGAGCCGGGAGCGGCTGGAGGAGGCGGCGCGCGCCGCGCACGCCCACACCTTCATCACCGAGACCGAGCACGGTTACGACACGGTGGTCGGAGAACGGGGCACGACCCTGTCGGGCGGCCAGCGCCAGCGGATCGCGATCGCCCGCGCACTGCTGGCGAACCCGCGCATCCTGCTGCTGGACGACTCCACGAGCGCCGTGGACAGCGCCACGGAGCAGCAGATCCAGCAGGCCATCCGGAAGGCCGCCGCGGGCCGGACCACCTTCATGATCACTCCGCGGCTCTCCCGGATCCGCAGCGCCGACCTCGTCCTGGTGGTCGACCAGGGCCGCATCGTCGGCCAGGGCCGGCACGAGGAGCTGCTGGAGAGCTGCGAGCTCTACCACCGGATCTTCGCACCGCATCTGCGGGAGCAGGCCGGCGCATCCGGAAAGGAAGTCCACTGATGGCGCACCTTCTCGACGGCATCACGCCCGACAGCTACGACCGTGCCTACGGAGACCGGGAACTGCTGCGACGCATCGTCCCGCTGTTCACCGTCAAGGCCGGCCTGGTCGCACTGATCGCGGCGGCCGTGGTCGGCGCGGCGGCGGCCGGCGCCGCGTTCCCCCTGCTGATGGCGAAGGTGGTGGACACCGCCCAGCGCGACAGCGTCGCCGACAGTGTGATGCCCCTGGTGACGGCCGCGCTCGGCACGGGCCTGGTGGCCTGGGCACTGACGTTCTTCCAGCAGCGGGCCATCGGCACGCTGGTCGGCGACGTGGTCCTGGAGATCCGCCGCCGCGCGTTCGAGGCGGTCCTGCGGCAGGACATGTCGTTCTACGACGGCCAGGCCTCCGGGGCGGTGGCCAGCCGGATCACCGCCGATACCCAGGCGTTCGCGACGCTGGCGACACTGACGCTGGGGCTCGTCGGCCAAGTACTGCTGATCGCGCTCCTGCTGGTCGCGATGTTCGTCATCAACGTGGCACTGGCCCTGGTCACCCTCGCCACCGCGTTCACGATCATCCTGGTCAGCCTGGGCTTCCGCTGGGTGTCCCGGCGGGCCTCGCGCCAGCAGCAGCGCTCGCTCGCGCAGATCAACGCGTACGTGCAGGAGACGCTGCGGGGCATCGCGGTGGCTCGCAACTTCCAGCGCGAGCAGTCCACCGACGCGGGGCTGACCGACGTCAACCAGCGCTGGTTCCGGGCGACCGTACGGCTCAACCGGCTGTTCAGCGGCATCTTCCCGCTGCTGCTCACCCTCACCGGCCTGGGCACGATCGCGGTGGTCCTGCTCGGCGGCTCCCAGTTGACGTCCGGCCGCCTCACGGCGGGCGAGTGGTCGCTGTTCCTGGAGGCGCTGATGCTGTTCTGGTTCCCGCTGACGAGCATCGCCTCGTTCTGGAACCAGTTCCAGCAGGGCCTCGCCGCCTCCGAGCGGATCTTCGCCCTCGTCGACCTGGAGCCCGGGGTGCGTCAGACCGGCCGGGCGCCGGTCCCCTCCCTCTCCGGGCGGATCGAGTTCCGCGGGGTGGACTTCTCCTACCGGGCGGACCAGCCGGTGCTCAAGGGCCTCGACCTGGAGATCGGCAGCGGTGAGACGGTGGCGCTGGTCGGCCACACCGGAGCCGGGAAGTCGAGCATCATCCGCCTGATCACCCGCTCCTACGAGTTCGACGGCGGCGAACTGCTCGTGGACGGGCAGGACATACGCGGCCTCGACCTGGACGCCTACAAGAGCCACCTCGGCATCGTTCCCCAGGCGCCCTTCCTGTTCTCCGGAACGGTCGAGGAGAACATCGGCTTCGGCCGACTGGGCTCCTCCGAGGAGGAGATCCTCGCGGCTGCCCGCTCGGTCGCGGGCGGCGACTGGATCGACGTACTGCCCCAGGGGCTGCGGACCCCGACCAACGAGGGCGGCCGCAATCTCTCGGCCGGTCAGCGCCAGCTGATCGTGCTGGCGCGGGTGATGCTGAAAAGCCCGTCGCTGCTGATCCTCGACGAGGCCACGGCGAACGTGGACCCCCTTACCGAGGCGCAGGTGCAGGAGGGGCTGGACGCGGTGTCCGCCGGCCGCACCACGGTGATCGTCGCCCACCGCCTGCCCACCGTCCGCAAGGCGGACCGGATTCTCGTGGTGGACGGCGGCCGGGTCCTCGAACAGGGCGGCCACGACACCCTGCTGGCGGCCGGCGGCCGGTACGCGGAGCTGTACGACCACTACTTCCGCCACCAGCAGCTCGACTTCGAGATCGGAAAGGAGGCCGTCGATGCCCTTCCTCGCTGACCCGCCCCGCACGCTGGGCACCCTGGTCGCCGACGCGGCGGCCCGCTGGCCCGGACACACCGCCGTCGAGCAGGACGGCCACCGTCTCGGCTTCGCCGAACTGCACCTGCGGGTGGAGCGCGCCGCGGCCCGGCTGGCGGCGGCCGGCCTGACGCGGACGAGCACTGCCGTGCTGCTGTTCGACAACACCGTCGACTGTGTGATCGCCTTCCTGGCCGTCGCCCGGACCGGCGCCCGGCTGGTGACGGCCGAGCCCCACGCGACCCCCTCCCAGCTCGGGGCCCTCGCGGACGACCTGGGCCGGCTGACGCTGATCGGCCGGGCCGAGCGGCTCGCCGCTGTCCGGGCGAGCGGGCCGTGGCCGGGGCCCGTGGTCGAGGTCGGGGAGGAGCTGGAGGCGGGCGCGGCCGGCCCGGCGGCCCCGGCCGGCCCGGCCGGCGACGCCCCGTTCCTCCACCAGCTCAGCTCCGGCTCCACCGGCGCGCCCAAGGCGGCCGTGCACACGCAGGACAACCTGGTCCGGGGTGCCGAGATCTACCGCGAGTCGTTCGGCTACGGCCCGCAGGACACCGTGGTGACCGCGGTTCCCCTGCTGCACTCCTTCGGGCTCGTGGCCGCACTGGTGACCTCGCTGCTGACCGGGGCACGGCTGGTGATGCTCGGCCGCTTCGCGCCCGGACGGCTGCTGAGCGAGCTGGCGCGCACCGGGGCGACCGTGCTCGTCGCCGCACCGCTGGCCTACGACCTGCTCACGCGCTCCGGCGCCGCCGCGTCCGAAACCCCCCTGCGCCTGCGGCTGTGCCTCTCCTCCGGAGCGGCACTCCACCCGGACACGGGGCAGCGCTTCACCGAACGGTTCGGCGTCGCGATCAGCGAGGTGTACGGGTGCACCGAGGCCGGGATCATCGCCTCCCACCGGGCCGCTCCCGGCTCCGCACCCGCCGCGGGGAGCGGCGGGGTCGGCCGGCCGGCCCCCGGGGTGGAAGTCCGGCTCGTCGACGACGCCGGCCGGGACGTCGCCGCAGGCTCGGAAGGCGTGCTCCTGGTACGCACCCCCGCCATGTTCCTGGGCTACCACGACCGGCCCGAGGCCACCGCGGCGGTCCTGCGCGAGGGCTGGTACGTCACCGGTGACCTCGCCCGACTCGACGAGGACGGCCTGCTGCACCTGATCGGCCGCAAGGACTCCTTCATCAACGTCGGCGGCAAGAAGGTCAACCCGGTGGAGGTCGAGCGGGTCCTGCTCGGCCATCCCCTGCTGACCGAGGCCGTCGTCTGGGGCGAGGCACTGCCCGACGGCGGGCAGCGGGTCCGCGCGACCGTGGTGAGCGCGGGACCGGTGAGCGCCGCCGAACTCGGCCGCCACTGCCGCGAGCACCTCCAGCCGCACCAGGTGCCCGGCCAGGTGGAGTTCGTCGGCTCTCTGCCGAAGTCCTCCTCCGGCAAGACACGGCGGGCCGAGGTCGCGGCGGCCGCCGCCCGCGGCACCGCCGGCACCATCGATCAAGGGGGAGCCCGTTCATGACCTCGACACTCGTCGAGCTGCTGCGCCACCGCGCCGAGGCGACGCCGGCGCGCACCGCCTTCCGCTTCCTCGGTGACGAGGACAGCGCCGTGAGCACCGACTACGCGGCACTGGACCGGGACGCCCGCAAGGTAGCCGGACTGCTGCGGGAGCAGGGCGCCGCCACCGGGGACCGTGCGCTGCTGCTCTACCCTCCGGGCCTCGACTACATCAGGTCGTTCTTCGGCGCGCTGTACGCCGGTGTGGTGCCGGTCCCGGTGTACCCGCCGCGCACCTTGCGCAACGTCGGCCGGCTGGGCGCCATCGCCGCCGACTCCCGGGCGCGCTTCGCCCTCACCGTCGGGCCCGTCCTGGACCTGCTCGGTGACGACGACACGCTCGGCCTGGGCGGCCTGCGCGCCGCGGCCACCGACGAGCTGCCGGAGGGCCTGGCCGACGCCTGGAGCGGGCGGATGCCCGACCCGGACGGCCACGCCTTCCTCCAGTACACCTCGGGCTCCACCGCGACCCCCAAGGGCGTGGTGCTCAGCCACGGCAACCTGCTGCACAACCTCGGCATGATCAGCGACGCCTTCGCGTGCCACGAGGACACGAGCGCGGTCGTCTGGCTGCCGCCGTACCACGACATGGGGCTGATCGGCGGCATCCTCACGCCCCTGTACGCCGGCTTCCCCGTGACCCTCATGTCGCCCATGAGCTTCCTGCGGCGCCCCCTGCACTGGCTGCGCACGATCTCCCGGGAGGGGGCCGAACTGAGCGGCGGTCCCAACTTCGCGTACGAGATGTGCGCGCGGCTGGCGACCGACGAGGACAAGCGGGATCTCGACCTCAGCACCTGGCGGGTCGCCTTCAACGGCGCCGAGCCCATCCGCGCCGCCACCCTGGACGCCTTCGAGGAGGCGTTCGGCGCGTGCGGGTTCCGGCGCGGCAGCTTCCTGCCCTGCTATGGGATGGCCGAGGCGACCCTGTTCGTCACCGGTGCGCCGGCGTCCGCCGAGCCGACGGTGCTCGACATCGACGCGGCGGCCCTGGAGACGGACCGCGTGCAGGCCCCGACGCCGGACAGCCAGGTCCGGCGCCTGGTCGGCAGCGGCCGGGCCGCCGCCGACCAGGAGGTCCTGATCGTGGAGCCCGAGTCCCGGATCCCGCTGCCGGAGCGCCGGGTCGGGGAGATCTGGGTGCGGGGCGCGAGTGTGGCCCTCGGCTACTGGGACGACCCGCAGGCCTCGGAGCAGGCGTTCGGCGCCCGTACGGCCCCCCGCGCGGACGACGGAGGCGGCATCGGCCGCGCCGGGGACGCGGCGTACCTGCGCACCGGCGACCTCGGATTCCTCGCCGACGGCGAGCTGTTCGTGACCGGCCGCCGCAAGGACCTCCTCATCGTGCGCGGCCGCAACTTCTACCCCACCGACATCGAACTCGCGGTCGAGGGCGCGCACCCGGCGTTCCGCTCCGGCTGCGGCGCCGCCGTCACCGCCGAGCACGACGGCGAGCAGGTCCTGGTGGTCCTCCAGGAGGTCGAGGGCCGCGCGCTGCGCACCCTGTCGGTGCCGGAGGCGACGGCGAGCGTCCGCGCGGCGGTCATGGAGGCCTGCGACCTCGCCGTGCACGCGGTGGTCCTGCTCAAGCCCGGCGCCATCCCCAAGACCACCAGCGGCAAGGTGCAGCGCTCGCTGGCCCGGAAGCGCTACGCGTCCGGTGCCTTCGAACCGCTCGGCGGCGACGCGGCCGCCGAGCCGGCCGCCGAACTGCCGGGCCCTGGCGAGGTGGCCGAGCTGGCGTCGGCGGATCGGGCCGCGCTGGTGGCCCGGGTGCTGCGGCTGCGGATCGCGCAGACGCTGGGCACAAGCCCGGACGAGGTCGGCACCACGCTGCCACTGCCGAGCCTCGGTATCGACTCGCTGGCCGCCGTCCTGCTGGCCAACGGGGTCCGCGGGGATCTCGGGGTCGAGCTGTCCCTCGGACGGATGCTGGGCGGCGCCGACATCGACACCCTGGCCGCCGAGGCGACCCTCGTCCCCGGTGCGGACTCCGGTGACGGGGAGGAGCGGGAGGAGCGGCCCGCGGACGCGATGTCGGTGGGCCAGCGGGCCATCTGGCATCTGCAGCAGCAGGACCCGGAGGCGTCGGCCTACAACATCCCTGTCGCGCTGCGCCTGTCCGGCGGTGTCGACGCGGGAGCGCTCGAGCGGGCCCTGGGGCAGGTGGTCTCCCGCCACGAGATGCTGCGGACCCGCTACCGCGTCCTGGGAGGCGAGACGGTGCCCTTCCCGGTCGACGGACCCGTGGCGCTGGAGCTGATCGACGCCCGCGCCGACGACCCGGAGCGGCTCGCCGAGCGGCTGTACGGGCTGGCGCACCGCCCGTTCGACCTCGAGCACGACGGCGTGCTGAGGGCGCACCTGCTGACACTCGCGGAGCGAGAGCACGTCTTCCTCATGACGGTGCATCACATAGCAGCCGACCTCTGGTCGCTGGTCACCCTGTCCGCCGAACTCGGTCGCTGCTACGCGGCCCAGGCCGCCGGCGCCCCGCTGGAACTGCCCGCCCCGGCCGCCCGATACGCCGACCACGCGCGGCGGGAGCGGCGCATGGCGGCCGGACCCGAGGGCGCGGCGCAGCGGGCGTACTGGCAGACGGCACTGGCCGGACCGCTCCCGTTGCTCGACGTGCCGCTGGACGCCCCGCACCCCCCGGCGCCCAGCTACCGGGGCGCCCGGATCCCCCTGCGCGTCGAGGCGGAAAGGGCCGACCGGCTGCGGAAGTTCGCCCGGGAGTGCGGAACCACTCTCCACACGGTGCTGCTGTCGGCGTTCCACATCGCGCTGCACCATGCGAGCGGCCAGGACGACATCGTCGTCGGCACGGCGGCGGCGAACCGGGGCGCCCGGGACGTCGAGGAGGTGGTCGGCTACTTCACCAACGTGCTCGCCGTCCGGGCCTCGCTGGCCGAAGGCGTCACCGGCCGGGAGGTCACCGGCCGGCTGCACGAGACCGTGCTCCGCGCCCTGGACCACCAGACCCTTCCGCTGCCGCTGGTGCTGGAGAGCGTCCAGCCGCCGCGCGCACCGGGCCGCAACCCGCTCTTCCAGGCGGTCTTCGTCCTCCAGCGGCCCCACGTCCACGCCGAGACGGCGGCGTTCGTCCTGGGCACCCCCACCGGGGCCGGCACGTCGTGGGGCGAGCTGCGCGTCACGCCCCAGCCGCTGGCGCACCGGACCGCGCAGTACGAGCTGATGCTGACCGTGGTGGACACCGGTCCGGAACTGCACGCCGCCCTGGAGTACAGCACCGACGTCTTCACCGAGCAGAGCGCGCGCCGGCTGGCCGCGCACTACCGGGCCGTCCTGGAGGACCTCCTCGAGCGGCCCGACCGACCGATCGCCGAGCTGTGCCCGGCGGACATGCTGACCCGGCGCGCCGAACGCGACGCCGCGACCGAGGAGGACGACCTGACCGGATATGTGGCCCCCCGCACCGACAGCGAGCGGGTGCTGGCGAAGATCTGGTCCGAGGTACTGGGGGTCGAACCCATCGGTGTCGAGGACGACTTCTACGACCTCGGCGGACACTCCCTGCTCGCGGTCCAGCTGATCTCGGGGGTCCGGGACGCCCTCGGCGTGGACGTCCCGGTCCGCAGTGTGATGCAGACCAGGACCGTCGCCCAGGGCGCCGCCGTCATCGACGCACTGCTGTGGGCCCGCGAGAGCGCACCCGCCCTTGGTGCCCGCGAGGACGGCGAACTGTGACCGTCTCCGAGGACCGCCCCCACCGCCCCGACCACCTCGTGCCGCTGCCGTCCGGGGACTGGCGCATGTGGCGGACGATGGGCCTGCGCGGCACCGGCTTCCCGGCCGACCGGGTGCTCGCCCTGGGCGCGCCGGACTCGGCGGCCGCCGCCGAACGCCTGATCCGGCGCCGGGAGGCCGCCGCCGCGGCACGCGAGGACGCGGTCGCCGCGTTCCGCCGCGCCCTGGACACGCTGCGGGCGGAGGGACACTGGGACGACCTGGAGCGCCGCCGCCCCCTCCTGCGGGCCATCACCCGGCTCAACAAGGGCAGGTCGCCGGGGGGCGGGTTCGCGGACTGGCCGCAGGCCCAGCGGCTCGCGGAGGCCGAGGAGGCGGCCGCCGAGGCGGGCCGCGAGCTGGAGAAGACCTTCGCCGACGACATGGCGGTGCTGTCGGCCACGCTGCGCGGGACGGCCGCCGACCCGCGCTTCCGGGAAGCGGTGATCTGGCAGAACCGCAAGGCGTACGCGGACGGGGTGAGCAAGCTGGGCGCCGAGGACGGCGGCCGGCGCAACTCCCGGCGTCGCGAGCACGAGGCGCTCGTGGCCGGCTACCTCCAGCGCTACACGGTCAAGAACGACTCGATCGGCTTCTTCGGACCGGTCGGCTGGGCGGAGGCGACCGACAGCGGGGCACCGCTGACGGTACGTCCCGGCAACGACCTGATCGCCTCCCGCGGGGTGTACTTCGAGCAGTGGTGCCTGGACGCGCTCGTGCGCTCCCTCGGCCAGGACCTCTCGCTGCGCCGCTGGTTCGCGCCCCGACGGCTGCCCACCGCCGCCCTGGAGGGGACCACCCTTCGGCTGCCGGGCCGGACGGCCGAACTGCCGGCCGCCAAGGCCGCGGCGCTGCGCGCCGTACTGGCGCTGTGCGACGGCAGCCGGACCGCGGTGGAGCTGGTGGACGCGCTCGGCCTCGGGTCGCCCGAGGAGGGCTTCGCCCTGCTGGAGTCCCTGCGCGCCGCCGGACTTGTCGCCTGGGACCTGGAACTGCCCGTGCAGCCGGAGCCCGAGAAGGCCGTACGCCGCCAGCTGGAGCGGATCGGGGACGCGGCGCTGCGCGCCGACGCGCTGGGCCGGCTCGACCGGCTCACCGCGGCACGGGACCGGGTGGCGGCGGCCGCGGGCCGCCCGCAGGAGCTGGACCGGGCCCTCGCGGACCTGGAGGCGACCTTCACGCGGCTCACCGCCACGCCGGCGACGCGGGCGCACGGTGAGACGTACGGTGCGCGCACCCTGGTCTACGAGGACTGCCGACGCGACGGCCGGGTCGAGGTGGGCCCGGAGCTGCTGGCGGAACTCGGCGGCCCGCTGTCGCTGATGCTGGAGTCGGCGCGCTGGCTGACCCTGCGGGTCGCCGAGGAGTACCGCGGCGAGTTCCGCGCCGTCTACGACCGGCTCAGCGCCGAGAAGCCGGGGCGGCAGCTGTGGCTGACGGACTTCTGGCAGCGCGTCCAGTCGTCCGTGCTCGGCCCGGACCAGGCGGTCGTGGACCGGGTCGTGGCGGAACTCCAGGCACGGTGGGGCGCGATCCTCGGACCGCTGGAGGGGCGCCGGGCCGAGTTCACCGCCGCGTCCCTGCGTCCGCGGGTGGCGGACGCGTTCGCCGCGGACGGGCCGGGCTGGCCCGGCGCCCGGTACCAGGCCCCCGACGTGATGATCGCGGCCGAGAGCCCCGAGGCGGTCGCGGCCGGCGACTACCAGCTCGTCATGGGCGAGCTGCACGTCGGCGTCAACACCCTGCGCAACCTCCTGTTCGTGGACCAGCACCCCGATCCCGACGCGCTGGTCCGGGCCACCGAGCTGGACATCCCGACGCCCCGGGTGCACCCCGTACTGCCCAAGCAGTGGCTCTACTCCACCCGCACCACGACCCGGCTCACGTCCGCGCACGACCACCTGCTGCTGCTCGGCGAGGAGGCGTCCTGGCTGACCGGTGACCCGCGGGCGCTGGACGCCTCGCAGGTGGGCATCGGGCTCCGCGACGGCCGCGTCGTGGCGCGGACCGGCGACGGGGGCCCGGAGTTCGACCTCGTCGAGCTGCTGGCCGAGGCGATCGGCTTCAAGGTGGTCAGCCGCTTCCAGCCGCTGGCCTCCCGCGCGCACATCCCGCGCGTGTCCATCGACCGGCTGGTGGTCCAGCGCGAGTCCTGGCGCTTCCACCCCGGCCAGCTTCCCTTCGCCCGGGAAACGGACGAGGCCTCCCGGTTCGTCGCGGCCCGCGCCTGGGCCCGTGAGCACGGCATCCCGCGGTTCGTCTTCGTCAAGGCCGCACACGAGACCAAGCCGTTCTACGTCGACCTGGACAGCCCGCTGTTCGTCAACGCCTTCGCGCACGCCGTCCGGGGTGCGCCCGAGGAGCCGGACGGACGGCTGACCATCGCCGTCAGCGAGATGCTCCCGACCAGCGAGCAGACATGGCTGACGGACCATCAGGGCCAGCGCTACACATGCGAGTTCCGCGTCATCGCGGTGGACAGTAAGGAGTGCGACGCACCATGTCGCTGATCGACCTGATGGGCCGCCTGCGCGAGCAGGACATCCACCTCCGGCTGGAGAACGGCCGGCTGCGCTACAGCGCGCCACCGGCGGGCCTCCCCGGTGAGCTGCGCGCCGCGATCACCGCGCACAAGGACGAGCTGATCGCCTTCCTGACGGCCGGCGGGGCAGCGGCCGGGCCCCGGCCCGTGCACCGGTCCCACGACGGCACGCTGCCGCCTGCCCCCGTACAGGAGCGGCTGTGGCTGCTCGACCGGATGGAGCCCGGCAACCCCTCGTACCACATGCCGGCGGCGATCCGGCTGACCGGAGCGCTGGACACCGCGCTGCTGGAGCGGGCCGTGGGCGAGATCGTCGCCCGGCACGAGGTGCTGCGCACCAACTTCGAGGCACCCGAGGGGCGTCCGGTGCAGCGGATCGCACCCGAGCGGCGGATCCCGCTGCTCCTGCGTGACCTGCGGGGGCTGCCGGAGGCCGAGCGGGAAGCCGAGACCCGACGCCTGTCCGAGGCGGAGGCCGTCGCCCCCTTCGACCTGGCGCGGGACGCCCTGCTGCGCACCACGCTGCTGCGCACGGGCGACACCGAGCACATCCTGCTGCTCACACTGCACCACATCGTGGCCGACGGCTGGTCGGTCTCGGTCCTCGCCAAGGAACTGGCCGCCTTCTACCAGGCGTTCACGGAGGACCGGCCCGCCGATCTGCCGGAGCTGAAGCTCCAGTACGGCGACTTCGCCGCCTGGCAGGCCGAGTGGCTGGAGAGCGAGGCGTGCGCGGAGCAGCTCGCCCGCTGGCGGGAGCGGCTGGGGGGCGAGCTGCCCGACCTGAACCTGCCGCTCGACGTGGCGCGGCCCGCGGTGCAGACCTTCCGCGCCGCGCGCGTCGAGCGCACCCTGCCACCGGAGACGGTGGACGGCCTCAAGCGGCTGAGCCAGGAGTCGGGCGCGACCCTCTTCATGACCATGCTGACCGCGTTCAAAGTGCTGCTGCACCGCCACAGCGGCCAGGACGACCTGATCGTGGGCATCCCCGAGGCGGGTCGCAACCACTCGGACATCGAGCCGCTCATCGGCTTCTTCATCAACACCCTGGCGGTACGCACCGACGTCTCCGGCGACCCCGCCTTCCGGGACCTGCTCGCGAAGGTACGCGACACCGCGTACGACGCGTACGCCGACCGCGACGTGCCGTTCGAGCGCATCCTCATCGATCTCCAGCCGACTCGGCGCCTGGACCGCACACCCGTCTTCCAGGTGTTCTTCAACATGGTCCCGTTCGCCGGGCAGCGCCTCGAACTGCCCGGCCTGGCCGCCGAGTTCCTGCACGTACCGGACACCGGTTCCAAGTTCGACCTCACCCTGTACGTCGGGGCCGAGGGCAGCGACCTGACTCTCGTCTACAACGCCGACCTGTTCGGCGCCGAGCGCGCCGGCCACCTCATGGACCAGTACGTGCACCTCGCCGGGCAGATCGCGCGGGCTCCGGGCCGGCGGATCTCGCGGTTCGACCTGGTCACCGACGGGGCCCGCACGGCCCTGCCCGATCCGGCCGCCGCCCTGGACGCCACGTGGACCGGCGGGGTGGCCGAGGCGTTCGCTGCGCGGGCCCGGCGGGAGCCGGACCGGATCGCCCTCCGCGAGCCCGCGCGGAGCTGGACGTACGGCCTGCTGGCGGAGCGCTCGCACCGGCTGGCCCACCGGCTGATCGCCGACGGGGTGGCGCCGGGCGAGGTGGTGGCGCTGCACGGGCCGCGCGGAGCGGAGCTGGTCTGCGCAATGATCGCCACGCTGAGCGCCGGTGCGGCCTTCCTCGTCCTGGACACCGCCGAGCCCGCTGCCCGGCTGGCGGAGCAGGTACGACTCGCCGCGCCTCGCGGCTGGATCACCGCCGGCGGTGCGCAGGCACCGGACGAGGTGGCCCTGGCGGCCCGCGCCACCGTCGTCTCCGAGACGTCGCTGCCCTGCTGGGAGGCGCTGTCGGAGCTGCCCGGCACGCCCCCGGCGGTCACCGTCGGCGCCGGCTCGCCCGCCTACCTCGCCTTCACCTCGGGCTCCACCGGCCGGCCCAAGGCCGTACGCGGACCGCACGGGCCGCTCGCGCACTTCGCCGCCTGGTACCGGGACACGTACGGGCTCACGGACGACGACCGCTTCGCGCTGCTGTCGGCGCCCGGCCACGACCCGATGCTGCGCGACACGCTGATACCGCTGACGCTCGGCGCCACGGTGTGCGTACCGGACCACGCGGCCCTGCCGGGCAAGCTGGCCTCCTGGCTGGCCGAGGCCCAGGTGACGGTGGCCAACCTGACGCCCGCGACGCTGGAGTTCCTGGCGGGCGGCGCACCGTCCGCGGCCGCCGCGGCCCCGCTGCGGTACGTCTTCTTCGGCGGCGACCGGCTGCGGGGGCACCACGTCGCGCTGGCCCGCTCCGTCGCGCCCGGCGTACGGTGTGTCAACTTCTACGGAGCGACCGAGACGCCTCAGGCGGTGAGCGCCTACGAGGTGCCGGACGGCGAACCGGCGGCCGACATTCCGCTCGGTCCGGGGATCGACGGCGTCCAACTGGTGCTGCTCAACCCGGCCGGCGCACCGGCCGGCGTGGGCGAGCTGGCGGAGATCCACGTCCGCTCCCCCCACCTGGCCGACGGGTACCTCGGCGACCCCGGGCTCACCGCCGAGCGGTTCCTCCCGAACCCGCTCACCGGGGATCCGGCGGACCGCTGGTTCCGCACCGGTGACCTCGGCCGCCACCGCCCTGACGGGACGGTGCAGTTCGTCGGCCGCGCGGACCGGCAGGTGCAGATCCGCGGCTTCCGGGTGGAGCCCGGTGAGGCGGAGGCCCGGCTGGTCGAGCACGTCGGCGTCGCGGAGTGCGTGGTGGGCGCCGACGGCGCCGACGACCGCGACCGCCGCCTGGTGGCCTACTACACGCCGGCGGACGACGCCGCGCCCACTGCGCGGGAACTGCGGGACCACATGCGGGCCGCCCTGCCGGAGTACCTCGTGCCGGCCGTCTTCGTACGGCTCCCCGACTTCCCCCGCCTGGGCAGCGGCAAGATCGACGTGCGGGGCCTGCCCGCCGCCCCACCCGCCGACCGGGACGCGCAGGAGTTGTACGTCGCGCCCGTCACCGAGACCGAGAAGACGCTGGCAGCCATCTGGGCCGAGGTGCTCGCGGTGCCGCGGGTCGGTCTGCACGACGACTTCTTCGCCCTGGGCGGTCACTCCCTGCTCGCCACGGTCGTGACGCACCGGGTGCGCGAGGCCATCGGCGTCGAGATCCCGGTCCGCTCGCTCTTCGAGGCGCAGACCGTCGCCGCGCTCGCCGCCCTCGTCGAGCAGCAGGGCGGCGGGGACGTTCCGGGCTCTCCCGGTCCGATCCGGTCGGTGACCCGCACCGACGCGAGCCTGGACGACCTTCTGTCCCGGCTCGGCGCACTGACCGACGGCGAGGGGTGATCCGATGCGCTGGAGCGAGAAACTGGCCGCCCTGTCGGCGGCCGACCGCGGACGGCTGGGCCGCCTGGTGGAGAGCGAGGGCAGCGCCCTCAACCTCTTCCCGCTGTCCTACACCCAGGAGTGGGTCTGGTGGAACAGCCGGCTCCAGCCGGCCTCGGCGATGTACCACGTGGGCGCGACCCTGCGGCTCGACGGGCCGCTGGACGCCGAGGTGCTGGACCGTGTGCTGCGGGAGATCGTCGTCCGCCACGAGATCCTGCGCAGCAGCTTCCACGTCCTCGGCCGGGCTGCCGTGCAGGTGGCCGAGGAGCCGCAGCAGAGCGGGATCGTCGTCGTGTGCGACCTGCGCGACCTGCCGGAGGCCGCACAGGACGCCGAGGTCGCCCGGCTGGTGGCCGAAGACCGGCAGCGGCCCTTCGTCCTCACCGAGGGCAGGCTGCTGCGGGCGCTGCTGCTGCGGCTGGACGACGATCGCGCCGTCCTGGCCCTGACCACCCATCAACTCGTTTTCGACGACTGGTCGATCGGGGTGCTCGTGCGCGAGGTCGGGGCGCTGTACCCGGCATTCGCCGCCGGTGAGCCCTCGCCGCTGCCCCCGCTCCCCGTCCAGTACGCCGACTTCTCCCTCTGGCAGCGCCGGTGGATGGACGAGGCGCGGATGGAGGACGAGTTCGCCTACTGGGAGAAGAAGCTGCGCGAACTCCCGGCGCTGCTCGACCTGCCGGCCGACCTGCCACGTCCCGCCACCCGCTCCTTCCGGGGCACGCTGCACGACCTGAACCTGGACGAGGCGTGCACCCAGCGGCTGCGCGGCCTGTGCCGTGGCTCGGGTGTCACCACGTACATGGCCCTGACCGCGGTGTTCCACCTCCTGCTGGCCCGGGCGACCGGGCAGCAGGAGTTCGCGACGGCCACGCTGACCGCCTACCGCACCCGGCCGGAGGTCGAGCACGTCATCGGCGACTTCGGCAACATGCTCTCCGTGCCGGTGGCCGGTCACGGACCCGGCACCACCTTCCGCGAGCTGCTGTTGAGCACCCGGGACGCGGTGCTGGAGGCGCAGGAGCACGCGGACATGCCGGCCCACCGGATCACCGGCAGGCTGCGGCCCCGGCGGGAGGAGAGCCACAACCCGCTCACACAGGCGATGTTCCTGAGCGTGCAGGCGGTGAACACCGTGGCCGGTGCCGAACTCGGCGAGCTGAGCGTGGGGTTCGCCCGGATCGGCGAGACCCACGTGCACAGCCCGTTCGACGTCGAGGCCCGGCTCGTGGAGAAGCCCGGGACGGTGACGGTGCAGTTCGTCGTCAGCCGTGACCTGTTCACGCCCGAAGGGGCGGCTCGTCTCGTGGCCCAGTTCGAGCAACTGCTGACGGCCGTGCTCGCGCAACCGGACGCCGCCCTCGACGCGCCGGCCGCCGACGCGGAGTCCGGGTTCCGCGCCGGGCCGGACCCGGCGGAGGGCGTGTACGAGGCGGTGCGCCGGCACGCCCGGGAGCGGCCCCGGCACACCGCCGTGGCGGGCGCCGACGGCCCGGTGGGCTACGGCGAGTTGTGGCAGCGCGTGCTGGAGGAGGAGGCGGCGGACCGGTCGGCGGGAGCCGGCGCCCTAGCGGCACCGGCCTCGGTCGGCGGCTCCGGTACGGGGGCCGTCGTCCGGCTCCTCGCCGCGCTGGGCGGAGGGCGGGCGGTCGAAGCCGGCGACGGCCGGGCACTGGAGCCCGCCGTGCTGGCCGAGATCCTGCGGCTGTGGGCCGACCGGTGCGCGGTGGGAGCGGACGACCGCTGTCTGGCCCCGGCCGCCGCGGGAACGGCGACGGCGCTGATCGAGGTGCTGTTGCCGCTGTACGCGGGAGCGACCCTGGTCCCGGCGGCGCCCGGGGAGGTACTCGGCGCCCCCCACGGCGACTTCGCGGTGCTGCCCGCGGACGAGGCCGCCCGGCTCGCCCCGGCGGCGGCGGCGCGACTGCGGACCCTGGTCGTCACGGGCGGCCACGGCAGGCTGCCCGGTGCCCTCACGGCCCCGGACGCACCCGCGGTCCTGCGCGCGGTCGGTCCTGCGGGGCTGGCCCTGTGGCCGTTCCGGGCCGGTGCCGACGAGGGGCGCGGTCCGTCCCTCGTCCCGGACGCGACGGGCCCGGAGCTGCGGATCACCGATGCGCGGGGCCGGCGGGTGCTGCCGGGAGCCGTCGGCGAACTGCGGCTGGCCGGCGCCTCGGTGCCCGGCGGCGAGCTGGCCACCGGGCTGCTCGCCCGGGAGTCGGCGGCCGGCGGGGTGGAACTGCTCGGCCGCGCCGAGGAACCGCGGACCACGGCGAGCGGCTACCGGGTCCGGCCGGCCGAGGTCGGCTGGGCGCTGACCGCGCTGGCCGGGGTGACCGGCGCGGAGGTGGACTTCGACGCCGACGGCGCGCTGGTCGCCCACGTGACGGTGGCGGACGACGGCAGCGGTACGGCGCCGGATGCCGACGGCCTGACGGCCCGCCTGCGGACGGTGCTGCCGGGATACCTGCGGCCCGCCCGGATCCTCGTGGGCACCGCGACGCCCCCCGAACCGCACCCGCACGACTGAACGACGCTCAGGAAGAACTGGTGAGGACATTGAGCAGGGCCGACCACGGCAGCGGCAGCGCCGCCGCCACCGATCCGCGCGACTGGATCGCGCTCCGGGGAGTCCGGGAGCACAATCTGCGGATCGACGAGCTGGCCGTACCCCGGCACGGCGTGACGGTGTTCACCGGCGTGTCGGGCAGCGGCAAGTCGTCGCTGGCCTTCGACACGATCTACGCGGAGGGCTACCGGCAGTATCTCGACAGCCTCTCCGCCTACGTACGGCGCAAGCTGCCGAAGGTGCCCAAGCCGTCCGTGGAGTGGATCAGCGGTCTCAGCCCGACCGTGGCGATCGAGCAGCGGACGATCAGCCGCAACCCCCGCTCCAACGTGGGAACCATCACGGAGATCTCGGACCGGCTGCGCCTGCTGTTCGCACGGGCCGGCCGGCACGAGTGCCGCGGCTGCGGCCGGGACATCCGGCCCCGTGACGTGGCCGAACACCTGGCGGCGCTCGCCGATGCCGCGGCCGACGGCCCCCTGGTGCTGTCCCGGCCGTCCGAGGAGGGCCCCGCCACACGCGTGCTCCTCCTGCCCGCGGCTCCCGACGCCGCGGACCTGGCCCGGGCCGGCGAGGCCATCGAGGCCGCCCACCGGGAGGAGCGGCCGCTGGTCGCCCTGCGGGACACCACCGTGGTGCGCCACCTCACCGGCGGCTGGGTCTGTGCCGCCTGCGGCACGGAGGCCCGTGCCGTGTCCTCGCACTGGTTCACCCCCAACTCGCCGGCCGGCATGTGCGAGGAGTGCCAGGGCCTCGGCTTCACCTACCGGGTGGACCCGGCGCTGCTGGTCGGCGATCCCCGGGAGTCGGCGCGCTCCGGCGCGCTGACCTTCTTCGGCGACCGCACGCGCAGCAAGAAGACCTGGTGGCCGCTGCGGGAGCTGCCCGCGGTCCTGGAACTCGCGGGTGCGGGGCTGGACACGCCGTGGTGCCAGCTGCCGCCGGGCGTGGCGGAGTTGCTCCTCGTGGGCGCCACGAGCGAGCGGCTGCCCGCCGCGCTCGCGGAGCAGGTGGAGAAGAAGCCCTTCGACGGGCTGGCCCAGCATCTGGAGCGGCTTTTCCGCGAGGCGGACTCCCCGGAACGCAAATCCTTCTACCAGGCGTTCATGGCGGCCCGCGGCTGTACGGCCTGCGGCGGCACCCGCCATCACGCGGAGGCGCTGGCCGTACGGCTCGGGGACCTCAACATCGCCGAGGTGAACGCCCTGCCGGTGGGCCGCCTGGCCGCCTGGCTGAAGGCGGTCCGCGCGGAGCTGGCGCCGACGTTCCTCGCCGGCCTGGCCGAGGAACTGCTGGCGCAGATCGACGTCCGGCTGGAGTTCATGCTCGACGTCGGTCTGGGCTACCTGTCCCTGGACCGGTCGGCGCCGACGCTCTCCGCGGGCGAGGGGCAGCGGCTGCGCCTGGCCCGGCAGCTCGGCTGCGGGCTGGTCGGGGTCACCTACGTCCTGGACGAGCCGTCGATCGGTCTGCACGCCCGGGACAACGGCAGGCTCATCGCGATGCTGCGCCGGCTCGCCGACGCGGGCAACACGGTCCTGGTGGTGGAGCACGACCAGGAGACCATGGAGGCGGCGGACTACCTCGTGGACCTGGGGCCGGGTGCCGGGGCGCGGGGCGGTCTGGTGATGGCGGCGGGTCCGACCGCCGAGGTCGTCGCGCACCCCGACTCGCGTACGGGTGCCTATCTCCGGGGCGAGCTGGCCGTCGCCTCGCCACGGTCGGACCGGCGCCGCCCGGACGACCGGTGGCTCACCCTGCGCGGCGCCCGGCTGCACAACCTGAGGGGGGTCGACGCGTCGATCCCGGTGGGGCTGCTGACCTGTGTGACCGGGGTCAGCGGCAGCGGCAAGAGTTCCCTGGTCACCCGCACGCTGGAGCCGGCGTTGCAGCAGGCGCTCAGCAGCCGCCGCGCCCCGCGGGGACCGTTCACGGAGCTGACGGGCTGGGAGGGCTTCAGCCGCGTGGTGACCGTCACGCAGGAGTCCATCGGCGCCTCGTCCCGCTCGACGCCGGCCACCTACGTGGGGATCTTCGACGAGATCCGCAAGCTCTTCGCGAAGACCGAGGAGGCGGTGCGCCGGCGGTACTCCACCGCGATGTTCAGCTTCAACACCGAGAAGGGCGGGCGCTGCGACCGTTGCGCGGGCAAGGGGTCCATCCGCATCGAGATGCTCTTCCTGGCCGACTTCTCGGTGCAGTGCCCCACGTGCGAGGGCCGACGCTACGCGCAGCGGGTGCTGGAGGTGACGCACCGGGGCAAGGACATCGCCGAGACGCTGGATCTCGAGGTCACCGAGGCGCTCGAGCTCTACGGTGACGTACCGGCGGTGGCGCACCCGCTGCGGATGCTGTGCCAGGTGGGGCTCGGCTATCTGAAGCTGGGTCAGGACACCACGACGCTCAGCGGCGGCGAGGCCCAGCGGCTCAAGCTCTCGCGCGAGCTGATGCGCAGGGACGACGGCCGGACGCTCTACCTGATCGACGAGCCGACGACCGGCCTGCACTTCTCGGACGTCCAGGTCCTGCTGGGCGTGGTGCACGACCTGGTGGACCTCGGCAACACGGCGGTGGTGATCGAGCACAGCGTCGAGTTCGCGGCGGCGTGCGACTGGATCGTGGATCTCGGGCCCGGCGGCGGCGAGGACGGCGGGGAACTGGTGGCCGCCGGCCCTCCGGAGCAGATCGCGGCCCACCCCGACAGTGCGCTGGCGCCCTATCTCGCACGCCA
Organism: Streptomyces sp. NPDC006259; assembly: GCF_042870975.1. NCBI lineage: Bacteria > Bacillati > Actinomycetota > Actinomycetes > Kitasatosporales > Streptomycetaceae > Streptomyces > Streptomyces sp. NPDC006259. The sequence continues at coordinate 764,093 of NZ_JBIAHY010000003.1, read as the reverse complement.
GTTGCGCCAGACCGCGGGAGCACGGCCATAGCGCCGGGCCGGCCTCCTGGAGGGGCCCGTGGCCGGCGCGGATCAGACGGGTACGAGGAGAAGGAGGACACAGTGGAGCGAGCGGACACCCGGACGGTCGTCGACGTCGTCGCCGCGTTCGAGGGATGGGCGACTCGGCGGCCGGGGCACCCGGCGGTCACCGGTGAGGGCCGGACGTGGACGTACGGGGAGCTGGACGCGGCGGCCGGCAGGATCGCGGTGCGCCTGCGGTCCCTGGGCGTCGGGCGCGAGAGCAGGGTGGCGGTGCTCGCGGGCAGGACGCCCGAGATGCTGGCGGCGCTGCTGGGCATCCTCAAGGCGCAGGCGGGCTATGTGCCGTTGGACCCCGCCTATCCGCAGGACCGGCTCGGTTACATGCTGTCCGATTCGGGTGCGACGGCGGTGCTGGCCGAGCGGCGCCACGCGGGCAGCCTGGAGTACGGCGGTCCCGAGCTGGTTCTCGAGGAGCTGGTCGACTCCGCAGCCGGGCAGGTCGCGGACGTCGTCCGCGAGGAGCCGTTCGGGGGTCAACTGGCCTACCTGATCTACACCTCGGGGTCGACCGGACGGCCCAAGGGCGTACTGGTCCCCCGGGCGGCGATGTCGGAGTTCGTCTCGGCGACGGTCGGCCTGCTGGGGCCGACGGCCGAGGGGACCATGGTGGCCACCTGCCCGACCTCGTTCGACTTCTCCGTGTGCGACATCTTCGCCCCGCTGTACGCGGGCGGTCAGGTCACGCTCGCCCAGGACGTGTTCTCGCTGTGCGAGGAGGGCTCCTGGGTCCGTGGCGACGCGGTGTGCGCCGTGCCGTCGGCGCTGGCGCACATGGTGGCCCTGGGCGGTCCGCCCCCGCGCGTCAAGGCGGTCCTCACGGGCGGCGAGGCGATGCCGAGGCAACTGCTCGCCGACCTGCGGGCGGCGGGCGTGACCGAGGTGTTCAACATCTACGGCCCGACCGAGACCACGGTGAGCGCGGCGGCGGCGCTGCTCGACTGGGACGACGAACTGGTCTCCATCGGCAGGCCGTTGCCGGCGGTGCGGGCCTACGTCCTGGACGAGGAGCTGCGGCCGGTGCCGGACGGCGTCTCCGGGGAACTCTTCGTCGGCGGCGAACAGGTGACACGCGGCTACCACCGGCGTCCCGGGCTCACGGCCGAGCGGTTCCTGCCCGACCCGTTCAGCCCCGTTCCGGGTGCGCGGATGTACCGGACGGGAGACCGGGTGAGCCGACGGCCGGCCGGCGGTCTGCTCGACTACCACGGGCGGCTCGACGCGCAGGTCAAGGTGCGTGGCTTCCGGGTGGAACTGGGCGAGATCGAGGAGGCGTTGACATCGCATGCCGGTGTCGTACACGCTGCGGTGGTACTGCGTGACGATCAGCCGGGCGGCCCCCGACTGGTCGCCTACACGGCGCCCGACGGGTCCTCGGCGCCGACCGGGGAGCAGTTGCGGGCCCACCTCAGGCGCAGTCTGCCGGAGCACATGGTGCCCAGTCAGTTCGTGGTGCTGGGTGCCCTTCCCCTGACGCCGATCGGGAAGCTCGACCGCAAGGCGCTGCCCGCGCCCGCGCGGCTGCGCTCCCGGGCGGAGGTCCTGCCCGGCCGCTGAATCCGCCAGAGAATCCCGGTCGACGAACCAGTTCCTTTTCTTCTTTGTCGACGGCATGGAACACGATAAGCTGCACGTCTACGAACCAGGGCACCGAGATTTCATCGCGGAGCCTTTTGGAGGTTGAATACCGGTGCGCCTTCTTGCGACCGAACGCGACCAGTTCGAGGATCGACTGAGGGCCCTTTTCGGCTCCAAGATCACTCCGGTCGAGGAATCCTTCGAAATCATCGACAAGTACAAGGACGGCTCTTTCGCGATGGGCCACATAGGCCTGATGCTCTACGCGAACGGGTACAACGTCCGCGGCGCGAGCAGCAAGTATCCGAACGGTCTCGTCTACCACGACGGCACCAACGCCTTCGGGGTCGGTTACTTCAGCAAGGAGGGGCACGTCGCCAAGCACCTCCACATCGTCGCCCCGAAGGGGCCCGGCCGGGTCGCGGCCGTCCGGGACTTCGTCGCGGCGGTGCGCGAGGCCGGCCTGGCCAGGGACTCCGTGTACGTCCGCCACCTGTCCCCCGAGGACCGGGACGAGTTCCTCGCGGCCGGGTTCTCGGGGATCGAGACGGACCCCTGGCACCTGGGTGCGCCCGAGGAGGACGAGACCTTCCCCAACCGCGTCTACTACCTCGACGAGCTGTTCGAGCGGGACGCCGAGGGCGAGTTGCAGGTGTCGAAGCTGGCCGGCGAGGAGCGCAGGAAGTACAAGAACAAGAACAAGCTGGCCTACCGGCGCTTCCAGAACTTCCTGGACCGCAATCCCCATCTGTCCTTCGCGATCGAGCCGTACGGTTACTCCGGGCCCGAGAAGGAGAGCGCCCGCAGCGTGGTGGAGAGCTACTTCCAGGCCCGCCGGGAGCAGGGCACGGTCGTCGGCTCCACGCCGGAGGACTACCTCGCGATCGTCCGCGAGCAGCCCGGCGGCAAGAACGAACAGGACTACTTCTCCTACCTCGGCAGCATCGTCACCGAGGACGGCGAGAAGTTCCCCGCGATGTTCTTCGCGGGCGAGCGGATCAGCGAGCGGCGCGCCGCCCTCTACTGCACCATGACCATGCGGTTCCGGGAACGCCTGACCGGGCTGTTCAAGGACAGCACGGGATTCACCGCGATTCCCCAGTACGTATGGCTCAGCGTGTTCCGCCTGATGTGGGAGCAGGGTATCCGCGAGGTCGACGCGGGCGGTTCCGAGGTCAAGGGACTCGACGACCAGAAACGCCAGCTCGGCGGTAAGCCGGAAAAGACATTCTGGGTCGTCGGGGAATCGACCGACCATTCTGCACGCTAAAGCAAGAGCCGAGGGGGAACCATGGAATCACGCATTTCCTATGCGGACTACGACGTCTGCGTCGTAGGACTCGGATACGTCGGCATCACTCTCACCGCGGCCCTGCTGTCGACCGGCAGGCGCGTTCTCGGGTACGAGTACAACAAGGCGGTCGCCGAGGACCTGGCCGCCGGCGTCCTGCAACTGTCCGAGCCGGGGGTCGAGGAGATCGTCCGCACGTCGGCCGGGGACCGGCTGCACGTGACCTCCGACCTGGCGGGCGCCAAGCTGCCCCCGGTCGTCATCATCTGCGTCGGCACCCCGATCCAGACGGACGGCCAGGACCCGAACCTGCTCCACCTGGAAGCGGCCGTCGAGACCGTCTCCGAAGGGATCGACGACGAGACCCTCGTCATCGTCCGCAGCACCGTGCCGGTCGGTACGACCCGCGACCTGGTGCTGCCGCTCCTGCGCCGCAAGGTGGCCGATCCGCTCGTCGCCTTCTGCCCGGAGCGGACCATCCAGGGCAAGGCACTGGCCGAACTCCTGTCGCTGCCGCAGATCGTCGGCGGGATCAACGACGAGGCGGTACGCCGCGCGACGGAGCTGTTCGCCTCGCAGACACCCACCGTGGTGCCCGTCTCCTCCCTCGAGGCGGCGGAGATGATCAAGCTGATCTGCAATTGCCACACCGACCTGATCTACGGGTTCGGCAACGAGATCGCCCTCATGGCCGAGAAACTCGGCCTGGACGCCGTTGAGTTGATATCCAGTGCCAACCGGGACTACCCCCGCCCCGACCTGAGCATGCCGGGCTTCGTCGGAGGCAGCTGCCTCACGAAGGACCCGTACCTGCTGATGCACGCGCTCAAGCCGCACGACCACACCCCCGGCATGATCTCCGCCGCGCGCTCGCTCAACGAGTCGCTGCCGCGCCGGATCGGCGAGCGGGTCATGGCCGCGCTCTGGGAGCAGGGCTGCGACCCGGCCGAGGCGAAGATCCTGGTCTCCGGCTTCGCGTACAAGGGCCAGCCCGAGACGGACGACCTGCGCGGCGCCCCGTACGAAGCGCTCCTGGAACTGCTGCGCGGCCGGGTCGGCGAGATCGTCGCGCACGACTTCGCGGTGCCGCGCGAGCGCATCACGGCGCTCGGACTGCGCTGCGTGGAACTGGAGGAGGGGTTCACCGACGCGCACGCCGCGGTGTTCCTCAACAACCACCTCTCCTACCGCGACCTGGACCTGGACGCCCTGGTTGCCCGGATGCGGCCGCCGGCCGTCGTGTACGACACCTGGCGCATCCTTCCCTCCTCCGCGAAGAACGTTATGAGGCTCGGCCATGCGTAAGAAGATCCTGATCACCGGCGGCGCCGGCTTCATCGGCATGCACCTGGCGCGCCGGCTCGCCGACGCACACGACGTCACCCTCCTCGACGACTTCAGCCGCGGCCGCGAGGACACCGAACTCGACGAACTGCGCAACCGGGTCTCGGTGTTCACGCACGACCTGACCGTGCCGCTGCCGGCCGACCTGCCCCGCGACTTCGACGAGGTCTACCACCTCGCCGCCGTGGTCGGCGTCGTGTACTCCAACGAGGAGCCGCAGCGGGTTCTGCGCACGAACCTTCTGTCGACCATCCACCTCCTGGACTGGTTCAAGGAACTCGACGGGGCCACCTTGTGCTTCGCCTCCTCCAGCGAGGCGTACGCCGGCAGCGTCACCGCCGGGGTGGCCCCGGTGCCGACGCCCGAGGACGTGCCGCTGGTCGTCTCGGACCCCACCGTGGCCCGCTCCTCGTACGGCTTCAGCAAGATCGCCGGCGAGCTGCTGTGCCGCAACTACGCCCAGGCGTACGGCTTCCCCCTGCGCATGGTGCGGTTCCACAACGTCTACGGCCCCCGCATGGGCTACGAGCACGTCATCCCGCAGTTCATCGAGCGCCTGCTCGGCGGCGCCGACCCGTTCGAGATCTACGGCGCGGACCAGTTCCGGGCGTTCTGCTACGTGAGCGACGCCGTGGACGCCATCGCCGCCCTGACGGCGCTGCCGACCAAGGAGACCCTCCTGGTCAACGTCGGCAACGACCGCGAGGAGATCAAGATCGAAGACCTCGCCCGCGTGGTCTTCGACACGGTCGGCCGCCGCCCGGCCCTGGAGATCCACCCCGCGCCGCCGCTCTCCCCCGAGCGCCGGGTGCCCGACGTGTCGCTGCTGCGCTCCCTCACCGGGTACGAGCCCGAGGTGGACCTGCGCGAGGGCGTCAGCCGGACCTACGCGTGGTACGCCGGGGCGCGGGCATCACGGGCCGCGCGGCCATGACGCACGTACGCGTGGTGCACCGCGGTTACTTCCCGGCGCGCGCGGGGGCGGAGGTGATGACCCAGTACCTCGCCGAGTCCCTGAGGCGCCGGGGCCACACGGTCGGCCTCTACTCCAGCGAGATGGACGAGGAGTCCGCCCGCTGGATGGCCGGCGCCGGGGTCGTCGTCGAGGTGTTGCCCGCCGCGGCGCCGGCGGCGGACCGCCCGGACGTGGTCCACGCCGTCGACTCGGTGTGGCCCGACTACCCGCGGGCCGCGCTGCGCCTCGCCCAGGAATGGGGTGTGCCGTTCGTGTTCACCCCGGCCTCGGCCCCCGGGGTGTGGCAGGACCCGGAAGCGGTCCTCGACGTCTGCCGCCAGGCGGACGCCGTGTTCGTCCTGACCGAGGCCGAGCGCCGGATGCTCGGCGAGGCCGGGGTCGACCCCACCGCGCTGCACGTCGTCGGCCAGGGGGCGCACCTGAGTGGCACCGCCGATGCCGCCGGGTTCCGGGCACGGCACGGCATCGAGGGTCCCCTGGTGCTGTTCTTGGGCCGCAAGATGCGCTCCAAGGGCTACGGACTGCTACTCGAAGCGGCGACGACGGTCTGGCGGACCCACCCCGACACCCGGTTCGTCTTCGCCGGTCCGGACTGGGACGAGGACTGCGCGGAGCTGTTCGCCGCGCACGCCGACCCCAGGATCCTGGACCTGGGCCTCATCGGCGAAGGGGAGAAGGCCGACGCGCTCGCCGCGTGCGACGTGTTCTGCCTGCCGTCGACCGTGGACGTGTTCCCCCTGGTCTACGTCGAGGCCTGGGCGAGCGGGAAGCCGGTGATCGGCTCCACCTTCATGGGCGGCGACGAGGTCGTCCGGCACGGCGTGGACGGGCTGATCTCCGAACCGGACAGCGCCTCGGTGGCCGCGGCGGTCACCCGGCTGCTCGACGACCCCGGTGAGGCCGCGGCGCTCGGCGCCGCCGGCCGGGCCCGGGTCGACCGGGAACTCGGCTGGGAGGCGATCACCGACCGCGTCGAGGACGTGTACGACCGGCTCATCGCGCGGGCCGCCCGAACGGGACGGCCCGCGCTCTAGGACCTGTCCTTCGCGACAGGAACCGGGCCGAGGCGGGGAGGATCCCGCGCCTCGGCCCGCAGTGCCCGATGCACATGCACCCGGCACCCGATCGAAGACCCGCGCACCGACCTGGGCGCGCGGAGGGATGGTGGATTGATGTCCGACTGGAAGGTCTCCCTGTACCGCCCGCGGCTCGGTGACGACGAGGCCGACGCCGTGGCGGAGGTGCTCAGGTCCGGCTGGCTGTCCAACGGGCCCGTCACGCGGCGCTTCGAGCAGGCCTTCGCCGATGCCGCGGGGACCACGGACAGCGTCGCCGTCAGCAACGGCACAGCTGCCCTGCACCTGGCGTTCCTCGCCCTGGACCTGGGGCCGGGCGACGAGGTGGTCCTGCCGTCGCTGAGCTTCGTCTCGGCCGCCGCCGTCGTCACCCTGAGCGGCGCCACCCCCGTCTTCGCGGACATCACCGGCACCCACGACCTGTGCGTGGACCCCGCCGACGTCGCCGCCCGCATCACCCCCCGCACCAAGGCGATCGTCGCCATGCACTACGGCGGCCACGCGGCGGACCTGCCGGCCCTGGCCGCCCTCGCCCGTGAGCACGGCGTGGCCCTCGTGGAGGACTCCGCCCACGCGCCGGCCACCCGCTCGGAGCACGGCGTGCTCGGCACGGTCGGCGACATCGGCTGCTACAGCTTCTTCGCCACCAAGAACCTGGCGACGGGAGAGGGCGGCATGGTCGTGGCGCGGGACCCCGAGGTCCTGGAGAGGATCCGGCGGCTGCGTTCGCACGCCCTCACCGTCAGTGCGCAGGACCGCCACCGCGGCGGCCCGTCCGTCTACGACGTCGACGGGTTCGGCCTCAACTACCGTCCCACCGAGGTCGGCAGCGCGATCGGACTGGTCCAGCTCCGTGGCCTGCCCGACCGCCAGCGCCGCCGCGAGGAGATCGTCCGGCAGTACCGCGCCGGACTCGCGGACGTCGAGGGCCTCGACATCCCCTTCCTGGACCGCCCGGTGGAGCGGGGCGCGCACCACCTCTTCCCGGTTCTGCTCGCCGAGGGCACGCCGCGGGCCGCCTTCCAGGAACACCTGACCGCGGCGGGCGTCCAGAGCGGTGTGCACTACCCGCCGACTCACCTCTTCACCGCGTACCGCGAGCGGTTCGGCCACGGCGAGGGCCATCTCCCGGTCACCGAGGCCGTGATGGAGCGCCAGGTCTCCCTGCCGCTGTACGTCGACATGAGCGACGACGACACGGCGCTCGTGGTGGACGCGGTCCGCCAGGCCGCGCGGGCGACCGCATGACGCCGCCTCCGGCCGGCCGGTACACCCTGAGCGACGGCGCGCTGCTGCGCGACGGCGAACCGTACTTCTGCGTCGGCGTCAACTACCATCCGTCCCGCACCGGCTGCGACTACTGGCGTGAGTGGGACGCCGAGCAGCTCGACGCGGACTTCGCCGCGATGGCCGAGTCCGGCCTCAACACCGTCCGCTTCTTCGTCTTCTGGGCGGACTTCGAGCCCGAGCCCGGCGTCTACGACCCCGAGATGACGCGGCGGCTGCGCCGGTTCGTCTCGCTCGCCACACACCACGGCCTGCAGTGCCTGCCTTCCCTGCTCACCATCTGGATGAACGGCCAGCGCTTCGACCCGCCCTGGCGCGCCGGCCGGGACCTGTGGCACGACGCCGACATGGTCGAACGCCAGCTGGCCTTCGTCCGGCACGTCGCCGGAGCCCTGCGCGACACGGGGGACGTCCTCGCGTACGACATCGGGGACGAGGTCATCCACGTCGACGGGGCCGCCTCCGGGTCACTGGGGCCGGACGGCGTCCGCGCCTGGTGGGGCGCGCTGGCCGACGCCGTCCGCGAGGCCCATCCCGGCGCGCTGGTCCTCCAGGCCAACGAGGTCTCCGCGGTCACCGGCGAGCACGCCTTCCGTCCCGAGCACGCCGAACCGCTGGACCTGGTGGGCCTGCACGGTTTCCCGGTGTGGACGCCGTTCCACATGGAATCGGTCGCCTCCCCGAAGGCGGGCGCCCTCGTGCCGTACCTGGTACGCCGGGGCCGCCCCTTCCGCCCGGTGCTGGTCGACGAACTCGGCAGCTACGGCTGCGACGAGGAGACGGCACGCGACTACCTGAGGGTCGCGGCGCACGGCGCGTTCGCGGCCGGCGCCTGCGGGGTCGTCGTGTGGTGCTGGCAGGACTTCACCACGGAGCGCAAGCCCTACCGGCTGCGCCCCAACGAGCGCTTCGTGGGGCTGCTGCGGGCGGACGGCACGCCCAAGCCCGCGATGGAGGCCTTCCAGGAGTTCGCCCGTCGTGCGACCGGTGAACTGGCGGGCTTCCGGCCGCTGCCCTCCCCCGTCGGCGTCCACCTGCCGGAGCACCGCGCGGAGGGCGACGCCGGCTACCTGGCGAGCGCCGGTGCCGACCCGGCCGCGGGCTTCTACGCCGCCCAGCTCCTCCAACGGGCGCAGCTTCCGTACGAGTTCACCCGCGGCGCGCCGGGAGACCACCGGCTGCTGATCTGCCCGTCGGTGGGCCACATCACCCTCGACGACCAGCGGCTGCTGGCGGACTACGTGGCCCGCGGCGGGGTCCTCCTCTACACCGGCGGAGATCTGCTCCACGGTTTCGGGGGCGAGGAGCTGTTCGGGGTCCGCGTCGTCGACTTCACCCTGCGCACCGAGGAGGCCGACGGCTTCACCTGGCAGGGCACGCACTACCCGCTCGTCCGGGAGCCGGGCCAGCTGCCGGTCCTCGCCGCGACCACCGCGGAGGTCCTGGCGGCCTTCCCGGACGGCTCCCCCGCACTCACCCGGCACGCCTACGGCGAGGGTGTCGCCTACCACCTCAACGCCCCGCTGGAGCAGCAGTTGAACGCCCCTCACCGCCTCGAAGCGGCGCCCTGGCACCGCTTGTACGCCGATGTCGCCGCGGCGGAGGGCCTCACCGGGGCGCTGGCCGCAGACGTGCGCACCGACAGCCCGGACACCGAGGTCACCGTCCTGGGGCGCGACGAGGAGCGTTGCGCACTGGTGATCAACCATGCCCCGCACCCGGTCGCCACCACCCTGCACCGGGCCGGTCGCTCCGAGCCCCTCACGCTCGGCCCCAAGGCCGTCCACCTCGTCACCTGGACCCGCGAACCCCACGGCCACCCGGTGACGGCGCCGGCCGACCGACTGGCAGGCACTCCGTGATCATCGATTCCCATGTCCACGCGGGCGAGTACTACAAGCACTTCACCGCCTCCTTCGCCGAGGAGATGATGGCGACCACGGGGATGCCTCCCGAGGCGCTCACCTCGCCCGAGGAGAAGCTGCTGGCGCACATGGACGAAGCGGGCGTCGACCAGGCGTTCCTGCTCGCCTTCGACGTCCAGCGGGTCGAGGGCTTCAAGGTCCCCAACGAGTTCGTCGCCGCGATGTGCGCACGCCATCCGGGGCGCTTCACCGGCTTCGCCTCGGTCGACGCCGGCACCCCCGGCGCCGCGGTCGAACTCCGGCACGCCGTCACCGAGCTGGGTCTGCGGGGCCTCAAGACCGCACCGTGCTACCTGCGGATGTCTCCGGCCGACCCGCTCTGGTACGACGTGTACGAGACGGCCCAGGAACTCGACGTACCCGTGCTCGTGCACACCGGGTACACGCCAGCCAAAAAGGCCGACCCGCGGTTCTTCTCCCCCCGGCTCCTCGACCAGGTCGCCCGGGACTTCCCGGGCCTGCGGCTGATCCTGGCCCATCTCGGCACTCCCTGGACCGACGCGGCCCTCGACCTGATGGCTCGTCACCCGGGGGTGCACGCGGACCTGTCGATCTTCAGCTGGTACCGGCCGGCCGCCACGGTGGCCGCGGCCCTGGCGAAGGCCCGCAGCCTCGGGGTGCTGGACCGCCTCCTTTGGGGGACGGACCACCCCTTCTGCACCATGACCGACTCGGTGTCCCGCATGCGCGAACTGGCCGCCGACGCCTCGCTCTGGCCGGACGGGGCCGCGCTGACCGAGGCCGAGTACGCCTCGTTGATGGGCGGCGCGGCCGCCGCACTGCTGTCCACCAACCACGGGGGAGAAATCCGATGAAGGCCCTGAGCTGGCACGCGCCCTACGACGTGCGCGTGACCGACGACGTACCCGTACCCGTGCTCGAAGGGCCGCGCGACGCCGTGGTCCGCGTGGTCCGCTCCGCCGTGTGCGGCACCGACCTGCATCCCTACCGGGGCGAGATCCCCGGCTTCACCCCCGGCACGGTCACCGGCCACGAGTTCACCGGAGTCATCGAGGAGACCGGCTCCGGCGTGGACGGACTGCGTCCGGGCGACCGGGTCGTGGCCTCGGACGTGATCGCGTGCGGACGCTGCTGGTACTGCCTGCGGGGCTGGCACTACCAGTGCGCCCAGGTCGCACTGTTCGGCTACGACACGGTCGTGGGCCGCGCCGCGGTCGCGGGCGGGCACGCCGAGTACGTGCGCGTCCCCTTCGCGGACACCGTCCTGTCCCCCATACCCGACGAGGTCACCGACGAGCAGGCGCTGTTCATCGGCGACATCCTGTCCACCGGGTACGCCTGCGCCGAACGCGGCGAGGTCGCGCCCGGCGACGTGGTCGCCGTGGTCGGCTGCGGGCCGGTGGGGCTGATGGCGATGAAGTCGGCGCAGCTGATGGGCGCCTCCCTGGTCCTGGCGGTCGACCCGGTGGCGAGCAGGCGCGCCTTGGCCTCCCGGCACGGCGCGACCCCCCTGGAGCCCGGCGGCGACCTCGCCGAGCGGGTCCGCGCGCTCACCGACGGCCGTGGGGCGGACGTGGTCCTGGAGGCCGTCGGCGTCGACTCCTCGCTGCTCAGCTCCCTGGAGATCGTGCGGCCGCGCGGCACGGTCTGCGCGGCCGGCGCACACGCCTCCCAGGCCATGCCGATGCCGACCGGCCTCGCCTTCGGCAAGGAGCTGACCCTGCGGTTCGCCGTCGGCGACCCGATCAGCGTCCGGGACCGGCTGATGCCCCTGGTGCGACAGGGCCGCATCGACCCGACGTTCGTGATCTCGCACCGTCTGCCCCTCACCGAAGCGGAGGAGGGCTTCAAGCTCTTCGACTCCGGGCAGGCCTCGAAGGTGGTGCTGGTACCGTGACCGCCTCCCCCATCCCCAGTTCCGCCGCTCCCTGGCTGGGAACGCTGGACACCCTGTTCACGGAGCGGGTCCGCGCCACACCCGAAGCACCCGCGCTCAGCTGCGGTCGCGTCACCCTCAACTACCGCGTCCTCGACGAGCGCGCCGCCCGGCTCGCCGACCGGCTGCGCGCGGCAGGCGTCGGGCCGGAGGTCGCGGTCGGCATCCACCTGCGCCGCTCGGCGGAGCTGGCGGTCGCGCTGCTCGCCGTGCTCAAGGCCGGCGGGGCGTGCGTCCCGCTGGACCCGGGCTACCCGCGCCGGCGGCTCGCATTCATCCTGGCGGACGTGGCGGCACCCGTCGTGCTCACCTCCGCCTCGCTGGCGGACGAACTCCCCGAGCACACGGCGCAGGTGCTCCTCGTGGACGGGCCGGACAACGGCCGGGCCGACGCGGGATCCGGCAGCCGCCCCGGCGCCGCCTCCACCGCGCTCGCCGTCCGGCCGGGGAACCTCGCCTGGATCGCGTACACCTCCGGCTCCACGGGGCGGCCGAAGGGCGTGCCCCTCTCCCACGGTCCGCTGGCCGCCCTGGCGTCGGGCATTGCGCAACGGCTGGACCTGACCCCGGCGGACCGGGTCCTCCAGTTCGCCTCGATCGGCTTCTCCGTGGCCGCCGAGGAGGTGCTGTCCACCTGGGCGGCCGGGGCCTGCCTCGTCCTGGATCCGGCCGAGGAACTCGCCGACAGCGCCCGGCTGCTCGCCCTGATCCGGCGCGAGCGGGTCTCCGTACTCCAGCTGACCCCCTCCTACTGGTACGAGTGGCTGCGCGAGCTGCCGGTCGGCAGCGGGCCGGTGGCCCCCGCCTCCCTGCGCCTGCTGGTCGTGGGCAGCGAGCCCGTCGCCGTCGAGCGGGTCGCCGAGTGGTGCGCCACGGGCGTGCGGCTGGTCCAGGAGTACGGCGCGACGGAGGCCACGGTCTCCCAGCTGCTGTACGAGACGCAGGCGGAGGCGGACGAGATTCGCGGCTGGGACCGGGTGCCCATCGGCACGCCGCTGCCCGGCACCCGTGCGTACGTCCTGGACGAGCGCATGCGGCCGGTGCCGGCGGGCGAGACCGGGGAGCTGTTCCTCGGCGGGCCGGGGGTGTCCCGCGGATACCTCGGCATGCCCGGGATGACCGCCGAGCGCTTCCTGCCCGACCCGTTCGCCGGGAGCCCGGGTGAGCGGATGTACCGGACCCGCGACCTGGCCCGCCGGCTTCCCGGCGGGGAGCTGGAGTTCCTCGGCCGCATCGACTACCAGCTCAACGTGCGGGGGATACGGATCGAGCCGGGCGAGGTGGAGAACGCCATCGGCCAGTTCCCGGGAGTGCTCGAGAGCGCCGTACTGGCACGTGCCGACGGCTCCGACGCGGAGCAGTTGGTGGCCTGCGTGGTGTGGGCCGGAGCCCCCGCGACCGCGGCCCTGCGCGCCCGGCTCCGGGAGACCCTGCCGCCCGCCCTGGTCCCGGCCCGGTTCGCGGCCCTGCCCGCCCTGCCCCTGAACGCCAACGGCAAGGTGGACCGCCGGGCTCTGGCCACGATGCCGCTCGCCGATCCGGTCGCGGACCGCGCGGTCACCACGCCGCGGACCGCGTTGGAGGCCCGGCTGGTGTCCGTCTGGGAGGAGGTCCTCGGGACCTCGCCGGTCGGGGTCGACGACGACTTCTTCGAGCTGGGTGGCGACTCGCTGACCGCCGTGCGCCTGGCGGCCGCGTGCCGCTCCCGCCTTGGGCTCGCCGTGCGCCAGCGGACCGTGTTCCAGGCGCACACGGTGGCGGCCCTGGCCGCGGCCGTCGAGCAGGCGGACGCCGACCGCGCGCGGTCCGGCGCCGCCGGGGAGCCGGAAGTCCCGCGGGAGGCGCCGAACGGTTCCCGGAGCGGATCCGGGGGTGCGGTGGCGCCCGCCTCCTTCGCCCAACAGCAGATGTGGCTCCTGCACAAGCTCGCCCCGGCGTCGCCCCGCTTCCACGAGCCGGTGGTCCTGCGGCTGACCGGGACCCTCGACCGGGCAGCCCTGCAGACGGCGCTGAGCGCCGTGCAGGCCCGGCACGGGGCCCTGCGCACCGTGTTCGCGACCGAGGACGGCCGGCCGGTACAGGTGGTGCGGGAGCCGGATCCACTCGCACCGCGGATCGAGGCGGTCGACCTCGAGGGCCGCGACGAGGACGAGGTGTCCGCCGCGGTGGCCGAGCTGGTCGGCCGGCCCTTCGACCTGGCCCGCGGCCCGTTGATGCGGGCCGCCCTGATCCGGCGCGCCGCGACCGAGCACCTGCTGGTGCTGACCTTCCACCACATCGTCTTCGACGGCGCCTCGATGGAGATCCTGTACGACGAGCTGGGGACCCTCTACGGGGCCGCGCTCGACGGGCGGACAGCTCCCCTCCCGCCGGTGGGGGTGGCGTACGCCGACTTTGCGCGAGGGCAGCAGCTCCAGGCGCAGGGACAGGGCTACGACGAACAACTGGCCTACTGGCGCAAGCAGTTGTCGGGCGCTCCGGCGACCACGCGGCTCCCCTTCACCGGGCCCGGCGGCACGGCCCGTACCCGGCGGGGAGCGGCCGTCGCGTTCGGCGTGCCGGCCGCACTGACCGGGCGGCTGCGCCGGATCGCCTCGGGTGAGCAGGCCACCCTGTTCATGGTGCTGCTCAGCGCGTTCTACGAGCAGATCCACCGCGCCTCGGGCGCCCGTGACCTGGTGGTCGGCACCCTGACCTCGGGCCGGGACCGACCCGAACTGGCAGACGTGGTGGGGATGTTCGTCAACACGGTCTGCCTGCGGGCCGCCGTCGAGCCCGGGATGCGGTTCCGGGAGGTGCTGGCGGAGACACGGCGCGGCGTCCAGGAGGCTCTGACCCACCAGGACGTACCGTTCGAGCGCGTGGTGGAGGAACTCAGGCCGGTGCGCGACCCCGGCCACACCCTCCTGTTCCAGCTGTTGTTCACCTTCGGCAGCACGCCCTCACGGGCGCCCGAGCTGCCGGGACTGCGCACCGCCATCGAGACGTACCAGACCGGCACGGCCAAGTTCGACGTGGCGCTGGCCCTCGACGACGACGGGCAGGGGGGGCTCGGCGGCCGTCTGGAGTACGACCTCGACCTGTTCGACGCGGCAGGGGCCGAGGCACTGGCGCAGGACTACCTGCGGCTGCTGGCGTCGGTCGCGGCGGACCCCGGGCACCCGGTGGGCGACGCATGAGGGCCCGGCCCGGCGTGATCCGCCGGTCCGGCCCCGCTTCAGTCCGCCGGAACGTCCAGCTGCAGCCGCCGCGTCAGGTGGTGCACCAGCGTGGCCTCGTGTTCGCGCAGGTAGAAGTGGCCGCCTGGGAAGGTCCGGACCTCGGAGTGGGCCTCGGTCACCTCGGCCCAGGTGGACAGTTCCGCGACCGGGCAGGCCGGATCGTCCTCGCCGCCGTACGCGGTGACCGGCGCCGCGAGGCGCACGGGCGGTGGGGCCGGGTCGTAACCGTCCAGCAGCGTGTAGTCCGCGCGGAGCGCGGGCAGCAGCAACTCCCGCATGTCGGGGTGGTCGTAGACCTCGGCATCGGCTCCGGAGAGCCTGCGCACCAGGGCGACGAGAGCGTCGTCGTCCAGCGCCCGGGTGCCACGGCCGGCGTGACTGCGGTGGGGCGCGCCTCGGCCGGAGACCAGCAACTGCCGCACGCGGTGGCCGTCTTCCCGCTGGAGCCGGACCGCGACCTCGTACGCGACGGCGGAGCCCATGCTGTGTCCGAAGAACACCAGGGGAGGTCCGAGGTAGGCCTTGAGGGCGATGGCGACCGCGTCCGCCAACTCGGTCATGGACGTGAGGCAGGGTTCGGCGAATCGATTCTGTCGACCGGGATACTGCACGGCCAGCACCTCGACACCGGCCGGCATCCGGGCGGGCCAGCCGAAGTAGCTGTGGGCGGTGCCACCCGCGTGCGGGAAGCACACCAGGCGCAGACGGGGCCGGTCGACGGGACGTCGTTGGAACCACGGGTCGGACATGTCCAGCACCGGACGACGCGCCACGACCACTCCGTTTCCGGCCGCACCAGCGCACCGTCCCCGGGGAACGGCTGCACGGCCACCTGTCCGATCAGCGGATTCACCCTACCAACCGGCGACTTTCCCGCTCAGCCGCACTTGTGGAGCACCCTATGACCATCGCCCCGTCCCCTGTCCCTATTCCCTGCACCGAGATCGACCAGAGCCGGCTCTACGACCTCTACACGACCGTGCCGACCGTGGCCGAGTACGAGGAGACGCTCCGGCTGGAGGAGCGCTGGATCAATCCGCTCGCCGAGGGCTACCGCCGGACCGCCCCGCGGTTCGCCTCGCACACGGAGCTGCTGCGGGAGCTGTCGGCGTTCCTGTCCCGCGAGGGGATGACGGCCTCCGACAACCACCGTTTCCTCGCCGAGGAGGCGACACTCGACCAGTTCAAGGTCGTGGCCGGCGAATTCGCCAAGGACGGCCTCACCGAATCCCTCAACCTCCTGCCCGTGATTCCGCGCCTCCCGTACCGGGCCGGGATGGCGGTGTTCCGGGTGATGGTGGACGAACTGGGCTGCGGCAACGACGACATGGCGCACTCGGAGCTGTACCGCGCGCTGCTGCGGGAGCTGGAGATGCCCACGGAGGTGGAGGCGTATCGCGAGGGTTACAGCCCGCAGAGCCACGCGTACGTCAACATGTTCCACTGGCTCGCCTCCCGCGCCCCCTCCCCGGAGTACTTCCTCGGCGGGTACGCCTACTTCGAGGCCAGCGTGCTGTACGGGTTCCGCAGTTTCGCCCAGGCGGCCCGGCGGCTCGGGCTCACCTCCGGGAAGTACTACACGGAGCACCTCTACATCGACACCTACCACAGCAAGCAGATGCGGGTGGCGATCCGGGAGACGGGCGCGGCCCGCGAACTCGACCTGGCGAAGGTGTGGGCGGGCGTCGAGCTGACCAGTGCCATCGTCGGCGACGCGACCGAGACCGCGATCTCCCTGGCCCGGAAGGCGGGTTCCGCGTGAGCGCGCTCACCGCCGCCCCCGAGCCGGACGGGTCGCCCTCCGCCCGGCAGGTGAGCGAGGGCCTCGTCCTGCTGGCGATGGGGGGCCGGCGGCTGCTGGTCTCGGCCACCTGTCCCCACCGGCAGGGGCGGCTCCTCTTCGGTCACCTCGACGAGGGCAGGATGCAGATCCGCTGCCCCCTGCACCACTCGTCCTTCGCCCTGGAGGACGGCCGCCGCGTGGCCGGCCCGGCCTGCGACGCGCTGCGGATCGTCGCGGAACTCGAAGCCGGCGAGCCGCTCCCCTCTCAGGACCGGCTGCGGTTGCTGGAACGGGGCCCCGATGCCGACGCCGAGTGAGGCCCCGGCCTCCACCGCCCGGCCGGCCGGTGGGGGTTCGGCCCGCATGCCCCGCCCGGCCGGAGGCCGGTCAGCCCCTCCGGGCCTCGCCCTCCGCGGCCAGTTCCTTGGCGAGTGCCTCACGGAGTTCCGTGTAGGTCGGGGCGAGTCGCCGCAACCCCGCCTCGAGGGCGGCGTCGTCCTCCGTGATCAGCGGGAGCTGCAGGGCCCCGAGGATCCGGGCCTGCCGGGTCAGCACCTCGGCCGGGCCGGCGTGTCCCAGCCCCGCCAGGCAGACGGCCGCGTCGGACAGCCGCCGCGTCCCGGCCCGCACGGAGAACCGCGCCATCATGCCCCGGATGTCCTCGTCGAGCCCCTGGGCCACCAGATCGGCGAGCCGCTCCAGACCGGCCCCGCCGCCGAGCGACTCGGGGGACATCCCTGCGGGGACCCCGCTCTCGCACGCCTCCAGCAGGCGCACGGCACCCGGCAGCGAGGCGCGCAGCGCCTGCGCCGCGGTGGTGTCGCGGATCTGGGTGAACCGGGAGCGCAGGACGAACGGCCTTTCCACGTAGTCGATCTCCTCGGCGCGCCATGCCGTCAGGAAGTCGGACATCGGCAGTGTCGCCCACGGGTGGCCGTGCGGATCGTGGAAGACGACGGTGTCCGCGTCGACCTCCACGACCAGAACGTAGTGGTCGGCGCCGACCGCGGTGCCGGAGCCGGGCTCCTGCCACAGCAGGCCCATCTCCAACGGGCCCACCAGGACGGGCCCTTCGGCCGCCGCTTCCCGCAGCCGGTGCTCCGCGTCGGCGGCCGTGTCGCCGTCACTGCGCAGGCACGCGAAGCCGAGCAGGTCGAGCGCCGCGGTGAGCCCGGTCTCCGGATCCCAGCCGAACGGATCGAAGAACGGCAGGGTCCCGTTGATGAGCTGGAATCCGAAGGGTGACCCGGTGAGCACCTCCAGCACCCCCGAACCCGGCGAGTCCGAGCCCAGAGCCATCGAGAGCGAATCGGAGAAGCAGTAGGGACCGGAGCCGGTGTAGGGGAACAACAGAACCTCATTACTCACGACGGAACCGCGGCGACGCACCCACTCTAAGTGCCTTTCGACGTAGGCCTCCCCCTAGCCGGAGGCCCTCCCGTCGCCCCCAGTCAGCTCAGAGACACGCCCCCATCTGAAGGGACCTGAACGTGCACGCTTTCATCATGGCCGGCGGCAAAGGCATCAGGCTCCGGCCGTACACCACGGCCCTGCCCAAGCCGCTCGTCCCCATCGGCGACCAGCACGCGATCCTGGAGATCGTGATGCGCCAGCTGGCCGCGTCGGGATTCAGCGAGGTCACCCTCGCCATCGGGCACCTGGGCCACATCATCCGCGCCTACGTCGGCGACGGCACCCAGTGGGGGCTGGACGTCCAGTACGCGGTCGAGGAGAGTCCGCTCGGCACGCTCGGCCCCCTCGTGATGATGAAGGACCGGCTTCCGGAGCACTTCCTCGTCATGAACGGCGACGTCCTCACCTCGCTGGACTACCGGGCGGTCCTGACGACCCACCGCGCCGGGAACGCACCGTTGACCATCGCCACCCACGCTCGCCAGGTCAGCATCGACTTCGGGGTGCTGACGACCACCGACGGCCGGGTCACGGGGTTCCGGGAGAAGCCTCAGCTGGCCTACCAGGTGTCGATGGGGGTCTACGGGCTCAGCCGGGCGACGCTCGACCCGTACACCCCCGGCCTCCCGCTGGGTTTCGACGAGTTGGTCCTCGACCTCCTGGAGCGCGGCACGCCCCCGACGTCGTACGAGTTCGACGGCTACTGGATGGACATCGGCCGCCCCGAGGAGTACGACCGCGCCAACAACGAGTTCCCGGCCTACCGGGACATGCTGCTGGGCAACTGAGCCACGCGCGCTCCGCGTGGGGCGACCGCGCATGCCGGCCGGCGGCCGAGGACCGGCACACCGCCCCCTTCGCCCGCGACCGATGACAGGGGGTGGAGCGCCGGGCCCCTCGGCCGCCGGCCGTCCTCACCCGTGCCCGGCACGTCTCAGGCCTCGCGGACGACGGCGGCGTCGGCTCGATCGGCGCCTCCCGAGGACAGGCGTGGTCACCATGGCTCCGGGGGGCCGGACGGCGGGTGGGAGCGAAGGCGGGTCAGCTGCTTCACTTCGATGACGGTCGCGACGGCGCGCAGCCAGGTGGCCGCCGTGTCGTCGGCGGCGATCCCGCCCACGAGTTCGGTGCCGGCCCGCAGCCACTCCCGTACGAGGTCGGCCGCCTCGCGGCGGGGCAGGGGCTCGGGCAGCTCCGCGGCGTGGGTGAGTCCGCCGGCGCGCACGGTGTCGGCGAGGAAGGCGACCGAGCGCGGTTCGGTGCCGAGGCGGTCGAGGACGACGGCCGCGGCCGCGGCGCCGTCGCCGAACAGGGCGGTGCGCCGGGGGCCGGGCTCGGCGGTAAGGCCGTATCGCAGCAGGACGGTGACGTCGAGCCGGGCCAGCTCGTCGTCCGTGCGGGCGGGCGGGTGCGGGGCGGCGTCGTTCATGGCGGGGCCTCGGGTGTCTCGTCTCATCCGACTGGTCCGCTGCGGCTCAGTCGACGGTGACGGTGTAGGTGATGCGCTCGGGGGCCTGGGCGGGTGGGGCGCCGCTCGCGGTCGGGGTGGCGGCGGGGCCGGTCGTCTCGGGGGGCCGGGTGGAGGTGTTCCCCTCGCAGGTGGTGAACGTGCAGTGCAGCAGCGTGAACCGGGTGGTCCCCCTGCCCTTGGCCTCGAAGGTGAAGATGAGTTCGCGGCCGGCACCGGGCAGCGGTTCGCCGCCGGAGTCCGACGCGTGCTCCTGGCCGCGGCTGACCAGCACCGAACGGTCGGGCCCGGGGTCGACCAGGTACCAGTACTCGCGGGTCGAGTCGTTCTGGTCGACGGTGAGGGTGAAGCGCTCGCCCGGCCGGGCGGTGATGCTGGTGTCCTCCAGCGGGTGGTTCGTCGGGCCGCTCGCGGTGCTCGTGGCACGGCTCGCGGTGTTCGCGGAGCCGTCGGCCGATGCGTCGGTGTCCGGGCCGCAGCCCGTGGCGAGAGCGAGGAGCGCGGCCGCCGCGATCGCGGCACCGCCCCTGCTACCGCGGAAGATAGACGCTGTACGCATTGGGGAGATCACTCTTGGAAGCCTTGCCCATGTGGCCGTTGATGAAGTCGTCCTCGCTGACCCAGGTGGTCGAGCCCCAGGGGTTGTACACCTGGAGCATGTCACCCTCCTGGGCGATGATCGTCATGGCGTGCGCGCCCTTCTGGCCCGACACGTCGACGGGCACCGGATGCCCCTGCGCCACCGACCTCTCGACCTCGGTGAGGACCGCCCTGCGGTCGGCGTCGCTGTTCAGGTCCTGGCGCTCGTAGTCACTGCCGGTGGCGCTGCCGACGGCGGTGTCGTTGATCCGCTCCTGCCCCTCGGGTCCCATGCCGCCCCAGTTCTCGCCGCCTTCGCCCTCGGTGTGCAGCCGGTGCTGTTCGGCCACCAGGCGCTGCTTGAAGGCGTTGGGGTCGTCCTGCTGCCCGTCGGGGCCGCCGGTGAGGTCGAGCGCGTAGAGCGGGTCGACCATGGCGCGGGACGTGACGGTGGACGAGGCCACGCACGTGCCCTCGGAGCCGTCGCCGCCCTGGACCCACCGCTGGCCGTCGAAGGTGGCGTAGTCCTTGTTGTTGTTGGAGCCGTCCGGCGCCAGGCCCTCGTCCTCCATGCTGTCCGCGGCGGTGACCACCGGGGTGAGGTGCCGGCGCAGCCAGTCGGGGTCCTTGCCGTGGATCTTGTTCTGGAACGTCTCGATCTCGGCGACACCGTGGCCGGCGGCCAAAGCCTTCATCAGGTAGGCCCGCTCCTGCGGGCTGTCCGACTTCGCCAGCATCCGCTCCATGGCCGTCTCGTCGTCGAGGCTCAGCAGGTCCATGCGCGTCGACGCGCGCGCCAGGTCGTCGGCCGTGAGGATCTCGTTCAGCTCGGTGTCGGCGCCCGCGACGCCGGTGTCGGCGAGCATCAGCTTGTCGACGGCGGTGAGTTCGCTGGTCTCCAGCTTTCCGGCCCGTGCCTCGGCGGCCCACTTGTTCAGGTCCCGGGCCGCGACGCGGGTGGCCTCCTGCGCGTCGGAGACGGCCGTGTGCATCAGGTCGACCGCGGAGGAGCCGAAGTGGGCGGCGTTCTGGCGGTCCCACTCCTCCTCGTCGTTCTCGTGGAGGTCGTCGAAGAACCCGTCCTTGCCGCCGAGGGTCTTCTTCTGCTCCAGCAGTTGTCCGCGGCCCTGCTCGTCCTTGCGCTGCGCGGCGGCGATCGCGTCGGCCAGCGTCAGCAGCACCGACGCGGAACCCAGGAAGGCCTCGCTCATCTGGGTCACGGACCGGCCGGCGGCGTTCACCACCTCGGAGGCGAGAACGGCGGTGTCACCGACCCAGACCTCCGGAAGACCCTTGCGGCCCACCCGGTCGACCTGGTCGAAGATGCTGCCGACCTGGTCGACCTGGCCGCGGTACAGCCTTGCCAGACCCTCCAGCAGGGCCTGGTCGCCGCCCGGTCCGGGCACCGAGAGGGCGTTGTCGATCAGGTCGAGGAGTTCGTTCTTGCTTCCGGCACCGAGCATCTTCTTGGACAGCCCGGCGAGCCATGTGAGGCGGAAGGTAGGCGAGTCGAGGGGGGAGGAGAAGAACGACACCGGCCGGTTCCTCAGTAACCCGACAGGGCCGAGACGCGTCCGCCCTGCGTCGATGTGTCGGTGAGGCTGCTCGTGCCGCCGACGGAGACGCCGCCCACGCCCGTCTCCACCAGGCCGTCGGTGCCGTGGTAGGTCTTCTTGGCCAACTGCACCTTGCCACCGAGTTCGTGCAGGGCCGACGCCAGTGTCTTGGCCTCCGCCTCCCAGGCCTTGACGAACGCGTTCAGCGCCGACGCGGCGTCGTCGCCGCCGACTTCGGCGTACGAGTAGCTCGTGCGGGACTTGACGGCCGAGCCGACGCCGTCCATGTCCGTGCCGGCGTCGTCGAGTTGCTGGGCCTGTCCGGTCATACCTGCCTTGACCTGGTAGCCGTCCGAGCCCACCGTGTCTCCCCCGTACGCGTTCGATCGTGACCGCGGGCAGGCTAACACGCACCGTTCGGACCAAGATCACACTCCGTCAGCCGCACGCACCTCCTCCACACCACCCGCCCACGGCACGCACGGGCGTGCGTGCGGGCGTGCGTGCGTGCGTGCGTGCGTGCGTTCCGGGTTGCCGAAGGGCGTCCGATGCGTCTCCGGCCCGATGCGTCTGCGGCCCGATGCGTCTGCGGCCCATACCCGCGCGCCCCACGCCGATCCGCCCAACAGGGGCCCACCCCACGCCCCCTCCGCCCCACACCGGTCCGCCCCAGGACCCGTCCGCCCCACACCGGCCCGCCCTTCGCGGGCCCGCCCCACATCCGCACGCCCTACGCCGGCCCGCCCCACACCCCTCCGCTCCACATCGGCCCGCCCCACGCCCCTCCGCCGCACACCCCTCCGCCCTACGCCCGTCCGCCCAACACCGTCCGCCCAACGCGGGCCCGCCCCACACCCGCACGCCCTACGCGGGCCCGCCCCACACCCGCACGCCCTACGCGGGCCCGCCCCACACCCGCACGCCCTACGCGGGCCCGCCCCACACCCGCACGCCCTACGCCGGTCCCCCCGGCAGGACCGGCAGGGCGGCCAGGCGGCGGTGCAGGTAGCCGCCGCCCCAGACGAGTTCGTCCAGCGGGACCGCCGGTGTCAGCCGGTGCCAGCGGCCGAGGACGGCGGTCAGGGCCACGGTGAGTTCCAGGCGGGCCAGCGCCGATCCGGGGCAGTAGTGCGGGCCCAGGCCGAAGCTCAGGTGGCGGCTCGCGGTGCTGCGGCCCGGGTCCAGCGTCCCGGGGTCGGCGTGGCAGCGGGGGTCGTGGTTGGCCGCCGCGACGGCCAGCAGGACGCCGCTGCCCGCCGGAACGACCGTGTCCCCGAACCGGATGTCCTCCAGAGCCACCCGCTTGGTGCTGAAGGGGCCGGGGGTGTCCCAGCGCAGCAACTCGTCCACCGCGCGCGGGATCCGCGACGGCTCGTCCCGCAGGGAGTTCCGCGCCCGCGGGTGGCCCAGCAGTGCCACCACGCTCATCCCGATCGCCTGCACCGTGCTGTCGAAGCCGGCCAGCAGCAGCATCGCCAGCAGGGAGGCCACCTCGTCCTCGGTCGCGCCGCCCTGCTCCCGCCAGGCCACGAGCACGCGGGAGACGACGTCGTCACCAGGGGCGGTGACGCGGAGGGCCATCGTCTCGCGGACGAAGGCGTCGATCCGGGCGACGCTCTCCTCGATCGCGCCGGCGGTGCACTTCGCCTTGTCCGCGAGGCGGGCCACGGGCTCGTAGAGTGCGGCCCGCTCCTCCTCCGGCACCGCGAAGACCTCGCACAGCGACCGGAAGGCGAAGGGGCGCGCGAAGGCGTCCATCAGCTCGACCGGGCCCTGGCCGCGGGCCGCGTCGGCCGCGTCGAGGAGTTCGTCCGCGGCGCGCTCGATCCGCTCACGGTGGGCGGCCATGCGCGCCGGGGTCAGGGCCGGGGTCGCCAGGCGGCGGATCCGCGTGTGGTCGGGCGGGTCGTAGTTGACCAGCGTCACGTCGAGTGCGCGTCGGCGCACGCCGGGATCCGGAACGCGACCGCCGCTCAGCGAGAGCCGGGGGTCCAGGAATCCGGCCCGCACGTCCTCTGCACGGGTCACCAGCCACGCCGGCCGTCCGGCCGGCGTCCTGACCCGCGCCACCGGACAGGTCTCCCGGAACGCGGCGAGCGTCCTGTCCGGCCGGGCCAGGAACTCGGCCCCGAGCGGCTCCGGCAGCCGCTGTTCCCCGGCCGGCGCGGGCGCGCCGGTCCTGACGGCGGGTTCGGTGTCCATGCGCGGTCGTCCTCTCGCGGTCGCGGACTGTGCGGCGGCCACCGTAGGGACGGCCGGTTGCCCGCCGGTTCGCGCCCGACGCGATTCCGGTATGTCCGCGCCCCCGCCGGGCCGGCCCGCCGGCACGTCCACCGGGCGGATTCAGCGCGGGGCAACCGGTGCCGAACCGGTGCCGAACCGCCTGCTCCTAGCTTCCTGGCGGTCGGCGCACCGCCGTCGTCCGTCGTCCCGATCGCCCGTCGTATGGAGGACCAGCATGGCCGAGAACGTCGAGCCCCAGGAGACCCCCGCGGAGGAGACCCCCGAGGTGGTCGCGCACGCCGCGAGCAACGTCGCCTGGTGCGGAATCCACCAGGAGTCGGTCGACGAGCCCGAGGTGGTCGCGCACACCGCGGACAACGTCGCCTGGTGCGGTGTGCACCAGGAGTCGGTCGACGAGCCGGAGGTCGTCGCCCACTCCGAGGAGGGCGAGGACACCCCCTGGTGCGGCGTCCACCAGGAGCACAACGCCTGATCCGGTCCGACCGGCCGGTCCTCCCGGCCGCGGCGGCGCACGACGCCGTCGCGGCCGGGGTCCGCGCCGACCGCCCCTCCCCCGTCCTGCCATCCCCCCGACCCGGAGGTTGCCGTGTCCGGTACGCAGTCCGTCGCCGTCCCCTCCGCCGGAGCACGTCTGATCCGCGCCGACCGGGGGTGGTGGTTCCTGGGCGCCGGCGGATACGCGCTGATGCGGCCCGGCCAGGTGGAACCGGACGGCACCCTGCGGCCGTCGGCCGAACGCTATCTGCGCGAGGCGGGTCTCTACGACGTCCGGCCCTACACCTCGTACTCGCTCACCGTGCTGACCAGCACGGACTGCAACCTCGGCTGCGGCTACTGCTTCCAGAACACCGCGCAGGACCCCAAGGGCGGCAGCCGGCCGCCGCGGATCAGCCACGCCCGGCTGACCCCCGAAGCGGTCGGGCAGGTCCTGGACTTCACCCGCGAGCGCATGGACGCGGCGGGGCTGGACCGGCTGTCGCTGCTGCTGTTCGGCGGCGAGCCGCTGCTCAACCCGCGGGGCTGCCGCGACCTGCTCACGCGGGCGGGGGAACTGGGATCCCTCACCGCGTCGATGACGTCCAACGGCACCCTGCTCACCCCGCTGATCGCCAAGGAACTCAACGCGGCGGGTCTCGGCTCCGTGCAGGTCACCTTCGACGGCGACCGGGCCGACCACGACTCCATCCGGGTCAGGCGCTCCGGAGGCGGCACGTTCGACGTCATCGTCGCCAACATCGCGCGCGCCATCGAGAAGACGTCCCTGCGCTGGATGCTGCGGGTCAACGTCTCGCACCTGAACCGGCACGGCGTGGACGCGCTGGTGGAACACCTCGGCGCCCGGCTGGATCCGGCCCGCTGCGGCATCCACTTCGCCCGGGTCGGCGACGTCGGCGTCGGTTACGCGAACAACCTGCTGCACGAGGACGGCCTCGTCGAGGAGTTCGTCCGCTGGCACGCCCGAGCGCTGGAACTGGGCTTCACGGTGACCCGTCCCCGCGCCCACGTCCCCTGCCAGGCCTGCTCCTTCACCGACGGCCGCTACGGCGCGGTCATCAACGCCGACGGGGTCCTCGCCAGTTGCTGGGAGACCGCCGGCAAGCCCGGCATGGAGGTCGGCACCGTCGCCGACGGCTATCTGCCCGCCGAGCAGACGGAGGGCCGCTGGGTCAGCTGCCACGACCACTACCGATACGACGAGGAGGCGGCCGTCCGCGCCGTCTTCCAGGACCGGGTGGACGCAGGCGTACTGGACTGCCTCGACGCGGTCGGACGGCTGGGATGAGAGGCCGGACGGCCGGGGCGAAGGGTTCCCGCATTCTGCGCACGAACCCCGACTTCCGTCGCTACTGGCTCAGTTCGACGCTGTCCACCCTCGGATCCCAGCTGTCGCTGCTGGCCTTCCCGCTGCTCGTCCTGTCCATCGGCGGCAGCGCCGCCCAGGCCGGTACGGTCGCGACCCTGTCGCTGGTGACCAGGACCCTGCTGCGACTGCCCGCGGGCCATCTCGCCGACCGCCTCGACCGGCGGACCGTCATGGTCGGGGCCGACCTGGTGCGGCTGGTGGCGCTGTCCAGCATCCCCCTGGTGGCGGAACTGGGTGAGCTGGGCCAGGCCCAGCTGCTCTGCGTGGCCGCGGTGGAGGGCGCGGCCACCGCGCTCTTCGCCCCCGCGGCCACGATCGCCGTGCGCGACGTGGTGCCGCGCAAGGACCTCACCGACGCGCTGAGCCGCAGCCAGGCGGCCATGGCGTCGAGTTCGCTGATCGGCCCCTTCCTCGGCGGCTGGCTGTTCACCGTGGACCCGATCCTGCCGTTCGCGGCCGACGCGCTCTCCTACGGGGTGTCGGCCGTGCTGCTGCTGCGGATCGGCACCCGGCCCCCGCGGGAGGCCGCGGACGCCGAGCGCGACAACCGGCTCACGGCCGGGCTGCGCTGGCTCGCGCGCCAGCGGGCGCTGCCGGCCGCGCTGCTCTTCGCCGCGGGCATCAACGTCGTCTCGGCGGCGGCGCAGACGACGATGGTCGTCTCCCTGCGGCAGAGCGGCGCCGGCGGGACGGTGATCGGCGCGGTGATGGGCTGCGCGGGCGTCGGGGCGATGCTGGGCGCGGCCTCGGCGGCCTGGCTGATCAAGAGGATCTCCGCCGCCCGGCTGTTCCTCCTCATCGGCGCGGTGTGGGCGCTCGGTCTCGCCGTCTTCTCGTGGACCACGGACCCCTGGACGATCGGCCCGGTGCTGGTCGTGGTCGTCTTCTTCAGTCCGCCGGCGGGCATCGTGGTCGGCCGCGCGATACTCGTGCTCGCCCCGCGCGACCTGCTGGGCAGGGTCAGCACGGCGACGGGGCTGCTGATGGCCGGTCTCGCCTCCCTCGGACCGGTCCTGGCGGGCTTCTTCGTGGACTCCGTGGGGGCGAGCCGCACATGGCTGCTCCTCGCCTGTACGGCGGCGGTGGTCACGGTGGTGTCGTCGGTGCCGCTGCTGCGGGAGACCAGCCTGGACGACAACGACGCCGACGCCGACGCCGGCAACGACAGCGACAGCGACAGCGACAGCGACAAGGACGCCGACGCTGCCGACGAGGGCGGCGTCCCCTCCCCCGCCGGGGCGAGCCGTGCCGAGCGGACTGCGGACGAGCCGCAGGCCGGGCCGGCGGCCCCGGACGGCGCCGGGCGGGTGGGGCCGGTGGGGCTGGTCCCGGCTCCGGTGCCACGTCCGGGCACCGGCGGTCCCTGACCCCGGCCCGTCCCCGGCCCGTCCCCGGCCCGTCCCCGTCCCGCGCCCGATCCGTTCGTCATCCCTGGAGCGCCGCGATGACCGTGTCCCCGCCCCGCGACGCCGGGCCCACGCCGCCCCGGCCCCCCTACCCGGCCGCCCCCCGCAGCGGACCGGTGGAGATCGTGCACGGACGGCCGGTGAGGGATCCCTACCGCTGGCTGGAGGATCCGGGGGACCCGGCGACCGCCGCGTGGTGCGCCGCCCAGGACCTGCTCTACGCGGGGGAAGCGGCGCGCTGGCGGGGCCGGGAGGCGCTGCGCGGGCGGATGGCGGCGCTGCTCGCGGGCGGTGGCAGCGGCCCGCCGGTGCCGCGCGGCGGGCGGGAGTTCCACCTGCGCAGGGAGGCGGGGCGTGAACTCGCGGTGCTCGCCGTCCGGGAGGACGGCCGGACCCGCGTGCTCCTCGACCCGCTGGAGGCCGACCCGGCGGGAACCACGGTGCTCGACGCCTGGGAGCCGTCGTGGGAGGGCGACCTGGTGGCCGTACAGCTCTCCTCGGGCGGTACGGAGCACTCGGTGCTGCGTGTCCTGTCCACGGCGACCGGCGAGACGGTGGACGGGCCGGTGGACCGGGTCCGCCGTTCCCCGGTGGCGTGGCTGCCGGGCGGCCGGGCCTTCTACTACGTGCGCCGGCTGCCGCCGGGGCGGGTTCCCGGCGGGGCGGGCCGCCACCGCCGCGTGTATCTGCACGAGGTCGGCGCCCCGGCCGACCGCGACACGGAGATCTTCGGCGCCGGCCGGCCGGAGACCCAGTACTACACCGTGGCCACGTCGCCCGACGGCCGGCTCCTGGTCGTCGGTGCCAGTGAGGGCACCGCGCCGCGCAACGAGCTGTGGACCGCCGACCTGACCCGGGCCGCTCCGGACCGGCCCGGCCTGCGCCGCCTCCCGCACGGCGCCGACGCGCGCACCGTCGTCCGCCTGCGGCCGGGCGGCGGGCCGCTGCTGCTCCGGACGACCGCCGGTGCCCCGCGCGGCCGGATCGCCGCGGCCCCTCGCGACGCCACGGGCCCGGACCGGTGGCGCACCCTGGTCGGCGAGCGGCCGGACACCGTGCTGCAGGACTTCGCGGTCCTGGACGGCCCGGCGCTGGACCGGCCGCTGCTGGTGGTCGTACGGACCCGGCACGCGGTCGGCGAGGTGACCCTGCACGATGCCCGGACCGGCGCCCCGGCCGGCCTCGTGCGCCTTCCCGGACAGGGGACGGTCACTCGACTGACGGTTCGCCAGGAGGGCGGCCATGAGGCGTGGTTCGCGTACACCGACCATGTGACGCCCACCGTCGTCCTGCACTACGACGCCGTCACCGGGCGGCTGCGCCCCTGGCCGGACGGTCCGCCCGCCGTGCCCGCGGCCGAGGGCGTGAGCGTCACCCAGGAGGTCGCGCGGTCCCCCGACGGCACCGAGGTGCGCCTGTTCGTGATGTCCCCCACGGGCCGTCCCGACCGGCCCAGGCCTGCCGTCCTCACCGGCTACGGCGGCTTCGGCGCCTCGATGACCCCCGGCTTCACCCCGCAGGCCGTGCCCTGGGTGCGGGCGGGCGGCGTGTACGCGGTGGCCTGTGTGCGCGGTGGCGGCGAGGAGGGCGAGGCGTGGCACCGGGCCGGCCGCCGTGAGCACAAGCACAACACCTTCGACGACTTCGACGCCGCCGCCGACCATCTGCTCCGCGCCGGATGGGCCGCGCCGGGCCGGCTCGGCGTCCTCGGCAGCTCCAACGGCGGCCTGCTGGCCGCCACCGCGCTGACCCGCCGGCCGCGGACGTACGCGGCCGTCGTGTGCGCGGCACCCCTGCTCGACATGGTCCGCTACGAGCTGTCGGGGATGGGCGCGAGCTGGCGCGACGAGTACGGCAGCGCGCGGGACCCCGTCGAGTTCGCGCGGCTGCTCGCCTACTCCCCCTACCACCAAGTACGGGAGGGCACGCGCTACCCGGCCGTCCTGCTGGCCGTGTTCGACGGCGACACGCGCGTCGACCCCGCGCACGCCCGCAAGATGTGCGCCGCCCTGCAGTGGGCCGGCACGGGTGACGGGCCGGTCGTGCTGCGCACCGAGCGCGGCGTCGGCCACGGCACCCGCGGGGCGTCGCGCAGTGCCGGCCTCTACGCGGACGTGATGGCCTTCTTCGCCCACCACCTGGACCTCGACATGACGGGGGGCGGCCCGGCATGAGGGTGCTGCTGTGTCCGCTGAACGACCCGGGTTACCTGTACCCGGCGCTCG
The DNA here is from genome assembly GCF_042870975.1 of Streptomyces sp. NPDC006259. Lineage (NCBI taxonomy): Bacteria > Bacillati > Actinomycetota > Actinomycetes > Kitasatosporales > Streptomycetaceae > Streptomyces > Streptomyces sp. NPDC006259. The sequence continues at coordinate 734,879 of NZ_JBIAHY010000003.1, read as the reverse complement.
CGGTCGGCCGGGAGCTGCGTCGCCGCGCCCACGCGGTCACCGTCCTCGCGGGGCCGGGAGCCGCGCCCGCGGTCACCGCGGCGGGCCTGGGGGTGTCGGCCGTCACGGACGGCACGACGCTGTCGGTGGCGCACTGGACGGTCCGCGGGCACCGGCAGTACGACGCGGTGGCGCGGGCGGTCCGGCGGCTACGGCCCGACGTGCTGGTCACCTCCGTGCTCTGCCACGGTGCGCTGGTGGCCGCCGAGGCCGCCGACGTGCCGGTGGTGGTCCTCGGACTGGCGGCCCACCTGTGGCCCTACCGCTCCGCCGGGCGGGCGGACACGTGCGGCCGCGCGTGGCGGCTGACGGAGACCCTGAAGCACTACGGGACGGTCCGCGAACTGGCCGGTCTCGCCCCGCGGCGCGACCGGTTCGCGGACACCCCGCTGCTCGGCACCGCCTTCCTGCTGCGCGGACACCCCGTCATGGAGGTGCCCGACGCCGAACTGCCCCCGGCCGTACGGCATGTCGGCCCCTGCTGGTGGGAGCCGGAACCGCCGGCCGCGGAACCGCTGCCGGGTGACAAGCCCCTGGCGTACGTCCATCTGGGCCGTACGTTCGGCGGCACCAGCCTGTGGCCGCGCCTCAACGCGGCCTTCACCTCGGGCACGCACCGGGGCGTCGTGGAACTGGGACGCTCGGCCGCGCCCGAGGCCGCCGCGGGCGCCGACCTGATCGTGGGGCGCCGCCCCTGGATGGGTCCGCTGGTGGACCGCGCCGACCTCGTCCTGACCAATGCGACGTCCGCACCCGTGCTCGCCGCGCTCCTGCACGGCAAGCCACTGCTCGTCGCCCCCAACGGCTCGGAGCAGCGGGTCCTCGCCGCCGGCTGTCTGCGCGCCGGCGTCGCCCGCACGTTCCCGGAGCCCGGTGCCGGCGCCCGGGAGCTGCGCGCCGCGGTGGACGACATAGCCCGCGACCCCGAGGTGCGTGCGCGCGCGGTGGAGGTCGGCGGCCTGCTCGCCGACGGCAAGAGCGAGACGCGCGCCGCCGACGCCGTGGAAGCGGCCGCACGCTGAGGAGGGGCCCCTCACCCTTCGTGCGGGGCCGCCGCCCCGTCGAGCAGGACGTCCCGCAGCGCGGTCACGAGTTCCAGGCTCCGGGCGCGGACCGCCGACGGTGTCTCCTCCCGACGCCGTTCGGTGACGACCGCGAGGGCCGCCGCGGCCTGCCGGGCGAAGAGTGCGAGCAGGTCCAGTTCGGAGAGGCTGGAGCGGGACTGCGGGACGGGATCGAGGACTTCGAGGACCCCGAGCACCCGGTCGCGGTGGGCGAGCGGCGCAGCCATCAGCGCGTCCGGCACGTACCCCGTCGACTCCGCGACGTCCCGGGCGAACATGCCCTGTCTCCTCAGGTCGTCGGCGACCATCGGCTCGCCCGAGACGAGCACCCAGCCCGCCAGCCCCCGGCCGGCCGGGAACCGCGAACCCACGAGGGAATCGGCGCCCTCCCCGGCCACCGCCTGGAAGACCAGCTCGTCGGCGTCCTGGTCGTGCAGCAGGACGGAGCTGGCCGCCGCGCCGAAGATGGCCCGCGCCGTCTCGACGACGGACTGCAGCAGCTCGCGCTCGGCGCTGCCGGCCCGTGTCACGGGGCCCACCCCTGTGGCGGGGACGAGGCCGGGGAACTGGCTCATGATTCACCTCGGGTTCCTGGTTCGCCGATGCGTACGTTCGCGGCGGAGAGGTAGAGAGCGTGCTTGATCTGGAACGGCGTCAGTTTCGGCCGGCCGCCGAGCAGCCGCGCGCACATCCCGCTGATGAAGGGGGTGGCGAAGCTGTTCCCCGTGGTGCGGATGGTCGCGCCGCCCGTCCAGGCCACCTGCACGTTCTGGCCGGGGGCGAAGAACTCCACGGGGGGTGCGGGGTTGTAGAGGAAGAGTCCGGAGTCGTCCTCGCGGTGCGTACCGACCGAGATGACCGACGAGAACCGCCAGGGGAAGCTCTCCACCGGGGTGTTGTGGGCCGAGGCCACCAGCGTGGTGCCGTTGAAGAAGGCCTGGTCGGCCAGGGAGCGCAGGGTTTCGAGGAACTGGGGCCGGGTCGTGGACAGGCTGAGGTTGACCACGTCGAAGCCCTGGTCCACCGCCCAGCGCAGCCCGGTGAGCAGGGCGTCGCCGCTGCCGGTGAAGCCCTCGCCCAGCACCCGCACGCTGTACAGGTCGCAGTCCGGTGCCACGCGCCGGACGATCCCGGCGCACGCCGTTCCGTGGCCACAGGCGTCGCCGGTGCCGTCGGGCAGCGGACCGCTGTCGACGACCCGCAGGGTCCCGTCGGGGGCGGGCGCCACCTCGTAGGAGCCCTGGACCGGGCCGACCGAGGGGTGACCGCACTCCACCCCGGTGTCCACCACGCACACGCGCACCCCGCCGCCGTCCGACCACGCCGAGGGGTCGGCGGGCACGGCCGGCACCGTGTCGGCGAGCAGGGTGAGGTCCTCGGGGGTACGGTCGCGCAGGCTCCAGGTGAGCCCTCCTGCCGTCCCGGTGGTCATACGGTCCCGCCTTCCCGCCCGGCCGGGCCGCCCGTGTTCCGGGCGGCGGCCGCGCTGTCCTCGGCGAACGCGGCCGCGCGGTCCGCGCCGATCCTGTGGCCCTTGGCGGCGAAGTGCCGCTGCGCCGTGCGTGCCTCCCGCTCCGCGTCGCCGGGCCGGGCCAGCGTCCGCAGCGTGTGGGCGCGGTCGAGGGCCGCGGTGCCGCGGACGACCGGGGAGTCCGTGTCCCCGGCCGCGGCGGTCGCCCGGTCCGCGCAGGCGTGCGCGGCGGTCTCCTCCCCGGCGAGCGCGAGGGCGCGTGCGCGCAGCCCGTCCGCGTCGGCGGACTCCGCCGGGGGCAGGCCGGCCTCCTGGGGATCCGGCAGGGCCAGCGCTTCCGCCGGCTCCCCCCGCTCCAGCAGGATCCGGGCCCGCTCGCGGGCGATGCCGGGCAGCGCGCCCGTGGCGCCGAGTTCACGGCCGGCGCGGGCGGCCTCGGCCAGCAGGGCGAGTCTGCGCTCCGGCGTACCCGTCAGGGCCTCCACCTCGGCGGCGAACAGCGGGACGAACAGCGCGCTCTCGGCGTAGCCGAGACCGCCGGCCAGCCGCGCCGCCTCGGCCAGCCGCTCGCGTGCCTCGCCGTGACGGCCCTCAAGGGCCAGGAGCACGGCCAGCGGGCAGGCCAGGGTGGCCCGGACGGTCGGCCGGCCGGCGCCGTGCGCCGCGAGCAGGTCCTCGCAGCGCGCGACCGCCCGCGCGACCGGGGTGGGGCCGCGCCACAGGGAGATGCCGGCCGCGCCGAGCGCCAGGGCCCGTTCGGGTTCGGCGTCGGCACGGTCGGCGTGGTCGAGGGCCCGGCTCAGCAGGGCCTCGGCCTCGGCGTGCCGTCCGCGTCGTTGGCGGTCCTGGGCGATGCGGACGCAGGCACGGGCGATGCCCTGGTCGTCGCCCACCACCGTGAAGAGGGCGAGGGCGGCCTCGGCGACCTCGGCCGCGGATCCGTGCCGGGGGTCGAGTGCGGTCAGCGCGAGCCGGGCATGGGCGGCGGCCAGCCGGTCACCGGCCCGGTCCGCCGTGTCGAGCGCGCCTGCCAGCAGTTCCCGGCCGCGCACCGGCTCGCCGCGGGCGACCTTCGTCTCGCCGAGGCGGCGGGCGGCCTCGACCGCGGCGGGCTCGCCGGCGGCGGCCAGGTCCAGGGCCTGGGTGAGGAGGTCGTCGGCCCACGGCAGGTCGGAGCGTGCCAGGGCGGCCGTGCCGGCGCGGGTGAGCAGACCGGCGGCGCGGGCCCGCAGGACGTCGGTGTCGTCGTCGCGCATTCCCAGTTCGGCGAGCAGACGGTGGGCGCGGGCCAGGTGGGTGCCGACGGCCGCGTCACCCGCCTCGTGCCGGACGAGGACCCCGGCGGCGTGCTCGTGACGGCGGGCCCGCACCTTCTTGGCCATCCCGCGGTAGGCGATCTCCTGCACCAGGGCGCTGCCGAACCGGAGCGCGGAGCCGGCGGCCAGGGTACGGCCGTCGGACTCGATGAGGCGCCGTCGCACGAGGCCGCGCAGCGGACCGGCGGCGGACTCCGCGGAGCCTCCTCGTTCACCCGCGGTGGCCAGTGCGGTCAGGTCGGCGCGGCGGAACTCGCGTCCCAGGACGGCGGCCAGCTGGAGCAGGGTCCGTTCCTCGGACGGCAGTGCGTCGATGCGGGCGCCGAGCAGCGCGTGCACGGTGAGCGGCAGGTCGTCGCACTCGGCCGCCATCGCTGTCAGGTGCTCCAGGTACAGCGGATTGCCCTCGGCACGGTCGAGAGTGGCCTCCAGCACCCCCTGCCGGTGGGCCGCCACCTCGACCAGCTCACCGGCGAGAGCGGCGGCCTCCTCCCGGCTGAGCGGCGTGAGCATGAGCGACGCGGAACGCATCCGTCCGCTGCCCCAGCCCGGATGGGTCTCCAGCAGTTCGGGACGCGCGGCGCACACCAGGGCGACCGGGGAGCGGTCCAGCTCGTCCAGCAGCCGGCCGGCGAGGTCGAGCAGGGGCGCGGACGCCCAGTGGCAGTCGTCCAGCACGAGCACCACGGGGCGCTCCCGGGAGAGCCCGTCGAGCAGGCAGGCGAGCGCCATGAGGGTGTCGTCCGTCGAGGGGCTGGGCGTACCGTCCGCGAGCAGGCCGGTCCGCAGCAGGCGCAACGCCTGCTCCGCCTCGGCCCGTTCGTGGTCCGGCAGTCCCGCGAGCGCCGTGTCCTCCCCGAGGGCCGCGAGCACCTGGCGTACCGCGTCGGCGAGCGGTGCGAGGGTGCCGGTCTCGCCGTACGGACGGCACCGGCCCTCGCCGTGCGCCGGCCAGTTCCTCAGCCACTCCCGCAGCAGGCGCGTCTTGCCGAGACCCGCCTCGCCGTAGACGGTCACCAGGTACGAGCGCGGGTCCGTCGCCAGTCTGCGCAGGAGCAGGCGGAGTTCGGCCAGCTCCGGCTCACGGCCGATGAACGGGGTGTCGAAGCGGCGTACCCGCTCCGGGTCGTCCTCGTGCAGTGCGACCAGGCGGTGGGCCTGGACGGGATCGTCGACCCCCTTGAGGGAGAGCGGTCCGGCGGACTCGGTGACCGCGGAGGCGCCGGCGGCCTCCAGCGTGGCGGGGCCGATCAGGATCTCGCCCGCGCCGGCGTGCTGTTCGAGCCGGGCGCCGATGTTGACGACCTCGCCGGAGGCCAGGGCCTGCCGGGCGGCGGGGTCGACGTTCACCACGACCTCGCCGGTGTTCACGCCGATACGCACGGCGAGCCGCACCCCGTGCGCCCGCTCCAGCTCGGCGTTGAGACCGTCGAGGCCGGTGATCATCCCGCGGGCGGCGGCCAGGGCCCGTCGGGCGTCGTCCTCGTGGCGGGCGGGAATCCCGAAGACCGCCATCACCGCGTCGCCGATGAACTTCTCCACCGTGCCGCCGTGTTCCTCGATCCGGGCCCGCATCAGCGCGAAGTACCGCAGGGTCACGGTGCGCAGTGTCTCCGGGTCGAGCCGTCCGGACAGCGCCGTCGACCCGACGAGGTCGCAGAAGACGACGGTCACCACCCGGCGCTCCTCGACGGTGTCGGAGGCGGCCGCGGTCACGCAGGCGGAACCGCACCGGGGGCAGAAGGCCGCGCCGTCCGGCGGTGGTTCGGGACACCGTGGGCACCTCGTCCGCGCGGTCCCGGTCATCAGAACAGCGCTCCGCCGGCGATCTCGCTGTGCGCCTGCACCTCCGGCTCGGCCGCGTCCAGCCGCTCCTTCAGGCCCAGCAGCAGGGTCAGTTCCTCCGCGCTGAGGTCGCGGAGCACCTCCCGCTGCTCGGCGGAGAGGCTGTCCAGCGGGAACCCGGCGTCCTCCAGCGCGCGGAGGCGGTCGCGATCGTGCGCGTGGTCATTCATGGGCGTTCTCCGGTAGGGGTCGGTGCCGTGGCGATCCGGTCGAACAGCTCGGCGAGGGCGGCGACCGTGTGCAGTGCGCTCACGGCGACCAGGGAGCGCTGCGCGGGGTCCAGGGGCAGCCGGCCGATCAGCCGGTCCAGGTCCGCGCTGTGCCCGTCGTCGAGATCCGCGTGCAGGCGTACGGCCTCGAAGGCGGCCGGCGGCAGCCCGGTCTCCCGCGCCAGCCGGCCTGCCAGGCCCGGTGCCGGTGCGTTGCCCTCCAGCACCGCGATGTAGCCGAGGAGGGCCACCGGATGGCTGTGCTCGATCCAGTAGTACTGCGCTCCCACCAGGGCGGCGACGTGGGCCGGCGGAGCGGCGTCGGTCAGCTCGCCCGGTGGCGTCCCGGACGCGGCGGCGTCGGTGAGCAGCCAGTCGTCGTGGCCTCGTTCCTGCTCGGCGTGGGCCCGCAGGTACCGCGCGAGCGGCGGTGCCACCGGGTCGTCCACGAGCGCCTCGCAGCGCGCGGCGGCCCGCTCCATCAGCGGGACGGAGGCGCGGATCACCTGGTGCATGGCGCACAGGTAGGCCCGGTAACGGTCGGCGAGCCCGGCGTCGGAACGCCACACGCGGGCGGCGGCGGTCCTCACCACGGGCTGCACGAGGGAGAGTTCGAGCCGCAGACGCGCGACGGCGGAGGGGCTCATGCGGCACCTTCCTCGCGCCGGGGTGGGCTTTCGCGGTGGGACTCGTGATCGCTTCGGGGGCTGGGCTCGCGATCGCTTCGGCGGCTGGGCTCGCGGGTGCTTACGCGGCTGACCTCCCGACCGGCCTCGCCGCTGCTTTCGCGACTGGGCTCGCGCCCGCTTGCGCGACTGGGCTCGCGGGTGCTTGCGCGGCTGGCCTGGCGGGTGCCTGCGCGGCTGGGCTCCCGGCTCGCCTCGCGGCTGCTTTCGCGACTGGCCTCGTCGCTGCTTTCGCGACTGGCCTCGCGGTTGCTTGCGTCGCTGCTTGCACCGCTGGCCTTGGGGCTGCTTCCGCGACTGGGCTCCCCGCTCGCCACGCGGCTGCTTGAGCGGCTCGCCACGCGGCTGCTTGCGCGGCTGGCCTCGCGCCCGCTTGCGCGACTGGCCTCGCCTCCGCTTGCGCGGCTGGGCTCGCGCCCGCTGTCGCTGCTCGCCTCGCAACCGGACCCACCACCGGCCTCCCGCCCGCCGAGCAGCACCAGCGGCGCGTACCGCTCGCTTGTGTACCGGCGCAGCAGCGTCGCGGCCCCGGCGTCGCGCTGGAGCCGGGCGCCGAGCGTGTCCATGATGCCGGCCGCCGGGCGGGACCCGGCCCGTTCGGCGGCGGCCAGCGCCGCGGGCCGGCGGGCCAGGGCACGGCAGCTCGCGCAGGATGCGACGCCGGCGGTCCGGATGGTGCGCAGCACGGGTGACTCCTGGCAGCGGCGCCGTATCCGCGGCCAGTCGTCCACGGCGATGTGTCCGAGCCGCAGGTGCTCCGGCAGGGGGCGGGTGTCCACCACCCGCTGGTTGCAGCAGGCCGCGACGGTGCCGTCGAAGGCCACCACCGGCCAGGCCGCCATCGCGCACGGCGCCGGGCCTCCCCCCTCGGCGGCCCACTCCCCCGTCCCCTCCGCGGCGGCGTCGAGACGAACCGGCCGTGCGGCCGCCCACCCCGCCGCCCGCCCCACCCGCCGGACGTGATTGACCAGGACGGCCGCCTGGTCCCGGAATTCGGCCCGAATGGACGCGGTGATGTCCGCGAGATACGGATCGTCCGCCGAATTGCCCACCACATGGAAACTCACGTCTATTCCGCTGTCCATGATGTGGTGCACCGCCCGAAAGGCCGCCGCCCGCGTCACTTCACGTTCGTGGAACACGTCGATGCTCGCCGAGAAATGGGCGACGTGCTTAAGCGCTCGCATGATGCGTGCGGGTACCGGCCCCTCGGTCGCGAAGAACATGCCGCTGAGCACGGACGTCCGCGTTCCGGCCGACGCCGCGCTTTCCGCGAGGTCGCCGACGAGCGCGGGCCGCAGCAGGGGCTCGCCGCCCGTGAGCATCAGGACCTCCGGACGGTCCCCGGCGGTGAAGCCGCCGACGAAGCGCCGCAGCGCCTCGGCCGGAGTGTCCTCCCCCCGCGGCCCCGACGAGGTGGAGCAGTGGGCGCAGCTCAGCGGGCAGCGCCTGGTGAGGGTGGCGAGGAGCCCGGCAGCCGGCACCGGACGCAGCTCGATGATCTCCGCCAGCCGCATCGCGTCACCTCCGTCGGTCTCCGGGACCTGCGGCGTCAGCGTGCGCGGCACCGGTTCGATCGCGGTTGGCGCCCGGTTCGGGCCCGGTACGCGCCGCAGGGCTCCGCCGGTCGCACCCGAGGCCGGACGGGGGCTGGACGCTTTGTCGGGCAAGGCGCCGTTATGTGTCGTTCGTCCCGGCGGGTGCGTTGCTGCATGCACCTTGACCCACCCCCGGCGCCATGGCCCCGCCACCGGCTTGTGCGCATGCTGTGAAGGCGACAGGGAATTCCCTTTCCATTCCCCGAGTGTTCACGGCTCCTCGCGAATCACCTCACTCCCCGTCCGCTCCCCGGAGGCTTTCGTGTACGGAATTGTTCTCCTCGCCCAGAACTCCGACGACACCGGCTGGGGAAGGGGCTGAGGGAAAATGAGCGACACTTTCACGGAGAGCCGCGGCGGGAAGACCGGTCCCGGGATCGCGCGAGCGCACGCCGATGACGGCCGTGGCAGCGCCCGCAGCCCATTGCGACTCACCCTCCTCGGTCCGCTGAGAGCCTCCCGCGACGGTCTGCCGTTGCCGCTCGGTCCGCTGAAACAGCGCCTCGTCCTGGCGGTCCTGCTCACCCGCCCTAACACGCCCGTGTCACTGGAGGAACTCACCGACGCCGTCTGGCCGGACGATCCGCCCCGCACCGCCCGCAAGAACCTCCAGGTGTACGTCTCGACCCTGCGCCGGGTGCTCGACCCGGAGGACCTCGGCCGGCTGCGCCACGGTCCCGGCGGCTACGTCCTGCACCTCGGCGCCGACGAATGCGACACCCTGCGCTTCGAGGATCTGGCCCGGCGCGGGGACGCCGAGATGCGCGCGAGCGCGCCGAGCCGCGCCGCCCCGCTGTACCGCCAGGCACTGGACCTGTGGCGCGGCGATCCCTTCAGCGACCTCGCCGCCCACGCCGACGTACTGCGCGCCGCCGTCGGGCGGCAGCACGCCCGGCGGCTGGCCGTGTACGAGGCCTGGGCCGAAGCGCAGTTGGAGACCGGCGAACCGGCACCGGTCGCCGACACCGTGGACGAGATGGTGAGCCGCCACCCGCTGCGGGAGCGGCTGCGTGCCGCCCAGCTCACCGCTCTGCACCGGGTCGGCCGCAGAACGGAGGCGCTGGCCGCCTACGACGACTGCCGTCAACAGCTCTCCCGGGAACTGGGTCTGGAACCCGGGGCGGCGCTGCAGAGCGCCTACCGCTCCTTGCTGGAGGAGATGGCCCCGTCCCGGGTGCGCGGCGCTCCCCACGGGTCCCGGCTGCTCCCGCCGGACCTCACCGACTTCACCGGGCGGACGCGGGAACTGGAGGACGTCACCGCTCGGCTGGGTCGCGAGGGCGGCCCTCCGGTGCTGCTCACCGGTCCGGCCGGCGTCGGCAAGACGGCCCTCGCCGTACACGTCGCGCACCGCCTCGCCGCGCACTACCCCGACGGCGTGGTCGCCACCCGGTTGTGCGCCGAGGACGGCTCCCCGCGCCCGTGGGCGTCGGTGCTGGCGGAACTGGCCCGCTCCCTGGGCCGCGCCGAGCGGCTGCCCACCGACCGGGAGGAGGCCGCCACCGCCTGGCGCTCCTGGCTGTCCGGCCGCCGGATCCTGCTGCTCCTGGACGACGCACCCGATGCCACCGCCCTCGGCCCGCTGCTGCCGCCGTCCGGTCCCACCGCCGCGCTGATCACCTCCCGGAGCCGGCTTCCCGGTCTGGAGCCCGTGCACCGGACCGAACTACCGCCGCTGACCGCAGAGGAGGCCCTGGATCTGCTGGGCCGCGTCATCGGGCGCACCCGGGTGGCCGCCGAGTACGCCGCGGCCATCCGGATCGTCACCGCCACCGGGTTCCTCCCGTTCGCCCTGCGCGCGGGCGGGAACCGGTTGTCCGTGCTGCGCCACATGCCTCTCGGGCAGTACGCGGACCGTCTCGAACATCCCCTGGAGGCCCTGGACGAGCTGGCGTCCGGCGGGCTGGGGGTCCGCGCCCGGCTCGCCGGCGCCTGGGCCCGGCTTCCCGCCACGACCCGCGACACCCTCCACGCCCTGGCCGCGCTGCCGGGCCCGGCCTTCACCCTCTCCGGCGCCGCCCGCGCCCTGGGCTCGGACGGAAGGAACGCGCAGCGTGCCCTGGAGGACCTGATCGACGTGGGCGTCCTGGCGCCGCCGTCCCGCCCCGAGGTGACCGCGCACCTCGCGGCGGAACCGGAGGCGGAGCGCTACGAACTGCCCTGGCTGACCCTGCTGTTCGCCCGGGAACAGGCGGCGGCGCCGGGAACCCGGGGGTAGGCGGTGCCGGCCAGGGCGTACCCGGTCCGACGCGGCCGGGCCCCCTCCCCGGACGGACCGGACCACGGCCACAAGTGCCCGTCGGCAGCCCCCGACCCGGTCCGGAGGAGGGGAACCGGGCCGCTCACGTCCACTCCGACGCGGACGGCCCCCAACTCCCGGAAGCACTCCGCGTTCTCCGTGCCCTCCGTGTTCTCCGTGCCCTCCGTGTTCTTTGAGCGCTCGCCACACGCGGCCCGCTCGGCCCGCTCGGCCCGTTCTCCGGTGGGGTGCTCAGGCTCCGCCCGGGGCCGCCGCGGCCGGACCGGAGGACTGCACACGGGCCAGATAGCCGGCCTGGAAGCGGCTGGCCGCACCCAACTGCTCCATGATCTCGGCGATGTGTTTGCGGCAGGTGCGCAGCGACATGCCCAGCCGCCGGGCCACCATCTCGTCCTTCATGCCCTCCGCCAGCAGCCGCAGGATGGCCTGCTTGACCTCGTCCCGCGCCGAACTCTCCGTCCAGGCCGGGTGATAGGGCTCGGCCAGCGACCAGGCGTGGTCGAAGGTCGCGCACAGGTACGCCACCGTGGACGGGTCCTGGATGACGATGGCCGCGTCCAGATCGTCCTGGTGCGGAATGAACACCGTCTCCTCGTCGAAGGCGACCATCCGGCCGAACAGTTCGCTCAGCGTCCTGACCTCGGCCCCCTCGTCGGTCATCCGTCGCGCGTACTCCTGCGTGGGCAGGTGGTAGCGGGCCGTGTGCTGGTACAGCGTGCGCATCCGCACGCCCCGGCGCAGCATGTCCCGGTCCTGGACGAACGCCTGCTCCAGCAGCGCCGGGGAGCGGCCCCCGCCGGGATGGCAGGTGCGGACCTCCTGCCGGCACCGCATGGTCGCCTCGGTGATCATGCCCACGACCGTCTTGAGGTCCGTCACCTCCGTCAGCGGCGCCCGTCCCTGCCAGCGGCGCCGGCCCTCCGCGTAGAGGGGCGCCAGTAGTGCCAGTTCGCCCCGCAAGCGGTCGATCTCGGCGAGCTGCCGACGCAGTCCCGCCTCCTTGGGCGCCACCAGGGCGGCGATGGCCGCGTCCGGAGCGACGGGCACGAGCCGGTCGGGCTCCTCGGGCAGGTGCCGCAGCAACAGCAGTTCGGTCAGGGCCTCCACCGCCGAGGCGACGCCCCGTTCCGGTAACCCGAGTGTGGCGCCCAGCGTCCTCGCGTCGCACGATCCCTGGTCGCTCACCCACCGGAACACCCGGACGGCGTCCGCGGACAACTGTGTGCCGGACCCCGTCCCCCCAACCGCTTCACGAAGACCCGGTGACTGCCCGTCCTCACCGATGCCGCTCACCCAACCCCCTCGTCAGCCAGATGATTCCGCCCTCAGCTCGTATGGATGTCCATTGTTCAGGTGCGCGAGGGATATGCCCAGACCTCCCCGGAAGGAACCACCGTGGAACGGACCAAACGGGCACTCGCCCTGCTCCTCCACCTCGTCACCCGCCGGACCCGGCGACACCCCGCCGAGGGTGACGGGGAGACGGCCCGCGAGATCCTCAACCAACCCCCCCGACCGGTGCGCGACGACGACACCCCGACCACACCCACGCCCCGCTGGTGACCGGTCCTCCGGACATCGATATCGGCACGTCCGCCGAGAACTACACTTCCCCCCTCGAACCACCCCCGGGCCACGGCCCTCGTCACCCCGCCTGACAGCTCCCGACGACCTGACCCGCCGAGTCACCCGCTCACGCATCACCAGCCACGCCCCAGGGGGGACCATGAGCAATCCGCAGGACCCGCGGCAGCCCGATCAGCTGCCCTCGGACTACGAACTCGACGCATGGCGTGCGGTCCAGCAGTTCAAGGGCCGCCCGCTGTCGCAGGCGATGAGAAACGCCGGCGACCACGTGGCCAACGGCGTCGCGGAGTTCGGCAAGCGCGCCGCGAAGCAACTGGAGAACCACCCGCGGGCCCGGGCGGCGGTCTCCCGTGGACAGGAATTCGTCGCCAAGGGCGCTCAGAAGGTCGGCGCCGGAACGCGCAAGGCGGCCGACGTCATGCCCGAATGGAGCGGCACCGCCGTTCAGTCCATGCAGAAGACGCTGGGCCGGGCCTCGCGAGCGGGCCTGTCCCCCCAACGTGTGGTGGCGCTCCACAGGAAGCGCGGGCACGACGTCGCGTCGCTGCGCGACCTGCGCCGCCTCGACCTCGAACAGGTCGACGCGGTCCGCGGACGGGCGGCGAGCTGGTACTACCCGGCCGCCGCCGCGCTCTCGGGAGCGGGCGCGGGGCTGGCGATCTCTGGAGGACAGCTCGTCATCGCGGCCTCCGCCGGCGCCGCGGCGGCCCCTTCGGGAGGCGCGATCACCGGCGCCTTCGTCGCCGACACCGCGGTCGTCCTCGGACTCGCCTCCCGCGCCGTCGGCCAGGTCTCCCTGTTCTACGGCTACGACCCCGAGGAGCCTGCCGAAAAACTCTTCGTGATGTCGGTCGTCAACGTCGGGACGGCGAGTTCGGCCACCGCCAAGAACGCGGCGATGGCAGACATCTCGCGCCTCACCCAAGCACTCTTCCGCGGCAGGACGTGGGAGATCCTGAACGAGACGGTTGTCGCCAGGGTCTCCAGGCAGTTCGCGAAGGCGTTCAGCTTCCGCCTCACCAAGAAGGGACTCGGCAAGGCCGTACCCGCCGTCGGGATCCTGGTGGGAGGCACCCTCAACTGGACCACGCTGGAAGGGGTCGTCGACGCCGCCGAGATGGCGTACCGACGGCGCTTCCTCCTGGAGAAGTACCCGCACCTCGCCGACGAGGAGACGTCCGCGTCGTTTCCCGACATGGGCCCGGACCTCTCGGACGACGCTGCCGACGACGACATCAGTGTGCTCGGTGAGATCGTCGAGGCGGGCGGACCCGACCTCCGCTGACCTGATGTCCCGGCGGTGAACGTGACCACGCGACCGCCGGGACGACGCGGCTCAGGCCCCGGCCGCGAACCCCACGAACCGCGACCACTCCTCACGCCCGACGGCGAAGTGAGGTCGCGACACATCCTTGGAGTCCCGTACGCAGATGGTCTGTTCGGCAACAGCGACCTCTACGCAGTCGTCACCCTGGCTGCCGCTGTAACTGGACTTGAACCAGGCGAGTTCCGACGTGCTCATAGCTCTCCTCGCAGTCGCTCCAACAGGCCCCGCGAGTCTTGGGGGTTCAGGGCCTGCGAGCGCAGTGTGTCATAGCGCTGTTGGAGGAGGCTCACCTCTTTCACGTCAGCGATCAGGCGGCCGTTCTGCTGCCCTTCGGAGTACGCGAACCGCCGTCCCTCCACCGTCTCCAACAGACGCACAGGTCCGTCCAGACACGAATGCAACGCGCCTTCCAGCGGCACGATCTGCAGCGTCACGTTGCGCGGAGCAGTGTGCTCGAGCACGTGGCCCAACATGTCCCGCATCTGCTCCGCGTCCCCGTACCGACGCCGAAAGACATGCTCCTCGACGATGAAGCTGAAGGGGACGGTCGGTCGCTCGTACAGCATCCTCTGCCGCTCCGTCCTCACCGCGAGCAGAGCCTCCAGCCGCTCGTCCGTGACCACCGGAATCGTGCCCTCGAACACCGCCCGCGCATACCCCTCCGACTGCAACAGCCCCGGCACCAGCCGACACTCGTACGTGCACAGGCTCACCGCCACCTTCTCCAGCCGGGCCCACCGCCGGAACCAAGCCGCCAGCCCGGCCTCGCCCCGCGTCAGATGCCCGGCCGCCTTCCGCAACGCGCCCGTGTTCCCCAGCGCCTCCTCGGCCCGCTCCACGAACGACTCGTCGGGCATCCGGCGTCCCAACTCCACCGATTCCACGGTGTGCCTGGAGAACCTGACCCGCGCTCCGAAGTCCACCCGGCTCAGCCCGGCATGCTCGCGCAGGGCCTGGACGACGGCCCCGAAGGTCCGCAGACTGTCGGAAGGACCGGGCTCGCGCTCCCCGTCGCAAGCCGTCATGTCCCTGCTGTCCGTCATACGCGGCCACCTCCACGTGCGTACGCCCTCCGCGGCATCCCCGCGATCGACAGCACCCACAGTGACGGCAAGATCCCCGTACCGTCCACAGAACGTGCCCGTACGCTGACGCCGCGTACGGGCCGTGCTGCTGGAACACACCCCCGCACACCCGCCACGGTGTCCCCGTGAACATCTCCACGCCTCAACTGATCGGTGCCGTACGCACCTTCGCGCAGCGGCTGTCGTCCACCCGCCGTGGCGCCCGCCTCGCCCGGCTCCTCGCCGTGGAACGGCTGATGGCATGGGAGATGTCACCCGGCGTCATCGAGAGCGCGGCACACGTCGTCGCGGAGCTGGCCGCCAACGCGGCGCTGCACGGTCGCCTCCAGGGCCGCGACTTCCTGCTGGCCCTGACCCTGGACTAGGTGGCCGGCACCCTGCGCATCGCGGTGAGCGACACTCGGGGCGAGTGCCGCCCCGCGATCCCACCGGAGCGCGGCCCGGACGACGAGTCGGGCCGCGGTCTGCTCCTGGTCGACGCGCCGGCCGACCGCTGGGGCACGGATCCCCGCCCGCCCTCCGGCACGACCGTGTGGGCGGAGCTGCTCTGCCACCCGAGTCGGCGGCCTTTCCCCACCCGCAGGCCGTGAGACTTCCCCGTTTCCCCTCACCCGGCGCGATCGGATCGGTACGGTCGCCCCAAGCGGACGTGAGGGGGCGCACGGCCCTCCGACGCCCATGGAACGACGGAGGTCGCCGGTGGCGCAGGACACGACGGCCGGTGCGGACGGCCGAGGTCTCTTCGACGACTTCGGGGCCTTCCGGACGCCGATCGACGAGGACTTCACGGCCGTACTGACCAACGGTCTGGTCGCACCCGACGCCAACGTCCTGCTGAATCTCTATCGGTACACCGAGCAGGCGCGCGGAGACCTGCTGCGCGCGCTCGGCGCCCTGGAGAGCCGGCTGTGGGTCCCGCATCAGGTGCTCGTGGAGTTCTGGCGGAACCGCGAAAGCACCCTCAACGACGCCCGGTCGTCCGGCTCCCAGGCCGCGGAGGACATGGCCGGTCACGCGACGCAGGCCGAGCGGACCCTCCTCGCCTGGGCCCGTCGCGTCGCCCTGCCCGAGGACGAGACCGAGAGGCTGCGCAATCAGCTGAACGAGGTCTTCGGCGACGTGCGGGAAACGATCGTCGAGGTGGGCGAGGGCGAGTGGCGGAACATCACTCAGGACACGAGCACCGACCCGGTCATCGCGAAGCTGGAGCCCGCCCTCGACGGCCGAGCAGGTGCTCCGCTGAGCCCGGAGGACCACGACAAGGCGATCGCGGAGGGAATGCGCCGGGTCGAGGAGCGGCTGCCTCCGGGATACATGGACCAGGCGAAGGACGGTGTGGGAGCCGCCGCCGACTATCTCATCTGGGAGCAGATCCTTCGTGAGGCCGCCCGGCGCCACTGTGACGTGCTGTTCGTGACAGCGGACGCCAAGGAGGACTGGTGGCGCAAGGAGCAGGGCGTAAACCGCGGCCCCCGGCCCGAACTGACCGAGGAACTCAGGGCCCGCGGCGGCGGCCGGCTCTTCATGCTCACGCCCAAGCGGTTCCTGGAGGTCGCCGCTCCGATCCTGGACTTCGGTCTCCAGGAAGGGTCCGTCGAGGACTTCGAACGGGTCGAGCGCATCGGGACGGAGGAGACGTACGGGAGCTGGACGGCCGACGCGCTCCGGGAACTCTTCGACCGGCTGGCCTGCGAGGGTTACGAGGACCGGGTCGAGGTGATCAAGTACGCCGCGGAGAGGGAAGGCGCCGTGGACGCCAAGAGCGTCCACGACATCTGCCAGTACCCGGAGGACCGCTCGCTCCGGGGCTTCACCGAGCCGGTCACCCGCATCACGCGCCTGCTGGCAAGCGTGGGGAGGATTCCGGACTCGGCCGTTCCCGTCCTCACGGCCGCATACGCGTCGGGTCCGGGGCCCGGCTCCGGTTTCTCGGTCCACCCGCTCCTCGTACCGCTGATCAACGACCTGACGGAGGAAGGTCCCGCATAGCGCCCCGCTCCCGCGGTCGTGCCGCGGTCCCGCGGTGCCGGGTTGACCCTCGACCTGGTCGAGGGGGCAGAGTCCCGGGTGTGGAGAGCGAGATGCGCAGCATCGGTGAGACGGCCCGGGACAGCGGCCTGGGTGTGAGTGCCCTGAGGTTCTACGACCGGGCCGGTGTGCTGGTGCCGGCCCGGGTGGACCCGGTGAGCGGCTACCGCTGGTACGGGCCCGAGCAGCTCGACGAGGCGCGCCTGCTGGCGCGGCTGCGGCGGGCCGGGATGCCGTTGGCGGACATCCGGCTGGTGCTGGCCGGCTGGTCCGGCACCGACACCGGCCTCGTCCGCACGCTGCTCGAGTCGCATCTGCGCCGGCTCGAACAGGGGCTGTCCGAGGCCCGCGGCGCGTTCTCCACGCTCCGAGCACTACTCGATCGCAGGGAGAACCCCATGACCTCGACCCGCACGGCCACCGTCCGGCTGTCCGTCGCCGCGCCCGAACTGGCCGCCGCGCTGGACGCCGTGCGCTTCGCGGCGAGCGCCGATCCGGAGCTGCCGATGCTCGGCGGGATCCTGTTCGACATCGACCCCGAAGGGCTCCACGTCGTGGCGACCGACCGCTACCGCCTGGCCGTCGCGCGGGCCGGCGTCACCGGTCACGACGGGAGCCCCGTGCGGGTCATCGTGCCCACCCCCCTGACGGACGCGATGCGGCCGCTCCTGGACGGCGAGGGCCCCGTACGCCTCTCCGTCGACGGTGACCGCGTGACGCTGGAGGCCGGGGACCGGCAGGTGGCCGGTCAGTGCCCCGGCCACGACTTCCCCGAGTACCGCCGCCTCCTCCCCCTGCCCGGCGGTCGCCGCGCGCCGGTCGAGGTGGCGGCCTTCCGCAAGGCCCTGGAGACCGGCCCCGTACGCTCGGCAGAGGCCGGCGGACAGGACCTCAGCGTCCTGAGGGTGGCGGACGACGGCACGGTGACGCTCTGCGCCGACGGCGACGAGGGCCCGGACCGCGTGGCCGTCAACCGCGACTTCCTGCTGGACGCGCTGACCGCCGGGGCCCGCAACAGCCTGGTCCTGGAACTCCACGCCCCCACCGCCCCGATCGCGATCCGCCGACCCGACGAAGAGGCCACCTTCTCGATCCTGATGCCGGTCCGCCTGGAGGACTGACGGGAAGGTGTCTCCTCGCGGCCCGTCCGGACCGACCGGGCGGGCCGTTCCGGTGTCAGGCAACGGCCACCGGCCACCGCCGGCACGGCACGGCACGGCCGGAACGGAACGGCACGACCGGAACGACACGGCAGGGCACGCCACGGCGACTGTGTGCCCCCGCCGCCGACGGTCACCTGGCCGGACGCCGTTCGGTCCGGCTCGCCGACGTCGGCGGGCGCACCGTCCCCTCGGCCGCACCGGAACGAGGGCCACCGGCCTGTCGCCCTCCGTCGGGCCAGGGCCGGCGGCGACGGGGTCTCACGCCGGTTCCGGCACCTGTGCGGCCGGCTTCTCGAACTGGGTGCGGTACAACTCCGCGTACCGGCCGTTCGCCGCCAGCAAGTCCTCGTGCGTGCCGCGTTCGACGATCCGGCCGGCCTCCACGACGAGGATCAGGTCGGCGGTCCGCACGGTGGAGAGTCGGTGGGCGATGACGACGGCGGTACGGCCCTGGAGCGCCTCCGTGAGCGCCTCCTGTACGGCCGCCTCGGAGGTGTTGTCGAGGTGGGCGGTGGCCTCGTCGAGAATGACGACCCGCTGGCGGGCCAGCAGCAGGCGGGCGATGGTCATGCGCTGGCGTTCGCCGCCGGACAGCCGGTAGCCGCGTTCGCCGACCACCGTGTCGAGACCGTCGGGCAGGGAGCGGACCAGGTCGTCGAGGCGGGAGCGGCGCAGGGCGTCCCAGAGTTCGTCCTCGGTGGCCTCGGGGCGGGCGAGCAGGAGGTTGGCGCGGACGGTGTCGTGGAAGAGGTGGCCGTCCTGGGTGACCATGCCGAGCGTCGCCCGCAGGGAGGGGGCGCTCAGGTCGCGGACGTCGACGCCGCCGATGCGGACGGCGCCCCCGTCGACGTCGTAGAGGCGCGGGAGGAGTTGGGCGATCGTCGACTTGCCGGCGCCGGAGGAGCCGACCAGGGCGACGGTCCGGCCTGGTTCGGCACGGAAGGAGACGCCGTGCAGGACCTCGGCGCCGTCGCGGGTGTCGAGGGTGGCGACCTCCTCCAGCGAGGCGAGGGAGACCTTGTCGGCGGACGGGTAGCCGAAGCGGACGTCGTCGAACTCGACGGAGACCGGGCCTTCGGGCACCTCGCGGGCGTCGGGCCTCTCCTCGATGAGCGGCTTCAGGTCGAGCACCTCGAAGACGCGTTCGAAACTGACGAGTGCGCTCATCACCTCGACGCGGGCCCCCGCGAGCGCGGTGAGGGGGGCGTAGAGGCGGGTCAGGAGCAGGGCGAGGGCGACGACGGCGCCGGGGTCGAGGGTGCCGTCCAGGGCGAGCCGGCCGCCGAGGCCGTAGACGAGGGCGAGCGCGAGGGCCGAGACCAGGGTGAGGGCGGCGATGAACACCGACTGGGCGGTGGCGGTGCGCACGCCGATGTCGCGGACCTGGGCGGCGCGCGCGGCGAACTCGGCGGACTCCTGCTCGGGGCGGCCGAACAGCTTCACCAGGGTGGCGCCCGGCGCGGAGAACCGTTCCGTCATGCGGGTGCCCATCACCGCGTTCAGCGTGGCCGCCTCGCGCTGCATCTCCGCCATCCGGCGGCCCATGCGGCGGGCCGGCACCACGAACACCGGCAGCAGCACGAGGGCGAGGAGGGTGACCTGCCAGGACAGGGTCAGCATGACGGCGAGGGTGAGGACCAGCGTCACCAGGTTGCTGACGACGCCGGACAACGTGTTGCTGAAAGCGCGCTGGGCGCCGATCACGTCGTTGTTGAGCCGGGAGACGAGCGCCCCGGTGCGGGTGCGCGTGAAGAAGGCGACCGGCATCCGCTGCACGTGGTCGAAGACCGTCGTGCGCAGGTCGAGGATGAGCCCCTCCCCCAGCGTCGCCGAGAGCCTGCGGCCCAGGATGCCGAACGCCGCCTCCAGCACGGCGATCAACGCGATGAGGAGCGCCAGCCGGACGACGGTCGAGGACTCGCCGTGCTCCGACACGATCGTGTTGACGACCTTGCCCGCGAGGACGGGGGTGGCCACGGCGAACAGCGCGGTCACCACGCCGGTCATGACGAAGGCGGCGATACGGCGGCGGTGCGGGCGGGCGAAGGCGCCGATGCGGCGCAGTGTCGCGCGGTGGAAGGGCCGGCGTTCGTGCCGGGCGTTCACGACGCTGTACAGCTGCGTCCAGGCGGTGGTCTCCATACTCATGGAGAGGACCGTAGGACCTCGACCAAAGTTGAGGTCAAGATGCCGAGGTGTGTCGCCGGTTCTCGCCGAAGGTTCCGGGCGGCCGCGGACCCCTGGTGATCGTGGCCGGTGGCCGCGGCTGTACCGCGACTCTGGCCGGTTGCCGTGGCTGGCTTCCGTGTCCGGTTGCCGTGGGCGGTTGCCGAGGCCGGTGACCGTGGGCGGTTGCCGAGGCCGGTGCGCGACCCGCCCTCCCGGCTCCCGGCCGCCGCTGATGCCGTCCCAGCGCACCGCACCACCCCGTCAGGCACACTGTCCCCGCGGTCCGACGACGGGGGAACCGGTAGCCATGACGGCACATGACGCGGTACCAGGCCTGGCGAGCAACCCGGCGGCTCCGGCCGCCGTTCTCCTGCGCCTGCTCAGGCTCGACTACGACTGGTACACGGTGGCCCGGCTGACGTGGCGCCCGTCGGTGCCCGACGAGGTGGCCGAGGCCCTCCTGACGCATCCCGACCGCCGGGTGCGCTCCGCCCTCGCGGACAGCGCGGGCGCCGATCCCGTGCTGCGGGGCCGTCTCCTGGACGGTCCCGCCTCGGACGCGATCCTCGTCGCCTGCGGTCCGCACCCGTACGGCACGATCGCGCCGCCGCTCCCCGACCCCGTCTACGCGCGGCTGCTGGCCCACGACAACGCCCATGTCCGGTACGAGACGGTGGACGCGCCCTCGACGCCCGCCCACGTCCTGCTGCCGCTCGCCCGCCACGGGGACCCGCTCTTCCGGCTCGCGGCCTGCCGCAGGGTCTGGGACGGGCTGGCGCCGGAGGTGCGCGGGGCCCTGCTCGCCGACCCCGACCCGAAGGTGCGTACGGCGGCCGCGCTCCAGGTCATGGCGGACGACGAGGAGCGCACCGCCTGGCTGATCGAGACGCGCGAGGACCACTTCTGGCTGGGGGAGGTTCTCGATCACGGGAGGCTGGAGCGCGGCCTCGCCGAACGTCTGCTCGCCGAGGGCACGCATCTCGCACGGCTGGCGGGCAATCCCACGTTCCCCGCCGACCTCGCGGCCACGCTGGCCCGGCACGAGGATCCGGCCGTACGCCTCGCGGTGTCCGCCCGCCCCGAACTCACGGAGGAGCAACGCGCGGCGATCGACTGGGAGGTGGCGCCGGAGGACCGGCTCCAGCCGCTGGTCTGGGTGTGGCGGGGCCGTGCCGACGCGGACCTGCTGCGCCGGTGCGCCCGCTCGGCCCACACCTGGCTGCGCCGCAGTGCCGCGGTCTGCGCCGAGCTGCCGGACGACTGCGTTCGACTCCTGGCGGTGGACGAGGACTTCGCCGTACGACTGCTGCTCGCCGAGCGGCATCCGAAGGCGCCGCCCGAGCTGCTGCTCGACCTGTACCTGCACGGCGCGCACCGGGCCGTCGGCATGCTGATCGCGCGGCCCGGATTCCCCTCGGCCGGGCTCGCGGAGCGGTTCGCCGACGCGGCGGATCCGCGGGAGCGCGTCCTCGCGCTGCGCGACCCCGCGGCTCCGCCCGAGCTGGTGGAGCGGCTGAGCCGGGACCCCGACGGGTTCGTCCGCGAGGCGGCGGCGCGGGACCGCAGGTTGTCGGTGGGCAGACTCGTCGAGTTGCTGGACGACCCTCAGGCGGGCAGTGCCGCCGCCGCCAACCCCCTGTTGCCGGTCGCCGAGATGACGGCGCTGCTGGACCGGGCGGGCGTTCCCGCCTGATCGGCCGACCGCCACCCGCACAGCACAGCACCGCACCGGACCGGCGCGGCCTCGGACCGGGAGCGGGCGGCGTCGGCCGAAGGCGTCCTCCGAGCCGGTCACCGGGTACGAACTGCCGTTCCGGATACGGCAGGATGAGCGGTCGCGTCCGTGCACGGGACGGGCGCCACCGCACTTCGCACTTCCCGGAATCGAGCAGGTGACCACGTGACGACACTTCACATCCGGCCGTCGGCGACCGCCTTCGCCGCTGACCGTTCCTCCGGAGGCCACCGGTGAACCGCGCGCTGACCCTCGACGACGCCGTCCTCGCCGGAATCGCCCTCGCCACCGGCCTGTTGGTGGCGTTCCTGTCGCGGACGCTGCTGCGCTGGCTGGCCAAGCACGCCAAGCGCACCAGGTGGAGCGGCGACGACGTCGCCGTGGACGCGCTGCGCACGGTCGTGCCGTGGGCGGCCCTCGTGGGCGGTGGGGCGGCAGCGGCAGCCGTACTGCCGCTGACCAAGCCCGTCCAGCACACCGCCAACCAGAGCCTGACCGTCCTGCTGATCTTCGCGGTGACGGTGTCCGCGGCCCGGGTGATCGCCGGACTGGTGCAGAGCGTCACCCACGCCCGCTCCGGCGTCGCCGGATCCGCGACGATCTTCGTCAACATCACACGGGTGCTCGTCCTCGCGCTCGGTTTCCTGGTGGCGCTCCAGAGCCTGGGCATCTCGATAGCGCCGATGCTGACCGCCCTCGGCGTCGGCGGTCTGGCCGTCGCGCTCGCCCTCCAGGACACCCTCGCCAACCTCTTCGCCGGCATCCACATCCTCGCCTCGAAGACCGTGCAGCGCGGCGACTACATCCGGCTCAGCAGCGGCGAGGAGGGCTACGTCGAGGACATCAACTGGCGGCAGACGACCGTCCGCGCCCTGTCCAACAACCTGGTCGTCATCCCCAACGGGCAGCTCGCCAAGTCGAACATGACCAACTTCATGCGCCCCGAGCAGCAGCTGACCATCCTGGTGCAGGTGGGCGTCGCCTACGACAGCGACCTGGAGCACGTCGAGCGGGTCACCTGCGAGGTCGTCACCGAGGTGATGACGGAGATCACCGGCGCCGTGCCCGACCACGAGCCGCTGGTCCGCTTCCACACCTTCGGCGACTCGCGGATCGGTTTCACGGTGATCCTGGGCGTCGGCGAGTTCAGCGACCAGTTCCGGATCAAGCACGAGTTCATCAAGCGCCTGCACCGCCGCTACCGCGCCGAGGGCATCCGCATCCCGGCGCCCGCCCGGACCGTGGCGCTCCAGCAGGGCGCGGTGGTCATCCCGCAGCAGCGCACGGGCGACGAGCTGGTGCCCCCCGCCGCCCTGTACGACTGATCCGGCGGCCCGGCAGGTCCGGCCCGACAACCCGGGCCCGGCAGGTTCGGCCTGGCAGCCCAGGCCCGACAACCCGGGCCCGGCAGGTCCGGCCCGACAGCCCAGGCCTGGCAGGTCCGGCCGCGGCGGCTCCGGCCGGGTCCGGCCCGTCCGGCCGGGTCCGGCCGCCGCGGGGTCCTGTCGAGTCCGGGTCGGTCACGAGATATCTTGATGTCGAGCAATGTTGCAGACGTGGAGCGGAGCACCCGGTGACTGACTCGACCATCATCTATACGCACACTGACGAGGCCCCGGCCCTGGCGACGTATTCCTTCCTGCCGGTGGTCCAGGCGTACGCCGCGCAGGCCGGTGTCTCCGTGGAGACGCGGGACATCTCGCTGGCCGGCCGCATCCTCGCCGTGTTCCCGGAGTACCTCACCGAGGACCAGCGGGTCGCGGACGCCCTGCACGAACTGGGCGAACTGGCGAAGACGCCCGAGGCGAACATCATCAAGCTGCCGAACATCTCGGCGTCGATCCCGCAGCTCAAGGCCGCGATCGCCGAGCTTCAGGCGCAGGGCTACGCGCTGCCGGCCTACCCGGACGACCCGAAGACCGACGAGGAGCGGGACATCCAGTCCCGCTACGACAAGGTCAAGGGCTCGGCCGTGAACCCGGTCCTGCGCGAGGGCAACTCCGACCGCCGCGCCCCCGCGTCGGTCAAGAACTACGCCAAGACCCACCCGCACCGCATGGGCGCCTGGTCCTCGGACTCCCGGACCAACGTCGCGACCATGGGTGAGAACGACTTCCGCTCCACCGAGAAGTCGGCCGTGATCTCCGAGGCCGGTTCGCTGCGCATCGAGCTGGTCGGCGAGGACGGCACCACCACCGTCCTGCGCGAGTCCGTACCGGTCCTCGAGGGCGAGGTCGTCGACGCCTCCGTGCTGCACGTGGCCGCGCTGCGCGAGTTCCTCACCGCGCAGATCGCCCGCGCCAAGGCCGACGACGTGCTGTTCTCGGTGCACCTCAAGGCCACGATGATGAAGGTCTCCGACCCGATCATCTTCGGTCACGTGGTGCGCGCCTTCTTCCCCAAGACCTTCGAGCAGTACGGCACCACCCTCGCCGCCGCCGGTCTGACCCCGAACGACGGTCTCGGCGGCATCCTCAAGGGCCTGGAGGCGCTGCCCGACGGCGACGCGATCAAGGCCTCCTTCGAGGCCGAGCTGGCCGAGGGCCCGGCCCTGGCGATGGTCGACTCCGACAAGGGCATCACCAACCTGCACGTGCCGTCCGACGTGATCGTCGACGCCTCGATGCCGGCCATGATCCGCACCTCCGGCCACATGTGGGGCCCGGACGGCGAGGAGGCCGACACCCTCGCGGTGCTGCCGGACTCCTCCTACTCCGGCGTCTACCAGGCCGTCATCGAGGACTGCCGCGCCCACGGCGCCTACGACCCGTCGACCATGGGCTCGGTCCCCAACGTCGGTCTGATGGCGCAGAAGGCCGAGGAGTACGGCTCCCACGACAAGACCTTCGAGGTCAAGGCCGCCGGCACGGTCCGCCTGGTGGACTCGGCCGGCAACGTCGTCCTGGAGCAGCCGGTCGCCGAGGGCGACATCTTCCGCGCCTGCCAGACCAAGGACGCCCCGATCCGCGACTGGGTGAAGCTGGCCGTCACCCGCGCCCGCGCCACCGGCAGCCCGGCGGTGTTCTGGCTCGACGAGACCCGCGCCCACGACGCCCAGCTGATCTCCAAGGTCAGGACGTACCTGTCGGAGCACGACACCGAGGGCCTGGACATCCGGATCCTCGACCCGGTCGAGGCCACCAAGCTGTCGGTGGAGCGCATCCGCCGCGGCGAGGACACCATCTCGGTCACGGGCAACGTCCTGCGCGACTACCTCACCGACCTGTTCCCCATCCTGGAGCTGGGCACCAGCGCCAAGATGCTGTCGGTGGTCCCGCTGATGGCGGGCGGCGGCCTCTTCGAGACGGGCGCCGGCGGTTCCGCCCCGAAGCACGTCCAGCAGCTGGTCAAGGAGAACTACCTGCGCTGGGACTCCCTCGGTGAGTTCTTCGCGCTGGTCCCGTCGCTGGAGCAGTACGCCGACTTCACGGGCAACTCCCGCGCCAAGGTCCTCGCCGACGCCCTCGACCGCGCCACGGCGACCTTCCTCAACGAGGACAAGTCCCCGACCCGTCGCGTCGGCGGCATCGACAACCGCGGCAGCCACTTCTACCTGTCCCTGTACTGGGCGCAGGAGCTGGCGCGGCAGACCGACGACGCCGACCTCGCGAAGGCCTTCGCCTCGCTCGCCGAGACCCTCGCGGCGAACGAGCAGAAGATCGTCGAGGAGCTGAACGCCGTCCAGGGCCGGACGGTCGACATCGGCGGCTACTACCAGCCCGACCCGGCGAAGGCGGCGGCGGTCATGCGCCCGTCGGCCACCTGGAACGAGCTGCTCGCCTCGGTGAGCTGACGCCCACCCGCCCAGCCTCCGCCCCGACCGGTGCACCGCCCGGCCGGGGCGGAGGTGCGTGCGGGAGCGGGCCTGGACGGAGGTGCGTGCGGGAGCGGTTCGGCGATATGGCACCTTGATCGTGCAGCTTGCCGCCGATCAGCCCCCGGGAGCCCCCGTATGACGCCTGCCGAACCGTCCTTCGCCGTCCTGCGGGGCGCCGGTGACTCGCCGGTGATCCTTCATGTGCCGCATTCGGCGCGGGAGATACCCCCCGCGGTGCGGGCGGGGATCGTGCTGGACGATCCGGCGCTGGAGCGGGAGCTGGACCACATCACCGACGCGCACACCGCGGAGATCGCCGAGGAGGCGGCACGGCGGGCCGGGGTGACGCCGTGGCGGTTCGTCAACGCGCTGTCGCGGCTGGTCGTCGACCCGGAGCGGTTCCCCGACGAGCGCGAGGAGATGCTGTCGGTGGGGATGGGCGCGGTGTACACGCGGACCACGCACCGGGACGTCCTGCGGGGTGAGGACGGCGAAGCCGAGCCGCTGATCGCCCGGTACTTCCGGCCGTACGCGGCGGCGATGACCGACGCCGTGACCGAACGGCTGGCGGCCGTCGGCCGGGCTGTGGTCATCGACGTGCACTCCTACCCCACCGCCCCGCTGCCCTACGAGCTGCACGGCGGGGGTCCGCGCCCCCCGGTCTGCCTCGGCACCGACGCCTTCCACACGCCGCCCGAACTGCTCACCGCCGCGCGCGAGGCGTTCGGGGAGATCGGGGAGACGGGACTCGACAGCCCGTTCGGCGGGGCGTACGTACCTCTGGAGTACTACGGGAAGGACCCGCGGGTCTCCGCCCTGATGGTGGAGATCCGCCGGGACACCTACATGACCGAACCGGGCGGCCCGGCGGGCCCCGGGCTGCCGCGGCTGGCCACGGCACTCGCGGAACTGGTCGACGCGGTCTCCGCCTGACCCGCCGTCGCCTCCGGCGGACGCGAGGGACCACCGGGTCGAGAGGCGCGAGCGGGCGGGGCGGTGCGGTGGGAGTGGTGCGGTGGGAGTGGTGCGCGCGATGGGCTGGTTCAGCGGTGGTCGGGCGGGTGCGGGGGGAGTGGCGCGCCCGGTGGGCTGCTTCAGCGGTGGGCTGGTCGCCCGGTGGGCGAGTCGCCCGGTGGGCTGGTTCACCGGTAGGCGAGTCGCCCGGTGGCCTGCTTCAGCGGTGGCTGATCGGGCGGTGAACGGGTCGGGCGGTGGGCGGGTCGGGCGGGCGGTGGCCCGCCGCCGCGCCGGGCCATCGTGATCGGTGGGGAGCGAGGGGGATCATCGGGCCGGCTGCGCCTCGCTGGACGGTGTCCGGCGGGTCAGGCGCGCATCCACTCGGTGACCACGACCTCGCCGCCCGCACGCAGACGCAGGGCGAACGGGCCGGTGGGCCGGGCCTCGCTGGTGAAGCGGCCCATGTCGTCCGCGGTGAGGGCCGCTCCGGGACGGGGACCGTCGAGCACCTCGATCGACGCGGCCTGCGGGGGCAGCAGCTGGCCCATGATGCCGCGGGGAGTCACCTCCACGTCGACGGTCAGCCCGCCCGTGTGGAAGGTGAGCATCCGCGGTACGTCCACCGCTCCCCTGACCGGGATGGCGTCGACCAGCGAGTCGAAGGTCAGCTCGGCGATCTTCGCGTCGAGGTCGTGCAGCGCGTAGGCCTCCACGGCGAGCAGGCGCAGCCCGGCCGGCACCGGATCGAGGATCGCGGCGGCCTCGCGCAGCTCCGCCTCCAGGCCCATGTGGTCGAACTCCCCGTCGTCGGCGGAGTCCGGGAAGGAGCCCTGGACGGAGTCGTCGAAGGCGTTGTCGTCCATGTCGTCGTCCATGTCGTCGTGCATGTGGCTCACAGGGCTCCCCGTGCGTCGAGTCGGGCCCGCAGGCGGCGCAGGCATCGCTGGCGCATCGGTCCGATGCTGCCCACGGCGATGCCCAGGGCGGCCGAGACCTCCTGGTAACTGGGCGGCGGCGAGGAGATCAGCACCCGCAGCAACTGCCGGCAACGCTCACCGAGCGCCTCGAACTCCTGCCAGAGGTGCCGGACGCGCTCACTCTGCGCGGCCGCCTCCTCCGAGTCCAGCACCGACTGCTCCGGCGTACGGTCCTCACTGACCCGGTCGAGCAGTTGGGGATCGTCCGTCGGGGTGAGCCGGCGCAGGCTCTTGATCACTTTCAGGCACTCGTTGCGCGCGGTGCTCGCCAGCCAGGAACCCGCCTTGTCCGGTTCGCGGATCCGCCCGAGGTGCTGGGCGAACCGGAACCACACGGTCTGGTACACCTCGTGCCCGTCGGCGTCGGAGAGCCGATGGGCTCGCACGACGGACCACACCAGGGGGCTGAGCCCTTCCACGATCGCCTTCCAGGCCGCCGTGTCACCGTCGACGGCGGACTGGACGAGCGCGCCGACTTCACTACGGTCCACGGTCCCACCCCTTGTGTACGGCAAGTCATCGTACGCCGTGACGGGGCCGGCTCCGGACCTCATGACGCCCTCACGCCGGCACGGCCGGCTGCCCCACGGGCACCGGTGTCCAGGTCGCCGGCAGCAGCGCCGGCACATGGGCACCGCGCACCTCGGCCGACTCGGCGTTCGCGGCGAGGAGTTCGCGGGCGGCGGCGCGGGGGTCGGGCTGGTCGCCGGCCGTCATGTGCGCGGCGACGAGGGCGGCGACGACGGGCGTCGCGAAGGAGGTGCCGCTCCAGGAGGCCAGCCCCTCGAACATGACCTGGTCCGGCTTGCCCGCGGTGGCCGACCGCTCCTCGCTCAACACCCCGGTGTGGCGCGGTGACTGGCAGGTGCAGGAGTAGGTGAAGCCGTAGCGGCAGGCCTCGTAGGTGGAGTGCTGGTACACGTACGGGACGGGGCTGCCGAAGCCGGTGAGGGCGCTGGTGAGGCGCTCGCCGGGGGCGTAGACCCGCACCCAGGGGCCGTGGTTGCTGAAGCAGGCGCCGAACTCGCCGTCGCCGCGCAGCGCGCCGACCGACAGCACCGCGTCCGCGTACTCGGGCAGGGCGGCGTAGGCGGCGGGCCAGAACGGGGTCGCGCTGGCGTTGTTGCCCGCGGCGGCCACCAACAGCGTGCGCTGGGAGCGCAGTTCGTCCATGAAGGCGGCCACGCCGAGCAGGCCGTCGATACGGCCGTTGGAGGTGCCGGCGGAGAGACTGAGGATGTCGGGCCAGCCACCCTGCTCGACGGCCTCGAACAGCCTGTCGCCGAAGTCGTACTCCAGGATCGCGCCGGCGTCGTTGAGGGTGTTGCGCACGGTGATGTCGGTGTTGGGCGCGACGGCCGCGACCAGCCCGGCGATGAAGGTGCCATGGCCGACGTACTGCTGGAGGGTGCCGTTCTCGTCGGTCTCCCTGATCTGCGCGTCGCCCTCGGTGTGGGCGAGGAGCGGGTAGGAGCGGTGGTCGTGCATCAGGCCGGTGTCGATGACGAGCACGCCGACGGCGCCGGCCGGGTCGTGGGCCACGGGGGCGGCGGCCGGGTTGGGCGCCCCGTTGTGGGCGACGGGCACCGGCTCGTCGCCGGGGCAGGCGTTGACCGCGATGGAGACCACGTGGTTGCGGCTGACCAGCCGGCGCCCCGCGCGGTCCTCGGTTCCCCGCAGGGCGCGCAGGGCGCTCGCGACGGCGCGGTCCGTGCCGGGCACGCCCTGGCCGGGGTCGGCGACCTGGATGCGGGTGATGCCGGAGCGGTTGGCCTGCGGCCCGGCCCGGCGCACATGGTCGGGGGTGAGGTCGGGGGCCGCGGTGAAGTGCGTGCGGACGGCGTCCTCGACGACCTGGGCCTCCTCTCCGTCGCGCGCGAGGACGACCCCCTTCTCGTAGATGAACTCGGCGGAGTCGTCCGGGCCCATCGCCAACGGCACTCCCGGCAGCGCGCGTTGGATCTGATCGAACTGCTCGTGGAATCTCTGTGGTGCCATGGCGTGTCCTCCCCTGAGCCCGGTGGTCGTCTATCAGACCCGCCGGACCGTCGTCTGATACAGGTGGTGCGACGACGGAGGGTAGGCGTGCGGTTGCGGCGGCACGCCCTCGGCGTGCGCGGTGGCACGCCTCGGGGCTGGCACCCGGCGGTGTGCGGGGCCCGTTGACGCGACGTCCAATTGATACGACGTGAAACGACTCCAGCCCTGTGTGCCCCGCGACCGGAGCACTACCATCCGTGGGGTGACAGCGGGAAACGACACGGTTCTGGAACTGCTGCCCATGGTGTTCGCCGCCCCCAACGACGCCCTGGCCCGGGCGGAGGGGGTGCTCCACACCGATCCCACGCCGCTGCACGCCTCCGTCGCCCACCAGGTGATCGGCATCTGGCAGCGGGACTGGGGCGACATGCGCCTCGCCCTGGAACATCTGCGGCGCGCCCGCGCGCTGGCGGCGCGCGCCGAATCCGCCGAGCGGGAGGCGGACGTCCTGGCCACGCTCGGCGTGGCCCTGGTCCACGCGGGCCGCACCCGACAGGGCCTCGCCGCGTTCGAGCGGGGCATCGAGCGCGGTACGGGGCACACACGCGCGCGTGTGCGGTACCGGCGGGCCTATTCCTGGTGGGTCCTGGGGCATCACCGCGAGGCGCTGGACGACCTGCGCCGGGCGATCACCGTGCTGCGCCAGGTCGACGACGTCATCTGGACGGCGCGCGCCCTCACCCTGCGCGCCACGGTGCACCTGGCGCTCGGCGCGGTGGACCGGGCCGACGCCGACTTCACGGCGGCCGAGGCCCTGTGGGAGACCACCGGTCAGGAGCACGACAAGGCCGACGCGGTGGAGAGCCGGGGGCTGGCCGCGTTCCGCTCGGGGGACGTGCCGGCGGCGCTGCGGCTGCTGGACGAGGCCGAGGAGCGGTACGCCAAGCTGGGGACGCCCACCTTCATGCTCGACATCCGGCGCTGCGAGGTGCTGATGGCCGCCGGGCTGGCACCCGAGGCGCTCGCCGAGGCGGACGCGGCGATCACGGTCCTCGACGGGATCGGCGGACAGTCCACCCGCAAGGCGGAACTGCTGCTGGCCGCGGCGCGGGCGGCCCGGCTGGCGGAGGATCCGGCGACGGCCACCGCGCGGGCGGCGCTGGCCGTGCGGCTGTTCGCCGGACAGCGGCGCACCTGGTGGGAGGCGCACGCCCAACTGGTGCTGATCGAGGCCCGGATGGCGACCGGGCGGAGTTCGGGGCGGCTGGTCGCGGAGGCGGTCCGGGTGGCGGAGCGGCTGTCCTCCTTCGGGGCACCCGCCGCACCGGAGGGGTGGCTGCTGGCGGGCCGGATCGCGCTGGACCTGCACTGGACCGAGGACGCCGAGCGCTATCTCGCGGTCGCCGCGCGCAGCCGGCACGGCGGGCCGCCGCTCGCGCGGATGACGGGCTGGGCGGCGCAGGCGCTGTGGGCACGGGCGGCCGGATCGGCGCGGGGCGTCCTGGAGGCCTGCCGGCGCGGACTCGACGTCCTCGACGACCACCGCACCACGCTGGGCGCCTCCGAGCTGCGGGCCCGCGCCACCGCACAGGGCGCCGAACTCGCCTCGCTCGCGCAGCAGGTGAGCCTGGAGCGGGGCGGGCCGCGGCAACTGCTGGTGTGGAGCGAGCGCTGGCGGGCCACCGTCCTGTCGGCGCCGCCGACCCGGCCGCCCGCCGATCCGGCGCTGCTCAGCGGACTGACCGCCTACCGGGAGATCGCCGCCCGCGCGGAGGGCGCCCGGATGGACGGCCGCCCGGTGCCGACGCTGGAACGCGAACAGCGCCGGCTGGAACGGGAGATCCGCTCCCGGACCCTGCACATCCGCGGCGAGTCCCCCGGCGACGGCGACCGGTTCGACGTGGGCCGGCTGCTGGAACGGCTCGGCGACGGGCGGCTGGTCGAGATCGCCGTACTGGACGGGCGGGTGCAGGTACTGCTGTGCGGGGGTGGCCGGGTCCGAAGGTTCGCGGGCGGGCTGGTGGCCGAGGCGGAGCGGGAGGCCGAGCATGTGCAGGCCGGGCTGCGGCGGCTGGCGCACCCCGGCGCGGACGGGCGGCTGCCGGTGGTGGAGGCGGCGGGCCGGCGACTGGAGAACCTGCTGCTGGGCGAGGCCGCGGCGCGGCTGGGTCCCGGCCCGGTCGTGATCGTGCCTCCGGCCAGGCTGCATCAGGTGCCGTGGGCGCTGCTGCCGTCGCTGCGGGAGCGGGTGCTCAGTGTGTCGCCGTCGGCCGGCAGCTGGCTGCGCGCGCGGGAGACCGAGCCCACCCCGGACGGGCGGCACGTACTGGTGCGGGGGCCGGGCCTGGCGACCGGGGGTGCCGAGGTACCCGAGGTGGCGGGCCGGTACGGCAGGCCGACGGTGCTGGAACACGAGGACGCGCGGGTGCCGCGGGTGCTGGAGGAACTGGACGGGGCCGCGCTGGCCCACATCGCCGCCCACGGCACGTTCCGGGCCGACAGCCCCATGTTCTCGTCCCTGCGCATGGCCGACGGCCCGCTGATCGTGCACGACTTCGAGCGCCTCGCCCGCAGCCCGTACCGGATCATCCTCTCCAGCTGCGACACCGCCCGCCTGGCCTCGGTGGGCGCCGACGAACTCCTCGGCCTGGTCACCGCGTTGCTCCCGCTCGGTACGGCCGGGGTGGTCGCGAGCAGCGCACCCGTCAACGACGAGGCGGTGGTCGCGCTGATGCTGGCCCTGCACAAGGGTGTCAGTGGCGGCCTCTCCCTGGCGGAGGCGCTGCGCGACGCCCGCGCCGCCCTGCCTGGAGACGCCCTGCACCAGGCGACGGGCTGGGCGTTCACCGCCTTCGGAGCCGCGTGAACACCGCACCCACGAAACCGCGTGACCGCCCGCCGCCCCTCGGCGCGGACGACCCGCCGCGACAGACCACCCGCCGAGTCAGACCACTCACCGAGTCAGACCACCCGGCGGGTCACGCCGACCGACAGGACGGGCCGTCCGCCGGGTCACGCCACCCGACAGGACAGGCCGTCCGCCGGGTCACGCCACCCGACAGGACAGGCCGTCCGCCGGGTCACGCCACCCGACAGGCCATGGCACCGACAGGTGCGACCGCCCATCGCGACACGCCACCCGGCAGGCAAGGCCGCCCACCGCGACACGCCACGCGCAGGTCACACCACCCGCCGAGCCCCGCCGCCGGCAGGTCACCCCACCCGCCAGGGCACCCCACCCACCAGGGCACGCAACCCGCCGGTCAGGCCGTCCACCCGATCAGGTCGTCCACCCGGTCAGGCCGTCCGCCCGATCAAGCCGTCCGCCCGATCAGGCCGTCCGGCAGCTCCACGAGGCACGGCAGGGCCGCCCTGTCGCTCGCGCCCAGGCGGGTGTACGCGCCGTACAGGTGATTGCCGACCGTGCGCACGGACAGGGTCAGCCGCTCGGCGATCTGCCGGTTGCTGAGGCCGGCCGCCGCGAGGGTGACGATCTGGCGTTGCCGGGCGGTGAGTTCGCCCAGCACCAGACCCGCCAGCGCGGGGGTGCGGGCGCCCTGGCAGCGGTGGGCCAGGGCGACGGCCCGGGTACGGGCGGTGCGGGCCGCGCGGGGGTCCCGGTGCAGCTGTGCGGCCTGGGCATGCGCCTCGGCCGCGAGCAGGAGGAACCCCCGCTCCTCCAACTCCGCGGCGGCGTCGTCGAGTCCGAGCCCGTCCCCGCGGGCGAGCGCGTCGGCATGCCGTGCGAAGACCCCGCCCGCGGGGGCGGCTCGCCGTGCGGCGTCGTGGTGGGTCGCCCGGTCCGGCGGTCCCGGCCGCGTCCCCCGCACTCCCGTGCGCGGGGAGCCGCCCCCCGGACCTCCCGGCCCATGCCCACCCTCCCCCGTGTCCGGCCGCGCTCCCGCCGGGGCACCCCCGTCCGCCGCGGCACCCCCGTCCCCGTTCGGTGCGGCGGACGGCGAAGGCCGCCGCGCTCCGGCGCGGCCGGGGCGGCCCGCGGACGAGGCCCGTTCAGGGCCGAAGGGGGGTCCGGGGGCATGGCCCCCGGGTTCGGGTCGGGAAGGGGCGGCGGGGGCGAACTCCCCCAACTGCTCGTCGGCGTATCCGAGTTCGGCCAGACACCCCGGATCACCCGGCGTCCCCGCCAACCCCTCCCGCGCCCAGGCCACCGCCTCCCGCACCTCCCCCCGCAACCGGGCGAACCGCGCCCGGACCGCCGCGTACCCGGCCGGGACCTCCTCCCCTTCCCCCACCAGCCACTCCCCCACCGGCGCCGTCCCCGACCGCACGTCCGCCCCGTCGATCCGCCGCGCCACCTCCTGCGCCTCCGCCTCCAGCGCCGCGCCCCAGGGCGGGCGGCCCTGCGACAGCCGCCGGGCCCGCAACCGCCCCGCGACCGCCCGCAGTACAGGCCCGTGCAGCGGGTGGGCGAGCCGGACGGACACGTCGTCGTCGGCCCGGATCAGCCCGTCGCCCTCCAGCCGCTCCAGGACGCCCAGGTCCAGCTCCTCCACCGCCAGCGGCAACGGCTCCGCGAAGGCGAGCTGGTCCAGGATCTCCCGCTCCTCGGGACAGGGCCGGCCCAGGACGGCGGCCGCCCGTTCACGCAGGGCAGGCGGAGCCGGGAGCGGCCCCCGCCACCTCCACTCCGCGCGGTCGGCGCTCCGGCCGGCCGGCCCCTGGTCCCGCACAGTGTCCAGCAGGTCGCGCAGCAGCCCGAGGTCGCCTCCGGCCAGCCGGTGCAGCCGGTTCGCGGTGAGCGGCTCCGGACGGAGCCCGGCGGCGGCGGTCAGCAGCTGGACGACGTCCTCGCGGGGCAGTGGCTGGAGGGCCAGCCGCGGCAGCAGGTCCCCGGAGCGCAGACGGGCCACGGCGTCCGGCGCCGGCACGCCGTCGGCGACCAGGACCAGCAGCCGGGTGCGCCCCTGGACGGCGAGTTGATGGACGAGCGCGGCTGAGCCGTCGTCCAGCAGGTGGGCGTCGTCGACCAGCAACAGTCCCACGTCGGAGAGGAGTTGGACGGCGCGGTGGAGGGTGACGCCCTCGGGCAGCAGAGAGGCGAACGCGGCGAGGGCGGTGCCGCGGGTCTCGGGCGTGCCGGCCACCCGCACGCACTCCGTGCCGCGTACGGCCTCCGCGGCCAGCCGGCCGCGGCCGCGGCCGGGCGGCCCGGTCACCACGATGCCGGTGCGCCCGGCGCCCAACGCGCGCCGGACCAGCTCCAGTTCCTCCGCGCGGCCGGTGAACGGCCACGGCGGCGACGGGAGCGGCCGCGGGGTCCTTGCGTCACGTACGGAAGTCGTCACCTCTACAGGAGTCCGCATACTCATGCCTGATACAGGCCGACTTGAGTAGCCCCCGACTCAGGCCCCGGCCGGGCGTCGCGGTGCAGTCTGGAGTCCATGACCGCCCGTTACTGCTCGCTCGCGCGGCAGCCGGCCCCCGCGTTCGCGCCGGGCCTGGCCGCCGAACGGCTCGGCGCGCTGATGAGCGGTCGTCGGATGTGGGTCAACGGCACCGTGCTCCACTACTGCTTCCTGGACGGCGAGACCGACGGATCGGTGATCCCGGTGCCGGGTTCCGGGGGGATCCGCTGGGTGTCGTGGATCGGGGACGAGGCCCAGCGGGACGTGGTGCGCGACGCGTTCCGCGAGTGGCGGGAACTCGGCATCGGGGTGTCGTTCGTCGAGGTGGACGACCGGTCGGAGGCCGAGCTGCGCATCGGGTTCCAGCAGGGCGACGGTTCCTGGTCCGCGGTGGGCCGGGACGCGCTGGGGGCGGGCCTGAACGAGCGCACCATGAACTTCGGCTGGGATCTGACCGCGTCCGGGGAGCGTGCGACGGCCCTGCACGAGATCGGGCACGCGCTCGGCATGCAGCACGAGCACCAGAGTCCGTTCGCCGGCATCCACTGGGACGACGAGGCCGTGTACGCCGATCTGGCGGGCCCGCCGAACTTCTGGAGCCGGGACCGCACGTACGTCAACGTGCTGCGCAAACTGGACCCGGCCGAGGTCAACGGCTCGGTGTGGGACCCGCAGTCCGTGATGGAGTATCCGTTCCCGGCGGGGCTGATCCTGGAACCGGCGCAGTTCCGCGGGGGTGTGCATCCGCCCGGCGCGCTCTCGCCGCTGGACAAGGAGTTCGCGCTGCGCTGGTATCCGCCGCCCGACGCGCCGCGTCCGCCCGTGCTGGTGCCGTTCCGTTCGGTACCGCTGTCGCTGGCGGCGGGCGAGCAGGCCGACTTCCACGTCGAGCCGCCGGAGACCCGGGAGTACACGTTCGGCGCCTTCGGGGACGGTGACTCGGTCGTCGTGCTCTTCGAGGAACGGGACGGCGAGCCGCGTTTCCTGGCCGGCCGGGACGACGGGGGCACTCCCCACAACGCCACGATCAGGGCCCGGCTCGTCAAGGGCCGCCGCTACCTCGTCCGGGTCCGGCTGTACTCGGGCTGGGGCGCGGGAGAGACCGCCGTCATGTGCTGGTGACGGCACGGGAGGGCGCCGTACGCGCCCGCGGACCACAGTCCGGCGCCGGGGGGAGGTGGCCGGCGTCCGTCACCTTCGGGGGAGGGAGACGGGCGCCGGCCGCTTCCGGCGCGGCCACGACGGTGTGCGCTCAGCCGACCGCGGGGAACCTCACGACGCGGCCCTGTGCGCCGTGCCGCCCTCGTCCGGGTGGGCGAGGCCGAGGTGGTCGCGCAGGGTGGTGCCCTCGTACTCGGTGCGGAAGACGCCCTGTTCCTGGAGGAGGGGGACGACCTTGTCGGCGAACTCGTCGAGACCGCCGGGTGTGATGTACGGGACGAGGATGAAGCCGTCGGAGGCGTCCGCCTGGACGTAGTCGTTGATGGTCCTGGCGACGGTGGCCGGGGAGCCGATGAAGTTCTGCCGGTTGCCGGTCTCGATGACCAGGTCGCGGATGGACCAGTTGTGCGCGGCGGCCAGCTCCCGCCACTCGCGGGCGACGGCCAGCGGGTCGCGGTACATGCGGACCTGGGCCCGGCCGCGGGCGATGTGGTCCTCGCCGGTGTCGGGGTCGATGTCGGGGAGGGGGCCGTCGGGGTCGTAGCCGGAGAGGTCCCGGTTCCAGACGAACTCCAGGTGTTTGATCGCGGTGGCGCCGCTGACCTGTCGGCGGCGGACCTCGTGGGCGATCTCCTCGGCCTCGGCGTCGGTGTCGCCGAGGACGAAGCTGGCGGCGGGGAGGATGAGCAGCTGGTCGGGGCGGCGGCCGTACTTGGCGAGGCGGGACTTCACGTCCGTGTAGAAGGCCTGGCCGGTGTCGAGGGCGGCGTACCGGCTGAAGATGGCGTCCGCGCTCGACGCGGCGAACTCCCGGCCCTCCTCGGAGTCGCCGGCCTGGAAGACGACCGGCCGGCCCTGGGGGCTGCGGGGGACGTTGAAACGGCCGTGGATGTCGAAGTGCCGGCCCTCGTGGACGAAGGCGCCGGCCTTGGCGTCGCTGAGGAAGGTGCCGGTGGCCCGGTCGGCGATGATCTCGTCGCCTCGCCAGGAGTCGAAGAGTTCGTTGGCCGTGGCGAGGAACTCCTTGGCGCGGGAGTACCTCTCGTCCTGCGGGAGGAAGCCGCCGCGGCGGAAGTTCTCACCGGTGAAGGCGTCCCAGGAGGTGACGACGTTCCACGCGGAGCGGCCGTCGGAGAGGTGGTCGAGGCTGGCGAACTGGCGGGCCACCTCGTAGGGCTCGTTGAAGGTGGAGTTGATGGTGCCGGTCAGGCCGAGGCGGTCGGTGACGGCGGCGAGCGCGGCGAGGACGGTGAAGGTGTCGGGGCGGCCGACGACGTCCAGGTCGTAGATGCGGCCGCCCTGTTCGCGGAGCCGGAGTCCTTCGGCGAGGAACAGGAAGTCGAACTTGGCGCGTTCGGCGGTCCTGGCGAAGTGGACGAAGGAGCTGAACTCGATGTGGCTGCCGGCCCGCGGGTCGCTCCACACGGTGGTGTTGTTGACGCCGGGGAAGTGGGCGGCGAGGTGGATCTGCTTCTGGGGCTTGCTCATGTCGGGTGTCCCCTCCGGCTCAGGCGGCGTAGCGGTTGGCGGGGCGGGGCAGGCCCAGCAGCCCGCGCAGGGTGTCGGCCTCGTAGGCGTGGCGGAAGGCGTCGCGGCGCTGGAGTTCGGGGACGAGGCCGCGGGTGATGGCCGGCAGGTCGTGGCCCACGACGGCGGGGCGCAGCCGGAACCCGGTCAGCCCCGTCTCCGCCAACTCCTGGAGCAGGTCCGCCAGTTGGGCGGGAGTGCCGGTGAAGATCCGGGCGTCGCTGGTGTACTCCTCGCCGGCGAGGGTGTCGAGGCGGTCGCGGCGGGCGGCGGCCTCGGCCGGGTCGTCGTCGAGGAGGACCACCAGGTCGGCGAAGACGTGCAGCCGCTCGTCGGCGCGGCCCGCCGCCTGCTGTTCGGCGCGGATCTCGGCGAGGATCGCGCGGGCCTGTCCGGCGTCGTGCGGGGTGGTGTAGCCGACGTCGGCGGCGCGGGCCACCAGGCGGTAGGGGACGGTGTCGTGCGCGAGGGCGGTGACGAGGGGCTGGCCCTGCGGCGGGCGGGGGGTGATGGAGGGGCCCTTGACGCTGAAGTGGCGGCCCTCGAAGTCGATGTAGTGCAGTTTGTCCCGGTCGATGAAGCGGCCGGTGGCGATGTCCCTGATTTCCGCGTCGTCCTCCCAGCTGTCCCAGAGGCGGCGTACGACCTCGACGTGGTCGCCCGCCTCGTCGAAGAGGTCGGCCACCAGCTCCAGGGTGGCCGGGGCGTCGTAGGCCTCGATGCGGGGGATGGTGCGGCGGCCGAAGTGGGCGGCGTCGGTGGGACGGGCGCTGATCTGGACGCGCAGGCCCGCACGGCCGGAGCTGACGTGGTCGAGGGTGGCGACGGCCTTGGAGATGTGGAACGGCTCCGTGTG
Source organism: Streptomyces sp. NPDC006259 (assembly GCF_042870975.1). Lineage (NCBI taxonomy): Bacteria > Bacillati > Actinomycetota > Actinomycetes > Kitasatosporales > Streptomycetaceae > Streptomyces > Streptomyces sp. NPDC006259. Next base: position 696,656 of record NZ_JBIAHY010000003.1, on the reverse strand, counting down.
GGTGGCCACCACGGTCGGGACCAGGCCTATGTGGCGGGACAGCGGGGCGATCCGGGAGGCGATCAGGACCGCGTCGAGCCGGCCGCGGACCTGGTCGGTGCGCTCGTCCGGGTCCAGGAAGTGGGAGGACTGCGGGCCGAGGCCGTCCTCGATGGTGACGAAGTCGAGCAGGCCGTGCTCGGCCTCGGCGACCTGGTCGGCCCAGTAGCCGGCGGTGAACAGTTCGCGGGGTCGGGAGACCGGCTCGCGCCAGGAGGCGGGGTGCCAGCCGGTGCCGTCGAGGGCGACGGCGAGATGCAGGGGGACAGCGGGAGTCGAGGACACGGAGGTGCCTTCCTGGAGGTCCGTACGAGAGCGCCGGGCCCGCCGGTGGGCGGCGGGCGCGGGGGCGGGGCAACGGGGTCAGGAGCAACAGAGGGCGCCGGCCACGCGCTGGAGGTCGATGTGGGGCCGGGAATGGAGATGCAGGGACCGGAGCGGGGTCGCGACGCCGGTGCGCCGCACTGCCTGCGCGTCCCGCACGTCCGTCACCCCCGCCCCTCGCGGTCGGCCGGCCGCCGTCCCCGGCGCCGATCGGTGCCTCTCGTCATGAGCCACAACACCCCACCGCGGCGGGGTGTTCCCCGCGTGCGTGCCGACACGGGCGGACGAGTGGTGGCGCGCGGTGAGGCGGAGCGACTCGTGGCGCCGGATCGCCGGGGCGTCGCCGGCGGCGGCGTGCGCGCGCGAGGTGGGGGCTCCGCCTCCGCGAGGGTCTGTCGGACGACGGGTCACGGAGGCGGGGTCCCTTCCTGTGCGAGCGGGACGGTTCGGCCGGTGTTCTGACGCCGGGTCAGGAGTCGGTCAGGGGCAGGCCGGGAGGGTTGACCTCGGACTTGGCGACGGCCTCGTTGGAGAGGTGCCAGGCCGCGAGCCACTGGGCGTACTGGCCGTTCTCGATCAGGTGGTTGAGGGCGGCGGCCAAGGGTTTGGCGAGGCCGCTGTCCTTCTTGGCGGTCGCCGCGATCAGGCCCTGGAGGCTCTCCCCCGCGCCGGAGAACTGGCCGGCGATACGGGTCTCGTTGGGCGTGCCGGCCGACTGGGTGGCGTGGTAGGACAGGTTCGGGTTCGGACCGAAGTAGGCGTCGATCTTCCCGCTGTTCAGTGCCAGGTAGGTGCTGTTGCTGTCCTGGAAGTACTTGACGGTGAGCTTCTTGCCCTCGCTCTCCAGTTTCTTCTTCCACGCCAGCAGGATCCGCTCCTGGTTGGTGCCCGCGCCCACCGAGACCGTCCTGCCCGCCAGCACCTGGTAGTCGCCGTCGAACGTCCATGTGCTCGACTTCGGCGTCTCGAGGGCCAGGTCGTCCTTGCGGTACGAGACGAACTCGTACTTGCGCTTGCGCTCCTCGGTCACCGTCACGTTCGTCAGGGCGACGTCGACCTTGCCGCTGTCGATGCCGACGAAGAGGTTCTCCCAGGTGAATCGCCTGACCTCGGGCTTGAGGCCGAGTACCGCGGCGACCAGGCGGCCGAGGTCGGGCTCGGAGCCGGTGAGGGTCTTCTGGTCGCCGCCGACGAAGCCCAGCGGAGGGGAGCCGGACGGCAGGGTGCCGCTGCCGATGACCAGCTTGCCGCTCCTGCGCACGGCCTCGGGCAGTTGGGCGCTGATCGACTTCACCTCGGACACCTTGAGGGTGGTCTCCTTCGCGGCGCCGTTGGAGAGCCGGCCGATGGTCACGCTCCCCGAGGCGGCGGTGTCGGTCGTGGTGGCGGCGTCGCTGTCACCACCGCAGGCGGCGAGCCCGGTGGCCAGGGTGGCGACGGCGGTCGCCGCGGTGATGCCGCGCATCAGGCTGCGTCGGGTGATGTGGGTGGGCATGGCCGTCCTTCGTGACTGGTGGCGGGGAGGGAGGGGATGAGGTGGTGCGGCGCGGGGTGTCAGAGGACCTTGCTGAGGAAGTCCCGTGTGCGTTCGTGCCGCGGGTTGTCCAGGACCTCTGCGGGCGGGCCCTGTTCGACGATCCTTCCGGCGTCGATGAAGACGACCCGGTCGGCGACCTCGCGGGCGAAGCCGATCTCGTGCGTGACGATGACGAGGGTGGTGCCGCTGGTCGCCAGGCTCTTGATGACGGCGAGGACCTCGCCGACGAGTTCGGGGTCGAGGGCGGAGGTGGGCTCGTCGAAGAGGATGACTCCGGGGCGCAGGGCGAGCGCGCGGGCTATGGCGACGCGCTGCTGCTGGCCGCCGGACAGCTGGCGGGGGTAGGCGGAGGCCTTGTCGGCGAGGCCCACCCGGTCGAGGAGTTCGCGGGCCAGTTCCCGCGCCGCGGCCTTGCCGAGCCTGCCGGTCGCCACGGGGGCGGCGGCGACGTTGTCGAGCACGGTCAGGTGCGGGAAGAGGTTGAAGTTCTGGAAGACGAACCCGATACGGCTGCGCTGCGCGAGGATGGCCCGCTCGCTCAGCTCGCGCAGCCGGTCGCCGTGCCGGCGCACGCCGATCGGCTCGCCGTTGACGCTGACGTAACCGATCTCGGGCTTCTCCAGGTGGTTGATGACCCGCAGCAGGGTGGACTTGCCGGAGCCGGACGGGCCGAGGACGACGGTGACCTCGCCGGGCCGCACCGTCAGGTCGACACCGTCGAGCACCCGGTGGGCGCCGTACCACTTGTGGACGTCGTGCACCTGGACGGCGGCGGGCCGCGCCGCGGCCGGCTCGGCGGCCCGCGGGGTCGCGGTGACGGTCTCGGCGGTCATACGGCGGCCTCCCTGCGCGCACGCTCCCGCAGGTCCCGCAGGCCGGTGCGCAGCTTCTGCAACGGGGTCGGCGGCAGGGAGCGGGTGGCGCCCCGCGCGTAGTACCGCTCGACGTAGAACTGGATCACGGAGACGAGGCTCGTGAGGATCAGGTACCAGACGGTGACGACCAGCAGCAGGGGCACGATGTCGCCGGGGTAGGTGGAGCCCATCGACTGGGCGGTGCCGAACAGGTCGAGCAGCGACACGTAGAAGACCAGCGAAGTGCTCTTGACCAGGCCGATCAGCTGGTTGACGTAGTTGGGGGTGATGGACCGCAGGGCCTGCGGGAAGACGATCCGCCGGAACTGGTAGCCCTTGGGCAGGCCGAGGGCGGACGCCGCCTCGTGCTGGCCCTGGTCGACGGAGAGGATGCCGCCGCGGACCACCTCGGCGGCGTAGGCGGCCTCGTTGAGGCTGAGGCCGATCACGGCGATCGCCATGTCGGTGGCGAGCCGGGACTCGTCGAAGCTGAAGAAGGCGGGTCCGAAGGGGATGCCGACGCTCAACGTCTTGTACAGGGCGCTGAAGTTGTAGAGGAACAGCAGCACGACGATGAGCGGGACGGAGCGCAGCGCCCAGACGTAGGTCCAGCTCGCGGCGCGCAGCACCGGGCTGCGGGAGAGCCTGGCCAGGGCGAGCAGGATGCCGCCGAGGAGGCCCAGCACCGCGCTCCAGGCCGTCACTTCGAGGGTGATCAGCAGTCCGTCGAGGATCGTCGGGCGCAGGAACCAGTAGCCGAAGCGGTCCCATTGGTAGAACGGGTTGGTCACCAGGCCGTGGACGAACTGGGCGGCCAGCACCAGGACGACCGCGGTGGCGATCCAGCGTCCGGGCCGGCGCAGCGGCTGGACGCGCTGGGCGGTGAGCCGGTGGCGCGGCGGGGGTACGGCGGGTGGTGCCTCGGCGAGGGCCACGGCGCCTGGGGGTTCACTCATGAGGGGCTCCGGCGGGAGTCGGGGCACCCCGGATCACGGCGGGCGTGGGTGGCCGCGGCGGCGCGGCGGGGCGGCGGTGGCCGCTCCGTGACGGGCCGGCGCGGCACGGCGCGCGGATGCGTACGGGGAACCGGGGTGGGGCGGACAACGGCACACCGCGCAGGCGGTGTTCGTCAGGAACGCGGTGACGGGGCGAAGGGTGTGAGGGGTTCAGCCCCGACAGCGGGCACGGCCCGGCGCGGTACACAGCGCGCTGTTCACGCGGAGGAGATCGACGGCGCGGTCGGCGACGAGGACGTCGAGGTACGGCCGTACGCAGCCGCGGAGGCGGCGGGGCGCCGTCCGAGAGGCTGCGTACATGTCCGTCACCGTCACTGTCCGGCCCCGTGGGGCCCTCGCGCTTACCGAAACGTCTACCGAACGTCATCCGGTCCGGTCGTCACCTGGGGCACCCCACCGCCGAGCGAGGGTTGCCGGTCAGCAAGCCAGGGCTTGTCGCTGACGCTCATGACCGTTCTGGGTCGTAAGTTAAGACAGTCGCCCGAACGGTTGTCAACGCCGGTCCAGCCACTGGACCGGGTCAGGACCGCGCGACCTGCGCCTCCGTGCCCGTGACGGGGGTCGTGTGGCTCGCCCAGTCCAGTATCTGGACGGCCGAGCCGGCGGCCTCCAGACCCTGACAGCGGGCGTGGTGGCGGCGGTTGACGCCGTCGAGGTCGAGATGGCCGCCGAAGGCGGGGTGCGCGGCCAGCCGGCGGGCGTACTCCCACAGGGCGGGGTGCCCGGCGACGCGGCGCACCGTGTCGGCGTCGAGGTGGTGGCGGTGCACGGTGTCGAGCTGGACCAACGTCACCCACAACTCGACGTCGGCCGCCGTGATCTGCGTGCCGATCAGATGGGGCCGGGCGCTGAGCCCTTGTTCGAGGACGCCGAGCGTGCCGAGCAGCGTGTCGAGGGCCGCGGCGCGCTCCGACGCGTCGGCGCCGGCCGCTCCGGCGCGCTGGGCGGCCTCCTCGATGCCCTGGGCGCACATCCGCTGGACGGCCTCGATCTCCGACTCCGTGCCGCACGGGTACAGCGAGGGCCGGCCGCCGCCGAAGTGCCGGGCGAGGTCGCGGGCGATGTCGGGGCCGTGGGTGGAGACGATCCGACCCGACCAGTCGTCGCTGAGGACCGGCGCGAGGGCGGGTCCGGTGTAGTGGTGCGCGCTGGCGTCGTACAGGGGACGCAGCTGCGAGTGGCCGCCGTCGGGACAGTCCGGGACGGCGGGCAGGAACGTCACGGGACAGGCGCGGTCCAGGCCGAGCAGGCTGTGGACGACGGCGATGCGCAGGCCGTCGGGGTCGGCCGGCGAGAGGTGGAGCCGGTAGCGGCGCGGCACGGCGTAGTGGCCGCTGCGCGCGTCGCGGCCGATCCGGCCCCGGAAGGCGGGGGCCGGTCGGGTGGACGGGTGGGCGGCCTGCGGTGTGACGGTCATGACTCTCCCCGGGGGCGGGCGCGTGGGCGGACGCGCGGCGGATGTGACGTCGGACGGGAGGGGTCGGACGGAGGGCCCAGCCCGCATTCCGCACGCCGGCGCGGACGGTGCCGCGGGGACACCGTCGAGGGGGCTCGGCGCAGGGGAAGGGCTGGTTCAGCCCTGGGGCATCGCGCTGCAGACGCGCAGCAGGTCGATGTGGCGGCGGGAGGTGAGAAGGGGGGACGCCCATTGCGTGCGGCTCACTCGACGGGCGACCGCTACCGTCTCACACCCCATGTGTTTCCCTACCCGTTCACTAGGATTCCCGGTCCGAGTGTCGATCCGCCCCCCGTCGCCGTCAAGAGGGCGTCCAGCAGGTGAGTCAGGAGACGCGGGCCGCAGGGGGGCGCCTGTCTCAGGGGGTGGGGTCTCGGGGGTGCCGGTCGCAGGGGACGCCAGTCTCGGGGGTGCCGGTCGCAGGGGACGCCTGTGTCAGGGGGCGCCTGTCTCGGGGGGTGCGGGTCTCGGGGTGTGCGGGTGTCAGGGGCGGGGGTCTCGGGGTGTGCGGGTGTCAGGGGCGGGGGTCTCGCGGGTGCCGGGTGTCGGGGGACGGCAGCCGGTACACCGACACGTGGGACCGCGACTCGGCGGTGAACTCCGAGCCGGTCCAGTCGGCGTGCCGGGACTCCAGCCGGAAGCCGGCCAGTTGCGCCATCAGGTCGAGTTCGGCGGGCCAGACGTACCGGTGCGGGCTGCGGTCCAGCTGGGCCCGCCGACCGCTCTCGTCGAACCTGAAGTGGTGCGAGACGACGTGCTGGCGCAGGACGTCGTAGGTGTCCAGGCCGATGTAGCCGGGCTCACAGTGCCAGACGGTCGCCTCCCGCCCCGGCGGGAGCGTGCGCAGTTCGGGCACCCACAGCTCGACGACGAACCGGCCGCCGGGTCCGAGGTGCCGGGCGGCGTTGCGGAAGCACGCGACCTGGTCGGCCTGGGTGAGCAGGTTGGAGATCGTGTTGTAGACGAGGTAGACGAGCGTGTACTCCCCCGGTGCGCGGGCCGTCGCCATGTCGCCGACGACCACCGGGATCGCCGACTCGTCCGCCTTGGTCCGCAGCCGCTCGATCATCGGCGGGGACAGCTCGACACCGGTCACCGGCACTCCCCGCCCGGTGAGCGGCACCGCGACCCGCCCGGTGCCGACGGCGAACTCCAACGCCCGGCCGCCCTCCGCCAGTTCGGCGAGCCGGTCGACGGCCGGTCCGAGCACCTCGGGTGCGAACATGCCGGTGCCGGGGGTGTCGTAGCGTCCGGCGACATCGGCGTCCCAGATCCGTTGTTGATCCATGTCGCTCAACGATGGTCAGCCGTGCGGGCGTTGTCCACCCATTTGTCGGCCCGGGGATTTCACGCCCGCGTCTTCCCGCTCTCGGCGAACTCCTCGGCGGCGGCGAGGTCGAAGTCACCGTGGTCGCTGCCGAGTCCCTGGGCGACCAGGGCCGCCGCGGCACAGCCCAGGACGGCGGCCCGCGCCGGTGCGCGCCCGAGGGAGACACCTCGCAGGTATCCGGCCGAGAAGGCGTCACCGCATCCGGTGGTGTCGACGACGTCCACCGCGAAGGCGGGGACCGTCTCGCTGCCGTCGGCGCTCACCACCAGCGCGCCGTCCCCGCCGCGGGTCACCGCGACGACGCCCGCGCCGGCCTCGCGCAGCTTGCGCACGCCGGCCGCCAGGTCCCGCTCACCGGAGAAGCCGAGCACCTGGTCCTCGTTGGGCAGCAGGTGGTCGATGTGGGGCAGTGCCGCCTCGATCTGTTCGAAGCTGCCCAGCGCACCGGGCGCGAGGAAGTCCACGGAGGTGACCGTGCCGTATTCCTTGGCGTACGACAGGATGCGCGCGGCGACGTCGACGCCGATCAGCTCGGGGCCGCCGAGGTGCAGGTGGGTGGCCCGGGCGAGGGCGTCCCAGGGCACGTCGTCGAGGCCGTAGGTGATGTTGGCGCCGAGCAGGTGCAGCGAGGGCCGGCCGCCGTCGGGGCGGATCGGCAGCACGCTCGCGGAGGTGGCGGTGTCGGTGCGCCGGACGAGGAACTCCGTGTCGATCCCGGCCCGTCGGAGGAGCTGGACGAGCATGTCCCCGGAGGCGTCGGTCCCGATGGCGCCGGCGCTGCGGACCGTGGCGCCCAGTTTGGCGAGGGTGAGGGCGGTGCCGCCGGCGGTCCCGGCGGCGGTCATCCTGATGTCCTCGACGAGGGTCGCGCCCTGCCCCTCGGGTATCGCCTCCACCGGCCGTACCAGCACGTCCAGGACGTGCACACCCATCGTGACGACGTCCATCGTGTCGGGGTTCATCGGTTTCCCTCCTGCACGGGCGGTACGGGGTGGGTGGTGCCGTAGTCGCGGGCCAGGGCGGCCTCGATCACGGCGAGTTGCCGGCCTTCGTCCAGGACGCGGGGCCGGCCCATGGCGGCGGCGTGCCGGTACACGCCGCAGGCCCATTCGAGCAGCAGGGCGTGCTCGACGGCCTGTTCGAGAGTCGGGGCGTGGGTGACCGCGCCGTGGTTCGCCATCAGGGCGGCACCGCGCCCGTCCAGGGCGTCGAGCACCGAGGCCGCGAGTTCGGGGGTGCCGAAGGTGGCGTACGGCGCGACCCTCACGGTGCCGCCCAGCGCGAGCAACTGGTAGTGGATGCACGGGAGTTCGTCGAGGACGCAGGACACGGCGGTGGCCATCGGGGCGTGCGTGTGGACGACCGCCCCGGTGCCGTAGCGGTGGTAGACCCCGAGGTGCAGCTCCAGTTCGGAGGTGGGTCGCAGGGTTCCGGCCACGATCGCGCCGTCCAGGTCGACGACGGTCACCTGGTCGGCGGTGATCCGGCCGAGGACCGCTCCGGTCGCCGTGACGGCGACCCGGTCCCCCACGCGCACGCTCACGTTCCCGGCCGTGCCGATGAGGAGGCCTTCGGCCGCCAGGCGCCGGCAGGCGTCGGCCACGGCGGCCCGCTCCTGACCCAGCGCGGAGCTTGAGTCGGTCATGGGCGCGACGGTAGCGTAAACGTGAAACAAAGTCACCTTCATGTTCGGAGGCTGTTCTTGGGCCCGGCAACCGCGGATCAGGGCGCCACCCCGTTGCGCCGCACGCCCCGGCAGGCACGCAGCCGGGCACGGCTGGCACTGGTGCTCGAGGCCGCCGAACGCGTGCTGGTCGCGGAGGGGGTCGAGGCGCTCACGACGACGCGGGTGGCGGCCGAGGCGGAGGTGTCGGTCGGCTCGCTCTACCAGTACCTGCCCGACCGCGACGCGCTCATCGACGCCCTGGCGGCGGGATACATCGCGCGCATCGAAGGGCTCATGGACGATCTGGCGCGGGCCGCCGCGGCCGAGCGGTGGGCCGACCCGGTGGGCGTGCTGCTCGACGCGTTCACCGGCGTCTACCGCACCGAACACGGTTTCCGCGCCCTGTGGTTCGGCAGCGGGCTGACCGAGCGGACCCGGGCCGCCGACCGCGAGCACAAGCGCCGGATGGCCGACGGCGTCCGCCGTGTCCTGCTCGCCCTGGACCTGGCGGACGACGACGAGGCGCTGTCCCGCGCGTGCCACGCGGCGGTTCTGGCGGCGGACGCCCTGGCGCAGGAGGCGTTCCGCCGGGATCCGGCGGGGGACGCGACGCTGCTGGAGGAGGCGAAGGTGATGCTGCGGGGGTATCTGGGGGCGGTCGTGGCGCGGTACCCGTCGCACGGTGGCGGGAGCCGGGTCCGGCCATGACGGAGGCCGCCTTCTCGTCCGAGAAGGCGGCCTCCGACCACCTCACGCCGGTCGGGACGACAGGATTTGAACCTGCGACCCCTTGACCCCCAGTCAAGTGCGCTACCAAGCTGCGCCACGTCCCGCCGCGTTCCCCGCTGAACCGGGGGAACGCGCAGGTGAACCCTACCGTACGCGTACCGGTGCCCAGGGCGAGGCGGGGCGGGGCGCCGGGCCCGAGGGGCGGGCGGCGCGGCGGACCGGAACCAGCAGGGCGGCGAGGGCCGCGCCGAGGCGGACACTTCGGCGGCCTGCCGCGGATGGTGGCGGGCATCATGGCCACCACCTCCTTCACCGACGACGCGCAGCCCGACCGCCTGTCCTGGCCGTCGCCCTGGACGGGGCCCGCGCCACCCGCTGAGCGGTGGGTGGGCCGTCGCCCTGGACGGGGGCCACGCCACCCACTGAGCGGCGAGCGGGTCCGGCTCCGGAGGGGACGGGCGGATCCGGGCCCTTCCCGGTCACTCGGGCGCGACGCGGAGACGCTGCGCGCGGGGCGGCATCGGAGCGGATCTTCCGGCTCCCGTTCCGGACATGCGATCCAAAAGGAACCCATTTCCTCCGGTCGTGCGCCTTTCAACAATGCGTGGATCCGGCGAACGGGACCCGCGGGAAACGCAATAGTTCCGTTTTCCTACGCCGTGGCCTTTTCCTCGAGGGTGACCGAATCAATACGGCGCGAAACCGAGCGGTCGTTCAAACGTTGACTGGCGAGTAATAAGACCACTACCTTTCAACGCGCTTCGAACAAGCGCTCTTACGGTCTTCCGCGGTGATCCTTTCCCGCCGGGATCCCGGTGCACGCCTTTGCCGTCCCGAACCCCCCACCGTGCAGTTTCACCCTTGATTCGGAGAATCAATGACGTCCACTGTGCGCTCCGAGGACATGATCATCGGCATCACCCCTTTCGGCGAACCCGATGCCGGGCTCGCCCTCGCGGTCGGCAGCGCCGGCGGCCTGGGCGTGCTCGATCTCGGCGACGGCGGCCGAAGATCACGCGAGGCGCTGGCCCGATTGCGGCGCTCGGCGCCCGGCGGGTTCGGGGTCCGGGTCGGCCCCCGGTGCCGGCTGTCGCCCGCCGGCCTCGGAGCCGACGGCCCGCACACGGTGGTCCTGGCCGCCGACGCGTCCTGGACGCCGACCGCTCTCGCCGCACGCCACCGTGTCCTGGTCGAGGTCACCGATCTGGCGGGCGCGCGGCAGGCGGCTCGCGACGGGGCGCACGGCCTGATCGCGCGGGGCGGCGAGTGCGGCGGCCGCATCGGCTCGCTGAGCACCTTCGTGCTGCTCCAACAGCTGCTGTCCGCACCGGACCTGGACCTACCGGTGTGGGCCTGCGGGGGCATCGGACCACACACGGCCGCTGCCGCGGTGGCCGGCGGGGCGGCCGGGGTCGTCCTCGACGGACAGCTCGCCCTGCTGGCGGAATCCGCGCTGCCCGAGGCCGCGGCCGCCGCACTGCGCCCCCTGGACGGCTCGGAGACCGTCGTCGTGGCCGGTCACCGGGTGCTGCTGCGCCGGGGCCCGGACGCCCCGCGGCTGCCGGAGGACGCCGGACCGCGGGAGATCGCGGCGCTGCTCGGCGCGCGGGACCCGCGCACCCAGTTGCTGCCGGTGGGCCAGGACGGCTTCCTCGCCGCCCGGTTCGCCGACCGCTGGGGCGACGCACGGCGGACCGTACGGGCGTTACGGGACGCGGTGCGCGCCGCCCTGACCGACGAGGGGACCGTACGGGCGCCCGCGGACGGGACGCCGATGAGCCGGGCGCTGGGCACCCGGCTGCCGGTCGCCCAGGGGCCGATGACACGGGTCAGCGACGGGGCCGGGTTCGCGGCGGCGGTCGCCGCGGACGGGGCGCTGCCGTTCCTCGCCCTGGCCCTGGCGGACGGCGAGCGCACCCGGGAGATGCTGGCCGAGACGCGCGAGGCGGTGGCCGGCCGGCCCTGGGGGGTCGGCGTCCTCGGCTTCGCGCCGGAGGACGTACGGGCGGCGCAGTTGGAGGCCGTACGGGAGCTGCGGCCGACGTACGCGATCATCGCGGGCGGGCGGCCCGCGCAGGCGCAGGCGCTGGAGCGGGACGGGATCCGGACCTTCCTGCACGTGCCGTCGCCGGGGCTCCTGCGGCAGTTCCTCCAGGCGGGTGCGCGCCGGTTCGTGTTCGAGGGCTCGGAGTGCGGCGGGCATGTCGGACCGCGCGCCAGCTTCCCGCTGTGGGAGGCCCAACTCTGCGTACTGGAGGACTACTTCGACGAGGGCGGGGACGCCGCCGGCATCGAGGTGTTCTTCGCGGGCGGGGTGCACGACGAGCGGTCGGCCGCGATGGTGGCCGCGCTCACCGCGCCGCTGACCGCGCGCGGGGCGGCCGTCGGCGTCCTGATGGGCACGGCGTACCTGTTCACCGAGGAGGCGGTGGCGCACGGCGCGATCCGGCCGCTGTTCCAGCGACAGGTGCTGGCCGCCGACCGCACCACACTGCTGGAGTCGGCGCCGGGGCACGCCACGCGCTGCGTGCCCAGCCCGTTCGCCGCCGGCTACCGCGAGGAGGCGGCCCGGCTGCGCGCCGAGGGCGTCCCCGACCGGCGGATCTGGGAGGAGCTGGAGCGGCTCAACATCGGCCGGCTGCGCCTCGCGAGCAAGGGGGTGACACGGGAGGCGGACGGCGTGCTCGCGCCCGTCGACGAGCAACGGCAGTTGGACGACGGCATGTTCATGGCCGGCGAGGTCGCCGTGCTGCGCTCGGCGACCACGACCCTCACCGAACTGCACACGTCCGTGACGACGGGAGCGGCCGCCTTCCTGTCCCGGCGGGCCGCCGAACTCGGCGTCGGGGACGCCCCCCGTCCCACCGCGCCCGCGCCGCTCGACGTCGCCGTCGTCGGCATGGCCTGCATGTTCCCGCAGGCGCCCGACCTGCCCACGTTCTGGGCCAACGTGGTCGGCGGTGTGGACGCCGTCGGCGAGGTGCCGGCCGACCGCTGGGACCCGGCCGTGCACCACGGCGCGTCCACCCCCTCGAAGTGGGGCGGATTCCTGCCGCCGATCCCCTTCGACCCGCTGCGCTACGGCATCCCGCCCGCCTCCCTCGGCCACATCGAGCCGGTCCAGCTGCTGTCCCTGGAGGCGGCCCGGCGGGCCCTGGAGGACGCCGGGTACGGCGACGGGGGAAGGGAGTTCGACCGCTCCCGCACCTCGGTGGTGTTCGGCGCCGAGGCCGGCAGCGACCTCTCCAACGCGGCCACCCTGCGGGCCGTACTGCCCTCCTACTACGGGAAGGTGCCGCGGGGTCTGGACGAGCAGCTCCCGCGGCTCACCGAGGACTCGTTCCCCGGCATGCTCGCCAACGTCATCTCCGGCCGGATCGCCAACCGGCTGGACCTCGGCGGCGCCAACTACACCGTCGACGCCGCCTGCGCCTCCTCGCTGGCCGCGGTCGACGTCGCCTGCAAGGAACTCCTCGCCGGCACCAGCGACATCGTGCTGTGCGGCGGCGCCGACCTGCACAACGGCATCAACGACTACGTCCTCTTCTCCTCGGTGCACGCCCTCTCCCCCACCGGACGCTCCCGCGCCTTCGACGGCTCGGCGGACGGCATCGCCCTCGGCGAGGGGGTGGCCTGCGTGGTCCTCAAGCGGCTCGCGGACGCCGAGCGCGACGGCGACCGGGTCTACGGCGTCATCAAGGGCCTCGGCTCCTCCAGTGACGGCCGCTCCCTGGGACTGACCGCGCCCCGTCCCGAGGGCCAGCGGTCCGCGCTGGAGCGGGCCTACGCGAACGCGGGCGTCTCCCCGGCCCAGGTCGGCCTCGTCGAGGCGCACGGCACCGGCACGGTGGTCGGTGACCGCACCGAACTCGCCATCCTCGGCGAGGTGTTCGGCGAGGCGGGCGCCGCGGCGGGCGGCTGTGTGATCGGCTCGGTCAAGTCGCAGATCGGACACACCAAGTGCGCGGCCGGGCTGGCCGGCCTGATCAAGACGGCGCTCGCGCTGTACACGGGCGTCCGGCCGCCGACGCTGCACGTCGAGACGCCCAACGCCGCCTGGGACGCGGACCGCAGCCCGTTCGCCTTCCACACCGGGGCCCGGCCGTGGGCGGTGCCCGCCGCCGAACGTCTCGCCGGGGTCAGCGCCTTCGGCTTCGGCGGCACCAACTTCCACGTGGTGCTGGGCGCCCACGCCGACGGGGTGGCGCCGGCGCGAGGGCTCGACGCCTGGCCGGCCGAACTGTTCGTCTTCCGCGGCCGGGACGAGAAGTCGGCCCGTCGCGCGGTCGCGGACCTCCTCGGGGCCGCCGAGGCGGACGGCCGTCCGTGGCGCCTGCGCGACCTGGCGCTCGCCGCGGCGCGGCGCTCGGACGCGAGCACCGACCCGGTGCGGATCGCGGTCGTGGCGACCGATGTGGACGACCTGACCGGCAAGCTGAGGACCGTCCTCGACGACCCGGCCGGCGCCGACCCCGCCCGCGGCATCCACCTGGCGGCACCCGGCTCCGCCGGCGGCGGCCAGGTCGCCTTCCTCTTCCCCGGCCAGGGCAGCCAGCGCACCGGCATGCTCGCCGAACTGTTCGTCGCCTTCCCCGAGTCGCGCGCCTACCTTGAGCTCGGGCGGGAACACGCCGACGCGATCCACCCGCCGGCCGCCTTCGACGACGCCACCCGGGAACGGCAGCGGGCCGCGCTCACCGACACCCGGGTGGCGCAGCCCGCCCTCGGTATCGCCGGGCTCGCCGCGCACGCCCTGCTCACGGCCGCCGGCGTGGAGCCGGACATGGCCGCCGGGCACAGCTACGGCGAGCTGGTCGCCCTGTGCGCCGCCGGCGCCCTCGCCCCCGAGACCCTGCTGGAGCTGAGCGGTGAGCGGGCGGCGGCGATCCTCGGGGCCGCCGCCGGGGAGGACCCGGGAACCATGGCCGCGGTCGCCGCCGGCGCCGAGGAGGTCGAGCAGGCCCTCAAGGCGGCGGGCGCACCGGACACCGTCGTCGTCGCCAACCGCAACTCCCCCCGCCAGACGGTCGTCTCCGGTCCGACGGACGCGGTCGACGAGGTGGTGGGGCTGCTGCGCGAGGCGGGTCTCGGCGTCCAGCGGATCCCGGTGGCGTGCGCCTTCCACAGCCCGCTGGTCGCCGGGGCCGGTGCCCGCTTCGCCGAGGCGCTCGCGGCCCGCCCGGTGCACGCGCCCGAGTTCCCGGTCTGGTCCAACCGCACGGCCGCCCCGTACGCCGCCGACGCGGACGCGGTCCGGGCGGAACTCGCCGCACAGATCGGCGCCCCGGTCTCGTTCGCCGAGCAGATCGAGGCGATGTACGAGGCGGGCGCGCGCGTCTTCGTCGAGGCAGGTCCCGGCTCGGTGCTGACCCGGCTGGTCGGGCAGATCCTCGGCGAGCGGCCGCACACCGCCGTCGCGTGCGAGCCGCGGCCCGGCGGTGGCCTGCGCGACTGGCTCGACGCCCTCGCCCGGCTCGCCGTGGCGGGGCTGCCGGTGCGCACCGGAGGGCTGCTGCGCGGCCGGGACGCGGTCGACGCGGTACGCGCCCCGGCGCCCGAGGTCCCCGGCTGGACGGTGGACGGGCACCTCGTCCGCACCGCCGCCGGCGCCCTCCTCCCCGGTGCCCTGGCACCGGCCCGACGTGTCGTGGACACCCTGGAGGCGACTGTGACGACCAACCCCCCGCCCGGCGTCCCGTCCGACCGGGACGCGCTCATCTCCGAGTTCCTGCGCACCAGCCGCGAGATGATCGCCGCCCAACGGGACGTGCTGCTCACCTACTTCGGCGGGGCGCCCGGCGCGCCGGTGGCCGGACCGGCCGCCGCGCCCGTCCTCGGGCAGGTGCCGCTGCCCGCCGTCGAGGCCGTGCCCCGACCGCCCGGCCTCCCGGTCGCGGCACCGCCGCGGGTGCCGGAACCGGCACCGGAGCCCGCGGCACGGACCGCCGGGCCCGTCGACGTCCAGCAGATGGTCCTGGACATCATCAGCGAACGCACCGGCTATCCGGTCGACATGATCGAGCCCGACCTCGATCTGGAGGCCGACCTCAGCATCGACTCCATCAAGCGCGCCGAGATCGCCGGCGAACTGGCCAGACGGCTGGGCGCCGGGGGCGGCGCGGACCTCGCCTCGATGGACGACGCGGAGCTGGAGGAGCTGGCCAAGGCGCGTACGGCGGCGGCGGTGACCGGCTGGCTGACGGCCCGGCTGGGCACGCCGGCGGCACCGCAGACGTCGGCGGCACCCGAGACGCCGCTCGCGCCGGGGACGTCCGCGGCGCCGGACGAGCCGACGCCCGCGCGGTCGCCCGCCGGGGAGGCGGTGAGCGGTGAGCCGCCGCGGCGGCACGTCCTGCGCCCGGTGCCGCTCGGCGGTCCGGGCGGCACCGACCCCGCCGCCCTGTTCCGCGGCACCCGCTGGGTCCTCCTCGGCCACGCCCCGGAAGTGGCGGCCCGCATCGAGGCGTTCGGCGCCGAGGTGGTCGTGCGCGGCCCGGAGCACCTGCTGGGTGACGCGGACGGGCCGGTGGACGGGGTGCTGTACCTCGGGGCGCTCGCGGACGACGGCACGTCCGTCCTGCCGGACGCGTTCCCGGTGCTGAAGGCGGCCCTGGCGGGCCGGCCGCGGTGGCTGCTGGCCGTCCGCCCGGCCGGCGGCGAGGCACGGTCGGCCGGGCTGCGCGGCCTGTTCCGCACGGTGGCCCACGAGTACCCGGAGACGGTGGCGCGGGTCGTCGACCTGGCCGACGTCTCGCCCGCCGGCGTCGCCGCCGCGGTGGCCGAGGAGGCCGCCGCACCGGACCGTACGCCGGTCGTCGTGCGGTCGGCCGCCGGGCGGCACGGGTTCGAGCTGGTGGGGGAGCCGTTCGGCCCGCTGGGCGGTACCGGCGCCGGACCGGCGGGGGACGGTGCGGCCGAAGCCGCCGCGCTGGGCCTGGACCGGGACTCGGTGGTGGTGCTGGCGGGCGGGGCGCGGGGCATCACCGCGCAGTTCGCCGCCGCGCTCGCCGGTGCGGCCCGCTGCCGGCTGGAACTGCTCGGCCGCACCCCCGCGCCGGACCGGCCGGAGGACGCGGACACCGCGGCCGCCCGCACCCCGGCCGAGCTGCGCGCCGCGCTCGCCGCGCGCGGCGGGGCGAGGCCGGCCGAGATCAACCGTGCCGCCGAACTCCTGCTCGCGCAGCGGGAGATCAGGGCGACCCTGGAGGAACTCGCCGCGCTCGGCAGCCCGGCCCGCTACCGCTCGGTGGACTTCCGCGAGCCGGACGCCGTACGCCAGGCCGTGAAGGAGATCCACGCCGAGCACGGCCGGCTCGACGGCGTGGTCCACGCGGCCGGCGTGATCGAGGACCGGCTCATCGCGGAGAAGAGCGCCGAGTCCTTCCGGCGGGTCTACGGCACGAAGGCCACCGGCGCCCGGGCGCTGCTCACGGCGTTGGAGGAACTGCCCGCCGCGCCCGCCTTCACGGTGCTGTTCGGCAGCGTCGCCGCCGTCCTCGGCAACCGGGGCCAGGCCGACTACGCGGCGGCCAACGACGCCCTGGAGTCCCTCGGCGCCGCCTACGCCGCCCGCACCGGCCGTCGTGCGCTGACGGTGCACTGGGGTCCGTGGGCGCCCGCGGCCGGGCACAGCGGCATGGTGGGCGCGGAGCTGGCCCGCGAGTACGCCCGGCGCGGCATCCGGCTGATCGACCCCGAGGAGGGCACCGCGGCGCTGCTGCGGGAGCTGGCCTGGGGCGACGAGTCCCTGACCGCCGTCGTCCACACCGCTCCGGGCTGGTGACCGGCGCCGTGACGCCTCGTCAAGTGCCGGTCGCCATCGTCGGGATGTCGGTGCTGCTGCCGGGCGCCCCCGACCTGGACACGTACTGGCGGAACCTGCGGGACGGCGTGGACGCCGTCGGGGAGGTGCCGGACGGGCGCTGGGACGCGGACTACTACCGTCCCGGCACCGCCTCCGAGCCGGCCGTCGCGGACCGGGTGTACGCCCGGCGCGGCGGGTTCGTGGACGGGCTCGCGCAGGTCGAGGTCGTCCGGTTCGGGATCATGCCGAACTCGGTGGCCGGGACCGAGCCCGACCAGCTCATCGCGCTGCACGTGGCCGCCGCCGCCCTCGACGACGCGGGCGGCGCGGACCGCCTCCCGGACCGGGGCCGGGTCGGTGTCGTCCTCGGCCGGGGCGGCTACCTCACCCCGGGCCTGGTCCGGCTCGACCAGCGGGTGCGCACCGCCGGCCAGCTCGTGCACACCCTGGGCGAGTTGCTGCCGGACCTCACTCACCGCCAACTCGACGCGGTGCGCCGGGCGTTCACCGACCGGCTGGGGCCGGACAGCCCCGAGTCGGCGATCGGTCTCGTGCCCAACCTGGCCGCCTCCCGGGTCGCCAACCGGCTCGACCTGCGCGGGCCGGCCTACACGGTGGACGCGGCCTGCGCCTCCTCGCTGGTCGCCGTCGACCAGGCGGTGGGCGAACTCTCCACCGGGCGGTGCGACCTGATGCTCGCGGGAGGCGTCCACCACTGCCACGACATCACGTTGTGGAGCGTCTTCTCCCAACTGCGCGCCCTCTCCCCCAGCCAGCGCATCCGCCCCTTCCACCGGGACGCCGACGGTCTCCTGATCGGCGAGGGCACGGGCGTGGTGGTCCTGAAGCGGCTCGCCGACGCCGAACGCGACGGCGACCGGATCTACGCCGTCGTCCGGGGCACCGGCGTGGCGAGCGACGGCCGCGCGGCCGGGCTCGTCAACCCGGATCCGGGCGGCCAGGCACAGGCGGTACGGCAGGCGTGGCGGGCCGCCGGGCTCGATCCGGCGGCGCCCGGTTCGGTGGGCCTGCTGGAGGCGCACGGCACCGGCACCCCGGCCGGTGACGGCGCCGAACTCGCCACGCTGGCCGAGGTGTTCGGGCCCGGTGACGGCGAGGCCGTGCTGGGCTCGGTCAAGTCGATGATCGGGCACACCATGCCGGCCGCCGGGGTCGCCGGACTGGTCAAGGCCGCCCTCGCCGTCCACCACGCGACGCTGCTGCCGACCCTGCACTGCGACGACCCGCACCCGGCGCTGGCCCGCACCCGCTTCCGCACCCTGGAGAAGGCCGCCCCCTGGGAGACCGGCCCGGACCAGCCGGTCCGGCGGGCGGCGGTCAACGCGTTCGGGTTCGGCGGGATCAACGCGCACGTGGTGCTGGAGGAACCGCCGGGGATCCGCGGCCCCCGTCCGGCTGTCCGGGTCACCGAGCCGGAACCGGTACTCCTCCTGGCCGCCGACTCCCCCGAGTGCCTCGCCGCCCTGCTGGACGCCGACGACGGTGCCGTACGCGCCGCCGGACTCGATCCGGCCCGCCCCCGTCCGCAGGCCGGAGCCGTCCGGCTGGGCATCGTCGGCCCGGACGGCAGACGGCTCGCCCTGGCCCGCCGCGCGGTCGCCAAGGGGCGGGCCTGGCACGGCCGCAGCGACGTCTGGTTCCGGCCCGGCCCGCTGCTGGGCGCGGGCGGCGGAAAGCTGGCCCTCCTCTTCCCCGGTCTGGAGGGCGACTTCACTCCCCGGGTGGACGATGTCGCCGCCCACTTCGGGCTGCCCGCGCTCACCGTCGCCGAGGACGGGCCCGGTGACCTCGGGCGGCACGGCCTGGGCGTCGTCGCCGTCGGCCGTCTCCTCGACACGGCGCTGCGCCGGACCGGCATCGTGCCGGACGCCGTCGCCGGGCACAGCCTCGGCGAGTGGACCGCGATGGCGGCCGGCGGGCTGTACTCGGGGGGCGAGGTCGACGCCTTCATGGCCGGCTTCGACCCGGACGCCGTCACCGTGCCGGGCCTCGCCTTCGGCGTGCTCGGCGCGCCCGCCGAACGGGTGCTGGCCGCGCTGCGCGGGGAGGAGTGGGACGGAGCGGGTCTGGTGCTGTCCCACGACAACGCGCCGGGCCAGTCGATGGTGTGCGGTCCCGACGCGGCCGTCGACGAGTTCGTGCGGGCCTTCCGCGCCCAAGGGGTGCTGAGCCAGGTGCTGCCGTTCCGCTCCGGCTTCCACACGCCGATGCTGGAGCCCCACCTCGGCCCGATCGAGGAGGCCGCCGCACGGTTCCGGCTGCACGCGCCGCACACCCCCGTCTGGTCGGGCACGACCGCCGCGCCCTTCCCCGGGGACGAGGCGAGGGTGCGGGCGCTGTTCGTCCGGCACCTGCTGGAACCGGTCCGCTTCCGGCAACTGACCGAGGCCCTGCACACGGCGGGCCACCGGGTGTTCGTGCAGATGGGACCGGGGCAGCTCGGCTCCCTCGTCGGCTCCACCCTCGGCGGCCACGACCATCTCGTCGTCGCGGCCAACTCCTCGCACCGCACGGGCCTCGCCCAGCTCCGCCGGGTGGCGACCGCGCTGTGGGCGGCGGGCGCCGAGGTGGCCCCGGCGCTGACGTCCCCGGCCGCCCGCACCGGCGACGTACGCCCGCCGCGGCAGCCGGTCCGGCTCGACCTGGACGGCGCCCTGGTGTCCCTCGGGCCCGCGGAACTCACCTCTCTGCGAGCGCAGTTGGGAACGAAGGCGGACTCCGCGCCCGGCGCTCTCGACGCGCTCGTCCCCGGCTCGCCGATCGCCGCCGAACTGTCCGCGCTGCTCAGGGACACGGCGGACACGGCGGCCGCCCTCCTGACGGCACCGGTCCGCGCCCCCGTCCCCGCCCCCGCCCCCGTCCCCGTCCCCGTCCCCGTCCCCGTCCCCGTCCCCGTCCCCCCGGACCGTCCACCGGCTCCGTACAGCGCGACCGTCCGGGTCTCCCCCGACACGATGCCGTACCTCCTGGACCACTGCTTCTTCCCGCAACGGCCCGGCTGGCCGGAGGTGTCCGACCGGTGGCCGGTGGTGCCGGCGACGACGATCGTGCAGCACCTCCTGGACACGGCGCGGGAGGCCGCGCCCGGCCGGGTGCCGGTCGCCGTGCACGGGGCGCGGTTCGAGGAGTGGCTCACCGCCACACCCGCCGTCGACGTCACCGTCACGGCGGTCCCCGAGGGCCCGGACCGGCTGGCGGTCTCCTTCGGCCCGCGGGCCCGCGCCACCGTCGAACTCGCCGCCGCCCATCCGGCCCCGCCCGCCCCCTGGCCGGCCGGCCCCGCCGGCGAGCGCCGCCCCGACCACACGGCCGCCCAGCTGTACGCCGAGCGCTGGATGTTCCACGGCCCGGCGTTCCAGGGCGTCACCGATCTCACCGCGATCGGCGACCGGCACGTCCGGGGCGTGATCACCACCCCGGCCGCGCCCGGCGCCCTGCTGGACAACGTCGGCCAGATCCTCGGCTACTGGATCATGGCGAGCCGCGACGACCGGACCGTCGTGTTCCCGGTCGGCATGCGCGAGATGCGCTTCCACGGGCCGCACCCGGCACCCGGCACGGAGGTGGCGTGCTCGGTGCGGATCACCTCGCTCACCGACACCCTCCTGGAGGCCGACGTCCAGCTGACGGTCGGCGGCGTGGTGTGGGCGGAGCTGTACGGCTGGCAGGACCGCCGCTTCGACAACGACCCCAGGACCCGTCCCGTCGAGCGCTTCCCGGAACGCAACACCCTCTCCGAGGCCCGTCCGGGTGGCTGGTCGCTGGTCCACGAGCGCTGGCCCGACCTGGCGTCCCGGGAGCTGATCATGCGCAACTCGCTCGCCGGGCCGGAACGCGCCCAGTACGCGCGGCACCCGCCGCGCGGCCGCCGGCAGTGGCTGCTCGGCCGGATCGCCGCCAAGGACGCCGTACGGCGGTGGCTGTGGGACCGGGGTGAGGGACCGGTCTTCCCGGCCGAGCTGCGGGTGCGCAACGACGAGGCGGGCCGGCCGTACGTCACCGGTGTGCACGGCCGGGTCCTGCCCTCGCTGGACGTGTCGCTGGCCCACTGCGCGGAGGCGGGCGTGGCGATCGTGCGGCCCCACACCCCCGGGCCCGGTCCCGGCATCGACATCGAGGAGGTCACCGGCCGGACGCCGGAAACCCTGGCCGCCGCCCTCGGCCCGGACGAGCTGCGGCTGCTGCGCGCCCTGGCGTCCGGCGGGTCCGAGGCGCTGTGGTTCACCCGCTTCTGGGCGGCGAAGGAGGCCGTCGCCAAGGCGGAGGGCACCGGGTTCGGCGGGCGGCCGCGGGACTTCGCCGTCCTCGACGCGGCCCCGGCCGGCGACCGGCTGACGGTCGCGGGCCGCCTGGAACGCGCCTACACCGTGCACTGCGCACCGGCCGCCAACCCGTCCCGGCTGCCGGACCGCACCTATGTCGTGGCCTGGACGACGGGTCCCGTCGAAGCGAAGGAGTACGACCGATGACCCCCCACACCCCCGTCACCGCCGACGAGGAGACCGTCCTCGCCGACCTCACGGAGATGCTCGCCCGGCTCATGGAGGACGAGTACGGCCTCGACGACGTCGAGATCGGCCCGCGCACCACCTTCAACCGCGATCTGGAGCTGGAGAGCATCGACCTGGTCACGCTGGCCGGGCTGCTCCAGGAGCGGTACGGCGACCGGGTCAACTTCGCCGAGTTCCTGGCCGGCATGGAGTTCGACGAGATCATCGAGCTGACCGTCGGACGGCTCGTCGAGTACGTCGTGGCGGGCCTGAAGGCCGCGGAGGCGAGCTGATCGTGGCCATGGTCGAGACCGGCGCCGTCCGGTTGCACGTGCAGAGGATCGGCCCCCGCGACGGCCGGGCGGCCACCGCCACCGTGGTGCTGGTGCACGGCCTGCTCACCGACAGCCTGGCCAGTTACTACTTCACCGTGGCGCCCGCGTTCGCCGCCGCGGGCCTGGACGTCGTCATGTACGACCTGCGCGGCCACGGCCGCAGCGAACGCCCCGCCGAGGGCTACACCCTGGACGACAACATCGACGACCTGGCGGCGCTCCTCGACCGCCTCGGGGTGACCGGCCCGGTGCATCTGGTCGGCAACTCCTACGGCGGGACGGTCGCGTTCGGTTACGCGGCCCGCCGTCCCGAGCGGGCGGCGAGCGTCACCCTCATCGAGTCGGAACCGGCCACCGCCGCCTGGGCAGTGAAGCTGGGCGGCATCCTGGACCGGGTGGTGACGCAGCTCGCGCACAACGAGCCGGACGCCGTCGCCTGGATCGCCGAGCACCGCGGCCACAACACCGCCCGGCTGGCCAGGGGCGCGGCGCGGCTCGCCCGCGACACCACCCTGGGCAGGGACATCCCGGCCAGCCGGGTGCTGACGGAGGAGGAGATCACGGCGGTCCGCTGCCCGGTGCTCGCCGTGTACGGCGGCGACTCCGACCTCGCCGAACTGGCGCCCTGGCTCCAGGCGTTGCTGCCGCGCTGCCGGACCGTGGTGATCCCCGGGCACGAGCACTCGGTGCTGGTGGAGGCGGCCGCGGCGGTGGGCGGCGAGGTGCTGGCGCTGGTGCGGGAGACCCGGCCGACGGGGGCCGAGGCCCGGTGAGCCGCTTCCTCTTCGTGGTGCCGCCGTTGACCGGGCACATCAACCCGGCCGTGGGCGTGGCGGCCGCACTCGCCGGGCGGGGCCACCGGGTGGCGTGGGCGTGCCCCGATCCCGCGCTGCTCCGGCGGCTCGCCGGGGTGGGCGCCGAGGTGTTCGGGTGTGCCGGGGCGCCGGAAGGGAGCCGGCCGCCCGAGCTGCGCGGACCCGAGGCGCTGAGGTTCCTGTGGGAGTGGTACCTGCTGCCGCTCGCCGAGGCGATGGCGCCGGGGGTGCGGGTGGCCGTCGGGGAGTTCCGGCCGGACGTGGTGGTCGCCGACCAGCAGGCCTTCGCGGGCGCGCTGGTCGCGGAGCGGCTCGGCGTGCCGTGGGCGACCTCGGCGACCACCTCGGCCGAGTTCACCGATCCGCTGTCGGGGCTGCCGAAGGTGCGGGAGTGGCTGGAGGAGCGGCTCGCGCGGCTGCGGACCTCGATCGGGGACCCGGCGGGCGGCGCCGACCCGCGGTTCTCGCCGCACCTCGTCCTCGCGTTCAGCGTGGCGGAGCTGGCGGGTCCCGCCGAGGGCGTCCGCTGGGTGGGCCCCTCGGTCGCGGCGCGGCCCGCGGCGGCCGGTTTCCCCTGGGAGTGGCTCGACGCCGCGCGCGCGACCGTGCTGGTGACGCTCGGCACCGCGAACACCGACGTCGGCGGCCGCTTCCTCGGCGTGTGCGATGAAGCGCTGCGCGAACGGGCGGACCGGGTGCAGGGGGTGGTCGTCGACCCCGGCTCTCCGCCGCGGGCGCCGGCCGACGACAAAGACGTGCTGGTCGTGCCGCATGTTCCCCAGCTCGCCCTGCTGGAGCGAGGTGTGGCCGCGGTGGTCTGCCATGCCGGGCACAACACGGTGGGCGAGGCGCTGTGGCACGGCATCCCGCTGGTGGTGGCGCCCATCCGCGACGACCAGCCGGTGGTGGCCGGGCAGGTCGCGGACGCGGGGGCCGGGGTGCGGGTGCGGTTCGGCCGGGTCGGCGCGCGGCGACTGGGCGCCGCCCTGGACGCCGTACTGGACGAACCCGGGTACCGGGCGGCGGCCGGGCGGATCGGCGCCGCCTTCCGGGCGGCCGGCGGCACGTCCGCCGCCGCTGACCATCTCGAGGAACTCGCCAGGGAGTTGTCATGAGCGACCGCACGGAGCCGACCGAACGGGACGGGACGGGGGCCGCCGCGCGCGGCGAGAGGGGATCCGGGGAACGCGTCGCGGCACTTCGGCCGGTCTACCAGGCCGATCTCGCGGCGGGCGTGGACCGCTTCTTCGAGCCCCGGCGCACCGACTGCCCCTGGTGCGGCTCGGACCGGCTGACCACGCGGCTGCGCACCACGGACCTGCTCCAGCACAAGCCGGGCCGGTTCGTCCTGGACCGCTGCGAGGGCTGCGGGCACATCTTCCAGAACCCCCGGCTCGGCGCGGCGGGGCTGGAGTTCTACTACCGGGACTTCTACGACGGCCTCGGGGAGAAGAAGCTCGGCGACACCTTCGGCGGGCGCACCGGGATGTACCGGGGGCGGGCCGAGTCGATGCTCCCGCACGACGCCGCGCCGAAGACCTGGCTGGACGTGGGCACCGGGCACGGGCACTTCTGCGAGGTCGCCAAGGAGGTGCTGCCGGGGACGGTGTTCGACGGGCTGGACTTCACCGACGGGGTCGAACTCGCCGCGCGGGAGGGGCGCGTGGAGCACGGCTACCGGGGGGCGTTCCCGGACCTGGCGTCCGAACTGACCGCCCGTTACGACGTGGTGAGCATGTTCCACTACCTGGAGCACAGCACGGACCCCGACCGTGAACTGCGCGCCGCTCGGGAGGCCGTCCGGCCCGGCGGGCACCTCCTCGTCGAGGTCCCGGACCCGGAGAGCCGCTACGCCCGCCTCCTCGGCCGCTGGTGGCTGCCGTGGCTCCAGCCGCAGCACCTGCACCTCGTGCCGGTGGCCAACCTGCGGGAACGGCTCGCGGACCTGGGGTTCACGGTGGTCGCGGAGCAGCACGCCGAACCGCACGACCCGGTGGATCTGCTGGCCGCCGTATGGCTGGCGCTGGACCACGCGGCGCCCCCCGAGGACGCGCCGTGGCTGCCCGAGCGGCCGAGCGCGCCGCGGCGCGCGCTGCGGGCCGCCCTGTTCCTCGCCGGCGTTCCGGCGCTGATCGCGGCCACCCTCCTGGACCGGTTCGCGGTCCGGCCGCTGTCGCACCGGCTGGGCGTGTCCAACGCCTACCGGATCGTGGCACGGCGCGACTGAGGGCAGGGCGGGCCAGGGGGTGTGCGGGGGTCGGCACCGTGCTATTTTCAGCCCGATCGATCGCCAGGAATCCTGTCGATGACGGTGAGCAGCACCTGGCGCCCGACGGTACGGCCCGACGAACGGAATGCCCATGTCCCTCCTGGCCAGACCCGCGGTGGCGACCCGCGCCGCCAAGACGATGCAGGGTCTCACCCGACTGGCGAGCCGCCGTTCCGGCGGTCCCGGTTCCACCGCCGCGTGGCAGGCCCGCTTCCCCGCCTACCCGCGGGACGCCCGCGAGTCGACGGTGCCCACGTCCGTCGCCCCGGCTCCGGTCACCGTCTACGCGCCCCCGGCCGGGACGGCCGGACGGCCGCCCGTCCACGTCAACTTCCACGGCGGCGGGTACGTCATGTCCATGCCGGAGATGGACGACGCGCTCTGCCGGATCCTCGCCGTCGAGGCCGGTGTGGTCGTGGTCAACGTGCGGTACGTCGTCGCCCCGCAGCACCCGTTCCCGGCCCCGCCCACGCAGGCGTACGACGTCGTTCGCTGGGTCGCCGAGCACGGCGCGGAACAGGGCTGGGACGGCGGCCGGCTCAGTGTGGGCGGGCAGAGCGCCGGCGGCGGGCTCGCCGCCGCCGTGGCCCGCCAGGCCCTGGAGCAGGACGGACCCGCGATCGGGCTCCAGGTGCTGCACTACCCCCCGTTGGACCTCGCGACCAGCGCCCGCGACAAGAAGGCCGCCGTCGCCAGGCCGATGCTGCGGCCCTGGATGGCCGACGTCTTCGACACGTCGTACGTGCCGGATCCGCGCCGGCGAGCCGACCGGCTGGTCTCGCCCGCCGGCGCCTCGGACACCGCCGACCTGCGGGGCATCGCGCCGGCCCTGGTCATCACGGCGGAGTACGACCTGCTGCGCGCCGAGGCGGCGCGCTACGCCGGGCGACTGGCCGCGGCCGGCGCCCTGGTCGAGCACCACGAGGTCGCCGACGCCGACCACGGCTACGACGCCAAGGACGACGAGAAGGCCAGGGCCACCTACCTGCTGATCGCCCGCCACCTGCGGCAGGCCGCGGCGCGCGACCCCTCCTGAGGAGCGCGGGGGCGGGGACGTCCGCCCGTCCGACGCCCCCCGGACAGGACGTGGCCCGGCCTCTCGCCCGTCCCCCGGCCCGGCCTCGCCCGTCGGGCCGGGCCAGGCGGGCCGGGCCAGGCGGGCCGGGCCAGGCGGGCCGGGGGGCGGGCACCGCTCGCCCGGCAGCCCTCGACCGGCCGCCCGGTCGGTCAGTGCGCTGCCAGCTGCTGTTCGCGCGGGGTGTCCTGGGCGGCCGACCCCGGGGGGCGCAGGGCCGCGAGCCCGATGAAGACCATGGAGACGACACCGGCGAGCGCGAAGGCGGTGAACCCCCAGTCGCCCTGGTTCGAGGCGAGGAGCCGGCCGCCGAGCCAGGGACCGAAGACCGCGCCGAAGCGGCCCATGCCGGAGGTCCAGCCGACGGCGGTGGCGCGGTTGTCCGGGTGGGAGCGGATGGACACCGTCGCGTAGATCATCGTCTGGGCGCTGTTGAGGAAGACGCCCGTGACGAAGACGACGATCATCGTCACCGTCATCGACATGTGCACGCTGAGCAGGTACACGCCGGCCGCGGTGAGGGCGAACCAGATCGCCGAGACGCGCGGAGCGCCGAAGCGGTCGGCGGCCCGGCCGGCGACCAGCATGCCGACGATGCCGCCGAGGTTGAAGACGACCACGAAGGACAGCGCGGAGCCCAGCTCGTAGCCCTCGGCACGCATCAGGGTGGGCAGCCAGGTGGCGACGCCGTACACGAGGAGCAGACCGCCGAAGGAGGCCGGCCAGTACAGCAGCGTCCGGGTCCACTCGCCACCGCGGAAGAGGCTGACCAGGTTGGTCCAGCGCTCGCCCGCGCCGGCCCCGGCCGACTTGGCGGCGGGCACTTCGACGTCGTAGCGGGCGGCCAGTTCGCGGGCCTCCTCGGTACGCCCCTTGGCGACGAGGAAGCTCAGCGACTCGGGCAGGAACCGGGCGAGGACCGGGGCGAACAGCAACGGCAGCACGCACACCCAGAACGCGGCGCGCCAGCCGACGGGCTCCACGAGCCACTGGGCGACGTAGGCGGAGAGGATGCCGCCGGCGTGGTGGGCGGTCATCAGCAGGCCGATGACGAGGGCTCCGCGGCCGCGCGGGGCGTAGTCGGAGACCATGCTGATCGCGGTCGGCAGCAGTCCGCCGAGGCCGACGCCGGCGAGGGTGCGGCCGAGACCGAAGACCGTGACGCCGTCGGCGAGCGCGCACAGGCCCGAGGCCAGCGAGAACAGGGTCACGCAGCAGACCATCAGCTTCTTGCGC
Source organism: Streptomyces sp. NPDC006259 (assembly GCF_042870975.1). Taxonomy (NCBI): domain Bacteria; kingdom Bacillati; phylum Actinomycetota; class Actinomycetes; order Kitasatosporales; family Streptomycetaceae; genus Streptomyces; species Streptomyces sp. NPDC006259. Next base: position 669,660 of record NZ_JBIAHY010000003.1, on the reverse strand, counting down.
CCGATCCGGTCGGCGATCGTGCCCGCGGTGAGCGCGCCGATCAGCATGCCGAAGGTGGCGTAGCTGCCGAGGTCGCCGGCCCGGTCCGGGGTGAGGCCGAAGGTCCGGGTCTCCAGCAGGTGGGGGAGGACCGAGCCGTAGATGAACATGTCCAGGCCGTCGAAGAGGACGGCCAGCCAGCAGAGGCCGACGACCAGGAGGGCCAGTCTGCCGCCGCGGGCGGACAGCGGGGAGGAGGAGGACATCGTTGTTTCCTCTCGTGCGGGCGGGGTGCCCCGACGCTAGAGACCCACGGCGATTTCCGTCAACACTTTTGTCAACAATCTCATCGACTGGGGTTCCGCGTCGGGGCGCGGGCCCGGGAAACGCCGTTACGCGACCGGCGGGGTACCGTGCGTGTGGAACGACTCGATGGTCCTCAGGCCCCACGCCTGCCCCTTCTCGCGCTCCTCCTCCGTCCAGGTGATCAGCGGCCAGTCGGGCGCGAGCACCAGGCGGGTGAGCGGATTGCACAGTTCGATCCGGTTGCCGCCGGGCTCGTAGACGTACAGGAAGAACGTCTGCTGGATGGCGTGCTTGTGCGGCCCCGTCTCGATGAACACCCCGCTGTCGATGGCGAGATCGGCGGCGCGCAGGATGTCCTCGCGGGTGTCGGTGGCGAAGGCGATGTGGTGCAGCCGCCCGGTGCTGCCGGTCCGGTCCGCGGTGTAGACGACGTCGTAGGACTTGTTCGTGTACGTCAGCCAGCGCGCCGCGATCCTCCCGGTGTCGAGCCGGATCTGCTCGGTGGGCCGGGCGCCGAGGACGTGCTGCTGGAACTCGGAGTTGGCGAGGACGTCGGCGGCGAGGAAGTTCACGTGGTCCAGGCGGCGTACCCCGACGCCCCGGTTCGGCTTGGCCTGCGGCTGGTTCTTCAGCGCCGGTTTCAGCTCGTCGGGAGCCCGGTAGTACTCGCTCTCCCAGTACAGGGCGTGCTCGTGGCCGTCCGGGTCGGTGGTGACGTACAGCTTGCCGAGGCCGGGTTCGTCCTCGGTCCAGCGGCCGGTGCCGCCCGCCTCCTCGACCGCCCTCACGCGGCGCCGCAGCGCCTCCTCGCCGGAGGCGCGCAGGGCGAGCCGGCCGAGACCGGGGGTGGAGCGGGCGGTGAGCACCAGGCTGTGGTGCTCGTAGTCGTCGAAGGTCCGCAGATAGACGGTGTCGCCGTCGCGGCCGTTGACGGTGAGGCCGAGGTAGTCGGTGAAGAAGCCCACGCTGGCGTCCAGGTCGGGCGTGAACAGTTGGGCGTGGCCGATGTGCGCGATGTCGCCGAGCGGCGGAGTCATCGTTGCTCTCCAAGGGGGTGCGGGTGGATCGGTGCCGTCCCGGCGGACCGGGGGAACACGGTGCCGTCGAAGATCTTGCGGGCGGTGCGGACCACGGCCGTGCGGCGGGCGGAGGGCAGGCCCTCGGGAGTGGATTCGAGGCTGGTCTCGATGTCCAGGAATCCGGTGGGGTGCTCTATGCGCACGCGGTCGACGCCGGGCTCCAGGCGCGCCGGGCCGGCCCCGACGCTCCCTTCCATCCGGAGGCCCGCCGCGACTCCGGCCGCGCCGAGCACGCCGATGGAGGGGTGGCAGCGCACGGGGATGAAGGTGCGGGTGGTGACGGCGCCGCCCTCGCGGGGTGGCGCGAGCAGGGTCAGCTTGGGCACGGTGGTGTCCGTCACGTCCCCGAGTCCCATCCGGCGGCCCGCCTCCAGCCTGATGGCGCGGAGCCGGCCGGCCAGACCCCGGTCCCCCTCCAGCGCGGCGGGCGACTCGTAGCCGGTGACCTGGAGGGAGGCGGCGGCGATCAGGACCGTCGGCATGCCGTTGTCCACGCAGGTCACCTCGACGCCCTCGATCTCCTCCCGGACGCTGCCGGTGGGCAGCAGCGGGCGGGGGCCCGGCGGGAACTCGATCAGCACGGGCGCCGCGGCTCCCGGTACGCCGGAGATCTCGGCGCAGCCGGTGGGGTCGACGCGGCCACCGGGCGTCGGGAAGGTCGCCGTGGCCCGGTCGCCGCTGTTGACCATGCGGATGCGGACCGAGGTCCGCTCCGGTCCTGCCGCCACCAGCCCGCGCTCCACGGCGAACGGGCCGACGCCGGCGAGGATGTTCCCGCAGTTCTGACGGTCACTCACCGCCGCCGCGTCGACGGCGACCTGGAGGAACAGGTAGTCGACGTCGGTGTCCGGGTCCGCGGAGGGCGAGACCACGGCCACCTTGCTGGTGAGCGGGTGCGCGCCGCCCAGGCCGTCGATCTGGCGCTCGTCCGGACTGCCCATGATCCGCAGCAACAGGTCGTCGCGCAGGGCCGGTTCCGCAGGGAGGTCGCCGGCGAGGAAGTAGGCGCCCTTGGAGGTGCCGCCCCGCATCAGCAGGCACGGCACGCCCTCGGGCACTCCGCTCACGAGGGCTCCCCCGCGTCCTCGGAGTACTCCTCGTAGGTCCGGTACTCGACGCCGAGCCGCTTCAACGTGTCCCGCAACCCGTAGCGGTCCAGGCCGAGTTCGCCTTCCAGGAACGCGGCGCGGGACTCCGCCTCCTTCGCCTCGCGGGCCTTCGACGCCTCGGCCGTGGCGCGGGCGCGCCGGCGCGGGACGACCACGACACCGTCGTCGTCGGCGAGGATCACGTCACCGGGGCGGATCACCTGGCCGTCGACGGCCACGGGCACGTTGACCGAGCCGCCGGTGGCCTTCACCGTGCCCTGCGCGCTGACCGCGCGGGACCAGGCCGGGAAGCCCATCTCGCGCAGTTCCTGGGTGTCGCGGACGCCGGCGTCGATGACCAGGCCCCGGACGCCCCGCCGCCGGAGCGCGGTGGCGAACAGTTCGCCGAACATGCCGTCCGTGGACGGCGAGGTGGTGGTGACGACGAGGACGTCACCCTCGCCGCACTGCTCGACGGCCGCGTGGATCATCAGGTTGTCGCCGGGCCAGCTGAGCACGGTGACGGCGGTGCCGGCGACCCGTACCCCCTGCTGGACGGGGCGGATTCCCGGACCCAGCAGGCCGGTCCGGCCCATCGCCTCGCTCACGGTGGCCACCCCGAAGGCGGCCAGCGCCGCCACGTCCCGCGGGTCCGCCTTCGGCGGGCCGGTGACGATCACGCCGCTCATGCCAGCTCCTTCGCGATCTGCGGGTAGGGGCGCATGTACGCCTCGGCCGTCGTCCTGTGCGCGAGGCCCAGGTTGGGGCCCGCGTTGCGCTTGAGCTGGACACCGCGCCGGACGGCGAGGTCGGTGTAGTAGTCCCACAGGTGCTGCTGGGCGCCGAGGCACTCCATGGCCTTGCGCTTGGTCTCCCACACCTCGGTGATGTCGAGGAGGACCTCGGGCCTGAAACCGCTCATCTCGGGCTGGTGCGGTTCGAAGTAGAAGACGGGCGGGGCGCCGATGATCTCGCCGGGGCCCGGGTAGCCGATGGCCTGGGCGAGGACGCGGGCCTCCAGGGCCATCCGGTGGGCGACCGGATGGTCGCCGTTGTACGGGTCCTCGGGGGGATGGGTGAGGACGACGTCCGGCTGGGTCTCGCGGTAGACCTCGACCAGCCTGTCGGTCAGTTCGGCGGTCGCGACCAGCGGATAGTCACCCGCGTCGAAGAAGCGGACCTCGGCGCCGAGGGTGGCGGCGGCGCGTTCGGCCTCGTCCCGGCGGATCGCCTTGATCTCGTCCAGCCGCTTGCCCTCGCGCCATGCCTTGGCGGACTCGCCGCGCTCGCCGAAGGTCAGGCACGCGATGGTGACCTTCTCCCCGCGCGAGGCGGCCAGGGCGATGGCACCGCCCGCCCGCCACACGAAGTCACCGGCGTGCGCGGTGACGACGAGGGTCGATCGGGGTGGGCCGGCGGGCACTGTGGCCTGGGTCATGCAATCTCCCTTGGGGGCGGCGGCTCGCCTCCGGAACGCTTCGGCCGGCGTTCGCGGGACCGCGACCGAGCCGTCGGCCCCTCGGGCCCGTGCACGCTCGCGCTCCCGGCACCGGTGCGCCCCTTCGGCTCACTCGCCTGGTGACAGGTGGGCGCCCGCCCCGCGCAGCCGTGATCAGTCGCGCAGCGCCTCGATCACGCTGGTGAGGTGGGCGCGGACGGCCGTCTCGGCCGCCTGCGGGTCCCTGGCCCTGATCGCTTCGATCATGGTCAGGTGCTCGTTCAGGGATTGCTGCGGACGCCCCGGCCTCAGCGCCAACTGGAAGCGGTGCCGGACCAGTTGGGCGTTCAGCCGCTCCAGCAGCTGCTGCGCGGTCCGCTGGTCGGAGAACTCCCGGACGCGGACGTGGAGTTCGTGGTTCAGCTCGGAGTACGTCACCGGCTCCCCGTCGGCCACGGCCTTGCTCATCGCCGTACCGAGGTCGGCCAGCCGGTCCAGCTGGTCGTCACTGGCCGCGACGGCGGCCTTCGCCGCGCACAGCCCCTCCAGGACCATCCGGCACTCGGTGATGGCGACCGCTTCCTCCACGCTCACCACCCGCACCCGCGAGCCTCGGTTGCGGATCCGTTCCACGAGTCCCTGGGACTCCAGATCGATGAGCGCGGCGCGGATGCTGGCCCGCGTCACACCGAACTGCTCGGCGAGTTCGTTCTCCACCAGCCGCTGCGCCGGTGCCATCTCGCCGTGCAGGATCGCCTGCCGCAACTGCGCGAGCGCATGCTGCTTGGCCTGCTCCCCGGTGCTCGGACGGGCTTCTTTCGGCATCGTTGCTCTCCCTGAGTGAGTGCCTGTCGAACCTAAATCTAGCCAGACAAGATTGTCAACAATTTTGTCCGGCGTTCTGGGATCACGGACGACCGAGGGCCGGGCGGTGATCGCCTCGTGGAAGCGATCACCGCCCGGCCCTCGCACAGCTCGCCGGCGGCGGCTCAGCCGCCCGTGGCGGCGTCGACCTGCTGCGACGACGCCATGGCACCGGCCCAGACCCGGACATCCATCACCCGTGCGGGCAGATGCTCCCCCGAGGAGCCGGACTCCGTCACGGCGCCGACGGTGAAGTCACCCGAGCCCGGAGTGGCCGTGAACGGCTCGGCATCACCGTTGCGCACCGCACCGACGTACAGCTCGATCACTCCGTCCTGGGCATCGTGCACCCCCGTCAGCCGGACCGGGCCGTCCAGCCGGGCGGGTTGGTCGGAGGTGACCGTCACCTGGGTGCCGTCGGCGTTCCGGCGGCCGAAGCGCCAGGCGCCCACGGGGACCGTCACCTCCTCGAAGGTGTCCGGGTCCAGGACGGTGTCCATCCCGGTGACCTGGTACCACAGACCCCAGACGGAACCGTCGGCCGAGCGCCGGCCCAGGATCTGCCCGACGTAACCGACGGGCCTCGTGGAGATCGCCGCGGCGTCCAGCGCGACCTCGGTGCTCACCGTGAAGGAACCGGTGTCGTCCACCAGCGGCCCGTTCGCCGTAGCCGCGCCGTCGACGCCGTCCAGCACGATCGCCCGGCCGTCCAGGGCGGCACCCCCGGACAGAGTCAGCTCGGGAGCGTAACCGGAGGCCGTGTCGCCGAGCGTGGTGCCGCTCCGGCCGGTGGCGGACCAGTCGGCCACCAGTTCCACGGCGTTGTATCCGTCGTTGACGACGACCCGTGCTTCGTCGGCGATCTCGGTTTCGGTCAAAGGCCTCTGCCAGACACCCACTTCGTCCAGTGATCCCCCGAAGTACCCGGCGTATCCGGCGGATACCGTGGACGCCGCCCGGCCGAACTCCAGCGGACCGTCCGCCGCCACCAGGGCCACGGCGCTCTCCTCCGCCTGGAACCGGCCGTTGACGTAGAGCCGGAGCCGGCCGGCCGCCGCGTCGTACATCGCGGCGAGATGGGTCCACACTCCCGGGACCGCCGGCCTGCCCGCCGCCACGGTCACCTGTCCAGGACCGCCTTCCGTGGCGGTGCGCAGCGCCCAGGTACCGCGCGCACCGTCGTACAGCAGGCGGAAGCCGTCGGTGCCACCCTGCGCCAGCACCACCTGGTCCGTGCTGCCGAGGGCGTTCGGGCGCACCCACGCCGACACCGTGTAGGAAGCGCCGGTCTTCACGACAGGGCCGTCCGTGGCCGCGTACCCTTCGGTGCCGTCCAGCAGAAGACCACGGTCGGTGACCGGCTCGGGCAGCGGTACACCCTGGGTGTCGAGGGAGATCCGGCCGCGCCGCCCCCGTTCGTCGCGGGTCGCACCGACGACGGACAGGGCCGCGTCGTGGCGGGCTCCCTGCGAGGTCCCCGAGTCGAGCGCCGCGCCCGCCGCCTCGCCGAAGCGCCAACGTCCTGTCTCTGCATCGCCCTCCGCGACCATGAAGGACACCTGGGTGCCCGGGCCGAGCCGCCCTCTTCCGACGTCGTCGCGGGCGCGAACCTCCAGGAAGAACAGGCCCGAGCGCTGCGGCGTCAGAGTGACCCTGGCGGTGGCCCCGCCCACCGTCCGCCAGGTGTTCTCGGAGGAGAGCCGGTACGCATAGGAGACGACGTTCGCGTCGCCCTCGTTCGGAGCCAGGGCGAACGTCACGTCGACGCCCGGCCCGCCTGCCGCCCGGCAGTCGTTCGCCAGGCACCCACTGTACGGGGCCACGACCGTCACTTTCGGTGCACCCGGCGCCGTGCGGTCGGGCTCGCCGTCGCCGCGTCCCGCCCGAGCCCGTTCGTCCGCGGAATGCGGCGGTTGACCCGCGGTCGCCGCGCCCGCCGTCGTCACCGGCGTCAGCGCGACGGCCGCCAGCACGACGGCGGTGACGCCGACCGCCCGGCGGCGCGTCCGCCACTGCTCGTTCCCCTCGGTTCTCTTCCACCCCAGTGACACGATGCCCCCACCCTCACGATCTTGACATGATCACGCGATTCAATAGGGTCCCTCACGGAGCGTCAAGGAAGTTGCCGGTCCTGTCTCGGCGAAGTGCCGCGAATCCTCGTCCGATACCCCACACGGTGTCCACACTCCCCACCGCTCCCCCTCGTTAGGGTCGCCCCCATGACACCCAGCTTCGCTCTCCACGTCCCCGACGCCGAACTCGAACCCGAACCGCTCGATCCGGGACAGATCGTGTCCGGGACGCCCGAGGTGACCGGGAAGGTGGTGTGGGAGTCGTCGGACGGGCGGCAGGTCCGGGGGATCTGGCAGATCACGCCGGGAGTGGTCACCGACACCGAGGCGGACGAGCTGTTCGTGGTGATCAGCGGGTCGGCGACCGTCGAGGTCCAGGGCGGGCCCACGCTGAGCGTCGGGCCCGGCGACATGGCCGTGCTGCGGGCCGGTGACCGGACGACGTGGACGGTGCACGAGACCCTGCGCAAGGCGTACGCGATCACGTTGTGACGGTTCCCGGCGCCGGCGGCGGCCCCGTGGTCCCCCGCACCTGGAGCGTCGGCGCCGCCAGTTGGAGGCGGCCCTCCCCGCCGGGCCGCTCCAGGCGGTCGAGCAGACAGCGGGCGGCGCGGCGGCCGACCTCGTGGCCGGCGTGGTCGACGGTGGTGAGCCGCAGGTGGCGCAGGCGGGAGACGCTCGTGTTGTCGTAGCCGACGAGGGACAGGTCGCGGGGGACGGAGAGGCCCAGTTCCTCGGCCGCGGAGAGGGCGCCGACGCACGCGATGTCGTTGACGGCGAAGACGGCGGTGGGCCGGTCGGGCCGGCTGAGGAGCCGAACGGTGGCCCGGTAGCCGCCCTCCTCCGTCATGTCGCACGGCTCGACCGGCGCCCGCTCCGCGAGCCCGTGCGCCCGCATCGCCGACGCGAACCCGCCGCGGCGCAGTTCGCCGACGGCGCCGTAGCCCGCGAGGTGTGCGACCGTACGGTGGCCGAGGCCGATCAGATGCTCGGCGACCAGGCGGGCGCCCCGCTCGTCGTCGCCCGCCACGACGTCCACGCCCGCCGGCACCGGCTCGCGGGCGCCCGCGACGACGACCGGCATACGGGCGGCGACCGCGTCGAGGGCCGCCGGGTCGGGCAGCGTGCCGACCACGACCAGCCCGTCGGCCCGCAGGTCGAGGAACGGCCCGGCCAGGTCGTGGCCGACCCGCCGGTTGAGGCGGGCGTCGGCGAGCAGCATGTGCAACCCGCTCGCCGACAGCAGCGAGTTCAGGCCGTCGAGGAGATCGACGTACCAGGGGTTGCGCAGGTCGTGGAGGAGGACGCCGATCGTGCGGGTGCGGTGTTCGCTGAGACTGCGGGCCGCCGCGTTGGTCCGGTAGCCCAGCTCGCGCACGGCCTTGAGGACGGCCTCCCGCTTCTCGGCACGCACCTGGCCGGAGCCGCGCAGGACGAGGGAGACCAGGGACTTCGACACGCCGGCCCGGTCGGCGACGTCACGGATGGTCGGCGCTCTCATGAGTGGACCGTTCCACGAGCCCGCGCCGCCTGTCAAAGGCCTTGACACCCTGGGAATCAGGCGACCAGTGTGACCTGGACAGGATATGGACCGGTCCAAAGAGGGGCTGCCGCCGTGAGTGATCCGCTGGGTGTCGCCGTCGTCGGGTTCGGCTGGATGGGCCGGGTGCACACCCAGGCGTACGCGCGCGTGCCGCACCACTTCCCGCGGCTGGGCCTGCGGCCCGAGCTGATCACGGTCGCCGAGGAGGTGCCGGGCCGGGCCGAACGGGCCGCCGAGCAGTACGGCTTCGCCTCGGCGGTCCGCGACTGGCGGCAGGTCGCCGCCGACCCGCGGGTGGCGGCGGTCAGCGTCACCGCCCCGAACTTCCTGCACCGCGAGATCGGTGTGGCGATGGCCGGGGCCGGCAAGCACCTCTGGATCGAGAAGCCGGTGGGCCTCACCGCCGACGACGCCCGCGCGGTCGCGGACGCGGTCGCCGGGGCCGGTGTCCAGGGCGCGGTCGGCTTCAACTACCGCAACGCGCCCGCCGTGGAGACGGCCCGTGAGCTGATCGCCGCCGGCGACATCGGCGCCGTCACCCACGTCCGCATCCGCCTCTTCAGCGACTACGCCGCCCACCCCGACTCCGCGCTGACCTGGCGCTACGAGCGCGAGCGCGGCGGCAGCGGAGTCCTCGGCGACCTGGCCTCGCACGGCGCCGACCTGGCCCGCTTCCTGCTGGGCGAGATCACCTCGCTGACCGCCGACACCGCCGTCTTCGTCCGGCAGCGGTCCCGCCCCACCGGCACCACCGCCGGCCACACCCTGGCCACGGGCGGCGAGCCGGGCCCGGTCGAGAACGAGGACTACGTCAGCTGCCTGCTCCGCTTCGCCTCCGGCGCCCGCGGCGTGCTGGAGGCCTGCCGGGTCTCGGTCGGCGAGCAGAACTCCTACGGCTTCGAGGTGCACGGCACGCGGGGTGCGGTGTTCTGGGACTTCCGCCGGATGAACGAGCTGGCCGTCAGCCGCGGCACCACCTACCAGGACCAGCCGGTCGCCACCGTCCACGTCGGCCCCGGCGCGGGGGAGTTCGGCGCCTTCCAGCCGGGCGCGGCCAACGCGATGGGCTACGACGACCTGAAGGTGATCGAGGCCTACCGGTTCCTGCGCTCGATCGCCGAGTCCACCCCGTACGGGGCGACCCTCACGGACGCCGTGCGCAGTGCGGCCGTACTCGACGCGATGGCGCGTTCGGCGGAGAGCGGGATCTGGGTGGACGTGCCCACGGCCTGACCGGACGGCCTCGGCCGAGGGCCCTCGGCCGACGGGCCTCAGCCGACGGGCCTCAGCCGGCGGCGGCCGGCGGCAGGTTGTACGGCGTCACCACCTGGATCGCCGACGGCAGTACCGGCCCGGCGGGCGGCAGCGCGCCGTGCGCCCGCATCACGGCGTGGCAGGCCTCCCGCATGTCCTGGCGCAGGTCGTGGTGGAGCACGGCGGACAGCCGGTGCTCGCGCAGCAGACGCGTGTTGTCGTGGTCGAGGTCGTGGGCGACGAACACGGCGCACTCGCGGCCGGCGTCGGCGAAGGCGCGCAGGGTGGCGATGTTGCCGCCGCCGATGGAGTAGACGGCGCGGATCCCCGGGTCGCGTTCGAGGGCGGCGCGGACGAGGTCGTACTGGGTGGCGTCGAGGCCCTGGCCCTCGGTGATCTCGACGAGCGCGCGGTGCGGGTGGCGGGCGCGCATGGCGCCGCGGAAACCCATCTCGCGTTCCTCCTCGTTGCGGAAGAAGCCACTGCTGAGGCTGGTGAGCACGTTGCCGGGCCGTTCTCCCAGCCACTGGCCCATCAGATAGGCGGCGGTGGCGCCGGCGGCCCGGTTGTCGATGCCGACGTAGGCGAGGCGGGCGGAGGCGGGCAGGTCGGTCACGAGGGTGACCACCGGGACGCCGGCCTCGGTGAGCCGCCCGACGGCGGCGGCGACCTCGGGGAGGTCCGGGGCCTTGAGGACCACACCCTGCGAACCGCGCCGGGCGATCCGGTCGAGGGTACGGACCAGTTCGGCGACGGGCCCGGTCTCCCGGAAGTGGAAGCGGGAGCGGACGACCGCCGGGTGCAGCGACGGCAGCTCGGCCTCCAGGGCGGCCCGTACGGCGGTGGAGAACCGCTCGGGCGTCTGCATCACGATGTCGATCATGAAGGTGCGGCCGACCAGCCGTACCTGGGTGCGCTGCCGGTCGAGGTCGGCGATCGCCCGGCGGACCTCCCGCTCGGTGCTCTCGCGCACCCCTCCCCTGGCGTTCAGGACCCGGTCCACGGTGGCCTCGCTGAGGCCCGCCTGACGGGCGATCTCGCGGATCGGGAAGGGGTGCCCCATGTCATCGGCTCCTTGAGGGGTTTTTGATGGCTTGCTGCTGGTTGTTCGAGGGGTTTGTACTGACAAGAATGGCAGCGCCTGGCAACCCCTGTCACCGAGCCGGGCGGTTCCGGTCCGCAGCCCTGTCACCGAGCCGGGCGCCCGCGGCCCGCGGAGCCGTCCCGTCGAGCCGCCGAACCACCCCTGTCACCGAGAGGACGACGATGTCCTTCACCCCCTGGCTGTCCGAGCGGGACTGCGACCTCGACGCCTTCCGATCGCTGGTCGAGCGCGGAACCGACGGAGCCGACTACCCGCTCGCCGCCTCCGTGGAGCGGGACGTCCTCGTGTACGACGGTGACCGACTGCGCCGCGCCGACTTCCCCGAGGTCGGCGCGGAGCTGGTCCGCGCCCTCGCCGACGGGCCCGGCGTCGTGGTGCTGCGGGGAGCCTTCCCGGACCCGGCGGTCGTCGACCGGCTGACGGCCGTGTTCGACGCCCTGATCGCCGAGCAGCGCGCGTCGGGCACGACCGGGGGCGACCACTTCGCGAAGCCCGGCGCCAACGACCGGGTGTGGAACGCGCTGGAGAAGGCGGCCCGGTACGACCCGGAGGCGTTCGCCGACTACTACGCCAACGACCTCCTGGCGCTGGTCTCACGCGCCTGGCTCGGCCCCGGCTACCAGGTGACCTCGCAGGTCAACGTGGTCAATCCGGGAGGCGCCGCACAGACCGCGCACCGCGACTACCACCTGGGGTTCCTCTCCGGGGAGGCCGCGGCCGCCTACCCGGCGCACGTCCACCGCCTCTCCCCCGTGCTCACCCTCCAGGGCGCGGTCGCCCACTGCGACATGCCCGTGGAGTCCGGCCCGACGATGTACCTGCCGCACTCGCAGAAGTACGGGCCCGGCTACCTCGCGTGGCGGCTGCCGCGGTTCCGCGGGTACTTCGAGGAACGGCACGTCCAACTCCCCCTCGCCCGGGGTGACGCCGTCTTCTTCAACCCGGCGCTGTTCCACGCGGCCGGCGCCAACCGCTCCGCCGGCATCCGCCGCACGGCCAACCTGCTCCAGGTGTCCTCCGCGTTCGGCCGGGCCATGGAGACGGTGGACCGGGAGGCGGTGACGAACGCCGTCTACCCGGTGCTGCTGAAGCGCGCCGCGGACGGCGCCCCCACGGCCTGGCTGGAGCGGGTGGTCGCCGCGAGCGCCGAGGGCTACCCCTTCCCCACCAACCTCGACAGCGACCCGCCGGCCGACGGTCTGGCGCCGCCCTCGCAGGCGGACACCGTACGGCGGGCGCTGCGCGAGGCCTGGACCCCCGAAGCCCTGCGGGACGCGCTGCGGGCCGGCGCCCGGCGGCGCGCGAGCTGAAAGGACCTCCCCTCCATGGGATCACTCCCCTCCACCGGCCCTCCGCCCACCACGGGGCTCCTGGACGACAAGGTCGTCCTCGTCAACGGCGGCAGCCAGGGCGTGGGCGCGGCGATCGCGCGGGCCGCCGTCCGCGAGGGCGCGGTGGTGGCCGTCACCGGCCGCCGTCCGGAACCGGGCGAGGCGCTGGTCGCCGAGCTGGCCGCGGTCGGCGGCAAGGCGGTGTTCGTCCGGGCGGACCTCGCGGACGCCGGACAGGCGAAAGCCGCCGTGGCCCGCACGGTCGAGACGTACGGCCGGGTGGACTGCCTGGTGAACTCGGCGGGGCTGACCGCACGGGGCACGCTGCTGGACACCACGCCCGAGCTGTTCGACCAGCACATCGCGATCAACCTGAAGGCGCCGTTCTTCGCCATGCAGGCCGCCGTCGCCGACATGGTGGGCCGGGGAGCGCCCGGTACCGTCGTCAACATCATCACCACCTCGGCGCACGGCGGGCAGCCGTTCCTCGCTCCGTACGTCGCCGCCAAGGCCGGCCTGATCGGCCTGACCCGCAACGCGGCGCACGCCCACCGCTACGACCGGGTCCGCGTCAACGGCCTGAACATCGGCTGGACGGCGACCGAGGGCGAGGACGCGACCCAGCGGGCCTTCCACGGCGCCGGGGACGACTGGCGCGAGCAGGCGGCCGCCCGGCTGCCGATGGGCAGGCTCGGCCGGCCGGACGAGATCGCCGACTTCGTGGTGTTCCTGCTGTCCGACCGGTCCGGCGTGGTCACCGGGTCGGTGATCGACTGGGACCAGAACGTGCTCGGCGGCCTCGACTAGCGCCGTCCCCTTCCCCTCCCCTCTTCCCCCTCCCACTCCCCCCTGTCCCCCCGTCCCCTGTACGGCCTCCCCCTGTACGACCCCCAAGGAGCTGCACGACCATGCGTATCGGCATTCTCGGCCTCGGCCGCATCGGCGCCTTCCACGCCGAGACCCTGTCCGGACTCGACGTCGTCGAGTCGCTCGTCGTCGCCGACCCGTTCGCCGAGGCCGCCAAGTCCGCCGCCGACCGGTTCGGCGCCGAGGTCGCCGACTCGCCCGAGGCCGTGCTGGCGGCCGGGGTGGACGGCGTCGTCGTGGCCGCCGCCACCGACGCCCACCCGGCGCTGATCCTGGCCGCCGTGGACGCGGGCGTGCCCGTGTTCTGCGAGAAGCCCGTCGCGAGGACCATGCGGGAGGGCGTCGAGGTGCTCAGTGCCGTCCGGGGCGCGGGCGTGCCGATCCAGATCGGCTACAACCGCCGCTTCGACGCCGGATTCGTCGCCGCGCGCGCCGCCGTGCGCTCCGGCGAGCTGGGCACGCTGCACACCGTGCGCTCGACCACGCTGGACCCGGCGCCGCCGCCGGCCGCGTACATCGCCGCGTCGGGCGGCATCTTCCGGGACTGCTCGGTGCACGACTTCGACATCATCCGCTGGGTGACCGGCCGCGAGGTGCGCGAGGTGTACGCGGTCGGCGGGAACCGGGGCGCCGACTTCATCAGGGAGGCGGGCGACGCCGACACCACGGGCGCGATCCTCACCCTCGACGACGGCACGATCGCGGTGGTGTCCAACTCCCGTCACAACGCACGCGGTTACGACGTCCGCATGGAGATCCACGGCTTCCAGGACTCCATCGCGGTGGGCTTGGAGGACAAGCTGCCGCTGCGTTCGGTGGAGCCCGGGGTGACCTTCCCGGCCGGGACCCCGCACGACTTCTTCATGGACCGCTTCACCGCCGCCTACCGGGCCGAACTCACCGCGTTCACCGAGGTGGTGGCCGGCACCCGGCCCTCGCCCTGCACGGTCGAGGACGCCCTGGAGGCCGGCTGGATCGCGGAGGCCTGCACGCTGTCGCTGCACGAGCACCGCCCGGTGACGATCGCGGAGGTCCGGGCCTCCTGACCGGGGTACGGCCGGCTGTCCTCACGGCGGGGGCACCCGGCCGGAAGCCCACCCGGTTCGCCGCCGGGTGCCTCCCCGTCACCTCGCGGCGGGCTGGCTCGGCAGGTTGAACACGTGGTCGGGAGAGATGATCTTCGTGATGGCGTCGCCGAAGAGGGTGCTGGGCTCCTCGTTCTTGTAGTTGATGTCGGTGTTCAGCAGGACGACGAGGGTGGCCTGCGCCGACGGCAGGTGGATGGTCAGCGACTCGTAGCCCGGCAGCGAGCCGTTGTGGCCGATCCAGCCCTGCACGTCGAAGATGCCGAGACCGTACCCGGCACCGGGGATCGGCGTCGGCGGTGTGATCAGCCGTTCCTTCTGCGTGGCGGGGCTGATCATCCGTTCGCCGTTGGGGAATTGGCCGGTGGCCACGGTCCGCGCCCAGACCCGCAGGTCGTCCAGGGTGGAGATCATCGCGCCGGCAGCCCAGCCCCAGGAGGGGTTCCAGTCAGCCGTGTCCGCGACCGCGCCGGTCGCGGTCTGGTTCGTGTAGCCCTGGGCGTGCGGCTGCGGGAACTCGTTGCCGCTGGGGAAGCTCGTGTCGTCCAGGCCGGCCGGATCGAGGATGTGCTCCTGGATGTAGTCCGCGAGGCTCTGCCCACTGATCTTCTCGACGACCAGGCCGAGCAGGACCAGATTGGTGTTGCAGTAGGAGAACTCGGCGCCGGGCTGGAACAGCACGGGGTGCTTGAAGGAGTAGTCGAGCAACTGCTGCGGGGTGAAGGGGCGTTGCGGATCGGACGTCAGCGCCTTGAAGAAGGCGTCGTCCTGCGAGTAGTTGAACAGCCCGCTGCGCATGCCGGCCAGCTGCCGCAGGGTGATCTTGTCGCCGTTCGGCACGCCGTCGATGTACTTGTCGATGGTGTCGTCGAGGCCGATCTTCTTCTCGTCGACCAGTTCCAGCACGGCCGTGACGGTGAACGTCTTGGTCTCGCTGCCGATCCGCATGAACAGGTTCGGGGTCATCTTCCGGCCGGTGTCCTTGTCGGCGACCCCGTAGGACTTCACGTGCTCGCCCTTGTCGGGGGTCCAGACGCCGACGGACACGCCGGGGATGTTCGCCTGCTCCATGACGCGCCGTACGGCCTGGTCGATCTGCTGCTTCACCTCGGGTGTCAGGTCGCGGACCTCGTCGCCGGAGGGCGTCGGGGAGGGGGCCGCGGCGGCGGGGACCGCGGCGAGGGGGGCCGCCCCCGCCGTACCGCCCGCGACCGGCACCACCAGGGCCCCCACCGCGGCCGCGACGACGGCTCCTCTGTACAGACGGACACAAGGACGCGTCATGGGCTCACTCCCGCCAGGAGACTTCGCCGCAGGCCACAGCCGCACCAAGGGCACGGGCCGCGCGCGGCCCATCTCCATCAGCATAGGAGCGCGGCCCGGCCCTCGCCCGTCGGCGGCCCGGCCCCCCGGCATCAGGATCGGACCGCGTCCGCGCGGATCGGTCCGGCCGATGTCAGCGACATCCGGGATGTCCTGGGCCCACCAGCGACGCCGACGCCGACACCGACGCCGACGCCGAGGGTGCATGACCTGCGCGCCTCGCATCTCCCGCCCGTGACACATGAGTTGGACTCGGCCTGCCTGGTCGCGCGGTCCGTCGACGGCGTGGTGGGCCGCCTCACCGGTCACGTCACCCGGACCGCACCGGCCGCGTCCGCGTGGTCGCGACCGACGACGGCCGCGGCAGGGCCTCGGCCGCGCCCTGTACGGCGCCCGTCACGCGGGCGGGCGTGCGGGGAGCCGTCCGCCTCCAGGCCGTCGACCCACCGCACCCGGCGACGAGGGCTCCGTCGCTTCCCCCGCGGCCTCGGCTCCGCCGTCCGGCTGGAGGAGGGGTGCGACGGCCCCGGTCAGCCGCGGACGGTGTTCACACGGCCGCTCGGCCGGTGGCGACCCGTACGTGGAGGTGGCCGTCGTGCGGGATGTCCGGTGGCAGGGCGGGCAGTACGGCGTCGAAGTCGTAGCCGGTCTTCTCGGCGACCCGGCACGAGGCGGTGTTGCGGGAGTCGTGCAGCAGCCGGAGCCGGGTCACCGCGGGGAAGGTGGTGAAGGCCCAGTCCGTCAGCGTGCTCAGCGCCCGCGGAGCCACCGCCCGGCCGCGTGCGTGGGCGGCCGTCCAGTAGCCGACCTCCGGCTGCGGACCGCGCGGCGCTTTGAGGACGACGTGCCCGGCCAGCCGCCCCTCGCTTCCGTCGGGGCGGGCCTCCAGGACGGCGAAGGCGAGGCGCTTCCCCGTCCGCCAGCCGTCGTTCTGCGCCCGCACCCAGCGCAGCGCCTCCGCCTCGTCGCGCACGGCCACGGTCACGGACTGCCACCGGCGCAGTTCCGGGTCTTCGTAGGCCTCGGCCACGCCGGCGGCGTCCTCGACGCGCCAGGGGCGCAGCAGCAGCGGGGGCGCGGACGCGGTCGCATCGGCCCGCAGTCGTACGGCTCGGGCGCCGGTGTCGTGCGTGGTGTCCATGTCCGGCAGGCTAGTTGACGCCTCCTCAGGCGTTGTCGGCACCGCCTCCCGTCCCGGGTGCGGTGAGGTCACGCTCCTCGGGGAGCCCTTCCACGTCGACGCCTCGGACCTGCGCCAACTCGTGTTTCAGAGCGGCGAGTTCGGTGCCGCCGGCCATGTGGTGGGTGAGTTCGTCGAGGCTGACCCGGTCCCGGTCGGCGGAGAGTTCCATAGTGCCCAGGCGCAGGACGCTGAAGTGGTCGCCGACCATGTAGGCGTGGTGGGGGTTGTGGGTGATGAAGATGACGCCGAGGCCGCGTTCGCGGGCGGCGGCGATGTACTTGAGGACGACGCCGGACTGCTTGACGCCGAGGGCGGCGGTGGGTTCGTCGAGGATGAGGACGCGGGCGCCGAAGTGGACGGCGCGGGCGATGGCCACGCACTGGCGCTGGCCGCCGGAGAGGGTGCCGATGGGCTGTTCGAGGTCGTCGAGGACGATGCCCATGGCGCGCAGTTCCTCGTCGGCGGCCCGTTTCATCGTCTCGATGTCGAGGCGCCGCACGGGCCAGGGCCCTTTGGTGGTCTCCGAGCCGAGGAAGAAGTTCCGCCAGACCGGCATGAGCGGGACGGTGGCGAGGTCCTGGTAGACGGTGGCGATACCGCGGTCGAGGGCTTCGCGCGGGGTGGAGAAGCGCACCGGTTCGCCGTCGACGAGGAACTCGCCCTCGGTGTGCTGGTGCAGCCCGGAGACGATCTTGATGAGGGTGGACTTGCCGGCGCCGTTGTCGCCCAGCACGCAGGCGACCTTGCCGGGGCGGACGGTGAGGTCCACGCCGTGCAGGGCACGGATGTTGCCGTAGGACTTGCCGGCGCCGCGCAGTTCCACCAGGGGGCGGTCGGCGTCGGCCGGGGGGATGTCCGCGAGGACGGCACCGTGGGTGCCGCTCTGGTCGTTCGTCATGGGGGTCACCTCCGGGTGGCCGTGCGCTGGACCCACAGATTGATCAGGACGGCGCCCAGCAGCATGACGCCGAGGAAGGCCTTGAACCAGTCGGGGTTCCAGCCGGCGTAGACGATGCCCTGCTGGACCATGCCGAACATGAAGGCGCCGAAGACCGGGCCGATCGCGGAGCCGGCGCCACCGGTCAGCAGACAGCCGCCGATCACCGCCGCGGAGATGTAGATCAGCTCCTGGCCCACGCCCTCGCCCGACTGCACGGTGTTGAAGGTGAACAGCTGGTGCATCCCCACGAACCAGGCGCCGAAGCCGACCAGCATGAACAGCGATATCTTCGTGAACGTCACCGGCACGCCCACGGCTCGCGCGGACTCCTTGTTGCCGCCGACCGCGAAGATCCAGTTGCCGTACTTCGTGCGCAGCAGCACCCAGGTGGCCAGCGCCGCGAACACCAGCCAGTACACGATGGTGATCTTCACCTGGACGCCGCCGACCTCGAACGACGAGGCGAAGACCTTCCTGGCCTGACCGAAGCCGTCCATGTCACTGATGTCGTCGGTGGCCACGTTGGTGGTGACCAGCTTGGTCACCGCGAGGTTCACGCCCTGGAGGATCAGGAACGTGCCGAGGGTGATCAGGAAGCTGGGCAGCCCGGTCCTGACCACCATCCAGCCGTTGAAGAAGCCGACGCCGAGCGAGACCAGGAGCGCGACGACCACACCGACCCAGACGTTCATGGTCAGTTGGTAGCTGAGCATGCTCGCGGTGAGCGCCGAGCTGATCACGGCGACGCCCGCCGAGAGGTCGAACTCGCCGCCGATCATCAGCAGCGCCACGGGAAGCGCCATGATCCCGATGGTCGACGACTGGTACAGGATGTTCGCCATCGAGCTGCCCTCGCGCACCGGTGGTGCGGAGATCAGGAAGAACACGTACACCGCGACGGCGCCCAGGAAGACGCCCACCTCGGGGCGGGCCAACAGGCGCAGAACCGGCGGACGTCGAGTGGTCCGGCCGTCACCCTCCTTGCGGCCGGGGGCCGGCGGTGTGCCCACCGCCGGCTCGGCATGCTGGGTCATGCTCATCACCGGGTGCCCTTCGCGGCGTACGCGGCGACCGCGTCGACGTTGGACTTGTCCACGAAGGCCGGGCCGGTCAGCACCGGCTGCTCGCCGCCGCCCATGTAGTTGCCGTTGTTCTTGTAGAGCCAGAGCGAGTCGATCGCCAGGTAGCCCTGGAGGTACGGCTGCTGGTCGACGGCCAGCTCGACGGTGCCCTTGCTGATGGCGCCGGTCAGGTCCTTGTTCAGGTCGAAAGTGGCGATCTTGGCCTTGCTGCCGGCGTCGGAGACGGCCTGGGCGGCGGTCAGCGCGATGGGGGCGCCGAGCGTGACGAGGTGGTCGACGCTCTTGTCCTGACTGAGCTTGGCGGTGATCGTCGACTTCACGGACGGCATGTCGGTGCCGTTCACGTAGAGGTTCTCGATGGATCCGGAGAAGGTCTTCTTCACGCCGTCACAGCGCTGGGTCAGGCCGATGTTGCCCTGCTCCTGGATGACGCAGACGACCTTCTTGGATCCGAGCGAGTTCAGCTTGTTGCCGAGGGCCTCGCCGGCCACCGTCTCGTCCTGACCGAAGAACTCCAGCAGGCCGAGCTTCTTCCATTCGCTCACCCCGGAGTTGAGGCCGACCACGGGTATCTTCGCCGCCGTCGCCTTGGCTATGACGTCCTTGAGGGCGTCGGGCTTGGCGAGGGTCACCGCGATGCCGTCGACCTTCTGGTCGATGGCGTTCTGCACCAGGGTGGCCTGGCCGCCCGCGTTCGGGTCGCGGGAGTACACCAGCTTGATGTTGTCCTTGGCCGCGGCGGCCTCGGCCCCCTTGCGGACGATGTCCCAGAAGGTGTCGCCGGGCGACTGGTGGGTGACCAGGGCGACCGTCATGCGCGGGGTGCTCGCCTTGCCCGCGGAGGCGCCGTCCGCGCTCTCCTCGGCCTTCTTGCCGCCGGCACTGCTGGAGCAGCCCGCGAGGGTCAGGGCGACCGCCGCGGCCATGGCCACGGCCGGGGCGATTCTGCGGGAACGGGAGGGAGAACAGCTGTCCATCTTTCCTGCACCTCACTGTGCGACAGGGGAACGACGGGGAAAGGGGGGCGATCACGAGGATCCGGGCCCGGACCGGGAGGCCGGGAACTGCGGCGCTGCTGGGACGGGATCCAATCCCCCCGGGGCGCCCGCTGTCAATACTTTGTTAGGACATCAGTTCAGGAGCAGGTCCGAATGTAAGAACAAATAGCGGACAGGGGGACGGACAGGCCCTGCACCCGAGCGGGCGATCCCTACCCCGCGTGCGGGGGCGTCACCCGCCGCCCGAGGAGCCGGGCGATCCGGTCAGTGGTCGACAGGGGTCCGCTGGTGCGCCGCCGCGGAGTGGGCACGCAGGTGGTGCACAGCCAGGTCAGACGGCCACAGGAACCGAGCAGCCGCTACGACGACCTGGAGGCGGCCGGGCAGGGAGCCACCACGCGCGTCGTCCGCAACGAACGTGTTCCCGGCGGCGGCCGATGTCCCCGCCGCGCTCGGGATACCGGAGGGCACCGAGGTGACGCTCCTGGAGCGGCTGCGCTCTACACACGGACAGCCGGTTGCGTACCTGTGCAACTGCCTGCCCCCGGCCCTGCCGGACCTCCCCACGGCGCGGCCGGAGGGGACGGGCCTGTACCGGCTGCTGCGCGCGGCGGGCGTCACGCCGCACAGCGCCCGGCAGGCCATCGGCGCCCGCTCCGCCACCGCCGGGGAGGCCGTCCTGCTGACGGAGCGGGCGGGAGCGGCCCTGCTGACCATGCGGCGCACGCGTACGAGACAGGGGGCGCGCGGTCGAGTACGGGACGCACGTCTACCCGTGCGTCCCGCTACGCCTTCGACTTCCGGCCGCCGGTCAGACCGTGAGGGTCACCGGGGTGCCATCCGCAGGGCGCCGTCCATGCGGATGGTCTCGCCGTTGAGGTAGTCGTGGTCGACGATCGCCAGAGCCAGCTTGGCGTACTCCTCGGGCCGGGCCAGCCGCTGCGGGAAGGGGACTCCGGCGGCGAGGGAGGCGCGGAACTCCTCCGAGACGGTGGCCAGCATCGGCGTCTCCACGACGCCCGGGGCGATGGTGCACACCCGGATGCCGTACTGAGCGAGATCGCGGGCGGCGGGCAGGGTCAGTCCGACGACACCACCCTTGGAGGAGGAGTAGGCGGCCTGCCCGATCTGACCGTCGTAGGCGGCGATGGACGCGGTGTTGACGATCACGCCCCGCTGGCCGTCCCCGTCGGCCTCGGTCGCGGCGATGGCCTCCGAGGCGAGCGCGAGGACGTTGAAGGTGCCGATCAGGTTGATCTGGATGACCTTCGCGTACAGGGCGAGGTCGTGGACGCCCTTCTTGCCGAGGATCCGCATGGACGGGCCGATGCCGGCGCAGTTGACGACCGTGCGCAGCGGCACGCCCGAGCCCGCGGCGGTGTCCACGGCGGCCCGCACCTGCTCGGGGTCGGTGACGTCGGCGGGCACGTAGGTCACGCCGGGCACCTCGGGCGCCTTGTCGACGCCGTCCTTGAGGTCGAGGGCGAAGACCCGCGCACCGCCCTCGGCGAGCGCTTTGGCGGTGGCGGCGCCGAGGCCGGACGCACCGCCGGTGACAAGGGCGGCGGTGTTCTCGAGCTGCATCATCACTCCTTGCCGAGGACGGTGAGCGCACCGCCCTCGTTCCGGTCCAGCGCACGAGAGATGATCATGCGCTGGATCTGATTGGTTCCTTCGAAGATCTGCATGACCTTCGCCTCGCGCATGAAGCGCTCGACGGGGAAGTCGCGGGTGTATCCGTACCCGCCGAGGACCTGCACCGCGTCCGTGGTCACCTTCATGGCGTTGTCGGTGGCCACGAGCTTGGCGATGGACGCCTCCCGGGTGAAGGGCAGGCCGGCGTCCTTGAGCCGGGCGGCCGCGAGCGCCGTGGCGCGCGCCGACTCGGTCGCCGCGCCCATGTCGGCGAGGACGAAGGCCAGGCCCTGGTGCTCGATGATCGGCTTGCCGAAGGTCTCCCGCTCGCGGGCGTAGCGCACCGCGTGGTCCAGGGCGCCCTGGGCGAGGCCGGTGGCGACCGCGGCGATGCCGAGCCGGCCGCAGTCCAGGGAGGCGAGCGCGATCTTCAAGCCCTGGCCCTCCGCCCCGATCCGGCGCCCGACGGGCACCCGCACGTCGTCGAGCCGCATGGTGGCCGTCGCCGACCCCGTCAGGCCCATCTTCCGCTCCGGCGGGTCGGCGCTGAGCCCCGGGGTGTCCGCCGGGACGAGGAAGCAGGAGATGCCGCGGGCGCGGTCGTCGGAGGTGCGGGCCATCACCGTGTAGAAGTCGGCGTACCCGCCGTGCGTCGTCCACGCCTTGGCGCCGTTGAGGACGTACTCGTCGCCGTCCCGGACCGCGCGCGTCAGCATGGCCGCGGGGTCCGAGCCGGCGTGCGGCTCCGAGAGGCAGTACGCGCCCAGCAGTTCCCCGCCCAGCATCTCGGGCAGCCAGGCGCGCCGCTGCTCCTCGGTGCCGAAGCGGGCCAGCGGGAAGCAGGACAGCGCGTGCACCGAGATGCCCACGGCCACGCTGGACCAGACCGCCGCGACCTCCTCCACGACCTGGAGGTAGACCTCGTACGGCTGTCCGGCCCCGCCGTGCTCCTCGGCGAACGGCAGCCCGAGCAGTCCGCTGCGCCCGAGGGTGCGGAAGACCTCCCGGGGGAACGCCCCGTCCGCCTCCGCGTCGGCGACCCGCGGTGCGAGTTCCTTGGCGGCGAGGGTGCGCGTCAACTCGATGAGGTCGACGGCTTCCTCGGTGGGCAGAGCGCGAGTGGCAGGCATGTCGACCTCCACGAAGTGATACTGCGACGAGTACGAACGTATCGTTCACAGTACTCCACGGGGGTGTGCCGGGGCACCCCGCGGACGGGCGTGGAAAAGGCCTGGGCCGCCGCTCTCAGGAGGAGACGGCGTGCACGATGAGCGAGGCGAGCTGCTCGTACGCCTCGGCGTCGGTCAGCCCGGTGCGCGCCTTCAGCTCGCCCTGCTGGATCTGGCGCATGGTGGCGGCGGCGACCTCGCCGACGAAGGCGGTGTGCACCTCCCGGAAGGCGCCGTCGGAGACGCCCTCCGCGATCAGCCGGCGCACCCGCTCCGCCGCCATCCGGGTGTTGGCCTCGTACACCTCGCGCGCGGGCGGGAACTCGGCCACGTCGTCGAGGAAGCGGCGCGACAGCGGGCGCAGCTGCTCGGCGACGGCCGTCAGATAGACACGGACGCGGTCCGAGGGATCCCCGGTCTGCGCCACCCGCTTCTCGACAGCCTCGGTCGCGCCGCGGAAGTAGTGCTTGACCGCCTCCACGACCAGCCCCTGCTTGCTGCGGGCCAGCTGGTAGAGGGTGGTCTTGGAGCAGCGCAGCCGCTCGGCGAGGTCGTCCAGGGTGAGGTCGGAGAACCCCTCCGCCGTCAGCAGCGCAACGAGTCGTTCCAGCAGGTCGGCCTGGCGGGCGGTGCGGCGGGGGGACGGCATGATCCCACGATATCCGCGCCACCGGCGCACCCGGCGGCCCGGTGGCCGATCGCGCCGCGAACGCACCGAAGCCGCCCTCCCACGAGTGAGAAAGCGGCTTCCGACCTGCGATGTCGCTGGTCGGGACGACAGGATTTGAACCTGCGACCCCTTGACCCCCAGTCAAGTGCGCTACCAAGCTGCGCCACGTCCCGGTGCGCTGTCCGCGGATGTCCGCGTGCTCGCGCGAACAGCACTTTACCCCACGCCGGGCACTGCGCCGAAAGGGGCACCGGCGCGGCACAATCACCCCATGGGCAGCACGAGGAGCGGCGAGGACGCCAGGGACCGGGACGAGGAAGGGCGGGCGCGCAGCGCACGCCCGCGGGACGGGCTGGGACGGCCCCTGCCGTACGGGGCGAGCGGCGTGGAGCGCCAGCCCGAGGGCGTCGTACGCCGCCCGCAGGAGAGCGTCGCGCAGGCGCAGGCGCTCCTGGACGCGGGGAAGCCGTTCCACGCGCACGAGGTGTTCGAGGACGCCTGGAAGTCGGGCCCGGAGGAGGAGCGCGCGCTGTGGCGGGGGCTGGCCCAGCTCGCGGTGGGCCTCACCCATGCCGCCCGCGGCAACCTCACGGGCGGGCCGCGTCTGCTGCGGCGCGGGGCGGCGGCCCTGGAGGAGTGGGCGGGCGACACCGGGCGGCGGCGGCCGTACGGGATGGACCTCGCCGGGCTGGCCGGCTGGGCCCGGCGGCTGGCCGTGCGGGTGGAGGAGTCGGGTACGGCGGTGGACGCCGGGGCGGCGGCGCCGAGGCTGCGCTGACACCCGCCACGGTCACTGTCGGTGGCGTACGGCAGACTCGGGGTCGTGCGAGAGATTCATGTCATCGGTATCGGCGCGGGCGACCCCGACCAGCTGACCCTTCAGGCGGTCCGGGCGTTGCGAAGCACGGACGTGTTCTTCGTCCTGGACAAGGGCGAGGTGAAGAGCGACCTCACGCGACTGCGCCTGGACATGCTCGACACGCACGTACCGGAGGGCGGCTACCGGGTGGTGGAGGCCCGCGACCCCGAGCGCGACCGCCGCGCGGGCGGCGCCGCCTACTCCCCCGCCGTCGGCGACTGGCGCAGCGCCCGCGCCGAGATCTACGAGCGGCTGATCGCGGAGGAACTCGGCGAGGACGAGAGCGGCGCGTTCCTGGTGTGGGGCGACCCCGCGCTGTACGACAGCACGCTCGGGATCCTGGAGGAGGTGCTGGCGCGGGGCACGGTGGCCTTCGCGTACGACGTGGTGCCCGGCATCAGCAGTGTCTCCGCGCTCGTCGCCCGCCACCGCACGGGCCTGAACCGGGTGGCCCGGCCGGTGCAGATCACCACCGGGCGGCGGCTCGCCGAAGGCTTCCCGGACGGGGTGGACGACGTGGTGGTGATGCTCGACGCCCACCAGACCTTCCGGCAGTACGCCGGCCAGGACGTCGACATCTACTGGGGCGCCTACATCGGCACCCCGGACGAGCTCCTCGTCTCCGGCCCGCTCGCCGAGGCCGGCCCCCGCATCGAGCGCCTGCGCGCCGAGGCCCGCGAACGCAAGGGCTGGATCATGGACACGTATCTGCTGCGCCGCAACCCCCGGGACGCGTAGGGCGGGTCGCCCCGCACCCGGCCGGACCTCGCCCGCGCGGGGCGGGGGGGGCGGGTCGGGTCAGGGCCGAATGGAGCGGCCGGTGTGATCGTGACCTCGTGACAGTCACCGAGAGACGGACGGGCGGTGCCCGGGGCATGCACGGGGGATGCCCCGGGGGTTGCCCGGGGTTCGTTCGCCGGCCGCGACGCGGCCGCCGTGCCCGGCCCACGGGCGCGACGCACCGCGCCGACGTGCTCCGCGCGCTCGACCGGCCGCGCGCCTCCGTCACGGCGCGCTGAGCCCCAGCCGTGCCAGGGCCCCCGCCACGTCCGGCACCGCCGTCACACCCTCCGGCAGCGGCGGCCGTCGTACCACCACGACGGGCAGGCCCAGCCGACGTGCCGCCGTCAGCTTCGCGGCCGTCGCCGCTCCCCCGCTGTCCTTCGTGACCAGCACGTCGATGCGGTGCTCCCGCAGCAGCACCAGCTCGTCGGCGACGGTGAACGGGCCGCGCGCCAGGACGACTTCGGTGTGCGGCGGCATCGGCGGCTCCGGCGGTTCCACCGCCCGGACGACGAAGTACGGCGCGGTGAGGTGCGCGAAGGCCGCCAGCCCCAGGCGCCCCGTCGTCAGGAACACGCGCCCGCCCACCGCGGGCAGCAGCTCCGCGGCCTGCGCCAGGGAGCCGACCGGGTGCCAGCGGTCACCGGGACCGGGCCGCCAGCCCGGTCGGCGCAGCACGACCAGGGGCACTCCGGCGGCGGTCGTGGCCCGCGCCGCGTTGGCGGTGATACCGGCGGCGAAGGGATGGGTGGCGTCGACCACGGCGTCCGCACCGTGCTCGCCCAGCCAGGCCGCGAGCCCGTCGGCCCCGCCGAACCCGCCGACCCGGACGTCCCCCGCGAGGGCTCCCGGCCGTGACACGCGCCCCGCCAGCGACGAGGTGACCCGGACACCGGGGCGGGCCGCCAGGGCGGCGGCGAGTTCGCGGGCCTCGGTGGTGCCGCCGAGGACCAGGACGTGCGCGGACATGCCGTCGAGCGTACGAGGCGGGGGTGGCGGTGACCACGTGAGGGCGGGTCTGTCGGGCGTCCTCGCGGCGCGGCGCGCGGGGATCGCCGGGGCGCCGGGTCGGGGCCGACGATCCCCGTCACGGACGCCGAGGGCCGCCGACCGCGCCGCGGACCAGGTCGTCGCCCGT
This sequence comes from Streptomyces sp. NPDC006259, assembly GCF_042870975.1. Taxonomy (NCBI): domain Bacteria; kingdom Bacillati; phylum Actinomycetota; class Actinomycetes; order Kitasatosporales; family Streptomycetaceae; genus Streptomyces; species Streptomyces sp. NPDC006259. The sequence continues at coordinate 643,869 of NZ_JBIAHY010000003.1, read as the reverse complement.
TCCCGGGCCCGCCCGCCCCGTCGGCGGGGCACGGTCAACGCAGCAGCAGCTGGACGCCGCCCACCACCGTCGCCGCGATCACGAGCCGCTCGAACAGCCGCTGGTCGATGCGGTGCACCGCCCACCTGCCGAGCAGCGCCCCGGGCACGACGAACGCGACGAGCGCCGCGTCCAGGAGCAGCGAGCGGCCGTCGATCAGACCGAGGCCCACGCTGAACGGCACCTTCGAGATGTTCACGACGAGGAAGAAGAACGCGGAGGTGCCGAGGAACCCGAGTTTGCGGAAGCCCGCCGACAGCAGGTACATCGACATCACCGGGCCGCCCGCGTTGGCGACCATCGTGGTGAAACCGCCCAGGACGCCGTAGGAGCGGGCCTTCAGCCGGCCGGCTCGGGTGACGACGGCGTCGGGCTCGTCGGCCGCCCCGGCGGTGCGCCGGCGCCACACCGTGACCCCGGCCATGAACAGCAGGATCGCGCCGATCGAGGTGCGGACGGCCGCGTCGTCGGCCCGCATCAGGAACAGCGTGCCGACGACGACACCGGCCGCGACCGCCGGGAACAGCCGCCACAGCGTGGGCCAGTGGGCGTGCCGGCGATAGGTGAGGACGGCCAGCACGTCCCCGGCGATCAGGATCGGCAGCAGGACGCCGGTGGAGGCACGGGCGGGCAGGACCGCGGCGAAGATCGCCAGGCTGACCGTGTTGGCCCCGCTGACGGCCGTCTTGGAGAAGCCGACCAGGAGCGCCGCGAGGGCGAGGACGGCGAACTCCCAGCCGGTGATGTGCCACAACGTCATCGTGTTCATGCGGGGGCCGATGCTACGCACACCCGACGGACCGCGGTGAGGGGGCCCACCCGAGGGTCGCGGGCGCACCCGGTCCCGTCGTCGCGGCGCGGCGCGGCGCGTCTCAGTGGCGCTCGATCAGCACCGCGCTCCCCTGCCCGACCCCGACGCACATGGTCGCGAGGCCCCGCTCGGCACCCGTGCGCCGCATCCGGTGCAGCAGGGTGGTGAGGATACGGGCGCCGGAGCAGCCGAGCGGATGGCCGAGGGCGATCGCGCCGCCGCTGGGGTTGACCAGCTCGGGGTCGATGCCCAGCTGGTCCACGCAGGCCAGCGCCTGGGCGGCGAACGCCTCGTTGAACTCGGCCTCCTGGAGGTCGCCGACGCTCCACCCGGCGCGGTCCAGCGCCTTGCGGGTGGCGGGGACCGGGCCGATGCCCATCACGTCGGGGTGGACTCCCGCCGAGGCGCCCGCCACGTAGCGGCCGAGGGATTCCAGGCCCAGCGCGTTGAGGGCCTCCTCGCTGACCAGGAGGAGGGCGGCGGCGCCGTCGTTCATCGGGGAGGCGTTGCCCGCGGTGACCGTGCCGCCCTCCCGGAAGACCGGCCTGAGCCCGGCGAGCCGGTCGTAGGAGGTGTCCTCGCGGATGCATTCGTCGACGTCGACGACCACGCCGTCCGGGCGCCGTACCGGCAGCAGTTCGTCGTCGAAGTGGCCGTTCTTGCGGGCCAGCGCGGCACGTCGGTGACTACGGAGCGCGAAGTCGTCCTGGCGCTCGCGGGGGATGCCGTACCGCTCGGCGACCTCCTCGGCGGTCTCGCCCATCGACAGCAGGCCGTGCAGGTCCTTCATCGCGGGGTTGACCAGGCGCCAGCCGAGCCGGGTGTCGACGGTCTCGACACGGTGCGGGAGGGCCTCGTCGGGGCGGGCGAGCACGAAGGGGGCGCGGCTCATCGACTCGGAGCCGCCCGCGAGCACGATCTCGGCCTCGCCGGCGGCGATCGTGCGGGCCGCGGCGGTGACGGCCTCCATGCCCGAGGCGCACAGCCGGTTCACGGTGGCGCCGGGCACCGTCTCGGGGAGTCCGGCGAGCAGGGCGGCCATGCGCGCGACGTTGCGGTTGTCCTCGCCGGCCTGGTTGGCGGCGCCCCAGTACACGTCGTCGATCCGGGCCGGGTCGAGCGCGGGCAGGTCGGCGACCAGGCCGCGGATGACGGCGGCGGCGAGGTCGTCGGGCCGCACGGCGGACAGGGCGCCGCGCAGCTTTCCGATGGGGGTGCGGCGGGCGGCCGCGAAGTGGACGGGACGCACGACTGGGGACTCCTGACCGACGACGGCGCTGTGGATCGGCAGATTAATTAGCACTGCTAGTTTCCTACTATAGACCGCGGTACGTCGCCGGGAAAGGTCCGGCGGTACGGTGCTCCCGCCCGCCGCCGAGCCGTGTTTGCGCCGATTCGCCCTGGGCACCCGCGCCTCCATGGACTGGTTGCGCAGTGCCGCCTGCGTGGGCGAGGACCCCGAACTGTTCTTCCCCGTGGGCACGTCCGGGCCGGCCCTGCGGGAGACCGCGGGCGCCAAGCAGGTGTGTGCCCGTTGCCCGGTGACCGCCGACTGCCTGGACTACGCCCTCGCCGGCGGCCCGATGTCCGGGGTGTGGGGCGGAACCGACGAGGCGGAACGCGCCGACCTGCTCCGTACCGCACGAGACGACGTGAGAAGGAGCACCTCCGTATGACTGTCGTGAAGAGTCCGCTCCCCGAACCGGCCCGTCAGGTCACCTACGACGCGCTGCAGAGCACGCTCGTCGATCTCCTGGGCATCTCCCTGATCGGCAAGCAGGCGCACTGGAACATCGTCGGCCCGCGGTTCCGCTCGGTCCATCTCCAGCTCGACGAGGTGGTCTCGGCGGCCCGCGCGTACGCCGACACGGTCGCCGAGCGCGCCGCCGCCCTCGGCCTGTCCCCGGACGGCCGTCCGGAGACGATCGCCTCGGCGTTCACGCTGCCGGCCCCGAAGAACGGCTGGCTGCGCGACGAGGACGTGGTCGAGGTGATCGCGGAGACACTGGGCGCTGCCATCGGCCGGTTGCGGGAGCGCATCGAGGCGACCGAGAAGGCCGATCCGGTCACGCAGGACCTGCTGATCGGCATCACCGCCGAGCTGGAGAAGCAGCGCTGGATGTTCGAGGCGGAGAACTGGCCGCGCGAGAGCTGAACCGCCGGCCCGGACCAGGACGCGCGAGCACGACGCACGAGCACGACCACGAGCACGATGGGAGGGGACGCCATGCCGATCGACGCCCTCGAACTCGACGCGCTGTGGGAGGACTTCCACCGCGTGGTGAACATGACCTCGCAGGAGCTGGCCGCCTGGCTCCGGGTGCGGGACGCCGACGAGACCGCGGAGGCGTTGCCCGAGGAGGCGGGCACCCCGACCGGCCGGCATGTGCTGACGATCCTCCAGAAGCGGCGCATCGACCTCACGGAGGACGACTTGCGCGTGATGCGCGAGGTCGTGGACACGGTCGACGACCGGACGGACATGGCGGACGAGCCCGCGGCCGAGGACACCGGTCTGCGCCGCCGGCTCATGACGATCGGCCACGACCCGCTGAAGCCCTGACAGGTCCCGGCCCGGCGGGACTCGGGCGCCCGGCCGATCAGCGGCTGCCGTCGGCGGGCCGGACGCGGTCGAGCGAGTCGGCGGCCGCCGCCGGGGCGGGGCCGGACGCGGTCGAGCCGACGAAGCCCTGACCGACCCCCAGCGGGCCTCGGGCCGGCACCCTCTCCCGACGTCACCGCCCGATACGGGCGACCGTGACCACCGCCACGGCGCCCGGTGCGCCTACGCGAACCGGGCGCGTAGGCGCACCGGGCGCCGTGTGCCGTGCTGCGGGCGTGCGGGCCCCTGCCGGAGGGCTTCCGCCCGCGGCAGGCCCGCAACGGGCGGCCCGCAGCCGGATCGCCGGCGCGCGACAGCGCCCTCACCACCCACACGCAGCAGTCCCCGTCACGTAGAGACCCCCGTCCGGACGGCCGCGTCCGCCGAACCGCTCCCCGACCGCGCGCCGGGCGTGGACCGGCCGGTCGCCCCGGCCGGTCGCCCCGGCCGCGCGCCCGAACCGCGGCCCGGTCCCGACGGCACCGCCACGCCCGGCGCGCCGGTCGGACGCGGGTCAGACAGCGGTGACCGGCAGGTCGAGGAGGCGGACCAGGGTGCGCAGGACCCCGTTGTCGTTGTTGGAGGGCGCCCGGTGGCGGGCCCGCGCGACGACCTCCGGGTGGGCGTTGGCCATGGCGAAGGACCAGTCGGCGGCGTCCAGCATCTCCAGGTCGTTGAGATAGTCGCCGAACACCACGGTCTGCGCGGGCGTGATGCCCAGCTCCCGCTGGAGCCTGCGCAGTGCGGCGCCCTTGTTGGCGGTGCGGTTCATGACGTCGACCCAGTGCTCGCCGGAGACGACGACCTGGTGGGTGTCCGCGAACGGCGCCAGGGCCGGCGCGGTGCTCTCCTCCGCCGCCCCGAAGTCGAACAGGGCGACCTTGATGACCTCGTCCTCGACGGCGGCGGCGTCCTCGACGACCCGGTGACTCAGGTAGTACCGGCCCACCTCCGCCAGGAAGGCCTCGTCGGCTCGCTCGACGTACGCGGACCGCTTCCCGCAGACGACGGCCCCGACGTCGGCGCCGCCCGCCACGAGCCGCCGTACGGTCTCGACGACGCGGGCGACCACGGCGGGGTCCAGCGGGTCCGAGCTGAGTTCCTCGCCGTCGCGGACGACGTAGGTGCCGTTCTCCGCTATGAAGACCATGCCGTCGGCGACCTCGGCGAACTCCCGCGCCAGCGTGGCGTACTGCCGGCCGCTGGCGGGGCTGAACAGCACGCCCCGCTCCCGCAGCAGCGCGAGGACCTCCCAGAGCCCGTCGGGTGTCCGCTTGTCGTCGTCGAGCAGCGTGCCGTCCATGTCGGTGACGACGAGACGGATGTCGGCGCTGCCGGCCGAGGGCTCGGGAGCGGTCAGCTGGGGGGCGTCGGAGTAGGGCATGTCCTGCTTCCTGTACGGGGGTGACCGGATTGTCACCCTACCGGGGCACCCGGAGCCGGCCGCTCGCCCCGGGCCGCGGGTGCGCCGGATGCCCGGCGTCCTCGACTTCCTGCCGGACGGGGAGGCCGCGCGGGACGTCGTCCGCCGGGTCATGGCGGCGGTTCCCTCAAAAGCCATCTCGTCCTGACGCATCCCACCCACGACAGCCCGCTGGGCGGCGAGCGCCAGATCCCGGCGGCCGGACGCTTCTCGGCACCGTGGACCCCGCCCGCCGGGTCCACCGGCTCACCGAGGACGCGGAAAGTATGATCAAACAATGTCTGACTTGACGGATACCACGCCCGGCTGGCTGAGCCAGGACGAACTCGAAGTCGCCCGCTCCCGGATGCCGATCCTCTACGTCGAGGCGGTGCCCGTGCGCGTCGACGAAAGCGGCGAGGTCACCAAGATCGGCCTGCTGCTGCGGATAGGACCGGACGGCAATGTCAGCCGGACCCTGGTCTCGGGCCGGGTCCTGCACCACGAGCGGGTACGGCACGCCCTGCTGCGGCACCTGGAGAAGGACCTCGGCCCGATGGCGCTGCCCCACGTCCCGGCGTCCCTGCAGCCCTTCACGGTCGCGGAGTACTTCCCGACACAGGGCATCACGCCGTACCACGACCCGCGTCAGCACGCGGTGTCACTGGCGTACATCGTGCCGGTGACCGGTGACTGCCGGCCCCGGCAGGACGCCCTGGACCTGGTGTGGTTCGACCCGCAGGAGGTGGTCTCCCCGGCGGTGCAGAGCGAGATGCCGGGCGGGCACGGCTTCCTGGTGCGGCAGGCGCTGGCCCACGTCGGCCAGTCGGCGTCCTGACCGCCGTGGGACCTCGTTCTCGTGCAGGCCTGCCGGCCCAGCGCGTGGTGTCGGTCGGCGCCGCCGCGCGCCGGCCCTGCACCGTCGTGGTGTGCCGGGGCTGCTGCTGCGGTGACGCCCGCAAGCACCCCGGCTACGACCATGCCTGGCAACTGGAGCGGCTGCGGGCGGCGGCCGCCGCGTCGGCGGGTGGCTTCGAGGTCCGTACGACGGACTGTCTGGGCCCGTGCGACCAGGCGAACGTGATCGTCGTCCAGCCCTCCGGCGCGGGGCGCCGGGCGGGCGGCCGGGCCACCTGGGTCGGTTTCGCCATGGACGACGACTGCACCGAGGAGATCCTGACCTGGGCGGCGGCGGGCGGCCCGGGCGTCGCCGAACCCCCGGCCACCCTGCGACTGCAGTTCATCGCCCCACCCCGCCCGGCCCGCGCCCGTAGGTGACCGGCGCCGGCCGTCCGGACCGGAACGGCCGACGCCGGTCGCCCGGACCGGGACGGGCGCGCGGGCCCGCCGTCAGCGCAGGTCGGCCGCCCGCGCGGGGTTGTCGTCGAGGAAGCCGCCCGACTGGTGCTGCCAGAGCTTGGCGTAGGTGCCGCCCGAGGCCAGCAGTTCCTGGTGGCTGCCCTGCTCGACGATCCGGCCGCGGTCCAGGACGATGAGGCTGTCCATCCCGGCGACGGTGCTCAGCCGGTGCGCGACCACCAGCGCCGTGCGCCCCTCCATGAGCCGCCACAGCGCCTCCTGGACGAGGATCTCGCTCTCCGAGTCCAGCGCGCTGGTCGCCTCGTCGAGCAGCAGGATCGGCGCGTCGCGCAGGATCGCGCGGGCGAGGGCGACCCGCTGACGCTGTCCGCCGGACAGCTTGACGCCGCGCTCGCCGACCATGGTGGAGAAGCCCTCCGGCAGCGCGTCCGCGAACTCGGTGACGTGGGCCGCCTCGGCCGCACGGCGGATCTCGGCCTCGCCGGCGCCCGGCCGGGCGAAGGCGATGTTGTCCCGCAGCGTGCGGTGGAACATCGCCGGGTCCTGCGGGACGTAGGCCATCAGGCTGCGCAGATCGGCCTGGCGGAGCCGGCTGATGTCCTGGCCGCCGACGAGGATGCGCCCGCCGTCGATGTCCGTCATCCGCAGCAGGAGCCGGGTCAGCGTGGTCTTGCCGCCGCCGGACCGGCCGACGAGGCCGAGCTTCGCCCCGCTGGGCACGACCAGTTCGAGCCCTTGGAAGAGCGGCTTCGCGCCGCCGTGGGCGAAGGTCACCCGCTCGAAGCGGACGTCGGCGGCGGCGGTGGGCCGCAGTGGCTCCGGCGTCTGCGGGTCGAGCACGGTCGGTGGTACCAGCAGCAGGTCGGTGAACTGCGCGGCCTCCGTCATCGAACTCTCGAGGCGGCGGTAGATCTGGTTGAACTCGAACATGATCCGGGTCGCGTTGGAGTAGTACATGAAGGCCACCACCACCGCCTCCACGCCCTGACCGTCCCGGCCGAGCGTGACCGCGAGCAGCAGGCCCAGCACGTTGGTCAGCACCGACATCGGCGCCACCAGGGTGTCGATGCGCAGATTGCCGTAGTCCCACGACCTCAGCGTGAGCCGCCGGGACACCGCGACCCGGGAGCGGTGCTCGGCGGCCTCCCGTTCCTCCGCCGCGAACGCGCGGACCGTGTCCATGTTCATCAGGCTGTCGGCGACATGGCCGGAGACCCGCGCGATGGCTTCCTCGCGCTCGCCGACGAGGGCCTGGCGGCGCCGGATCAGGGGCACCACGCACAGCGCCGTCACGGCGATCATCGTCAGCAGGCCCACCACGAGCAGCGGTTCGTAGCGCCACAGCACCACCGAGCCGAACAGCAGGGGCACGAGACTGCCCACGATCTGGAACGTCAGCGTGTCGACGAACTCCTCGTAGCGGGAGGCGAAGCTCAGCACCCGCTTGGTCAGCGACCCGGCGAAGTTGTCGTGGAAGAACGTGGCGTCCTTGGCGAACAGCTCGTCCATCCCGATCACGTACAGATGCTCGATACCGAGCGCGTCGAGACGGTTCAGACAGTGCACCCCGACCCGCCAGAACGCCTCCGCGAGCAGCAGCACACCGGCGAGGCCGAGCACGTACGGCAGGGCCTGGCCGACCCCCATGTCCGGGTCCCCGGCCAGCCGTCCGACGAGTTTGGCGACGACCAGCGGAGCGACGTAGTTGATGCCGATGTTGCCGAGCGCCGGCGCCAGCATGGCGGGAGCGGTCAGCCACCGGAGACGGGCCAGCTCGCGTCCGTAGTAGCGCAGTGCCAGCAGTACGGAGCCCTTCTCGGGCGCGACCTCGCGTGCTTCAGACGGTCCCATCCCCACCCCGTGCGGTCGTCCGGCGGCCGGCCGGACCGGCCTTCGCAGTGTGCCGCGACGGCTGCGGCGGAGTCCAAGGAATTACACGCCGGACGGCACCGGTACTCCCGTGCGCCCCCAGGCCGCGACCGGGACCGCCCCCGGTTCGCACCCGGTTCGCGCCCGTGCGTCACGGGCACCTGCGTGGCGGACGGCGTGCGCGCGGAACCCGACCGCGCAGAACCCGACCGCGCAGAACCCGACCGCGCAGAACCCGACCACCCCGAACCGGTCCACCCCCAACCGGTCCACCCGGAGCCGGTCCGAATGACGGGGGCCAACGGCGACGCCGGTCGCACGGCCACCGCGACCTGACGGCGGCGCGTCGACGCCCTGGAGCGCGAACGGGAGCGCAGGGACACCGGCGCCACGGCGGACGCACGGCGCGCCGACCACCGTAGAACGCCGGTCCGTTGACGGAGCGTCGGGGCGGTGACCGTCGGCCACCTGCGGGAGGCGGCCGACGGGAACGTCCTCGACGCCCGTCCCCGACCCGTCGCGAACCGGTCGCGGACACGTCGAAGGCCGCCTTCTCATCGCTGAGAAGACGGCCTCCGATCCGCGACTTCGCAAAGTCGGGACGACAGGATTTGAACCTGCGACCCCTTGACCCCCAGTCAAGTGCGCTACCAAGCTGCGCCACGTCCCGTTGCCCGTCTGACCTGGGGTTTCGCCCGGCCGGACGTGCAGGGCAACAATACCGCACTCGGGTCGATGATCGCGCACGCGTTTCCCGCCGCCCCGCCCGCCGACCGCCCGCCGGCCGTCCCTCAGCCCTCCCTCGACACTCCGAGTCCCGGATGCGCCTCGAGCAGCCGCGTCGGGGCGGCCTGGCGCCAGGAGTCGGCGAGGATGTCCCTCAGCTCGGCCTCGTCCTCCAGAACGGCCAACCGGACCCGGACCCAGGCGAACTGGGCCTCGTGGTCGGCGATCCAGAACTTGCCCGGCTCGGCGAGGGCCAGCTCGTCGCGCTCCTCCTTGGGGCAGCGCACGGCGAGGGAGGTCTCGTCCTCGGGCAGGGTGGCGAACATCTTCCCCGCGACCCGGAACGTGGGCATGTTCCAGGCCGTCTTCTCCGTCGTGTCCGGCAGGGACAGGGCGACACGGCGTACGTCTTCGGCGTCGGGCATGCTGCGCACGGTAGCGGCAGGCACTGACAGTCACCCCGTGGTCAGGCGCCTGTAGTACAGGGTCGTCGGCCGCAGGACGCCGGACGGATCGGCGGCGTAGTCGGGGATGATCCCCGCCCTGGTCCATCCGGCGGCGCGGTACAGGTGTTCGGCGGGGCTGTCGGTCTCGGTGTCGAGGTGGAGCAGGGTGACACCGGCCGCGGCGGCGGCGTGCTCGGCGGTGGTCAGCAGCCGGCGCCCGAGGCCCTGCCCCCTGGCGTCCCGGTGGACCATCAGTTTGACGAGTTCGGCGCGGTGGCGGCTGTTCGGCTTGTCGGGGAAGGCCAGGGTGACGGTGCCGGTGACCCGGTCGCCGTCGACGGCCGCCCAGACCGCCAGTCGCCCGGCGGCGACGCCCGCCGCGCGCCCCTCCCACCAGGCGAGCGCGTCGGCGCGGCCGAGCGGGGACAGGAAGCCGACGGAGGCGCCGCCGTCCACCGTGTCGACCAGCAGGTCCGCCAACCGGCCCGCCAGGCCGAGGAGCCGGTCGGCGTCGAGCCTGGTCGCCGTCATGGCAGCACCACCGCCAGCACGTACCGTGCCTCCGCGTCGCCCAGGCACCGGAACCGGGTCGGGCCCCACACCCGCAGCCGCAGACAGTCACCGGCGTCCAGACGGTGCTCGGTGTCCCGCGCCGTCACCGCGAGGCCGCCCGACAGGACCCAGAGGTGCTGTTCCAGGCCGGGCACGGGCGGCCGGTCGTAGGCGAGGTCGGCGCCCGGGGCGAGCCGGCCCTCGACGAGTTCGCCGCGCAGTCCGGGGTGCGGCGGCGACACGGAGCGCCGGACGAACCCGGAGGCGCGGTCCTCCCAGACGGTCTGCTCCCCGACGCGTACCAGCGGCGTGGGCTCGACTTCCGCCTCCACCTCGCTGAGCAGCCGGGACATGGTGCGGCCGTACACGTGGCACAGGCGGTTGAGCAGGGCGGCGGTCGGACTGATCTCGGCCCGCTCGGCGCGGGAGAGGGTGGAGCGGCTCACCCCGCTGCGTTCGGCCACCTCCCCCAGCGACCAGCCGCGTTCGACGCGCAGCTCGGCCAGGCGGGCGGCCAGGCGGGCGTCGATCTCGTCCTCGACAGGTGATCCCATATCCGGGATGCTATCCCAGATATGGGACGCTAGGCCGGTGTGGTCGCTTCCAGTGCCTCCAGCACGGGACGGATCAGCGGGTGTTCCTCCGCCCCGCGCCGTACGGCCGCGAAGACCCGGCGGGTGGGGGCCGCACCGTCGACCGGGCGGACGACCACGCCGGCCAGATCCATGCCGCGCAGCGCCGACCGCGGGACCAGCGCCACGCCCGCGTCGGCCGAGGCCAGCGCCACGACCGCGCGGAAGTCGTCCGAGGAGTGCTCCAGGCGGGGCTGGAAACCGGCGTGCTCGCAGGCCAGGACGACCACGTCGTGGCAGGGGTTGCCCGGGTACGGGCCGATCCACGGGTCCTTGGCCAGCTCGGCCAGCGGCACCTCGGCGCACTCGGCGAGGCGGTGGGCGACCGGTACCACCGCGTCGAAGGGCTCGGCGTAGAGCGGCACGTGCGCGAGGCGTGGGTCGTCCGCGGCCGGTGCCCCGCGGTACTCGACGGCCACGGCGATGTCCACCTGCCGGTCGAGGACCATCGGCAGGCTGGCGTCGCCCTCGGCGTCCTGGACGCGGATCCGGATCCCCGGGTGGGTGCCGGCGAGCCGGGCCACGGCGGGGGCGACGACCAGGGCGATACCGGTGGCGAAGGCGGCGACGGTGACCGTGCCGGCCGTACCCGAGTCGTAGGCGGCCAGTTCCGCCTCCGCCCGCTCCAGCTGCGCCAGCACCGCGTGGGTGTGGGCGAGCAGGATCTCGCCGGCCGGGGTGAGCCGTACGCCCTTGGCGCCGCGTTCCACCAGGCGGTGGCCGGTCTCCTGCTCCAGGGCGGTGAGCTGCTGGGAGACGGCGGAGGGGGTGAGGTACAGCGCGGCGGCAGCCGCCGTCACCGTGCGGTGGTCGGCCACCGCACGGAGGATGTGGAGCCGCCGCGCTTCGATCATGGGATGGATTATCGCAAGGTGTCCGGGGTGGCCGGCTCAGGCCTCCAGTTCCGCCCGCGCCGCCACGAAGGCGTCCACGGCACGGTCGACGTCGGCCGTGGAGTGCGCGGCCGAGAGCTGGACCCGGATGCGGGCCTGCCCCTGCGGCACGACCGGGTAGGAGAAGCCGATCACGTACACGCCGCGCTCCAGCAGCAGCTCGGCCATGCGGCTCGCCCGCGCCGCGTCGCCGATCATCACGGGCGCGATGGCGTGGTCGCCGGGCAGGACGTCGAAGCCCTCGTCGGTCATCCGGCGGCGGAACAGGGCCGTGTTCTCGGCGAGCCGGACGCGCAGGCCGTCGGCCGACTCCAGCAGGTCGAGGACCTTGAGGGAGGCGGCGGCGATGACCGGGGCGAGGGTGTTGGAGAACAGGTACGGGCGGGAGCGCTGGCGCAGGAGCGCCACGATCTCGGCGCGGGCGGCGACGTAACCGCCGGAGGCGCCGCCGAGGGCCTTGCCGAGGGTGCCGGTGACGATGTCGACGCGCTCCGTCGCACCGTGCAGCTCGGGGGTGCCCCGGCCGCCGGGGCCGACGAAACCGACGGCGTGGGAGTCGTCGACCATGACCATCGCGTCGTAGCGGTCGGCGAGGTCGCAGATCTCGGCGAGGGGGGCGACGTAGCCGTCCATGGAGAAGACGCCGTCGGTGACGACCAGCCGGCGGCGGGCGCCCCCTTCGACGGCCTCCTTCAACTGCCGTTCCAGATCGGCCATGTCACGGTTGGCGTAGCGGAAGCGGCGGGCCTTGGACAGCCGGATGCCGTCGATGATGGAGGCGTGGTTGAGCGCGTCGGAGATCACCGCGTCCTCGGGACCGAGGAGCGTCTCGAAGACACCTCCGTTGGCGTCGAAGCACGAGGAGTACAGGATCGTGTCCTCCTGGCCCAGGAACGCGGACAGCCGCGCCTCCAGCTCCTTGTGGACCTCCTGGGTGCCGCAGATGAACCGCACGGACGCCATGCCGTAGCCCCAGCGGTCCAGAGCGTCGTGGGCGGCGGCGATCACCTCGGGGTGGTCGGCGAGGCCGAGGTAGTTGTTGGCGCAGAAGTTGAGGACCTCGCCCGGCCGGCCGCCCGCGGTGACGGAGACGGTGGCGGACTGCGGGCTGCCGATCACCCGCTCGGGCTTGTGCAGGCCGCCGGCGCGGATCTCGTCGAGGGTGGCGCGCAGGTCGTCGCGCACGGAGTCGAACATGAGGGAGGCTCCTAGTGTGCTGTCACCGAAGGGGGGTTACGCGGTCCGCAGGAGTGGCCCGGTCCCGGGAGGTCACGCGGTCCAGTCGAGGATGACCTTGCCGCCGGTGCCGCTCGCCGCGTCGGCGAACGCCGCCTCGAAGTCGCGGTAGCCGTAGCGGCCGGTGATCACCGGGGCGAGGTCGAGGCCGCCCTCCAGCAGGACCGACATCGCGTACCAGGTCTCGAACATCTCGCGGCCGTAGATGCCCTTGATGGTGATCATCGAGGTGACGATGCGGGCCCAGTCGACCGGGAACTCCTCGGCGGGCAGGCCGAGCATGGCGATCCGGCCGCCGTGCGTCATGTTGGCGATCATGTCGCGCATCGCCTCGGGGCGGCCGGACATCTCCAGGCCGATGTCGAAGCCCTCGCGCAGGCCCAGCTCGCGCTGTCCGTCGGCGATGGAGGCGCGCGAGACGTTCAGGGCCAGGCTCGCGCCGATCTTGCGGGCGAGTTCGAGGCGTTCCTCGCTGACGTCGGTGACGACGACGTTGCGGGCGCCGGCGTGCCGGGCCACGGCGGCGGCCATCAGGCCGATCGGACCGGCCCCGGTGATCAGGACGTCCTCGCCGACCAGGGGGAAGGACAGCGCGGTGTGGACGGCGTTGCCGAACGGGTCGAAGATCGCCGCCACGTCGAGGTCCACCGGGACGCGGTGCACCCACACGTTGGCGGCGGGCAGCGCCACGTACTCCGCGAAGGCGCCGTCGCGGCCGACGCCGAGCCCGACGGTGGCCCGGCACAGATGGCGGCGTCCGGCGAGACAGTTGCGGCACCGGCCGCAGACGAGGTGCCCCTCGCCGCTCACCCGGTCACCGGCCTTGATCTCACCGACGTCCCGGCCGGTCTCCACGACCTCGCCGACGAACTCGTGCCCGAGCACGAGCGGCGTACGGATCGTCTGCCGCGCCCATCCGTCCCAGGACCGGATGTGCAGATCCGTGCCGCAGATGCCGGTGCGGAGCACCTTGATCAGTACGTCACCGGGTCCGACGGCGGGCTCCGGCACGTCCGCGAGCCACAGTCCGGGCTCCGCCTTCTCCTTGACCAGCGCCTTCAACGCTACGGCTCCTGACGGTGAGATCCCCGCGCCGGGCATGCCGAGGAAGGCCCGCGGCGGGGGAAGAGGGGTGGAATCCGGTAGCAATCTGCCGTACGGCGGCGGCACGGTCCATCGAGACTTTCTTAAGCGGCGCCACAGCTCTGCTTCACGCCCCGCCTCCGCGTGTCACCCTGGAGGGCAACCGACCCACGGGGAGCAGCCGATGACCACGGCGCAGGACCTGATGATCGTGTCGCTGGACGTGACGCCCGCACACCCCGTCGAGCAGGGCGAACTCTCGCTCGCCCTCGCGGGGGCCGAGCTGGTCGACCTGGTGGGGGCGGGCGTGCTCGTCCTGGACGGCGACCGGGTGACGCCCGGCGCGGCACCGGCACCGGCCGACCCGCTGCTGGCGGAGGCCGCGGCCTCGCCGGCACGGCGGGAGCCGCACGAGCCGTACGAGTCGGTCGAGGAGTGGCTGTGGCGCCGTGGCCGCGGGCTCGCCTCGGCCTACGCCGCCCGGATGGAGGCCGACGGCACGCTGACCCGCCCGCGCGGCCACTGGTTCGCCGCGCGGTCGGGCCGGAGCGAGGCGGTGGACTCACCGGCCCGGCGCCGCGCCGCCGAACGCTGGGCGTCGGGCGAGCCCGTCCTCGCCGGACTGGCCACCACGGCCGGTGTCCGCGAGGAGCGTGGCGACGACTTCCCGGCTTCGTTGACCGAGCCGGTGGTGACGGTGCTGGCCGCGGTGGGCGACGCGGTGACGGAGCTGACGGCCGTACGGCAGCGCCGGTCCGTCGAGGACGCCGCCTTCGACAACGTCTGGCGGGGTTTCTGACGGACACCGGCCGGCCGCCCGCACTCACAGGGGCGGTCCGCCGGCCTCCCGGTGTTCCAGCCGGCCGACGAGGTCCGCCGCGGTCGCCTTGATGGTCTCCAGGCCCGCTCTGCCCCAGGGCCGGGGCGCCAGGTCGGCCACGGAGACCGTGCCGAGCACCAGACCGGCCGTGTCGATCAGCGGGGCGCCGAGGTAGGAGTGGATGCCGTACTCGTCGACGACCGGGTTGCCCGCGAACCGCGGGTAGTCACGGACGTCCTCCAGCACCAGCGCCTTGCGGCGCGCGACGACGTACGGGCAGTAGCCGTACTCGCGGGCCAGCCGGCGGCTGATCTCCGGCTTGCCGCCGCGGGCGGCACGGCCGCCCGGCGGGGTGTGCAGCCCGGCGAAGAACTGCCGGTCCTCGTGGATGAAGTTGACCATCGCGTACGGCGCGTCGGTCACCTCGGCGAGGCGGTCCGCGAAGGCGTCCAGGGCGGGCTCCGCCCGCTCCCCGAGGCCGAGTCGGCGCAGCCTCAGGGTGCGGGCACGGGCTTCCTTGTCCTCGGGGGTGAGCAGCAGTCGACCGGCCGGGCGGGGCGGGTCGTAGCTCATGGGCGGACTCCGTCGGTGTGGACGTACGGCATGTGCGGCTCCGGTGTGTGGTGTGCGGTGATCACATGTGGGCGCCGCGGCTCGGCCGGGGTGCCGCCGGTGCGTGGGCGATGAGGTGGCGGACGAGGGTGAGCAGGGTCTGCACGCTCGACGCGGAGATACGGGCGTCACAGCGCACGATGGGGATGGCCGGGTCCAGGTCGATGGCCGCGCGCACCTCCTCGGGGTCGTAGCGGTGGGCGCCGTCGAACTCGTTGACGGCCACGATGAAGCCGAGGCCTCGTTCCTCGAAGAAGTCGACGGCCGCGAAGCACTCCTGCAGGCGGCGGGTGTCGGCGAGGACGACCGCGCCGAGGGCGCCCTCGGACAGCTCGTCCCACATGAACCAGAACCTCTCCTGTCCGGGGGTGCCGAACAGGTACAGGACGTGCTGCGGATCGAGGCTGATGCGGCCGAAGTCCATGGCCACGGTCGTCTCGACCTTGTTCTCGATGCCGTCGAGGTTGTCGGTAGCGGCGCTGACGGTGGTGAGCAGCTCCTCGGTGCTCAGGGGCGCGATCTCGCTCACCGCGCCGACGAACGTGGTCTTGCCGACCCCGAACCCGCCCGCGACCAGGATCTTCAGCGCGGTCGGGAAGGGGTCGGTGCCGTCGTCGTAGTCAGAGCTGTCGTCGTAGTCCATCGAGCACTGCCTCCAGTAGGGCCCGGTCGGTGGGGCTGTGGTGGAACTCGGGGGGCTTGGTGGTCAGCGCCCCGCAGTCGACGAGGTCCGCCAGCAGCACCTTGGTGACGGCCGCCGGCAACCTCAGATGGGCGGCCACCTCGGCCACCGGGACGGGGTCCCGGCACAGGCGCAGGGCCTGCGCGTGTTCGGGGCCGAGATAGCCGAGGGGGGTCGCCCCGGTGGCCCGCACCTGCGACATGAGGTCGAGGGCGACGGTGGGTCTGGTGCGGCCGTTGCTGACCGTGAACGGGCGCACCAGCCGTCCGGCCGCGTCGTCGAGCCAGGGCCCGTCGCCGGCCGCCGCCACCCTCAAGGTCCCATCACCGAGGGTTCGACGGCGTGCTGCCGGGGCGCGGTCACCAGGTAGGGCCGCACGCTCTTGACGAGCATCGCCATCTCGTAGCCGAGCACGGCGGCGTCGGCCTCGCGTCCGGCCAGTACCGCGAGACAGGTGCCCGAGCCCGCGGTGGTGACGAACAGCAGCGTCGAGTCGAGTTCGACGACGACCTGCCGTACGTCCCCGCCGTCGCCGAAGCGGTTGCCGGCGCTGCGGCCGAGGGAGTACAGCCCGGAGGCCAGGGCCGCCATGTGGTCGGCGCTGTCGTGGTCGAGGCCGTGGACGGACTTCACGAGGCCGTCGCAGGAGAGGAGGACGGCACTGCTGGTGTGCGGTACGCGCTGCACGAGGCCGCTCATCAGCCAGTCGAGATCGGATACCTGGCCGGTCGGCGCGTCGCTCGCCATGGTGGATCGACTCCTTGAGGTACGAAGGTCAGCGGGAGCGGTGGGGGTGAGGGCGGGGCTGGTGAGGGGGGTGATCATCCGGCTGGTGTGCTCCCGTCGTGCCGGGTGGTGGACCGGTGGCCGAGGCCACCGGGAAGGCCGTACACGGTGCGTGCCTCGGCCTCGGACTGGGGGGAGAGGGGCCGTACGTCCGCCGCGGACGGGCCGGTCCGGTCCGGCAGGACGTCCGACTCCAGGCTCTGCTGGGCCTCGGCGAGGCCGACCCCGCGCTGGAAGGCGGCCATCAGACCGGGGTCGTGCGCGGCGGGAGGCTCGGCGTCGGGGCGGGGGGCGGGGCCGCCGCGCAGCTGCGGCGCGAGGTGCTCCTGGGCTCGGCGGCGGGGCAGTTGGGGCTTGCCCATGGTGCCCCGCACCGTGCCCATCCGCGGGGTGGGCGCCAGGCCCGCGATCTCCTCCACGGCGGACCGGTCGCCGGGCCGGACACCGGGTACGGCCTCGGCCGGATTGGGCCGCTCCTCGTGGGCGCCGCGGACGGGGAGGGGGGCCGGCCGGCCGTCGTTCGGGTGGGGGGTGTCGTGCTGGACGGGGAGCGGGGCGGGAGGAGCGGGGGGCGATGCGGCGGCGTCGCCCGGACGCGGCGGGCCCTGCGGGGTGCTGTGCGGGGTGCTCTGCGGTGGGGTCGGGGAGTGGGGGCCGGGTTCAGGCGGGAACAGCGGCTGGAGCTGGGGCTGATAGTTCGTCAGGGAGGGGGTCTGTGGCTGGAGATCGGCCCGCTGGTGGAGTTGGGGCCGGAGATGGAGCTGAGGCTGGGGGCTCGACTCGGACCGGGGCCGCTCGGGTGAGAGCGACGGGGGCAGGGACGGCGGCTGCGGCCGGCCATGCGGTTGCGGTTGCGGTTGCGGCTGCGTGCCAGTCCGGGCCTGATCGTGGGGCTGGGGCTGGGGCTCGGGCTGGGACTCGGGTTGGCCTTGGCCTGGGAACTGGGGCTGGTCCTGACCTCGGAGCTGAGGCTGGAGCTGGTCCTGTTCCTGGCCCGGTGGCTGCGGGCGGATCTGAGGAGTCAGTGCCGGCCTCTCCCCTCCTCGCGGAACCTGTCCACCCGCCGCGCCCGCCGTCCCGGCGGTCCCCGCCGGCACCAGGCCCGCGCCGGTCTCCTCCATCGGCGACGACGGCGGCCCGGCCGATCCCAGCAGGGACTGCGGTACGACGAGTACGGCCTGGACGCCGCCGTAGATGTTGTTCTGGAGCCGGACCCGGATGCCGTGGCGGCGGGCCAGCTGGGAGACGACGTAGAGGCCGATGCGGCCGTCGGCGAGCAGGCGGCCGACGTTGACCTGGTCGGGGTCGGCGAGCAGCGCGTTCATGCGGCTCTGTTCCTCGACGGGCATGCCGAGGCCGCGGTCCTCGACCTCGACGGCGAGCCCGGAGGTGACCAGGTTGGCGCGCAGCAGGACCTGGGTGTGCGGGGCGGAGAACACCGTGGCGTTCTCGACGAGTTCGGCGAGCAGGTGGATGACGTCGGCGACGGCGTGCCCGCGCAGTTCGCCGTCGACCGGCGGGACGAGCTTGACCCGCGAGTACTGCTCGACCTCGGCGATGGCGGAGCGCAGCACCTCGGTCATGGAGACGGGGTTGCTCCACTGCCGCCGGGAGACCGCGCCGCCGAGGACGGCGAGGTTCTCGGCGTGCCGACGGATACGGGTGGCGAGGTGGTCGACGTGGAAGAGGCCCTTGAGGAGGTCGGGGTCCTCGATCTCGTTCTCCAGCTCGTCCAGGGTGGCGATCTCGCGGTGCACGAGGGACTGGAGGCGCCGCGCGAGGTTGACGAACACCTCGAGCTTCTGTTCGCTGCCGGTCTGGCTGGAGAGCTGGGCGGCCTGGACGACGGCGTCGACGGCTCCGTCGTGGGCGCGGGAGAGATCGGCGGCCAGCAGCTCGAACTCGTCGGCGTCGTGGGGCGGTCCGCCGCGCGGCTTGCGCCGCGGCGGGACCTCGCCGCGGCGCAGGGCGTCGAGCAGGCCGCGCAGGTCGGCCTCGCGGCTCGCGCTGTCGCGGCGCAGGGCGGTGACGCGGTCGCCGACGGCGCGGGCTGCCCGGTCGGCGGCCACGGCGGCGACGACGATGCCGACGCCGGTCACCGCGACGGCCCCGGCGAGCACGGCCCACAGGGTCGGTCCCGGCCGGGTGCCGGTGGAGCGCACGGTGAACAGGATCACCGCGCAGGCGCTGAGGGCGACGGCGGTCGGCGGCAGCACGGCGAGCCGCAGCAGTTGCGGCCGTATGTGCGTCTCGGCCGGTGCGGGCGCGGTGCGGGCGACCGGCCTTCCGTGCCGTCCGCCCTCACGGCGGTCTGCGCGTGCGGCCGGTGCGCGGAGGTGAGACATCGGTGTCCTCGTACTGTCCGTCGGGCCTGGGGCTCGCGTGGGATGCGCTCCTCGGGCTCGCGCCATCGCGGTGTCGGTCGGGAGAGCCGGGACCTTCGCGGCCCCTTCTCACCCGACGACCACTCACAGTAGTCGGCAATCCGTCATGTGCGATGGGCAGTTGACGAAGTCCCCCGGTGAGCGTCCCGCTCTGGTATGAGGCTTCGTACGACAGACCGATAAACCCGCGAGACACCCGGACAGTTGAGGTGAAGAAATCGATCAGAGCTGGTCAGAGGCGTTCGGAAACAGGCGACGGGGCCGGGGAGCTGTTCGCTCCCCGGCCCCGTCGTCGGGCGGCCGAGTCGGGCTCCGGCGGTCCGGTCAGCTCGCCGGGACGACCTCCGGAGCGTCCCCGTCCTCCGCCGCGTTCTCCGAGATGTCACTCCCCGTATCTGCCGTGGCCTTTGCTTCCGGCTGCGGTTCGGCCCATCCGCCCGCCGGGGCGAGCGCCACGGCACGCCACCACGGCTCGGCGGGCACGGTCTCCGCGGTGGGCTCGAACGGCTCGCCGGGACGGGGCAGCGCGACCCGCGTGCCGGCGGCGCGCGCGGCGGCCAGGGTGCCCTCCCCCGGGTCCGACCACGCGTGCGTGGCCAGATTGAAGGTGGCCCAGTGGATGGGCAGGATCACCCCGCTCGGTCCGCCCTGGAGGTCCAGGTGGGCGCGCAGCCCCTCCTCGGGGGTCATGTGGATGTCCGGCCACAGGTCCGAGTACGCCCCTATCTGGATCATCGTGGCGTCGAAGGGGCCGTACGCGGCGCCGATGTCCTTGAAGCCGTCGAAGTAGCCGGTGTCACCGCTGTGGAAGATCCGGTGCTGGTCGCCGGCGACGGACCAGGAGGCCCACAGGGTGTGCTGGGTGTTGCGCAGACCGCGGCCGCAGAAGTGGCGGGCCGGGGTGGCGGTGAGGGTGAGGCCGCCGACCTCGGTCGCCTCGTGCCAGTCCAGTTCGCGCAGCCGGTCCGCGGACACCCCCCAGTGTTCGAGATGGGCTCCGACGCCGAGCGGCACCGCGAACAGGGTGTCCGTGCCGGCCAGCGCCTTGATCGTGGGCAGGTCTAGGTGGTCGTAGTGGTCGTGCGAGATGACGACGACGTCGACCGGGCCGAGGGTGGCCAGCGGCAGCGGGGCCGGGTGCAGCCGCTTGGGGCCGGCGAACGGGAAGGGGGAGCAGCGCTCGCCCCAGACCGGGTCGAACAGCACCCGGTGGCCGTCGATCTCCGCGAGCACGCTGGAGTGCCCCATCCAGGTCAGGCGCAGGCCCGTGGCGGGCGGCCGGGCCAGGTCGGCGAGCGTGGTGGGGTGCACCGGGACCGCCCCGGAGGGAGCGCGGCGGGGACGCGTACCCCTGTCGAAGAAGGCCTTGGCGAAGTCGAGCGCGGAACCCGAGGGCCGGATCCGCGCGCCGAGGCCGCCGGGGTTCTGGAAGACCCCGTTCTCGAAGTGGGGTGATCTGCGGATACGCGCCATGCGCTCACCGCTCGGGTCCGCGCCGAAGGCCTCGGGCTGCAGAGCGCGGAGCCCGGGGCTCAGGGAACGGAATCCGGGCACGGTACCTCCAGGGGGAGTCGCTGAGGATTCCATTATGGTCGGCCGGTCCGACAGACTCCCGACCGCCCTGGTGGAGAGCCGGCCGCAGCACGTCGACGCGGCGCCGGCGCGATGCCCTCCGGTACTGCCCGGCGCTGAGGAGCCCCCGCACGCGCGCGGGGTGAGCGTCGTGCCGGACGCCGTCGTCGACTCCGGGACGCCCGGCGGTGGGCGCTGCTCGGCTCCGTCGGCGCGGACACCTGGCCGCCCGCCTCCACACGCGCGCCGCTCGACGCTCGCCCTGGTCGCACCCGTGACGGCGCGGGAGCGTTCGCCACCTCCCCTCGCCGGGCCGCGCGGACGATCGCCGGGCAGCGCCTGACGGCCGCCGTGGAGCGGTCCGACCGGCGCTTCCGACGGCGTCGCCGCAGGTCGCGGGCCCTGTGTAGGGTGACGGCGTGGCAAGGGTCCGGTTGAGTGTTGCCGAGCGGCGCGAGGAATTGCTGCGGGCGGCCATCGAGCAGATCGAGGCGCGGGGCGTGGCGGCGGTCAGGATCGCCGACGTGGCCTCGGCGCTCGGTGTGAGCAACGCGCTGGTGCTCTACCACTTCTCCACCAAGGAACGGCTGGTCGCCGACGCGTTCGCCTACGCCGCCGAGGCCGACCTGGCCCGTCTGCGCGAACTGCTCGGCCGGCGGACCACCGCGCTGCGCCGGCTGCGGTCGGCGGTGCGCTGGTACGCCCCCACCGGACCGGCCAAGGGCTGGCGGTTGTGGATCGAGGGCTGGGCGGTGTCGCTGCGCGAACCCGCCCTTCGGGACGTCGCCCGTGACCTGGACCGGCGGTGGAAGGCGGCGCTCGCCGAGGTGATCGCGGAGGGCGTGGCCGCGGGTGAGTTCCGCTGTCCGGACCCGGCCGGGACGGCCCTGCGCCTGACGGCCCTCCTCGACGGCCTGGCCGTACAGCTCACGTCCTACGACGGCGCCGTGCCCCGCAGCCGCGCGCAGGAATGGGTGGAGGAGGCCGTCACCCGGGAACTCGGCCTGGAACCGGAGACGTCGAGCGTCCGGGAGCGCTGAGGCGGAGTCAGTGGAGTGCGTCCATCGGCGTCACCGTCTCCGGCGCCGTCGCGCGGGCGAACGGCCCGTGAAGGCGAGGGACCTGCGGTCGTCCCGGCAGTGCCGACGGGCCCGGCGAGGCCACCGCTCCCGCGCTCGCCCCACCGGCCGGTGCGGCCGGCCGCACCAGGGGAACGGCCGGCCCCCGCGTCACCCTCGCAGCCCGCCGGTGGCTCATGCCACCGGCGCGATCCGCATCTTGATGTCGTCGGGCGAGAGCGTGCCCTTGGCGATGACGTGGTCGCCCGAGGACTCCCCGCGCAGTCGTCGCCCGATCCACGGCACCAGGTACTCGCGCGCCCACTGCACGTCGTCGCGCCGGATCTCGAGGGTGCCGCGCGGCGGGAGCTGCGGCCAGGGCTGCTCCGGGTCGGCGGGCACCTCCAGGCCGAGGATCTGACCGGCGCGCAGCGCCACGCGCGTGTGCCCCTCCGCGCCGAGGTGGAGCCGGTCGCCGTCCCAGGCCCGTCGGTCCTGGATGGACTTCAGGGACCACAGGTCGAGGACCGGGCAGCCGTACCGGTCGGCGACGGCGCGCACATGCCCGTTGTAGGTGGCGATCTTGCCGCGCAGATGCCTGAGCACGGGGACGCCACGGGTGTCGAACCCGGTCGTCACCATGACCTTGCCGGCCACGGAGGTCAGGGCCGCGATCGCCCGCTCGAAGCGTTCGGCGACCTCGTCGGGGTCGGTGCCGGGCCGGAGGATGTCGTTGCCGCCCGCGCAGAAGGAGACCAGGTCCGGAGCCAGCTCGACGGCCCGCGGGAGCTGGTCCTCCACGATCTGGTCGAGCAGCTTGCCGCGCACCGCCAGGTTCACGTACCGGAAGTCGCCCTCGGGCCGCCGGTCCGCGAGCAGTACCGCGAACCGGTCGGCCCAGCCGACGAACGCTCCGTCGGGGCCGGGGTCGCCGACGCCTTCGGTGAAGCTGTCCCCCAGCGCCACGTACGACCCGATCACTGAGCTGTCGTCATTCTTCGAATCGTCTGCCACAACCGTTCATGATTCACCTTCGAATGTGACTTACGCGACCGTAGGAAGGGGTTGACGGACGGTGAGATAAGACACTCCTAAAGACTTGGCCAATGAGGGAATAAGGCCCTCCTCAGTCGCGTCGATGCAACGACCACACCCGGAATTCACTGATCCGGAAATGACTCCAGGTGGTGCGGAAGGCGAAGTGCCCGGACGTGTACGGCTCGGGGTCGGTGTAGTCGAAGACGAGCCGCCCGTTGTTCCACCACCGGACGGTGGAGCCGTCGGAGACGATGCGGACGTGGTGCGGCGCGTTCGCCACCAGCAGCGGCCGGGTGTAGTCGAGGACCAGCGGCCGCACCCCGGCCTGGCCGACGTAACGGCGCAGCCGGGTGGTGGTGTTGGTGTTGGCGCCGTAGCCGACGTAGTACGTCCTGAGGTGGTCGTACTCGGCGAGGGCACCGCCGCGCGGAGTGGCGAAGAGGTCGTCCGGGGAACGGGCGTCGACGGCGTTCCAGAAGTTGTTGAGGTCCGAGACGCGGTCGTTGACGCCGCCCTCGGAGACGGGGGTGGCCGTGTACTCCAGGACGTACGGCCCTTCGAGGCGCTCCTTGAACCAGATCGTCGCGCCGGCGGGCACGTCGACCTCCAGGATGCCGCGGGAGGCGGTGACGGTGCCGCCCTTCTCGAGTTCGACGGCCCACCGGCCGAGGCCGTGGCGGAAGTCGTCGTGGGCGATCGGACGGCGGTGGCGGGGGACGGCGCTCGCGGCGGTCGCGGGGGCGAGTGCGGCCAGGGCGGCGCCGGCGGCCAGGGCGCCGAAGGTTCTGCGGGTGGTGGTCATGGGAAGCGGCCCCTTCAGGGCGTGGTGACGGCGGGCGGGGTGACGGCGGGCGTGGTGACGCGTGGTTCGGGGATGCGACGGGTCTCGGTGCCGAGGTAGTAGTCGGGGTACGTCGACTGGAGGTAGCCGCGCACGGTCCAGCCGAGCCGGTAGGCGGGGTTCTGCGCGAGGGTGTAGACGCGGGTGCTCGTCGGCTCGGTCGTGGTGTACAGGCGCAGGGCGGTGTGGTCGGCGGTCTCGGCGAGGATCTCCTCGCGCCAGTCGCCGACCAGGTCGCCGTAGAAGGGGGTGGCGTTGCGGGCGCCGGACACCACGCCCGCCGGTTCGAAGATCCTGGTGGCCGTCTCGGTGGCGGGGTCCCACTTCTCGACGTGGGTGAGGTCGAGCAGCTCCGACGTCTTGTCACCGTCCCACCAGATGCGGAAGTTGACGCTGGGAGTCGTGCCGGACACCTTGCCGTCCCGCACGTTGAAGACACCGGCGCCGGGCCGGGTGACGTCCGCGGTGGAGGTCCAGTACTCGGAGCCGGGGTGGCCCGGGTCGATGTCGGCGGCGCTGCCGCGGCCGACGTCGAGGTCGGCGTCGCTCACCGGGTTCGCCGGGTGCGCGCCGGTCACCAGCCGCTCCCCCGTGTCGGCGTCGTAGTAGTACCAGGGGAAGTTCGAGACGACGCCCAGTTCGGACTGCTGGATGGCGAAGCCCTCCAGGCCGGGGCGGGCCGGGTCCAGGTCGGCGATGGAGAAGCGGTCGCCGTGGATGGCGCCGTCGACCACATAGCGCAGGGTGCCGTCGCTGTTGACGACGTAGTTGCCGTCGGCGATCTCGTCCCGGCCGTCCTGGTCGACGTCGACCGTGCGGATCTGGTGGAAGCTGGTCGCGCCGGAGGCCGGGTCCACGACGTACTTCCAGCGGCGGGTCAGCTCGGTGCCGTCGTAGTCCCAGGTCTGGAACAGGGTGCGGAAGGCGCCGCGCCGGGCGCCGACGCGGGTGACCGACTTGGTGACGAGGCTGGGGTGTTCGCCGTCGAGGTGGGCGATGCCGAAGTGGCCGCCCGAGGGGCCGTCGGCGACGAAGTCGTCGGGGACGGGCTGCCGGGTGCGCTCGGTGCCGGTCGCGCCGTCGATCACCGAGACGAACTGGTCGGCGGGCGAGTCGGCGGTGACGCGGGCACCGTCCGCGAAGGTGGTCCCGGCGGCCGTGTGGACCAGCACCTCGGCCTTCCCGTCGCTGTCGAGGTCGTACACCGTGACGTTGTCGTCGTTGCGGTAGCCGCCGATCGCGGTGGATCCGCTGATCGCGGCGGGCGCGGGGTCGTTGGCACCGTTCCCGCCGACCTGCGTGTAGGAGCCGGGGCCGAGGTCGACCCGCCACAGCTGCTCGCCGGTGAGGGTGTACGCCTCCAGCAGATCGGGACGGTCCCTGGTCCCGTGGAGCCGGCTGACGACGAGTTCGTACCGTCCGTCGCCGTCGAGGTCGCCGGGCCAGGCGTGCTGGACGGTGTAGCCGTCGGCGGCGGCGAGCGGTATCTCGGCGTAGCCGTGGGTGAAGTCGAGGGCGGGGGAACTCGGCCGTGACGCGCGCCCGTCGACGACCGCGCGGACGGTGTAGGCGCCCTTGCCGGGGGTCGCGTCGCGGTACGTCGTGGACTTCCTGACCGGTTCGCGGTTGAGGCGGCGGCCGTTCTTGTACACGTCGAAGGCGATCGCGTCGCCGTGGCGGGCGTACTCGGTGCCGAGCAGCCGCCAGCTGAGGAAGGTCTCCCCGGCGGCCGGGACGGCGACCAGTCCGCGGTCGAGGTTCTCGACGACGCGGCGCGGCTGCCCGGCGTGCGCCGAGGCCGCCTGAACGCCGGCCGGTGCGGCGGTCAGCCCCGCCAGCAGGGCCGCCGCGGTCGCGGCGACGGTGACGGTTCTTCGGCGTGGGGTGGCGTGCACCGGGGCTCCTTCGTGACACGGGGCTGCGTGAGACGGACTGGGCGCGCGAGTAGAAAGCGCTTGCCGTTCCGTTCCGCCACTGTGTCCCCACCCTGCCCCGCCTGTCGACGCCTCGGGCGGACTCGCCATGAGACCGCAACAGAACGATCATGAACGCGCAAAGTCGACCAGCCGCGAGGACCGATGCGGGTCCTCGGAAACGCCGAAGGCCGGACCCCGGGAACGGGGTCCGGCCTTCGGCGGCGTGTCAGGTGGAGGCGGAAGGTCGAGCGGTACGTCGGTCGGCCGACGGGACGCCGTACGGGCGGTACGTCGGCCGACGCGACGCCGGGCGAGCGGTACGTCAGCCGACGGGACGCCGGGCGAGCGATACGTCAGCCGACGGAGACGCCGTGCGAGCGGAGGTAGGCGAGCGGGTCGACGTCCGAGCCGTAGTCGGGACCGGTGCGGATCTCGAAGTGCAGGTGCGGGCCGGTCACGTTGCCGGTGGCACCGGAGAGGCCGACCTGCTGACCGGCGGAGACGGACTGGCCGGCCGAGACGGAGAGCGAGGACAGGTGGGCGTACTGGGCGTAGTAGCCGTCGGCGAGCCTGATGACGACCTGGTTGCCGTACGCGCCGCCCCAGCCGGCGGAGACGACCGTGCCCGCGCCGACGGCCTTGAGCGAGGTGCCGGTCGGGACCACGAAGTCGACACCGGTGTGGTAGCCGCTGGACCACATGCTGCCGGACATCCTGTACGGCGTGCCGACGGTCGCGCCGGACACCGGGAGGGTGAAGCCGGTGGCGGCGGTGGTGTTCCCGGCGGCCTGCGTCGTGGACGCCTTCGCCGAGGACGACTTGGCCGAGTCCGAGGAGGAGGACTTCCCGGACGAGGCCGAGGAGGACGACTTCGTGGAGGAGCCCGAGGACTTCTTCGACGGGGTGGACGAACCGGAGGAACCAGAGGGACCCGACGGCGACTTGGTCGTGCCCGCCGCGGCCCGCTCACCGATCGACAGCTTCAGACCCGGGTGGATCAGCGACGGGTTGTCGCCGACGGCCTCGCGGTTGTCCGCGTAGAGACGGGTCCAGCCGCCGCTGACGTCCTGCTCGTCGGCGATCTTCGAGAGGTAGTCGCCGGACCGCACCGTGTAGGTCTTGGCGCCCGTGGCGGACTTCGCGGACTTCTGCGCCACCGGGACGGCCTCGACGGCCTTTTCCGGGACGGAGGAGAGCGGGGAAACGGCGGAGACGGGGGAGAGCGACTGCGCCGCCGACTGGGACGGCGCGGCGTGCGCACCGGTGGCCCCCATGAGCGGGAGGGCGAGCGCGGCGCCGCCGGTTCCGGCGGCGGCGATGGAGCGGGTGAAGCGCTGGGGCTTCGGACGGCGGTGCTTACCCTTGGCGGGCATGACGAATTCCTCTCCGGCGCCTGCGAGGTGAGCTGTCGGGTGCGGACTGGAGATGTCCGGCCGCGCCGAGGCGCGGCTGTACCCCTAGCCGTTCCGGAGACCGGAACAGGCGGTACTGCCTGTGGGTCCCCCGCTCCTGCCGTTCACGGGTGAGTGTGCGGGTTCCGGGCGGCGGCAGGATTGGGCGTCCGTCCGGATTGGTGTGGAACGTAAGCGACCACGACGCACAGCCACAAGCGAAGGTTGTACTCCCCGCGTCATTCCCTTGATCCCCTGCGGGAATTCTCCGTCACCCTGCGTGAATGGAGAGGCCGATTTCCCGGTGAACACCCTGGGAAAACAACAGCATTACGTGAACATGACGGACGACGCAGGGTCACGAATATGACCCTGCTCACGCACCCTGCCCCCATAGTCCCGTAATTCAGCGCGAGTGGGAATGAAGGCTTCAATTCGGACAGAACCCCCACATGCGACACAGGCGGATAACCGCCGCATCGAGGTAGCCGCACATCTCGCCGCGCACCTCGCGATATGACACATCGCGGCCGGTGAACATCGCCCGTTTCACGGCATTTCATTCGCTATATCCGGGCCGAGCGCGCTCATTCCTTTCCGAGCGCGCCCAGCCCATTGCGGCCCCGGGTAACCCGTGACGGGCCGCGTAACCCAGCACAAGCGCCACCGGCCCGTTCCGGGGTCGCCCGGCCCATTACGCACGCGGGGCGAGTCCGACCGGACCGTTTCGCCGAATTCCGCACCTGTTCGTCCGTGCTGCGAATGCCGGACGCCGGAGCCACACCTGACAGGGGCGTGCGCCCGGCACCTCTTGCCCGCCCTTCGGGCACCCGACATGCCCTCCGTGCCCCGCGACCGCCGGAGGCGCCGCGACCGCCGGAAACCGTGGTGGAGAGCCCGTTTGCCCCAGGCATCCATGTCGTATGGTCAGGAGGTGTTCCGGTGGCCATGTCGAGCCGCGCCGACCGGAACCGACGACCGGGAGGAGCCCCCGTGACGCAGCAGATCCCGTCGACCGAACCCGAGCTGGCCGGGGTACGGAACTTCCGTGACGTGGGCGGTCTGCCGACCGTCGACGGCCGACGGGTCCGCCACGGTGTGCTGTTCCGCAGCGGACATCTCGCGCACGCCACCGCCGAGGACGCCGCGTTCCTCTCCTCGCTGGGCCTGCACACGGTCTTCGACTTCCGCAACGCGGCGGACCAGAAGCTGGAGGGCCCGGACGTCGAGCTGCCGGGCGTGCGCAATGTGAATCTCCCGCTCTCCGACCCGGCGGACGGCTCCGAGTTCTGGAAGATGGTCCGCGACGGCCACATCGACCAACTGCGCGAGATCCTCGGCGACGGCAAGGCGGCCGGCCGGATGATCGCGTCCTACCGCTCGATCGTGAAGGAGCGCACGGGCGAGCACTCCCGCGTGCTGCACGCCCTCGCCGAGGACAGCGTCCCGGCGCTGATGCACTGTGCGGCGGGCAAGGACCGCGCGGGTCTGTCCGTCGCCGTGACACTGCTCGCGCTGGGCGTGGAACGCGAGGCGATCCTGACGGACTACCTGGAGTCCAACGCCAAGCACCGCCGTTACAAGGTGCGCCGCAGCAGCACGTCCGCAGAGGCGTACTCCCCCGAGGTGATGGAGCTGCTCAGCCCGCTCTTCGACGCCCGCGCCGAGTACCTCGCGGCCGCGCTCGAGACCGTCGAGGAGACCTGGGGCGGGGTCGACGCCTACCTGGAGCAGGGTCTCGGCCTGGCCCCGGAGACCCGCGAGCGGCTCCGGGAGCGTCTGCTCGACTGAGCGAGCACTCCCGGCGCCCGTCGGCTACTGGTTGGCGCCGACCTCGAACAGCAGCCAGAGGAACCCGGCGAAGACGTGTCCCACCGCGATGTAGATGATCAGCCGGATCCACAGGCTCCGGGGGAACTTGTCCTCCATGTCGGTCATGGCGTCTCTCCAGGGTTGGGGCCGAGGCACAGTGCGGCCGTCGGACTCTGCAACAGGGTGTGGACGAAGAGCAGGTCGACCCCGTCGGGGTCCTGGGCCGCGATGCGGTGCGGGGTCAGCGAGTCGAAGTGCGCGCTGTCCCCGGGGCCGAGCAGGTGGGTGGTGTCACCGAGGCGCAGCCGCAGCCGTCCGCGCAGGACGTGCAGCCACTCCTCACCGGGATGCACCCGCACCATGTCGCCCTGTGAGCCGTACGGCACCTGCACCCGCAGCGCCTGCATGCCCCGCCCCGGCGCCCCGGACTGCCAGTACGTCCAGCCGCCCGCGTGGGTGGGTTCCATGTCGGCCGTGCGCACGACGGCGTCCCGGCCCGCGACCGTTTCCCCGAGCAGCTCGGAGACGGTCGTACCGTAGATACGGGCGAGCGCGAGCAGCATCGGCAGCGAGGGCTGGCGCTGCCCGGTCTCCAGGCGGGAGAGGTGGGCCGGTGACAGCCCGGCGGCGCGGGCCGCCGCCTCCAGGGTGAGGGTGGCGCGTCGGCGCAGGGCCCGCAGTTGCGGGGCGACGACTCCCAGGTCGCCGACCGGCTCGGACCCGGGATCCGGGACAGGGTGGCTCATGCCTCTATTCAGCCGGAAGTTTGCCCCTGCGGCAATTTTGTTGCCTCAGAGGCAAACCTCGGTGAGGTACGGGTTCCGCGCGACCCGGCGCGAAACAGACCGAAGCGTACCGCCGGAGCAAGGGCCCAGCAGCCCGTCGGGCCGTCACCCCCTCAGCCTCTCACCCCCCCCAGCCCGCGTGAACCTACCGGTTCGCCACCGCCTGCTTGATCAGCGTGCGGCCGAAGTCCCAGACCAGCCCGCCACCGTTGTGCGCGTCGTCCATCACCTCGGTGAAGGCGTCCACGAACCGGTCCACCTCCCGTTCGCCCACGACCAGCGGTGGGATCAGCTTGATCACCTCCAGGTGGTCGCCGGAGACCTGGGTGAGGATGCGGTGCCGCTGGAGCAGCGGGACGACCACCATCTGCGCGAACAGGCCCTTGCGGGCCGCCTGGAGCATGGTCCAGCGGCTGCGCAGCTTCAGCGACCGCGGCTTGCCGAACTCGATGCCGATCATCAGGCCCCGGCCGCGGACGTCGGCGAGCAGCTCGTACTTGTCGATCAGCGCCGTGAGCCGGGACTTCAGCAGTTCGCCCGTCACGCGGGCGCCGGCGACGACCTGCTCGTTCTCCATGACGGACAGCACGGCGAGCCCCGCCGCCATGGCCTGCGCGTTGGACCCGAAGCTCGCCGAGTGGACGAGCACCCGGTCCATGGACGAGTAGACCTTCCGGAAGATCCAGTCCTTACCCAGCGTCGCGCCGACCGGCACGTAGCCGCCGGACAGCGCCTTGGCGACGCAGACCAGGTCGGGTTCGACGCCCTCCTCGTGCTGGTAGGCGTAGAAGTCGCCGGTCCGGCCGAGGCCGGTCTGCACCTCGTCGGCGATGAGCAGCGCCTTGTGCCGGTGCAGCAGTTCCTGGGCGGAGCGCAGATAGCCGGGCGGGGCCTCGTGCACCCCCTTGCCCTGGATCGGCTCGACGATCAGGGCGGCCACGTCGCCCTTCGCCAACTCCCGCGCCAGCGCGTCGAGATCGCCGAGGGGTACGGCCGTGTCGGGCAGCAGCGGGGCGAAGCCGTCCCGGAACCCGTCCTCGCCGTTGACGGAGAGGGAACCCGTGGTGAGGCCGTGGAAGGCGTGGTCGCAGTACAGGACCCTCGGTTTCCCGGTGGCGTACCGGGCGAACTTCAGCGCGGTCTCGACGGCCTCCGTGCCGCTGTTGCCGAAGAACACCCGGTCCAGGTGCGGACTGTGGGTGAGGAGCTTCTCCGCCAGCAGTCCGGGCAGCGGCTGGCAGTCGAAGCGGGTGAGGTCGGCGAGCGAGGCGTCGAGGACGTCGTGCAGCGCCTTGCGGACGACGGGGTGGTGGCGGCCCAGGCCCATCACCCCGAACCCGGCGAGCATGTCCAGGTAGTCGTTGCCCTCCGCGTCCCAGAAGTACGCGCCCTCGCCCCGCTCGTAGACCTTGTCGAAGCCGATGGTGTGCAGCATGCGCGGCAGTTGGTGGTTGAGGTATCTGCCGTGCAGCTCGTAGCGTTCGGCTCCGCGCTCGGCCAGCAGCGCGCCGAGGTCGAACTCCGTGGTCATCGCGGTGTCTCCTTGACCGGGCCGTCGGCCGTCCCGTCGGTGGGGCCGTCGGTCGCCTTCTTGTCGGGGCCGCCCGCGTCGCGGACGGCCAGGCTCGCACTGATGCGCCCGGCGATCTCGACCGGCGTGAGGCCGATGTCGGCGAGCACCTCGGCCCGCTTGGCGTGCGCGAGGAACTGCTCCGGGATGCCGAACCGCCGTACGGGCACGTCGACCTCGGCGTCCCCCAGCGCCAGGGCGACGGCCGAACCGACTCCCGCGGCCCGGCTGTTGTCCTCGACGACGGCCACCAGACGGTGCTCGGCGGCGAGGCCGGGCAGGGCCTGGTCCACGGGCTTGACCCAGCGCGGGTCGACCACCGTGCAGCCGATGCCGCGGGCCTCCAGCAGTTCGGCGGCCCCGAGGCAGGTCGGCGCCATGACGCCGACGGCGACCAGGAGGACCTCCGGCGCCGCGCCGCGGTGCAGGACGTCCATGCCGCCGACCTGGCCGACGGCCGGGACGCGGGGGCCGACCGACTCCTTCGGGAAGCGGATCAGGGTGGGGGCGTCGTCCACGGCGACCGCCTCCCGGAGCTGCGCGCGCAGCTGGTCGGCGTCGCGCGGGGCGGCGATCCGGAGTCCGGGGACGACCTGGAGGACGGACATGTCCCACACGCCGTTGTGGGAGGCGCCGTCGACCCCGGTGACCCCGGCGCGGTCGAGGACGAAGGTGACCCCGCAGCGGTGCAGGGCCACGTCCATCAACAGCTGGTCGAAGGCGCGGTTGAGGAAGGTGGCGTAGACGGCGACGACGGGGTGCAGTCCGCCGGTGGCCAGCCCGGCCGCGGACACCGTCGCGTGCTGTTCGGCGATCCCGACGTCCCACACCCGGTCGGGGAAGCGGGCGGCGAACTCGCCGAGGCCGACCGGGTGCAGCATGGCGGCGGTGATCGCCACCACGTCGTCGCGTTCCCGTCCGATCCGCACGATCTCGTCGCCGAACACGGACGTCCAGGAGGGGGCGCCGGCCGGGGCGAGCGGCGCGCAGGTCAGCGGGTCCATCACCCCGACGGTGTGGAAGTGGTCCTCCTCGTGCGCGAGGGCGGGCTCGTAGCCGCGGCCCTTCTCGGTGAGGCAGTGCACCAGCACCGGACCGTGGAAGCGCCTGGCCCGCCGCAGCGCCGACTCGACGGCCCCCACGTCATGCCCGTCGACGGGACCGACGTACTTCAGCCCGAGGTCCTCGAACATGCCCTGCGGGGCGAAGGCGTCCTTGAAGCCCTTCTTCGCGCCGTGCAGCGACTCGTAGACGGTGTTCCCGACGACGGGCGTGCGCAGCAGTACGTCCTTCCCCCAGGCCAGCACCCTCTCGTAGCCGTCGGTGGTGCGCAGGGTGGCCAGATGGTCGGCGAGGCCGCCGATGGTCGGGGCGTAGGAGCGTTCGTTGTCGTTGACGACGATGATCAGCGGCCTGTCCCTGGCTGCCGCGATGTTGTTCAGGGCCTCCCAGGCCATGCCGCCGGTGAGCGCGCCGTCACCGACGACCGCCACGACATGGCCCTCCTCGCCCCGCACCTGGCGGGCCTTGGCGAGGCCGTCGGCCCAGCCGAGGGCGGTGGAGGCGTGGCTGTTCTCGATGACGTCGTGCTCGGACTCCTCGCGCGAGGGATAGCCGGACAGTCCGCCCTTGCCGCGCAGCTTGGAGAAGTCCTGGCGTCCCGTCAGGAGTTTGTGCACATAGCTCTGGTGGCCGGTGTCCCACAGGATGCGGTCGACCGGCGACTCGAAGACCCGGTGCAGGGCGATGGTCAGTTCCACCACTCCCAGATTGGGTCCGAGGTGTCCCCCGGTCCTGGCGACCGCCTGCACCAGGAACTCCCTGATCTCACCGGCCAGGTCGCCGAGTTCCTCCTCGGACAGCGCCTTCAGGTCGCGTGGTTGCCGAATGTTCTCCAGGATCGTCACGCTCGGGCCCCCTCTCGGTCCGTGCTGTTCGACTCACGGTGACGGCCGGCTCCCCCGAGACGACGCCGTCCTGTTCCTTCCGTTCGGCGATCCTCATCGCCTCCTCGACGAAGGTCTCCTCGATCTCCGACTCGGGGAGGAGGTCCTGACGACCTCGCCCCTGACGAGGAGATGCCCCTTGCCGTGGCCGGAGGCGACCCCCAGGTCCGCCTCCCGCGCCTCGCCGGGACCTTCGGACCGCACCTCCCATGACCGCGACGCGGAGCGGGACCGCCATGCCCTCCGGCCCCGCGGTGACCTCGTCGGCCGGCTTGCAGACGTCGACCCGGGCGCGGCCGCGGGACGGGCAGGAGACGATCTCCAGCCCGCGCTGCCGGGGGTGGAGCGACTCCAGGCTCTGGATGCCGACCTCCACCTCCTCGGCGGGCGGCGCGCTCGGCGACCGCGTGGGGCAGGCGACGCGGACGAGCCGGCAGCCGGACCCGGTCAGCTCGGCGATCCGCTGGGGTGTCGTCCCGATGTCGGACGTACGGGTCGTCGTCGTCGACCGCACCGAAACCGGGTCGCCGCCCCCGACCGCCACCGGTCCGACCTGGATCCGCCGCGCCACGCGCCGCGTGGCGATCGGCCGGACCGGTACCTCGGGGAAGCCCGAGGACATGGCGGTCATGGCACTACTCGCGGTTCCCGGAGACCGTCTCGCGCATGGCTCGCAGCGACTCCTTGAGCGAGCCCATGGTGGCGAGTACGGCGGTGGGCTCGTAACCGCAGTGCGCCATGCAGTTCGCGCAGCGCGGGTCCTTGCCGCGGCCGTACTTGTCCCAGTCGGTCTCCTCGATCAGTTCGCGGTACGTCGGCACGTAGCCGTCACTCATCAGGTAGCAGGGCCGCTGCCAGCCGAAGAGGGAGTAGTTCGGGATCGCCCAGGCCGTGCACGGGAAGTCGACCTTGCCCTCCAGGAAGTCCAGGAAGAGCGGCGAGTGGTTGAGCCGCCAGCGGCGCCGGTTGCCGCCGGAGAAGGCCTTCTTGAACAGCTCGCGGGTCTGCTCCACGCCGAGGAAGTGCTCCTGGTCGGGGGCCTTCTCGTAGGCGTAGGCGGGCGAGATCATCATCTCGTCGACCTTGAGGTCGTCGTTGAGGAAGTTGAGCACCTCGATGATGGTCTGGGGGGTGTCGGTGTTGAAGAACGTCGAGTTGGTGGTGACCCGGAAGCCGCGTCGCTTGGCCTCCTTGATCGCCTCCACCGCCTCGTCGAACACGCCCTCCTTGGCCACCGACTCGTCGTGCCGCTCGCGCAGCCCGTCGATGTGCACGGCGAACGCGAAGTAGGGCGAGGGGGTGAATCTCTCCATCTTCTTGCGCATCAGCAGAGCGTTGGTGCAGAGGAAGACGAACTTCTTCTTCGCCACCAACTGGCGCACGATCTCATCGATCTGGGGGTGCATCAGCGGCTCACCGCCGGCGATCGACACCATCGGAGCACCGGATTCGAGCACCGCCCCCACGGCCTGGGCGACCGGCATGCGCTGCTTGAGCACCCCCGCCGGATGCTGGATCTTGCCGCAGCCCTCGCACTTGAGGTTGCAGGCGAAGAGGGGTTCCAGCTCCACGATGAGCGGGAACTTCTCCCGCTTGCGGAGCTTCTGTTCGGCCAAGTATGTAGCGACCTTGACGGACTGGCGCAGCGGCATGGCCATCTGGCTCACCTCCGGGGGAGCAGCACATTGCGGTGCCATTCGAAGAATGCAGGCAGGACGGAACGAAGGACACGGAAAGCCGATATTCCACCGCGGACCGTGCCGATCCGGACGAGTTCATGTTCAGGAGCGTCCACGACCACCCGGACGGCCGCAACGGGGCGGGGGCCCGCGCGGACGGCGCTCAGCAGCGTGGCCGCGGACTCCATGTCCACGGCGATCGCGCCGGTGGCGAGCAGGTCGGACCGCTCCGGCCCGCGCACCACGTGGTCGGAGCCGGTCAGGGGGCCGGTGTGGACGGTGCGCCCGGGCAGCGTGCGCACGAGTTCCTTGACGAGCAGGTCGGTGTTCACGCACGGCACGGTGCCGAGCGGGTCGCGGGTCTCCTCGGCGACCACCAGGTCGCCGGGGTGCATGCCGGGGGCCAGTCCGGCACAGAAACCGGTGGCGAGCACGGCCGCCCCGCCGAGCACCGGGTCGGCCAGGACCCGGCTGACGGAGCGCTCGGCCGCCCTGGGCCCCATGCCGGTGCGCAGCACGGTCACCGGCCCGCCGGCCCCGCCGCGGTCGCCCATGCGCAGGGCGAGGTGCTCGATGCCGAGCGCGCAGGCGATCAGCAGCGGGGCGGAGGCGGGCGGCGTGTTCATCAGCTCCCCTCGGCCTCGACGGCAACCGGCGCCTTCGGGGCGAGAGGCTCGCCGTGGACGTACCGGCCGAGCGCGGTCAGCGGGAAGACCTGCCGGTACAGGTGGTAGTTGATGGAGAAGTCCCAGGGGAAGCCCGTGCCGGTGAACTGCGGCTCGTCCCAGGAACCGTCCTCGCGCTGGGTCTCGGCGAGCCAGGCGACGCCCCGTTCGACGGCCCTGGAGTCCTTCTCCCCGGCCGCCAGCAGCGCCATCAGCGCCCAGGCGGTCTGGGAGGCGGTCGAGGCGCCCCGGCCGCTCCAGCGGGTGGGGTCCTGGTAGGAGCGCAGGTCCTCGCCCCAGCCGCCGTCGTCGTTCTGGACGCGTTCCAGCCAGGCGACCGCCCGCCGGATCGCCGGGTGCCGGGTGGGCAGTCCGGCGGCGGTGAGCGCGGGCACCACCGAGCCGGTGCCGTAGAGGTAGTTGACGCCCCAGCGGCCGAACCACGAGCCCTCCGGCTCCTGTTCGGCGAGCAGCCAGGCGATGCCGCGCCGGGTGCGCGGATCGTGCGAGAGGCCTTCGAACGCGAGCATCTCGACGACGTGCGCGGTGACGTCCGCCGACGGCGGGTCGATGACCTCGCCGAAGTCGCAGAACGGCAGCCGGTTGGGGAAGGGGCTGGTGTTGTCGACGTCGAAGGCGCCCCAGGCGCCGTTCTTCGACTGCATGCCGAGGTTCCAGCGCACCCCGCGTCCGATGGCGTTCTCCACCCGCTCCGGGTCGTGGTGGCGGAC
The DNA here is from genome assembly GCF_042870975.1 of Streptomyces sp. NPDC006259. Classification (NCBI taxonomy): domain Bacteria; kingdom Bacillati; phylum Actinomycetota; class Actinomycetes; order Kitasatosporales; family Streptomycetaceae; genus Streptomyces; species Streptomyces sp. NPDC006259. The sequence continues at coordinate 607,970 of NZ_JBIAHY010000003.1, read as the reverse complement.
CCGGCGCAGCGCCAGGACCACCTCGGCGGTGTCGTCGATGTCCGGGTAGTTGTCGTTGTGGAACTCGAACGCCCATCCCCCCGGCGGGAGGTGGGGACGTCGTACGGACCAGTCGCCGGGCCGCACGATCTGCTCGCCCAGCATCCAGTCGGCCGCCTTGACCAGTTGGGGGTGGTCGGCCGGCACCCCCGCGTCGGCCAGCGCGATGGTGGCCAGGCAGGTGTCCCACACCGGTGACTGGCAGGCCTCGATCATGCGGGCCCCGTCCTCGCGCCACAGCGCGTACCGGTCCAGCGACTTCAGGCCCTCCCGCATCACGGGGTGTTCGAGGTCGTAGCCGAGCAGGTACAGGGCGATGACCGAGTACACGGCCGGCGGCTGGATGCCGCCCCAGCAGCCGTCGTTCTCCTGCCGTTCGATGATCCAGCGGGCGGCGGAGTTCAGGGCGGCCTTGCGCAGCCGGCGCACGGCGACCGTGCGGTAGCCGCGCACGACCTTGTCCAGCCGCTGGAACAGCCCGTCCCAACTGGCCACGGGCGCCAGTGGCCTGGGCGGGTTGGGCACGGCCGGGTCGGTGTGCAGCTCGTCCAGGGGGAACGGCGCCGGACGCACCGGGCGCTTGGCCGAGACGACGGTGAGCGGCACGATGGTCTGCCGGGCCCAGCAGCCGAAGTTGTAGATGCTGAGCGGGAACCACTTCGGGAAGTACATGAGTTCCGGCGGGAGTTCGGGCAGGTCGTCCCACTTCCACCAGCCGAACAGCGCCAGCCAGATCCGGGTGAAGACCCGCGCGGCGGCGATCCCGCCCCGGTCGCGGACCCAGGCGGAGGCCCTCGCCATGTGCGGCGCGTCGGGCTCGTCCCCGGCCAGCCGCAGGGCGACGTAGGCCTCGACGGTGGCGGAGAGGTCGCCGGGGCCGCCGTAGAAGGTGGCCCAGGCACCGTCCTCGCGCTGCTCGCCGCGGATGAAGAGGGCGGCGGCGTGCGTCGTCGGCTCGTCGAGGATGCCCAGGAACTGACGGAGCAGCAGGTCCTCGGCGTCCATGGTGACGTTCGTCTCGAGGTCGCCCTTCCACCAGCCCTCGACGTCCTGCCGGGCGAGCAGGAAGTCGGTCGCGCGCCGCATCGCGCGCTGGGCGGCTTCTTGTACCCCGGCCGCCACGGGGATGTCGATACGGATTTCGCTGGCCGCGGCAGCGCGGGGCGGCAGGGCCGCCCCGGTGCTTCCGTCGGTCGTCGCTGTCATGGCTTCCCCTTCGTGCAGTGTGCATGTCGTTGCGTCTGCTGTGGGTCCGCCGTCGGCCGGTGCGTCTCTTCCCGCGTCACCGGCCGGCGACTACGCGAGGGCTATTCGACCGATAGTGATCATCTCTTTCGTACGACGACGAAGTCGGCGAGCGCCGTGAACTGTTCGCGCACCCGCTCGGGCATGGGGACGGCGGTCAGGGCCTCGATGGCGATGGCGTGCTGACGGCGTGCCTCCTCGGCGGTCCACTCCCGGCCGCCCGCCTCCTCGATGAGCGCGGCGCGGGCCGCGAACTCCTCCTCCGAGAAGTCCTCGAAGTCGCCGCGCTTGGCGTCGGCGGCGAGCATCTCCCCGAGCCGCTCGGAGGCGGGGCCGCCGGCGTCGAGCGCGGCCACGACCGGCAGGGACTTCTTGCGCTGGCGCAGATCGCTCCAGGTCTGCTTGCCGGTGGCCTCCGGGTCGCCCCAGATGCCGAGGAGGTCGTCGACGGCCTGGAAGGCCAGGCCGAGGTGGTGGCCGTACCGCTCCAGCGTGTCGGCGGTGTGCGCGTCCGCGCCGCCGAGCACCGCGCCGACGGAGCTGGCGCAGGCCAGCAGGGCGCCGGTCTTGTTGCCCTCCATCTCCAGGCACTCCTCGACGCTGACGCGGTCGCGGTGCTCGTAGGAGATGTCCTGGGCCTGCCCGTCGATCAGGGCGCGGGTGGCGGTGGTCAGCCGGCGGGCGGCCCGGCCCGCCTCGACCGTGCCGAGTTCGAGAAGGACCTCGTTGGCCAGGGCGAACAGGGCGTCGCCGACCAGGATGGCCTGGGCGGGACCGTGCACCTTCCAGACGGTGTCGCGGTGGCGGCGCTGCTCGTCGCCGTCCATCAGGTCGTCGTGCAGGAGCGAGAAGTTGTGGACCAGTTCGACGGCGACCGCGCCGGGCACGCCCACCTCGGGCGCGGCACCGGTGACCTCGGCGGAGAGCACCGCGAGCGCGGGACGTACGGCCTTGCCGCCGTCCCCGTCGGTCGGATTGCCCTGGGCGTCGATCCAGCCGAAGTGGTAGGCGGCGACCGTGTCCATGGGTGACACCAGGCGGTCGACGGCCGCGCGCAGCACCGGTGTGGCCAGGGTCCGGCCGCGCTCCAGCAGCGCGGTCACGTCCACCGCGGTCCTCCGAGCGGCCGTCTCGGCCGGGGGCACAGTGGGCACAGTTTCTCCTCTTGTCGCGGTACCGGAGGGGGTGCGGGGGTGTGCCGGGCCGTGCTGATCGAACGTCACCGGGTGCCACCTCGCAGGGGAACACCCGGGCCCTCCGGTTCTCGGCCGGCACTCCGGCCCGTGGCGCGGCCGCCGTCGGACGCGGCGTCCCCCGGGACGATGCGGTGGGCCGCCTCCTCGAACGCGAAGAGGCGGCGGGGGCGGGGCCGGCCGAGGGCGCCGAGGGCGGCGTCCGCCGCGCTCACGCCACTGCGCACCGCGCTCTCCATGGTCGCGGGCCACCCGGTGGCGGTCCACGCCCCGGCCAGGTACAGGCCGGGTGACTTGGTGCGGGCGCCGGGCCTGAGCCGTCCGACGCCGGGGGCGGGAGCGAAGGTGGCCGTGCGCTCCCGGGTCACGAAGAAGTCGCGCACCGTGGCGCCGCGGGTGCCCGGCAGCAGCCGCTCCAGTTCGGGCAGGTAGCGCGCGCGCAGGGCGGCGACGGGCGCGTCGATGTCGTCCCGCGCGGCGGACTGCGACAGGGCGAGGTACTGGCCCTCGCGCAGTCCTGAGGCGTCGGTGCGGTCGAACACCCACTGCACGGGGGTGCCGAGCGCGGCGAAGAAGGGGACGTCGAGCACCTTGCGGTCGTAGACGACGTGCACGTTCAGGATCGGCGCCGTCCCGATCTCCAGGAGCCGCTCGGGGGCGTCCAGCGCCCCGTCCGGCAGCAGGTCGTGCGCCTCGCGCTGCGGTACGGCGAGCACGACGGCGTCCGCGCGCAGCGTCTCGCCGGGGACCTGGACCGTCCAGGTGCCGTGCTCGTCGGCGGAGATCCCGGTGACGCGGGTACGGACCTCGGTGCGCACGCCCGCGGCGTCGAGCGCCTCGCGGGCCAGCCGGTCGTGCAGGTCGCCCAGCGGGACGCGGGCCCAGCCAATGTCGGCGGCGCCCGGGTCGGACAGCAGACCGGTCTTGAACACCATCGCGGCGAGCGCCAGGGAGGTGTCGCCCGCCACCGCGTTGAGGGTGGCGACCCCGACCAGGTCCCACAGGGCCTCGACGGCCCGCGCCGACTGGCCGTGCGCGGTCAGCCAGCTGCCGAAGTCCTGGGCGTCCAGGGCCGGATCCGCGAGGTCGAGTCCCTTGAGCGCGAGCGCGGCCCGGCCGACCCTGGCGCGGTCGGCGAGCGAGAGGTGGGGATAGGTGGCGAGGCTGCGCCCCAGGTGCAGGGGGACCGGCAGCGCGTCGCGCCGCAGCCTGCCGAGCCGTCGCCCCTCGGGCCTGGCGAGGTCGACGACGGGCACGTCGAGACGGTTCTGGAGCGGTGCCAGCGCCGCGCCCTCGATGCGGTCGAGGAACCAGCGGTAGGCGGTGCAGCAGCGCAGGTAGACGTGCTGACCGTTGTCGACGGTGAGCCCGCCGCGCTGGAAGGAGAAGGCCAGGCCGCCGAGCCGGGGCCGGCCCTCGAGCAGGGTGACGCGGACGCCGGCGTCGGCGAGCGCGAGCGCGGCGGTGATGCCGGCGAGCCCGCCGCCGATCACGACGGCGTCCCGCCCGGAGGTCTCCGCGCTGCCGGAGCGCGGTTCGTCGCTCATCGTGCACCCTTCTCTGCGCGCCCACCGTGACCGTGGAACTCCGCACGGCCGATCGTCGCAGTCAGGGACGCCGCGCCGCGGCGCGGGGTTGCCCGCCGTTCGCCGCCGGCGGCGTCCCCCTGGTCCGCTCCGTCACCCCGTGGGTCCATCAGAGCTGCCTCCTGCCGGCCAGCCGGGACACATGGCGGGTGTCCAGACCGGAGAGTCCGCGGACGGCGACGTACGCCTTCTCCCGGCCCGGCAGGGAGACCCGGCCGCGCAGGACGGCCTCGGGGTCGCGTTCGATGCGGTCGAGGAGGCGGCGGTAGATGCCGGCCATCGCGGCCACGCAGGCGCCGCTGCGGCGGTCGAGCAGCGGGAGCAGCCGGTAGCCCTCGGCGAAGAGGGCGCGGGCCCGCCGCACCTCGAAGTGCACGAGGCCCGCGAAGTCGGAGCCCTCCGGCGGCGTCGGCCCGTCGAACCCGGCCGAGCAGCCGAACTTGGCGAGGTCGTCGGCGGGCAGGTAGACGCGCCCGCCGACGGCGTCCTCGCGGACGTCCCGCAGGATGTTGGTCAGCTGGAGGGCGAGGCCGAGGGTGTCGGCGTACTCCGGCGCCCGTTCGGCGCCGCGCGCCGCCGGTTCCGTGCCGAACACGCCGAGGGAGAGCCTCCCGATGGCACCCGCCACACAGCGGCAGTACGTCTTCAGGTCGTCCCAGGTCTCGTAGGTCTCGCCGCGGACGTCCATCAGGACGCCGTCGATCAGCTCGTCCAGGCCGCCGAGCGGGATCGGGAAGGTCTTCGCCGCGTGCGCGAGGGCGACCGCGACGGGGTCGGTGTCGTCCTCCGCGACCTCGCCGGCGCGGACCCGGGTGAGCAGCGCCCGCGTGTCCTCCAGCCGGGCGCCCTTGACCTCGGCGTCCAGCGCGCCGTCGCCGATGTCGTCGACGCGGCGCGAGAACGCGTACAGCGCCGACATCGCGCGCCGCTTGGCGGTGGGCAGCAGCCGGATGCCGTAGGCGAAGTTGCGCGCCTGCTGTCCGGTGACCGTCTCGCAGTAGCCGTAGGCGGCGAGTACCGGTGCGGACACGGGTGGCGGAGAGTCCACGGTCCGGATCACCCCTCTTCTCGCAGGGTCACGCCCACCTCGCGCAGCAGCCGGAGCCTGCCGGGCTTGGGCGGGCCGGGAAGAACGTCGTGCTGGGCGGCGGCGATCGCGTGGAGCGCCGCCCTTCCTCCCGCCACGAAGCCCGCGAGCAGCAGCCTGAGCCTTCCGTGGACGCTACCCACGAGAGGGGCACCCTCATTCAGCAGATCGCGGGCGCGTTCGGCTTCGAAGGCGACCAGGGCGCGCACCGACGCGCCCGCGGTGGCCGCGGCGAGGTCCGCCTCCTGGACGTGGAAACGCCTCATGTCGGTGGCGGGCAGGTAGACACGGTCGCGGCCGAGGTCCTCGGCCACGTCCTGGAGGTGCTCGACGATCTGGAGCGCGGTGCAGATCGCGTCGGAGCGCCGGACGCGCTCGGGGGTCGTGGTGCCGGTGACGGCGAGGACCAGCCGGCCCACCGGGTTGGCGGACAGCTCGCAGTAGGCCAGCAGGTCGTCGTAGGTCTCGTACCGGGTGACGAGCTGGTCCTGGCGGTTGGCGGCGATCAGGCCGAGGAAGGGGTCGGGGGTGAGCGAGCGGCGGCGCACGGTGGGCTGGAGGCGGCGCAGCAGGGGGTGGCGGGGCGTGCCGTCAAAGACGCGCCGCAGGTCGGCCTCGAAGGCGTCGAGGAGGACGAGGCGGTCCTCGGCCTCGTCGGCCGGCACGCCCAGCAGGTGGGCGTCGGCGCCGCCGGGCGCCAGGTCGCCGTCACCGATGTCGTCGACGAGGCGGGCGAAGCCGTACACGGCGACCAGGTCCTCGCGCCAGTCCCGAGGCAGGAAGAACGGGGCCACGGGGAAGTTCTCGCCGGCGGCCTTGGCCAGGGTGCCGCGCTCCGTGTCCGCCATGCTCGGCGCCGTCATCGCGGACTGCCCGGCGCGGGGACGGCGCATGCTGCGTTGAGCTGGGGAGTTTCCGTAGCCATTGCCGTCACATCTCCCGTTCTACACCGACAACCCGACACCCACTATTTCGGACACGCCGCCCGGCCGCCCGCGCGGCGGCGGTGCCCGAGGGTGTCGCGCGTTATCGCCCCACTTGACGCGATTCGGGACCGCTACAGCTTACGTTGTACAACGCGCCGGGGTTCGCGGGGGTGTCCCGCAGATCACAACAACGCACCGATTGGCGTCAAGATTCCTACCAGGGGCAGGAGTTGACGCTTCCTTTGCAGACGCGGGGCCCCGCCGGAAGGTTCCGGCGGGGCCCCGGCGGCACCGGGTCCGGGTCACTTCCCGGTGAACTTCTCGTACTCCCGCAAGACCTCTTCGGTCGGTCCGTCCATGCGCAGTTCACCGCGTTCCAGCCACAGCACGCGGTCGCAGGTGTCGCGGATCGACTTGTTGCTGTGGCTGACCAGGAACACCGTCCCGGCCTGCCGCCGCAGCTCCCGGATGCGTTCCTCGGAGCGCTTGCGGAACTTCGCGTCGCCGGTGGCCAGCGCCTCGTCGATCATGAGGACGTCGTGGTCCTTGGCCGCGGCGATGGAGAACCGCAGGCGGGCCTGCATGCCGGAGGAGTAGGTGCGCATGGGCAGGGTGACGAAGTCGCCCTTCTCGTTGATGCCGGAGAAGTCGACGATCTCCTGGTAGCGCTCCTTGATCTGCTCCCGGGTCATGCCCATGGCGAGACCGCCGAGGACGATGTTGCGTTCGCCGGTGAGGTCGTTCATGAGGGCGGCGTTCACGCCGAGCAGGGAGGGCTGGCCGTCGGTGAAGACCTTGCCGCTCTCCGGCGGCAGCAGGCCGGCGATGGCGCGCAGCAGGGTGGACTTGCCGGAGCCGTTGGAGCCGATCAGGCCGACGGCCTCGCCGCGGTGGGCCACGAAGGAGACGCCGCGCACCGCGTGCACCTTGCGCACGCCCCGCTCCTCGCCGCCGCGCTTGACGATGCGGCTGAGGGCGGCGGTGGCGCTGCCCCTGCCCGTCCGGGCGCCGTTGACGCGGTAGACGATGTGCACGTCGTCGGCGATGACGGTGGGGACCCGGGTGCCCGGCGCCTGCTCAGCCACGGCCGTACCTCTCCTCCGCCTGCCAGAAGTAGACGAAGCCGCCGATCGCGAACAGCGCGGCCCAGCCGCCGGCGACCACCCACACGTGCTCGGGCAGGTTCTCGGCGCCGTACTCGTCGATGAGGGCGAAGCGCATCAGGTCCATGTAGATGGCGGCCGGGTTCCACTGCAGCACGTTGGCCACCCACTGCGGCTTCTCGGCGAGGAAGACGGGGATGGAGAACATGACACCGGAGGCGTACATCCAGGTCCGCATCACGAACGGCATCAGCTGCGCCAGGTCCGGGGTCTTCGCGCCGGCCCGCGCGAACACCAGCGCCAGACCGGTGTTGAAGCAGAACTGGAGCGCCAGCACCGGGACGATCAGAGCCCAGGAGGCGTCCGGGTAACTGCCGAAGCCGATCACCACCAGGAACAGCACGATCATCGAGTACAGCAGCTGCTGGAGCTGCTGGAGCGCGAAGGAGATCGGCAGCGAGGCCCGCGGGAAGTGCAGGGCGCGGACCAGGCCGAGGTTGCCGGAGATGGCCCGGACCCCGCTCATCACCGAGGACTGGGTGAAGGTGAAGACGAACACGCCCGTGACGAGGAACGGGATGTACACCTCCTTGTCCATGCCGCGGCTGGCGTTGAGGATCACGCCGAAGATCATGAAGTACACGGCGGCGTTCAGCAGCGGCGTGGCCACCTGCCACAGCTGGCCCAGCTTGGCCTGGCTGTACTGCGCGGTCAGCTTCGCCTGGGAAAAGGCCAGGATGAAGTGACGACGCCCCCAGAGCTGGCGGACGTACTCCCGCAGCGAAGGCCGGGCACCGCTCACGGCCAACCCGTACTTGGCGGCCAGCTGTGCCGCCGTGAGGCCCTCGTCGGGCGACGGCGGCGCGCTCACCGCGACTCCGCCGTCATGCGTTGTCTCACTCACCAGTAGGAAACCTTCGTCTTCGGGATGCGCGGCCTGAACCGGGCCGGCACGTGCCGGGGGGCCGCGGAACGGCCCGGGGCCCTCGGGGACGAGCTTGTCAGATGACGGGAGGCCGGCCCAGTCGGGTCAGCCGCCACACCGTACGCCACTTCATGGGGCGGCGCGGTCCGCAGGACGTGGTCCACCCTTCCCGGAAACCACCGAACCACGCCTTCAGCGCCGGGCGCGAGGGGCGGCGCACCAGGGTGAGCAGCAGCCAGACGCCGAGGTAGACCGGGACGAGGGGCGCAGGGAGGTTCCGCCGGGCCAGCCAGACCCGGTTGCGGGCGACCATGCGGTGGTAGACCGCGTGCCGCGAGGGCGCGGTCGTCGGGTGGTGCAGCACCATGTCGGCCCGGTAGTCGATCATCCAGCCCGCGTCGAGGGCCCGCCATGCCAGGTCGGTCTCCTCGTGGGCGTAGAAGAACGCGTCCGGGAGCCCGCCGACCTCGGCGAGGACCTGGGTGCGCACCGCGTTGGCGCCGCCGAGGAAGGTGGTGACGCGGGAGGAGCGCATCGGGTCCGAGGCGCGCAGCCGGGGCACGTGGCGGCGCTGGGTGACCCCGGTCTCGGGGTCGGCGATGCGGAAGCTGATGATGCCCAGCTCGGGGTCGGCCGCGAAGGCCTCGCGGCACAGCCGGGCGGTGTCGTGCCGGGCGAGCAGACCGTCGTCGTCGAGGAACAGCAGGATGTCGACGTCGCGGCCGCTGGGCCCGAAGGCCTCCGTGCCGACGTTGCGGCCGCCGGGGATGCCGAGGTTCTCCGGCAGCTCGACGGTGCGCACGTGCGCGGCGAACTCGGCGACGTCCGGGACCGGGGAGCCGTTGCCCACCACGACGACCTCGACCGGGTCGCCGTCCTGCTTGGCGATCGAGTCGATCAGGGCGCGCAGTTCCTCGGGGCGGTTGCCCATGGTGATGATCACCGCGCCGACCTTCACGGGGGCGCTCACCGCAGCCTGCTCGACGCGAGGATGGACACCAGGTGCAGCACCGTCTGGAGCAGCGCGATACCGGCCAGTACGGCGACCCCGAGCCGGGAGAAGAAGAGGTCGCCGCGCGTCTGGTCCACGATCGCCAGGACCAGGATGAGCAGCGAGGCCTCGATCCCCAGGACCAGGCGGTGGAACTTGAGCGCGGCGGCGGCCCGGCGGGCCAGCGCCATGCCGGAGGAGCGCGGCTCGGACGCCGTCTCCTTGACCGGCGGCAGTCCGCCCTGGTGGCGGGCGACGCCGACGAGGTCGGTCTCCGCCTTGATCAGGATCGCGCCGAGCGCGGCCAGCGTGCCGAGGAAGGCCCACAGCCAGTCGATGCGTCCGGTGCCCCACAGGTCGGCGGCGCGCAGGCCGAAGCCGACGAGCACGGCCGCGTCGGTCAGATAGGCGCCGACCCGGTCCAGGTAGACGCCGCCGAGGGAGTACTGCTTCTTCCAGCGGGCGATCTCGCCGTCGACGCAGTCCAGCAGCAGGTACATCTGGACGCAGACCACGCCGAGCACCGCGCCCGCGATCCCCGGCACCAGCAGGGCCGGGGCCGCGAGCACGCCGAAGACGGTCATCAGGTACGTGAGCTGGTTGGGCGTGACCCTGGTGTTGACCAGGTAGCGGTCGACCCGCAGGGACACCTCACGCATGTAGAGGCGTCCCATCCAGTGCTCACCGCTGCGCCGGTCCTTCACCCCCGGGGGGTGGACGACCGGTCTGAGTTCAGCTACCGATGGCCTTGACATAGTCGGCGTAGGTGTCCTTGATCTGTTCGGTCTTGAGGTCGAGGTGTTCGAGGATCGTGTAGCGGCCGGGGCGGGTCTGCGGGGCGTACTCCACGACCTTGACGAACTCCTCCGTCGTGAAGCCGATGTCGTCGGGCAGCACCGGCAGCCCGTGCCGTCGCAGCACCTCGGCCATGTACGCCGACTCCTCGTGGGCGCCGCGCAGGTACATCGCGAAGGCCGCGCCCAGTCCGCACTGCTCGCCGTGGGCGGCGGCGCGCCTCGGGTAGAGCAGGTCGAAGGCGTGGTTGATCTCGTGGCAGGCGCCGGAGGACGGGCGGGAGTCGCCGGACACCGACATCGCGATGCCGCTGAGGACGAGCGCCTCGGCGAGCACCTGGAGGAAGCCGGTGTCGCCGATGCCGCCCGGGTGCCTGAGGACCGCCTCGCCGGCCTGCCGGGCGATCGCGGCGGCGAGGCCGTCGATCTTCTCGCCCTTGACGCGGTGGGCGAGTTCCCAGTCGGCGATCGCGGAGATGTTGGAGACGGCGTCACCGATGCCGGCCCGTACGTAGCGCACCGGCGCGTCGCGGATGACGTCCAGGTCGATCACGACGGCGATCGGGTTGGGCACCCCGTAGGAGCCGCGGCCCGCGTCGTTGTCGAGGGTGGCGACCGGCGAGCACAGGCCGTCGTGCGCGAGGTTCGTCGGTACGGCCACGAGCGGCAGGCCGACGCGTGCCGCGGCGAACTTGGCGCAATCGATGATCTTGCCGCCGCCCAGGCCCACGACGGCGTCGTAGTGGCCGGCCTTTATGTCACCGGCGAGCTGCACGGCGTCGTCGAGGGTGCCGCCGCCGACCTCGTACCAGGTGGCGCCGGGCAGGGCGGGGGTGAGGCGCTCGCGCAGCCGGGCGCCCGAGCCGCCGCTCACGGCGATCGCGAGCTTGCCGGAGTGCGAGATGCGCTCGTCGGCGAGGACCCCCACGAGGTCGTCGAGGGCACCCGGACGGATGTCGACGACGACCGGGGAGGGGATCAGCCGGGTCAGTACTGGCATGCGATCTCCCGTCCACGGGCGAGGTCGTCGTGGTTGTCGATCTCGACCCAGCTGACGTCGCCGATCGGGGCCACGTCGATCCGGAAGCCGCGGTTCACCAGTTCCTGGTAGCCGTGCTCGTAGAACTGCTGGGGGTCGGTCTCCCAGACGGTCTTCAGCGCGTCGGCCAGTTCGGGGGCGGCGTCGCCCTCGATGAGGGTGACGCCGATGTACTCGCCGGTGGCCTCGGCGGGGTCCATCAGCTTGGTGATCTTCGTCATGCCCTTGGCGGGGTCGACGACGACCTTCATCTCCTCGTCCGCGAGCGACTTCACGGTGTCGAGGGCGAGGATGATCCTCTTGCCGTCGCCGCGGGCGGCGAGCAGGGTCCTCTCCACGGAGACCGGGTGCACGGTGTCGCCGTTGGCGAGGATCACCCCGTCCTTGAGGGCGTCACGCCCGCACCACAGGGAGTAGGCGTTGTTCCACTCCTCGGCCTTGTCGTTGTCGATGAGGGTCAGCTTGAGGCCGTACTTCGCCTCCAGGGCCGCCTTGCGCTCGTACACGGCCTCCTTGCGGTAGCCGACGATGACCGCGACCTCGGTCAGACCGATCTCGGCGAAGTTGCCGAGGGTCAGGTCCAGCACCGTGGGCTCGCCCTCTATGCCCGCGGGCCCCACCGGCACCAGAGCCTTGGGAAGGCTGTCGGTGTAGGGGCGCAGACGCCGTCCGGCGCCGGCCGCCAGCACGAGGCCGATCATGCGGGTTCTCCTTCATCGTGTACGGACGGGGCGCCTGCCCGGTGGGCGGCGACCCAGAAGCGGATGCTCTCGAAGAGCACCACGAGGGCGACGGCCACGGCCAGGACCGTGAGCGCGACCGTGAACTGCCGGGCGGTGAGCACGGCGGCCAGTACGGCCACGAGCAGCGTCCGCCCCTCCTGCCCCCCGACGGCGCGCACCAGCCAGGCCGGCGGCGCTCCGGCGTTGCCGCGGATGCGGTACACCGTGTCGTAGTGATGGTAGGCGACGGCGGCGACCAGCCCGAAAGCCGCCGGCAGCGCCCCGTCCACGTCCGCCTTGGCCGCGAGGAGCAGCACCGTGCCGTACTCGGCGGCGCGGAACAGCGGCGGGACGAGCCAGTCGAGGGCCCCCTTGAGGGGGTGGGTGACGGCTTCGGCGGCCAGCAGGACGTAGGCGCCGGCCGCCGGCACGACCCACCAGCCCGGTCCCCACAGCCAGGCCGCGAGCGTGACCATGACGGCGCCGGCGGCGGCACTGAGGGTCGCCGTCGGACGCGGATCGCCGGGCAGGAACCGGACCAGCAGGCCGGCCGCCGGCCCGCTGTCGGCGAGGTCGGCGAGAGCCTGCGCCGCCCGGTCCGTGCGGCGCGCCCTGCGGGTGAGGGAGCGCAGGACGCGGCCCGCCGTGGTGTAGGTCGCGGCGAAGGCGCAGCCGACGAGCAGGACGTAGAAGGTGACGCGCGGGGTGGTGGCCGCGGTGAGGACGGCGATCATGGCCCATCGTTCGCCGATGGGCAGCACTATCATCCGGCGCGCCCAGACCGTCCAGCCGACGCTGTCCAGCTTGCCGGAGAGGGCGGCGGTGGGGCTGGTGCTGGCGGCCGTGCTGTCGGCGTTCGCCTCGTTGAAGGAGAAGTCCACGACGTGCCGGCAGGTCTGGAGGACCATCGCGCCGAGGGCCAGCGCCCACACGTCGTCGCCGCCGCGGGCGGCGCCGAGGGCGAGACCCGCGTAGTAGGCGTACTCCTTGGCCCGGTCGAAGGTGGCGTCGAGCCAGGCGCCGAGGGTGGAGTACTGCAAGGAGTAGCGGGCGAGCTGACCGTCGGTGCAGTCCAGGACGAAGGAGAGGAGGAGGAGCAGTCCGGCGGCGACGTACCCGACGCGGGTGCCGGTGGCCGCGCAGCCCGCCGCGATCAGCGCGGTGATCAGCGAGGCGGTGGTGACCTGGTTGGGGGTCATGCCCCGGCGGGCGCACCAGCGGGCGAGGTAGCGCGAGTAGGGGCTGATGCAGAACGTGGTGAAGAAGCCGTCGCGGGCCTTCACCGCCGACTTCAGGCGTACGGCCTCGTCGTCGACGGCGCCGACGGCCTGCCGTGCCTCGTTGCGGGCCTGCGGGTCGGCGGGGACGGCGGCGACCAGGCTGCCCAGCTCGGGGCGGTGGACCTCGCTGCCGTCGGCGTCGAGGGCGGTGACGATGCGGTCGGCGAGGCTGTCCACGGCGAGCGCGGTGCCGCCGGTCGCGGAGGTCTCGCGGGCCATGGCGCGGGTCAGGGCCCGGCGGCCGGCCGGCTGCGCGGTGACGGCGCCCGGCACCGCGGCGAGCGGGAAGCGGGGGTCGGTCAGGCCGAGGCGCAGCGCGTGCCGGTGGCCCACGAAGCGGGTGTCGACGACGGCGACCCGCTCCTCACCCGGGACGGCGGCGAGCAGCGTCTCCGCGTCGGCGGCATCGGCGGCGGTGCGGACGTCGAAGCCGAGGGACCGCAGGTCTGCCTCGATCGACGAACCGGGGACCGGCTGACCGGTGAGGATGGCGGTCGACAACCGAACTCACTCCCTGGGTCCCGGCGTGTGCGCGCCGGTCTTCTGCGTGGTGGGCTGTGCAGGGCGGACGCCCCTGGACGGCACCGGTGACGGCACCGGGCGCGCGGCATTCGGCAGAGGCTATCGGATGCCGGGAAGGCCGTGTTCACCGGCCGTTCAGGTCCGATCCACGCGGCCCGGACCGGCCTTCGCCGAGATCATCATGGGCGATCGGCGGCCCCGTCGACAAACCGCGCTCCCGCACGGCAGACATCCGGGACATTGCGCACGGACCCGGGGCCTCGGCATAGGGTGGGCGGCCATGACGTGGCTGATCACCGGCGGGGCCGGATACATAGGGGCACATGTGGCGCGGGCCATGACCGGCGCCGGCGAGCGCGTCGTCGTGCTGGACGACCTGTCGGCCGGTGTCCCCGGACGGCTGCCGGCGAAGGTGCCGTTCGTGGCGGGCTCGGCGTTCGACGCCGGCCTGGTCGAGCGGGTCCTGGCCGAGCACGCGGTGACCGGGGTGGTGCACCTGGCGGCGCGCAAGCAGGTCGCCGAGTCGGTGGCGCGGCCCACGCACTACTACCGGGAGAACGTCGGAGGTCTGGCCACGCTGCTGGAGGCGGTCGCCGGGGCCGGTGTCCGGCGGTTCGTGTTCTCCTCGTCGGCGGCCGTCTACGGCAACCCGGACGTGGACCTCATCACGGAGGACACCCCCTGCGCCCCCGTCAACCCGTACGGCGAGACCAAGCTCGCCGGGGAGTGGCTGGTGCGGGCGGCGGGCGAGGCGCACGGCATCGCGACGACCTGCCTGCGCTACTTCAACGTGGCCGGGGCGGCCGCGCCGGAGCTGGCCGACACCGGGGTCTTCAACATCGTCCCGATGGTCTTCGACCGGCTCACCCGCGACGAGGCCCCGCGGATCTTCGGTGACGACTATCCGACGCCCGACGGCACCTGTGTGCGGGACTACATCCACGTGGCCGACCTGGCCGAGGCGCATCTCGCGGCGGCCCGGCGGCTCACCGCGCCGGATGCCGGCGGCGATCTGACGGTGAACATCGGCCGCGGCGAGGGCGTCTCGGTGCGCGAGCTGGTCACGCTGATCGGCGAGGTCACCGGCGACGGCCGGCCGGCCGTCGTCGAGGGGCGACGCCCCGGTGACGCGCCGCGCGCGGTGGCGTCGGCGGCGCTGGCCGCCCGGGAACTGGGCTGGAGCGCCTCGCGGGGGATGCGCGAGATGGTCGCGTCGGCCTGGCGGGGCTGGCAGTCGCACCACGGCGGATGAGCGGTCGGCAGGCGCCTGACCTGCGGTTCGTTTCCGCAGGTCAGGGCATATGACAACGGTGTTCAGTGCCGCGTTGCCGGATACCCCCCACCCGTAGTTGACTGGGATCCCGGGCGGATCACAGGAGGCTGTTTCTCATGGGGGCAGGGCACGATCACGGCCACACGCACGCGCCGGCCACCGGCACGGCGGCGGCGGCGTACCGGGGCAGACTGCGCGCCGCGCTGTCGATCACGCTGACCGTCATGGTGGTGGAGATCGTCGGTGGCCTGCTCGCCGACTCCCTCGCGCTGATCGCGGACGCCGCGCACATGGCGACCGACGCGCTCGGCCTGGGCATGGCGCTGCTCGCCATCCACTTCGCGAGCCGCCCGCCGACCGGGAACCGCACCTTCGGGTACGCCCGTGCCGAGATCCTGGCCGCCCTCGCCAACTGTCTGCTGCTGCTCGGCGTGGGCGGCTACGTCGTCTACGAGGCCGTCCAGCGGTTCTTCACGCCGGCCCCGACCGAGGGCTCCCTGATGATCCTCTTCGGCGGGATCGGCCTGGTCGCCAACATGGTCTCCCTGACGCTGCTGATGCGTGGGCAGGCGGACAGCCTCAACGTGCGGGGCGCGTTCCTCGAGGTGGCGGCGGACGCGCTGGGCTCGGTCGCGGTGCTGCTGTCGGCGGTGGTGATCCTGACGACGGGCTGGCAGGCGGCCGACCCGGTCGCCTCGCTCGTCATCGGCCTGATGATCGTGCCGCGCACCGTGAAGCTGCTGCGCGAGACGCTGGACGTGCTGCTCGAGGCGGCCCCGAAGGGCGTCGACATGGCGGAGGTCCGCACCCACATGGTCGCCCTGGACGGCGTGGAGGACGTGCACGACCTCCACGCCTGGACGATCACCTCCGGGATGCCGGTGCTGTCGGCGCACGTGGTGGTGCGCTCCGACGTGCTGGACGCGATCGGCCACGAGAAGATGCTGCACGAACTCCAGGGCTGCCTGGGCGATCACTTCGACGTGGCGCACTGCACCTTCCAGCTGGAGCCCAGCGGGCACGCGGAGCACGAGGCGCGGCTGTGCCACTGAGCGCCCGCCCTGCACGGTGTTCGCACATGCGTTCCGGACGGTTCCGCGCCCGCGGTGCCGGGCAAGATCACCCACCGGGGCCCGTTTCCGGTGACGGAGTGGCGACGGCCGCGGTCGCGCCGTGCGGCGGGACATGCGGGCGTTCGCGGGGAAGTGCCGGAAGCGCCGTGCGCGTACGGCAGACTGGGGCGCGAGGACGATGTTAAGGATGGGTATGCCGATCACACCTGCCACCGCGACGAACGGCTCGTCGAGCGGCACCGCGGACCCGATTTTGCTGGAACTGGTCGATGAGGACGGCGTGACCATCGGCACCGCGGAGAAGCTCGCGGCCCATCGGGCGCCGGGGCGGCTGCACCGGGCGTTCTCCGTGTTCCTCTTCGACGAGCGGGGCCGGCTGCTGCTCCAGCAGCGGGCGCTCGGCAAGTACCACTCCCCCGGCGTCTGGTCCAACACCTGCTGCGGTCACCCCTACCCGGGTGAGGCGCCGTTCGCGGCGGCCGCGCGGCGGACCTTCGAGGAGCTGGGGGTGTCCCCCTCGCTGATGGCGGAGGCGGGCACGGTCCGCTACAACCACCCGGACCCGGCCTCGGGTCTGGTGGAGCAGGAGTACAACCACCTGTTCGTGGGGATGGTGCAGTCCGCGCTGCGGCCGGACCCGGAGGAGGTCGGTGACACGGCCTTCGTGACGGCCGCCGAGCTGGCGGAGCGGCATGCGAAGGACGGGTTCTCCTCCTGGTTCATGACCGTGCTGGACGCGGCCAGGCCGGCGGTGCGGGAGCTGACGGGTCCCTCGGCCGGCTGGTGAACCAGCGGTGGGCGAGCTAGCGGAGTCCCGCGGGCTTGAGCGGCAGGGCGGCCCAGATCACCTTGCCGCCGCCCGCGGTGTGTTCGACGTCGCAGGCCCCGCCGGCCTCGCGGGTGATCTCCCGCACCAGCAGCAGGCCCCTCCCGCCGGTCCGGCCGTGGTCGGTCTCCAGGGCGGTCGGGCGGTAGGGGTGGTTGTCCTCCACCGACACCCGCACCCACTCGGCCCCGACGGCCACCTCCACCGCGAGCATCGGCGACAGCAGTGCCGCGTGCCGTACGGCGTTGGTCACCAGCTCGGAGACGATCAGCAGCAGGCCCTGGACCAGGTCGTCCGAGGCGGGCACCCCCTGCCGGTACAGCAGGTCCCGCACGGCGTGTCTGGCCTGCGGGACCGAGACGTCCTCGGCGGGGGCGGTGAACCGCCAGACACCCTCGTAGGGCAGCGGCCGCGGCGGCCGTCGCGGCACTCTGTCGTCCGGTGAGGCCTCCGACGTCTCGGGAGGTGCTCCCGCTTCGCCCTCGGGGCGTGGGCCGGGCCCGCGCCCGTGGTTCTCCATCGTCCGGTCGCCGTCCTTGCGCTCGATTGTCACCACACGTCGAGTGTTGGTAACACCGCGCTTCCGGCCGGATACCTGAACAGAAGTCAGCGAATATCGAGCGCTTCCGACCGCCCAGGACCGTCCGTGCCGGAGACCCGACCGCTTCTGTGACGTCCGTGCCACCTTCGCGCACTATTCGGGTTGTACGCGTTGGGCGGTGCCCCCGCCCGGTTCGTCCCCCGCGTCGGCCTCCCCGGCCATGCGGTCGGTGACCATGCCCACGATGCGCCTGCCCCCGAAGCCGGTGGCCACCAGCCCGAGCCCGTCGAAGAGCAGGGCGAGGGAGAAGAAGCAGCCGATGACGTACTGGCTGCTGCTCGGCCAGTCGATCAGCACCAGGATGCCGAGCAGCAGGTCGAAGGCGCCCAGCATGAGTGTCCAGCCGAACTGCGGGCCCCGCACGACCATGCTGCCGACCAGCCGGAAGAGACCGCCGGTGAGGAACAGCAGGGCGGCGAACATGGTGAGCGCGGCGGCGGCCTCGTCGGGTTTGCGGACGATCACGACTCCGGCGGCGATGTTCAGGGCGGCCACGATCACACCCAGCCAGAAGAAGTTGGTGCCGCGGGCCTGGATCGCGTGCAGCAGGCCGACGACGCCGCCGATCAGCAGCAGCCAGCCGAACAGCAGCATCGAGGTCAGGGTGGCGACACCGGTGTAGACGAGCCCGACGAGCCCGGCCACCACCAGGATCACCCCGAGCACGGCGAGCCAGCTGAGATCCCTGCGGAGCTTCGCCGTCCCGCCCCGGGGCCGGGTGGACGTGTCCATGGGCACCTCCTCGTAGCGCGTTCCCCCTGAGTCCCCTGTGCCCTCGATGCCGTGCCGCTCACCCGGCCGGGCTTGATCATGTGCGCGGCCGGACGGTTAGCATCCGGGCCATGGAGCCCGAACTGCTGCACGGTGTCACCGACGCTGTCGCCACCGTCGTCCTGCACCATCCGGCCAAGCGCAACGCCATGACGGCCGCGATGTGGCGGGCGCTGCCACCGCTGCTGGCGAAGCTGGCCGCCGATCCCGCCGTGGGGGCGCTGGTACTGACCGGCGCGGGCGGCACCTTCTGCGCGGGGGCCGACATCTCCACCCTCCAGGGCTCGCCCGACGAGGCGCAGGCGCTGGCCGTGCGGGCCGAGGAGGCGCTCGCCGCCTTCCCCAAGCCGACGCTGGCCGCGGTGAAGGGGCACTGCGTGGGCGGCGGCGCGCAGCTCGCGGCCGCCTGCGATCTGCGGTTCGCCGAGGAGGGCGCGCTGTTCGGGGTGACGCCGGCCAGGCTCGGGATCGTCTACCCGTCCTCCGCCACCCGGCGGCTGGTGGGGCTGGTGGGTCCGGCCACCGCCAAGTACCTTCTCTTCTCCGGCGAGTTGATCGACACCGAGCGAGCGCTGCGCACCGGTCTGGTCGACGAGGTGCGGCCGGCCGGCGGACTCGACGACAGGGTCGCGGAGTTCACCGGCGTCCTGGTGTCCCGCTCGCGGCTGACGCAGGCCGCGGCGAAGGAGTTCGCCGACGGCCGCACGGACCGCGACGCCCACTGGACGGCGCAGGCGCGGGCCGGCGGCGACACCGCGGAGGGGGTCGCCGCCTTCCTGGAGCGCAGGGAGCCGCGCTTCACCTGGACTACGTCAGGGTGAACCGGCTCGTGGCCCGGAACTTCTCGACGAGGTGCGCCGGTGCCTTCTCCGGTGATCCGGCGTCGTAGGGCGGCCGCGGGTCGTACTCGGTCAGCAGCTGGACGGCCTGGGCGCGTTCGGCGCCGGCGATCCGGCCGAGCAGCGTGAGACCCATGTCGATGCCGGCGGAGACGCCGGCCGCGGTGACGTACTTGCCGTCGGTGACGACCCGCTCCCGCGTCGGCTCGGCGCCGTACCGCTTCAGGTGGTCCAGGGCGAGCCAGTGGGAGGTGGCCCGGCGGCCGTCGAGGAGTCCGGCGGCCGCCAGGAGGAGGGAACCGGTGCACACCGAGGTCGTCCAGGTGCTGGCGGTGTCGGCGGCGCGCAGCCAGTCCAGCAGCACGGGGTTGTCCATCTGGGGGGTCTGGCCGGGGCCGCCGGGCACGACCACGATGTCGGGGCTCGGCACCTCGGCGAGGGTCCGGTCGGCGGTGAGGGCGAGGTTCCCGGTGTCGGTGCGCACCGGGCCGGTCCGCTCGGCGACGAAGACGGTGCGCGCGTCGGGGAGGCGGCCGAGCATCTCGTAGGGGCCTACGGCGTCCAGTGCGGTGAAGCGGTCGAAGAGGACGATGGCGATCTGCATGCGTTGCCTTTCGGGGAGGAACCGGTGAACGTTCGGCGCATGGGGGCGGCGGGGCGGAACCGGCGGCGGTACTCGGCCGGGGAGACGGCGAGGGCCTTGACGAAGGCCCGGCGCATGGCCTCCGCGGTGCCGTATCCGCTGGCGCGGGAGATCTCCTCGACACCGCCGGCGGTGTCCTCCAGCAGCCGCCGGGCGTGTTCGAGGCGGACCCGGTCGACGTAGCGGCCGGGAGTCGTGCCGGTCTCGGCGCGGAAGGCGCGGGCGAAGTGGCGGGGCGACAGCAGGGCGCGGGCGGCGAGGGACTCGACGCTCAGGTCGCCGTCCGGGTGCTCGGTGATCCACTGCTGGACCTCGCGCAGCGGCTCCCGCCGGGCGGTCTGCGCGGCGAGCTGGGCGCTGAACTGGGCCTGGTTGCCGGGCCTGCGCAGGAAGACGACCAGGTGGCGGGCGATGCCGAGGGCCACCTCCCGGCCCAGGTCCTCCTCGACCAGGGCGAGGGCCAGGTCGATGCCCGCGGTGACGCCGGCCGAGGTGGAGACGTGCCCGTCGCGCACGTAGACGGGGTCGGTGTGGACCTCGATCGCCGGGTGGTCGCGGGCGAGGGTGTCGCAGTACGCCCAGTGGGTCGTGGCGCGGCGGCCGTCCAGCAGCCCCGCCTCCGCGAGGAGGATCGCGCCGGTGCACACCGAGACCAGGCGCTCGGCGCGCGGGCCGTGCTCACGCAGCCAGTCGGTCAGCCGCGGGTCGGGCGTGCGGGTGCCCCGGCCGCCCGGCACAAGGAGGATGTGCGGGTCGGGCGCGTCGGAGAGGGCCGTGTCGGGTACGAGGGTCAGACCGCTGGAGGTGCGCACGGCACCGCCGTCCAGCGAGGCGGTCCGGACGCGGTAGGTGCCGGGGACGTGCGCGTCGGCCCCCGCGAAGACCTCCACGGGGCCGGTGACGTCGAGGCTCTGGACGTCGTCGAAGAGGACGACGAGGACGGTGCGCTGGGCCATGCGGTCGATTCTTCGCGGGCGGGGCGACGGCCGCAACGACGCGTTTCCCACCCTTTCTGCCATGCGGTGCGCGCGGCGCGCCGGCGGACCGTCGTCGGCCCGGCGCCCGCGGCCCCGTCCATGGCGGTGTCGGCCGGGACGCGCCGGGCCCGGCGGGGGGTGACGGTGCGGGCCTCCGCGTCCACCGTGCCGTCGGCCCGTGCGGGTACACGATGCCGTCCCTGACGAAACAGGACCGAAACAGGGGAAAACACCCTGGTGGGGAGGATGCCGGAACGCGGGCAAGCATGATCGGCCTCGCAGGAGGTACCCGGAGGTCCCGGCCGTCGTGGCCGGGAGACGAAAGGAGAACTCCGTGTTCCGTGCCATCGCAGACGTACTGCGGCAGATCGGTGGGGCCATCGCCACCGTCGTGACGCTGCCCTTCCGGGCCCTCGCCCGCCTGTTCGGCGGGGCCTCCTCCAGCACGCGGCACGGCAGGGCCTGAGGCCCGCCCGGACACGTCCTGATCCCCCGAGTGTCGGCGCCGCCTGCCACAATTGCCGCGCAACCTCAGTGGAGAAGGCGGTACGGGAATCGTGACGACACAGCTGCCAGCCCTCGTAGGGTCCATCGAAGGCAGGATCGCCGAGGAACTCGGCGTGCGGGAGCGGCAGGTGAAGTCCGCCGTGGAGCTGCTCGACGGCGGCTCGACGGTGCCCTTCATCGCCCGCTACCGCAAGGAAGCGACCGACATGCTCGACGACGCGCAGCTGCGCACGATCGAGGAGCGGCTGCGCTATCTGCGGGAGCTGGAGGAGCGCCGGACGGCGATCCTGGAGTCCGTGCGCGAGCAGGGCAGGCTCACCGACGAGCTGGAAGCGCGGATCCGGGGTGCCGAGACCAAGGCGCGGCTGGAGGACATCTACCTGCCGTTCAAGCCCAAGCGGCGGACGAAGGCGCAGATCGCACGCGAGGCGGGCCTGGAGCCCCTCGCCGACGGACTGCTCGGGGACCCCTCGGTGGAGCCGCTCGCCGCGGCGGCCGCCTTCGTCGACTCCGACAAGGGCGTCGCCGATCCGCAGGCCGCGCTGGACGGCGCGCGGGCGATCCTCACCGAGCGGTTCTCGGAGGACGCCGACCTGATCGGTGAGCTGCGCGAGCGGATGTGGGTCCGGGGCCGGCTCGCCGCGAAGGTACGGAAGGGCAAGGAGGAGACGGGCGCGAAGTTCGCCGACTACTTCGACTTCGCCGAGCCGTTCACCGCGCTGCCCTCGCACCGGATCCTGGCCATGCTGCGCGGTGAGAAGGAGGAGGTCCTCGACCTCGTCCTGGAGCCGGAGGAGCCGACGGACGGGCCGTCCTCGTACGAGGGGATCGTGGCCCACCGGTTCGGCATCACGGACCGCGGCCGGCCGGGCGACAAGTGGCTCAAGGACACCGTCCGCTGGGCCTGGCGCACCCGCCTCCTCGTGCACCTCGGCATCGATCTGCGGCTCAGGCTGCGCACGGCCGCCGAGGACGAGGCGGTGAACGTCTTCGCGGCGAACCTGCGTGATCTGCTGCTCGCCGCCCCCGCGGGCACGCGGGCGACGCTCGGCCTGGACCCCGGCTTCCGTACGGGCGTGAAGGTCGCCGTCGTCGACGCGACCGGCAAGGTCGTCGCCACCGACGTCATCCACCCGCACGTCCCCGCCAACCGGTGGGACGAGGCGATCGCCAAGCTGGCGCGGCTGGCGAAGGAGCACGCGGTCGAGCTGATCGCGATCGGCAACGGCACCGCGTCCCGCGAGACCGACAGACTCGCCGGTGAACTCATCGACAGGCACCCGGAGTTGAAGCTGACCAAGGTGATGGTGTCGGAGGCCGGCGCGTCGGTGTACTCGGCGTCCGCGTTCGCCTCGCAGGAGCTGCCCGACATGGACGTGTCGCTGCGCGGCGCGGTCTCGATCGCGCGCCGGCTCCAGGATCCGCTGGCCGAGCTGGTGAAGATCGACCCGAAGTCGATCGGGGTCGGCCAGTACCAGCACGACCTGTCCGAGCTGAAGCTGTCGCGTTCGCTGGACGCGGTGGTGGAGGACTGCGTGAACGGCGTCGGGGTCGACGTCAACACCGCCTCGGCCCCCCTGCTCGCCCGGGTCTCCGGCATCACCTCCGGCCTCGCCGAGAACATCGTGGCGCACCGGGACTCCAACGGGCCGTTCACGTCCCGGCAGGCGTTGAAGAAGGTGCCCCGGCTCGGCCCCAAGGCGTACGAGCAGTGCGCGGGATTCCTGCGGATCCGCGGCGCCGACGACCCGCTGGACGCCTCCAGCGTGCACCCCGAGGCCTACCCGGTGGTACGCCGGATGGTGAGGACGTCCGGTCAGGACGTCGCCTCGCTGGTGGGCAACACGGCGGTACTGCGTTCGCTGCGGCCGGCCGACTTCGTGGACGAGACGTTCGGTCTGCCGACCGTCACCGACATCCTGAAGGAGCTGGAGAAGCCCGGGCGTGACCCGCGGCCCGCCTTCAGGACGGCCACGTTCAAGGACGGCGTGGAGAAGATCTCCGACCTGGAGTCGGGGATGGTGCTGGAGGGCGTCGTCACCAACGTCGCGGCCTTCGGGGCGTTCATCGACATCGGCGTCCACCAGGACGGACTGGCGCATGTCTCCGCCTTGTCCCACACCTTCGTCAAGGACCCGCGGGACGTGGTCAAGCCCGGTGACATCGTCAGGGTGAAGGTCCTCGACATCGACATCCCGCGCAAGCGGATCTCCCTGACGCTGCGGCTGGACGACGAGGCGGCGCCCAAGGGCGACCCGGCGGGCGAGGGCCGGCCGCAGCGCGGCGGGCGTCCGCCGCAGCAGCGCCGACAGGGCGGACAGCGGCAGCAGGGCGGGCAGGGCGGGCAGCGGCAGCAGGACGGACAGCGCGGCGGGGGCCAGCGGTCCGCCGGCGCGCGCCAGGCTCCGCCGCCGGCCAACAGCGCGATGGCGGACGCCCTGCGCCGGGCCGGACTGGCCGACCCCGGGGGCAAGCGGTAACGGGCGAGCGGTGGGCCCGGTCTCCGCACTCCGCGGCGGCCGGGCCCGTCTCGTACAGTGCCGGTATGAGCACCTCGCGTGTACTCACCTGGGACGTATCCGCCGGCCGGGGATACGAGACCGCCTGGGCCGAACTCGACGGTGACGTCCTGCGGGCCCGGGGGCGGGCGGTCGCCACCCTGCCGGAGCCGTACTGGATCAGCTATGAGCTGGAGACGTCGGCCGACTGCGTCACGCGCCGGCTGCGGGTGACGGCCGAGACCGCCGCCCGCAGCCGCAGCCTCGATCTGCGGCACGACGGGCGCGGCGGGTGGACGGCCGACGGGGAACGGCTGCCCGCCTTCGACGGCGCGCTCGACTGCGACCTGGGGCGCAGCCCGCTCACCAACACCATGCCGGTGCTGCGGCACCGGCTGCACCGGGTGGCGGGCGAGCGGCGGCTGCTGATGGCGTGGGTGTCCGTGCCGGACCTGACGGTACGGCCGTCCCGGCAGACGTACACCCATCTGGCGCGCACACCCGGCGGCGGGGGCCGGGTCCGGTTCGCTTCCGCGACCTTCCGCAGCGACCTGGACTTCGACGCGGACGGCTTCGTCGTCGACTATCCGGGGCTGGCCACCCGCGTCGCGGGGTGACCGCGGCCGGCCGTCCTCGGGCCTCGGCCCGGTGCGGCGAGAGCGCGTGCCGGGCGTCGCCCGGCAGGCGGAGGCGCGACGGCAGGTTCTACCGGCGTTCCGTCACCTTGCCGTCGGCGACCTCCAGGCGGCGGGTGACGTGGACCGCGTCCAGCATGCGGCGGTCGTGGGTCACCAGCAGGAGCGTGCCCTCGTAGGCGTCGAGGGCCGACTCCAGCTGTTCGATGGCCGGGAGGTCCAGGTGGTTGGTGGGCTCGTCCAGGACGAGGAGGTTCACTCCCCTGCCCTGGAGAAGGGCGAGAGCTGCACGGGTGCGCTCGCCGGGTGACAGGGTGGCCGCCGGACGCAGCACGTGCTCCGCCTTGAGCCCGAACTTGGCCAGCAGGGTGCGCACCTCCGCCGGTTCGGTGTCCGGGACGGCCGCGCCGAACGCGTCGAGCAGCGCCTCGGGGCCGTGGAACAGCTTGCGGGCCTGGTCGACCTCGCCGACCAGGACGCCCGAACCGAGCGCGCCGTGCCCGGCGTCCAGCGGGATCCGGCCGAGGAGCGCGCCGAGCAGGGTGGACTTGCCGGCGCCGTTGGCGCCGGTCACCGCGACCCGGTCGGCCCAGTCGACCTGGAGGGTCACCGGGCCGAGGGCGAAGCCGCCGCGCCGCACCTCGGCGTCGCGCAGGGTCGCCACGACGGCACCGGAGCGCGGGGCGGACGCGATCTCCATGCGCAGCTCCCACTCCTTGCGCGGCTCGTCGACCACCTCCAGGCGCTCGATCATGCGCTGGGTCTGGCGGGCCTTCGCGGCCTGCTTCTCGCTGGCCTCGCTGCGGAACTTGCGGCCGATCTTGTCGTTGTCGTTGGCCGCCTTGCGGCGTGCGTTCTTGACGCCCTTGTCCATCCAGGAGCGCTGCGTCTGCGCGCGGTCCTGGAGGGCGGCCTTCTTGTCGGCGAACTCCTCGTAGTCGTCGCGGGCGTGCCGGCGGGCCACGTCCCGCTCCTCCAGGTAGGCGTCGTAGCCGCCGCCGTAGAGCCTGACCTGCTGCTGGGCGAGGTCGAGTTCGAGGACCTTGGTGACGGTGCGGGTGAGGAACTCGCGGTCGTGGCTGACGACGACGGTGCCGGCGCGCAGGCCGGTCACGAAGCGTTCGAGGCGCTCCAGGCCGTCCAGGTCGAGGTCGTTGGTGGGCTCGTCCAGGAGGAAGACGTCGTAGCGGGACAGCAGGAGGGAGGCGAGGCCGGCGCGGGCCGCCTGGCCGCCGGAGAGCGAGGTCATCGGCTGGTTCAGGTCGACACCCAGCCCGAGGGAGTCGGCGACGTCCTCGGCGCGCTCGTCCAGATCGGCGCCGCCGAGGTCCAGCCAGCGTTCCAGGCTCGTGGCGTACGCGTCGTCGGATCCGGGCGCCCCGTCGACGAGGGCCTGGGTGGCCTCGTCCATGGTCCGCTGGGCCTCGGCGACGCCGGTGCGGCGGGCGAGGAACTCGCGCACGCTCTCGCCGGGCCGGCGTTCGGGCTCCTGGGGCAGGTGGCCGACGCTCGCGGTCGGCGGGGACAGGCGCAGCTCGCCCTGCTCGGGTGCGGAGAGCCCGGCGAGGAGCGTCAGCAGGGTGGACTTGCCCGCGCCGTTGGCTCCGACCAGCCCGATCACGTCCCCAGGGGCGACGACGAGGTCGAGCCCGGAGAAGAGGGCGCGGTCGCCGTGGCCGGCGGCGAGGTTCTTGGCGACGAGAGTGGCAGTCATCAGGGAGTAGATCCTAGTCGCACCGCCGGTGCCCGGGTCGCGGCGGTTTCGCACCGTCGCCGACGGGCCGGTGGTCGGCTACCGTCCGGGCGTGGACACGCGACGCGGTGACGATGTGATCGTGGTCGGGGGCGGGGTCGTCGGGCTGGTGACGGCGCTCGTCCTCGCCGAACGGGGCCGGCGGGTCCGGGTGTGGACGCGGGACCCGGTGGAGCGGACCACCTCGGCGGTCGCGGGCGCGCTGTGGTGGCCGTACCACATCGAGCCGATGGCGTCGGCGCGGACGTGGGCGCTGCGCTCGCTGGAGGTGTACGAGAAGCTGGCGGAGCGGCCGGGGACGACCGGGGTGCGCCTGGTCGACGGGGTGATGGGCGAGACCGACCTGGACGATGTCGAGGGCTGGGCCGTCGGGCGGCTGGCCGGGCTGCGCCGGGCGACGACGGCGGAGTACGCAGGCGGCACCGCCGTCCACGCCCGGCTGCCGTTGATCGACATGGCGGCACACCTGCCCTGGCTGCGGGAGCGGCTGCGGCGGGCGGGCGGCACGGTCGAGGAGCGCACGGTGCGGGATCTGGCCGAGGCGGACGCGCCGGTGGTGGTGAACTGCACCGGCCTGGGCGCCCGTGACCTGGCCGCGGACCCCTCCGTACGGCCGGTGCGCGGACAGCTGGTCGTCGTGGCGAACCCGGGCCTGCGCACCTGGCTGGTGTCCACCACGCCGGACGGCGGGATGGCCTACCTCTTCCCGCAGCCGGGGCGGCTGCTGCTGGGCGGCACGGCGGAGGACGACGTGTGGTCCCTGGAGCCGGACCGGGCGGTGGCGGCGGCGATCGTGCGGCGCTGTGCGGCGCTGCGGCCGGAGGTGGCGGGGGCGCGGATCCTGGAGCACCGGGTGGGACTGCGGCCGGTCCGGCCGGCGGTGCGGCTGGAGCGGCGGGTGCTGCCGGACGGGCGGGTGGTGGTGCACCACTACGGGCACGGCGGAGCCGGGGTGACCGTGGCGTGGGGCTGCGCGGAGGAGGCGGCCGGGCTGGCCGCCCCCTCCTGAACCGGCGCCCTACGGAACGCGGTGCGGGTGCGTCGCGGCGGCCACGCCGTCCAGCGGTCCGGAGTGCGCGGCGGCCGTCGCCGTACCGGCCGTGGCGGCGGCGAAGGCCCCGACGCCGCCGACGAACGGGACGTGGGCGGTGGTGCGGGACAGGTCGAGGGTGAGGGTCGGGGCGTCGGCGGGCGGGTCGACGAGGTCCTTGTCGGTGCCGGCGAGGATCAGCGCCAGGCGGTGGCCCGCCGGGACGACATGGTCGGTGGCGGCCAGGTCGACGGTGATCGTGAAGGCCTTGCCCGGGGTGAGGGGGACGCCCTTGCCCGCGTCGGCGTGGGTGCCCGCGTCGGCCCAGCCGCGGCTGAGGACGGTGTACCCGACGTCGGCGGTCCTGGCCCGCGTCTCCTTGAAGCAGGCGCTGTCGCCGGCGGTGCTCGGACCCCAGCAGCTGCGGTCGGTGAGGGTGGTGACGCCCTCACCGCTCGCGGCGTAGTCGCGGATCGTGTCGGGGCCGAGGTCCACGAGGACGGCGCTCAGGTGGGCCGTGGGCGTGGAGGGCGTGGCGGTCACCGTGACGCGGGAGGAGCCGGACAGGCGCAGGTCCCGGCTGAGGGGCGCGGTGGTGAACCCGGCCTTGGCGGGGGTCGGGGTGTCGACGGCCGCGGCCCAGTCGGTCTCGCTCAGCGCGGGGTCGTCGGTGAACGTCGCGGTGCCCTCGCCCCTGTGCAGGCCGAGGGTGCCGACGCCCGGCCGGTCTCCGGCGGCCGGGCGCAGGGTGGCCGTCCGGGTGCCCTTGGGCGGCCAGACCTTCGAGGTCGCCCACTGGTCGGGGTGGCGTTCGATGTCGGCCATGGGTTCGCGGTCGATGCCGTTGTCGTAGCCGAGGAGTTCGTGGTCGAACCAGCGGTGCAGGGTGTCGACCCAGGCGGCGCGGCGGAAGTCGAAGGGGTCGACGTGGCCGGTCTGGGAGAGCCAGATCTTGCGTTCGACGCCGTGCTCCGCGAGGGCGTCCCACCACTGGCCGACGTGTTTCATCCGGACGTTGAGGTCCTGGAGGCCGTGCACGAGGAAGACGCTCGCCCTGACCTTGCCGGCGTCCGGGACGTAGTCGCGCTCGCTCCACAGTCCGGTCAGGTCGCCGGTGCGGGGCGCCTCCTCGACGAGCCTGCGCTGGACGGCGGCGCACCTGGCGCGGGCGTCGGGACTGTCGACGTAGTCCGACAGCCAGTCGGGACCGGAGTCGTAGAGCGGGGCGCCCTGCTGGAAGTAGTAGTCGTACCAGGAGGAGATGGCGCTGATCGGGACGATGGTCCTCAGGCCCTTCACGCCGGTGGCGGCGACGCCGTTGGCGATGGTGCCGTCCCAGCTCTTGCCGATCATGCCGGTGCGGCCGTTGGTCCAGCCCGCGGCGGCGGTGGTGGTCCCGGTGCGGGTCGTGTACGCCGTGGCACGGCCGTTGAGCCAGTCGACGACGACCTTCGCGGAGAGGATGTCGGAGCGGCCGCCGACGTCGACGCAGCCGTCGGAGCGGTTGGTGCCGGCCAGGTCGACGGCGACGAAGGCGTAGCCGCGGGGCACGAAGTAGTTGTCGTAGAACAGCGGCATCTGCACGACGTGGCCCTGCGCGTCGTAGGTCTTGCGCTGGCTCTCGTTGCCGCGTCCGCAGCAGGAGTAGTAGGGGCTGGCGTCCATGATGACGGGCACCTTGCGGCCCCGGGCGGCGGGTTCGCGGGGGCGCACGATGTCGACGGCGACCCGGTCGGTGCGTCCGTCGCCGTCGCCGTCGAGGCGCGTGTCCACCCAGACGGCCTCGCGGACGGCGTTGTCGTAGGAGTAGCGGGGCAGGCTCTCGCGCGGTGTGGCGTGGGCCGCCGCCGGGGTCAGGAAGGCGGCCACCAAGGTGATGATGGCGGCGGTCGCGAACGGTCTCCAGGTCGTGAAGCGCGTGCGTGTCGGCATGGGCGGGACGGTACAGCGGCCAACTGCCGCGCAGAAGAGGGCGATTGGGCGTCGGCGGTGGCCGGATACCGTCCCGGTCCGTCAGCCGGCGGGACCGCCCCGGGCCGTTGCGGCGAGGAGCTGCTCCCGGCCGATCGCGCGCGCCTCCGTGGCCGGCACGGTGCAGGCGTACGCCCCGGCGATCGCGCCGTACCCGGCGCATCGGTGCGGGGGTTCGCCGGTGAGGCGGCCGTAGAGGAAGGCGGCGGCGAAGGCGTCCCCGGCGCCGTTGCTGTCCACCACCGGGGCCGGGGGCGTCACCGGCGGTACGTGGGTCAACTCGCCGTCGGACAGGAGGTACGCGCCCTCGGCGCCGGCCGTGGCGACGACCGCCTCGGCGCGGCCCCGTTCGGCGATGCGGCGCATGGTCCGCTCGGGGTCGGCCAGGGCGGTCGTGGAGAGGAAGACGACGTCGGCGGTGTACGCGAACGCCTCGTGGTAGGGGTTCTCACCGTCCCAGTCGTGCAGGTCGGTGGAGAGGGTCACGCCGGTCTCGCGCAGGGTGGGCAGGGCGTGGGCGCAGGGTTGGGTGATGGACACGTGCGCGTGGCGGCCGGCGGCGGCGAGGGTCCGCAGGACGTCCTCGGGGAAGCGGTCGCCGGGGTGGGCTCGGCTCGTGTCGTACAGGGAGAGGCGCCGGCCGTCCGGGCCGACCAGGTTGACCGCGCGCTTGGTGCCGGCGGGCTGCGGGATCGCGGTGAGGGCGATGCCCCGGTCCTCGTGCAGGGCCCGCACCAGGTCGCCCTCGGGGTCGTCGCCGAGGAAGTCCAGGTGGTGGGTGCGCAGGCCCAGGGTGCTCAGACCCAGCGCGACGAAGTCCCCCGTCTGTCCCGCGCGGGTCCGCACCCCGCTGTCGATCATGTAGCTGTCGGCGTACGGGAGCGGCAGCTCCGGCACGTGCACGATGGTGTCCACACCCGCGCCGCCCAGCACGAGCACGTCGATGTCCCGGCTCACTTCGGCCTCTCCCCGTGGTCGTGGACGGTCACCGCGATCCCGCGCTCCACGAGCCGCCCGAGGACGAGCGGCTCGACGCGGGACCACTCGCCGCCGGCCAGTCCGCAGCCTATGCGCGGCATGTGGACGCAGGCACCGAGTCGGGCGGCCTCACCCGCCAGGCGTGCCAGCGCCGTGTCGATGGCGTCGTAGCGCACCGGAACGCCCCTGCCGCCCCTCCTGATGCCGCGCTGGCCGACCATGTTGGCCACCCACACCTGCGGTTCGACCTGGACGAGCTGGACGGCGCCCAGCCCGAAGTCGTTCGACGCGCGCTCCCGGTGCCAGGCGCGGTAGGCCCGCTCCGGCTCGGGCCAGCGGCGCGACAGCGCCAGGACGAAGCCCTTCCCCCATCCCCCGATGTCGTTGCAGACATGGGCGATCACCTTGACGCCCCGCACCGACGGTGCGGTGGCGTCACCCCGGACGTAAGTGATCTCCGACATGACGCCACCGTAGGCGATGCCACTGACAGTGGGCCGGGCCCGCTACTTCGTCAGGTCGCTCGGCTCGCGGTCCGTCGACCGTGCGGCACCGCGGCGGAGTGCGAACCAGCCGGCGACCAGGGCCGCCGCGACGACCGGGATGAGGAGGAGGGTCTTGCGGCCGACGTCGGGGTCGTTGCCCATGAGGGCGAGGACCGCGACGAGGAAGGCGATCGTGACGATCTCGGTGACCGGGCTGCCGGGGAGACGGAAGGCCGGACGGGTCAGCAGGCCGGCCTCGGCGCGGCGGACGAAGACCAGGTGGCAGACCATGATGATCACCCAGGTGCTGATGATGCCGAGGGAGGCGACGTTCAGCACGATCTCGAAGGCCTGGTCCGGCACGAGGTAGTTCAGGCCGACGCCGAGGACGCAGACCGCGCAGGTCAGGAGGATGCCGCCGTAGGGGACCTGGCTGCGGTTCATGCGGGCGGTGAAGCCGGGGGCCGAGCCCGCCATCGCCATGGAGCGCAGGATGCGGCCGGTGGAGTACAGGCCGGAGTTGAGCGAGGACATGGCGGCGGTGAGGACGACGAGGTTCATCACGTCGCCGGCGCCGGAGACGCCGATCCTCGACAGCACGGTGACGAAGGGGCTCTCGTCGGCGGAGTAGACGGAGCCCGGCAGCAGCAGGGCGAGCAGGACGACCGAACCGACGTAGAAGAGGCCGACGCGCCACATGATCGAGTTCACCGCGCGCGGGACGACCTTCTCGGGCTCGGCGGTCTCGCCCGCGGCGATGCCGACCAGCTCCAGGGCGGCGTACGCGAAGATGACGCCCTGCATGACGAGGACCACGGGCATCGCGCCGTGCGGCAGGAAGCCGCCGTGGTCGGTGATGACGCCCGGGCCGGGGGTCCGGCCGTCCACCTCGTGCCTCGTGGCCAGCAGGAAGATGCCGATACACATGAAGGCGACGAGGGTGGCGACCTTGACGATCGCGAACCAGAACTCCATCTCGCCGAAGATCTTCACGGAGACCAGGTTCACGGCGAGGACCACGGCGAGCGCGACCAGCGCCAGCACCCACTGCGGGATGCTGGTGAACATGCTCCAGTAGTGCGTGTAGAGCGCGATCGCGGTGATGTCCGCGATGCCGGTGGTCGACCAGTTCAGAAAGTACATCCAGCCGGCGACATAGGCGCCCTTCTCGCCGAGGAACTCGCGCGCGTACGACACGAAGGATCCGGAGGACGGGCGGTACAGGACGAGTTCGCCGAGCGCCCGCACCACGAAGAAGGCGAAGACGCCGCAGACCAGGTAGGCGAGGGCGAGCGCCGGGCCCGCGTCGTGGAGGCGTCCTCCGGCGCCCAGGAACAGGCCGGTGCCGATGGCCCCGCCGATCGCGATCATGTTGACGTGGCGGGGCTTGAGGTCCTTGCTGTAGCCGGCGTCGCCCGCGTCCGCGGGGTGCGCGGTCGCCTGGGGGTGGGCGGCGACTTCGGCCGTGTGCACGGCGTCCTTGCTCACGGGTGGTTCCACCTTCTGGTGCGCCCGGAGCGTGGTGCGCCCGGGTGTCCGTACTGTCGTGGCCGGCGGCTCCCGGGTAGGGGCACAGACCAAGGGGGCATTTTCCCTGACCGCCGGCGGTCATGCGATGGCCCATGTCACAGCGCGTCACTTCTCACAGGGTGATCGTCGCGGCGTCCGCGGGTTTCACAGCACTGGTGTGACAGCGATACTGCTGCACATGACGATCGAGACCGAGGAGCCGGCCCTCACGGTCGACGAGCTGGCCGCGCGCGCCGGGGTCACCGTGCGGACGGTGCGCTTCTACAGCACCAAGGGCCTGCTGCCGCCGCCGGTGATCGGTCCGCGCCGGGTGGGGCGCTACGGTCCCGAGCACCTGGCGCGCCTCGCGCTGATCGAGGAGCTGCAACGGCAGGGCCTGACGCTGGCAGCGATCGAGCGGTACCTGGACCGGCTGCCGCCCGGCCTCGACGCCCACGACCTGGCCGTGCACCGGGCGGTGGTGGCGTCCTGGGCGCCGGACACCGTGGAGACGGTGACCCGGGGGGAGCTGGAGCGGCGGGCGGGGCGGGCGCTGGACGACGAGGACGTGGAGCGGCTGGCCGCGATGGGCGTGCTGGGCGAGCGGACCGGTGACGGTGCGTACCGCGTCGACGCGGGGCTGCTCAGGCTGGGCGTCCGCCTCCTCGACGTGCCGCTGTCCCAGGAGGCGATCCTGGCCGCCCGCAACGTGCTGGTGGACAATGCGCGGGCCGCGGCCCACGAGCTGTCGCGGCTGCTCCGCGAGGACGTGGTCGAGCGGGACGCGCGCGCGGTGCGGTCGCTGTCGGCGCACATGCAGCCGCTGGTCGTGCAGGCGCTGCTGACGGCGTTCCAGCGGTCGCTGACCCAGGAGGTGCGGGAGTGGCTCGGGGAGCCGCCGGAGTCGGACGGCTCCCCGTGACGGGTGGGACGGCTCAGCGCCCGTCGGTGAAGGTCTCGCCCTTCTCCGCCTTCTCGACCAGCAGCGCGGGCGGGGCGAAGCGGTCGCCGTAGCGCTCGGCGAGTTCCCGCGCGCGTGCCACGAATCCGGGCAGGCCGCCGTCGTAGCCGTTGATGTACTGCAGGACGCCGCCGGTCCAGCCCGGGAAGCCGATGCCGAACAGGGAGCCGATGTTGGCGTCGGCGACGGATGTCAGGACGCCCTCCTCCAGGAGCCTGACGGTGTCGAGGGCCTCGGCGAAGAGCATGCGTTCCTGCATGTCCCGGAAGGGGATCCGCGCGTCCTCGCGGGTGAAGTGCTCGCGCAGGCCGGGCCACAGGCCGACCCGCCCGCCGTCCTCGTCGTACTCGTAGAAGCCGCCGCCGCCGCTGCGGCCGGTGCGGCCGAACTCGTCGACCATGCGGTCGATGACGGCCTCGGCGGGGTGGCCGGGCCAGGTGCCGCCGGCCTCCTCGACGGCCCGCTTCGACTCGTTGCGGATCTTGCGCGGCAGGGTGAGGGTCAGCTCGTCCATCAGGGACAGCACCTTGGCCGGGTAGCCGGCCTGGGCGGCCGCCTGTTCCACGGACGCGGGCTCGATGCCCTCGCCGACCATGGCGACGCCCTCGTTGATGAAGTGGCCGATCACCCGTGAGGTGAAGAAGCCGCGCGAGTCGTTGACGACGATGGGCGTCTTCCTGATCTGCCGGACCAGGTCGAAGGCGCGGGCGAGGGCCTCGTCGCCGGTGCGCTCACCCTTGATGATCTCGACGAGCGGCATCTTGTCGACGGGCGAGAAGAAGTGCAGGCCGACGAAGTCGCCCTGCCGCTCGACGCCCTCGGCGAGGACGGTGATGGGCAGGGTGGAGGTGTTGGAGCACAGCAGCGCGTCGGGCTCCACGATGTGCTGGATCTCCTGGAACACCTTGTGCTTGAGCGAGGTGTCCTCGAAGACGGCCTCGATGACGGCGTCGCAGCCGGCCAGGTCCTGCGGGTCCGCGGTGGGCGTGATGCGGGCGAGCAGCGCGTCGGCCTTCTCCCGGCTGGTACGGCCCCGGGAGACGGCCTTGGCGCAGAGCTTCTCGGAGTACGCCCTGCCCTTGACGGCCGCTTCGAGGGAGACGTCCTTGAGGACGACGTCGATGCCCGCGCGGGCGGCGGAGTAGGCGATGCCCGCGCCCATCATCCCGGCGCCGAGGACGGCCACCTTGCGGACCTGGCGGGGCTCGACGCCCCGGGGGCGGCTGACGCCGGAGTTGACTGCCTGGAGGTCGAAGAAGAACGCCTGGATCATGTTCTTCGAGGTCTGTCCGGCGGCCAGTTCCACGAAGTAGCGGGCCTCGACGACCTGTGCGGTCTCGAAGTCGACCTGGGCGCCCTCGACGGCGGCGGCGAGGATGTTGCGCGGCGCCGGGTAGGGGGCGCCGCCCGTCTGCTTGCGCAGGGTGGCGGGGAAGGCGGGCAGGTTCGCCGCGAAGGCGGGGTTGGCGGGGGTGCCGCCCGGGATGCGGTAGCCGGGCCTGTCCCAGGGCTGCTGCGACTCGGGGTGGGCGTCGATGAAGGCGCGGGCCCTGTCGAGCATCTCCTCGTGGCTGTCGGCGACCTCGTGGACCAGGCCGTTCTCCAGGGCGCGCCGCGGGCTGTACTGGGTGCCCTGGAGGAGGACCTTGAGGAGGGCGTCGGCGATGCCGAGCAGGCGGACCGTGCGGACGACGCCGCCACCGCCGGGGAGCAGGCCGAGGGTGACCTCGGGGCAGCCGATCTTCGAGCCGGGGGCGTCGAGGGCGATGCGGTGGTGGCAGGCGAGGGCGATCTCGTAACCGCCGCCGAGGGCCGCGCCGTTGAGGGCGGCGACGACGGGCTTGCCGAGGGTCTCGATGCGGCGCAGGTTGCGCTTGATCTCCAGGCCGCCGTCGAACAGTTCCTGGGCGGTGTCGGGGGTGACGCGGATCAGGTCGCGCAGGTCGCCGCCGGCGAAGAAGGTCTTCTTCGCGGAGGTGACGATGACGCCCCGGACGGTGTCCTTCTCGGCCTCCAGGCGGTCGGCGACCACGGCGAGGGAGGCGCGGAACGCCTGGTTCATGGTGTTGGCGGACTGGTCGGGGTCGTCGAGGACGAGGGTGACGAGGCCGGTGCGGTCCTGTTCCCAGCGGATGGTGGTGCTCTGTGTCATGACAGGGTCTCCGTAGCAGTCTCTTGGTTCCGCCGGGGTGGTCAGACGCGTTCGACGATCGTGGCGATGCCCATGCCGCCGCCCACGCACAGGGTGGCGAGGCCGTAGCGCTTGTCCTGGCGCTCCAGTTCGTCGACGAGCGAGCCGAGGATCATGGCGCCGGTGGCGCCGAGAGGGTGGCCGAGGGCGATCGCGCCGCCGTTGACGTTGACCTTGTCGAGGGACAGGCCCATGTCGCGCGCGAAGCGCAGGACGACCGCCGCGAACGCCTCGTTGATCTCGACGAGGTCGATGTCGTCGATGGTCAGGCCGGCCTTGGCGAGGGCCTTGCGGGTGGCGGGCGCCGGACCGGTGAGCATGATGGTGGGCTCGGAGCCGGAGACGGCGGCGGAGACGATCCGCGCGCGCGGGGTGAGGCCGTACCGCTCGCCGACCTCCTTGGAGCCGACCGCGACGAGCGAGGCGCCGTCGACGATGCCGGAGGAGTTGCCCGCGTGGTGGACGTGGTCGATCTTCTCGACCCAGTGGTACTTCTGCAGCGCCACGGCGTCGAAGCCGCCCAGTTCGCCGATGGAGGCGAAGGAGGGCTTGAGCCTGGCGAGGGAGTCGGCGGTGGTGCCAGGGCGCGGGTGCTCGTCGTGGTCGAGGACGACGAGGCCGCCGCGGTCCTTGACCGGCACGATCGAGCGGTCGAAGCGGCCCTCCTTGACGGCGGTGGCCGCCCGCTCCTGGGAGAGGGCGGCGTACTCGTCGACGTCCCGGCGGGAGAAGCCCTCGATGGTGGCGATGAGGTCGGCGCCGATGCCCTGCGGCACGAAGTTCACGGCGAGGTTGGTCATCGGGTCGTTGAACCAGGCGCCGCCGTCGGAGGCCATCGGCACCCTGGACATCGATTCCACGCCGCCCGCGAGGACCAGGTCCTCCCAGCCGGAACGGACCTTCATGGCGGCCAGGTTGACGGCCTCCAATCCGGAGGCGCAGAAGCGGTTCTCCTGTACGCCCGCCACGGTGTCCGGCAGTCCGGCGGCGATCGCGGCGATCCGTGCGATGTCGGAGCCCTGGTCGCCGACCGGTCCGACGACGCCGAGCACGATGTCGTCGATCGCGGCCGGGTCCAGGCTCGGGAAGCGCTCGCGCAGCTCGTGGATGAGCCCGACGACGAGGTCGATGGGCTTCGTGCCGTGCAGGGCGCCGCCTGCCTTGCCGCGCCCGCGCGGGGTGCGGATCGCGTCGTAGACGTACGCTTCGGTGCTCACGGGGAGGCCTTTCGGTGAGGGTCGGGGAGCTGGTGGTCTCGGGGGTCGGCGAGCCGGGGCAGGTCCCAGTCGCGGGCCACGGCGGCGGTGTCGGCGCCGGGACGCGTGGGCCCGCCGCGCACGGCGGTCGGGGTGGCGGAGAAGCGGGGCGCGGGGGCGGGCTGGGTGAGGCCGTCGTGGTCGGTGAAGGTGCCGCGGGCGGCGAGGTGCGGGTGGTGCGGCGCCTCGCGCAGCGACAGCACGGGTGCCACGCAGGCGTCGGTGCCCGCGAAGACGGCCGTCCACTCCTCGCGGGTGCGGGACCTGAAGCGGGCGGCGACGGCCTCGCGCAGGTCGCCCCAGCGGGTCGGGTCCGTGCGGGCGTCGTCGAAGCCGTCGAGGCCGAGGGCGCGTAGGAACTCGTCGTAGAAGCGCGGCTCCAGGGCGCCGACGGCCATG
Source organism: Streptomyces sp. NPDC006259 (assembly GCF_042870975.1). Classification (NCBI taxonomy): domain Bacteria; kingdom Bacillati; phylum Actinomycetota; class Actinomycetes; order Kitasatosporales; family Streptomycetaceae; genus Streptomyces; species Streptomyces sp. NPDC006259. Next base: position 571,342 of record NZ_JBIAHY010000003.1, on the reverse strand, counting down.
TGGCCGCCGTCGGCCGTCTCGTAGGTGCCGTAGTAGGGGCAGCCGCCGTCGAGGAGGTTGGCTGCGCGGCGATCCCGCCAGGCGCCGGCGGAGAGCATTCCGTGGATCATGGCGGAGAGGTGGGCGGTGCCGTCGACGATGGCGGCGTCGACGACCTGGCCGGCACCTGTCGCGCGCGCGTGGTGCAGCGCGGCGAGGACGCCGACGACGAGGTAGAGGGAACCGCCCGCGTAGTCACCGAGGAGGTTGGCGGGGGCGGGCGGCGGGGTGCCGGGGGCGCCGATCATGCCGAGGGCGCCGGTGACGGCGATGTAGGCGATGTCGTGGCCGGCGCGCTGGGCGAGGGGGCCGTCCTGGCCCCAGCCGGTCATCCGGCCGTAGACGAGCCGGGGGTTGCGGGCGTGGCAGGCCTCGGGGCCGACACCGAGGCGCTCGGCCACGCCGGGTCGGTTGCCCTCGATGAGCACGTCGGCGCGGGCGGCGAGGTCGAGCACGCGCGCCGGGCCGTCCGGTGCCTTGAGGTCGACCAGGACCGAGCGCTTGTTGCGGTTGGTGACGTCGTGGACGGGGTCGATGCCCAGGGAGGTGCCGCCCGGGCGGTCCACGCGGACGACGTCGGCGCCGAGGTCGGCCAGCAGCATGGCCGCGAAGGGGCCCGGCCCGATGCCGGCCAGTTCGACCACGCGCACACCGGCGAGCGGGCCGTGCCCCGCCGTCCCCGCTGTCGTCGTCATCCAGCCCCCTTGCTGTGACACAACCGATGTAACACCAGTGATGCTAAGAACCCGTTCCAGCGGACACAAGAGCGGGCGAGCAAGCGCTTGGCCAGTTCTCGGAAGGCGGAGCCGGTCCGGGGGCCGCCGTCCGCCCGCCGCCGGCGTCAGCGGCCGTCGAGTTCCGCCGTGCGCCCCTTCCGGGCGATCGCGCGGTAGCTCTCCTCGACCCAGTCGCACAGCAGCTCGGCCGCGGGGGCGCCCTCCGGCGCCAGCGGGACGCTCACCCAGCCGGCCCGGCCGAGGCCGTACCCGGCGGGCGCGGCGCCCGGGGAGGCCAGTGCGTGGGCGTGGGCCGTCTCGTCCTTCAGCTTGACCGTGAGGCCGAGGGGGTGACCGCCGTCGTCGACGCCGAGGAAGACGAACACCTTCCCGTCGACCTTGGCGACGGTCTCGCCCCACGGGAACTCCTCCGTCGCGCCCGGCAGTCCGAGCGCGAAGCGGCGTACTTTCTCCCGTTTCCTCACGGCGTTGTCGTCCACGGCCACCTGCTGCCTCCGGGCTCGTCCTCGCGCTCCGCCCTCCTCACGCTAGCCTCAGCCACCGACAGCGGCGCGGGCAGCGAGACCAAGGGGTGTCATGAGCAGGCTGAAAAGGACGGACCGTCCGTACGATCTCGTGCTCTTCGGGGCGAGCGGCTTCGTCGGGACGCTCACCGCCGAGTACCTCGCGGCCCACGCGCCCGGCGATCTGCGCTGGGCGATCGCCGGGCGCGACGAGGAGAGGCTGCGGCGGCTGCGGGACCGGCTGCCGGGCGGTGCGGAGCCCGGTGTGCTGCGGGCGGACGTGTCCGATCCGGCCTCGCTGCGCGCCCTCGCCGAGCACGCGCGCGTGGTGGCGACGACCGTCGGCCCCTACGTGACGTACGGCGAGGAGCTGGTGGCCGCCTGCGCGGACGCCGGCACCGACTATCTCGACCTCACCGGCGAGCCGGAGTTCGTGGACCTGGCCTACGTCCGGCACGACGCACGCGCGCGGGAGACGGGCGCCCGGCTGGTGCACGCCTGCGGGTTCGACTCGGTCCCGCACGACCTGGGGGCGTACTTCACGGTCCGGCAGCTCCCGGAGGGCGTGGCACTGACCGTGGACGGCTATGTGAGCGCCGACGCCACCTTCTCCGGCGGGACGTTCGCCTCCGCGCTGGGCCAGTTCGCCCGCGGCCGGCAGATGGCGGCCGCGGCCCGCGAACGGCGCCGGCACGAACCGCGCCTGATGGGCCGCCGGGCCACGGCCCCGCTGGGAACACCCCGGTTCGCCCCGGAGGTCGGCGCCTGGGCGCTGCCCCTGCCGACGATCGACCCGCAGATCGTGCGCCGGTCGGCGAAGGCCCTGGAGCGTTACGGCCCCGACTTCCGCTACCGCCACTACGCGGCCGTACGTCGGCTGCCGGTGGCGGTGGGCGGGAGCGCGGCCGTCGGCGCGCTGTTCGCCGCCGCCCAGGTGCCGCCCGCCCGGCGCTGGCTGTCCGACCGGCTGAAGCCCGGCGAGGGCCCGAGCGCGGAGAAGCGGGCACGGAGCTGGTTCTCGGTGCGGTTCGTGGGCGAGGGCGGCGGCCGGCGGGTGTACACGGAGGTCTCCGGTGGGGACCCCGGCTACGACGAGACGGCGAAGATGTTCGCCGAGGCCGCGCTGGCCCTGGCCTTCGACGACCTGCCGGAGACGGCCGGGCAGGTCACGACGGCGGTGGCGATGGGCGACGCGCTGACCGAACGGCTGCGCGCGGCGGGCATCCGCTTCCGGGTGGCGGCGAGCCGCTGACCGCGCGGCCGGCAGCCCGTCGGCTCAGACCTGCCACTCCACCAGCGTGTGGATCATCCCGGCGATCCAGCCGAGTCCGGCCAGGACGGCGAGGATCAGCGCCGCGTTCACGGCGCGCTCGACGGGCCGGTCGGGGTCGGCGAGGGGCTTCGGGGCTCGGTGCGTCGTCATGCGGCCAGCCTGCCGGTCGCGCACCGGGCCCACATCCGTACAGGTACTCAGGACGACCTACGCGTACTCGGTTTGGGCTACGCGGCGTGTCCGGCCCCTGGGGCGTCACCGCGCCGCCCTGACGGCCGTCGGCACCTACGGACCGGGTCCGCGCCGCCCTGACGGCCGTTCGGCACTTACGGACCGGGGCGCGCGTCCCGCGGTACCGGTGGAGAACTCCTGCCTCGCTGTCGGCGCGCTGTTTCCGAACCGTGACGAGGGGCGTCCCCACCTCCCCCACCTGCACTGTCGTACGGGCCGCCCGGACCGGCACCCCCGGTACGCCCGCCATCTATACACTCGGCGTATACACAGTGTGTAGAGTGCGGAAACCGATCCACGCCGGCCGGAAGCGGCCGCCGCCCGACTCGACGAACTCCGTGAGGCTCCGACCCGATGACGACTTCTCCTCCAGGCCCCCTGCTCACCGCGCACGACCTGCGCAAGGCGTACGGTCCGACCCTCGCGCTGGACGGCGCCGAGTTCTCCATCCACCCCGGTGAGGTCGTCGCCGTCATGGGCCCCTCCGGGTCCGGCAAGTCCACCCTCCTGCACTGCCTCGCCGGCATCGTGCCGCCCGACTCCGGTTCCATCACCTACGACGGGCAGGAGCTGGCGACGATGAGCGACGCCCGGCGCAGCGCGCTGCGCCGCTCCGAGTTCGGGTTCGTGTTCCAGTTCGGCCAGCTCGTACCGGAACTGACCTGCGTGGAGAACGTCGCCCTGCCGCTGCGGCTGAACGGCGCCCCCCGCAAGGACGCCGAGCGCACCGCGCTCGGCTGGATGGAGCGCCTGGAGGTCGACGACCTCCGGGACAAGCGTCCCGGCGAGGTCTCCGGCGGCCAGGGCCAGCGCGTCGCCGTGGCCCGGTCGCTGGTCACCGGACCGCGCCTGCTGTTCGCCGACGAACCCACCGGCGCCCTCGACTCCTCCAACGGCGAACGCGTGATGGAACTGCTGACCGAAGCGGCCCGCTCGACCGATGCCGCCGTCGTCCTCGTCACCCACGAGACACGCGTGGCCGCCTACTCCGACCGCGAGATCGTCGTCCGCGACGGCAGGTCCCGTTCCATGGAGCGCGCCGTATGAGTCCTCGCCAGTGGGTCCGAGACCTGGCCATGGGGGCCCGCTTCGCCGTCACCGGCGGACGCGAGGGCTGGGTCCGGATGACGCTCACCGCCGTCGGCGTCGGCCTCGGCGTGGCACTGCTCCTGCTGTGCACCGCCCTGCCCAACGTGTTCGCCGCCCGCGACAAGGTGGAGGACGCCCGCTTCGACAACACGTTCCAGTACTCGGAACAGGCCCCGCCGAAGGCCGACGACACCGTCCTGATCGCCGCCACCGACACCACCTGGCACGACGACGACATCCGGGGCCGGCTCGTCGAGCCCGAGGGCGGACGGGCGCCGTTGCCCCCGGGGGTCGACAGCTTCCCGGGCAAGGGCGAGATGGTCGTCTCCCCCGCGCTCGAGGCCCTGCTCGCCTCGGACGGCGCCGAGCTGCTGCGGGAGCGGCTGCCCTACAGGATCACCGGCACGATCGGTGAGAGCGGACTCATCGGTTCCCACGAACTGGCCTACTACGCGGGCGCCTCGGGGCTGAAACCCACGGACTTCTCCCCGGTGCACCGGCTGACCGGGTACGGCGACCCGGACGCGACGGCCGAGAAGACCGACCCGGTGCTGCTGCTCATGGTCCTGGTCGTGTTCGTGGTGCTGCTCACCCCGGTCGCCGTGTTCATCGCCGCCGCCGTCCGCTTCGGCGGCGAGCGCCGCGACCGCCGGCTGGCCGCGCTGCGCCTGGTGGGCTCGGACAGCCACATGACCCGGCGGATCGCGGCGGGCGAGGCACTCGCCGGAGCCCTGCTCGGCCTGGTCGTCGGCACCGCCTTCTTCCTCCTCGGCCGTCAGACGCTGGGCTCCGCCGAGGTGCTGGGCGTGAGCGTCTGGCCCAGCTACCTCGATCCCTCCCCCGCGCTCGCCGCGCTGGTCGCCGTGGCGGTCCCGGTCGCCGCCGTCCTCGTCACGCTGCTCGCGTTGCGCGGCGTGGTGGTGGAGCCGCTGGGCGTGGTGCGCGCGGCGAAGCAGCGCCGCCGCCGGCTGTGGTGGCGGCTGCTGCCGCCCCCGGCCGGCCTGGCGATGCTCTACCCGTTGATCGGCAAGGGCCGCGAGCACGGCGACTTCAACCAGTACCTCGTCATCGGCGGCGTGCTGCTGCTGCTGATCGGCATCACCGCGCTGCTCCCCTGGGTCGTGGAGGCGGTCGTCGTCCGCCTCGGCAAGGGCCCGCTGTCCTGGCAGCTCGCGGTACGGCGGTTGCAGCTGAGCAGCGGGACAGCCGCACGCATGGTCAACGGCATCGCCGTCGCCGTGGCCGGCGCCATCGCCCTGCAGATGCTGTTCACGGGAGTGCAGAGCCAGTACACCGAGGCCACGGGCCAGGACCCCGGCCGGGTCCAGATGCAGGTCGATTTCAGCGACCGAAAGCCGCTGTCCGGTGTCGAGCGCGCGTTCACCGGCACCAAGGGAGTGAAGGCCGCAGTGGCCCTGGCCATCTCGCAGTACGGGGACGCGCGCCGCGACCCGAAGAACAGCAACAGCATGACCGTGGGTGACTGCGCCGCCCTGCGCGAACTCGCCACGCTTCCCTCCTGCGAGGACGGCGACGTCTTCGTCACCCGGACGAGGAGCGGCTACACCTCCGCCGGCAACGCCGCGGAGATCGCCGTGGTGAAGCCCGGTCGGCGGCTCTGGATCGACCCGTCGTACGGCGACGTCACCGAACGCGGCCTCGAGGTGCCCTGGACCGTTCCGGCCGACGTGCGGGTGGTGGACGCGCGCAAGGACTCACTGGGGGACGCCAACAGCGTGCTGGTCACCCCCGCCGCCCTGCCCACCGGGGCCGCGCCCGCGGTGTACGCGAACGGGGTGTACCTGCGGCTGGACCCGTCGGTGCCGGACGCGCGGGAGTACGTGCGCAACGTGGTCGCCCGGACCGACCCCCTGGCAGACGCCTACAGCTGGTCGGCGACCGAGGAGGACGCCCGGTACGCCTCCCTCCGCACCGGCCTGTTCGTCGGCTCCGCCTTCGTGCTGGCGCTGATCGGCGCGAGTCTGCTGGTCTCCCAGCTGGAGCAGCTGCGCGAGCGCAGGAAGCTGCTCTCCGCGCTGGTCGCCTTCGGCACCCGGCGCCGCACGCTGAGCCTGTCGGTGCTGTGGCAGACGGCCCTCCCGGTCGGACTCGGCCTCGTGCTGGCCACCACGGTGGGTATCACCCTCGGCTCGGTGCTGCTGAAGATGACCCGTACACCGGTGGCCGTGGACTGGGCGAGCGTCCTGACCATGACCGGCGTGGGCACGGCCGTGGTCGGCGTGGTCACGCTGCTCAGCCTGCCGCCGCTGCTGCGGATGATGCGGCCGGAGGGCCTGCGCACCGAGTAGCCCCTCGCACATCCCCGCCCTGGGCTCCTCCGGCCGGGAGGAGCCCAGGGCGGGCGGTGCCGGTTCCTGCCCCGGCCGTCGACTTCCGCCTTTGCGCCCGCAGGCCGGCGCCGGAGTGCCCCGTACGGGGCGTACCCGGCCCGGGGCGTGGAGCGCGCCCGGACCACGGGACCAGGGGTTCGCGACGGCCGACGACGAGGCCGCGTGTCGGCCGCCGGGTAGGTCCATAACCTCCCCGGCCGCCGGGACGTTGACCGTGGCATGCCCGCACGGACCCTCGCTCGAAGCATCGGCATCGGCATCGGCATCGGCATCGGCATCGGCATCGGATGCACTGTCGCTCTCGGCGCACTTGTCAGTGCCCAGCCCGCGTCGGCCGGAGGCATCCTGCCCATCGCCGGCCCCGCCTTCGGCAACCTCTGCCACAACACCTCCGGAGCCGCGGCCGGCGGCACGGCGACCGGCGGCGTCGGCACCGCCGGTGGCAACGTCGCCCAGCTTCCCCAGGACGACAGCCACCAGCACTGCGGCGGTGCGGAACTGCCCATGGTCGGCAGTCTGGCCGGCCTGGGTCTGGGCAGTCTCGCCCTGGGCGGCGGGGCTGACAGCGGCCGGCGCTCCGGCAGGGCGGGCATCCACGCGATTCCCGGTGTCCGGCGCCGGTCGAAGGTCCGGCTCAGTGCCCGGTGGTCGCCTCCCGAAGCGCCCCGCGGCACAGCGCGTCCGCCCGCCGGGTCGACTCCGGCAGGCGGAACCGCGGAGCCAGGGCCAGGACGTGGGCGCAGGCGTTGTCCAGGCTCACCCGGTGGCCGACGGAGACGAAGACCGGCTTGACGCCCGCGCGCGTGCGCAGGGCGCGCCCCACCTCCTCGTCGTCGGCGAGCAGCGGCGCCGCGGACCCGCGCGCGTCGGCCGGGTCGGTGTACGTGAAGGTGAACGGGTTCTTCGCGACGCCGATCGTCGGCAGCCCGGTCAGAACCCCGAGATGGCTGGCGAGGCCGAAACGGCGCGGGTGGGCCAGGCCGTAGCCGTCGCAGACGACCAGGCCGGGCGCGCACGGCAGGGCGTCCAGGGCGGCGAGCACCGTGGGGATCTCACGGAAGGCGAGCAGGCCGGGGACGTAAGGGAAGGAGATCCGTCCCACCGCGGTGGCCTCGGCGACCACGGCGAGACTCGCCGCGTCCAGCACGACGGCCGCCGCCGCGACCACGTCCCGCTCGTCGTCGTAGGCGACGTCGACACCCGTCACGTGCCCGGTGCCGGGTGGCGGTCCCGCCTCGCGGAGCACCACCCGCGCCCGCAGCTCGTCCTGGACGGCGCGGGCCTCTGCCTCGGTCGCGGGCCAGCCCGCCGGAACGCTTACGGTCGTCATGGTGAGGACGAGCCTACGGGGCCGGTCCGGACGACGTAGGCTCGCGATCATGTTCGTACTGGAACTGACCTACACCGCACCGCTGGACGCCGTCGACGCGGTCCTCCCGGACCATGTGACCTGGCTCGACGAGCAGTACGCGCGCGGGGTGTTCCTGGCGTCCGGACGCAAGAACCCCCGCGACGGCGGGGTGATCGTCGCCGTCGCGGAGGACCGCGCCCGGATCGAGGACGTCACGGCGGGCGACCCCTTCGTCCTCGCCGGCGTGTGCGCGTACCGCGTCACGGAGTTCGAGGCCACCAAGACGACGCCCGAGCTGGAGCGGTACCGGGTCACGCCCGGCTGAGCGGGCCGCCCCGTCGAACCTTGCCGGCCGTCGGTCCTGGCCGTCAGTTCTTGCCGAGGGCGCGTTGCAGCTGGCTCTTGTTCATGTCCGAACGCCCGTGGACACCGCGCCGCTTGGCCTCCTCGTACAGCTGGTCGTAGGTGGGGCCCCCGGAGCCCTTCCCGGACCGCTGTCCGCCCCGCTCGCCGGACGACTTGTCCTTCGTGGAGGTCCGGCTCGCGGTCTTCGACTCGCCGGACCGGGCGCGCTCCTTGTTCACCGTGCGGGCGGCGATCTCCTTCGCCCGTCCGGTGCTCTCCCCCCGCTCCTCGGCACTGTCCTTGATGTGCTCGTACTGACGCTCGCGCTTGGGGCTGGAACCGCGTGGCATGTGCGCTCACTCCTCTCGTGTCCGGACCGCCGGGTACCCGCGATGGCCGGAGTTCTTCCTCCGGCCCGGCGACGAGACCCCTACGGCCCCTCCAGGCGCGCCACCCGCCCCTGTTCGCCGGCGGCCCAGCAGCCGCGGTCGGGGGCGCAGTCGACGGTGTCGTACGAGCCGGTGTCGACAGTGCGCCAGGTGCGGCCGGCGTCGGTGGTCAGGTCGGTGCCGGTGGGGCCGACCGCGAGGGCGGCGGTGCGGCTGTGCGGCAGCCAGGCGACGCCGGAGCGGTAGGCGGGCGGGGGTGTGCCGGCCGGCCGCCAGGTCCGGCCCGCGTCGCCGCTCGTGGCCGCCGCCGACGGGGAGGGCTGGTCGGCGCGGTAGTCGCCGCCGACCGCGAGACCGTGGCCGCGGTCGCGGAAGGCGAGCGCGAACACCCCGCGCGCGGGGTCGCCCGCCGGGATCGGGGCGTCGGCGACCGTCCAGGTCCGTCCACGGTCCGCGGAGTGCAGCACGCGCGCGCGGGCGGCGCCGCCGGTGGCCAGCCACACGTCCCGGGGGCCGGCCGACACCAGGCACTGCCCGCTCGCCGCGAAGCCCGCCTCGCCCGGCAGCGCCGGCGGCATGCCCGTGTCCGGCAGCACCGTCCAGGAGCGGCCGCCGTCGCTGGTCGACAGGGTGCGGAACCTGCCGTCGACGGGGTCGCTCATCGCGAGGCCGTGCCGGCGGTCGAAGAAGGTCAGGCAGTCGTAGAAGGCCCGCGCGTCGGTGTTGCGGAACGACTCCGACCAGCTCGCCCCGCCGTCGTCGGTGCGGTACACGCGGGAGGCCTCGCCCTCGCCGATGGCCAGCACCACGGCGTGCCGCGCGTCGAAGGCCTCGACGTCGCGGAACTGGAGGTCGGCGGCGCCGGGCGGGGAGACGTTGCGCCAGCTGCTCCCGCCGTCGGTGGTGCGCAGGACGGTGCCCCGCGTTCCCGCCACCCAGGCGGTGCGCCGGTCGACCGCCGCTAGCCCGCGGAAGCGGACGGCCGGGGCGCCGGTGTCCTTGAGCGCCCACGCGGGCGCCGGGCCGCCCGGCCCGGCCTCCCGCTGCGCCTGCGCCGGTACGGCCGTCAGCACGGCCAGCACCGCCGCGCAGGCCGCTCCCGCCGCCGCCGCACGCCCCGCGCGCCTGGCCGGTGCCGTGCGCGCCGTACGGATCGGGTGTCGCGTCTTCCCCAAGGGCCTCATGGCGGGCGAAGCTAGTCCACCGCACCTGCGGCGTCCAGATGGCCGCGATCACCCCAACCGCCCGACGAGACACGGCAGGAGAGGTGAGTCACTCCCGTGCATGAAGGCGGTGACCGAGGTCACTCGGATCTCGTGTGCACGGATCGGCCGGTTCCGGCGTCTCTTCCAGTGTCCGGCCCACCCGCCCGGAAGTCCGTCCCGCCGTCACAAGGGAGCAAGGCGTTGTCCATCGTCATCGAGCAGCCCGTCGAGGCGCGCCTGGTCGCCGCCGCACCTCGGATGCAGAGCATCCCCGCCACGCTGCACTACGACCGGCGTGATCCCTTCGCCGTCCGCATGACCTTCCCGGCCCCGGCCACCCTGGAGGGCGTGGACGTCTGCTGGACCTTCGCCCGCGACCTGCTCACCGCGGGTCTGCACGACGCCGAGGGCGAGGGCGACGTCCGCGTGCGGCCGTACGGGTACGACCGGACGGTGCTGGAGTTCCACGCGCCCGAGGGCACCGCGATCGTGCACGTGCACTCGGCGGAGATCCGGCGCTTCCTCCAGGCCACCGGCGAACTGGTACCGGCCGGTCTGGAACACCTGCAGCTCGACCTGGACCGCGACCTCGCGGAGCTGATGCGGGACGCGCTCTAATATCCGTTGACAGCCCTTCCGGCCCGCTCCTACGGTGTACAACGCATCTGTCGCCGCCGATAGGAGAAGGACGTTGCTCGTCTGAGGTCAGAGACACCGCACCGCACACCCCGCCGGGTGTGGGTGCCGCGTGCGACCTCGGCGTTCGAGCCGTCCTTCGCGGAGCAGGGCCTCTCCACGGCTGTCCGTGCCCCTTCGCTCCGCCCGCTCCCGCGGTGGTCGCCGCCTCCGGTGTCTCGATACGCGTTGCCCTGACCGCACACGCGACCGCGAGGCCCTCTTGTCATCTTCGATCACCTGCACGTCCCTCTCCTTCGCCTGGCCCGACGGCACCCCCGTCCTGGACGGGCTCGACGTCGCCTTCGGCCCCGGCCGGACCGGACTCGTCGGCGTCAACGGCTCCGGCAAGTCGACCCTGCTGAAGCTGATCGCCGGCGCACTGACCCCCTCGGACGGCACCGTCCGCACCGTCGGGGAGGTCGGACACCTCCCGCAGAACGTCACACTCGACACCTCCCTCCGCGTCGACGAGGCCCTCGGCATCGCCACCCGCCGGGCCGCGCTGCACGCCATCGAGGCCGGGAACGTGTCCGAGAAGCACTTCGACACCGTCGGCGACGACTGGGACGTCGAGGAACGCGCCCTGGTCACCCTCGGCGAACTCGGACTCGGTCACATCGGCCTGGACCGCACCGTGGGCGAGGTGTCGGGCGGCGAGTCCGTCCTGCTGCGGCTGGCCGCACTGCTGCTGCGCCGGCCGGACATCCTGCTGCTCGACGAACCGACCAACAACCTCGACCTGTACGCCCGACGCCGGCTGTACGCGGCCGTCGCGTCCTGGCCGGGCGTGCTGGTCGTCGTCAGCCACGACCGGGAACTGCTCGAACTCGTCGACCAGATCGCCGACCTGCGCGCCGGCGAGGTCACCTGGTACGGCGGCAACTTCTCCGCCTACGAGGAGGCGCTCACCACCGAGCAGGAGGCCGCCGAGCGCATGGTGCGCGTCGCCGAGTCCGACCTGCGCAAGCAGAAACGCGAACTGTCCGACGCCCACATGAAACTGGCCCGGCGCAGGCGTTACGGCCAGAAGATGTGGGACCAGAAACGCGAACCGAAGATCGTCATGGGGGCGCGCAAGCGGGCGGCGCAGGAGTCCGCCGGCAAGCACCGCATCATGCACGAGGAGAAGCTCGCCGAGGCCAGGGAGCGGCTGGACGAGGCGGTCGAGGCCGTCCGGGACGACGACGAGATCCGCGTCGACCTGCCGTACACGGCCGTACCGCCGGGCCGTGACGTCCTCAGCCTGCTGGATCTGCGGCTCGCGTACGGCGCGCGCGTGGAGGGCGGTTTCGACCTGCGCGGACCCGAGCGGGTGGCGTTGGTGGGGCGCAACGGCGCGGGCAAGACGACGCTGCTGCGCACCATCGCCGGGGAACTGGCCCCGGTCGCGGGCGAGGCGCACGCGCACGTGCCGCTGCGTTTCCTGCCAGAGCGGCTGGACGTCCTCGACGACGGGCTGACGGTCGCCGAGAACGTGGCCCGCTTCGCGCCGGACGCCACCAACAACCGGATCAGGGCGCGGCTGGCACGCTTCCTCTTCCGGGGCGCCCGCGCCGACCAGAAGGCGGCGACGCTGTCCGGCGGCGAACGGTTCCGGGCGACGCTCGCCGCGCTGATGCTGGCCGAGCCCGCGCCGCAGCTGCTGATGCTGGACGAGCCGACGAACAACCTCGACATGGCGAGCGTGCGGCAGCTCACGTCCGCCCTGGAGTCCTACCAGGGCGCGTTGATCGTGGCCAGCCACGACCTGCCGTTCCTGGAGTCGATCGGGATCACCCGCTGGCTGCTGCTGGACGGGGAACTGCGGGCGACGTCGGCGCGGGAGCTGGCGGATCCGGCGTAGCGCGGCGGGTCTCAGGAGGGCCACAGCCCGGCGGCGAGGGTTTTGCCGCCGTGCACCGGCCCTGCATGATGGCTGACCGGCGCCCCTTCCCGGGGCGCCGGTCAGCCACCGCCGACGCGAAAGACCTGGACGTGCCCAGCAAGAAAGCCCTCATCCGCCGCCCCGGCCCACGCCTCGCCGAAGGCCTGGTCACGCACGTCGAGCGCGGAACGGTCGACGTGGGCCTCGCCCTGGAGCAGTGGGAGGCCTACGCCGAGGCCCTGCGGGCCAACGGCTGGGAGACCATCGAGGTCGACCCCGCCGACGACTGCCCGGACTCCGTGTTCGTCGAGGACACGGTCGTGATGTACCGCAACGTCGCCCTGATCACGCGCCCCGGCGCCGAGTCCCGGCGCGCGGAGACCGCCGCGGTGGAGGAGGCCGTCGCCCGGCTGGGCTGCTCGGTCAACTGGATCTGGGAGCCCGGCACGCTGGACGGCGGCGACGTCCTCAAGGACGGCGACACGGTCTACGTCGGCCGGGGAGGCCGTACCAACGCGGCCGGGGTCCAGCAGGTGCGGGAGGCCTTCGAACCGCTCGGGGCGAGGGTCGTGGCCGTCCCCGTGAGCAAGGTGCTGCACCTGAAGTCGGCCGTCACCGCGCTGCCCGACGGCACGGTGATCGGCCACATCCCGAAGGTGGACCGGCCGGCGCTGTTCCCCCGGTTCCTGTCCGTACCCGAGGAGTCCGGCGCCCACGTGGTGCTGCTCGGCGGACCGAGGCTGCTGATCGCCGCGAGCGCGCCCAGGACCGCGGGCCTGCTCGCCGACCTCGGGTACGAACCCGTCGTGGTCGACATCGGCGAGTTCGAGAAACTGGGGGGGTGTGTGACGTGTCTCTCGGTGCGGCTGCGGGCCCTATACGCCTGATCGGGTGAACGCGCCACCGGATTAACCCCGGGACCTGGGTGTCCCGGCGTAATCCGGGGTACCCGGCAAGGTGCCCGGCGTGTCGCGCAACGCGGCTGATCAGCAGTCTTTACACCGAACTTAACCTACGGCTACGTAACCTACGGGTTCGTAGCCTACGATCCCGTAAGTTCCGGCACCGCCTGCCGGACGTAGTCCGCATTGCATCACGTCCCCCTGGAGTACCCGTGACGATCACCTCTCCGAACCTCGGCAGCCCCTCCGCCGTCTGGACCGACGCCCGGCTGCTGTACGCCTTGGAAGAAGTGGTCGAGACGGAACTGAACCGGCACCTGAAGGTCGCCAAGGACTGGATGCCGCACGAGTACGTGCCGTGGAGCGACGCCCGCAACTTCCCCGGCTTCTTCGAGGACGGCCAGGCCTGGGAGAAGGAGCAGTCGAAGGTCACCGAGATCGGCCGGATCGCGCTGGTGGTGAACCTGCTCACCGAGGACAACCTCCCCAGCTACCACCACGAGATCGCCTCGCTGTTCGGCCGTGACGGCGCCTGGGGCACCTGGGTGCACCGCTGGACGGCCGAGGAGGGCCGGCACGGCATCGTGATGCGCGACTACCTGCTCGCCTCCCGCGCGGTCGACCCCGACCAGCTGGAAGCGTTCCGGATGGTCCACATGAGTGAGGGCTTCGAGTCGGACAACCGCCACTCGATGCTGCACTCGGTGGCCTACGTCGCCTTCCAGGAACTGGCGACCCGCATCTCGCACCGCAACACCGGCCACCAGTCCGGCGACCCGGTCTGCGACCGCATGCTGGCGCGCATCGCGACCGACGAGAACCTCCACATGGTCTTCTACCGCAACCTGCTGAAGGCCGCCTTCGAGCTGGCACCCGACCTCACCATGCAGGCGGTGCGGGACGTGGTCGTGAACTTCCGCATGCCCGGCCACGGCATGCCCGGCTTCGAGCGGGCGGCGGCCCAGATGGCCATCGGCGAGGTGTACAACATGCGCATCCACCACGACGACGTGCTCCAGCCCGTCCTGCGCCACCTGAGGGTCCTGGAGATGGACGGCCTGGGCCCGGAGGGTCTGAAGGCGCAGGAGGAACTCGGCCTCTACATGGGCGGTCTGGACGCCGAGGCCTCGAAGTTCGACGAGAAGCTGGCGGCACGCAAGGCCCGCATGGCGGCCCGCGCCGCGGGCTGACCCGCCACACCGCGACCCACCACGTCGCGACCCACGCCGCACGTGACGGCCCGCCCCCGGGAATCGGTTTCCGGGGGCGGGCCGTTCGCGCCTGCGGCCTCCTGCCGCCACGCCCGCCGCTCCACGGCCAGGCAGGCGCTCGGTTCCCTGCTCGGTCCGGGCGCCGAGCACGCCTCGTCCGGATCCGGGACCCGGAGGGTTCTGCACCACCCCGAACCCGAGGGACCGGACGCTCCACCGCGCGGGCTCGATCGGATGCGGAGCGGCGGAGGACACGCCCTGTCGACACATCGACTTGTCGTCTGAAGGCTGCGCGGACGGTGCGGGCCGTGGAGGACGCCGGTGTGGCCGGCCCCGGCCGACAGGGCGTCCTCGCGTCGGCATCGGGCGCCGGTCGCGGTCGTCGCAGCGGCCTCGGCGCCGGCACCTCGGCGGCGCGTGCCTCGCGGCGCCCGGCCGCCCGTCGCGGGCGATGGACGCGGCTACCTGTCCGCAAGCGCTCCCGGTTCTTGACCGCACCCCCGCGATGCGGTCGTACACCCGCCCTCGGGGTCCGGCGTGCGGCGCGGGTTCAGTGCGAGGCGCGGCGCGGGTTCAGTGCGAGGTGCGGCGCAGGTTCAGGCGTTCCTTCTCCGACAGGCCGCCCCATACGCCGAAGCGTTCATCGTGGGCGAGGGCGTAGTCGAGGCACGCGGTCCGCATCTCGCACATGCCGCAGATGCGCTTGGCATCCCGCACCGAGCTGCCGGGTTCCGGGAAGAAGAAGTCCGCCCCGGTCTGCGCGCACAGTGCCTCCCGCTGCCAGGCGAGGTCGGGGGTGGTGATCGTGTCGGTGAACATGGCCCGAATCGTGGCCCACGGCGAAAAACGTTCCATCAACGACGGATATACGCGGCGCGTCAGGGCCCCCGGCCGCACTGATGGTGCCCCCACGACGGACCGTGGCGCACGGCGGCGCGCCGGACCGACCGTCGGCGCTCCGGCAGCGACTGCCGGTGGGCCTCTGCCCTGGACGGTCCGGCACGCACACACGGCAGGGTGCGGTTCCCGCCGGTGGACGCTGTGCCGCTGGCCGCTACGCCGAGGCGCGGTGCACCAGGGTGGTCGGCAGGACCAGACCGCCCGGAACGGCCGGTTCCGCGGGGTCCGGGGCAGTCTCGCCGGCGTTGCCGCGGTTGATGCTGCCCAGCAGGAGGCGGGTCATGATGCGGCCCATCTCCTCGATGTCCTGACGGACCGTGGTCAGGGGCGGGTCGCTCTGTTCGGCGACCGGCACCATGTCGTCGAAGCCGACCACGGCGACGTCCTCGGGCACCCGCAGCCCGCGTTCGCGCAGCACGCGCAGGACGCCGGAGGCGGTCAGGTCGTTGGCGGCGAAGACGGCGTCGACGTCCGGGCAGCGGTCGAGAAGGTCCCGCATGGCACGCTCGCCCCCGCCGGGCGTGAAGTCGCTCTCCACCACGAGCCGCGGGTCGGCGTCCCCCATCACGTCCCGCCAGCCCTGGAGCCGGTCCGCCGCGGAGGTCTGGTCGAGCGGTCCGGTGATGTGCGCGACGCGGGTGCGGCCGAGTCCGACGAGATGGCGTACGGCGGTACGGGCGCCGCCGCGGTTGTCGCTGTCCACGTAGACGACGTCGCGCGTGCCGTCGCCCCAGCCGGGGCGGCCGCCGAAGACCGTCGGGACCCCGGCGCCCTGGATCAGTCCCGGGAGGGGGTCGTCGACGTGGAGGGAGAAGACGAGGGCGCCGTCGACATGGCCGCCGGCGAGATAGCGGGCGACCCGGCCGTGATCGTCGCGGCCCTCGGTGAGCAGCAGCACGAGCTGGTTGTCGTGAGCGGTCAGCTCCTTGCTGATGCCGCGGAGCTGGAGGGCGAAGAAGGGGTCGGCGAAGACCCGTGCCTCCGGTTCGGCGATGACGACGGCGACGGCGTCGTGCCGCTTCGTCACCAGGCTGCGGGCGGCCTGGTTGGGGACGTACCCCAGCTCCTCCACAGCCTGCCGGACCCGCTCGACGAGCGGCTCACGGACCCCGTCCCCACCGTTGACGACCCGTGAGACGGTCGCCCGCGAGACGCCCGCCCGTGCGGCCACTGCCTCCAGTGTGGGACGCGGCACTGTGTCGCTCACTTCGGGGCTCCTCCTCGGTGCGGTGCGGCTCAGGATAGCCGCGCGGGAGAGGAGGTGAGAGCGCTCTCGAACGCCCTCGACGTGGGTGGGGCGTCGCTGTGGTCCGGGACCGGACCTTGTGCGGCGCCGTGCGTCAGGGGGTCGTCGGCACGTCCGGCCCGTTCTTGCGGGCCCGGCTCGGCTGCACCCGCCTGGGTTCGCCCGGCATCTTCGGATACTCGGGCGGGTACGGCAGATCACCGAGTCCGTGGTCGTGTTCGTCGCGGCGGGCCAGCTCCAGGAGGGCGTCGAGCGAGTACGCGTGCTCGTCCATCTCCGCGTGCACGTCGCCGAGTTCGGCGTAACGGACCTGCATGCTCACGATGTCGAAGTCACGGGGGTGGGCCACGCCGACCTCCTCCCAGGTCAGGGGTGCCGAGACGGGGGCGTGCGGGCGGGGGCGTACGGAGTAGGCGGAGGCGATGGTGCGGTCGCGGGCGGTCTGGTTGTAGTCGACGAAGATCCGCTCGCCCCGCTCCTCCTTCCACCACTTGGTGGTGACCCGGTCCGGCATCCGGCGTTCCAGCTCGCGGCCGGCGGCGATGGCGGCGCGGCGGACCTGGGTGAACGTCCAGCGCGGCTCGATCGGCACGAAGACGTGCAGGCCGCGTCCGCCGGAGGTCTTGGGCCAACCGCGCAGGCCTCCGAACTCCTCGAGTACGGCACGCAGTTCATGGGCGGCGTGGACGGCGTCGTCGTAGTCGGTGCCGGGCTGCGGGTCGAGGTCGACGCGGAGTTCGTCGGGGCGGTCGACGTCGCCGCGCCGCACCGGCCAGGGGTGGAAGGTGAGTGTGCCGTACTGGGCGGCCCACAGCACCGCGGCCGGTTCTGTGGGGCACATCTCGTCCGCGCTGCGGCCGCTGGGGAAGGTGATGTGGGCGCGCGGGATCCAGTCGGGCATGTTCTTCGGCGCCCGCTTCTGGAAGAACGATTCGCCGGTCACCCCGTCCGGGTAGCGCTCCAGGGTGGTGGGGCGGTCGCGCAGGGCGCGCAGGATGCCGGGGGCGACGGCCTGGTAGTAGCGGGCGAGGTCCAGCTTGGTGAAGCCGCGCTCCGGGAAGAAGATCTTGTCCGGGCTGGACAGCCGCACGGTCCGGCCGGCCACCTCGAGTTCCACCGCATCGCCCATGCGAGCCACGGTAGGCGTACCTCGCACAGCTCGCACACCGGGCGGTTCGGGCGGTTTCCGCACAGAATCGGACCATGGATCTGCCCGTCATGCCGCCCGTGAAGCCCATGCTCGCCAAGTCGGTGGCGGCGATTCCGCCGGGGATGCAGTACGAGGCGAAGTGGGACGGTTTCCGGGCGATCGTGTTCCGCGACGGCGCCGAGGTCGAGCTGGGCAGCCGTACCGGCAAACCGTTGACCAGGTACTTCCCCGAGCTGGTGGCGGCGTTGCGGGAGCGGTTGCCCGAGCGGTGCGTGCTGGACGGGGAGATCGTGATCGCCCGTGACGGCCGGCTGGACTTCGACGCGCTGACCGAGCGGATCCACCCGGCGGACTCGCGGGTGCGCACGCTCGCCGAGCGGACGCCGTCCTCCTTCGTCGCCTTCGACCTGCTGGCGCTGGCCGACGAGGCGCTGCTGGACGTGGCGCTGACCGACCGGCGGGCGCTGCTGGAGCGGGCGTTGGACCAGGTGACGCCGCCCGTGCATCTGGCGCCCGCGACGACGGACATCGACGTGGCGCGGCGCTGGTTCGAGGAGTTCGAGGGGGCCGGCCTGGACGGGGTGATCGCCAAGCCGCTGACGCTGGCGTACCGCCCGGACGAGCGGGCCATGTACAAGGTCAAGCACGAGCGGACCGCGGACGTGGTGGTGGCCGGGTACCGGTTGCACAAGAGCGGGCCGGTGGTCGGCTCGCTGCTGCTGGGTCTGTACGACGACCGGGGTGCCCTCCAGCATGTCGGCGTGTCGGCCGCGTTCACGATGCGGCGCCGCGCGGAGCTGGTCGAGGAGCTGGAGCCGCTGCGCCTGGACGACGTACGGGGGCATCCCTGGGCGGCGTGGGCGGAGGAGGCGGCGCATGAGGGTGCCCGGCTGCCGGGGGCGCCGAGCCGCTGGTCGGGCAAGAAGGACCTGTCCTGGGTGCCGCTCAGGCCGGAGCGGGTGGCCGAGGTGGCGTACGACCACATGGAGAACGGGGCGCGTTTCCGGCACACGGCCCGATTCCGGCGCTGGCGCCCGGACCGGACCCCGGAGAGCTGCACGTACGGGCAGCTGGAGGAGCCGGTGCGCTACGACCTCGCGGAGATCCTCGGGGCGCCGCCGCGGACGGCGCCCTCCTGACCCTGCCCCGCGCCCCGATCGAGGTTCACCATCGGGGTTCACCCTGCCCCGCGCCCCGACCCTCATTCACCCTGCCCGGCGCCACCTTCCGGGTTCAGGGCGTCCGGCCACGGCGTCATGAAGATCCTCACGGGGTCATGAGGATCTTCACTGCTCCGTCCCGCTTCTGCTGGAACACCTCGTACGCCTTCGGGGCCTCGGACAGCGGGACGCGGTGGGTGGCGAAGTCGTCGACGCCGAGCGGGTCCTCGTCGGTGAGGTAGGGCATGATGTCGTCGCTCCAGCGGCGCACGTTGGCCTGGCCCATCCGGATCTGGAGCTGCTTGTCGAACATGGTGAGCATCGGCAGCGGGTCGGCCATGCCGCCGTAGACGCCGACGAGGGAGAGCGTGCCGCCGCGGCGCACGAGTTCGATGGCGGTGTGCAGGGCGGCGAGCCGGTCGACGCTGAAGCGTTCGGCGAGGGGGCCGCTGAGCTTGCGCGGCAGCAGGGCGGACGCGTTCTGGATCATGCGGGCGGCGGCGCTGCCGTGCGCCTCGGTGCCAACGGCGTCGATGACGGCGTCCGGGCCGCGGCCGTCGGTCTGGTCGCGGATCGCGTCGACCAGTTCCTTCTCGCTGTCGAAGTTCCTGAGGTCGTACGTCTCGACGCCCCTGGCCTGGGCCCGGCGCAGCCGGTCGCCGACCAGATCGACGCCGAACACCCGCCCGGCGCCGCGGAGCCGGGCCACCCGGCAGGCCATGTCGCCGATGGGGCCGAGGCCGAGCACGGCGACGCTGCCGCCCTGGGGGATGTCGGCGTACTCGACCGCCTGCCAGGCGGTGGGCAGGACGTCGGAGAGGTAGACGAAGCGGTCGTCGGGCGGACCCTGCGGCACCTTGATGGGGCCGTACTGGGCCTGCGGGACGCGCAGGTACTCGGCCTGGCCGCCGGGCACCGCGCCGTACAGGCGGGTGTAGCCGAACAGGGCGGCGCCCATGCCCTCGGCGGTGACCTGGGTGGTCTCGCACTGGGTGGGGAGGGAGTCCAGGCACATCCAGCAGTTGCCGCAGGCGATCTGGAAGGGCACGACGACCCGGTCGCCGACGCTGAGGTCGGGGACGCCGGCGCCGACCTCCTCGACGATGCCCATGGGTTCGTGGCCGAGGATGTCGCCCGGTGTCATGAACGGGGTGAGCACCTCGTAGAGGTGCAGGTCGGAGCCGCACAGTCCGGTGGATGTCACGCGGATGACGGCGTCCGTCGGTTCCTGGATCTTCGGGTCGGGCACGGTCTCCACCCGTACGTCCCGCTTTCCCTGCCAGGTCACTGCCTTCATCGTGACGTGCTCCCTCCACCGAGTTCGGGGCCCGCCGTTGCCGTTGCCGGGTCCCGGGGTGCGGGCCGGGTACCCGGGGGTCCCGGTTCCGAATCGCGCACGCCCGCTCCCGCCGGGCTACCCCGGCACGAGCGGGTGGGGCCGATCGGCCCAGTCTCCGCGAACGATCAGGATCGATCGGGTATGGCCGGCCGCAAGCGGACAAGCGCACAATCGGGGTACGGAACGGGGTGGCGATGGTGGACATGGCGACGGTGGCCGGCACGACCGGCCCGATCCACGGCAGGCGGCTGCCGCCCCTGGAGCGACCGTGGCCGGAGCGAAGACGGCCGGGCCGACGGTGGCCGGGGCGACGGTGGCCGGGGCGACGGGGCACCCACCCCGGGCGCGGCCCGGCGACCGGGGCGGTGCTGGCCGCGGCGCTCGCGCTGTCCCTCGCGGCGGGCTGCACGAGCGGCTCAGGCCCGGCCGACGACGGTCGCGGCACCGACCGGCCGCCGAGCAGCACGGGCACGAGCGCGGCCCCTCACGGCCAGGTCCTGGTCGTGAAGATCGACAACGCCCCCGCGGCCCGGCCGCAGACCGGCCTGGAAGCCGCGGACATCGTCTACGTGGAGCAGGTCGAGGGCGGCCTGAGCCGGCTGATGGCGGTGTACGCGACGCGGTTGCCGAAGACCGTCGGGCCGGTGCGCAGCGCCCGCGAGTCCGACCTGGAGCTGTTGCGCCAGTTCGACCGGCCGGCGCTGGCCTTCTCCGGCGCGCAGGGCAGGCTGCTGCCGCTGATCGACAAGGAGCCGCTGGAGGCCGTCACCCCGGAGGGCACGGAAGGGGCCTACTACCGCGGCACCGACAAGGCGTCCCCGCACAACCTCTACCTGCGCCCCGGCCGGGTGCTGCCGGCCGCGCCCGGTGAGGCCGCGCTGACCACGGGCTTCCGCCACGGCCCCGCACCGCAGGGGGGCACCCCCGTCGCCTCCCGCACCGTGCGCTATCCCTCGGCCCGCTTCGCCTTCACCTGGTCCGGGGAGCGGCGGCGCTGGGAGGTCACGACGGACGGCACGCCGACGGTGACCGCCGACGGACGGCGGCTCGCGCCGGCGACGGTGGTCGTGCAGTACGTGAACGTGCGCACGTCCCGGTACCACGACTCGCTCGGCAACCACACGCCGTACACGGAGACGGTCGGTTCGGGGACGGCCGTGGTGCTGCGCGACGGGCGCTCCCACGACGTGCGGTGGCAGCGTCCGCGGGCGGCGGACGGCACTGCGTTCACGACGCGGGACGGCGAGCCGGTCGCCTTCGCCGAGGGCCAGGTGTGGGTGGTCCTCGCGCAGGCGTCGTGACGCAGCGATCCTCGTTCGGGACCTCGGAGCAGGGAGCCTAGGTACGCGCGCCCCGGTCGGCCAGGGGTTCCGCCGGGTTGCGCAGTTCCTCCGCCGCGTCCGCCACCCGCCGGATCAGATCGAAGAAGACCGTCTGCTCCGCGGCGGACAGCGGGGCGAGGAAGACCTGGCTCATCCGGGCCGTACGCACGGCGAGCCTGCGGTGGGCGCGTACGCCGTCGTCGGTCAGGCGCAGCAGGAACCGGCGGCCGTCCTGCGGATCGCGGACCTTGTCGAGGAGTTCGCGCCGGATCAGCCGGCTGATCACCTCGGCGACGGTGGAGCGGTCCAGCCCCACCCGCTCCCCCACGGTGCGCTGGTCGAGACCCGGCTCGGCGACCAGGGCGTTCAGGACGGCGAACTGCGGCGAGGTGATCTCCTCGGAGACCATCGCGTTCCACAGCAGGTAGTGCGCCTGCTGGAGCCGCCGGGCGAGGTGCCCGGGATGGGTGTCGAGGTCCACCGCAGCCATGCGTGCTCCCGAAGTCGGATCGTATGTGCACGGAACGATACCTGGACGGAAGGCCGCTGTCTGCCTTCGTTCGACCGTGAGCGACCTCGGCCTTCTCCCGGGTCTTGACGACCTGGCTCGTCGGTGGCAGCGTGAGGACACCTCGACAAAATAGTCAGTGCCCTGATTAATTGAGGCGGGGGCGCACGGAGAGAGATGGGGCTGCACGCATGGACAAGGTGGTCGCCACGGCCGAGGAGGCGGTGGCCGACGTGCCGGACGGCGCGTCGCTGGCAGTGGGCGGTTTCGGGCTGAGCGGCGTACCGGGCGTCCTCATCCAGGCCCTGTACGAGCGGGGCGTCACCGGGGTGTCGGTGGTCTCCAACAACTGCGGGGCGATGGAGTCGGGGCTCGCCGTCCTGCTGGCCGCCGGGCGGATCGCCCGGGTGACCGGTTCCTACATCGGGGCGAACAAGGAGTTCGCACGCCAGTACCTGTCCGGGGAGCTGGAGGTCGAGATGATCCCCCAGGGCACGCTCGCCGAGCGCCTGCGGGCCGGCGGGGCCGGCATTCCCGCCTTCTACACCCCGGCCGGGGTGGGCACCCAGGTCGCCGAGGGCGGACTGCCGTGGCGCTACGACGGCCGGGGCGGGGTGGCGCTCGCCTCGCCGCCGAAGGAGGTGCGCGAGTTCGACGGCACCGAGTACGTGCTGGAGCACGCCATCCGCACCGACTACGCGCTGGTCAGGGCGGCGAAGGGGGACCGGCACGGCAACCTCGTCTTCCACCGGTCCGCCCGCAACTTCAACCCGCTCGCGGCGATGGCGGGGCGGATCACGATCGCCGAGGTCGAGGAGCTGGTCGAGCCCGGCGGGATCGACCCGGACGCCGTGCACCTGCCGGGCGTGTTCGTGCAGCGGGTGGTGGCCCTGACGGCCGGGCAGGCCGCCGACAAGAAGATCGAGAAGCGGACCGTCTCGGCGCCCGCGCCGAAGGAACGGGTGAACGGCTGATGGCCTGGACACGCGAGCAGATGGCGGCCCGCGCCGCGCGCGAGCTGAGGGACGGGCAGTACGTCAATCTCGGCATCGGCCTGCCGACCCTGATCCCCAACCACCTCCCCGCCGACGTCGAGGTGGTCCTGGAGAGCGAGAACGGCATTCTGGGCACCGGCCCCTACCCCACCGAGGACCAGGTCGATCCCGATCTGATCAACGCCGGCAAGGAGACTGTCACGGTCCTGCCGGGCGCCTCCTTCTTCGACTCGGCGCTCTCCTTCGGCATGATCCGCGGCGGCCACATCGATGTCGCCGTGCTCGGCGCCATGCAGGTGTCCGAGAGGGGCGACCTCGCCAACTGGGCGATCCCCGGCAAGATGATCACCGGCATCGGCGGGGCGATGGACCTGGTCCACGGCGCCCGTACCGTCATCGTCGTGATGGCGCACACCGCGAAGGACGGCAGCCCGAAGATCCTCGCCGAGTGCGCGCTGCCCCTGACCGGCAGGGCCTGCGTGAACCGGATCATCACCGACCTCGGCGTCCTCGACGTCACCGAGGACGGCCTGGTGCTCGTCGAGACCGCGCCCGGCGTGGGCGTGGCCGAGATCGTCGCGAAGACCGACGCCGAGGTCGGCGTCCCGGAGGGGATCCAGCCGTGAGAAGCGTGTACATCGTCGACGCGGTCCGCACCCCGGTCGGCCGCTACAACGGCGGCCTGGCCTCGTTGCGCCCGGACGACCTCGCCGCCCACGCGATCCGCGAACTCCTGGCGCGTACCCCCGCGCTGGACCCGTCCCGGATCGAGGACGTGTACTTCGGCAACGCCAACGGCGCCGGCGAGGACAACCGCAACGTGGGCCGGATGGCCGCGCTGCTCGCGGGCCTGCCGACCTCCGTGCCGGGCGTGACCGTCAACCGGCTGTGCGCCTCCGGCCTGGAGGCGGTGATCCAGGCCGCCCGCGCGATCGCCGTCGGGGACGCCTCGATCGCGGTGGCCGGCGGGGTCGAGTCGATGACCCGCGCGCCGTACGTCCTGCCCAAGAGCGACGGGCCGTTCCCGGCGGGCCACGCGGAGCTGTACTCGACCACGCTGGGCTGGCGGATGGTCAACCCGCGGATGGAACCGCGGTGGACCGTCCCGCTCGGCGAGAGCGCGGAGCTGATCGCCGACAAGCACGGGATCAGCCGCGTGCGGCAGGACGAGTTCGCGCTGGACAGCCACCGCAAGGCGGCGCGAGCCCGGGAGCAGGGCCTGTTCGACCCCGAACTGGTCTCCGTCACGATCCCCCGCCGCAAGGGCGACCCGCTGGTCCTCGCGGCCGACGAGTCGGTACGGCCGGACGCCTCCCTGGAGGCGATGGCCAAGCTCAGGCCGTCGTTCCGGACGGAGGGCGGCACCGTCACCGCCGGGAACGCGTCGCCGCTGAACGACGGCGCCGCGGCCCTGCTCCTCGTCGACGAGGAGGGTCTCCGGGCCGTCGGCCGTGAACCCCTCGCCCGGGTGAGCGCCACCGGTGTGTCGGCCCTCGACCCGCAGTACTTCGGACTCGCTCCCGTCGAGGCGGTCAACCGGGCCCTCGCCAAGGCGGGAAAGGGCTTCGACGACCTGTCCGTGCTCGAACTGAACGAGGCCTTCGCCGCCCAGGTGCTGGGCTGCGTGGCCGAGTGGCCCGAGTTCGACCCGGCGATCCTCAACCCGCAGGGCGGCGCCATCGCCCTCGGCCACCCACTGGGCGCCTCCGGCGCCCGCCTCGCCGGCACCGTCGCCCACCAGCTCGCCCGCCGCGGCTCGGGCATCGGTGTCGCCACCCTCTGCATCGGCGTGGGCCAAGGCCTCGCCCTCGTCCTCGAACGTCAGTGACCCCGGGACCCCTCATGACTCTCACGCAAGCCGACATCGACCAGGAGATCGCGGCGGAGCGCGCCGCCTACCGGAAGCGGGTCGCGGACGGCGCGCCCGTCGAGCACCATCCGCGCCGCGACTACGCGCCCTACCGCTCCTCCACCCTGCGCCATCCGCGGCAGCCGCCGGTCCGGATCGACGTCGGCAAGGACCCGGAGCTGGTGGAGCTGGCCTCGCCCGCCTTCGGGGAGCGGGACATCACCGAGATCGACAACGACCTGACCCGGCATCACCGCGGTGAGCCGATCGGCGAGCGCATCACCGTCTCCGGCCGGCTCCTCGACCGCTCCGGACGGCCGGTCCGCGGCCAGCTGGTGGAGATCTGGCAGGCCAACTCGGCGGGCCGGTACGCCCACCAGCGCGAGCAGCACGACGCGCCGCTGGACCCGAACTTCACCGGCGTGGGCCGCACGCTCAGCGACGACGACGGCTTCTACCGCTTCACCACCGTCCAGCCGGGGCCGTATCCGTGGCGCAACCACGTCAACGCCTGGCGGCCCGCGCACATCCACTTCTCGCTGTTCGGTTCGGCGTTCACCCAGCGGCTGGTGACCCAGATGTACTTCCCGAACGACCCGCTGTTCGCCCACGACCCGATCCTGCAGTCGGTGACGGACGACGCGGCCCGGCAGCGACTGGTCGCCACCTACGACCACAGTCTGTCCGTGCCGGAGTTCTCGCTCGGCTACCACTGGGACATCGTGCTGGACGGCCCGAACGCCACCTGGATCGAAGAAGGACGCTGACCCGCCATGACGAAGATCGACACCAGCAGCCCGGAGAGCGTGCTGCCCACCCCGTCGCACACGGTCGGCCCCTTCTACGGCTACGCGCTGCCCTTCCCCGGCGGCGGCGACATCGCGCCCGTCGGCCACCCCGACACGATCACCGTCCAGGGCCACGTGTACGACGGTGAGGGCAGGCCGCTGCCGGACGCCTTCGTCGAGCTGTGGGGCCCCGACCCGGACGGCCGGGTCCCGGCCGTCGACGGCTCGATCCGGCGGGACCCCGCGACCGGCGGCTATCTGGGACGCAACGGCGTGGAGTTCACCGGCTGGGGCCGCATCCAGACCGACGCCAACGGCCACTGGTACGCGCGCACCCTGCGACCCGGCGCGCGCGGCCGTAGCGCCCCCTACCTGAGTGTGTGCGTGTTCGCGCGGGGCCTGCTCGTCCATCTCTTCACCCGGATCTACCTCCCGCGGGACACCGCCGCGCACGCCACGGACCCGCTGCTGGCCGGCCTCGACCCGGCGCGCCGCGGCACGCTGATCGCGGCGGACGACGGCGGGGGCGCCTACCGTTTCGACATCCGCCTTCAGGGCGACGGCGAGACGGTCTTCCTGGAGTTCCAGTGACAGCTGATCAGTCGCACGCCGGTCTGCTCGCCCCCGGGTGGACCGGCTCCCCTGCCGCCTCCGCGACGAGCGACACCGCCTACCTGCGGGCGCTGCTCGACGCGGAGGCCGCGCTGACCCGTGCCCAGGCCGCGCTCGGACTGGCCCCCGAAGCGGCCGCGGCGGCCGTGACCGAGGCCACCGCGGGCACCTTCGACCTACGGTCGCTCGCCGAGCGCGCGAGGCGCGGCGGGAACCCGGTGATCCCGCTGGTCGCGGACCTCACCGAAGCGGTCGGCGCGGAGCACGGGCCCTACGTCCACCGGGGCGCGACCAGCCAGGACATCATGGACACGGCGACGATGCTGGTCGCGGTGCGGACACTGGAGCCGGTCCTCGCCGACCTCGACCGTGCGCAGCGGGCCTTGGCGCGGCTGGCCGCCGAGCACCGCGACACGCCCATGCCGGGCCGGACCCTCACCCAGCACGCCGTACCGACGACGTTCGGACTGAAGGCCGCCGGGTGGCGGTCGCTGGTCCTGGACGCGCGGGACCGGATCTCGGGCGTACGGGACTCGCTGCCCGCCCAACTCGGCGGTGCGGCCGGGACGCTGGCGGCCTTCACGGCGTACGGCGCCGAGGACCCGACCGCGCTGCCCGCCGCGTACGCGCGTGAACTGGGGCTGCGCGCGCCGCTGCTGCCCTGGCACACCCTGCGCACTCCGATCGCCGACCTGGCCGGATGCCTGGCCTTCGCGGCGGGGGCGCTGGGAAAGACGGCGGCCGACGTGCTCACCCTCTCCCGCACCGAGGTCGGCGAGGTCGCGGAGGGCGGTGGCGGTGGCTCCTCGGCGATGCCGCACAAGGCGAATCCGGTGCGGTCCACGCTGATCACGGCCGCCGCCCTGCGGGCCCCGCAGCTCGCGGCGACGCTGTACGGCACGCTGGTCGCGCGGGACGAGCGGCCGGCCGGGGCCTGGCACGCCGAGTGGGAGCCGCTGCGGGATCTGCTGCGGCTGGTCGGCGGGGCCGCCCGGGACGCGGCGGAACTGACCGAGGACCTGCGGGTGCGGGCGGACGTCATGCGCGGGAACCTCGGGCTCACCCACGGGCTGATCGTCTCCGAGCGGCTCTCCGCCGAACTGTCGGCGGTGCTCGGCCGGGCCCGCGCCAAGGAGCTGCTGACCCGGCTGGCTCCCCGCACCTTCGCCGAGGGCCGCCCGCTGGGCGAACTGCTCGCCTCGGAACCGGCGTTGAAGGGCGTCGACCTGGACGACCTCCTCGACCCCGCCCACTACACCGGCTCCGCCGGAGCCCTCACCGACCGTGCGCTGGAGCGACGTTGACCGAGAAGCTGCTCAACCACCGTGCCGAGGGTTCGGCCTCCGCTCCCCCGCTGCTCCTCGGGCCCTCCCTCGGCACCTCCTACGCCCTGTGGGACGAGGTCGCGCCCGAACTGTCCAGCACGCACCGGGTGATCCGCTGGGACCTGCCCGGACACGGCGGCTCGGCCGCCGACCTCATCGGTCCCGGCGCCACCGTCGCCGACCTCGCCGATCTGGTGCTGGCGCTCGCCGACTCCCTCGGCCTGGCCCGGTTCGCCTACGCGGGCGTCTCCCTGGGCGGGGCGGTCGGACTCCATCTGGCACTGCACCGTCCCGAGCGGGTGTCGTCGCTGGCGGTGGTCTGTTCGTCCGCCCACTTCGGCGGCGCCGGGCCGTGGCGGGAACGGGCCGCGCTGGTACGGCGCGAGGGACTCGCCTCGCTCGCCGACGGCGCGAACGCGCGCTGGTTCAGCGGCGGGTTCACCGTGCCGCGCCTGGTCGCCGACCACCGCCGCGCCGACCCGGCGGGCTACGCGGCCTGCTGCGACGCGCTGGCCGCGTTCGACCTGCGCGAGAGGCTCGCGGAGATCGCCGTACCCACGCTGCTGGTCGCCGGCCGGGAGGACCCGGCGACGCCGCCGGCGCATCTGCGGGAGATCGCGGACGCGGTGCCGGGCGCCACGCTCGTGGAGATCCCGGGCGCCTCGCACCTGGCCCCCGCGCAGTGTCCGCGAGCCGTGCTGACCGCGCTGCGTGCCCACTTCGGCAGCGGAACCGCCGGGCCGGGCATGCGGGTACGGCGGGAGGTGCTGGGCGACGCGCACGTGGAGCGGGCGCAGGCCCGGCAGACGCCGTTCACCGCCCGCTTCCAGGACTTCATCTCCCGCTACGCCTGGGGCGAGATCTGGACCGACCCGACGCTCAGCCGTCGCGAGCGCAGCATGATCACCCTCACCGCGCTGGTCGCCCACGGCCACTACGACGAGCTGGCCATGCACGTCCGGGCGGCCCGGCACAACGGACTCACCCCGGAGGAGATCGGCGCGGTCCTGCTCCAGACGGCCGTCTACTGCGGCGTACCGGCGGCGAACTCGGCCTTCGCGACGGCCCAGCGGGTGCTGGCGGAGGAGGAGACCACCGAGTGACGTCACCGGGGCCCACCACCCGCACCGGGGTCCTGGCCCCCGGTCACCGGCGTGGCCGGTCGCCTCGGGGCCGCACGGGCGCCTCTACCGGTGTTTCTGTCCGGGTACCAGGCCGACCGCCGGGGCGCCCAGGGTGTCCAGGGCGGTCTGTGCCTGGGCGACGAGGCCGTCGGCGTGACAGGTGCGGGCCAGGGTGAGGCCGCGGTGGAGTTCGGAGGCCGAGCGGGAGGCGATGCCGTACTCCACGCGGGCCGCGGCGTGTTCGTACTGGCAGGGCGAGGCCTCCAGGTAGGTGACCGCCTGGGCGGCGAGACGGACCGCGCGCTGGCCGGTCTCCAGGGCGGCGGCGCAGCGCAGGGCCTCGCCGATGGCGGTGTCCGTGCCGAAGCGTTCGGCCTGGCGTCGGGCGTCGGAGGCCAGCCGGGCGGCCCGGGCCGGGTCCTCGGTGGCCAGGGCCCTGGCCAGATCGGCGGCCCAGGGAACCATCACCGGGTTGAGGTGGCCGCGGACGGCCGCCGCCTTCTCGGCCTCCTCCAGTTCGTTGATGCCGTCCTGGGTGCGGCCGACCGCCAGCAGCAGCCGGCCGCGCACCGAGCGGGGGTCGGGCAGCACGATCGTGGACGGGTAGGGCGGGGCGAAGCCGTACTGCTCGGCGATGTCCCAGGCCTCCTGGACATGACCGCGGGCGAGCAGCGTGTCGACGAGGTTGCAGACGGCCGACCAGTACAGCGGCAGGCCGCGGCCGACGCGTTCGGCGATGCGCAGTGACTCCCGCAGGGACTCCTCGGCCTCCCTCAGCCGGCCCCGGCGGCGCAGGCCGAGTCCGAGGTAGGCATGGGCCAGGGCGAGGTGGCCGCCGCTCCAGCCGGCGGTGACGTAGGCGCGCAGGGCTTCGTTGAAGAGGGCCTCGGCCCGGTCGAGGCGGTCGGTGTAGGCGTACGAGCTGGCCAGCATCATCAGCAGTTCCAGGCCCCACTCGGGGTCGGTCCAGCCGAGGCCGGGCGCGAGGCGGCCGTTGACCAGGGCGCGGTCGCACAGTTCGACGACGACTTCCGCGTTCTCGCCGTGGGTCATGGCGTCGAAGCCGCGCAGGATGAGCAGGGCGCGCTCGGCGTTGTCCCGGCCGGTGCAGGTGGCGGCGAGCCTGCTGAGCTTCTCGGAGCGGCCGGGCGAGGTGGTCTCGCCCGCGTGGATGCCCTCCCACATGAACTGCACGGCCTGGAGCCGCATCCGGGCCGGCCCGGTGGTCTGCCGGGCGGCCTCCGCCTCCACGGTGCGGACGGCCTCCTCCAGCTGGTCGTTGTGCGTGAGGGCCTGGGAGAGGCAGTAGACGGCGTCGACCCGCTCGGCGTTGTCGAGGCCGGGCATGGCCAGGGCGGTCCGCAGGTGCTCGATGGTCCGGGCGGGTGAGGTCAGGAGGGTGGCGCAGCCCAGTTCGTAGAGGACGTGCGGGTGCACGTCGGGCGCGGGCGGCTCCCTGAGGGCGCGTTCCAGGCAGCGGCGGGCCGCGTCCGGGGCGCCGACGGCGAGGTGTTCGCGGGCGGCCTCGCGCAGTTGCTCGACGAGTTCCTCGTCGTCGTCGGCGTGGACCTGGAGCAGATGCCGGGAGGCGGCCGCGAGACCCTTGCCGGTGTCGATGACGACCTCGGCGGCGATGCCGTGCATCGCCTTGCGCAGGCCCTCGGGGATGGAGTCGTAGACGGCGGTGGCGATCAGCGGGTGGACGAACTCCAGGGCGACGTCGTCGGCGGGGACGGTCGCCGCGTCGGGTGCGGTGAGGATGCGGGCGGTGCGCAGCAGTTCGGCGCAGCGCACCGCGACCTCGTGACGCATGCCGGCGAGCCGGGCCGCCTGGTCGACGGTGATCTCGGCGCCGAGGATCGCGGCCGCCATGGCGAACCGGGTGGCGTCGACGCCCAGTTGTTCGAGGCGGGTGACGAGGCCGCCGCCGCGTGCCGAGCGGTTCAGCGGGCGCAGTTCGGTGGCGGAGGACTCGCCGGGGGCCAGCGCCCGGTCCTGGACCTTGGCGAGGAGTTCGACGGTGTCGTAGGGGTTTCCGCCGGTGACGGCCCAGACCTCGCGGCAGAACGGGTCGTCGGCGTGCGCGCCGAGGGTGGCGCGGGTGAGGCCGGCGACCGCCTCCGGGGTCAGGGCGCTGAGGCTGGTGACGGACTGTCCGGCCGCGGCGGCGATCGTGTCGAGGTGCTGGGCGCTGTCGCCCTTGACCTCGGTGGTCCTGCGGGCCACGACGACCAGCACGGACAGGTCGTCGAGACGCTCCACGAAGGCGGCGAGCCAGCGCAGGGTCTCCTGGTCGGCCCAGTGGGCGTCGTCCACCAGCAGGACGAGCGGCCAGTCCCGCCTGGCCAGCCGGGTCACGGCGGCGACGAGGCCGTCGCACACGCCCTGGGGGTCGGCATTGCTCTCACCCGGTTCGGCGATACCGAGGGCGGGGCCGGCGATGTCGTACCAGTCACCGAGGTACTCGCGGGCCTCCTCCGGGTGCAGCGACAGCAGCGCGGGCTGGAGCAACTGCCGTACCACGTTGAAGGGGACGGACCTGAGGGTCTCGCCGCCGCGGGCCGACCACACCGTGCAGCCACGGGCCTCGGCGATACGCCGTGTCTCGGCCAGCAGTGCCGTCTTGCCTATCCCCGCGTCGCCGCGCAGCAGATGCACCTGGCCCGACGTGGACCCGTCGGCGCAGAGCCTGTCCACCACCCGCTCGATGGCGGCCACTTCCTCGTCGCGCTCCCACAGGGAGGCCGAGGCGGCCGCCGCCGGCCGTACCTCCGTCATCCCGCTACCTCCCCAAGTCGCCCGAACGACGTACCAGACCTCGAGCGTAGCCGTCCGGAGGTCCGCGCGGAGGGTGGTCCGCCCAGCTGTTGCCCCGGCGGGTGACGGGCGGTGGCCCGCGCGGCCCCGCGGGCCTGCGGAGGAAGCCCCCGGACGTCAACGAGAGGGGACCGACGACGAATTGACGTCGGTTTCCCGCCAGCGGGGCACGGGGTGCCACGACGGTTCCCCGAACAAGGGGCCATCCCTCTCATACGACTTTCACCGATGCCTCATACGGTGGGGGCATGACGCAGGTGACTCCCCCCGGGTGGTATCCCGACCCCGGGCAGACAAGTGACGCCCCGCCCACCGAACGCTGGTGGGACGGCGGGGCATGGACGGACCGGACCCGTCCCGCGGGCTCGGCCGCCGCGTGGGGTGCTCCGGCGCAGGCCCCGACGGTCGGCGCGTTCCCGGCATATCCGGCGTTTCCTTCCGCGCCGCCCACCGGCTCGCGGCGTGGGCTGCGCACCGGAACGGCCGTCGCGGTGGCCGTGGCGGTCCTGGCCAGCATCGGGGTCGGCGTGTACGCGCTGACCAGGGACGGCGGCGGTTCGGACACGACCGGTACGGCGCAGGGGCCCGGCGGCCGGGGCGGTCCGGGTGGTTCCGGCGGCCAGGACCCCTTCGGCGACTCGGGCGGTTCGGGCGGTTCGGGCGGCGCCTCGCCGTCCCCCAAGGGGTCGGAGGCGCCGAAGATCGAGAGCGGCGCGGTGACCGACGCGCTCAACGGCATCAGCATCCCGATCCCCGACGGCTGGAGCGGGCAGGAGCTGAGCGTGGGCGCACAGATCACGTCCGAGTCCTCCTACCCGTGCCCCGGCGACACGTCGAAGACCTGCACCAAGGGCGGCGTGTACTCGGCTCCGGCCCAGGTGCCCGGCGCCACCGCGGAGGCGGTCGCCAAGGCGGACATCGAGGCCAACGCCGAGGAGTCCTACGGCGGCACCACGTACGGCGAGATCACCTCCCACCAGGTGCTCGCCTCGAAGGCGGTGACGGTGGCCGGGCAGAAGGGCTACCTGGTGCGCTGGAAGGCGGTCACGAGCAAGGGCGCCGACGGCTACGTCGAGTCCCTGGCCTTCCCCGCGCCCGCGGACAGCAAGCGGATGGTGGTCCTGCGCTTCGGCGTCGACGCCGACCAGAAGGTGTCCGTCATCGACGAGATGACCAAGGGCATCAAGGTGGCGACGGGGGGCGGCAGCGGCCAGGGCGTGTGAGCGGGGCCGGGCAGGGCGCGTGAGCGGCGGCGGCGAAGGCCGTGCGCGGTAACGGCCAGGGCGTGTGAGCGGAGCCGGGCAGGGCGCGTGAGCGGCAGCGGCGAAGGCCGTGCGCGGTAACGGCCAGGGCGCGTGGGCGGTAGCGGCCAGGTCGGATTCGGCGTCGGCCGGTCTCCGCCCGTCCGGCCGGTCCGCATCAGCCCCGCGGACCCGCGGTTCGGACCGCTCGCAGCCGGTCCGAGTCGGCCCCGTGCGAGCCCCGTGGCGCCGGAACACAGGCGGCCGGGTGGGGCTCCCCTCCGCTCAAGGGGAACCCCACCCGGCCGGGGGTGCGCGCCGCCCCCGTCCCCACGGTGCGGCGCGAGCAGGTCACCGTCCGGTCATCCCGCGGACGGCGGCCTGGGTCTTTCCGGTCCGAGGCCGAGTGCCGGCAGCACGGCGGCCTCCACGAAGCGCAGCAGGTAGTCCTCGTCGGCGTACTCCCCGTCCACCACCGGACGGGCCCGGACGACGCCGAACATCTGGGCCGGGACGTACTCCAGCGCCGGGTGGCCGGCCGCGACCTCGCCGCGCTCGACGCCCCGGCGCAGGATCTCCCGCAAAGCGGCGATCTCGGGTTCGACGATCGCCTCACGCAACGCGCACGACAGCTCCGCGTCCTGGGTGACGGCGTGCCCCAGGGCCTGGAGCAGCTTGGTGTCGGTCATGGACCACCGAGCGGCTCCCCGCGCGGCCTCGCGCAGGTCGTCGGCGAGTGATCCGGTGTCGATCCCGTCGAGTCGCGATCGGCGGCGGGACCGCAGAGCGGCCACCACGAACTGCGGCTTGGTCTTCCACTGCCGGTACAGCGTCGACTTGCTGCACCGGGTGCTGGTGGCGACGCCCTCCATCGTGACGGCCTCGTACCCGCACTCGCGGATCTGCTCCAGGACGGCGTCGAAGAACTCCTGCTCGCGCTCGGGCGTGAGCTTGGAGCGGCGCGAGGCGGCGACCGACTCCGGTCCGTCCGCGGCCTGCGACGTCATCGGCCCTTCTCCTCACTGCTGTCCGGCGGGCCCTTCGCACGGGCCCGATCCCAGTGTGTCGTATGTCAATCGATACGCCAGTGTACCGGTACCCGAACGTATCGGTACACTGGCGTATCGGTACGATGTCGTATCGATGGTGCATGCAGGGGTCACGGCCCCGCACGCACACACCAGCACCAACCACGCACGTGCATCAGCACACGCACCACGTCAGCGAAGGGGCCGGGGGATGAATGCCCGCACCGAGCCTGAACAAGCGGAACCGGCCACACCGGTACGGCCGCCGATAGTCCGGGAGCTGCTGCTCGTCGCCGGACTGTTCCTCGTCTACAAGTTCGGCCGACAGCTGGCCACCGGCCACACCGCCGAGGCCTTCCGCAACGCGCACCGCGTGTGGGACGCGGAGCGGTGGCTCCGGCTGCCGGACGAGGACACGGTGCAGTCCCTTCTGCTGCACGGCGACGGACTGGTCCACCTCGCGAACACCTACTACGCGACCGTCCACTTCCCCGCCACCGCGGCCTTCCTGGTCTGGCTCTACCTGCGCCGCCCCGCGCACTACGTCTGGGCCCGCCGGGTGCTGGCCGCCGTCACGGCCGCCGCCCTGGTGGTCCACCTCACGTTCCCCCTCGCGCCGCCCCGGATGCTCTCGGCCACGGGGCTGATCGACACCGCGCGGGTGTACGGGCCGTCGGTGTACGGGCCCCCGCAGACCGACACCCTGTCGAACCAGTTCGCGGCGATGCCCTCGCTGCACTTCGGCTGGGCCCTCATGGTCGCCGTCGGACTGATCGCCGCCACCCGGTCGCGCGGGCGGTGGCTGTGGCTGCTGCACCCGCTGTTCACCCTGGCGGTGATCGTGGGCACGGCGAACCACTACTGGCTCGACGCGCTCGTCGCCGCGGCGCTGCTCGGCGTCGCCCTCGCGGTCGTCCACCCGCCGCGGCGCACGGTGACGACGGCCGGACGCGAGACGCCCGCGCTCGTACCGGCCGAGGAGAAGGTGCTCGTGGGGGCCGGCCGATGAACGCCGCCCTCGTCGCCGTCGTCCTGTCGCTGTTCTCCGCGGTCGCCTACGCCGCCGCGGCCGTCGCCCAGGAGCGGCTGGCCTCCCGCTCCGCCGGCACCGGACTCGTACGGTTGCTGGGCAGCGGGGCCTGGTGGGCCTCGGTGGGTCTCAACGCCGGGGCCGCCATGCTGCACGTCGTGGCCCTCAAGTACGGTCCGCTGACCGTGGTGCAGCCGCTCGGCGCGCTCACCCTGGTCGCGGCGGTGCCGCTGGGCGCGCGCATCGCCGGACGCCGGGTCGGAGCGGCCGAGTGGCGGGGCACCGCCCTGACCCTGCTCGGGCTGGCCGCGATCCTGGTCACCGCGTCCGGTCCGGCCCCCGACGACGTGCTGAGCGGATCCGAGGCGGTCGCCGTGGCGGGGGTGACGGCGGCGCTGATCGGGCTGCTGGCCCGGCCCGGCACCCGGCCCGGCCTGCGGCACGCGAGCGCTTCCGGATTCGCCTCCGGGGTGGCCTCCGCGCTCACCCAGACGGTGACGGTGGCCGCGACCGACCGGTCCGGTCCGCTGTTCAGCGTGCAGGTCGTCGGGGTGGCGCTGCTGGTGGCCGCCCTCGCCACGGGCGGGCTGCTGCTGTCCCAGACCGCCTACCGGGGCGGACTGGGCGCCCCCCTGGCGGTGGTGACGCTGGCGAACCCGATGGCCGCCGCGGTGATCGGCCTCACGCTGCTGGGCGAACGGCTCCAGGGCGGGGTGGCGGGCGTGCTCCTCGCGGCCGCCGGGGCCGGACTCTCCGCGTGGGGCGTGATGCTGCTGACCCGGGCGACGCCGCAGCCCGCCGCACCACCCACCGCGCACTCCAGCGGGGCCCCCACGGCGGTCCTCGGCTCCGGGTACGGACCGGCGTTCGGCTCGCGGTACGACGACGGGCACGCCGTAGGCCACGGCGACGGGCACGACGAACATCCGGTGGCCGCGGTGCTGGCGCTCAAGCCGGAAACGGCCTCCGCCGAACCCGCGCTGCTGCCCCGGCCGACCACCGGGCCGGGGCACCTGACGGCGTGGTGACCGGCGTCAGCCGAGGCCGCGGGAGTCCTGCTTCAGGGCCGTGTCGACCGTGAGGGCGGTGGCGACGACCAGGCTCAGCAGGGGTTCCGGCAGCTGGTAGTGGATCTGAAGGACGTAGTTGTCCGCGGTGGTGAAGAGGGTCTTGGCGAGACCTTCCCAGGTCTTGGTGATCCGGGCGACCTCGTTGTCCGCGTGGTCGACGATCGCGAAGTTCCAGGCCCGCCAGTTCTCCGCCCTGATCGCGCCGACCTGCCGGCCGTCCGCGTTGATGGCGAAGTTGATCTTCCCGAAGACGTTCTGCTGGACGATCTCGCCGACCGGCTGCCCGTCGGGACGCGTCACGACCACACGGGACTTGAGGAACTTGCGCGGGCGGGTCAGCAGCAGGACCGGCTGACCGTGGGCGTCGCGGATCTCCAGCCGGTGGGTCAGGAACTGGTCGACGCTGGCGACGAAGCGCAGGATCTTCCTCAGCGCGCTCTGCCCGACCTGCACGACCGAGCCGAGCTGATTGCCCTGCTGGTCCATGACCTTGTACTCGTTGGTCAACTCGATCAGCTTGGCCTTCTGGTTGACCACCAGTACCGGCTCGCTGAACAGCGTGCCGCCGCCGGGGCCGCCCGCCGCGACCCCCGCCTGCTGCTGCACCTGGCGCTGCACACGGGGGTCGGGTCCGGCGGCCGGCTGCGCGGGCGTCTGCGGCGGGAAGGGCTGCGCCGGTACCGACTGCTGGGCCGGTACGTGCTGCTGGGCCGGTGCGTGCTGCTGGGCCGGTGCGTGCTGCTGCGGCGGCGTCTGCGGCAGGCCCTGCGGCTGCTGCTCGGCGTGGGTGTGCTCGGTCCACTGGGACCCGTCCCAGTACCGCAGGGTCCGGTCGGCCCCGTGCGGGTCGGGGTACCAACCTGAAGGTGTGTTCGAATGCGTGGTCACCGGGGCACACTACCCCGAGCCCACCAGGACCTGACCAGCCCCCACGACGCGGTGTTCACCGCGCTTCCGCCCTGCCGGCACGCTCATTCCGTGAGGATGGCCGGGTCGCTCACGCCGGGGCGCCCGTTCTCGACGTGCCCCGCGAACCGCCGCTGGAACGACGGGTCCGCGACGGAGGTGACGGTGAGGTCGTACCAGCGGCGGCC
Organism: Streptomyces sp. NPDC006259; assembly: GCF_042870975.1. Lineage (NCBI taxonomy): Bacteria > Bacillati > Actinomycetota > Actinomycetes > Kitasatosporales > Streptomycetaceae > Streptomyces > Streptomyces sp. NPDC006259. Next base: position 534,576 of record NZ_JBIAHY010000003.1, on the reverse strand, counting down.
GGCCCTCAGGTCGACGGTGCGCTTGAGGACGGCGCCCGCCCGGACCCGTACGGTCGTGGTGCGGTCGCGGTAGCCGTCGGCCACCTCCAACTCCACGGTGGCGGAGGTCCGGTTGGTGAAGGTCAGCTCCACGTCGTCGCCCACGTGCCGGGCGACGACCTCGGGACCCGCGGTCCTCCCCGGCCCCTTGAAGACGCGCAGGAAGCCGTTCGGCCCGTGCACGGTGAGGTCGTGGGAGCCACCCGGGTCCGCCGGGTCCCAGGTGTCGGAGATCTTCTTGCCGGCCTCGGTGGTGTACGTCCAGGGCCCGTCGGCACGGTTCGCGGAGGTGACCAGGAAGGCGGCGCCGGCCTTGGCGCCGGAGGCGAAGGTGAGGGTGAGCCTACCGGTGGCCGGGTCGGCCGAACCGTCCACGCAGGGCGCGTACGTGAGAGGGCGGGCGGGCCGCAGTCCGCGCTCCTGCCGGGGCAGGGCGCCCTCGGCGGGCGGGGTGGGCCGGTAGTCGGGGTGGCGCTCACGGTCGCGCGGCTCGTACCCGTCGGTGTCGGGCAGCGCGACCGGCCGGGTGTCCTTGCGGGTGAAGTCGAAGGCCGTGGTCAGGTCGCCGCAGACGGCCCGCCGCCAGGGGGAGATGTTCGGCTCGCGCACCCCGAAGCGGCGCTCCATGAAACGGATGACCGAGGTGTGGTCGAGGGTCTCGGAGCAGACGTAACCGCCCTTGCTCCAGGGCGAGACGACGAGCATCGGCACCCGCGGGCCCAGGCCGTACGGACCGGCGACGCGGTCGCCGGCGCCCGGGTACAGGTCCAGGGTGACGTCGACGGTGGACCTGCCCCGCTCCTCGGAGGCCGGCGGCAGCGGCGGCACCAGGTGGTCGAAGAAGCCGTCGTTCTCGTCGTAGGTGATGAACAGCGCCGTCCTCGCCCACACCGCCGGGTCGGAGGTCAGCGCGTCCAGCACCTGGGCGATGTACCAGGCACCGTAGTTGGAGGGCCAGTTGGAGTGCTCCGAGAAGGCCTCGGGGGCGGCGATCCAGGAGATCTGCGGCAGCTTGCCGGTCTTCACGTCGGCGCGCAGTCGGTCGAAGTAGCCGTCGCCGTTCTTGACGTCCGTGCCGGTGCGGGCCTTGTCGTACAGCGGGTCGCCGGGGGCGGCCTCGCGGTACCTGTTGAAGTAGAGCAGCGAGTTGTCGCCGTAGTTGCCGCGGTAGGCGTCCTGGATCCAGCCCCAGGAGCCCCGCGCGTCGAGGCCGTCGCCGATGTCCTGGTAGATCTTCCAGGAGACGCCGGCCTTCTCCAGCCGCTCGGGGTACGTCGTCCAGTCGTAGCCCGCCTCGTCGTTGCCCATGACGGGGCCGCCGCCCCGGCCGTCGTTGCCCGTGTGACCCGTCCAGAGGTAGTAGCGGTTCGGGTCGGTCGAGCCGATGAACGAGCAGTGGTAGGCGTCGCAGACCGTGAACCGGTCGGCGAGCGCGTAGTGGAAGGGAATGTCCTCCCGGGTGAGGTACGCCATCGTCGTCGTGCCCTTGGCGGGCACCCACTTGTCGTACCTGCCGCCGTTGTAGGCCGCCTGGCCGTCGGGCCAGCTGTGCGGGAGGCCTTCGAGGAACTGCATGCCGAGGTCGTCGGCGGTCGGGTGGAAGGGCAGGAGGTCCCTGGTGCCGTCCGACTGGTGCCAGACCGACCTGCCGTTCGCGAGCGTCACCGGGTGCGGGTCGCCGAAGCCGCGTACGCCCCTCAGCTTGCCGAAGTAGTGGTCGAAGGAACGGTTCTCCTGCATCAGGACGACGATGTGCTCGACGTCCTCGATCGTCCCGGTGCGGTGGTGGGCCGGCAGGGCCGCGGCCCGCTCGATGCTGCTCGACAGCGCGCTGAACGCCGTGGTGGCACCCGCGATCTGGAGGAATCTGCGCCGGTTGACTTCGGACATGGGTGAAGGACCTCTCGTGCGGGGCGCGTTCGACGGCCCGTCGTTCGCTGGGGGAATGCGCGAGGAGTGTTCCAAGAGCACACAACGAGAGGGAAGGCACGGATGGCGCCCACGTGAAGGTCGCCGGTACGGGGGGTGCGGGGTGGGGCGGCGGTTCGGGGGCTGGGGTTGGGGGCTGCCGTTCGAGGCGTTGCACGGGAGCCGTGGCTCAGGAGCTGCGGTTCGAGAGCTGTGGCTCGGGAGCCGTCGCTCGGGTGCTGCCGTTCGAGGGCCGTGGTTCGGGGGTCGGCCGGTGGGGTCGGTCATGCTCGCTCACGCGGCGGAGCCGCACATCGCGGGACGGCTCCGCGGCCCCACACCCCGTCACGGGTGTGGTCGGCGACCCCCTGACATCGACATCGACACAGGTCCGTCGCGGTGCCGAGGCCGGGCGGGCTGTCGGCGTACCGCGCCCTCGTGGACGTACGCGACGCGGCGGGGCGCTGCCCCGTCGTTCACGGCACCCGGCCCGCGACCCACCGCGCTCGGGCCTGACGTTCGCCGCGCCCGGCGACGAGCGCGGCCTGTCGGTGCGGGGAGGGGCGGGCCCCGTCGAGGGCGCGGCAGCCGTCACAGCACCTCGTCGCCGTACATCTCCCCGAGCGGATCGGCGATGAGTTCGACGCGGGCGCCGTCGGGGTCGCGGAAGTAGACGGACACCCCGCTGTGCACCACGTGCTCCACGCCCGCCTTCGTGAGGTTGTCGACGAGGTGTGTCCACCGCTCCGGCTCGACCGAGATCGCCACGTGGTGCAGCCCGCCCAGGACCTCCGCGTAGGGGCCCACGTCGAGGCCCGGGAAGTCGAAGAAGGCGAGCAGGTTGCGGTTCCCGATGTCGAAGAAGAAGTGCGAGGAACCGGGGTAGTCCCGGTTCTCGATCAGTTCGGTCAGCGGGAACTCCAGGACGTCCTGGTAGAAACGGATCGTCCGCTCGACGTCGCCGCTGATCAGCGCGGTGTGGTGCAGCCCACGGGCGGACGACGGGGGCCGCTCCCCACCGGGCCGCAGATGCCGCTCCCGCAACCGGCCCCGCTCCGCCTCGATGGCCGCGTGGTTCGGCTGCTCGTTCCGCCGGTTGTCACTCATGGTTCTCCTCGGTCGTCGACCTCCGGTCCGCACACGCAGGAACACCACGCGCGGGGACATCACGTGCAACCACATCATTGAGCCGTCAAGCGTCGTCAGGGGGTCGACAGGGCCGGGCGGGGCGCGGGCGCAGCTCCACGGAACCGGCTCCCCGCGCGGCGCCACCCTCGCCCGAGCGAAACGTTTGCGTTTCGTTCCGGAGCCATCTAGGCTAGCTGTACGAAACGGTTTCGTTTTACCTGTTCGTCATCCGAACCACGACTGGAGTACGTCCCCATGGCTCACACAGCCGCCGCACCGGACACGGTGTCGCTCGGGAAGACCGGTGCGCAGGCCGAGGAGGCGGGGCCCCGCCACCGGTGGTGGATCCTCGCCGTCATCGGGCTCGCCCAGCTGATGGTCGTGCTGGACGCGACCATCGTGAACATCGCCCTGCCGTCCGCCCAGGCCGACCTCGGATTCTCCGACGGCAACCGGACCTGGATCGTCACCGCCTACTCGCTCGCCTTCGGCAGCCTGCTGCTGCTCGGCGGCCGGATAGCCGACCTCTTCGGCCGCAAGCCCGCCTTCCTGGTCGGCGTCAGCGGCTTCGCGGTCGCCTCCGCCGTGGCCGGTGCGGCCACCAGCTTCGAGATGCTCGTCGCGGGCCGCGCCCTGCAGGGCCTGTTCGGCGCACTGCTCGCACCCGCCGCGCTCTCCCTGCTGACGACCACCTTCACCGATCCCAGGGAACGCGCGAAGGCCTTCGGCATCTTCGGCGCGATCGCCGGCTCCGGCGCGGCCGTCGGCCTGCTCCTCGGCGGTGTCCTCACCGAGTACATGGACTGGCGCTGGACCCTCTTCGTCAACCTCTTCATCGCGGCCTTCGCCATAGTCGGCGGCTCCCTGCTGCTCCGGCGCACGGCCCGTGACCGCGGCTCCAGGCTCGACATCCCCGGCACCGTCCTGGTCACCACCGGCCTCTTCAGCATCGTCTACGGCTTCTCCAACGCCGAGTCCCACGACTGGAGTTCGCCGCTGTCCTGGGGCTTCCTCGCGGCCGGCGCCGTCCTGCTGACGGCCTTCACCCGGTGGCAGACCAAGGCCCCGCACCCGCTGCTGCCGCTGCGCGTACTGCTGGACCGCGACCGCGGCGCGTCCTTCGTCGCCATGCTGGTCTCCAGCGCCGGAATGTTCGGCGTGTTCCTCTTCCTCACCTACTACCTCCAGCTCAGCCTCGGCTTCTCCGCCGTCCAGACGGGCCTGGCCTTCCTTCCGATGGTCGGTGCCCTCATGCTGAGCGCCACCCTGTCCACCAGCACCCTGCTCCCGCGCATCGGGCCGAAGATCGTGGTCCCGCTCGGCATGGTTCTCGGAGCCGTCGGCATGGTCTGGCTGACCGGCCTCGGCCTGGACAGCACCTACGCGGCCCACGTCCTGCCGCCGCTGCTGGTCACCGGCCTCGGCATCGGCCTGATCATGGCCCCGGCCATGAGCGTCGCCACCAGCGGTGTGGCCGCCGAGGACGCCGGAGTGGCCTCGGCCTCCGTCAACACGATGCAGCAGATCGGCGGTTCCATCGGCACCGCCCTGCTCAACACGCTCGCCGCCAGCGCCGCCACGTCCTACCTGGTCGGCAAGAACCCCACCGACAAGCTCACCCAGGCACAGGCCGCACTGGAGTCCTACTCCGCCGCCTACTGGTGGTCGGCCGGCTTCTTCGCGGCCGGCGCGCTGGTCACGGCCCTGCTCTACCGACGTGGCGTCCCGGCGGTCGACGCCGACGCCGCCCCCACCGTCCACATGTGAGCGGCATGGGACGAGCCGCGCCCGCCCGTGGGGACGGGGAAGGCGCGGTGACGGGGGCGTGACGGGCCCGGTGCTTTCGAGCACCGGGCCCGTCGGCGTCGCGGCGTACGCGGGGCCGCGCTTCTCCAGCACCGGGCCCGTCCACGAGGGGCCGCACTTCTCCAGCACCGGGCCTGTCCCGTCGCGCGGTGTTCCCGAGCACCGGGGGCCGTAGACGTGGCGTCCGTGGCCGTACGGCGTCATCGCGGACGAGGTGCCGACCGGGCCGGAAGGGGACGTGGTCGTCAGGGGCCCGGTTCCGCACGTCGACCGGCCCGCCACGCCGGCCCGCCCCACCGTCCCGGCCGGGGAGGCGGGGCCGCGGCTCGACGCCGGCCGGCGGAATGCCCCGGCCCGCCGAGAACACCCCGCACTCGGCGACGAGTCGGCCGCGGGAGCAGGTCGTGGCCCAGGTCCACGGGGTCGGCCGCGGGAGCGGGAGGGGCTGGACGAAGGGGGTCGGCCGCGCGGGAGTCGCCGAAGGCGCACTTGCACCACGGAAACCGATCTGTTTTCCTGAGGGGAAACAGATCGGTTTCCGATCGGTGCATCTCCACGAAGAGTGACAAAGGGGAACAATGTCTACCGCCATCGATCGCGGGGCGCCCGCCTCCGGGACATCCGGCTCGGGCCTTCGCGGCTCACACAGCGTGCGCTGGTGGGTGCTTGTCGTGCTGGGCGTGGCACAGCTCATGGTCACGCTCGACGCGACCGTCGTGAACATCGCGCTGCCGGCGGCCCAGCACGACCTCGGTTTCAGCGACGGCAGCCGACAGTGGGTCGTCACGGGTTACGCCCTCGCCTTCGGCAGCCTGCTGCTGCTCGGTGGCCGGCTCGGCGACCTGTTCGGCCGGCGTACCACTTTCGTGACCGGCCTGATCGGTTTCGCGGGCGCCTCCGTCGCCGGCGGCGCGGCCAGCAGCTTCGAAATCCTGGTCGCGGCACGCGTGGCCCAGGGCCTGTTCGCCGCGCTGCTCGCCCCCGCGGCACTCTCCCTGCTCAGTGTGACCTTCACCGAGCGGGCCGAGAGGGCGAAGGCCTTCGGCATCTTCAGCGCGTTGTCGGGTGCGGGCGCGGCCATCGGGCTGCTGCTGGGCGGCATGCTCACCGAATGGGCGTCGTGGCGCTGGGTGATGTACGTGAACGTCGTCTTCGCGGCCGTCGCACTGGTCGGCGCAGTACTGCTGCTGGCCAGGCCCGCGATCGCCGAACGGCCCCGCATCGACCTTCCGGGGACCCTCGCGGTGAGCGCCGCCCTGTTCGCCGTCGTCTACGGGTTCGCGCACGTCGAATCGACGAGTTGGACCGACCCGGTCACCCTCGGATTCCTGATCGGCGGGGTGGTACTGCTCGCGGTGTTCGTCCGGGTGGAGTCCAGGGTCGCGCATCCGCTGCTGCCGCTGCGTCTCGTACTGGACCGGACCCGCGGCGGTTCCTTCCTGGCGGTGTTCATCTTGGGCATGGGGATGTTCTCGATCTTCCTGTTCCTGACCTACTACCTGGAGGCCAGCATCGGCTACTCGCCGATCGAGGCCGGTCTGTCCTTCCTGCCGATGGTCATGGGCATCGTCGCCTCGTCGACCACCGTGCCCTCGCTGCTGCCCAGGGTCGGTCCCAGGATCGTGGTCAGCGCCGGCTTCCTGATCTCCGCATCCGGCATGGCCCTGCTGACCCGGCTCACCCTGGACAGCACCTATGTCGCCGACATCATGCCCGGCATGATCCTTCTGGGCCTCGGCATCGGCGCGGTGATGACCACCGCGTTCCAAGGTGCGACCGCAGGCGTGCACCACGAGGACACGGGCGTCGCCTCAGCGCTCATCAACACCAGCCAGCAGGTGGGTGGCTCGATCAGCACGGCACTGCTGACCACTGTCGCCTCATCAGCCGCGACCGACTACCTGACCTCGCACAAGCCCAGCGCACTGACCGCGGCGCAGGCCGGGGTCGAGAGCTACACCGCCACCCTCGCGTGGGGCGCCGGGATCTTCGTGGTCGGTGCGGTGCTCACGGCGTTCCTGCTCCCGAACTCGGCTCTGGCGCCCTCGGAGGGCGAGCCCGTGATCGCCCACTGAGCCGGGTTTCCGAGACCGACGGGCACCTGGTCACGGCGGCGGGCGGGCGGACCCACGACGGGGAAGCCTCCCGGCCTGCCGTCGCCGCGTGTGCCCCCGGCTGGCGGCGCGTCAGCCGTCCACCCCGGGCGTACCGGCCGCCCGCCCGCGGGCGCGCCGGCCGCCCGCCCGCGGGCCGTACCAACCGTCCACCGGCGGTCGCACCAACCGTCCACCGGCAGTCGCACCAGGCGCCTGCCGACGGGCGCACCCCCCATCACCCCGCCCCACCGGCCCGTCACCCCGCCCCGAGGCGTGCTCCGCCGTGGGCGGCGCGGAGGCGCGGAGGCGCGCAGGCGCGGAGGCGCGGGGTCCGACGGAGCCCCGTAAACAGGTCGGTTTCCATTTCTCCGGGGGCGGGTTAACCTCGCAGTATGACCACCAGGGTGAAGCAGAGTTCCCGAGAGCGGCTGCTGGACGCGGCGGCCACGCTCACCTACCGGGACGGTGTGGGAATCGGTGTCGACGCGCTGTGCAAGGCGGCGGCGGTGTCCAAGCGTTCCATGTACCAGTTGTTCGCGAGCAAGGACGAACTGCTGGCGGCAAGCCTGGAGGAGCGTGCCGCCGGATTCGTGGCCGGGCTCCTGCCCCCGGCGGACGACGGCAGCCGTTCCCCCCGCGAGCGGATCCTGTACGTCTTCGAGCAGGTGGAACTACAGTCGGGCGCACCCGAGTTCCGAGGCTGCCGGTACCTGGCCGCTCAGATCGAGCTGAAGGACCGGAGCCACCCCGCGAGCCAGGTGGCGCACCGGATCAAGGGGAACCTGACGGCCTTCTTCCGTACCGAGGCCGACCAGGGCGGGGCGCGCGACCCGGAGCTGCTGGCACGGCAGCTGATCCTGGTCTTCGACGGCGCCAGCGCCCGCGCGGGAATCGGAGCCGACACGCTGACAGGGCTCGTGGCCCCCACGGTGAACACCCTGCTCGACGCGGCGGGCCTGCGCTGACCCCTGGCGTTCCCGCCCCACGCGCCATCGCGGACCCCGTCGCCGCCGACCGGCGGAGCACGGCACTGACCAGCCGGTTCCCGGAAGCCCTTCCGCCTGGCAGAAGCGGCCTTGCGCGGTGGACACGGCGCTCAGGACCCTGATGCCCACCACGGCACGCGGGGCGCCGACGCCCCGCCGACAGGGACGGGAACGCCATGCCCCACATGACCGCCTTCGCCAGGAACCAGTGGTACGTCGCCGCCTACAGCCACGAGGTGGGGCGCGAGGAGTTGCTCGGGCGCACGGTCCTCGGGGAGCCGCTCGTCCTGTACCGGACGGAGGAGGACGGAACCCCGGTCGCGCTGCACGACCGCTGCGTGCACCGCCGTTTCCCGCTCTCCGAGAGCCGCCTGGACGGCGACCGGATCGTCTGCGGTTACCACGGTTTCACCTACGACACGACCGGCACCTGCGTGTACGTGCCGGGGCAGAAACGCGTTCCACGCACCGCCCGTGTCGCCTCCTACCCGGTGGTCGAGCAGGACTCCCTGGTGTGGGTGTGGATCGGCGATCCGGCACTCGCCGACCCGCGGGCCGTCCCACGCGCCCGCCACCTGGACTCGCCCGGCTGGACCACCGTCCGCGGCATGGAAGCGATCGACGCCGACTACGGGCTGCTGGTCGACAACCTCCTGGACCTGTCCCACGAGACGTATCTGCACGGCGGTTACATCGGCACGCCCGAGGTCGCGGAGACGCCCATCACCACCGAGGTGGACGAGGGCGCGGGCATCGTGCGGGTGAGCCGGCACATGGACGACGCCGAGTGCCCGCCGTTCTACGCCCGTTCGACTGGCATCGAGGGCCGCATCACCCGCTGGCAGGACATCGAGTACCACGCGCCCTGCCTCTACCTGCTGCACAGCCGCATCGCGCCGGCCGGTGTCCTGCCGGAGGCCGACGGCACCGACCCGAACGGCTTCCACACTGAGATCACCTACGCCATCACGCCTGCCTCGGACGGCAAGGTGTACGACTTCTGGATGGTCTCGCGGGACTGGGCGACGGACGACGACGAGGTCACCGAGTTCCTGCGGGGCAACAACCACACGGTCGTCATGCAGGACGTCGACGCGCTCAACCTCCTTCAGCGCACGCTCGGTTCGGAGCGGTCGGGCTACCAGGAGCTGAGCATCAACATCGACACCGGCGGCCTGGCGGCCCGCCGGATCCTCGCCCGTCTGGTCGAGGAGGGCGACAAGCCGCGGGAGAGGGTCCGGTGAGCGGCCCCACCGGCGAGGTCTACCGCATCGCCTGGCTGCCGGGCACCGACCTCCTGCACGGCACCTGCCACTGCGGTGCCGAGCACACCGCCCAGGACCCGGTACTGATGTGGGAGTGGATGCTCGCCCACCCCGAAGGCCACCTGCCCCCGGCGCACGAGGCGAACAGCGCGAACACCACGTACGTCACGGACACCACGGACACCGCGAGCACCAAAGACACTGCGAACACCGCGGGGACCGCGGACACCGCAGACACCGCGCACGCCGACTCCACCAACACCGACACGAAGCACGGAAGCGACGCATGACCACGGTCCACGAAACCCACCTCGTCGTCGACGGTATGCGATCCGTGGCCGACGGTGTACAGGCACTCACCCTGCGCCATCCGCTGGGCGACCCCCTGCCCGCCTGGGAACCCGGTGCCCATGTCGGCCTTCTCCTCGGTCCGGGCCTGGAGCGCCAGTACTCGCTGTGCGGCGACCCGGCGGACCGCTCCGGCTGGCGGGTCGCGGTGCTGCGGGAGCCGCGGGGCCGCGGCGGATCGGCCTATGTGCACGAGCAGTTGGGTCCGGGCGACACGGTGCGGGTACGGGGTCCGCGCAACCACTTCCCGCTGCGGCCCGCGCCCCGCTACCGCTTCGTCGCGGGCGGCATCGGGATCACCCCGATCCTCCCGATGCTCGCGGCGGCCGACGCGGCGGGCGCCGAGTGGACCCTCCTGTACGGCGGCCGCTCCCGCGCCTCGATGGCGTTCACCGAGGAACTGGCGCGGTACGGCGACCGGGTGACCCTCGCCCCGCAGGACGAGGCCGGGCTGCTCGACCTCGGCTCCGTGCTGGACGCGCTGCCCGAGGGGACCCTGGTCTACTGCTGCGGTCCCGGTCCGCTGCTCGACGCGGTCGAGGCACGCTGTCCGTCCGGCGCGCTGCACGTCGAACGGTTCCAGCCGAAGGGGCAACAGGGCGGCGAGGAGCGCGCGTTCGAGGTCGAGCTGGCCCGCAGCGGCCGGACGCTGACCGTCGCGCCCGACGTCTCGGTGCTGGACACCGTCCGCGCCGCCGGAGTCGAGGTGCTGTTCTCCTGCACCGAAGGAACCTGCGGCACCTGTGAGACCGATGTCCTCGACGGCATCCCCGACCACCGGGACTCCGTCCTCACGGACGCGGAGCGGGAGGCCGGGGAGTCGATGATGATCTGTGTCTCCCGGTGCCGGGGGGAGCGGCTCGTGCTGGACCTGTGAGGCAGGGGTCCTCGAATAGTCCCGGGCGGATCCCGCGCGGTCCCTGATCCGCGGTTGGGCGCAGCCTCTTCCCCTGGATGCGGGTCGGGGCCGACGTGGAACTGCCGTGGAGGCAGGAGGCGTCGGGGAGGGCGAGTCGGCGGGAGTCGGTGGCCGACGCGCTGGAGTCGGTCGGTCTGGCGGACGCGCCGGTGGAGGCGGACGTACAGGCCGGCGGAGGGACGGACGAGGGGACGGTGTCGAGGACGGACCCCCCGCCGTCCCGCTGACCCGGGCGCCGTCGGCGACCTGAACGCCGACGGTGCCCGGTCAGGCCTCGGGGGCCGGGACCACGCTGAGGTGCCCCGCGGTGCGGCGCGGACGCCGTACTCCGCGCGGCGCCGGCGCGGGTGCCTCGCGCAGCACCATCGTCAGCCGCGTGTACCCCATCTCGCGCAGGGTCCGCGGAGTCTCGCCGACGATACGGCACTCGGTGGCGGCCCGGCGCGGATCGGGATGGAGCAGGGTGCGGACCGCCCCGTCGTGCTCGACGGCGTCCTCCCCCATGGCGCGCACCCAGTGCGGCAGGCCCTGCCGGTAGGCGGCCTCCATGAGGGGATCCTGGGCGATCTCGCGGCGGATCGCCTGGAGGACGGGGTCGTGGCCGTGCCGCTCCAGGGTGGCGGCGAACCGGGCCAGCACCGGCAGGCACCAGCCGGCCTCGTGGTCGCCGAGGACCGAGGGCGCGTCCGGGTGGAAGAGGACGAACCGCAGGAAGTTGTCGTCCGGCAGGGCCGTCGGATGCGGGCTCACGTCCCGGAAAAGTGACGCGAAAGCGGCGTTGGCGAGGACGACGTCCCAGCGGTGGTCGAGTACGACGGAAGGGAAGGGCACGGCCTCCAGGTACGTGGCGTAGTCCCGTAGATAGGACTGGGCCTCGGGACTCTCGGGGACGGGCCGCGGTACCGACCGCTGCCCACCTGCCTGATATGCCATCGGGAGGTCACCCCTCTTGCCTCTGCGGCCTTCACGCGGCGTGCCGATCCTGGTGCCCGGCGCGCGGCGTGTCAACTATCGTGGCATTCGGCGCTCGTTGACGGCTGAAATTGGCCACAGTTGTGGCGAGACCTGGATGTGAGTTCGAAAGACCGGTTAGTCTCCGGGCAGTTCACGGCGATCGCGTGTGCCCGTGAGAGGCTCGTGAGAGACGTAGGAGACCTGTCGGTGACGGATGGCTTCGAGGTTCCGGGCGCCACGGCGACGGTGCTGCTGTCGGCCGTCGTCGCCCGTGTCACCGCTCTCGCCGACCGGCTCGGCGTGCCGCACGCGGAGGTCTTCGGCACCGGGCGGCTCTCCGTCGCCTCCGGCGTCCCCGAGTCCGTGGTCAAGTCCCTCCTGAGCGGCCGCCCGGCGGGCGAGCCGGACGTGCAGGCCCGGTTCCTGCAACGCCTGGACCTGTTGCGCCGCACCAGACTCAAGCCCAACGGCCGCAGGTACACCCAGCAGGAGATCGCCGACGGCGCCGGTATGTCGCGGCAGCAGGCGGGCGCCCTCATCAACGGCGACCGCCGTCCCACCATGGAGCACTGCGACGCCCTCCAGCGCTTCTTCCGCGTGCACGCCGGCTTCCTGACGGCGGAGGATCCCGAGGCGCTCGCGGGCGCCCTCCAGCACATCGAGCAGGAGCTGCTCCAGAAGCTCGCCGCCAGGGAGGCGGCCGCGGCCGTCGAGGATCCGCTGGAGCGGCTGCTCCAGGACCACGGAGTCCGCGGGATCGCGTGGCGGGCAGCCCAACTGCCCACCGACCAGCACCGCGACAAGGTCGCCGAATGGCTGGACATGCTCCTGGAGAGCGTGAAGCGGCCCGAGTCGTGATCCGGGGGAGAACTGGGAGAGCTGTGGGCATCGCCAAGGACATGCGCCGTCTGTGCGGCGAGCTGGTCGCGGAACTGACCCTCCCCGCCCCCGCCGCCCCGGCCGACCTGTACGGGGCCCTGTGCGACGGCATGAGCCGCCGCCGCGGCCGCCCGGTCACCTTCCGTACGGCCGCGTTCCCGACCGGCACCGCCAGCGGCCTGTGGCTCGACATGGCCGACCAGGACCTCGTCGTGATCGAGGAACGGACCGCGCCGGACCACCAGTTGGTGATCCTCGGCCATGAGCTGTGGCACATGAACGCGGGCCACTGCGGCCACCACGTGGAGGGCGCCGCGGTCGCCGCCCGGCTGCTCCACGACGGCGCCGACCTGGAGGCGGCGGTCCGCAAGGTCGCCGCACGCACCCGGTTCGACCAGGCCGACGAACGGGACGCCGAGAGCTTCGGCCTGCTCCTCGCCAGCAAGTGCCGTACGTGGCTGGCCGGTTCCTCGCCGCGCGGGCAGCGCGATCACCTGGCGGGCCGGATCGAGGCCGCGCTGGGGTACCTGGGGCCGCAGGACCGGGCGTGACCGTCGGGCCAGGGCCGGTCAGGTCAGGTGGCGCTGCGCTCGCCGGCCTCCTTCAGGTCGCGCTCCCCGACGGCGGGTGACGCTCCCGCGCCGGGGCGGCCCTCGCTCAGGAGGCCACGCCAGCGGTCGCGGCTCCAGTCGGCCGGCGCCGTGGTGCGGGTGAACTCCTCGATCAGGGCGCGGAACCGGGCCGGGTCGGTGTGGAACGGGAAGTGCCCGGCGCCCTCGAAGATCTCCAGCCGGCTGCCGGGCATCGCCGCGTGCGCCCCGTACGCGTGCCGTACCGGCACCACACTGTCCCGGTCGCCCCACAGGAGCATGGTCGGCATGCCCTCCGTCAGATAGCAGCGGTCCAGCATGGTCACGACCTGGCCGCGCCAGTCGACGACCGCGCGCAGGGTGCGGATGAAGGCGTTGCGCGAGGTCTCGTCCGGCAGGGCGTCGACGAGCGTGAGCAGCTCGGGCGCGTCCTGCCCGAGATCGGTGTCGAGGAGTTTCATCAGCCGTACGGCGAGGCCTACGGGGAAGCGCATGCCGGGCAGCCGCAGCGCGGAGAGCGCCAGGTGGGCGCCGGGCAGCGACACCAGCCGCAGGCCGGGGTTGACCTCGCGGCCGACGCCGCCCGCGCTGACGAGGACGAGGCGTTCCGTGCGTTCGGGGAACTGGTAGGCGAACTGCATGGCCACTCCCCCGCCCAGCGAGTGGCCGACCAGGGTCGCCGACTCGATGCCGAGCGTACTGAGCAGGTCCCGCAGTCCGTTGGCGTAGGCGGCCACCGAGTAGTCGGCGCGCGGCTTGTCGGAGGCGCCGTGGCCGAGGAGGTCCGGGGCGACGACGGTGTGCGTGCGGGCGAGGTCGGGGATCAGCTCCGCCCAGGTGGCGGAGGAGTCCCCGATGCCGTGGACGAGGACCAGCGCGGGGCCTTCCCCGGCCATCCGGAAGGCGCGCCGGTAGCCGTGCAGGACAAGGTGGCGCACCTGGAGTTCGCCGTCGCCGACCCGGCGCAGCCGCGGCGGCCGGGCGGGGCGGGGCTGGGGGGTGTCGACCATCGGTTCGCCTCCCGTCACCCTGGCCTCCGGCGGTCGGCCGAAAGCCCCTGCGTCCAGGGTAGGGACGGTTTCCCCCAGGGGGTTTCGGTCAGGTTTCACCTCCGCTAAGCGGGCGAACCGCAGCCGGGGCGAGCCGGATTGTCAGTGGTGCGCGGCAAGCTGGAGGGTGCGCCGCCGTACGGGGGCGTGCGCGCCGCCGGGCGCGTGGGAGACGACGCCGACACGGGGAGAGCCGACCGATGCCCACTGCCGTAATGACCGACCGCGAGCGCACCGCCGTGCAGGCCTACCTGCGGCTGCTGCACACCGTCCGGGCGGCGTTCGGGGACGACGCCGGCGGTCCGCCGTGCGACCGCCTGCCCCCCGTGGTCCCGCCCGCCGTCCTCGCCGAGGCGGAGCAGGCCCTGGCGGCCGCGGGCCTCGCGGGCAACGAGGAGGAGTTCTTCCGCCTGCTGCAGAACTGGTACCCGGACCGATGACGGACCGTGCAGCGGCGCCGCGGTCGCCCGCGCGGGCGACCGGTCCGGCGGGGCTCAGCCGTGCGGGACGGTGATCGCCGTCGCCACCAGTCCCCGCCCCACGGTCCAGCCGCCCTCGAAGTGTCCCAGGCGGCAGCCGTCGACCACCGGTCCCGGGACGAGGAGGCGGGCCCGCAGGGTGCCCTGCGCACCGCCCTCGGGGCCGGCGTCGATCTCGATGTCGGCCTCGCTGAAGTCCAGCCACTTCCGGGTGAGCGGGAACCACGCCTTGTAGACGGACTCCTTGGCGCTGAACAGCAGCCGGTCCCAGTGCACTTCGGGCCGGTCCGCGGCGAGCCGGCGCAGCCGTTCCCGCTCCGCCGGCAGGGCGATGGCGGACAGGACGCCGTCGGGCAGCGGCTGGTGCGGTTCGGCGTCGATGCCGATCGAGGCCAGGTCGGCGGCCCGGACCAGGGCGGCCGCGGCGTAGCCGTCGCAGTGGGTCATGCTGCCCGCCAGCCCGGCCGGCCAGGTCGGGGCGCCCCGTTCGCCGGGCAGCACGGGCTGCGGGGGCGCGCCGAGCTTCTCCATGGCGCGCCGGGCGCAGGAGCGTACGAGGGTGAACTCGCGGCGGCGTTTGGCGACGGCCCGCGCCACCAGCGCCTCCTCCTCCGGATACAGGGGTCCGCCGCCGAACTCGCGGACGCCGTCCTCGCCGTGGGCCTCGACGGCGATCACCGTCTCCGGCAGCAGTTCCTCGATCACGCGCTCTCGTCCTCCCAGGGCAGGATGCGGCGCAGCCGGCCGGGCGGCTGCGGGCGTTTGCGCCACTCGCGGGGGTAGCCCACCGAGACCTCCTCGAAGCGGACGCCCTCGTGCCAGGTCGTCCGCGGGATGTGGAGGTGGCCGTAGACCATGGCGGCGACCCGGAAGCGGCGGTGCCAGTCGGCGGTCAGCCGGGTGCCGCACCACATGGCGAACTCGGGGTACCACAGGACGTCGGTGGGGTGCCGGTCCAGCGGATAGTGGTTGACGAGGACGGTGGGGAGGTCCGCCGGGAGGGCGGCGAGCCGGCGCTCGGTCTCGGCGACGCGGGCCCGGCACCAGTCGTCGCGGGTCGGGTAGGGGTCGGGGTGCAGCAGGTACTCGTCGTTGCACACGACGCCCGTGCGGTGCGCGTAGGCGAGGCCCTCCTCCTTGGTGGCGCAGTCGGCCGGGAGGAACGAGTAGTCGTACAGCAGGAACAGCGGGGCGACCGCGACGGGGCCGCCGGGGCCCTCCCAGACGGGGTAGGGGTCCTCGGGGGTGGTCACGCCCAGCTCGCGGCACACCTGCACGAGGTGCTCGTAGCGGGCGACGCCGCGCAGGGTGACGGCGTCCTTGGGGTGGGTCCACAGTTCGTGGTTCCCGGGGGCCCAGACGACCTTGTGGAAGCGGCTCGCGAGGGTCTTCAGCGTCCAGCGGATGTCGGCGACGCTCTCCGAGACGTCACCGGCGACCAGCAGCCAGTCCTCGTCGCTCTCCGGCGCCATGCGCTCGACCAGGGCCCGGTTCTCGGGATAGCCGATGTGCAGATCGCTGATGGCCAGCAGCTGCCCGGCTCCACCGGCCGTCGACGTCACGCTCTGCTCCCGTTCCCCGTCTGTCACCCGTCACCGCACGCGCGAACGGCGCCGCGGCCCACCCATCCTTACCCGCGTGCGCGCTCCGTACGAACATGTTCGGAACATCCGTAACACGGGCGTTGCACGCGGCACCTCCGGGAAGCCGTATGATCGCCCCAACACCACCGCCACGACCTGCCTTCGCGCAGGGCGGTTTGGTGTCCCTCCACTCCCCCTGCCCGGGCCGGGCCTGCTTCGCCCTGCCCGCGAACCGTGAAAGGCGGCCCGCATGGTCTCTCGCGTACGCGTCTGGCTCAACCGCACGTACGCGGAGAACGTGTTCTTCATGGATCAGCTGCGGCGAAATCCGAGCGACCGGGCCGTGGACATCCACGCCACGCACGGTGACGCCGACTCGCCCGTCCTGGCCGCCGCCGACACCGCCGACCTGGAGCCGGAGGGCCTCTCCCCGGCCGGGTACGTCGAGTACGCACTCGACCAGTGCCGGCGCCGCGGCATCGACGTGTTCGTGCCCCGGCTGCACCAGGCGGCGATCGTGGCGCACCGCGCGGACTTCGCCGCGGCCGGTACGGCGCTGCTGGCCCCGCCGCCCGAGGCCGTCGCGGTCTTCCACGACAAGGTGATCGCCTACGAGGCGGTCCAGGCGATCGGCGTGCCCGTGCCGCCGTGGCGGCGGGTCCGGACGGCGGACCAACTGGTCGCCGCCGTCGAGGAGTTGGAGGCCGACGGCCACACGGCGTGCTTCAAGCCGGCGTCCGGCGCGGGCGGGGTGGGCTTCCGGGTGATCACCCGCTCGCCCTTCTCGCTGTCCCGGCTCAGCGGCTTCCCGACGCCGCACGTCCAGCTGGACGTGGTCGTCGAGGCGCTGGAGCAGGCCGATGAGCCGGTGGACTGGCTGGTGATGCCGCGGCTGGAACAGCCGGAGGTGTCGGTGGACTGCCTGACCGGCCCGGACAACCGGATCCGGCTGTCCATCGGCCGCACCAAGAACGGCCGTCGCCGGGGTTTCACCCTCCAGGAGCAGTGGCTGGAGCCGGCCCGGCGGATCGCCGAGGGGTTCGGACTGCACTACCTGTCCAACATCCAGTTCCGGATGTTCGGTGACCTGCCGGTCCTGATGGACGTCAACACGCGTCCGGCGGGCGGGCTGCACCAACTGTCCCTGTGCGGGGTCAACGCCCCTTGGGCGGCCGTGCAGTTGGCGCTGGGCGAGGACCCCGGCGAGATCGTGCCGCCGTTCCTGGGACAGGACTACGCGGTGGTGTCGGGACTGCGTCAGCTGCGTCCGGTGTCGCTTCCGCAGCAGCGGGCGGAGGAGACGGAGCCCCTGCTGCCGGCCGTGCCCGCGCCGGCCGACTCCGTCGAGGTGGGCCAGGCGGCGCAGGCGCTGCCCCTGTAGACCTCACCGGTATGGACCAATTCCGTCGATCACCTTGACAGCGGGATTGGTCCATACCAACTTGGGTTGCGCATCCCAGCACCTCTCTGCACTCCCGAACACCCCCATTTCTTCAGGGAGATCGCGTGCGCACCTCATTCCTCGGACGTACCCCACGCCGGCTCCTCGCCCTGCTCGGCACCGCCGCCCTCGCCCTCGCGGGGGCGGTGGCACTGCCCAGCACCGCGCAGGCGGCCAACATCCTCGGCAACCCCGGCTTCGAATCCGGCGGCCTCTCCCCCTGGACCTGCTCCGGCGGCCTCGGCTCGGTCGTCTCCTCCCCCGTGCACAGCGGCGCCAAGGCGCTCGCGGGCGCCGTCAGTTCGAGCGACATCGCCCAGTGCGCCCAGACCGTCGCCGTTCAGCCCGACACGGCGTACACGCTGAGCGGCTGGGTGCGCGGCAGCTACGTCTACCTCGGGGTGGACGGCGGCGCCTCGACCTGGACCTCGTCGCCGTCGGCGTACAGCAGGCTGTCGGTGTCCTTCACCACCGGCGCCGGCCAGACCAGCGCCCGGATCTACGTCCACGGCTGGTACGCCCAGGGCACCTACCAGGCCGACGACATCAGCCTCGACGGACCCGGCGGCGGTGGCGGCGACACCCAGGCACCCAGCGCGCCCACCGCACTGGCCTCGACCGGCAAGACCTCGACCAGCGTCTCCCTGACCTGGAACGCCGCGACGGACAACGTGGGCGTCACGGCGTACGACGTCTACAGCGGGACGAACCGGGTGCAGAGCGTGGCCGGGACCGGCACCACCGTCAGCGGGCTGTCGCCGAGCACCGGATACACCTTCACCGTGCGGGCCCGGGACGCCGCGGGGAACGTCTCGGCGGCCTCCGCCGCCGTGACGGTGACGACGAACGCGGGCGGTGACGGCGGGACCGGGTTCAAGCAGGCCGCGCCCTACCTGTACCTCGGCTGGGGCGATCCGCCGAGCGCGACCTCGGTGATGAACGCGACCGGGGTCAAGTGGTACACGCTGGCGTTCATCCTGTCCTCCGGCGGCTGCAACCCGGCCTGGGACGGACAGCGGGCGCTCACCGGCGGCAACGACCAGGCGGTCATCAACTCCATCCGCTCCGCCGGCGGTGACATCGTGCCGTCCATCGGCGGGTGGAGCGGCAACAAGCTCGGCCCCAACTGCTCGACGGCCGAGGCGCTGGCGGGCGCCTATCAGAAGGTGATCGACGCGTACGGCCTCAAGGCGATCGACGTCGACATCGAGAACACGGACGAGTTCGAGAACGCGGCCGTGCAGGACCGCATCCTGGGCGCGCTGAAGATCGTCAAGGCGAACAATCCCGGCCTGCGGACGATCCTCACCTTCGGCACCACGACGACCGGCCCGACGTACTGGGGCAACCGGCTCATCGAGCAGGCGCGCGCGCTGAACGCCGGCATCGACGTGTTCACGATCATGCCGTTCGACTTCGGCGGCGGCTCGGACATGTACGGCAACACCGTGAACGCCTCCGAGGGGCTGAAGAACAAGCTGAAGTCCACCTTCGGGTGGGACGACGCCACGGCCTACGCGCACATCGGCATCTCCGGCATGAACGGCCTCTCCGACCAGCAGGAGCTGACGTCGCCCGCGATCTGGACCCAGATCCGCGACTGGGCGAACAGCCGGCACATCGCCCGGCTCGCCTACTGGTCCGTCAACCGCGACCGTCCCTGCCCGGGCGGCGGAGTGACCAGCAACTGCTCGGGAATCAGCCAGACCACCTGGCAGTTCACCTCCATCACGGCCGGCTTCACCGGCTGATACGGCGGTCGCGAGACGCCCTCGAATCCCCCGGACGACAAGTCCGGGGGATTTCTCTCTCCCAGGGTGTATCAGGACCCGGGGTGCGCGCTCTTAACGGTGTGACACCGACGGCCCACGGGGGATCGCGGGGGACGGCGGGGTCACGGGGGACCTTCGTGGGAGCGGGAGGGCACGACGAGCACCACCGCGCGGGTACCGACGGGGGACCAGGGGGGAGCACGGGGGAATCGGGGGAACTCGGGGATCGACGGGGGATCCCCGAGGGAACGGGGGATCGGGCCGGCCGGCCGCTGTCACGGGGAGCGACCGGCCGGCCCGAGCACGTCGCGGGCGCCACGGGGCACGGCAGCCCGAGGTGAGCACCGCCCACCACGGTCGCACGGGGACGGCCTCGCCCCATGCGCGGAAGAGGCGCTCGGGCCGAGGGCGGGCGCGGTCCGGGCCGCGGCCGGCCGGGTGGACGGGGCCAGGGGATTTCGTTCGGCTCCCGGGCCGGATCAGGGAGCGGGTTCCGGTGCCGTGGACCGCGAGGCGGACGAGGGAACCGGGGCGGAACCCTGGGGACCGACGACAACGCGGCGAGGTGCGGCACCGGAACCCGCGAGCCCGGCCTGATCCGAACGAGAGCCCTAGTTGCCGCCGGTGGTGCGGCCCAGCCTGAGTGTCAGGATCTGGAAGGGCCGCAGCCGCACCAGGACGCCGTCCTCGCCGTCGGTGACGGCCGGCTCCAGCGGTCGCTCCAGCAGGTCCGTGACCTGGGCGCCGGAGAGCGGGAAGCCGGCGCGCAGGGTGCCGGTGGCCCGGCCGCCGCGCGACTCGTAGAGCCGGACGACGACATCGCCGGACGCGTCGTCGGCGAGCTTGACCGCCTCGACGGTGATGCCCTCGCCGTTGACGGAGACCACCGGGACGTTCGCGCCCGCCACGTCGGCCACGCGCAGCGGGAGGTTGAGCGCGTAGCCCTCGGCGACCGCCTCCTCGATGCTCGCGCCGGGCAGCAGCGCGTAGGTGAAGCGGTGCCTGCCCTGGTCGGCCCCGGGGTCCGGGACGCGCGGGGCGCGCACCAGGCTGAGGCGCACGGTGGTGGTCGTGCCTCCGTCCTCCCGGACGGAGCGGGAGACGTCGTGGCCGTAGGTGGAGTCGTTGATGACGGCGACGCCGTAGCCGGGCTCGCCGATGTGCACCCAGCGGTGGCAGGAGACCTCGAACTTGGCGGCCTCCCAGGTCGTGTTGGTGTGGGTGGGGCGCTGCACGTGCCCGAACTGGATCTCGGCGGAGGAGTGCGGGGCCCGCACGTCCACCGGGAAGGCCGCCTTCAGGATCTTCTCCGCTTCGTGCCAGTCGATGTCGGTCTCGAAGTCGACGCGAGGGCTGCCTGCGCGCAGGGTGATCGTCTGGCTGATGGTCGAGCCCCTGCCGAAGGACCGGGTGACGCGGACGGCGCCCACGAGCGGCCCCTCCTCGACCACCTCGACGGAGTCCGCGGTCAGGAGGTCGGTGTACCGGTTCCGGTAGTGCCGGTCGATGTCCCAGGCGTCCCAGTTGTTGGGGAGGTCGGTGTGCAGGCGGAGCAGGTTGCCGGCGTCGGCGAGGACCTCGCGGTCCGCCCGCAGATCGCGTACGGAGGACAGTGTGCCGTCCTCCGCGATCTCCACCCGTACCAGCCCGTTGTCGAGGACGCGTCCGGAGACCTCGACCGGCGGCGGGGCCTCGCCGCCCGCGAGGGGGGCGCTGCCGCCCGCCGGGACCCGCACGAAGGCCGGCGTGCCGTCGGCGGTGCGGACCACCTCGGCGCGGTCGTACGGGCTGGTGTTGAAGACCCGGGGCCCGCCACCGCCCAGCGCGCCGATCGCCTCCGCCGTCAGCGCCTCCAGCTCCCCCGCCACGCGCGCGTACTCGGCCTCCGCCTCGCGGTGCACCCAGGCGATCGACGAGCCCGGCAGGATGTCGTGGAACTGGTGGAGCAGGACCGTCTTCCACAGCCGGTCGAGCTTGTCGTGGGGGTAGGCGTAGCCCGGTGCGTGCAACGCGGCCGTCGTCGCCCACAGCTCGGCCTCGCGCAGGCGGTGTTCGGAGCGACGGTTGCCCTGCTTGGTGCGGGCCTGGGAGGTGTAGGTGGCGCGGTGCAGCTCCAGGTACAGCTCGCCGTTCCACACCGGGGCGTCCGGATACTCGGCGCGGGCCTTCGCGAAGAAGTCGTCGGGGTGTTCGACGACGACCTTCGGCGAACCCTCCAGGTCGGCGAGGCGGCGGGCGCGTTCCATGATCTCGCGGGTGGGGCCGCCGCCGCCGTCGCCCCAGCCGAAGGGTGCCAGGGAGCGGGTGCCGGCGCCCTTCTCGGCGTAGTTGCGGACGGCGCGGTCCATCTCCTCGCCGCTGAAGCGGGCGTTGTAGGTGTCGATCGGCGGGAAGTGGGTGAAGATGCGGGTGCCGTCGATGCCCTCCCACCAGAAGGTGTGGTGGGGGAAGCTGTTCGTCTGGTTCCAGGAGATCTTCTGGGTGAGGAACCAGTCGTTGCCGGCGAGCTTGGCGAGCTGCGGGTAGGCCGCGTTGTAGCCGAAGGAGTCCGGCAGCCAGACCCCCCTGGTCTCGATCCCGAAGTGCTCGATGAAGAACCGCTTGCCGTGGACCAGTTGGCGGGCGATGGCCTCGCCGCCGGGCAGGTTGCCGTCGGACTCGACCCACATGCCGCCGACCGGCGCCCACTGCCCCTTCTTGATCGACTCCTGGATGCGCGCCCACACCTGGGGGTAGTTGTCGCGCACCCACTCGTACTGCTGGGCCTGCGAGCAGGCGAAGATGAAGTCGTCGTACTCGTCGGCGAGTGCGGTGACGTTGGAGAAGGTGCGGGACGTCTTGCGCTTGGTCTCGCGGATGGGCCACAGCCAGGCGGAGTCGATGTGTGCGTGGCCGACGCCCGAGACGGTGTGGGCGCTGGCATGGGCGGGCCTGGCCAGGGCGGGGGCGAGGACCTCGCGGACGGCGGCGGCGCTGCCGGAGATGTCGTCCAGGTCGACGGCGTCCATGGCGCGGTCGAGGGTGTGCATGATCTCGTGGCGGCGCGGCTCGTGCTCGCCGAGGTGGGCCATGAGTTCCCGCAGGACCTGGAGGTCGAGGTCCAGGTGGAAGACCTGCTCGTCGAGGACGGCGATGTCGGCGCGGTGGAATGTATACAGTGGACGGTCGCCTGCCGTCAGTACATCGCCGAGCGGCGTCGGGGTCGCGAAGCCGTTCGCCAGGATGTCGGGGTTGGAAGCCGCCTCGACCAGGTAGTCGATCACCTCGCCGCCGGTCGCCGGGTTGCCGATCGGCACGTACTGGTTGAGCGGGTTGACCGCCTTCAGCGGGGTGCCGTCGGTCAGGTGGACCAGGGCCTCGGCCTGGTTGCCGGGCCAGCCGCCGACGAAGCCCAGGTCGATGACCGCCTCGACCCGCTTCCCGGCCCACTCGGCGGGCACCCGGCCACGCATCCGGAACCAGGTGGTCCCCCAGGGCGGACCCCAGGGCGTGTCCATCGCGAAGGGCTCGTACGGCGCCGCCGCGGCCTCCGCGAAGGAGACGGGCTCGCCCGGCGCCTGCCAGGCCTCGACCTCGAAGGGCACGGTGGCCGCGTAGACGGCGGGCTTGATGCGCTGGGTGTGGACGCGCTCGACGCGCTCCTCGATCCGGCGGCGTTCGTCGTGCATGGGAAGTCTCCAGGGAACCGGGAAGGGCTAACTGCTGGAACCTACGGGAAACAGGGGGAAAGCGCTTACCCGAGGTAGGCCAGGCCCGGGTGGACCGCGGTGTAGCCCTCGAGGAGCCTGCGCGCCACGTGCACCGAGTCGACGAGCGGGTGCAGGGCGAACGCCTTCACCGCGCTCGCCCGCGAGCCCGACTCGGCGGCGGCCAGCACCTCCCGCTCGACCCCCTTCACGGCGCAGACCAGCCCGGTCGCGTGGCCGGGCAGCGGGGCCACCGACACGGGGTGGGCGCCGTTGGCGTCGACGAGGCAGGGCACCTCGACGACCGCGTCCGTGTCGAGCACCGAGAGGGTGCTCCGATTGCGGACGTTGAGGATCAGGGTGGTGCGTTCGTCGCGGGCGATGGCCCGCATCAGGGCGAGGGCCACCTTCTCGTAGCCGCCGGACAGGTCGTCGGCCTCGCGTTCGCCGGCACCGGCGGTCTCCCGGTTCTCGGCCATGTAGGTCGCCTCGCGCTCGGCGCGGGTACGGTCCCAGGCGGTCAGCGCCGCCGCGTCGGGCCGGCGCACCTCCTCGTAGAACCGCGCCTGCTGGTCGCGCAGGAAGGCGCCGCGGGTCTTCTCGGCCTGCTGGTAGGCGCGCACGGTCTCGCGGTTGAAGTAGTAGTAGTGCAGGTACTCGTTGGGGATCGCGCCGAGCGACCGCAGCCAGTCGACGCCGAACAGCCTGCCCTCCTCGAAGGAGCCGAGCAGGTCCGAGTCGGCCAGCAGCCGCGGGAGTTCGTCGCGGCCGGCGACCCGCAGGCCTCGTACCCAGCCGAGGTGGTTGAGGCCCACGTAGTCGACGAACGCCTCGCTCGGGTTCGCGCCGAGGACCCGCGCGATCCGGCGGCCCAGACCGACCGGCGAGTCGCAGATGCCGATGACGCGGTCGCCGAGGTGACGGGACATGGCCTCGGTGACCAGGCCGGCCGGGTTGGTGAAGTTGATGACCCACGCGTCCGGGGCCAGGCGGGCCACCCGCCGGGCGATGTCGACCGCGACGGGCACCGTGCGCAGACCGTAGGCGATGCCGCCCGCGCCGACCGTCTCCTGGCCGAGGACGCCCTCCGCCAGAGCCACCCGTTCGTCGTTCGCCCGGCCCTCCAGGCCGCCGACGCGGATCGCGGAGAAGACGAAGTCGGCGCCGCGCAGGGCCTCGTCCAGATCGGTCGTCGCGGTCACGGTGGGGGCGTCGGCCACCGTCGCCGCCTGTTCAGCCAGGACCCGGGCTACCGCATACAGTCGGCTGTCGTCCACATCGTGGAGTACGACCTCGGTGACCCGCCCCTCGGCGTGGTCCGTCAGCAGCGCGCCGTACACGAGCGGCACCCGGAATCCGCCGCCGCCCAGAATCGTCAGTTTCACGCCTGCACCCTTCCTGCCACGCCTGCACCTTTCCTGCCCGGGGCCACCTCGACACCCGTCTCCTCGACGGACCGGGTCGCCGGGTCCACCGGCGCGTCGGCCACCACCATGTCCAGGTCGCCCTGACCACGGACCCTCGCCATCCCGTACCCGGGAACTTCGGCGTGGCCGGGAACACGGTCGCGGGCAAGAACTTCGTCGTGTCCGCCGGCAGGACGACCTGGGCGCTCTTGATCATGGCGTAGAGAGCGGTACTCAGGCCGGAGCATGCCACCGAGCAGCACCGGGTCGGCACCCTCGCCGTCGGCGAGTTCCTCGTGGACCACCAGGTCGCCGGTGATCATGGTGACCCTCGGCGGCCACTGGGGCCTCGGCGGTCTCGGCGGTCTCGGCGGTCTCGGCGGTGTCAGCGACCTCGGCGGTCTCGCTGGTCTGGGTGAAGGGCCGGTCGCCGTCGTCGACGACGGTGCCGCCGTGGACACGTGCGGGCGGGCCATGTTCCTCGCGTCCGATCAGGTCGCGCCGGACCGTGGCGGGGCTGACGCCCAGCTGCCCGGAGAGATGGTCCACGGCCACGGGCCCACCGGAGCGCCGGGCCCGCAGGGTCTCGCGGGCCCGCAGGATGAGTCGGCGTCGTCGTTCTGCCACCACGGCGTGAACGATATCCGTCATTTTCGATCAAATCCATGCCCACTTCGCCTCGGGCTTTCCCATCCCGACGAGTGCCGCGCGTTTCCGGTCACCGACGTGGCTGGGCCGCCAGCGAGGCCACCCCGGGACTTCAGGGCGGCTTGATCCGGGGGTTCCGGGACCACGGCATCCTCCAGGGCGTGACGGACGGAAGACCGACCGGCCGGTCGTGGGGCGCCGGGAAGACCGGTGACGACCTCGACGAGCCGTTGGCCACGCTCTCCCTCTCGAACGACCGCGAGCCGCAGTGGGGGATGCGCCCGTTCGACCAGGAGGGCATCGCCACCGACTGGGGACAGGAGACCCCGCTGGAGACCCGGTGGCCTCTCGCCGTCGTCAACGACGGCCGGCACACCACGTTTTACGTCGAGGGATGCCCGCTCGTCCGCACCCCGAAGGCCAGGTCGGTCGGCATCGCCTCGGTGGGACTGCCGTGGCTGCTCGGCGGCTACGCGTACGGCGGGCGGATCGACCGGATCCTGCGGGGCCGGCTGGGCGACGTACGGATCGTCGAACGGGCGCTGCCCGTCACCTCCTTCATGAACCACTGAGCCCGAGCCCCGAGAGAGAACGATGACCGGGCGGCAGCCGCCTTCCTGGGCCGACCCCGTCCGTCTCCCCCGCCGGCCTCGACGCGCGGGGCGCCTCCCGGCGCCTGCTCCGCGCACCGGCGGACCTGTTCGGCGCCGCGTTCGCGCTCGGCTCGGCGGCGGCCGGCCCGGCGGGCGCCGGCCGGGACGCCGACCCGCCCCCACCGGGTCCCGCCGGGACGCCGGACCGCCGCACCGCATCCCGCCGGGACGCCGGACCGCCCGCACCGTGTTACGACGGGACGGCGGGTGCCTGACCGGACCCCGGCCGGAGGTACCGTGGCCGCGTGACCACCGAAGAGTCGCTGCGACCGCAGTCCCTGATGCTCACCTTCCTGGGCGAGCAGGTGCTCGGACGGGACGTGTGCGTGTACTCGGGCAGCGTGATCGACGTCTTCGCCCGCGTCGGCGTGGGAGAGCAGGCGACCCGCTCGACACTGACCCGCATGGTCCACCGGGGTCTGCTGCGTCGGCAACGGGAGGGCCGCCGGATGTACTTCGGCCTCACCGGGCACTCGGCGGAGGTGCTGCGCGACGGCGAGCGGCGGATATGGCGGACCGGCGCCGTGAACCGGGACTGGGACGGCACCTGGACCCTGCTCGGTTTCTCCCTGCCGGAGTCCTGGCAGCGCCAGCGTCACGACCTGCGCGCGAAACTCGCCTGGAGCGGTTTCGGCCCGTTGTTCGGCGGGCTGTGGATCGCGCCGGGCGAGGTCGACGTGTCCGCCCTGGTCACCGGACTCGGGCTCGCCTCCCATGTGAAGGTGTTCCGTGCGAACGCCGACGCCGGCACGGACATCGGCGCGATGATCGAGGAGACCTGGGAACTCCCCGAACTCGCCGACCGCTACACGGCGTTCCTACGACGCTGGCAGCCCTGGGAGACGGCGGCGCCGGACCCCGACGACGCACTGGCCCGTCGGCTGCTGCTCCAGACCGAGTGGCTGCGGATCATCCGCGGCGACCCGCGTCTGCCCGTGAAGCACCTGCCGGACGACTGGCCGGCCGAGCAGGCGGAGAAGACGTTCCGAAGCGTCCACGAACGGCTGTCCCCGCTCGCGAACGCCTCGGTGGAGCACCTGCTCGACCTGGTGCCGGTGCGCCCCGACCCGGCGTAGGGCCGGCGGTCCGGATCCGGTGCGGGGCCGCCTGTGCCCGAATCCGACGCACGACCGGTTCGCCCGGACGCGGTGGCGAGCCGACGCGTGCCGCCCGGCCGCCCGGCCGCCCGCCGTCGGGCCGTCGGGCCGGCATCGGTCAGGCGTAGAACCGGGACAGGCTCTGCAGCACCGCCGCCGGCTTCGCACCGCCCTCGATCTCGATCGCGCCGTCGACGGTGATCTGCACCCCGCCCGGCACCTCCGCCACCTCGGTGAGCCGGCCGGTGAGGCGAATGCGGGAGCCGACCTTCACCGGTGAGGGGAAACGGACCTTGTTCAGCCCGTAGTTGACCTTGGTGGTGACGCCCTGGACGTCCAGCAGCTCGGTGAACAGCGGGATGAACAGGGACAGGGTGAGGTATCCGTGGGCGATGGGCGCGCCGAAGGGCCCGTCCTTGGCGCGCTCCGGGTCCACGTGGATCCACTGGTGGTCGCCGGTGGCGTCGGCGAAGGTGTCGATGCGCTCCTGGGTGACCTCGATCCACTCGCTGGTGCCCAGGTCGCTGCCTGCCAGCTTCTTCAGCTCGTCGAGGCCGTTCACGGTGAAGCTCATACAGCCGTCCTTCTCAGTCAGGAGTTGTCGCCGAAGCGCTTGCGCACCCGGGACTTGAGGAGCTTCCCGGAGGCGGTGCGCGGGAGTTCGTCCGCGATGACGACCGACTTCGGGATCTTGTACTTGGCGAGGCGGCCGGCGAGCGAGGCCAGTACCTCGTCGGGGTCCGGCGAGGCGCCCTCGCGCGGCACGACCACCGCCCGCGGCACCTCCCCCCACTTGTCGTCGGGCACGCCGATGACCGCGCACTCGACGATGTCGGGGTGGGTGAGGAGCAGGTCCTCGATCTCGGCGGGGTAGACGTTCTCGCCACCGGAGATGATCATGTCCTTCATGCGGTCGACGATGTACACGTAACCGTCCTCGTCGACGCGCGCCGCGTCCCCGCTGCGGAACCAGCCGTCGGCGAAGGACGCGGCGCTCTCCTCGGGCAGCCCCCAGTAGCCGGGCATGACGTGCGGGCCGCGCACCACCACCTCACCCGTCTCGCCGGCCCGGACGGGCGCCAGGTCGGGCCGGACCACCCGCACATCGCTGAAGAAGTGCGGGACACCGGCCGAGCCGGCCTTGCAGATCGCGTGTTCGGCGTCCAGGAACAGGGTGCCGGGGGCGGCCTCGGTCATGCCGTAGCCCTGCAGGAAGGTGAGGCCGCGCTCCTGGTAGGCGGCGATCAGCGCGGTGGGGACCGGGGAGCCGCCGCAGGTCAGGATGCGCAGGGAGGACAGATCGGCGTCCTGCCAGCGCGGGTGCCGGGCGATCTGGTCGAACATCGTCGGGACCCCGAACATGAAGGTGATCCGGTGGCGTTCGACGAGGTCGAAGGTGGTGTCCGGGTCGAAGGACTCGACCAGGACACAGGTGCCGCCCTTGAGGAGGACCGGCAGGGTGAGCATGTTCAGGCCGGCCGTGTGGAACAACGGCGCGGAGACCAGGGCCCGTTCGTCGGCGATCAGGTCGGTGTCGACGAGTACGTTGAGCGCGTTCCAGGTGAGGTTGCCGTGGGTGAGCATCGCGCCCTTGGGGCGGCCGGTGGTGCCCGAGGTGTACATGATGACGCAGGTGTCGTCGGCGCCGACCGGCTCGTCGATCGGGTCCTCCGCGGCCGACGCTAGCGCCTCCTCGTACTCGGCGCCGACCTCCAGATAGGTCCGGACGTCGGTGCTGCCGGGCAGCCCAGCCACCAGGCCGCCGTACGCCGGGCCGTACACCAGGGCCTTCGCGCCGGAGTCGGCGAGCTGGTAGGCGATCTCGGGGCCGGCCAGGCGGATGTTGAGCGGCACGAAGACGGCGCCGAGAGTGCCTGCCGCGAACAGGGTCTCCAGGTAGGAGGGGTGGTTCGGGCCGAGGTAGGCGATCCGGTCGCCGCGACGGACGCCTCGGGCACGCAGGGCGTGGGCCAGGCGCGTGGTGCGTGTATGCAATGTGCGGTAGTCGGTCGACCGTACGCCGTGGACCGGCGACGGGTCACCGTCGGCCGTGGACCGTCCACCGCGGACCGCCGACGGACCACCGTCGACCGTGGACCGTTCACCGCGGACCGTGGACGGACCACCGTCGACCGGGGACCGTTCACCATGGATCGTGGACGGTTCAGCATGGACGGCAGACGGTCCACCGCCGACGGCAGCCGGTTCACCGTGGGCGGTCGACACGTCGCCGTGGACCAGGGCCGTGCGGTGCGGGGTCTTACGGGCCCGGCGTGCGGGCCAGGATCCCAGTCCCTCGTTGCGCATCTCCAC
Organism: Streptomyces sp. NPDC006259; assembly: GCF_042870975.1. Classification (NCBI taxonomy): domain Bacteria; kingdom Bacillati; phylum Actinomycetota; class Actinomycetes; order Kitasatosporales; family Streptomycetaceae; genus Streptomyces; species Streptomyces sp. NPDC006259. The sequence continues at coordinate 505,531 of NZ_JBIAHY010000003.1, read as the reverse complement.
GCCCCTTCACGGTGTGGTGGTCAGCCCGAGCAGCCGGGCGGCGTTCTCCTTGAGGATCTTCGGCTTCACCTCGTCCTTGATCGTCAGCTTGTCGAAGTCGGCGAGCCAGCGGTCGGGGGTCAGGACGGGGAAGTCGGAGCCGAAGAGGACCTTGTCCTTGAGCAGGGTGTTGGCGTACTGCACGAGCTGCGGCGGGAAGTACTTCGGCGACCAGCCGGAGAGGTCGATGTGCACGCCCGGCTTGTGCGTGGCGACGGCGAGGGCCTCGTCCTGCCAGGGGAACGACGGATGCGCCAGGATGATCCGCAGGTGCGGGAAGTCTGCGGCGACGTCGTCGACGTGCAGCGGGTTGGAGTACTTGAGCCGGATGCCGCCGCCGCCGGGCACGCCGGCGCCGATGCCGGTCTGGCCGGTGTGGAACAGGGCGATGGCGCCGGTCTCCTCGATCACCTCGTAGAGCGCGTACGCCACGGCCCGGTCGTTGGGGAAGAAGCCCTGGATGCTGGGGTGGAACTTGAAGCCCTTCACCCCGTACTCCTCGACCAGGCGCCGGGCCTGCTTCACACCAGCCTTGCCCCGGAAGGGGTCGATGGAGGCGAAGGGGATGAGGACGTCGGCGTTGGCGGCGGCCGCCTCGGCGACCTCCTCGTTGGGGACGGGGGCGGTGCCGGTCGCGGACTCGGCGTCCACGGTGAAGATCACGGCGGCCATCCTGCGCTCGCGGTAGTAGGCGGCCGTCTCCTGGAGGGTCGGCTTCCGCGTGCCCTCGACCTTGAAGTAGGCGGAGGAGGCGTCGTGCAGGTCGTCGTCCAGGGAGGAGTGGCCCTGGGAGGACACCTCCGCGTGGGTGTGGACGTCGATCGCGACGAGGTCCTCGACGTTCATGGAGGGAGCCATCACGCCTCCGGGAACTGGGGCGCCGGGATGCCGACGGTCTGGAGTTCCGCGCCGACCGAGGTGCGGAAGGCGTCGGCCAGGCCGTCCGGGGTCCAGCCGCCGTCGGCGTACGCCGCGCGGATCTCCTGCGGATGCGACCAGAGTGCCACCTTGTCGCCGCCGATGCCGATGGCCTGTCCGGTGATGGAGCGGGCGGCCTCGGAGGCGAGGAAGGGCACGAGGGCCGCGCAGTCCTCGGGGGTGCCGAAGCCCTCGCCCTTGCGGAGGAAGGCGGGCAGCGGCTCGCCGTCCTTCATGGCCTCGACGTAGGGGGCGAAGGCGGGGATGGTCTCGGTCATCGCGGTGGCGGCGACCGGGACGACGGCGTTGACGGTGATGTTCGCGCGGCCCAGTTCCATGGACCAGGTGCGGGCCATGGCGGCGATGCCGGCCTTGGCGGCGGCGTAGTTGGTCTGTCCGAAGTTGCCGCGCTGGCCGGCCGGGGAGCCCACCAGGACGAGTGTGCCGCCCTCGCCCTGCTCGCGCATGCGTGTCGCGGCGGCGCGGGCGCAGGTGAAGGTGCCCCTGAGGTGGGTGGTGATCACCGCGTCGAAGTCGTCGTCGGTCATCTTCCACAGCACCCTGTCGCGCAGGATGCCCGCGTTGGTGACCAGGACGTCGAGCCGTCCGAACTCCCGCACGGCGCGGTTCACCAGCCGGTCGGCGGCCTCGGAGGTGCCCACGGCGACCACCTCGGCGACGGCGGTGCCGCCCGCCTCGGTGATGGACTTCACGGCCTGCTCGGCGACCGCCTCGTCGATGTCGTTGACGACCACGCGGGCGCCGTGGGCGGCGAGGGCCTGGGCGTAGGCGAGGCCGAGGCCCCGGCCGCTGCCGGTGACGACGGCGGCCTTGCCGGTGAGATCGATGCTGGGCACGACGGTGTCCCTTCACATGGGTCGGCCGCACCGCACAGGGTGCGGCCGCACACGGGTGGTGCGGCTTCGAGATCGAAGCTAAGAGCAATAATTGTTGACGTCAATAGTTGTTGTGGTCGCATGGAGTGCGTCATGCTGGACCGCACCACGCCGGACCGCCCTCCGGGGCCGACACCAGGGAGCCCGCCATCGCCCGCCAGGACGACACCGTGAACGCCACCCCGATCGACGCGGACGAACCGTGGATGCGCGCACTGCACGCCGACACCGGCTATCTGCTGTACCGGCTGGGACTGCGCTCGGGACAACTGTTCAACACGTCCCTGCAGGAGTGGGGGCTGCGCCTGCGCCACTACGCCGTGCTGCGCTTCCTGGCCACGTCCGAGGGCGTGCTGCAGCGCGAGCTGAGCACCCGGCTCGGCTACGACCCGAGCGCGATCGTCGGCCTGGTCGACGACCTGGAGAAGCTGGGCTTCGCCGAACGCCGGCCGGCCCCGGACGACCGCCGCAGCCGGATCGTCGCACTGACCGAGAACGGCCGGGCCTTCCTGCGCGGCACCGACGCCGCCGGCCGGCGGGTGACCGACGACCTCCTCGCCCCGCTCGACGAGACGGAACGCGCCACGCTGCACGCCCTGTTGCTGCGTATCGCGGAGGACGGACCCCACTGATGTCGTGCAAATGATTGACGGCGGCCACACAACTGCCTAACTTCACGGGACGCCGGACTCTCCCCCGGTATCTGCACCATCCCCCGCCCTCCTCCCCAGGGAGCCTCCGTGCAGCCATCCCGTACGTCCGCCCGCCGCCCGTCCCCGCAACTGCGCCGCGTAGCCCTGTCCGGGCTGCTCGGCACCACCGTCGAGTTCTACGACTTCCTCGTCTACGGCACCGTCGCCGCGCTCGTCTTCGGCGACCTCTTCTTCCCCGGCGCCGACCCGGCCGTCGGCACGGTCGCGGCCTTCGGCACCTTCGCCGCCGGCTACGTGGCGCGTCCGCTCGGCGGCCTCGTCTTCGGCCACTTCGGCGACCGGATCGGCCGCAGGTCGATGATGCTGCTGACCATGACGCTGATGGGCTCCGGCAGCTTCCTCATCGGTCTGCTGCCGACCTATGACGCGATCGGCGTGTGGGCGCCCGTCCTGCTGGTCACCCTGCGGGTCGTGCAGGGCCTCGCGATCGGCGGCGAGTGGGGCGGCGCCACCCTGATGGTCGTCGAGCACGCCGAACACGCCGAAGGGGCCGGGGGCTCCCGGCGCGGTCTGTGGTCCAGTTCCACGCAGCTCGGCGCCCCGCTCGGCTCGGTGCTGTCCGCCGGTGTGGTGACCCTCGTGTCCACGCTGCCGGACGACCAGTTCCGTGAGTGGGGCTGGCGGGTGCCGTTCCTGCTCAGCGTGGTCCTGCTGGCGGTCGGGATGTTCGTCCGGCTGCGGGTCGCCGAGAGCCCGCTGTTCCGCAGGGCCGAGCCGCTCGACCGGCCGCCGGTCCTGGAGGTGCTGCGCCGGCCCAAGCCCGTACTGCTCGCGGCCTGCGTGGGCATCGGGGCGTTCACGGCCCAGTCACTGCTGACGGGATTCATGATTTCGTATGCGGTCGACCGTGAACACGGCGCATACAGTCGACCGCAGGTGCTCGCCGCCGTCACCATCGCCTCCTGCGTGGCCCTGCTGGTCCTGCCCGCCGCCTCCGCCCTGTCCGACCGGATCGGCCGCCGGCCCGTCGTGCTCGCCGGTGCCCTCGCCTCGGCGGCCCTGGCCTTCCCGGTACTCGCACTGGTCGACACGGGCTCCCCCGGCCTGCTGATCCTCGCCCTCGTCCTCGGGCACGGCGTCGCCCAGTCCACGATGTACGGGCCGCTCGGCGCCCTGCTCACCGAGATGTTCGGCACCCGGGTCCGCTACACCGGCGCCTCCCTCGGCTACCAGGCGGCGACACTGATCGGCGCGGGTTTCTCGCCACTGATCGCGAGCAGTCTGCTCGCGTCGAACGGCGGCGGAAGCACTCCCGTGTCGCTGCTGCTGTGCGGTGGCGCCGCGATCACCGCCGTCACCGTGTGGCGGTTGCGCGAGACGCGCGGGGACGCGCTCGATCCCGCCCCGGCTCGGTCCGCCGACCCGGCCAGGGAAGGAACACCGCAGTGAGCGCGAGGCCGCGCCGGACCCGCAGGCCGCACCGCCCGTGAAGGTGTCGTGGTGACGACGTCGCCGTACCCGTGAAGCCGAGGAACCCCCGCCATGACCGCCCGCTCCGCGCCCGACCGGCTGCTGTCCGTGCTCGCCGCGTTCGACCACGCGCACCCGGCGCTGACCCTGACCGACATCAGTCGGCGGGCGGGGCTGACGCTCACCACCGCGCACCGGCTGGTGACCGCCCTGACCGCCTGGGGCGCGCTGGAGCGGGACGCGTCCGGTACGTACCACGTCGGGCTGCGGCTGTGGGAGGTCGCGGCGCTCGCCCCGCGCGGCCTGGCCCTGCGCCAGGCCGCGCTGCCGTATCTGGAGGACCTCTACGAAGCCACCCACGAGAACGTGCAGTTGGCGGTCCGGGACGGCTCCGAGGTCGTCTACACCGAGTGGCTGTCCGGGCATTCCGCGGTCGGGGTCCGCATCCGGGTGGGCGCCCGCTGGCCGCTGCACGTCACCGGGGTCGGTCTGGTCCTGCTGGCGCACTGCTCTCCCGAGGTGCAGGAGACCTACTGCGAGGGCCCGTTGACGGCCTGTACCGACCACACCCTCACCGATCCGGCCCGGTTGCGCCGGGTGCTCGCCGACGTGCGGCGCACCGGCGTCGCGGTGAGCAGCCGCCAGGTCACCGACGACGCCCTGTCGGTGGCCGCGCCGGTGCGCGGGCCGGACGGCACGGTGGTCGCGGCCGTGTCGGTCGTCGTGCCCTACGCCGAAGCGGAGGTCCCGGTCCTGGCACCGGCGGTCCGGCTCGCGGCCCGGGGGATCTCACGGGCGCTCGGCTGGCGGCCCGTCTGACCTGAGGCGGTGAGCCGCGGAAGCGGTTCACGGCGTGAACACACCCGCGCGGCAGGGACTTTCCCTGCTTTGACTCTTGACGACCGGGGCACCGAGGAGCACATTGACGGCACTTTGAGAGCGCTCTCAAACACCGGGGCGCTGTCGAAGGCACCCGCGCACGACCACTCCGTACCCGAGAGGCTCCCCACCATGAGCGACACCTCCGGCACCCCACCTCGCAGACGGCGCTCCCCGCTGCGGGCGCTCGGCGCCGTCGTCGGCACCCTCGGCCTCGCGGCGGCCGCCGCCGTCGCCTCCCCCTCCGCGAACGCCTCCGCGCCCACCCCTGCGGCGGGGTGGTCCCAGGTCTTCCTCGACGACTTCACCGGCGCCGCCGGCACCGGCGTCTCCACCTCCAACTGGCAGTACGCCACCGGCACCTCGTATCCGGGCGGGCCCGCCAACTGGGGCACCGGAGAGGTCGAGACGATGACGAACAGCACGAGCAACGTCTCGCTCGACGGCAACGGCAATCTGCGCATCACCCCGCTGCGGGACTCGGCGGGCCGCTGGACCTCGGGCCGTATCGAGACCAACCGCACCGACTTCCAGCCCCCGTCCGGCGGCAAGCTGCGGGTCGAGGCCCGCATCCAGATGCCCAACGTGACCGGCACCGCCGCCGAGGGCTACTGGCCGGCGTTCTGGACGCTGGGCGCCCCGTACCGCGGCAACTACCAGAACTGGCCCGGCGTCGGCGAGCTGGACATCATGGAGAACGTCCAGGGGCTGAACAAGGTCTGGTCGACGATGCACTGCGGCACCAGCCCGGGCGGCCCGTGCAACGAGACCACCGGCATCGGCAACTCCACCGCGTGCCCCAACACGACGTGTCAGTCCGGCTTCCACACCTACACCATGGAGTGGGACCGCTCGGTGACCCCCGAGGCGATCCGCTTCCTGGTCGACGGCGTCACCTTCCACACCGTGACGGCGGCTCAGGTCCCCGCCGCGACCTGGAACGACGCGACGAACCACGGCTTCTTCATCATCCTCAACGTGGCCATGGGCGGCGGCTTCCCGGACGCGTTCGGCGGCGGTCTGGACGGCGACACGCGCTCGGGGGTGCCGATGGTCGTCGACTACGTGCAGGTCCTCCAGGCGGCCGGCGGCGGGGGCGGCACCACGCCTCCGCCGACCGGCGGCCGCGACGCCTACGCCACCGTCCAGGCCGAGTCCCACGACGGCCAGTCCGGTGCCGTCACCGAGACCACGACCGACACCGGCGGCGGCCAGGACATCGGCTCCCTCGCCAACGGCGACTGGGCGCTCTACCGCGGCGTGAACTTCGGTTCCACGGCGGCCCGGCAGTTCGTCGCCCGGGTGGCGAGCGGCGCGGCCGGCGGGGTGAGCGGCCTGGTCGAGGTGCGCCTGGACAGTCGTAGCGCCGCGCCCGTGGGGAGTTTCGCGGTGGCCAACACGGGTGGCTGGCAGTCGTGGCGGACGATCCCGGCGAACATCACCGCGGTGACCGGAACGCACGACGTCTATCTCACCTTCACCAGCGGACAGCCCGCCGACTTCGTGAACGTGAACTGGTTCACCTTCGGCCGCTGACGGCGGCCCACCCGACCCGGCGGCGTCTCAGCGCAGTTCCGCGCGGAACGCCGCCGGAGTCATGTCCGTGTGCTGGTGGAAGAACTTGGAGAAGTTCGCCGGGTCGGGGAAGCCGACCGCGGCGCCGACCCTGCCGATCGGCAGCTCGGTGTGGGCGAGGAGCCGCTTCGCCTCCAGGACGACCCGCTTGTCGATGAAGCCCTTGGGTGTCTCGCCGGTCGCCGCGCGCACCGCGCGCACGAGGGTGCGGCGGGAGTAGCCGAGCGCGTCGGCGTACGCGCTGACGCTGTGGTTGGTTGCGAAGTCCCGTTCCACCGCCTCCCGGAAGAGGGTGAACGTGGTGTCGGCCTGACGGCGGGCCGCCTCCGGCGAGCTGGTGGCGAGGTGCCCGAGGCGCAGCAGAAACGCCGTCAGGCAGTGCCGCAGCACGGCGGTGTGCAGGGTCAGGGGCAGGGTCGCGGTGGCGGTGTCGTCGTACTCCTGCCGCAGGTGCGTCAGGGCAGCGCGCAGGCCGGCCGACTGGGCGTCGTCGGGATGCAGCAGCGGCGGCAGGTCGTAGCGGTACAGGCCGGTGGCCTCGACCGTGGTGCGGGGCAGGAAGCCGGGCTGCATGGTGAGGACGGTTCCGCGGTACTCGCTCGTCCTGGAGAAGCGGTGGACCTGGCCCGGACGGATCCACAGGACGTCACCGGCCGTCGCCTCGTACTCGGCGAAGTCGACCATGTGACGGACGGGGCCGTCGGTGAACAGCAGGACGATGTGGAAGTCGATCCGGTGCACACGCTCCAGCGGCGCGTCGGCGTGCCAGGTACGGCCGGGGCCCATCGGGCCGACCTGCATGCCGACGCCGCCGGCACTGAGGCCGACCGGGAAGGGGAACGTCCTGATCCCGTCGCCGTCTTCGACGGTTGTGTCCGCCATGTCCGTCTCGTGCCGCCTCGATCGTGCCCGGCGCCGCCGGGGTGTCCCACTTTCACCACAGCCTGACACACGAGGACCTTCCCCCGAAAAAGTCAGACTTTTACTCTTGAACACATCAGACCAGCCAGTTCCCTCTCACCGAGGATTTCTTGAAGATGAGCACGCAGACACCGGACAGCATGGAGTGGACCGAACTCGACCGGCGTGCCGTCGACACGGCACGGCTGTTGGCCGCTGACGCCGTGCAGAAGGTGGGCAACGGCCACCCCGGCACCGCGATGAGCCTCGCACCGGCCGCGTACACGCTCTTTCAGAAGGTGATGCGACACGATCCGGCGGACCCGGAGTGGACCGGCCGTGACCGGTTCGTCCTCTCCCCCGGCCACACCTCGCTGACCCTGTACACACAGTTGTTCCTGGCCGGCTACGAGCTGGACCTGGACGACCTCAAGGCGTTCCGCACCCACGGTTCGAAGACGCCGGGCCATCCCGAGTACGGACACACGGCCGGGGTGGAGACCACCACCGGGCCGCTCGGCCAGGGCCTCGCCAACGCCGTCGGCATGGCGATGGCCGCCCGCTACGAGCGCGGCCTGTTCGACCCCGAGGCGCCGGAGGGCACCTCGCCGTTCGACCACACGATCTGGGCGATCGTCTCCGACGGCGACCTCCAGGAGGGCGTCTCCGCCGAGGCCTCCTCGCTCGCCGGCCACCAGCGGCTCGGCAACCTGGTGCTCCTCTACGACGACAACCACATCTCCATCGAGGGCGACACCGCGACCGCCTTCTCCGAGGACGTCCTGAAGCGGTACGAGGCCTACGGCTGGCACGTGCGGCGGATCGAGCCGCAGGAGAACGGCGACGTCGACGTGCACGCCCTGTACGCGGCGCTGACGGCGGCGCGGGCCGAGACGGCACGCCCGTCGATCATCGCGATGCGCACGGTCATCGCCTGGCCCGCGCCGAACGCGCGGAACACCGAGGCCTCCCACGGCTCCGCGCTCGGCGACGGCGAGGTGGCCGCCACCAAGCGCCTCCTGGGCTTCGACCCGGAGCGGTCCTTCGAGGTCCCCGACGACGTCCTCGCCCACACCCGCGCCGCCCTCGACCGGGGCGCCGAGGCCCACGCCGCCTGGGACAAGCGGCTCGGCGTGTGGCGCGGCGCGCAGCCGGAGCGGGCCAAGCTGTTCGACCGGGTCCTCGCGGGTCAGCTCCCCGAGGGCTGGGAGAACCACCTCCCGGTCTTCGAGGAGGGCGAGGCGCTCGCCACCCGAGCGGCCTCCGGGAAGGTGCTCCAGGCGCTCGGCCCGGTCCTGCCGGAGCTGTGGGGCGGCTCCGCCGACCTGGCGGGCTCGAACAACACCACCATCGACAGGACCTCGTCGTTCCTGCCGCAGGGCAACCCGCTGCCCGGGGCGGACCCGTACGGCCGCACGGTCCACTTCGGCATCCGCGAGTTCTCGATGGCCGCCGAGATGAACGGCATCGCCCTGCACGGCAACACCCGCGTCTACGGCGGCACCTTCCTGGTGTTCTCCGACTACATGCGCAACGCCGTCCGCATGTCGGCGCTGATGCAGCTGCCGGTGACGTACGTGTGGACGCACGACTCCATCGGCCTCGGCGAGGACGGCCCCACCCACCAGCCGGTCGAGCACCTGGCCTCGCTGCGCGCCGTCCCCGGCCTGAACGTCGTACGCCCCGCCGACGCCAACGAGACGGCCGTCGCCTGGGCGGAGATCCTCCGCCGGCACGGCACCCGCCCGGCCCCGCACGGCCTGGCCCTCACCCGGCAGGGCGTGCCGACGTACGCGCCGAACCCGGACGCGGCGAAGGGCGGCTACGTCCTGAAGGAGTCCTCGAAGGACACCCCGGACGTCGTCCTGATCGCCACCGGCTCCGAGGTGCACCTGGCCGTCGCCGCGCGGGAGGCGCTGGAGGCCGAGGGGATCGGCGCCCGGGTGGTGTCGATGCCGTCGGTGGAGTGGTTCGAGGAGCAGTCGCGCGAGTACCGCGACAGCGTCCTGCCGCCGTCGGTGAAGGCCCGGGTCGCCGTCGAGGCGGGCATCGGCCTCACCTGGCACCGCTTCGTGGGGGACGCGGGACGCATCGTCTCCCTGGAGCACTTCGGCGCCTCCGCCGACGCCGGGATCCTGTTCGCCGAGTTCGGCTTCACGCCGCAGAACGTCGCCGCCGCCGCCCGGGAATCCCTGGCCGCCGCCCGCGGTTGATCCGATCGCCAGAAAGAAGATGATCACAGTGACCGAAGCAACCGCTGCCGCGGGAGCCCTGGAGCGCCTCTCCGCCGAGGGCGTCTCGATCTGGCTGGACGACCTGTCCCGCGAGCGGATCACGTCCGGCAACCTCGCCGAACTCGTGGCCACGAAGCACGTCGTCGGGGTGACCACCAACCCGTCGATCTTCCAGGCCGCCATCGGCTCCGGCGAGGGTTACCAGGAGCAGCTCGCCGACCTCGCCGTACGGGGTGTCACGGTCGACGAGGCCGTCCGGATGATGACGACCGCGGATGTGCGCGCGGCCGCCGACATCCTGCATTCCGTATACACGGCCACAGGTGGCCGGGACGGCCGGGTCTCGATCGAGGTCGATCCCCGTCTCGCCCACGAGACCGCGGCCACGATCGCCGAGGCCAAGCAGCTCGCCTGGCTCGTCGACCGCCCCAACGTCATGATCAAGATCCCGGCGACGAAGGCCGGCCTCCCGGCGATCACCGAGGTCATCGGCCTCGGCATCAGCGTCAACGTCACGCTGATCTTCTCGCTGGAGCGCTACCGCGAGGTCATGGACGCCTACCTGGCGGGTCTGGAGAAGGCCGCCGCGCGGGGCGTCGACCTGTCGACCGTCCACTCCGTCGCCTCCTTCTTCGTCTCCCGCGTCGACGCCGAGATCGACAAGCGCCTCACCGTCCTCGGCACGGACGAGGCGCTCGCGCTCAAGGGCCGGGCCGCGCTCGCCAACGCCCGGCTGGCCTACCAGGCGTACGAGGAGACCTTCGCCGGAGACCGCTGGACGGCCCTCGCCGGGGCGAAGGCCAACAGGCAGCGCCCGCTGTGGGCATCCACCGGTGTGAAGGATCCTGCCTACAAGGACACGCTGTACGTCGACGGACTCGTGGCGCCCGGCACCGTCAACACCATGCCGGAGGCCACGCTGAACGCCACCGCCGACCACGGCGCCGTCACCGGCCCCACGGGCGCCGGCGGCTACCCGCAGGCCCGCGCCGACCTCGCCGCCGTGGAGGCGCTCGGCATCTCCTACGAGGAGGTCGTCACCCGGTTGGAGGACGAGGGCGTCGCCAAGTTCGCGGTGGCGTGGCAGGACCTTCTGGACGCGGTCACAAAGTCGCTCGACATCGGGGCAGTAGACACCGAGGGATCCGACACCAAGGGAGTTGACACGGAATGAGCACTGCCGGCACTGACGCCGCCTGGGACAACCCGTTGCGGGATCCCCGCGACCGGCGCCTGCCCCGCATCGCCGGCCCGTCCGGACTCGTCATCTTCGGCGTGACCGGCGACCTGTCCCGCAAGAAGCTGATGCCCGCCGTCTACGACCTCGCCAACCGCGGCCTGCTCCCGCCGGGCTTCTCGCTCGTCGGCTTCGCGCGCCGCGACTGGGAGGACCAGGACTTCGCGCAGGTCGTCCACGACGCGGTGCGCGAGCACGCGCGGACGCCGTTCCGTGAGGAGGTCTGGCAGCAGCTCGCCGAGGGCATGCGGTTCATCCCCGGCGACTTCGACGACGACACGGCGTTCAAGCAGCTGCGCGACGCCGTCGAGGAGCTGAACCACTCGCGGGGCACCGGCGGCAACTACGCCTTCTACCTGTCCGTACCGCCGAAGTTCTTCCCCAAGGTCGTCGAGCAGCTCAAGAAGCACGGGCTGGCGAACGCGCCGGACGGATCGTGGCGACGGGCGGTCATCGAGAAGCCGTTCGGGCACGACCTGGCGAGCGCGCGGGAGCTGAACGCGATCGTGCACGACGTGTTCGAGCCCGACCAGGTGTTCCGCATCGACCACTACCTGGGCAAGGAGACCGTCCAGAACATCCTGGCGCTGCGTTTCGCCAACCAGATGTTCGAGCCGATCTGGAACCGGTCCTACGTGGACCACGTCCAGATCACGATGGCCGAGGACATCGGCATCGGCGGCCGGGCCGGCTACTACGACGGCATCGGCTCGGCGCGTGACGTCATCCAGAACCACCTCCTCCAGTTGATGGCGCTCACTGCGATGGAGGAGCCCGCCTCCTTCGACGCGGCCTCGCTGCTGACCGAGAAGCTGAAGGTCTTCAAGGCCGTGAAGCTGCCGGAGGACCTCGGCCGGCACACCGTGCGGGCGCAGTACGCGGGCGCCTGGCAGGGCGGCGAGAAGGTGCGCGGATATCTGGAGGAGGACGGCATCGACCCGGCCTCCACGACGGACACCTACGCCGCGGTCCGGCTGAACGTCGACAACCGCCGCTGGGCGGGCGTGCCGTTCTACCTGCGCACCGGCAAGCGCCTGGGCCGCCGGGTCACCGAGATCGCGGTCGTCTTCCAGCGGGCGCCCCACTCCCCGTTCGACTCCAACGCCACCGAGGAACTCGGCGCCAACGCGATCGTCATCCGGGTCCAGCCCGACGAGGGCGTCACGGTCCGCTTCGGCTCCAAGGTGCCGGGTACCTCCATGGAGATCCGGGACGTCACGATGGACTTCGCGTACGGCGAGTCCTTCACGGAGTCCAGCCCGGAGGCGTACGAGCGCCTCATCCTGGACGTGCTGCTGGGCGACGCCAACCTGTTCCCGCGCCACCAGGAAGTGGAAGAGTCCTGGAGGATCCTCGACCCGGTCGAGGAGCACTGGGCGCGGCACGGCAGGCCCGCGCAGTACACCTCGGGCAGCTGGGGACCCGAGGAAGCCGACGAGATGCTCGCACAAGACGGACGGAGCTGGCGCAGGCCATGAAGATCGACCTGACCGACACCACGGCAAGCAAGATCAACAAGGCGCTGGTGCAGGGTCGCCGCGCCATCGGCACACCGGCCGTGGGCATGGTCCTGACGATGGTGATCGTCACGGACGAGGAGAACGCCTACGACTCGATCAAGGCGGCCGAGGAGGCCTCGCACGAGCACCCCTCGCGCACCCTGGTCGTCATCAAGCGGCACGCCCGCACTCCCCGCGAGCGCACCCAGTCGCGCCTCGACGCCGAGGTCCGGGTGGGGTCCGAGGCCGGCACCGGCGAGACGGTGATCCTGCGCACCTACGGCGAGGTGTCCGAGCACGCCGACTCCGTCGTGCTGCCGCTGCTGCTGCCGGACGCGCCGGTCGTCGTCTGGTGGCCGGTGGACGCGCCGCACAACCCGGTCAAGGATCCGCTGGGCGCGCTGGCCCAGCGCCGGATCACCGACATGTACGCCGTCGAGCGGCCCCTCCAGGCACTGGAGGCGCGCGTGAGGTCGTACGCCCCCGGCGACACCGACCTGGCGTGGACCCGGCTGACGCCGTGGCGCTCCATGCTGGCGGCGGCGCTGGACCAGGCACGGATGCCGATCGTCTCGGCGGCCGTGGAGAGCGAGGCGGACAACCCGAGCGCCGAGCTGCTCGCGCGCTGGCTGGAGGCCCGGCTGAAGGTGTCCGTCGAGCGGGTGGAGACCGCGGGCCCGGTGGTCACGGCCGTCCGGCTCGGCACCGACAGCGGCGAGATCGTCATCGACCGCCCCGAGGGCCCGCTGGCCACGCTGTCCCTGCCCGGCCAGCCCTCGCGCACCCTCGCGCTGAAGGTCCGCCCCACCTCCGAACTGATCGCCGAGGAGCTGCGGCGCCTCGACGCCGACGAGATGTACGCCGTCGCCCTGCGCGGCGAAGGCACCAAGGAGACCCCGTCCCATGTCTGAGACACCCCTGCTCACGCGGCGGCCCGAGTGGGCCGCGCTGGAGGACCACCGCGCCCAGTGGCAAGCGCGTCTGCGCGAGCTGTTCGCGACGGACCCCGGGCGCGCCGAACGCTACGTCGTGCGCGTCGGCGACCTGCGGATCGACTACTCCAAGCATCTGATCACCGACGAGACGCTCGCGCTGTTGCGTGAGCTGGCCGTGGCCACCGATGTCTTCGGGCTGCGGGACGCGATGTTCCGCGGCGAGAGGATCAACACCACCGAGGACCGGGCGGTGCTGCACACCGCGCTGCGCGCTCCGCGTGAGGCGGTGATCGAGGTCGACGGGGAGAACGTCGTGCCCCAGGTGCACGCCGTGCTGGACCGGATGGCCGATTTCGCCGGCCGCGTGCGTTCCGGCGAGTGGACCGGCCACACCGGCAGGCGCATCCGCAACGTCGTCAACATCGGTATCGGCGGCTCCGACCTGGGCCCCGCGATGGCGTACGAGGCGCTGCGCGCGTTCACCGACCGCGACCTCACCGTCCGCTTCGTGTCGAACGTGGACGGCGCCGACCTGCACGAGGCGGTACGCGACCTCGACCCGGCCGAGACACTGTTCATCGTGGCGTCCAAGACGTTCACCACCATCGAGACGATCACCAACGCCACCTCCGCCCGCAGCTGGCTGCTCGACGGCCTGGGCGGGGAGGACAAGGCGGTCGCCAAGCACTTCGTCGCCCTGTCGACGAACGCCGGGAAGGTCGCCGGCTTCGGCATCGACCCGGAGAACATGTTCGCGTTCTGGGACTGGGTCGGCGGCCGCTACTCCTTCGACTCGGCGATCGGTCTCTCCCTGATGATCGCCATCGGCCCCGACCGCTTCCGCGAGATGCTGGACGGCTTCCACACGGTCGACGACCACTTCCGCACCGCGCCCGCCGAGGCCAACGCCCCGCTGCTGCTGGGCCTGCTGGGCATCTGGTACGGCAACTTCTTCGACGCCCAGTCGCACGCGGTGCTGCCGTACAGCCACTACCTGTCGAAGTTCACCGCCTATCTCCAGCAGCTCGACATGGAGTCCAACGGCAAGTCGGTGGACCGTGCGGGACGGCCCGTGGAGTGGCAGACCGGGCCCGTGGTGTGGGGCACGCCGGGGACCAACGGGCAGCACGCCTACTACCAGCTGATCCACCAGGGCACCAAGCTGATCCCGGCCGACTTCATCGGCTTCGCCCGCCCCGTCGGCGGACTGAGCGACGAACTCGCGGCCCAGCACGACCTGTTGATGGCGAACTTCTTCGCGCAGACGCAGGCGCTCGCCTTCGGCAAGACCCCCGACGAGGTACGCGCCGAAGGAGTCCCCGAGGAACAGGTCGCGCCCCGCACCTTCCAGGGCAACCACCCGACGACCACGATCCTCGCGGCCGAACTGACCCCGTCGGTACTCGGCCAGCTCATCGCCCTGTACGAGCACAAGGTGTTCGTCCAGGGCGCCGTCTGGGACATCGACTCCTTCGACCAGTGGGGCGTCGAGCTGGGCAAGGTCCTCGCCAAGCGCGTCGAACCCGCCCTCACCCAGGGCGCCGACGTCCCCGGCCTCGACACCTCCACCACCGCCCTCGTGGCCGCCTACCGTGAACTGAAGGAAGTGCACTGACATGCAGCTGGGTCTGATCGGTCTCGGCAAGATGGGCGGCAACATGCGCGAGCGGATCCGCCGCGCGGGCCACACCGTCGTCGGCTACGACCGCAATCCCGACCTCTCCGACGTGAGTGGTCTCGCCGAACTCGTCGAGAGCCTCGAAGCGCCGCGCACGGTGTGGGTGATGGTCCCGGCCGGTGCGCCCACGCAGTCCGTCGTCGACGAGCTGGGCGACCTCCTGGAGGCCGGCGACACCGTCGTGGACGGCGGCAACTCCCGCTGGACGGACGACGAGAAGCACGCCGCCGAGCTGGGCGCCAAGGGCATCGGCTTCGTCGACGCCGGCGTCTCCGGCGGTGTGTGGGGTCTGGAGAACGGTTACGCGCTGATGGTCGGCGGCGAGAAGGAGCACGTCGACCGGCTCCGCCCGATCTTCGACGCGCTCAAGCCGGAGGGCCCGTACGGCTATGTCCACGCGGGCAAGGTCGGCGCCGGCCACTTCTCCAAGATGGTCCACAACGGCATCGAGTACGCCATGATGCAGGCCTACGCCGAGGGCTGGGAGCTGCTGGAGAAGGTCGACTCGGTGACCGACGTCCGCGAGGTGTTCCGCTCCTGGCAGGAGGGCACGGTCATCCGGTCCTGGCTGCTGGACCTGGCGGTCAACGCCCTCGACGACGACGAGCACCTCGACAAGCTGCGCGGCTACGCCGAGGACTCGGGCGAGGGCCGCTGGACCGTGGAGGCCGCCATCGACAACGCGGTGCCGCTGCCGGCGATCACGGCCTCGCTGTTCGCGCGGTTCGCCTCCCGTCAGGAGGACTCGCCGCAGATGAAGATGATCGCGGCGCTGCGCAACCAGTTCGGCGGCCACGCCGTCGAGTCGGCGAAGAAGTAGGCCCGGCCGTGGGGGATCTCCTTCTGGTCCGCCATGGGGAGACGGAGTGGAGCGCGTCGGGGCAGCACACCAGCTGGACCGATCTGCCGCTCACCACGCGCGGCGAGGAACAGGCCAAGTCCCTCGCTCCACTCCTCTCCGGCCGGCCCTTCTCGCTCGCCCTGACCAGCCCGTCGCGCCGCGCGGTCCGCACCGCCGAACTGGCGGGAGTCACCGGGGCCGTACCCGAACCCGACCTGCGGGAGTGGGACTACGGCGCCTACGAGGGCGTCACCACCGTCGAGATACACCGCACCCGGCCCACCTGGGACCTGTGGACGGACGGCGTGCCGCCCGGCCCCGAGGGTCATCCCGGCGAGTCGCCGCAGGAGACCGGAGCGCGCGCGGACCGCGTGCTGACCCGGGTGGACGCGGCACTGGCGGGTGGCGAAGGCGACGTCGTCCTTGTCGCCCACGGCCACTTCCTGCGGGTCCTGACGGCCCGTCGGCTCGGACTGCCGCCCGCCGACGGGCGGTTGTTCCAGCTGGCCACGGGCACGGTCAGCCGGCTGTCCCGGGAGCACGGACGGCCCGTGATCGCCGAGTGGAACGTCCGCGCCTAGC
This sequence comes from Streptomyces sp. NPDC006259, assembly GCF_042870975.1. NCBI lineage: Bacteria > Bacillati > Actinomycetota > Actinomycetes > Kitasatosporales > Streptomycetaceae > Streptomyces > Streptomyces sp. NPDC006259. The sequence goes on along the minus strand of NZ_JBIAHY010000003.1, from coordinate 489,195 downwards.
CGGACGACATCACACGAAGGGCCCGCCGGAGTCGCGGCCGACGAGGATCGACGATCCGACATCGGCCGGACAGCGCCTCCGGCGGGCCTTCGCCATGCGGCACGGACCGGGCGGCCGCCGTCCAGGGCGCAGCCGAGGACGGACCCGGACGGCATCGGCCTCGTCCGCCCGGAGGGACCTAGCCGCCGTCGGCCACCTTCGGGATGCCGTACGCGCGCTCCACCCGGAGGCGCACCACCAGGCGGCGGTCGCGGACCATGGCGGCGCGGTAGTCCTCCCAGTCGGGGTGTTCGCCGACCACCTCGCGGTAGAGGCGGACGAGTTCCTCGACCGTGTCGTCGTAGGGGTGCGCGGCCACGGGTGAGAGTTCGGCGGTGCCCTCGACGACCGTGTAGGCGCGGCGGTCCGGGGTGGACACGTGGTACGAGGCGCGGGGGTCGCGGCGCAGGTTGCGGGTCTTCGCCCGGTCGCCGGTGACGGAGATCCGGACGACGCCCTCCTCGGGGTCGTAGTGGTGGCTGACGTTCGACAACTGCGGTCGGCCGTCCCGCTTGAGGGTGACCAGTACCCCGCCGTGGCCGTCGGAGAGCAGGGCGAGCAGTGCGTGCCGTGTGTCCGGTGTCATCTCGGGACAACGGGCGGGGGACCCGTCCGCATTCCCCGCGCCGGAGCGGCGCTCCCGCACACCCGGACCCAGCGAGTAGACAGTGTCTACGCCCAGCTGGTAGACACTGTCCATGAGCGATGAGGAGAAGGCCGGACAGGACCTGCGGGTCCGACTGGTCGACGTCGGTGTGGACCTGCTGGCCCGGGAGGGCGTCGGGGCGCTGACCCTGCGGGAGATCGCCCGCCGGGCGGGTGTCTCGCACGGGGCGCCCCGCCGCCACTTCCCCACCCACCTGGAGCTGCTGTCGGCCATCGCCCGCAGGGGCTTCGCCGAACTCGCCGACCGGGTGGCGACGGCGCGCGGGGACGGCACCGCGCCCCCGCGCGAGCAGGTCGTCGAACTGGGCAGGGTGTACCTGGAGTTCGCCTTCGACAACACCGGCATGTACGAGCTGATGTTCCGTCACGACCTGTTGCGCAGCGGCCATCTGGGGCTCAGGGACACCAGTCTGCCGCTGTTCGGGGTGCTGGTGGAGCTGGTCGGCCGGGTCCGGCCGGACGCCGACGCCCGCGCCGTCACGGCGGCGCTGTGGGCGAACCTGCACGGCATCGCCCAGCTGTGGAGCTGGGGCAGCCTCCAACTCGCCACCGGCAGCGAGGACGTCGTACCGCTGCTGCGGACGGCCGTCGACGCCCATCTGGGTCGGGGGGCCCGCCGGTGAAGCGTCCGCCGACGCTGGCGAGCAGTGTCGCCGGCGCCATGGTCGTCGCCCTGGACGGCACCGTCCTCACCGTCGCCCAGCCCACCCTGCAACGTGACCTGGACGCGTCCTTCGCCGAGGTCCAGTGGACCAGCACCGGGTATCTCGTCGCCGTGGCCGCCCTGTTGGTTTTCGCCGGGCGGCTCGGTGACCGCTACGGCCACCGGCGCGCGTTCGCCGTCGGCATGCTCGGCTTCGGGGCGACCTCGGCGGGCATCGCCGTGGCGCCGAGCGTGGGCTGGGTGATCGGACTGCGGGTGGTGCAGGGCGTGTTCGGGGCGCTGTTGCAGCCCGCGACGCTCGGCATGCTGCGCTCCGCCTACCCGCCGGAAGGACTGCGCCGGCCGATCGCCGCACGGACGGCCGCGATCGGGCTGGCGGCGGCGGCCGGGCCCGTGCTGGGCGGGGCGTTGACGACCGGCTTCGGGTGGCGGGCGGTGTTCCTGCTCAACGTGCTGCCCGCGCTGGCGTTCGGCGCGCTCGCCCTCGCCTCCGAGCGGCGGGAACGTCCACCGGCGTCGCCGGCCCTCGCCCTGGACGTGCCGGGCGCCCTCTGGCTCGCGGTGGTCCTGGCCTCCCTGGTGCACACCCTCGTCGCGCCCTCCGGCGTCACCGGCGCGCTGGGGGCCCTGACGGCCGTCGTCGCCTGCGCCGGCTTCGTCCGCCACGAGCGCCGCGCCCCGGCACCGCTGGTGCCGCCCGCCGTCCTCGGCTCCCCGGCCGTCGGGGCGGCCCTGGCCCTGCTGGTCACCGCCTCGGCGGTCCTCAACGGCTCCCTCTTCGCCTGCGTGTACGTCCTCCAGGACGACCTGGGCCTCACCCCGCTGCGCACGGCCCTCGTCAGCCTCCCGCTGGCCGCGTCCCTGGTGGCCGCGGCGCCGGCGTCGGCCGTCCTGCTGCGCCGGGCCGGTGCCCGTCCCACCGTCACGGGGGCGATCGCCCTCCTCGCCGTCGGCATCCTCACCCTCTCCGCCGCCCCCGGCACGGCCGCCTTCTGCGCCGGGTTCGCCCTGGTGGGCGCCGGATTCGGCACGGTCATGGTCGCGGCCACCCATGTCGTCGTACGGCAGGCTCCCGTGGAGTCGGCCGGTGTGGCGGGCGGATTGCAGCAGACGGCGATGAACGTGGGGCCGGTCCTCGGGGTGGCGTCGGCGACCGTGCTCATGGACGCGGCCGGGACCAGGTCGCCGCTCGTCGTGCTCGCCGTGGTGGCCGCCGCGGCGCTGCCGTTGTGCCGTCCGCTTCCGCGCCGGTCCCGGACGGTCCCGGACGGACGGCCCCGGTCGGGCGTTCCCACCGCCGTCGGGGCCGCCCCCTCCCGGTCCCTTCCGCGACCTCGTCCCGCCCCTCCCCGGTCCCTCCCGCAGCCTCGTCCCGCCGGTCCCGGCGACGCGCCGCACACCGTTCCCCCTGTCGAAAGGGGTTCCTTCGGGCCGTCACTGGGCGACGATGAAGTCTGAGGTCGTTCCGGCGGGGTATGCCGGACCGCACCTCGATCGAACGCACCGGAGGAGAGCGATGGCACAGCTTCGGCAAGAGGTCGACCCCACCGAGGTCGGGCTGGACGCGAAGGCGCTGGACCGCCTCGACCAGCATGTCGCCCACTACGTCGACGAGGGCCGGCTCCCCGGCTTCCTGGTGTCCGTCGCCCGCGGCGGCCGGATCGCGCACCTCACCGCGCACGGCCGCCGCGACATGGCCGCCGGGCTCCCCGTCGAGTCCGACACCCTGTGGCGGATCTACTCCATGACCAAACCGGTCACCTCGGTCGCTGCGCTGATACTGGTGGAGGAGGGTCGGCTCTCCCTCGACGACCCGGTGGCCGCCCACCTCCCGGCCTTCGCCGAGCCACGCGTCTACGTCGGCGGCTCCGGCCCGTCCCTCGAGACCCGGCCGCTCGGGCGGCCGCTGCTCGTGCGGCACCTGATGACCCACACCGCGGGCCTGACCTTCGCCTTCTACCACTGCCACCCCGTCGACGCCCAATACCGGGAGGCCGGGCTGGAATCGGCGGTGCTGCCCGGTTCGGACCTGGCCGGGACCGTCGAGGCGTACGCGCGGCTGCCGCTCCAGTTCGAGCCGGGCACGCAGTGGAACTACTCGGTGGCCACCAACGTCCTGGGCCGCATCATCGAGGTCGTCTCCGGCCGTCCCCTCGACGAGTTCCTCGCCGAACGGATCTTCCACCCGCTCGGCATGCCCGACGCCGGCTTCCAGGTCACCGGCGACCAGGCGGGCCGGCTGGCCGAGCTGTACGGCGGCACCGAGGACGGCGGGATCGAACCGATCGCGGGGCTGCCGCTGTCCGGGCGGCCCCGGTTCCTGTCGGGCAGCGGCGGTATGGTCGCGACCGCGTACGACATCCACCGGTTCACGGAGTTGCTGCGCCGCCGCGGCGAACTCGACGGGACACGGCTGCTGAAGCCTGAGACCGTGGACCTGATGACACGCAACCACCTGCCGGGCGGCGCCGACCTGCGCACGGTCGGCAGCCGCCCCGCCCACGACGAACCCGGCAACGACGGTGTGGGGTTCGGCCTCGGCGTCTCCGTGGTGATCGACCCCGACCGCACCCAGGCCCCCTCCGGGCTCGGCACGTACGGCTGGAGCGGCGTGGCCACGACGACGTTCTGGGTCGACCCGAGCCGCGATCTGACCGTGCAGTTCTTCACACAGGTACGGCCGAGGAAGTCGCTGAAGCTCTACCCCGACCTCAAGCGGCTGGTCCACGAGGCGGTCACGGACTGACCGGGCGGGCCGCCGTCGCCCGGCCCGTCACCCACCCCGCCGGTCGGCACCCCGCTGTCGGCGCCCTGCCGGCCCAGCACCTCGCCGGTCGGCGCCCTGCGGGTCGGCGCCCTGCCGGTCGGCGTGTGCCGGTCATGGCCCCGACCGGCACACGCCCCGACCCTCACCGGCTCGACCTGCACCGGCTCGGACCGTCATGGCCCCTGCCGTCATGGCCCCTGCCGTCATACGCCTTGGCCGTCGCGGCCCCTGCCGTTCCGGCCGCCCCTGCGGCCTGCTCGGGAGCCGTTCCGGTAGGGGCCGTTCGATGGGGCCGTACGGTCACGGCCAGCGGCCGCCCGGTGCGGGCCGCGTGGTGAAGGGCGGTCCGGTGAGGGCCGCGCGGTCAGGACCAGTGCGCCACCGCGTCCAGGTGCGGCAGGCGGTGGTCCAGCCGCTCACGCTTGGTGCGCAGATACGTGATGTTGTTCTCGCACGGCTCTATCAGCAGCGGCACCTCCTCGGCGACCTGGATGCCGTTGTCGATCAGAGCCTCCCGCTTGCGCGGGTTGTTCGACATCAGGCGGACGGAGCGCACGCCCAGATCGCGCAGGATGTCGGCGGCAACCTTGTAGTCCCGCGCGTCCACCGGGAAGCCCAGCGCGACGTTCGCCTCCACGGTGTCCAGACCCTCCGCCTGGAGCGCCATCGCCCGCAGCTTGCCCAGCAGCCCGATGCCCCGGCCCTCGTGCCCGCGCAGGTAGACGACGATGCCCCGGCCCTCGGCGACGACGGCCCGCAGCGCGGACTCGAGCTGATCGCCGCACTCGCAGTGCTGCGAACCGAACGCGTCACCGGTGAGGCATTCCGAATGCAGCCGGGTCAGCACGTTCTCGGGGCCCGGCTCGCCGTACACCAGGGCCACCTGCTCGTCGCCGCGGTCGTGGTCGAGGTAACCGATCGCCTGGAATTTGCCGTACACGGTGGGCAGCGGTGCATTCACCACGCGTTCCACACCGGTGCGCTGGGAGGACTTCTTGCCGAGCACGCCAAATTTGTCTGTCATGATCTGGTTCCTAAGCAGAGACGAAAGGCCGGGAAAAGATGAGTGGTTCGGAAATGCGGACGGCGGCGTACGGAATCATGCCCGCGGACACCAGCGAGGACGTGCGGTCGCGCGGCGCGGAGCTGCCGGTCCAGGTGGCGGTGCTGCCCGTCGGAAGCTTCGAACAGCACGGACCGTACCTGCCGTTGGCGACCGACACGCTCGTCGCCTGCGCGATAGCGCGGGAGATCGCCGCCGCGTACCCGGTGCACCTCCTCCCTCCGGTGACCATCGCCTGCTCGCACGAGCACGCGGACTGGCCGGGAACCGTCAGCATCTCCGCCGTCACCCTTCACGCGGTGGTACAGGACATCGCGGCCTCACTGCGCCGCTCGGGCGTCGAGGCCCTGGTGCTGGTCAACGGACACGGCGGGAACTACGTCCTGGGCAACGCCGTCCAGGAGTCCTCCGCCCGCGGCGAGCGGATGGCGCTGTTCCCGGCCCCGGAGGACTGGGAGACCGCCCGGCAGCGGTCCGGGGTGTCGACCTCCCTGCTCACCGACATGCACGCCGGGGAGATCGAGACCTCGATCCTGCTGCACACCCACCCCGAACTCGTCCGGCCCGGTTACGAGTCGGCCGATTTCACCGCGGACGACCGTCGCCATCTGCTCACGCTGGGAATGTCCGCCTATACCGATTCGGGCGTCATCGGCCGTCCCTCCCTGGGGTCCGCGGAAAAGGGGAAGGAACTCCTGTCGAGCCTGGCGGATTCCTTCGGGACGTATTTCTCGATACTGACGACCGGGACCACCGCGGAGGATTCCAAGGACGATCCCGCGTAACGGTCGCCGCGGCGCGCCGTGTCCGGTACGACGCTGTCGGCCGCGGACCCGGCGCGGTGCCCCTCGGGCGCGTGACCGGGTGCCGGGTGCGGAACGGGGCTGTCCGGCGCCGTCCGCCCGTCCCGATCCGCATCCCGATCCCTGTCGGCCTCCGCATCCGTGTCCCGCCTCCGAGCGCCGTCGCGGCCGCCCAGTCCCGTGTACCAGCGGGCGACGAGCACGACCAGGCCCGGCAGCGCGGCCGCGAAGCTGAGCATCCCGTAGACGACGGCGACCGCGAGGCCGGTGCCCGCGCCGAGTCCGGCCGCGCCGAACGCCCAGGCGGTGACGCCCTCGCGGGGTCCCCAGCCGCCGACGTTCAGCGGCACGCCCATGGCGAGCAGCGCGAGGACCGCCAGCGGCAGCAGGGTGAGCACCGGGGCGCCTGAGCCGGCCGCGCGGGCGGCCACGACGAACGTGGCGAGGTGCCCGGCCAGGACGACCGCCGACGACAGGGCGACGCCGGCTGCGTTGCGTCGGGACAGCAGCCCCGCGCGCGCCTCGGCCAGCGCCTTCCGCGTCCGTCCGCCCCGGCCGGACGCCGGGGAGTTCCTCCGCACGGCGCGTACGGCGGCGAGCGTGGCGAGCGCGCCGAGGCCGGCCGCCGGCGCGAAGTGCCGCACGTCGCCCATGACCGGGGACGGCAGGGTCAGCAGGATCGTCACTCCGGCGACGGCCAGCACGAGTTGTCCCGCCGTGCGCTCCAGGACGACGGCCCGTACGCCGCGTCCGACGTCACCGGCGCTCTGCCCGTGGCGCACGGCGCGGTGCACGTCCCCGAGGATGCCGCCGGGCAGCGCCGCGTTGAGGAACAGGGAGCGGTAGTAGTCGGCGACGGCGGGGCCCAGGGGCAGTCGGATGCCCAGTCCGCGGGCCACCAGCGCCCACCGCCACGCGCTGAACACGGTGGTGACGGCACCGATTCCGAGACCGAGCAGCAGGGTCGGGGCGTCGATCCGCCGCAGCCCGTCCAGGACGGGGCCGGTGCCCGTCCGCCACAGCAGGACACCGAGGATCACGACCCCGGCGAGGGGGCCGACGTGGGAGCGCAGCGCCGCGAACCGGGAACGGGCGGCGGGCCGCGCGGCCCGCGACTCGGTCACGGTCGCGCCGGTACGGGCCTCGGAGACGGCGGGGCCGGAACGCGCCGGGGAATCCACGGCCGCCGTACGGGCCGCGGGGACGGACGTACCCGCCCGTGTCGCGCCGTCGTGCCGGGACCGTCGTACGGCCGTCCGCGCACGCGGCGCCGGTGACGCCGCCGGGACGCGCGCGCCCACCGTCTCCGTGCCCATCAGACGCCGCCGGTGGGCCGGGCGAGGGCGAGGAGGTCGTTGTGGTGGACGGTGACGTGGAGTTCACCGGCCGCGCAGGCCGCCAGCCGGGCCGCGAGGTAGGTCCCGGCGCGGGCGGCGAGGTCGGGGCGCTCCTCGACGGCGGCGCCGACCCAGCCGCGCAGCCACTGGGCGGTGAGCGCGGCCTCGTCGGGGCCGAGCCGCCAGGCGCTGGGGTGCACCGCCACGGTCGCGCCGTGGCCGGCGAACGCCTCGCAGGCCGCGTCGACCGCGTCGGGGCCGAGGAGGCCGCCGCGCCGCTGGTGGTCGTCGAAGGCGGCGGCGATCTCCTCGTCCATCGGGTCCTCGGCGCTCAGTTCGACGCGCCCGGCGACGGAGAGGGTCAGCAGGGCGGGGCAGCCGGCGCCCGCACAGGCGGCGGCGAGGGTGTCGACCTCCTCGCGGGTGAGGACGTCCAGCAGTGCCGACGCGGTGACCAGCGAGGCGCCGGCCAGGGCGTCCGGGGTGAGCCGGGCGACGTCGCCGCGGCGGGTCTCGACGGTGACCCGGCTGCCGTCGGCGGCGGCCCGCGGGGAGCCGGCGGCCGCGAAGTGCAGCAGGTAGGGGTCCCGGTCGTGCAGGATCCAGTGCTGGGGACCGTCCAGGCGGGGGGCGAGCCAGCGGCCCATCGAGCCGGTGCCGCAGCCCAGGTCGTGCACGACGAGCCCGCCGGTGCGGCCGGGCAGGTTGGCCAGCCTTATGCGCAGCGGGTCCAGCAGGTCGTTCGCCCGTGCGGCGGCGTCGGCGGGCTCGCGCAGCCGCAGCCACTCGGGGGCGTAGCGGGGCGGTTCCTGGGCCGCGCCGTCCTCGTCCCGCAGCCGTACGGTCGGCCGCTCGCCGGGGCGGGTCACCGGGCCGGCGCCTTCGATGACACCGGTTGTCTGCGTCTCCATGTCCGAGGACACCTCCCGAGGTCCGGGCTGGGCCGGAATCCGTCCGATCCGCCGTGCCAGGTCGGCCGGCGTCACCGTGGTCTTCCTCATGCCGCCCTCCGGGGTTCCCCGGGGAGCCGGCCGAGGACGCCGGCGAGGCGCTGGGCGGTGCTCGCCCAGCCGTTGAGGGCCGCCCGCCGGCCTCGCGCGGCCGCCTTGAGCCGGCGCCGCACGTCGGCCTCGCCGAACCAGCCGCGCAGTTCCGCGGCGAGGGCGGCCGGGTCCTCCGGCGGCACGAGGATGCCGGGGACACCGCCGTCGGGGGCGCGGCCGACCGCCTCGGGCACGCCGCCCACGTCGGTGGCGAGGACGGGGATGCCACGGGCGAGGGCCTCGGTGACGGCCATGCCGTACGTCTCGGCGTAGGAGGTGAGGACCATCAGGTCGGCGGAGGCGTAGGCGGCGTCGAGCTGGGCGCCCGCCTTCGGACCGGCCAGCTCCAGCCGGTCCTGGAGGCCGTACTTGCCGATGAGGCCGCGCAGATGGGCCACGTACTCCGGGTCCTGGCCGAGGCCGCCCACGCAGGAGCAGGTCCACGGCAGGTCGGTCACCGCGGCGAGCGCCTCGATCAGCCGGTGCTGGCCCTTGCGGGGAGTCACGGCCGCCACGCACAGCAGGCGGGAGACGCCGTCGGTGCCGGAGGCGAGGGGGGCGATGTCGGCGCCGGGCGCGGCCTCGTGCACCTTCTCCGGCGCGAGGCCGTGGTGCGAGACGAGGCGGCGGACCGCCCAGTCGCTGGTGGCGATGACGGCGGGGACGGCACGCAGCACCGTCCGCTCCGTGGCGTCGAGTTCGGCGGCGAGCGCCGGGTCGAGGCCCGTCTCGTCACCGAGCGGCAGGTGCACCAGGACGGCGAGCCGCAGCCGTTCCGCCTCCGGTACGACGATCTCCGGGACGCCGCAGGCCACCAGCCCGTCGAGCAGGACGACGGTGCCGTCGGGCAGGTCGCGCAGCGTGCGGGCGAGTTCGGCGCGGGCGGCGGCCCGCGGACGGGGCCACTCGCCGGACACTAGGTGCTTGTGGACCTGCCAGCCGAAGCCGGGCAGGTCCAGGCAGACACGGCGGTCGTAGGCGTTGCCGCCACTGGGATTCGCCGGGTCGTCGACGCCGCCGGGCATGACGAAGTGCACGGAACGCAGGGACATGGGGATGATCCCCCCGGTCTTCCTCGGGCTCGCCGGCTGCGCGGGCAGGTAGGCGAGCGGTGCCTTTTCCATCGTCACGTCGGTCACAGCGCACGCTCGTAACTCGCCCAGGCGACGTGCGACTCGTGCAGGGTGACGGAGAGGGCGGCGATGCCAAGGGCGCCCTCGCCGAGCGCGCCCTTGTGGATCCGCTCGGCGAGCCGGTCGGCGATCACCTTGGCGAGGAACTCGGTGGAGGTGTTGACGCCGGCGAAATCGGGCTCGTTGTCGAGGTTTCTGTAGTTCAGCTCGCTGACTACGGCGCCCAGTTCCTGGGTCGCCAGGCCGATGTCGACGACGATGTTGTCGTCGTCGAGCTGCTCGCGACGGAAGGTGGCGTCCACGAGGAACGTCGCTCCGTGCAGGCGCTGAGCTGGTCCGAAGACCTCACCGCGGAAACTGTGGGCGATCATGATGTGATCGCGGACCGTGACACTGAACAACGGACGACCCTCCAGGTGCGGCGCGTCTGGTCCCCCGGCCATCGGCCGCCGGGGGATGCCGTGTAGTACGGCTCCTGCCTTCCCCGTGTTCAGCCGACTCTCACTCTTTTCTCAGGTCAGGCGCTTTTCTCGTAGGCGACCCGGTGGCACAGGGCCGGAATCGCCCCGCTCACGAGCCGGGGCATCACCTCCGGCAACTCGTCGAAGGCGCTCTCGCCGGTGACGAGGGCGTCGAGCGCGGGGTCGGCGAGGAGTTCCAGGGCGAGGGCGAGCCGGTCGGCGTAGTCGCGGTTCGCGCGGCGCGGCGAGACGGTGCCGACCTGGCTGCTGCGGATGACCAGCCGCCGGGAGTGGAAGGCCTCGCCGAGCGGCAGGGAGACCTTGCGGTCGCCGTACCAGCTCAGTTCGAGGACCGTGCCCTCGGCGCTCAGCAGCTCAAGGGAGCGGGCGAGGCCCTGCTCGGTGGCGCTGGCGTGCACGACGAGGTCGCAGCCGCCCAGCGCCTCCTGGGGGGAGGCGAAGCCGACGCCGAGCGCCTCGGCGATCTCCGCCCGCGCCGGATCGGCGTCCACCAACTGCACGCGCACGCCCGGGAAGCGGCGCAGCAGCGCGGCCACCGAGCAGCCGACCATGCCGCCGCCGACCACGGCGATCCGGTCGCCGACCAGAGGTGCCGCGTCCCACAGCGCGTTCACGGCCGTCTCGACCGTGCCGGCCAGGACGGCCCGGCCGGCGGGCACCGAGTCCGGTACGACGGTGACGGCGCTCGCCGGGACGACGAAGCGGGTCTGGTGCGGGAACAGCGAGAAGACGGTACGCCCGACCAGATCCCCCGGGCCCTCCTCCACCACCCCGACGTTGAGGTAGCCGTACTTCACGGGTGCCGGGAAGTCGCCCTCCTGGAACGGCGCCCGCATCACCGCGTGCTGGCTCTCGGGGACCCCGCCGCGGAAGACCAGGGTCTCCGTGCCGCGGCTGACGCCGGAGTACAGCGAGCGGACGACGACCTCACCCTGCGCCGGGTCCGGCAGGGTCACGTCACGGATCTCGCCATGGCCGGGCGAACCGATCCAGAACGCACGTGCGGTGCGGTTCATCGGCGTCCTCCTGAACGTTCGGGAACTGGCTCACGTACCGAGGTGTGCACAGGTCGCGCACAGTACGCGGCCTTGATCGACTCTGTCACCTGGCCGGAGGATGTGCGGTGGCCCTGAACAACACTTACGACGCAAGGCTGGTCCAGCAGGAGCCCGCTGTGGGAGCGGGCGTGCAGGTCCTGGTGCTGGCCCTGCTCGGCACGGCGATCGGCATGGGCCCGGCGGGCTGGGTGACCGGCCTCGTCTTCGCCGTCGCCACCTGGGCGGTGCTCTCACGGGCACTGCACCGCTCGGGTCTGCGCACCTTCGGCCCGGCGAACCGGGTCACCCTCGGCCGGGCCACCCTGGTCGGCGGGGTGACGGCGCTGGTGGCGGACTCCTTCGTGAGCGCGCCCCCGGTGTCCCTGCTGGTCGGCCTGACGGCCGTGGCCCTGCTGCTGGACGGCGTGGACGGCAAGGTGGCACGACGCACGGGCACGTCGACGGCCCTGGGCGCACGTTTCGACATGGAGGTCGACGCGTTCCTGATCCTCGTGCTCAGCGTGTACGTCTCCACGGCCCTCGGCCCCTGGGTCCTCCTGATCGGCGCGATGCGCTACGCCTTCGTCGCCGCGGCCCGCGTGGCCCCGTGGCTCAACGCCCCCCTCCCCCCGAGCACGGCCCGCAAGACGGTCGCCGCGATGCAGGGCATCTGCCTCCTCGTCGCCGGCGCCGGCCTGCTCCCCCACGCCGGAAACTTCGGGGTGGCCCTGCTGGCGCTGGCGCTCCTGCTGTGGTCGTTCGGCCGGGACGTGCTGTGGCTGTGGCGGGAGTCCCGGATACCGGCAGGCGCGCAGGCGCAGCCGGGCACGAGGACGGATGTGAAGGCGGACGTGAAGGCGAAGGCGGCGCCGACGGGGACGAGGCTCGAACTGGAACTCCAGCTGAGGCTGGAACTGGCCGGACACTAGGGTCTTCGTTCGGATCGGCCCGGATCAGGGGGCAGGGTCTCGTGCCGTGCATCGCAAGGCGGAGCAGGGAGTCAGGGCGGAGCCCTGGAGACCCACGGCAACGCGGCGGGGGTGCGGTGCCGACCCCGCGACCCCGGCCTGATCCGCACGAGAGGCCCTGGCCGCGTGACACGACATCGAGGGGCCCGGTCCGCCCACCTGGCGGATCCGGGCCCTCGTCGCGTGCGGGGGCGGCGTCGCTGGCAGCGGGTTCCAGCGGTGGGCGTCCGGGGCGGGTGTGTGTGGGGGGTGGTTCGCCGGTCGCCCGGCGCGAGGCAGGGGACCGATCCGCCGGTCGCCCGGCGCGAGGCAGGGGACCGATCCGCCGGTCGCCCGGCGCGAGGCACGGGACCGATCCGCCGGTCGCCCGGCGCGAGGCACGGGACCGATCCGCCGGTCGCCCGGCGCGAGGCACGGGCCACTGGTCGTCCCGCACAGGTCCCCCCTCCCGGCCGCTGGTATCGGCTCCCTGCCTCGTAGGGCTGCTCGGTTCGAGGCCAGCTCTCTGGCCAGTGGGCGGGACCCGGGGGCTCGTGCCGGGTGACCAGTGGCCGGGGTCGGGGACCAGTGCGAGAGATCACCGGCACCCCAGGCCGGCTCCCCGCCCGGTCCCGCTCCCGCCCGCTCCCCTTCGCTCCTCCCGTCTCCTCCGCCACCTCGGCAGCTACTCGATTCCCGTCGCGTCGATGAGCCGGACCAGGTCTCTGCGCCCATAGCCGAGCAGACGGGCGCGATGAGCGGCCATCAGCACGAGCTGCGCGACAGTCTTCGCCGGGTGCCCGTCCGTGTCGCCTCCGAGCCACTCCTGCGGTTTCTCGACGCCCAGGCTGTTCATCGCCAGCCCGTACTCGCGCCGGATCTCCGCGACGGTCCCCGCGACCGCGTCCAGGAGCGTTCGCCCAGGCCGCTCGCATTCCAGGGCGAGGCAGCCCCGGTCGACCGGTAGGCACCCCTCCGGCGGACGCGCCCGCAGGTCCGCGTACCGCTCGTCCCCGAAACCGGCGGCCTCGAACTCCTCGTGCAGGAGGGAGAACCGGTGGCAACCGGGTGGAACGGGAGGCGGCGGAGGCGTGTACTCCCACCCGGCGTCCTCGTACAACCGCCGCTTGACCTCTTCCGCGTCGGCGTGGGTCACGGTGAGACCGGACCCCTCGTTCCGGCCGGTGGTCGTGCCGTCCGGGTTGCGATGGAAGGTCAGAGTCATGTGTGCCCCCGTGGTGTTCGCGATCAATGCGACGAACACGACCAGGACGCGCTCGTCGACGGATCAAACGGACCGCCGGTCCGCACCGTGCCCACACCAGGAAGCCTCACCCGAACGTGTGACCAACCCCTGGCGCGGGCATCCCGGGTCTCGGCCCGCCGACACGGCGCGGTCGCTCCGCCGGCACCGACCCGCGAGGGTGACAGCACGCTACTTGGCAATGGGCGGTCTCCCGGTCGGGGTAGGAGGCGGAACGGGTCAGCACGGGAGAATCCTTCCGACGAACGGGGCAAGGGTCCGCGCTCCGACGGGTCAGTAGTCGGCGAAGTTCCAGAACATGCCCACCTCGGTGTCGGAGACGACGATCAGGCCGTAGTCCTCCGTGTAGACGCTGAGCGGGCTGTACGCCCAGCCCGACGACGTGAAGTCGAGCGTGCCGCGCACATGACCCGGCCTGTTGATGTTGGTGTGATAGCCGGCCTCACCCCCGTAACGCGCGAGGATCGTGCGTGCCATCTCCCGCAGTTCCTCCTCGCTCTCCGCGAAGCGCCTCAGGTTGGACAGGGTGCACCCGTCGTCCGTGAGGGCCAGGAGCAGATTCTCGGCGCCGGCACGGTCGATCTCCTGAAGACGCGGCGCGATGTGCTCCGGGGAATGGGCGACGAAGGGATACGTACGTGAGGCCGCACGCTCCGGGGCCTGAGCCGCGTCGTCGAGACCGGCCCAACCGCGTGGGTCCGGGACCCGCGCCATCAGCGCCATGACGTCGAGGACCCAGTCCTCGTGGCGACGCGGGCCCGTGGCGTCGTACGGGTACGCGCCCTCGTACAGGTGACGCACCGCGGCTTCCCAGGAAGCCTGGTCGACGGACATATGGTGCTGGCCTGTCTCGGTCGGCTCGGCAGGGCCGAGACTCCCCGGGTAGGAGGAGGCCCGCACCGGCCCGCCCGGGAGAGAGACCAGCAGTGGACCGTGTCCGTCGACATGGTAGGCGAGCATCTTGGCGCCCCGGACGTCGCGGCCACTCCCTGTCGCCCTCTTCTGCGGCGGCCTCCGCCCCGTCACACTGGTGCCGCTCGGCACCGGCCCGGCTTGTATCGCGAGCGGGAGGGTGCCACTTGGGAGGTGGGTTCGCGGTGGCAGCAGACGATCCGTCCGACGACGAGGTGCGTGCGGCGCTCGACACGTTCCTGGCACGGGGCAGGAACGGGCGTCCCGGTCCGTCGGCCACGGACTTCGTCCTCACCCGCCTGCACCTGCTCGAGGGCACCGTCACCCGCAGCGTCGAAGACCGCACCCAGGAGACTCGGCACCTGCCGGGCACCGTCGATCTGTCGCAGCGTCCGGTCTACGACGTGCTGAAGCACTACAAGCTCGGCCCGCACGAGACGCCCCTCCACCGGCCGCTCGACCTGGTCAGAAACGGCTCGGTGCACCTCAGGTCCTGCGACTGCGGCAACGGCCGGCGGCGATGCGCCGACTGCGACGGCATGACGTACCGCCCGTGCGAGCCCGCCGAGGTGTGCTCCCTGTGCGAGGGCGTCTCCTCGTGCACGCACTACCTCAACCACGGCGGCCTGCCCGGCACCCCGCCCCGGCCGCCCGGGCCGGGGCGGCCCGGTCGGCCCGGCCGGCCCGACGAGCGGGTGACCTGCGAGGGCTGTCACACACCCGCCGGCGCGTGCTCCAGATGCGGGGGCTGGGGGAAGGTCAGGTGCCGGAAGTGCAAGGCGAGCGGGCGCATCGCCTGCAAGCCGTGCGGGCGTACGGGCACCGTCCGGTGCGCCACCTGTGAGGGGCACGGCAACCTCACGTCCTGGACGGCGGGACGGATCGTGTGGACCTCGGAGACCGAGACGGTGCGACCGCCCGTCCCGCGGCCCCGGCGGGTGACGTCGGAGCTGGCCTCGGCCGGCTGGCACGAGGACCGGCTCGGCGACGGTCCGCTTCCCGACGACCTCTCCCCCGCCCACCGCGAGGCCCTCGAACCGCACCTGCGCCCACGGAAGGAGGAGAAGGAACGTCAGGTCGCCATCCAGCGGCTCACGGTGGTCAAGGCGACGCCGTCCGGCTCCGGCAACCTGGAGTTCTACGTCTTCCCGGGTGCCGACGGACGGCTCGACGTCGTGCGGCGGCTGTCGGAGGAGGGCCGGCGGAAGGCCTCCCTGACCGTGGCGGCGGTCGTCGCCCTCGTCGTCCTCGTGCTCGTGCTGGTCCTGTACCTGGTCCTCTGACCGGACCGCCCGAGCGGGGAGCGACCGCCGGTGAGGCCGTCCCCCCGACGGCGGCAGGACGCCGATTCCGTACGACGGAGGGGCGGGGCCCGGAAACCGTGCCGCCGGGGCGACCGTCCGTTCCTGCTCGGCGCCTCCCGCACCCGTCTCCGAACCCTCACCACACCGCCGGCGCGTCAGGCCGCCCTCGCCACCCCCTCCCGGTGCCTGCGGATGATGTCCGCGTAGTGGCGTCCGGTGCCCTTGATCGTGCGGGCCTGGGTGCGGTAGTCGACGTGGACGAGCCCGAACCGCTTGTCGTAGCCGTACGCCCACTCGAAGTTGTCCAGCAGCGACCAGGCGAAGTACCCGGCCAGCGGGGCCCCCTTGCGGGCGGCGGAGGCGCAGGCCGCGAGGTGGCCGGAGAGGTACGCCTGGCGCTCGGGGTCGTCGATCGTGCCGTCGGGGCGGACGACGTCCGGGTACGCGGAACCGTTCTCCGTGACGTACAGACGCCGGGCGCCGTACTCGTCGGTCAGGCGCAGCAGCAGCGCCTCGATGCCGCTCGGGTCGACCTCCCAGTCCATACCGGTGCGCGGCACACCGGGGCGGCGCACGGAACGGGCGTACGGGGCGGGCCCCTGGGGGTCGTCGGTGACGGTCGCCGGGAAGTAGTAGTTCAGGCCCAGCCAGTCGAGGGGGGCGGCGATCGTCTCCATGTCGCCCGGCTGCTCGGAGAGTTCTACGCCGTAGACCTCGCGCATGTCGGCCGGGAAGCCGCGGCCGTGGACCGGGTCGAGCCACCAGCGGTTGGTGTGGCCGTCCACCCGGCGGGCCGCGGCGAGATCCTCGGCCCGGTCGCTGGCGGGGTGCACGGTGGACAGGTTGTTGACGATGCCCACCTCGGCGCCGGGCGCCGCCGCCCGGATGGCCTGTACGGCGAGACCGTGGCCGAGGAGCAGGTGGTAGGAGGCGCGGACGGCTGCCGTCAGGTCGGTCAGGCCGGGGGCCATCGTGCCTTCGAGGTGGCCGATCCAGGCCGAGCACAGGGGCTCGTTGAGGGTGGTCCAGTGGGAGACCCGGTCGCCGAGCCGTCCGGCGACCGCCGACGCGTACGCGGCGAAGTGCTCGGCGGTGTCGCGCTCGGGCCAGCCGCCGCGGTCCTGGAGGACCTGCGGCAGGTCCCAGTGGTAGAGGGTGACGGACGGGGTGATGCCCGCGGCCAGCAGGGTGTCGACCAACTCGTCGTAGAAGGCGAGGCCCTTGGGGTTGACCGGGCCGTCGCCGCCCGGCATCACGCGCGGCCAGGCGATCGACATCCGGTAGGCGTTGGTGCCGAGTCGGCGCATGAGGGCGATGTCCTCGCGCCAGCGGTGGTAGTGGTCGCAGGCGACGTCGCCGTGGTCGTCGCCGGCGATCTTTCCGGGGGTGTGCGAGAACGTGTCCCAGATCGACGGCGAACGGCCGTCCTCCGCCACGGCTCCCTCGATCTGGTACGCCGAGGTGGCCGTGCCCCACAGGAAGTCGTGCGGGAGTGCGGCGAGGTCGATGGTCACGGGGGTCCTTTCGGATTCACGGAGGTTGCTCACTTCACCGCTCCCGCCGTCAGGCCGGCCACGAGGTAGCGCTGGAGGAGGAGGAAGCCGGCCACCACGGGCACGCTGACGACCAGCGAGGCGGCCATGATCTGGTTCCAGTACACGTCGTTGAGGGTGGAGTAGCCCTGTAGTCCGACGGCGAGGGTGCGGGTGGTGTCGTTGGTCATGACGGAGGCGAACAGCACCTCGCCCCACGCCGTCATGAAGGCGTAGACGGCGACCGCGACGATGCCGGGGATCGCGGCCGGCACGACGATCCTGAACAGCGCCCCGAGCGGACCGCAGCCGTCCACCAGTGCCGCCTCGTCCAGATCGCGTGGCACCGAGTCGAAGTATCCGATCAGCATCCAGATGGAGAAGGGCAGGGAGAAGGTGAGATACGTCAGGATCAGCCCGCCGCGCGAGCCGAACAGGGCGATGCCGGTGGCGTTGCCGATGTTGACGTAGAGGAGGAACAGCGGGAGGAGGAAGAGGATGCCGGGGAACATCTGCGTGGACAGGACGGTGACCGTGAACGTGCGTTTGCCGCGGAAGTCGTAGCGGCTCACCGCGTAGGCGCTGAACACCGCGATCACCACCGAGCAGACCGTCGCCGCGCCCGCCACGACGAGCGAGTTCACGAAGTAGCGGGCGAGCGGGACGGTCGACCAGATGTCGATGTACGGCCTGATCGTCAGGTCGCTCGGCAGCCAGCGGAACGTGCCCGAGACGTCGGCGAGCGGCTTGAGGGAACTGGAGACCATCACGTACACGGGCAGCAGGACGAAGCCGGCCAGCAGCGTGAGGAAGACGCGCCGCGCCCACAGGAACGAACGCGGCGGCGCCATGGGCGAGTCGGGCAGCGCCCGGTGCAGGTCAGGCATCGGCGGGCCTCCGTCCGCGCGAGGTGACGGCCAGGTACACGCCGGTCACGATGAGCAGGAACAGCAGCAGCAGAACCGACATCGCGGAACCGGCGCCGAAGTTCCAGGTGACGAACGAGGCCTGGTAGATGTGGACCGAGACGAGGTCCGCGGCCTCCGGGGCGGCCTTGCCGAACATGACGTAGGGCGTGTTGAAGTCGTTGAACGTCCACAGGAACAGCACCAGGACCAGGACCTGGTTCACCGCGCTCAGCGACGGCAGGGTGATCCGGCGGATCTGCTGCCACACGCCGGCGCCGTCCAGGGCGGCCGCCTCGTACAGCTCGCGCGGGATGTTCTGCAGGCCCGCCATCACGATGAGGAAGGCGAACGGCCAGCCCTTCCACACCGACACGGTGAGCAAGGCATAGAAGCTGTTGTCGCCGATCAGCCAGAAGGACGGCTTGTCGGTGAGGTGGAGCTGGTCGTGCAGGACGTGGTTCACCAGGCCGTTGTCGTGCTGGAACATGAAGACCCAGGTGATGACGGCCGCGTAGACCGGCAGGGCGTACGGCACCAGGAACAGGGCCCGCAGCAGTCCGCGGCCGCGGAAGGTGTCCTGCATGAAGATCGCCGCCGCCGTGCCGATGAGCCAGCACAGGCCCACCGACAGCAGGGTGAAGGCGACGGTGACGAGGAACGAGTGCAACAGGGCCTCGCCGACCGGGGCGTCGAAGTCCACGGACATCGAGTAGTTGTCGAGTCCGGCCCAGGGGGCGGTGCCCCAGTCACGGATGTAGAACTGGGTGAGTTCCTTGAAGCTCATCACGATGCCGACGGCCATCGGCACCAGGTGGACGAGGAGTTCGAGGATCAGGGCGGGCAGAAGCAGCAGGTAGGGCAGTCCGATGCGCCGGATCCGGCCGGGGCGGCGGCGGGGGCCGTCCGCCGCTCCGGGGGACTTCTTGCGCACGGTGGCCTGCTCGGTGACCGTGGTCGTCATCACGCTCACTTCGTCGGCATCTGCTGCTGGGCCTTCTCCAGGCGGGCCTTCACCGACTCGGTGGTCACCGCCCGTCCGGCGGCCGCGTCGGCGAACAGCTCCTTCACGGCCGTACCGACGGCCGTCTCGAACTGCGACTCGTCGGGGACCTGCGGCAGCGCGGCGGCGCTCTTGGCGAGGGTGTCCTTCAGGACGGCGTTGGCGGGGGTGTTGAAGGCGGGGTCCGCCTGCGCCGAGGCGACCGGCGGGATGGAGCTGTAGGCCTTGTTGAGGATCTTCTGCTCCTCGTCGCTCGTCATGAACTTCACGAACTTGGTGGCGCCGTCGAGGTTGTCGGTGTTCTTGAAGACGGCCAGGTTGATGCCGGCGACCATCGAGTTGACCTGGGTGCCGGCGCCGGGGGTGCCGGACCGCACGGGCACGGGCGCGATGCCGTACTGGTCCTCGTCCATGCCCTGCGACTTCAGGTTGGCGGAGGCCGACTGCCACAGCAGGAAGGCGGTTTTGCCCTTGGCGAAGTCGCTGACGGACTGGTTCTGCCCGTATTCGGCGTTGCCCTGCGGGATCGCCTTGTCCTTCGCCATCAGGTCGACGTACTGCTTGACCGCGCTCACCGCGCCGTCGGAGGTGAAGTCGGGCTTGCCCTCGGTGGTGAAGAAGTCCGCGCCGTGCTGCTTGGCGAAGGTGAAGACGTGGTGGACGTTCTCCGAGACGTTCGCGCCCTCGGCGCCCAGGACCTGCTTGCCCTTCGCCTGGATCTTCTTGCCGTCGGCGGCCAACTGGTCCCAGGTCGCCGGGGGCTGGGAGATGCCCGCGTCGGCGAGGAGCTGCTTGTTGTAGTAGAGCGCGTACGCCATCGAGTACAGCGGTACGGCCGCGGGGGCCTTGCCCTGCGTGCCCGTCGAGCCGAGCGCCGATTCCACGAAGCGGTCCCTGCCGCCGATCTTGGCGAAGTTGGCGTCGTCCCAGGGCAGCAGCCCGCCGGTCGCCTGGAGCGAGGCCGACCAGGTGTTGCCGATGTTCAGGACGTCGGGGCCCTGCCCGGACGTGGTGGCGGTGAGGATCCGGTTGAGCAGGTCGGACCAGGGCACGACCTCCAGCTTCACCTTGATCCCGGTCTCCTTCTCGAACTTGTCCAGCTCCGGCCGGAGGACCTTCTTGTCGATCTCTATGCTGGCGCCCTGGTTGGAGGCCCAGTACGTCAGTTCCTTGGGCGAGTCGTCGGACCCGCTCCCGTCCGTCGACGAACCGCCGCCGCAGGCCGTCACGGCCAGGGCGAGTGACATCACGACGGCGCCTGCGGCCGCGGCTCGGATGGTGCGCATGGATCGACTCCCGGGTCTCTCATCAGGACTTAATTTAGGACGTGAGTTAAACCTCGGAAGCGGGCCGCGTCAAGAGTTTCGACGAGGGTTGTGCAACTCGGTGCGGCTTTCGTCGCCACTCCCACCGGTGGTTCGGCCGCTGCTTCGGCGGTGGTTCGGCCGCCGCTTCGGCGGTGCCCTGGCCGACGTTTTGCCGGTGCTCTGGCCGACGCTTTGCCGGTGCTCTGGCCGAGGCTGCGACAGTGCTCCGACCCCCGTTGTGCCAGCGCCTTGCCGACGCCGCTTCGGCGGTGTTCTGGCCGACGCTTTGCCGGTGCTCTGGCCGAGGCTTCGGCGGTGAGCCGACCCCCGCTGGACCGTCGCCTTGGCCGGCGCTTCGGTGGTGCTCCGACCCCCGCTTCGGCCGCGTCTTGGCCGCCCCCGCTTCGGCGGTCTCCGGCCGAGGCTTCGGTGGGGCAGTGCTCCGGCCGCCGCCTCCCCGGAGCCGGAGCCATCGTCACCTTGCCGATGCCTTCGCCGCCCCGTCCGAGACCCTCGCCCTCGCCGATTCCCGCGTTCGCCGCTACGCCCCGGAGGGGTGGTCCCTCCGGGGCGTACGGGTCCTACGGTGTCGCCGCCGGCGCCGGTGCCGGGGCGTACCCCGTCGGTCGGGCCGTGAAGGTGCCGCGGCCCTGGGTGCGGCTGCGCAGCCGGGTGGCGTAGCCGAACAGTTCCGCGAGCGGCACGGTCGCGGTCACCACGGCCGCGCCGCCGCGGACCTCGGAGCCGGTCACCCGGCCGCGCCGGGCGGCCAGGTCACCGAGGACTCCGCCCACGGCGTCCTCGGGCACGGTGACCGTGACGTCCACCACCGGTTCCAGCAACACCATCGCGCAGGCCCGCAGGGCCTCGCGCAGGCCGAGCCGGCCCGCCGTGCGGAAGGCCGTCTCGGAGGAGTCCTTCACATGCGTCGACCCGTCGGTCAGCGTGACCCGCAGGCCGGTCACCGCGTGCCCGCCAAGGGGGCCCTCCGCGAGCGCGTCGCGGCAGCCCGCCTCGACGGCACGGACGTACTCCTGCGGAACCCGCCCGCCGACCACGGCGGACCGGAAGTCGAACCCGTCCTCCAACGGCTCGACATCGAGCACGACATGCGCGAACTGGCCGGCGCCGCCGTCCTGTTTGACGTGCCGGAAGACCAGTTGGGACACGCCTCGGCCCACCGTCTCCCGGTAGGTGACACGCGGCCGCCCGACGTTGACCTCCAGCCCGAGGGCGAGGCGGATCTTCTCCACCGCCACCTCCAGGTGCAGCTCGCCCATCCCCGACAGCACGGTCTGTCCGGTCTCGGCGTCGGTCCGCACCGTGAGCGACGGGTCCTCCTCCGCCAGCCGGGCGAGGGCTGAGGCCAGCCGGTCGGCGTCGGTCCCGCGGCGCGGCTCGACCGCGACCGCGACGACGGGATCGGCGACCCCGGGGGGTTCGAGGACCAGCGGGGCGTCCGGCGCACACAGGGTCGAACCCGGGCGGGCGGCCTTCAGCCCGATGACGGCCACGATGTCCCCGGCGACCGCGCGTTCCAGCTGGGCGTGCCGGTCGGCCTGGACGCGCAGGATCCGGCCGACACGTTCGCCGCGGCCGGCGGTCGCGTCCCATACCGCGTCTCCCTTCCCGATCGTCCCTGAGTACACCCGCAGGTAGGTGAGCCTGCCGGTGGGTGTGGCGTTGACCTTGAACGCGAGGGCCGCGAACGGCGCGGCGGGGTCGGCCGGCCGTCGCTCGTCGACACCGTCGTGCATACCGCATACGGCCGGCACGTCCAGTGGCGACGGCAGATAGGCGACCACGGCGTCGAGCAGCGGCTCGATCCCGCGGTTGCGGTAGGCCGAGCCGCACAGCACGACCACGCCGTCCTGGGTGCGGGTCAGGTCGCGCAGCGCCGCGGCGAGCGTTGCGGCCGAGACCGTCTCCCGGTCGCAGAACTCCTCCAGTGCGGCAGGATGCCGCTCCGCCACCGCCTCCTCGAGCAGTCGGCGGCGCCGCAGCGCCTCCTCCAGCAGTTCCTCGGGCACTGGCCCCTCCACGGCCGTCCCGCCAGCGTCGTCCCAGGTCAGCGCCCGCATCCGCAGCAGGTCGACGACGCCCGTGAAAGCGTCCTCCGTGCCGATCGGAAGCTGGACGACGAGCGGGACGGGGTGCAGCCGTTCCCGGATCGACGCCACGGCCGTGTCGAGGTCGGCGCCCGTCCGGTCCAGCTTGTTGACGAACGCGATCCTCGGCACGCCGTGCCGGTCGGCCTGCCGCCACACGGACTCGCTCTGCGGCTCGACACCCGCGACGGCGTCGAACACCGCGACGGCCCCGTCCAGCACCCGCAGCGAACGCTCCACCTCGTCGGCGAAGTCGACGTGTCCGGGGGTGTCGATCAGGTTGACGCGGTGACCGTCCCAGTCGCAGCTGACGGCCGCGGCGAAGATGGTGATCCCGCGGTCGCGCTCCTG
Organism: Streptomyces sp. NPDC006259; assembly: GCF_042870975.1. Classification (NCBI taxonomy): domain Bacteria; kingdom Bacillati; phylum Actinomycetota; class Actinomycetes; order Kitasatosporales; family Streptomycetaceae; genus Streptomyces; species Streptomyces sp. NPDC006259. Next base: position 466,528 of record NZ_JBIAHY010000003.1, on the reverse strand, counting down.
GGGGTCGAAGTCGGTGACGGTCGTACCGTCGTGGACCTCACCGCGCTTGTGCGTGGTCCCGGTGGCGAAGAGGATCCGCTCCGTGACGGTGGTCTTGCCCGCGTCGACATGGGCGAGGATGCCCAGGTTGCGTACGGAGGCGAGGTGACGGTCGAGGTTGTCGCGCACGGCCCATGGCCTTTCGAGGGGTGTCTCGTGAAAAGGGCAGCGCGATTTCTGACGGATTGTCGGCCAACGGGACGGCGGAGCGGCCACCGCGGCGGGAAGTCGCCGGGGCAGCTCTGTCGTGAGGGCCGGGGTCTCGTCAGACCGTCCGGTGCCGGCCGCGCCGCGGGCACCGGAGGAACAAGGACACGAGGATCACCTCGTAGCGGGAACGGGGAGCGGTGGCAGCGCTGTGGTCGCGCATGGCCGGCTCCCCTCGTTCGTCGCGGTGTGGCGCGGCCCCGTGGGTGGGCGGCGCTCGGTGAAGTGAGTCTAGGGAGGAACGGGCGCGCGTGGCACGTGCTTTTCCGCGGGCCGGCGAGACGCCGGCTCGACGGCATCGTCAGGACGCGTAGAAGTGCCGCCGTACCTTGCGCAGCCACGCGTCGGCGGCACGCTCGTCGGGCTGTTCGGGCAGCACGCTGCGCGCTTCGTCGAACGCCGCCTCGTACCGGCGCAGCAGCGGAAGGGCCGTGTCGGGGTCGTCCGCGACCTGCTCGCCGAACCGGTGGAAGCTCTCCGGGTCGTCGACGCGAATGCTCAACGTGCCCGTGGTGTACAGCTCGTAGCCCTGCCCGCACAGCCGCTTCAGGTGCCGGGCGTGCTTGGCGGTCCGCTTGCGCGTGTCCGCGGAGAAGGAACCGTCGCCACGGCCGAGCAGCCTGCGGAACTGCTGGGAGGCGTAACCGAGGTAGGCGTCCCGGACACGCCGGGCGCTCAGGAACGTGGCACGGATGCCGACGAGTTCGTCACCGAGAGGGGTGCGCACCTCGTACAACTCCTCGGGAAGCCACACGAGTTCCATGACGGTGGGGTTGCCGCCGAGTGCGAGCCGGCACCATTTGGCGGCCTCGTGCAGGGTCCGGTCGGGCGCCGTGCCGACATGGGACTCCTTCGGCGGGTGCAGTCCGTGCAACTCCTCGGTGGGCGCCGCGAAGAGGCCGAGCCGGTCCACGTCGGAACCGGCGTGGGCGAGCCCGTAGGCGGTCGAGCCGACCACGCCGGACAGCAGGATGTTCTGGACGGTCACGGAGTCCCCCTGAGCTGATCGGCCGACGCCGCGAGAAGGCGGCGGGAGTCGTCATGATGCCCCGGCGACCGGCCCGGCCACCTCGGGTTTTCCGGCCCGCACCCGCCCTTCCGGCGCGGGGCCGGGTGCGGCCCCCGTCGGACGGCCGCACCCACGAGCTGCCCTGCGGCGAGCAGCACCCCGACCAAGGGCTGCGCGCGGACCCGCTCGGATGCGCCCCCGGCACACCGCCGATTCCTCGCGCCGCCACGCCGCCGCGCCCGCACTCCCCCGCGTCCCGGCGCCCCGAGCAAGGGCGACGCAGGCCCGCTCGGGCGCAGCACCGTCGCATCCCCGTGCCCTGACGCCGCCACGCCCCCGAGCAAGGGCGACGTCGGCCCGCCCGGGTGCCTCGCCGCTCCCCCCATCCGCTCCCGCCGCCGGGCGTACACGCTCACCCGTATGACCTCCTGCGCTGGTCGGGCGGGCGGGCCGGTGGTGCGGTGGAGGCAAGGGGGGCCGCCCGGGCACAGGTGCGCCGGGAACCCGTCCCGTCCTCAGGAGGCAAACGTGATCACCCCACGCCCGACCGGCCGCCCGTCCCGCACGGTGAGGACCGCCGCCGCGCCGGACCCGGCCACGCCCCGTACGGCCGCACCGGTCACGGCCGTACCTCGCGCGGCGGACCGTCGGGCCCGCGCGGTCCGCCCGGCCCGTGTCCTGGCCGCCGCGATGGCCACCGGGACGCTGCTCGCCACGGCGGCCTGCTCCAGCGGGGACGACGGGGCGGCGGCCGGCTCGGAGACCGCCGCCGCCGAGCGGCCCCTCGCCGCACGGGCCACCACCCCGTCGGTCGGCGCCTCGCCGTCCGCCGGCACCGGCGAGTCGTCCGGCGCCGCCCCGTCACCCGCCGCCACCCTCTCGGCGACCGGCGCCCGGAACGCGCTGATCACCGCGGCGGACATCGAGGACGACTGGGTGCAGGTGAAGGACCCGCAGACCTGGCGCGACAAGCTGCTCATCGGGCAGGTGGACACGGCCCAGTTCCTCACCGGGAAGGCCGAGGCGGCCGACTGCCAGCGGCTGATCGACGCGCTCTACGACGAGACCCTGCTCGGCACTCCGTCCGGGGCGTCGGCGCTGAACGGCTTCCAGGAGGGTGACTCCCGGCTGCTGTACCAGGTCGCCGCCTACCAGAAGGCCCCGCTCGACAAGGCGATGGACTGGCTGAAGAAGCTGCCCGACACCTGCGACCAGTTCACCCTGACCGGCGGTGACAGCGGCGACCGTACCGTCCAGGTCGTCGAGACCTCGCTGCCCGACGAGGGCGACGCCCGGCAGGGCCTCACCGTCACCGTGAAGGGCACCTCGAACGGCGACCCCGTGACGCTCACCCTCGACGTCGCCGTCGTGCGGGTCGGCGACGACGCGATCACGATCACCAACGGCGGGCTGGACGGCGCCGACGAGGACACCACCGAGTCCGCCGTGGAGCAGGGCACCGAGCGGCTGAAGGAGGTTCGGGCGGGCCGTACGCCGACACCGACGCCGAGCGATCTCGACTGAGCGCTCCCGACCGAGCCGATTCGCCACCCCTGAAGGGGTCAGTGCCCGGGACCGGCATGCCCACCTCGGTCGGGCCCCTGATCCTCCGTCAGGGGCAGGCACTCGGCGAGCAGGTCGACGACGTCGCGCCAGGCTCGCTGGGCGTGCCGTGGGTGGTGGCCGACGCCGGGGACCACGGGGTGGTCGACCGGCGGGTGATGGAAGGCGTGCAAGGCGCCGCCGTAGACCGTGAGGCGCCAGTCGACGCCCGCGGCCTGCATCTCAGCGGTGAACGCGTTCCGTTGCGCGGGCGGCATGATCGGGTCCTCCGACCCGACTCCGGCCCACACCGGGCAGCGGATGCGCGCCGCCTCGCCCGGTCGGCCCGTGGTCAGTGCGTTGACTGTCCCGATCGCGCGCAGGCCGACGCCGCCGCGCCCGAGTTCCAGCCCGACGGCGCCCCCGGTGCCGTAGCCGACGGCGGCGATCCGGTCGGGGTCGGTCCGCGGTTCGGTGCGCAACACGTCGAGCGCCGCATGGCCGATGCCTCGCATCCGGTCCGGATCAGCGAGCAGTGGCAGGCAACGGGCCAGCATCTCCTCGGGGTCGCCCAGGTAGCGCCCGCCGTGAAGGTCGAACGCGAACGCCACGTATCCCAGCTCGGCGAGGGCATCGGCCCGGCGGCGCTCGACGTCGCTGAGCCCCATGCCCTCCGGTCCGAGCAGCACCGCGGGCCGGCGATCGACACCGGCCGGGAGCGCGAGGTGCCCGATCATCGTCAAACCGTCGGCCGGATACTCGACCGTACGCGTCGTGATCGTCGTCATGCGACGGGACTGTAGTGATCGTCGAGCCCGGTGCGGCCGGTGTTCTGCCGCTGGCAGAACAGCGCGGGTATCCCTCTGACATACGGCGAGGGTCCACAAGGGCCGCCGCGGACCCCGCCCCCACGGCACCCGGCGATGTGGATCCGCGACCGCCTCTACGGCCTGTTCCGCGACGAGGCCTTCACCGCCCGGTACCCGCGCGACGGCCGCCTCGGGCTCTCGCCCGCGCAGCCGGCCACCCTCTGCGTGCTGCCGTACGCGCTGAACGTGCCGGACCGCCAGGCCGCCGAGGCGGTGCGCTGCCGCACCGACTTCACGTACGCCTCGGCCTGGAACCCGAAGACCCCGGCGCCCACCACAGCGTGCTGTCCGACTTCCCCGACCGGCTCGCCGGGGGCGACGGCGCCGACCGGCTGCCGGGCCTGGCACCGACCCCGGATCCGGCGGGCCGGCCGCTCAAGGGCCGAGCCTCCCGCACCAGTCGGCCATTTACATAGAGAGTGAATATAAAAGCGCTATGCTTCCAGCATGAGTCGTCAAGACACCGCTCCGGGCGCGTCCGCCGCCATCGGGGCAGCCCTCTACGGCCTGGCCACCAGGGCCGCGAGACGCCTGCCCCGGGACATGAGCCTGACGTCCGCCGCCACCCTGGCCACCTTGGACCGGACCGGCCCGCGGCGCATCACCGATCTGGCCGCGGTCGAGGGCGTCACCCAGCCCGCGATGACCGCCCTGGTCCGGGTGATGGAGGAGTCCGGCCTGGTCGAGCGGCAGGGCGACGCGTCCGACAAGCGGGTCACGCTGGTGTGCCTGACCGAGGCCGGCGCCTCCTACGTCCGGACGCGACGCCAGGCGGGCGTCCACGCGTTCGAGCGGTTGATCGGCGAACTCACCGGTGACGAGGTCGAGGCGCTGGTGGCGGCCCTTCCGGCGCTGAAGCATCTCGCAGAACTCGAGAGCCAGGACCGCGAAGGACGGAAGCAGTGACCGGGCAGCCGGCCGGCGGGGCCACGGTGAAGGCTCTCCCGGTGGCGCGTCCCGAGGCTCGGCCGCTGGTCCCCGCCCTGATGTTCATCGCTCTGGTCGTGGCGGCCGTCGCCAGCCTCGGGACGCCGCTCATCACCAGCGTGGCGACCTCGTTCCACGTCTCGCTCGGCAGCGCGCAGTGGACACTGACCGCCGCGCTGCTCAGCGGCGCCGTCGCCACGCCGGTCCTGGGCCGGCTCGGAGCCGGCCCGCACCGGCGGGCCACGATCCTCGCCACGCTGGCGGTCGTCGTCGCCGGCAGCGCGCTCACCGTGCTGCCGCTGCCGTTCGCGTGGCTGCTGGCCGGCAGGGCGGCCCAGGGCATCGGGCTCGGGCTGACCGCGCTGATGATGGGCGTGGCCCGGGACCACCTCCCCGAGGAGCGCAGCGCGGCCGTGATCGCCCTGATCTCGGTGGTCTCGATCATCGGGGCCGGCGTCGGCTACCCGCTGGCCGCACTGCTCGCCGAGTTCGGCGGGGTGCGGGCCGCCTACGGCCTCGGCCTGGTCGTCACCGCCGCCGCCCTCCTGACCGCGTGGCGCTCCATGCCCGACGCCCCCGAAGGCCGCTCCGCCCACGTGGACGTGGCAGGCGCCGTCGTCCTGGCCGCTGCGCTGTTCCTCATCCTGTTCCTCGCCGGCGAACGGAATCTGTGGAGCCGGCACCTCGCCGTGGCGGCGGGCCTCGCCGTCGTCGCGATGGTGCTGCTCTGCGTCTGGGCCGTCATCGAGCTGCGCAGCACGACGCCCCTGGTCGATGTGCGGGCGGTGCGGCACCCGGCGGTCGCCGGGGCGAACCTCGCCATGTTCGTCGGCGGGATCGGCATGTACCTCCTGCTCACGCTCATCACCCGGTACGCGCAGACGCCGCACGGCGCCGGCTACGGCTTCGGGCTGACGACCTTCGTCGCCGGGCTGGTCCTCATCCCGTTCTCGGTGCTGGGGTTCGTCGCCGGCAAGCTCACGCCGCGGGTCCGGACGCGGATCGCCGACCCCCTGCTCCTGGCCGGCAGCGCCGTCGTGGTCGGCGGCGGGTTCGCCCTGTTCGCGGCAGCGCGGTCGGACCTGGCCGAACTGTTCGCGGCGATGGGCGTGCTCGGCTTCGGCGTCGGCGGCTTCTCGGCCGCGATGCCCGGCGTCATCCTGGCCGTCACCCCCAGGAGCGAGACGTCGAGCGCCATGAGCTTCAACTACGTCGTCCGCAGCGTCGGGTACTCCCTGGGCAGCGCCGTCGGCGGCCTGATCCTCGCCGCGGGCCCCGGCCACCTCCTCCCCGACGACAGCGCCTACACCACCGCGGCGCTGGTCGGCATCGGCGCCATGGCCATCACGACGCTGACAAGCCTCGCTCTCGCCCGCCGACGCTCGTCGGAGACCAACTCGTAAGTCGGATGCGCTCATCCCACACTGGAGGTTCCATGCCCAAGGGCTACCGGGTCAGCGTCTACCGCACCATTTCGGACCCTGAGAAGCCGGCTGCTCACAACAAGCCGGCCGCCCCGGCCGTCAAGGCCGTGGCGGTCGGGTCCTCGTCCGTGGCGGTCGGGTCCTCGTCCGTGGCGGTCGGGTCCTCGTCCGTGGCGGTCGGGTCGTGGCGCATGACGCCGGAATCGCCGAACGCGGCGTCCTGATCGAGTTCGACACCTTCGAGCAGGCCGTCGCGGCGCACGAGATGTGGCCTACCAGGAGGCGCTGGTCGCCCTCTCCGACGGCGTCGAGCGCGACTTCCGCATCGTCGAAGGCATCGACTGACCGAGGTCCGGTCGGATCTCCACCGAAGCAGCGGAACGATTCGCTCGTCGCCGTCCACCGCGGCGAGGCAGTCGGCTTCGCCGCCCCCCCTCCACTGCCTGGAGACCCCCTGCCTACGGCGGACTCGACGCGTGGGGCCTCAACGGCAACTGACGTACACAGCCCAGGCCTTCAGGGCTCAATCACGTCTACGGAGGGGACCTCACCCGAGGCACCCCTTGAACACAGCCCTGTCCCACCCTAAGGGCGGACATAGGGCCGGGTCATGACCTCCATGTTGTGACCGTCCGGGTCGTCGAAGTAGGCGCCGCGGCCACCGAACAGGCGGTTGATCCGGCCGGGTTCGGTGTGGCCGGGGTCGGCGTAGTAGGTGACCCCGACCGCCTCCAGACGGGTGACCACGGCGTCGAACTGCTCGTCAGGGACGAGGAAGGCGTAGTGCTGCGACTGGATCGGCTCGTCCCTCTTCTCGTAGTAGTCGAGCGTCACGCCGTTGCCGAGGTCGACGGGCAGGAACGGTCCGAACGGGGCGCCGACCTTCAAGCCCAGGACCGCGGCGAGGAACTCGGCGGACAGATGCCGGTCGCTCGCGTAGACGGCGGTGTGGTTCAGCTGGACGCCGGCCGCCGGCCGCTCGGATTCATGGAGGTACTGCTGCTCATAGGACATCAGTGGGTGGGTCTCCGGTCTTGGGATCCGCTGGAATGGGCGCCCGTGTGCGGGCGCCGGGAGCTAAGACGCGGAGAAGGGGGCGGGGCTCTTGCCCGCCTCGTGCTCACGCCGAGGCCGGGAACCCCACTCGTGCGTGGCCCATGGCCGACCCGGCAGTCACCCGATCGACCTTAGTGACCGTCACAGGCGGCGGCAACATCGTTCTTGGCCGTGCCCGGCCGCGGATCGAGCCGCCGTTGCGCCACAGCGCTTCGTCACGGCTCTGCCGATCACCACTCGATACGCGCCCTGCGCCGCGCCCTGAGCCGTACCGCGCCTCGCCGCCCTTCTCATCTGGACGTCGACAGGACACTGTCCACCGTGGCCATCGATGAGGCGCTGGGGTTCGTCGGACACGTTGTCGGCACGGGCTCTTGGCCGACGGACGCGCGCCGGGCCGTCGGTCGTGGGGTGTCACCATCGCCCGCTCGGCGTTCGTCACGAAGGCCGGCGATCCACCGGACGAACCGGTCGGCCACGTCTCGAGCGGACCTCTGGCGACCTCGCTCGAAGCGTCTCCCGCCCCGCCTCCCCGCCCGGCCGGTCTCCGCGTTCTCTGCGTGCCGACCGGCCACCCGAGGCACGCCTGTGATCCTTGTCGCTGGTGGGAGAAGAGTGGGACGTGTGCCGGATGGGCAGTCACTGCCCGGCGCGAAAGGATGGTGTCTCTTCTGTGGGGGAATCCGTGAGGGTGTGTCTGATCGGTGCGGGTTTGTCGGGACTGGCGACAGCCCATGCCCTGAGGTCGGCGGGCATCGACTTCCGCTGCCTGGAGCAGGCGCCGGACGTGGGCGGTATCTGGCGGCGGGTGCAGGCCGGCGAACGCGGTCCGGGCTATCTGTCGCTGCACCTCAACACCGCCAAGCAGCTGACGGGTTATGCCGACCACCCGATGCCGGCCTCCTACCCGCTCTACCCCCGGCACAGTGAAGTCGCCTCCTATCTGCGCTCGTTCGCCGAGTGGGCCGGGGTGGTGGACCACATCGAGCTGGAGACGGCCGTGGAGTCGGTACGGCCGGAGCCCGACGGCACGTGGACGGTCGTCAGCCGGGACGCCGAGGGCGTGCGCGCGTCCCGGAGCTTCACGCACGTGATCGTCGCGTCCGGGCACAACACCGAACCCAGCATGCCGGCCCTGCCCCCCGGCTCCGAGACGTTCACAGGAACGATCCTGCACGCGGTGGACTACCGTGACGGCGCCGATTACGCGGGGCGGCGCGTCGTCGTCGTGGGGCTGGGCGCCTCGGCGGTGGACATCGCCGCGGACCTCTCCCGGCACGCCGCGCAGACCGTCCTCTCGGTGCGCCGGGGACTGCACATCCTGCCCAAGCAGCTTTTCGGGATGTCCCTCGACGAGATCGCCGACGCGCCGTGGTGGACGAGCATGTCCCTGGCCGAGCAGCGGCGTTTCGTCGAACAGGCGCTGCTCGTCGTCCGCGGCAGGATCGGGGACTACGGCCTGCCCGAGCCGGACCATCCGGTCTTCGCCTCGGCCGTCACCATCTCGGACGAGATCCTCAGCCGCATCCGGCACGGCGCGGTCACACCCAGGCCCGCGATCGACGTCGTCGACGGCGACCTGGTGACCTTCACCGACGGCACGTCCGTGCGGGCGGACGCGATCGTGTACTGCACCGGCTACCGCATGGCCTTCCCGTTCCTGCCGGCCGGCTGTCCGGTCGGTCCGCGGGGTTCGGTCGAGCTGTACAAGCGCGTCGTCGCCCCCGGCCATCCGGGGCTGTACTTCGTCGGCCTGGTCCGTCCGCTCGGTTCCATCACCCGGCTCGTGGAGGCCCAGTCGCGGTGGATCGCGGACATCATCACGGGTGAGGCGGTCCTGCCGGAGGCGGAGGTCATGCGCAAGGAGATCTCCGCGTACCTGAACGGCATCGCCGGTCAGTACGGGCAGACGGAGGGCGCGTCGATCCAGGTGAACGTGGCACCGTACCTGGAGGAGCTGCGCGGCGAGCCGTGACAGGTCCCGTACCTGCCCGCGCGCAAGGGCTGTTCGGTACGGACCGGGGTCCCGGCGCCGGGCCGGACCCTTCGTCGTACCGGACCCTTGCCCCTGCCGGACCCTTGACCCTGCCGGACCCTTCGTCGTACCGGGCCCTTCGTCGTGCCGCCGCGGGGGCGGACCGGGCGGCTCGCGGTCCGCGGCGGGCCGTCGGGGGAACCGCCGCGGGTCCCGCCGCGGCGCGAGGGGAGCGGTCCGACTCCATCGGCGTACGGCTCCCCCCAGATCCCTGAGGCCCTGCCTGTGGCTGTGTTCGTCGGCGTCCTACCGGCCGGCCGTGGCCAGGGTGGGCGGGAAGGCGACCGGCGGGCGGACCCGGTAGGCCTCCGAGGAGAGGTACGCGGTCACCCTCGGGGGGCGGCCGTGCTGGTGGGCCAGCGCCAGGTAGGCGATGAGTCCCACACCGTCCTCCGGGCGGCGCGAGGTGACGGCCGGCAGGGCCCGCCACAGCGCGGCGGTGTCCATGCCGTAGCGGCCGAGCAGGGTCGTGGCCCGGGCCAGGGCCTCCCCGTCGTGCCGCGCGTACTCCCTGACCGGGATGTGCAGGGTGAAGCCGGTGGGGCCGGTTCCCGCCTCGGTGAAGGCGTGGCAGGTCAGGGCGGGCCGGCCGGTGAGCCGAGCCTCGTGACCGAGGCCCTGTCCGAAGGCGTCGCCGCCGAAGCCGGCCGCGGTGCGGACGAACTCCTCGACCTCCGCCCGGCCCGGCCCGGGGTCCATCCGGGAGAGGCTGGGCGCCTCCTCGGCGGCGAGGCCGTCGTGCCGGACGTACACCTTCACCCGGGGCGCCTCCCATGCGCCGAGGTCCAGGGCGAGGAACGGATACCCGTCGGCCGGGGGCAGGGTGGCGAGGACCTTGCGGTGTCCGAGCCTGCGCAGGGCCTTGCGCACGATCTCGGCGGCTCGTTCCTCGCCGGAGGCGTTGGGGTTGAGGTACACCTTCAGCCTGGGTATGCCGCCGGGGCCGAGTTCGAGCGCGCACCAGAGGGCGAAGGATCCCTGAGGGTTGGCCGGGAAGAACAGGTCCTCCACCTCGTCGAGCGGGTCGGTGGCGAACCTCCAGCGCTGTGCCAGCTCGCGGATCACCCGCAGTCCGGCGCGCCCGTTGCGTTTCAGGCTGCCTGCCGCGCACCCGGGTTCCAGCAGCACGCGCAGCGAGGGCGCTCCGCCGGGCAGGAAGGACAGCGAGAACTCGACCGGCGTGTGGTCGTCGGAGAGGAAGGTCCGGGAGGGCGGCGGCAGGTCGAGGGGCCGTCCCGCCGCGGCCCCGAGCGCCTCGACGAGTACGCCGGCGTACGCCTCCGCGTCGGTGCGGTCCAGCCCCGCGACCTGGCACAACCGCAACAACTGGCCTACGGTCAGCGCGCCCAGGGTCGGGGTGTCCCGCCCACTGCGGCGGTCGGTGCGCGTGCGCGTCACCGGGCCTCCCCCGCCGTGCGGGGGCGGGCAAGAAGATACCCGCCCGGTGGGGCGGGTATCGTGTCTTGCCGTCTGTGCAGCAGTGGCGCCGTGCCGGGAGCGTCGGCGGAGGGGGCGCTCGATCGCCCCCCGGTTATGTGCGGTCCTGGCTGGAGCCGTCGGGCGCGGTGTCGGGGGACAGCGGCGCCGGTGGAAACGAGGTCCACGACACCTCCTTCTTCTCGTGAGCAACACGCATACCGCGTTGCTCACTACCCCCGCCGTCGAAACTTCATGCTGTGGGGGCGAAGACTGTGGATGTTGTGTGAATCACCTCGTGAGCCAGGTGAGGAACTTGCTCCAGACACCGCTCTGCTCGCCCTTGCGCGCCGCGTCGCCGACTTCCGCCGCGGGCGTCTCCGGACGGGTCTGCGGGTTCTCCGGGCGCGCCGTCCGGACCGGGGTGAACCGTGCCGGAAGGTTCGCCAGGGCCCGATTGAAGGGCCCCGGACGCCACGTCAGGCTGTCCTCCGGAACCGCCAGTTGGACGTCGGGCAGCTTGTTGAGGAGGTTCTCGATGGCCGCTACGGCAATGTGTCGCGCCGGCTCCTTCGAGGGGCAGGCGTGCGGGCCGGCGCTCCAGGCGAGGTGGGCCCGGTTGCTGCCCGCCTGACGGGCCGCCGACAGCGCCGGACCGGTGTTGGCGGCAGCGAAGCTCACCATCACCAGGTCGCCGGCCTCCAGGTGCCCGCCGGCGAACTCCATGTCGGCTACCGGGTAGTGCGGGGCATAGTTCGACATCGGCGGGTTCTCCCACAGGGTGTCGTCCATCGCCTCGTCGATCAGCCCGCCCTGGGCATACCGGTCGTGGGTGAGCAGCCGGTGCAGGGTGTTGCCGATGAGGTTGCGCAGCGGTTCGGCGCCCGCCCCCAGCAGCAGGGCGAGCTGATGGACCATCTCCTCGTCGGTGAGCGCGGCCGGATGCTGCATCAGCCAGGACGTGACGTCGTCGCCGGGGTTGCGTCGCTTGAGGGCGACCAGCTCGCCGACCGCCTGGAAGAGCACCTCGGTGGCCTTCTCGGCGTTGATGCCGTCGAACATGCCGGAGATGCCGAAGAGCACCCGGTCGCCGATGTCGGCGGTGCAGCCGAAGAGTTCGTTGAACACGAACAGCGGCAGCTGCTTGGCGTAGTCGCCGAGCAGGTCGGCCGAACCGCGGGCGCTGAACTGGGAGATGAGGTAGTCGGAGATGCGCTCGGTGCTGTGGCCGAGCAGCAGCGAGTCCACCCGCGCGAAGCTGTCGGTGACCGCCTGGCGCAGTCGCAGATGGTCCGCGCCGTCGGCGAACATGCAGTTGGGCCGGTACGCCAGCAGCGGGGTGACGGGGCTGTCCGGGCTGATCTTGCCCTCGTTGAAGTGCCGCCAGCGGCGGGCGTCCTTACGGAACGACCCGGAGTCCTGGAGGAGTTGCAGCGCTGTGGCGTAGTCGGTGACGAGGGTGGCCTCGACGCCGGGGGCCAGTTCGACCGGGGCGGTCGGCCCGTAGTGGCGCAGGTAGGCGTAGTAGGCCTGCGGGTCGGCCGCGAACTCCGGTCCGTGGAGCGGCACTCTGGCGCCGCTGTTGTGCGCCGGGCACCCGGGCGGGGGCACGGGAGCGGTGGGTTGGTCCATTTCTGCTCCTAGTGGGCACGGTCCTGCAGGTGGCGGACGAGAGTGATGAGCGCTTCGGCGGACGATCGCTCGTCCCGCGCGTCGCAGGTGACGACGGGGGTGTCGTCGAGCAGGTCCAGCGCGTCACGCAGCGCGGTCTCGTCCCGCAGGGGGGAGCCGTCGAAGTGGTTGACGGCGATGGCGTAGTCCAGCCCGTACTGCTCGATCAGGTCGATCACGGCGAACGAGTCCGCGAGCCGTTCGGGGTCGACCAGGACGAGGGCGCCGAGCGCGCCGCGGGCCATGTCCTCCCACATCTGCACGAAACGCTGCTGACCGGGCGTCCCGAACAGGTAGAGCACGACCCGGTCGCTGATGGTCAGACGACCGAAGTCCATGGCGACCGTGGTGGTGGTCTTGCCCTGGACTCCCTTGAGGTCGTCGACGGCCTCCGCGGCCCGCGTCATCGTCTCCTCGGTGGACAGCGGGGGGATCTCGGAGATCGCCCCGATGAACGTGGTCTTGCCCACCGCGAAGTGGCCGACGACGAGGATCTTCACGGCCGTCTGCGACGCGCCCTCACGGACGTACGCGTGTTCATCCAAACTTGGCCCTGAGACCATTCAGCACCTCCTCCAGGATCTCCCGGTCGGCGAGGGGTGCCCGCTGCACGGGCGGGCGGGTGACGAGGTAGCCGCCCTCGGTGAGGGCGGCGAGGAGGATCTTCACCACGCCGAGCGGGAGTTGGGTGTGTCCGGCGATCTCGGCGACCGACAGGTAGCCGGCCGAGCACAGCTCGAGCAGGCTCTGCTCCTCCGGGGACAGCCGGGTGGGCCGCTGCTGGTGGTCGGCTGACGCCGTCACCAGGGTGATGAGGGAGAGCTGCTCCTCGTCGGGCAGTCCGCGTCCCTTGGTGATGACGTACGGACGCACTAACTCCGGTGTCTGGGGCTCCAGTTCGTCGAATCCGCTCATGACCGCGCGCCGAGGTTCTCGCGGGGCGGGGTCGTCAGCGCCTTGCCGAGCTGGCCGACGAGCTGCTGCATCCGGAAGGTGATGTCCGCCATGTCGACGTCGGGCGAGGCGGAGACGCCGAGGTAGGCGCCCTCGCCGGCGGAGATCAGGAAGACCCAGCCGCCGTCGAACTCGACCAGGGTCTGCCGCCAGCGCTGCTGGGCGTCCTCGCAGAAGAAGGCCAGGGAGCGGCTGAGCGACTGCACGCCGCTCATGGCGGCGGCCACGCGGTCCGCATCGTCCTTCCCGAAGTCCTGCGTCCGGGCCATCAGCAGACCGTCGGCGGATATCAGGACGGCGTGCAGGGCCCCGGGAATCTCCAGGGCGCTGTCAAGCATCCATGACAGATCGTCGTTCACGAGAACTCATGCCCTTCACTGCTTGCGCCACGTGTGCTGCTGGACTGTTCCGCGGGGTCCGCAGGGGTGGCCCGCCGGCCGGACTGGGTGCCGCGCTGGAAGGCGCCCATGATTGCCGCCGTCTCCGCGCCCGATCGCGAGGGGGCGGAGGAGGTGGGCGCGCTGCCGGGCACGATGGCCATGGGCCGCTTGCGGCGCCGCTTGGGCAGGCCGTCGGCGGTGGTGCTCGGCGCCGGCGCCGGCTCGGGGCCGCCGCGGGTGGGTGCGGCGACGGCCGGTGCGGCCGGCGTCGGTTCCTTCTGCTGGGGTGCGTTGGTGAGCAGGTCGTGCGGCAGGAGGAGGACCGCGCGTACGCCGCCGTAGGGCGAGCTGGAGTCGACGGACACCTCGAAGCCGAAGCGTTCGGCGAGGACGCCGATCACCGCGAACCCGAACTGCGGCGGGTTGCCGAGCCCGGAGACGCCGGAGACCCGGTCACTGGAGAGGAGCTTCTCCGCGCGGGTGCGTTCCTCGTCGTTCATACCGACACCGGCGTCGTCCACGACGATGCAGATGCCCTTGGGCACGGTGCGAATGTTGATCTCGACGACCGTGTCCGGGCTGGAATAGCTGGTGGCGTTGTCGAGGAGTTCGGCGAGGGCCAGGGCGACCGGTTCGACGGCGCGGCTGGTGATGCCGAAATCGACCTGCGAGAGAATCTCCACCCGCCGGTAATGACGGATCCTGCCCTGGGCGCTGCGGACGACGTCGTAGACCGACGCCACATCGCGCTGCCGTCCCAGCCAGCCGTCGCAGAGGACGGCGATGGACTGGGCCCGGCGGCCGAACTGAGAGTTCGTGTGGTCGATCTCCAGAAGGTCCTGGAGAATGACCGACTCGCCGTATTTGTTCTGGAGCCGGGAAACAATCAACTGCTGTTCCGCGGCGAGGCCCTGAAGGGTCCGCATGGCGGACTTCAGGACTGTTTTCGTTGCCTCGTCCGCTCTTTCCTGCGCCGCCTCGACGGATTTCGCGTACCCGTTCTCCAGCTCGCTGTGGCGAGCCTTGAGATCTGCGAACTCCTGCCTTAACGTCCGTGCCGCCCTCCGCTGACGAACGATGAGGGTGACGGCGACGAGTACGGCGGCGAGGAGAGCCCAGAGTACCGGGTTCTGTATGTAATCAGTCATAAGACTCTCTTCAGGCGACTGACGGCCAGTTGCTGAATTCCCGTCAATGCGGGTGGACCGGCGGGACCGCCCGCATCGAGACCACCGCCCGGACTGTCCCCGTAGTCGGGGATGTCGTCCTTCACCCATCCGCCCGCTCTACAAGCGCGGTGATCGTATCACCACACGAAGCGGTCACAGGTCGCCAACATGGGCGCCACAGATGAACATTGACGGTTCGTCAAGAGTCCGCGGGAGAGTCGCGTCCGGCGCAACCGATAAACGCGCTTCCGCGGCATTCGGGAGGCAATCGGGTGTTCGGAGGGTTTTCCCGGAAGTCGGTACGGCAGGGAACGACAAAGCCCGCATCCGGGATTCCCGGATGCGGGCGACGTCTTGGCGGAGGCTCTCCGCGACCGTCCTCACCGAGCGAGAAGCGCTCGATGCGGAGGGTGATACGTGTCCGAGGGGGGACTTGAACCCCCACGCCCGATAAAGGGCACTAGCACCTCAAGCTAGCGCGTCTGCCATTCCGCCACCCGGACCAGGTGTCTGCCGCCGTGGCTGTTCCCCGCGGCGACATGGACAACAATACCAAGCTTTCGGAGTGCCCTTCACCCGAGTATCCGCTGGCCGGGGGCCTGCCGGGCGGCCGGGCGGGGCGCGGCGCCCGGTGTCACCCAGTGTGCCGCCACGGTCACGGCAGCGGGACCGGCGGCCGCTCCTCGGGGACCAGCGTGCGCAGCGCCCGGCGGAGGGCTGCGGCCGTCTGCTCGTCCAGCGGTGCGAGGAAGCGTTGCTCCGCCGCGCGGCGTGCCCGCTCCGCCTGGCGCAGGCACTTCTCACCCAGCGGCGTCAGGGTCACCAGGTTCCTGCGGCGGTCGTGCGGGCTGCGCCGCCGCTCCACGAGAGCGTGGTCCTCCGGTCCGTCGATGAGCGACACCATCGTGGGGCGGTCGACACCCAGCCGGGCGGCGGCGCCGGCCTGCGACAGCACCTCGCCGTCGGCGAGCACGGCGAGGACCGTCAGCTCGTGCCCGTCCACGCCGTGCGGGGCGAGCGCCTCCGCGGTCATCCGGGTGAGCCGGCTGTGGGCCCGCCCGAGCAGATGGCCGAGCGGACGCTCGGGGGACGGCGGGCGGGGCTCCCGGTCACGGACCATGCGGCGAGGGTAACGGCTGGTGTCCGGGGACCGGGCGGGAAGCCGCCGGACGGACGTGCCGCCCCCGCTCGGGGTCAGGGCATCAGCTGGTACTCGGGGAAGTTCCCCGGCAGCCGCTCCCCCGCCGGTCCCCGGGTCACCGCCCGCACGAGCAGGTCGCCGCCGACGAACGCGCCGCGCCAGGACTGCCCGAAGCCTCCGAACAGTTCGTCGCGGTCCCCGCGCGAGCGGGGTCGGCCGTGGCCGACCTTGAAGGCGCGGATCTGCGGGGCCAGTCGCTCGTAGGTGGCGCGGTCGTCCGTGGAGAGGGTGGCGACCAGGGCCCCGTTGGACGCGTTCATGGCGGCGAGCAGTTCCGCCTCCGTGTCGACCAGGACGATCGTGTCGACCGGGCCGAAGGGTTCCGCGTGGTGCAGCGGCGACGACGGCGGCGGATTGAGGAGCGTGACCGGACGGACGTACGCGGAGGTGTCCTGGCCGGGCAGGAAGCGGGCGTCCGCCGGATCCCCGCGGTACAGCGGGACGGCTCCCCGGTCGACGGCCTCGGCGACCTGGTCGTGCAGGTCCTTGGCCTTGGCCGCGTTGATGACCGGCCCGAAGTCCGGTCGCGGGTAGGGGTCGTCGGGGTTCTCCACCGCCAGCGGATGGCCGACCGTCAGGGTGCGCACCGCCGGGAGGTAGGCCGCGAGGAACGCGTCGAACAGCTCCCGCTGGACGACGAAGCGCGGGTACGCCGTGCAGCGCTGTTTGCCGTAGTCGAACAGCTGGGGGACGAGGGCCGCGAGGCCGTCCCAGTCCGAGTGGTTCCAGACGCCCCAGGTGTTGAGTCCCTCCTGTTCGAGGATGTGCCGCTTGCCGAGGTCCGTCACGGCGGTGGCGACGGCGGCGCCGGTGTCGCGGCCGCCGACGAAGGAGACGCAGCCGATCTCGGGCGCGCGCACCAGCGCCTCCGACAGTTCGCCCCCGCTGCCGCTGACGAGGGTGACCGGGATGCCCTCGCGGGCGGCGAGGGCGCAGGCCAGGGTCAGACAGGCGACGCCGCCGTCGGTCGGCGTCTTGGCGATGACCGCGTTGCCCGCCAGCGCCTGGACCAGGACCGCGTGAACGAGCACGCTCATCGGGTAGTTCCAGCTGGCGATGTTGGACACCGGGCCGTCCAGTGGGGCCCGGCCGGCCAGCATCGGTTCGATGCCGTCGACGTACCAGCGCACCCCGTCGACGGCACGGTCGACGTCGGCCTGCGCGAGCCGCCAGGGTTTGCCGATCTCCCAGACCAGCAGGAGCGCGAGGAGTTCGCGGTGGGCGGCGAGGGCGTCGAGGGTGGCGGCGACGCGGGCGCGCCGTTCGGCCAGCGGGAGGTGGCGCCAGGCCCGGTGCTGGTCCAGGGAGGCGCGGACCGCCCGGTGGGCGGTGGCTCCGTCCAGGCGGGGCGGTCCGATGACGGGTCGGCCGTCGACCGGGCTGGTGGCGGGAAGGGTGCGGCCGTCGGCCTGCCAGGTGGCGTTCCAGAGGTTGAGGACCCGGTCGTCGCGGAAGGCCTCGGGGGCGGCGGTGAGGCAGCGTCGCCAGGCGTCGGCCCAGGAGGTGCCGGATTTGAGGGTGAGGGTGGATGTCATCGGTCGCTCCGCTCTCGGTGCACGGTCGAGAGGAAAAGGGGGAGAGGGCACGGGCCCTGCCGGCCCGCGCGCGGTCGAGGCCTCGGGCCCGGTCGAGGCCTTGGGCCAGGTCGAGGCGTCTGGCCTGGTCGACACCTCGGGCCAGGTCCAGTTGTCAGGCCCGGTCGACACCTCGGGCCAGGTCCAGTTGTCAGGCCCGGTCGAGGCCTCGGGCCAGGTCCAGTTGCCAGGCCCGGTCGAGGCCTCGGGCCACGTCCAGTTGCCAGGCCCGGTCGAGGCCTCGGGCCACGTCCAGTTGCCAGGCCCGGTCGCATGGTCAGGCCCGGTCGCCGAGCAGGCCGAGCACGAGCTTCGCGGTCTCGGTGGGTGTGTCTCCCACCCGCACCCCGGCCGCCTCCAGGGCCGCCTTCTTCGCCTGCGCGGTCCCCGAGGAGCCGGAGACGATCGCGCCGGCGTGGCCCATGGTCCTGCCCTCGGGCGCGGTGAACCCGGCGACGTAGCCGACGACGGGCTTGGTGACGTGGTCGCGGACGTAGGCGGCGGCCCGCTCCTCCGCGTCGCCGCCGATCTCCCCGATGAGGACGACGAGGTCGGTGTCGGGGTCGTCCTCGAAGGCGGCCAGGCAGTCGATGTGGGTCGTGCCGACGACCGGGTCACCGCCGATGCCGACACAGGTGGAGAAGCCGATGTCCCGTAGCTCGTGCATGAGTTGGTAGGTCAGCGTCCCCGACTTGGAGACCAGGCCGATGCGGCCGGGTTCGGTGATGTCGGCGGGGATGATGCCGGCGTTGGACTGGCCGGGGCTGATCAGGCCGGGGCAGTTGGGGCCGATCACGCGGGTGCCGCGCACCCTGGCGTACGTGGTGAAGGCGACGGAGTCGTGGACCGGGATGCCCTCGGTGATGACCACGGCGAGCCCGATGCCGGCGTCGACGGCCTCGGTGACGGCCGCCCCGGCGAAGGCGGGCGGGACGAGGACGACGGTGACATCGGCGCCGGTCGACCGTACACCGTCGGCCACCGACCCGAAGACCGGTACGGCGACGGGGGCACCGCCCGGGCCGTTGGGGGACGCGGGGACGTCGAAGGCGACGGTGCGGCCCGCCTTGCGGGGGTTGACGCCGCCGACGACGTTCGTGCCGGCGGCGAGCATGCGGCGGGTGTGCTTCATGCCTTCGCCGCCGGTCATGCCCTGCACGAGGACCTTGCTCTCCTTGGTGAGGTAAACGGCCACGGGGTCTCCTCAGGCTGCGGTGGCGAGGCGGGCGGCGCGGCGCGCGGCGCTGTCCATGGTGGTGGCCTGTTCGACCAGGGGATGCGGGTGCTCGTCGAGGATGGCTCGGCCCCTGGCGGCGTTGTTGCCGTCGAGCCGGACGACGAGCGGCTTGGTCAGCCGTACGGTGTCCAGGGCGCGCACGATGCCCTCGGCGACCGCGTCGCAGGCGGTGATGCCGCCGAAGATGTTGACGAGGACCGACTTGACGGCCGGGTCGGACAGGACGAGCGCCAGTCCGTCGGCCATGACCCCGGCCGACGCTCCCCCGCCGATGTCGAGGAAGTCGGCGGGGCGGGCGCCGCAGCCGGCGACCACGTCGAGCGTCGACATGACCAGGCCCGCGCCGTTGCCGATGACGCCGACCTCGCCGTCCAGCTTGACGTAGTGGAGGCCCTTCGCCGCGGCCGCCGCCTCCAGCGGGTCGTCGGGTCCGGCGGCGGTCCCGCCCCAACGGGCCTGCCGGAAGGAGGCGTTGTCGTCGAGGGTGACCTTTCCGTCGAGGGCGATCAGGCGGTCCTGCGGGGTGCGCGCGAGCGGGTTGACCTCGACGAGGAGGGCGTCCTCGCGGACCAGTACCCGCCAGAGCCGGACCAGGACGTCGACGGCCTGCGACGGCAGGCCGGCCGCCGCGACGATCTCGCCCGCCTTCGCCGGGGTGACGCCCTGGGCCGGGTCGATGGGGATACGGGTCACGGCGTCCGGGCGACGGGCGGCGACCTCCTCGATCTCGGTGCCGCCCTCGGCGGAGGCGATGGCCAGGAAGCAGCCGGCCCCGCGGTCGAGGACGTAGGAGACGTAGAACTCGCTCTCGATGTCGACCGGCTGGGCCAGCATCACGGTGCGGACGGTGTGGCCGTTGATGTCCATGCCGAGGATCCGCCGGGCGGTCAGTTCGGCGGCGGCCGGGTCCGCGGCCAGGCCGACGCCGCCCGCCTTGCCGCGTCCGCCCGTCTTGACCTGCGCCTTCACGACGGCGCGGCCGCCCAGCCGACGGGCGATCTCGCGCGCCTCCTTGGGTGAGTCGGTCACCTCGGCCCGCGGGACCGCGATGCCGTGTTCTGCGAAGAGTTCCCTTGCCTGGTGCTCGTACAGGTCCATCTCGGCTCCCGTCTGCGAAGTCATCGCGAGGCCGATCTCCGATGACCGAAAGTGCCGCACGCCCCCTGGACACCACCCACCGGATGCGGGATAACAAGCTTCATACAGTATTCGTCGACTGTATGCAATGTACCGCGAGAGCTTTCCACCCCCTACGAAGGGACGGGACTTCGCCATGCCCGACGACACCCAGGACGCCATTTCCGGTGGCCACCTCGTTGCCAAGGCGCTCAGAGCCGAGGGCGTCGAACGCATCTACACCCTGTGCGGCGGCCACATCATCGACATCTACGACGGCTGCGTCGACGAGGGCATAGAAGTCGTCGACGTCCGCCACGAGCAGGTCGCCGCCCACGCCGCGGACGGCTACGCCCGCGTCACCGGCAAACCCGGCTGCGCGGTCGTCACGGCCGGCCCCGGCACCACCGACGCCGTCACCGGTGTCGCCAACGCCTTCCGGGCCGAGTCACCCATGCTGCTGATCGGCGGCCAGGGCGCCCTCAGCCAGCACCGGATGGGCTCCCTCCAGGACCTGCCGCACGTCGACATGATGGCGCCGATCACCAAGTTCTCGGCGACCGTGCCGGACACCGCGCGCGCCGCCGACATGGTGTCCATGGCCTTCCGCGAGTGCTACCACGGCGCCCCCGGCCCCTCCTTCCTGGAGATCCCGCGCGACGTCCTGGACGCCAAGGTGCCCGCCGCGAAGGCGCGGGTGCCACGGGCCGGCGCCTACCGCGCCTCCACCCGCTCGGCCGGCGACCCCGAGGCCGTCGAGAAACTCGCCGACCTCCTCACACACGCCGAGAAGCCCGCGATCCTGCTGGGCAGCCAGGTGTGGACGACCCGCGGCACGGAGGCGGCCGTCGAGGTGGTCCGCACCCTGAACATCCCGGCGTACATGAACGGCGCCGGCCGCGGCACCCTCCCGCCCGGCGACCCGCACCACTTCCAGCTCTCCCGCCGCTACGCCTTCTCCCACGCCGACGTCATCGTCGTCGTCGGCACGCCCTTCGACTTCCGCATGGGCTACGGCAAGCGGCTGTCCCCGGACGCGACCGTCGTGCAGATCGACCTCGACTACCGGACCGTCGGCAAGAACCGCGACATCGACCTCGGCATCGTGGGCGACGCCGGCCTGGTGCTCAAGTCGGTGACCGAGGCCGCCTCAGGGCGTCTCGACGGGGGCGCGTCACGGCGCAAGGAGTGGCTCGACGAACTGCGCGCCGCCGAGCAGAGCGCCCTGGAGAAGCGGCTTCCGCAACTGCGTTCGGACGCCTCACCCATCCACCCCTACCGCCTGGTCAGCGAGATCAACGACTTCCTCACCGAGGACTCGATATACATCGGCGACGGCGGCGACATCGTCACCTTCTCCGGACAGGTCGTGCAGCCCAAGTCGCCGGGCCACTGGATGGACCCGGGCCCGCTGGGCACCCTCGGCGTCGGCATCCCCTTCGTCCTCGCCGCCAAGCAGGCACGGCCCGACAAGGAGGTCGTCGCCCTCTTCGGCGACGGCGCGTTCTCCCTCACCGGCTGGGACTTCGAGACGCTCGTCCGCTACGACCTCCCCTTCGTCGGCGTCGTCGGCAACAACTCCTCCATGAACCAGATCCGCTACGGCCAGGCCGCCAAGTACGGCAAGGAGCGCGAGCGGATCGGCAACACCCTCGGCGACGTCCACTACGACCGGTTCGCCCAGATGCTGGGCGGCTACGGCGAGGAGGTCCGCGACCCCGCCGACATCGGCCCCGCGCTCCGGCGCGCCCGCGAGTCCGGGAAGCCCTCGCTGATCAACGTCTGGGTCGACCCCGACGCGTACGCCCCCGGAACCATGAACCAGACCATGTACAAGTGAGGAGCGCCGGCCATGACCAAGGCACTCGAAGGCATCCGCGTCCTGGACATGACGCACGTCCAGTCCGGGCCCTCGGCGACCCAGCTGCTCGCCTGGCTCGGCGCCGACGTCGTCAAGCTGGAGGCGCCCTCCGGTGACATCACGCGGAGCCAGCTGCGCGATCTCCCGGACGTCGACTCCCTCTACTTCACGATGCTCAACTGCAACAAGCGGAGCATCACCCTCAACACCAAGACCGAACGCGGCAAGGAGATCCTCACCGAGCTGATCCGGCGCTCCGACGTCATGGTCGAGAACTTCGGACCGGGCGCCGTCGACCGGATGGGCTTCACCTGGGACCGCGTCCGGGAGATCAATCCACGGATCGTCTACGCCTCCATCAAGGGGTTCGGGGACGGGCCGTACACCGACTTCAAGGCGTACGAGGTCGTCGCCCAGGCCATGGGCGGGTCGATGTCGACCACCGGTTTCCAGGACGGGCCGCCGCTGGCGACGGGGGCCCAGATCGGGGACTCGGGGACGGGTGTGCACGCCGTGGCGGGGATCCTCGCGGCCTTGTACCAGCGCGAGAACACCGGGCGCGGGCAGCGGGTCGACGTGGCCATGCAGCACGCCGTGCTCAACCTGTGCCGGGTGAAACTGCGGGACCAGCAACGCCTGGCCCACGGACCGCTCGCCGAGTATCCCAACGACGACTTCGGCGACGAGGTTCCCCGCTCCGGGAACGCGTCCGGCGGCGGCCAGCCCGGCTGGGCCGTCAGGTGCGCTCCGGGCGGCCCGAACGACTACGTCTACGTCATCGTGCAGCCCGTCGGCTGGCGGCCGGTCACCGAGCTGATCGGCCGGCCTGAGCTGGCCGACGACCCCGAGTGGGCGACACCCCGGGCCCGGCTGCCCAAGCTGGGCAAGATGTTCCAGCTGATCGAGGAGTGGTCCTCGACGCTGCCCAAGTGGGAGGTGCTGGAGCGGCTCAACGCCCACAACATCCCGTGCGGGCCGATCCTGTCCACCAAGGAGATCATCGAGGACGCGTCGCTCGCCGCCAACGAGATGGTGGTGCGCGTGCCGCACCCCGAGCGCGGCGAGTTCGTGACCGTCGGCAGCCCGCTGAAGCTCTCCGACTCCCCCGTCGAGGTGACCGCCTCCCCGCTGCTCGGCCAGCACAACGCGGACGTGTACGTGGGCGAACTCGGCCTCGGCGACGAGGAACTGCGCCTGCTCCGGTCGAACGGGGTGATCTGACGTGCCGGCCGAGGACCGGGCACCGCAGGTGCGCGCGCTGCTCGACACGGTGCGCGCCGAGGGACGGACCGCGCTGACCGCGCCCGAGGGCAAGGTGGTCGCGGACGCCTACGGGATCGCCGTACCGGGCGAGGAACTGGCGAGGGACGTCGACGAGGCCGTCGCGTACGCGGCCCGGTTCGGCGGGCCGGTCGTGATGAAGATCGTCTCGCCGGACATCCTGCACAAGACCGACGCCGGCGGAGTGGTCGTCGGCGTCGAGGGCGCGGCGGACGTACGGGCCGCGTTCCACAGGATCGTCGCCAACGCGCGCGCGTACGACGCCGACGCGCGCATCACGGGCGTCCAGGTGCAGGAGCTGCTGCCGAAGGGGCAGGAGGTCATCGTCGGCGCGGTCACCGACCCGACGTTCGGCAAGGTCGTGGCGTTCGGGCTCGGCGGGGTGCTGGTGGAGGTCCTCAAGGACGTCACCTTCCGGCTCGCGCCCGTGGACGCCGACGAGGCCCTGTCCATGCTCGACTCCATCCGGGCGGCGGAGATCCTGCGCGGGGTGCGCGGACAGGCGGCCGTGGACCGGTGGGCCGTCGCCGAACAGATCCGCCGCGTCTCCCGACTGGTCGCCGACTTCCCGGAGATCGCCGAGGTGGACCTCAACCCGGTGATCGCCACCCCGGACGGCGCGGTCGCCGCGGACATCCGCGTGATCCTCTCCGACGCCCCCGCCAAGGAACGCCGGCGCTACACGCGCACCGAGATCCTCACCTCGATGCGGCGGCTGATGGAGCCCGTCTCCGTCGCCGTCATCGGCGCCTCCAACGAGCAGGGCAAGATCGGCAACTCGGTGATGCGCAACCTGATCGACGGAGGTTTCGCCGGTTCCATCCACCCGGTGAACCCCCGGGCCGATGACATCCTGGGCCGCAGGGCGTACAAGAGTGTCACCGACGTTCCCGGCGAGGTGGATGTGGCGGTCTTCGCGATCCCCGCCAAGTTCGTGGCCTCGGCCCTGGAGGAGGTGGGACGCAAGAAGATCCCCAACGCCGTGCTCATCCCCTCCGGGTTCGCCGAGACCGGCGAGCACGCGCTCCAGGACGAGATCGTGGCCATCGCCGAGCGGCACGGCGTCCGGCTGCTCGGGCCGAACATCTACGGCTACTACGCGACCTGGCACAACCTGTGCGCCACGTTCTGCACGCCGTACGACGTCAAGGGCGGGGTCGCGCTGACCTCCCAGTCCGGGGGCATCGGGATGGCCGTCCTGGGCTTCGCGCGGACCACGAAGACGGGCGTGTCCGCGATCGTGGGGCTCGGCAACAAGGCGGACCTGGACGAGGACGACCTGCTGACCTGGTTCGGCGAGGACCCGCACACCGACTGCATCGCGATGCACCTGGAGGACCTCAAGGACGGACGCGCCTTCGTCGAGGCCGCGCGGGCGACCGTGCCGAAGAAGCCCGTCGTCGTGCTCAAGGCGGGACGTACCGCGGCCGGTGCCAGGGCCGCCGGCTCGCACACCGGAGCGCTCGCGGGCGACGACGCCGTGTACGACGACATCCTGCGCCAGGCGGGGGTGATCCGGGCCCCGGGGCTGAACGAGATGCTCGAGTACGCGCGCGCGTTGCCGGTCCTTCCCACTCCCCGGGGGGACAACATCGTGATCATCACGGGGGCCGGCGGCAGCGGCGTGCTCCTGTCGGACGCGGTGACCGACAACGGCCTGACCCTGATGGAGATCCCTCCCGACCTGGACGCCTCCTTCCGGGAGTTCATCCCGCCCTTCGGCGCGGCGGGCAACCCGGTCGACATCACCGGGGGCGAGCCGCCGTTGACGTACGAGGCGACGATCCGGCTCGGCCTGGAGGATCCGCGCGTCCACGCGCTCGTCCTGGGCTACTGGCACACCATCGTCACTCCCCCGATGGTGTTCGCGGAGCTGACCGCGCGCGTGGTGGCCGAGTTCCGCGCGCGCGGCATCGAGAAGCCCGTCGTGGCGTCGCTCGCGGGCGACGTGGAGGTCGAGGAGGCCTGCCAGTACCTGTACGAGCGGGGGGTCGTCGCCTACCCGTACACGACCGAGAAGCCGGTGGCGGTGCTCGGCGCGAAGTACCGGTGGGCGCGGGCGGCCGGGTTGCTGGGGGGCGGTTCATGAGGTGACCCGGCGCGGGGCCGGCCGACGGTGCGCGTCGGCCGGCCCCGGGACCCGAGCGCGCACGAAAGGCATGGGACAGGGGGCGCTGGCCAGATCTTTCGACGCAAGGGGTGCGACACACATGACGACCACCGACTTCTCCACCTCCCTCCCGTACCGGGAGGTGACGGACCGCAACGGCCGCCTGTACCGGATCGGCGAGACCGACCGGGACATCATGGGGCGACCACGCTGGACCATGGTGCTCCTCCCGTGGATGGGCATGCTGGGCATCAGCTCCTCGGAGTACGCGTTCACCTCCGCCGAGGACACCCTGCACGAGGCCCACCTGTGGAACAGCGGGCACATCTTCTGGCTGATGGGGGTCTGGATCTTCTTCCAGGCCGCCGTGGCCTTCCCCGCCGGGCAGCTCCGCGAGAGCGGCCGGCTCCCCGCGCGGTACGCGATGATGCTCGGCGCGCTGGGCACGGTCTGCGGCTACCTCTCGCTGGCGTTCGCGCCGCACGTGATCGTCGCCTACATCGGGTTCGGCATGTTCAGCGGCATCGGCGCCGGCCTCGTCTACGCGACCTGCGTGAACATGGTCGGCAAGTGGTATCCGGAGCGCAAGGGCGGCAAGACGGGCATGGTCAACGGCGGTTTCGCCTACGGCTCGGTGCCCTTCGTGTTCCTGTTCACCTCGTACATGGACCTCGGCAACTACGAGGTCGTCCTGGTGTCGGTCGGCCTGATCTGCTGCTCGGTCGTCGCCTTCGCCGGCTGGTTCTTCAAGGACCCGCCGAAGAACTGGTGGCCCGCGCACGTGGACCCGCTCCGGCAGACCGACGACCCGAAGATCCGCCGCGCGCTGGAGAAGAACCCTCCGGCGGTCAAGCAGTACTCACCGAGGGAGGCCGCCCGCACACCCGTCCTGTGGATGATGTGGTTCTGTCTGCTGTGCACCGCCGGCATCAACATCTTCGGCATCGCCTTCCAGGTGCCCTTCGGCAAGGACATGGGGTTCGCGGGCGGGATCGTGGCCACGGCGATGTCCCTGAAGGCCATCGTCAACGGCACCGGACGCGGCGTGATCGGCTGGATCTCCGACAGGTTCGGCCGCCGCCGCACCCTGATCATCGTCTGCCTGGTGCTGGGCACCGCCCAGTTCGGGGTGCTGGTCTCCGGCCGGATGGGCAGCATGCCGTTCTTCCTGTTCTGCTCCATGGTCTCCGGCTTCGGCGGCGGCGCGATCTTCCCGCTGTTCGCGGCCATGACGGCGGACTACTTCGGCGAGAACAACAACGCCTCCAACTACGGGATGGTCTACAGCTCCAAGCTGATCTCGGGCCTGGTCGGCTCCGGGATGGGCGCGGTCGTGGTCGGCGCGTGGGACTACGAGGGGGCGTTCGTCATCGCGGGGTCCGTCGGACTGGCCTCCGCGGTCCTGGCCCTCTTCCTGAAGGCCCCGGACCGGCCGAGGACCCGGGACGTGGTCCCCAACCCGCATCCGCTCGGTGAGGAGACGGCCTGACCCCGACGGACGGACCGGGCGGCCCTTCCCGCGAGGTGCGGGAAGGGCCGCCCGGTGCGGGGGTGCGGGGGGCGGGGGTGCGGTCAGTGGCGCCGCCCGCGCAGGGCGGCGAGGTTGTCGTGGCCGGTCCGGGCATGCCGCAGGGACTGCCCGGGATCGGTGGAGCTGGGCGCGTTGTCCTGCTCCACCATGGGGTTGTGGTAGTTGCGCTCCCCGACCCGGGAGAAGAACGTGGCGTAGTCGATGACGCCCGTCCCGAAGGGCACCATGTCGTAGCCCTGCCCGTTGGCCGTGTTGACCGTGCCGTCCTTGGCGTGGAACAGCGGGTAGCGCTTGTTGTGGCGGGCGACGAGACCGGCGGGGTCGAAGACCTTCTCCCGGGTGGAGCCGTCGTGCGCGGTGTAGGTGTGGAACTTGTACCGGGCCACGTGCGCCCAGAAGACGTCCATCTCCAGCCAGACGTACTTCGGGTCGGTCACCTCGAGGAAGTACTCCAGCCTGCGGACGCCGGAGCTGCGGGTGGGACGGCCCTGGTCGTCGAGGGGGCCGCCGTCGAGGAGGAAGCCGTAGGCGGCGTCGTGGTTGTGGGTGTAGAGCTTGACGCCCTCGCGGCGGGCGATCCTCCCGAGGGCGTTCCACTTGTCGGCGGCCACGTCCCAGTCGGCCCGGTAGGAGCTGTTGGTGGGGTCACCGCCGGTGCCCATGTGGTCCATGCCCAGGATGTTGGCGATCTCCAGGTGCTTCTTGAAGGTGTCCAGGTCGGCGGTGGTCAGCGGCCAGGAGGGCGGTATGAAGCCGTGGTTGCCCTGGGCGCGCAGGCCGTACTCGTCCAGCCAGCGCCGCAGCAGCCGGGCCCCCTCGACGGACTCCAGGCCGGCGCCGCCGGGTGCGTTGGCGTGCTGGCCGTATCCGGCGAACTCCACCTGGCGGTAGCCGAAACGGGCCAGCTGCGCGAAGACCTCGCGGAACCCCGAGGGCAGGTCGGTGGAGAGCGGGTCACGGCCGGTCGCGTCGCGGACGGTGTACAGGATGATGCCGCGCCTGTGGGCCGGCACGAGGACGTCACCGCCGTGTCCGCGCTCACGGTGGCCGTGGGTGTTCTCCCGGTCCTGGGCGAAGGCCGGTGAGGCGCCGAGGACGGGGGCGGCGATCGCCGCGCCGGCGACGGCGGTGCAGGTGCTGAGGAAACGGCGGCGGCCGACGCCCAGGCTGCGGCGCAGGTCCTGGTCGGGGCCCTCGGTGGCGTGCGGGGCGTCGGTGCGGGGCGAGTCGGAGTGCGGGGTCACGGTTGCCTGCCTTCTGTCGTGGCCCGCCCCCGGGCTTGCGGGGCGGGCCGTTGTCAGTGGTGCGTGCTTCACTCAGAGCGGCTGGATCTCGGTGGCCGTGCGTCGGTCGAGTCCGGCGAGACGGAGCAGGAGTTGCTTGACATCGGTGGCCGCGACCCGGTCACCGACGGCGCGGGGGGTGGAGCAGATGAGGAGGGGACCGTCGTCGTCGCTCGCGGGTGGGCGGCCGTGGCTGCCCCGGACAGGTGACGGATCGAGAGGCACGACCGCCATGCGGTAGCGCATGCCGAGCTTCTTGCGCGCCAGGGCGGTGGCCGCCCTGACCTTCACATAGGGGTCGAGGGGGTCCATGAACAGCTCGACCGGGTCGTAGCCGGGTTTGCGGTGGATCTCGACGAGCCGGGCGAAGTCGGGCGCGCGGGCGTCGTCGAGCCAGTAGTAGTACGTGAACCAGGCGTCCGGCTCCGCGACGGCGACCAGCTCACCGGAGCGGGGATGGTCGAGGTGGTGCGCCTTCTTGCCCTCGTCGTCGAGGAGTTCCCCGATGCCGGGCAGGCCGGCGAGGGCGGCACGGGTGGCGTCCAGGTCCTCGGGCCGGCGCACGTAGACGTGGGCGATCTGGTGGTCGGCGACCGCGAAGGCACGGGACGCCGTCGGGTCGAGGTACTCCATGCCGTCCTGGGTGTGCACCTCCAGCAGTCCGGCGCGGCGCAGGGCGCGGTTGATGTCGACGGGCCGGCTCACCGGGGTGATGCCGTACTCGGACAGCGCCACGACGGTACGGCCCTGCGCGCGCGCCTCGTCCAGCAGCGGGGCCATGGCGGCGTCGAGGTCGGCGGCCGCCCGCAGGGAGCGCGGGTCGTCGGGGCCGAAGCGCTGGAGGTCGTAGTCGAGGTGAGGGAGGTAGCACAGGGCCAGGTCGGGGCGGCGGGAGCGCAGGATGTGCCGGGTGGCGTCGATGATCCAGCGGCTGGAGACGAGGTCCGCGCCGGGGCCCCAGAAGTGGAAGAGGGGGAAGGTGCCGAGTCTCCCGGTGAGTTCGTCGTGCAGGGCCGGTGGCCGCGTGTAGCAGTCGGGCTCCTTGCGGCCGTCGGCGTAGTAGACGGGGCGGGGGGTGACGGTGATGTCGGTGTCGGCGCCCATGGCGTACCACCAGCAGATGTTGGCGACCGTGTAGCCGGGGTACGCCCGGCGGGCGGCGTCCCACAGTTTGTCGCCGGCGACGAGAGCGTTGTGCTGGCGCCACAGCAGGACGTCGCCGAGTTCGCGGAAGTACCAGCCGTTGCCCACGATGCCGTGCTCGGACGGGTGCGTGCCGGTGAGGAAGGTGGACTGGGCGGCGCAGGTGACGGCGGGCAGGACGGTGCCGAGCGGGGCGCACGAGCCGCGGTCGGCCAGTGACCTGAGGCGGGGCATGTGGTCGAGGAGACGAGGGGTGAGACCGACGACGTCGAGGACGAGGAGCGGGACGGGACGGCCGGGGACCGCGCCGGCCTGCGGGCCGGCTTTTGGGGTGCCCTGCGGGACTGCCTGCGGGCCCGCTTCCGGGGTGGCCTGCGGGTCTGCCTGCGGGGTGGCGGGGGTCATGGCAGTTCCTTCAGGCCGAGGTCGGTCAACAGGTCGCGGGCCAGAGCGAGTTCGGCGGCGATGCCGTCGGCGAGCTGGGCACGGCCGCGGGGGCGCAGCTCGGGCGGGAGGGCCTGCCAGGTGTAGGTCTCGACCTCGAGGTGACGGGTGAGCGGGTGCGGTCCGCCGACGAGGCGGGTCAGGGCGTCCACGAGGACGGGCAGCGTCGAGGCGAGGGGCGCGGCGGGAGCCGCGTGCAGCGGGACGTGGAAGTGGGCGCGCCAGGGCGAGGTGTCCGGCAGGACGTCGCCGGCGAGGGCCTCGCCGAGGTCGTCGGTGCCCTTCAGGCCGGCGGGGACGGCGGTCCCTTCCGCTCGAACGGAGGGGAGGGTGGGGGACGTGCGGGTCTGGTGCAGGAAGCGGGGTTCGTCGAAGTCGGCGAGGGCCTCGCGGACGGCGGGGAGCCGGGGGTTCTCGGCGTGCAGGGCGGCCGACAGCTGGGACTTGACCACCGGGACGCGGGCCGCGGTGAGCGCCTCCAGGGCGGTGCGCGGGTCCTCGAAGGAGGTGGCGAGGTGACAGGTGTCGACGCAGACGCCGATGCGGGGGTGGCCGACGGCGGTGAGCGGGGCGAGGGCGTCGCCGGTGGTCTCGACGACGCAGCCGGGCTCCGGTTCGAGACCGACGCGGACGGAGCGGCCGGTGAGGTCCGCGAGGGCGTCCAGGCGTTCGGCGAGGGTGAGCAGGGCCGTGTGCGCCGCGTCGGCGCGGGCGCCGGTCCAGGTGGTGCGCCAGCCGAGGGGCAGGGTGGAGATGCTGCCCTCGGTGAGGTCGTCGGGGAGGAGACCGGTGAGGACACGGGCCAGGGCCGTGGTGTGGTCGAGGCGTTCGGGGTCGGCCCAGTCGGGCCTGTACACGCGGTACTTGACCTGCTCGGCGCCGAAGCCGTCGTAGGGGAAGCCGTTGAGGGTGACGACCTCCAGGCCCCGCCGGTCGAGTTCGGCCCGCAGGCCGCGCAGGGCGGCCGGGTCGGTGTCGAGGGCGTGCGCGGCGTCCTTGGCGAGCCACAGGCCGATGCCGAGCCGGTCACGGCCCAGACGCCGGCGGACGGGCTCGCAGTGGTCGCGCAGTTGCGCCAGCACGCCGTCGAGGGTCTCGGCGGGATGCACGTTGGTGCAGTAGGCGAGGTGGACGGTGGTGCCGTCGGGGTGGCGGAAGCGCATCGTTCACTCCCCGCCGCGCAGCACGGAGTTGCCCTCGTGGGTGGCACCGGGAGCGGTGACCTCGACGTCCAGCCGGCCGCTGACGCCGTAGAAGGCGACGGGGTTGCGCCACAGGACCCGGTCGACGTCGTCCTCGGTGAAGCCCTCGGCCAGCATCAGGTCGGCCACGGCCCGGGTCTTGAGGGGATCGCTGCGCCCCCAGTCGGCGGCGGAGTTCACCAGGACCCGCTCGGGTCCGTGGTCGCGCAGGATGCCCACCATGCGGCGCTCGTCCATCTTGGTGTCCGGATACACCGAGAAGCCCAGCCAGCAGCCGCTGTCCATGGCCTCCTTCACGGTGGTCTCGTTGAGGTGGTCGAGCAGGACGTGCTCCTCCGGCAGCGCGGACTCCCGCACGACGTCGAGGGTGCGGCGCAGCCCGGCTAGCTTGTCGCGGTGCGGGGTGTGCACCAGCGCGGGCAGCCCGTGGTCGGCGGCGAGCTGGAGCTGGGCCGCGAGGGCGGTGTCCTCGGCGGGGGTCATCGAGTCGTAGCCGATCTCGCCCACGGCCACCACCTGGTCCTTGACGAGATAGCGGGCCAGTTCGTCGAGGACGGGGACGCAGCGGGGGTCGTTGGCCTCCTTGGGGTTGAGGGCGAGGGTGCAGTGGTGGGCGATGCCGTACTGGGCGGCACGGAAGGGTTCCCAGCCCAGGAGGGAGTCGAAGTGGTCGAGGAAGGAGGCGGGCGAGGTGCGGGGCTGGCCGAGCCAGAAGGAGGGCTCGACGACGGCTCGGACACCGGCCGCGTACATGGCCTCGTAGTCGTCGGTGGTCCGGGAGGTCATGTGGATGTGGGGGTCGAAGATGCGCATCAGGACTCCTTGCCGTGGGGGTGGCCCGCGCCGTGGGAAGGCGCCCCTGGCGGGTGCGTCCCGTGCGGCCGCGTCCCGTGCGGCGGGGGCACGGCACCGGCGGGGCCGGCCGAGTCGGTCAGGGCGAGCACGCGGTGCAGGTCGGAGGGGACGGGACGGCCCGCGGCCGTGCGTTCGGCGGCGTGGTCGGCGAGCATGCGGGCGAGTTCGGCGTCGGCGCGGGCCCGGCCCGCCAGGTCCGCCACCGCGTCGACGGGCACACCGGTGAACAGGCACTTCAGGACGGCGTGGCGCCAGCCGTGGGCGTCGAGGTGGCGGGCGGCGTAGGGGCCGACGGCGGCCGCCAGGAGGCGGGTGTCGTTGGTCCGCAGGGCGTCCTCCACCAGCGGCAGGGCGTCCGGGCCGGACACGAGGTACGGCAGGGCGCGCAGCACGGCCCGGCGTTCGTCGGCGGTGCCCTGGAAGTACACCCGGCAAAGGGCGGCGGGGTCGGCGCGGGCGGCGCGCAGGATGAGCATCCGGACGGCGTCCGCGTGCCGGCGCCCGCAGCGACGGCCGGCCTCCGCGAGACGCAACTCCCACGTGGAGACCGGACCGTGGGTACCGGGGTGGGCGGCGGCCTCGTCGAGGGCCTTCAGGAACCAGGCGCGGGCCGGTTCGGGCAGTTCGGACTCCAGACGGTGGCGGAGTGCGTCGGGCGTGCCCCAGGTGGGGCGGGCTTCTTCGGGCGCCGGAGCGGAGGATGTCGCGCCGGGGGCGGGGGTGGTGCCCCGACGCGACCGCGCCGGGACGGCCGCGGTGGTGTGGCGGTCGATCATGAAGTGCTCCCTTCCTGGGTGACGCAGGGCTCGCCGGGTGGTACGGGAGAGAGGGCCGGGGGCGGCAGGGGCGGCCGGTGGGTGGGCCGCGGTTCCTGAGATTCGAGGCGGTGGCCGGGTTGCTCGGGGGCGGGTGTGCCGTGGGCGGGTTGCTCGGGCGTGGGCGGGTGGTGGCCGGGTTTTCCGGGGGCGGGAGCGCGGTGGCCGACCTCACCGCGCGCGGGAGCGCGGTGGCCGACCTCACCGCGCGCGGGAGCGCGGTGGCCGACCTCACCGCGCGCGGGAGCGCGGTGGCCGACCTCTCCGGCGGCGGATGGGCGGTAGCCGGGCCCTCCGGGCGCGGATGGCCGGTGGCCGGCCCCCACGGGTGCGAGTCTGCCGTCGCCGGACTCCTCGGGCGCGGGCGGGCGATGGCCGACCTCTCCGGGCGCGGATGGGCGGTAGCCGGGCCCTCCGGGTGCGGGAGCGCGGTGGCCGACCTCCCCGGGTGCGAGTGTGCCGTCGCCGAATCCCTCGGGCGCTGGTTGGCGATGGCCGGCCGCTCCGGGCATGGGTGGGCGGTGGCCGGCCGCTCCGGGCGCGGGCGGGCCGGGGGCAGGCTCCACCAAGGCGGGCGGGTGGCCGTCGGGTGGGGCGGGTGTTGCCGCGTGGTGGAGGAACGGGGCGGGTGTTGCCGCGTGGTGGAGGAACGGGAGGGAGAGTTCGGCCTGCCGGGGGCCCGCGTGGGAGTGGCGGGGCAGTTCGACGACCGTCAGGCCCTGGTAGCCGGTGGCGCGGAGTGCGGCGAGGACGGGCGGGAAGTCGATCTCGCCGTCCCCGAAGGGAAGGTGCTCGTGGACCCCCCGGCGCATGTCCTCGATCTGCACGTGCCGCAGCCAGGGAGCCGCGGCACGCACACAGTCGGCCGGAGGGAGCGGTTCGAGGCACTGGCAGTGACCGATGTCGAGGGTGAGGCCGAGCGGCTCGGGGTCACCGAGGAGGAGACGCAGGTGGTGGAAGTCCGCGAGGGAGGCGAGGAGATGACCCGGTTCGGGTTCGACGGCGAGGGGCACGCCTGCGGTGACGGCGGCCGCCAGCACCGGGGCGAGGGCGTCCGCGAGGCGCCGCCAGGCAGTCTCCCGGTCGGTGCCGGGCGGCAGGGTGCCGCTGAAGCAGTGCACGGCGTGGGCGCCGAGGTCGCCGGCGATCCGGACGGCGCGGATCAGCAGGTCGACCCGGCGGGCCCGCTCGTCCGGGTCGGCGTCCAGGAGGGAGGGTCCGTGCTTGCGGCGCGGGTCGAGGACGTAGCGGCCCCCGGTCTCCACGGTGACGTCGAGCGCGAGCGCGTCCAGCCGCCGCGCCAGCCGCCGGGTGCGGGCGGCGAGGTGCGGGGCGAGCGGATCGAGGTGCATGTGGTCGAGGGTCAGCCCGACGCCGTCGTAGCCGAGGTCGGCGAGGAGGGTGAGGGCGTCGTCGAGGCGGAGATCGGCCAGACCGTTGGTGCCGTAGCCGAAGCGGAGCGGACGGGGGGTGCCGACCGGAACGGGCGCCGCAGGGACGGCGGGGGCCGGGCGCCGTGGGCTCACGTGACGCTCACCCGCCTCGCGAACCGCCGGGCGACCGGGGCGAGGGCGACCGTGAACAGCGCTGTGGCGCCGGCTCCGGTGCGGGCGGCGAGGGCGGCCTGCAGGGGGATCGTGGCGCGGACGCCAGCTCCCACGGCCCGTTGGGTGAGAGGGGGTGAGGGGTTGAGGACGGCGTAGAGGTAGGGGCGGGCGACGGTCGCGGCGTAGGCGGCGGTGAGGGCCGTGGTCGTCGCGGCGCGACGCCGGGTGTGTCGCCGTCGCGGCGGTGGACCGTGGCGCGGTGGCCGCCGGGGCAGCAGCCACGCCAGGACGGCGGTGGTGGCCAGTGCGGCGACGGGGGCGGCGGGCGTGCCGTCGCGCGTCTCGTGGCGGGAGACCGTCGTCACCGCGAGGGTGTGGGTGCTCAGGAGCGCTGCCGAGGGAAGGGCCGGGCGGAGGCCGCCGCCGGTGGCCGCGGCGCCGAGAAGCAGGTCCAGGCCGCGCGCGGCCGCCATGGCGAAGGGGCCGGCGGGGGTGCGTTTGAGGAAGAGGTCGTAGGACCAGACGGTCGCCGCGAGCGGGACCGAGATCGTCAGGGCGGGGCGGCCCGCTCGGGCGGCCAGGGCCAGGCCGGTGGCGGTGAGGGCGCAGGCCGCGCCGAGGGCGGCGGCAGGCCGGATCCGGCCGGAGGGCAGCGGCCGGTGAGGACGTTCGGCGGCGTCCTCCGCCCGGTCCGCCCAGTCGTTGAGGGCCATACCGGCCTCGTAGAGGCAGAGGGAGGAGGCGATCGCGAGGACGGTGCGGCGGTCGGGGCGGGCGGTGGCCGCTGCCGCCCCCGCGAGGGCGTCGCCGGGAACGGTGAACAGGGCTGGCAGGCGCAGGAGTTCGGCCCATGCCCGCGGGTCGGGGCGGCCGTGGGCGAGGGCCGGTGCCGCGCTCACCGTCCGCCCTCGTCGCTCAGCCGGCGGGCGAACCGGCACAGGTGCGCGTACTGCTCCGCCAGGGACGCCGGCGCGTCTCCCACCGGGTCCTTGAAGAAGAAGGCGAGTTCGGGGCGGGGGCCCGACAGGCCGCGTTCGTGGGCGCGGGCGAGGAGGCGGGCCAGGTCGAGGACGAGCGGGGCCGCGAGGGCCGAGTCGCATCCCTGCCAGATGGTCTGCAGGACCATGCGGGTGCCGAGGAAACCGTCGAAGGCGATGTGGTCCCAGGCCGTCTTCCAGTCGCCGAGGGCGGGCACGTCGTCGATGTGCACCTGGCCCTCGGGGACCGTGCCGAGCGTGTCGGCGAGGACGCGTCCCTTGCCGGCGTTCTTCGCCGCGGCGGCCGCCGGATCGGCCAGGGCGGCCCCGTCGCCGCCGCCCAGCAGGTTGGTGCCGGACCAGGCGCGGACGGCGAGGGCCCGCTGGGCGAACATCGGCCCGAGGACGGACCGCAGCAGCGTCTGCCCGGTCTTGCCGTCGCGTCCGGCGTACGGCAGGCCGCTGGCCGCGGCGAGAGCGGCGAGGCGGGGGTGGCGCAGGCCGGTCGACGGCGTGAAGTTGACGTAGGGGCAGCCGGCGCGCAGGGCCGCCGCCGCGTAGAGGGAGCTGGCGGGGAGCCCGGGGCCGGTAGGGGCGGGTTCGGTGGAGGCGACGTTCACCACGACCGCGCGGGCCAGGCCGTGTCGTCGTACGAAGTCGAGCAGGTCGGTGGTGAACGCGGTGATCAGCCGGTCCTCGTCGCGGGTGTCACCGGGCAGGGGGCCGCCCGGTCTGATCTCCCGGTCGGCGGCGGCGAGTTCCGTCTCCACGGCGGCGGGGAGGCCGGGTGGCAAAACTCCCCCGGCGGCGAGCTGCTCGGCGCGTTTGGGCAAGGGGCAGTCGAGCGTGTCGTGGCCGCCGAAGACGAGGCGGGACAGGGCGGGCAGCGCGCTGTCAGCGAAGGCGGGGGTCTCGGTGACCAGGCCCGTGGGCGGGCGCAGTCCGGCCGTCAGGGCGGCGCACCCCGCCACCACGGTGGTGGCGACGGAGCCACGGGCCCCGATCAGCCAGACGCCGACGCGAGGGGGAACTTGGCGGGGCGCGGACATGTGCGGCCTCCTTGTCGTGCGCGAAGTCGGGCGCGGAGCTGGGTGCGGAAGGGGGTCGGGAGCGGTGCGGAAGGGGGGCGGGAGCGGTGCGAAACGGTGGAACGCGAGGTGGCGGGCGCGCAGGAGACGAGCGCCGAGGACGCGAGCGCCGAAAGACGGGCGTCGAGGAAGCGGGCGTCATGGAGGCGGGCGTCTGGAGGCGGGCGTCGTGGAGGTGCACGTGGGGAGGCGAGTGCCGGGCGGGCGAGGGGGTGGTGACGGCGGGCGGAGGTCCGGCGTCCTCCGCCCGCCGCCGTTCAGGAGCCCTTGACGGGCAGTTCCGGGACTCGTGCTTCGTCCGGGGAGGAGGGATGCGACGCGGCGGGCGGCGTGACGCCGCACAGGAGCAGGGCGGCTCCCGCAAGTGGTGTGGCCGCTGGGCCGGTTGAGCGCATGGGAGCCTCCTCTCAGCTCGCGGTGAGGGTGAAGTCGTCCAGCTCGAACAGGGCTGCGGAACCGCCGCCCTTGAAGACCAGGTAGAGGGTCGTCGTGCCCCTCGGAGCGCGGGACAGTCGGGCGCTGACGTCCTGGTAGGTGTCCCAGCCGCCGGTGGCCGGCACGGTCGCCCTGCCGAGGAGGGTGCCCGTGCGCGAGCCGGCGCGGACCTCCAGTGTTCCGCCGGAACCGGCGGACGCGACGCGGGCGGTGATCTTCTTGGCGTCGGCGAGGACGTACGGCGTGAAGGAGATCCAGTCGCCCGACGAGATGTCGCCGACGGTCCGTCCGCCGTGCGCCGCTTCGCGCGTGGTCACGGTGGTGCCGGAGGAGTTCCCGAAGTGCTCGGCCTGGCGGTGGCGGGGCTGGAGCAGGTTCTGGTCGTGGGTGGTGAGCGCCGCCTGGCCGCCGCCTCCGCCGTCGGTATACTCGGCGTCGAACACGCCGAAGATGTTGGCGTCGTCGTCATGGCCGCCGTCGGCGCTGGTCCGGATGGTGCCGGTGCAGCCGTTCGCGGAGGTCACGGGGTGGCCGTGGCTGTCGTGACCGAGGACGAAGGTGACCTG
Organism: Streptomyces sp. NPDC006259; assembly: GCF_042870975.1. Taxonomy (NCBI): domain Bacteria; kingdom Bacillati; phylum Actinomycetota; class Actinomycetes; order Kitasatosporales; family Streptomycetaceae; genus Streptomyces; species Streptomyces sp. NPDC006259. The sequence goes on along the minus strand of NZ_JBIAHY010000003.1, from coordinate 429,564 downwards.
GACCTTCGAGCAGTCGATCGTGCGGTCCTCCGGGTCGGTGACGCGCACCGTGAACGGGATGGCGTCGCCGAAGCTGAACAGCTGCCCGTCCCTGGGGAGTTCGAGGGTGACCTTCGGTGCGGTGTTGCCGACGACCACCTGCACGCTCGCGCTTCCGGTGCGGCCGCTCGGGTCCTTCGCGGTGAGCGTGGCGGTGTACGTGCCGTTCTTCCGGTAGCGGTGCGTGGGGTCGGCCGCGGTGGAGGTGGAGCCGTCGCCGAAGTCCCAGCTGTAGGTGACGGCGTCCCCGTCCTGGTCGGTCGTGCCGGCCGAGGAGAAGCCCACCCTGAGCGGCGCCTGGCCGGAGGTGCGGTCGGCCGCGGCCTGGGCGACCGGGGAGTGGCCGTCGGTGGCGTTCTCGATCCGGTAGAGGGCGGAGTGCTCGTCGCCGCCGAACCAGGAGACGCCGTAGTCGAGGACGTACAGCGCGCCGTCCGGACCGAAGGTCATGTCCATGATCTGGGTGCCGGTCCACGGTATGTCGTCGATCGTCTGCACCGTGCCGTCGGCGTCGCTGGTGATCCGCTTGATCCAGCGGCGGCCGAACTCCCCGGCGAAGAAGTCGCCGTCGTAGGCCTCGGGGAACTTCACCGGCGAGTCGAGCGCCGGATCGTAGTGGTAGACCGGGCCGCCCATCGGGGACTCCGAGCCGCTGCCGAACTCGGGCAGCGAACCGTCGTCGTACGGGATCCAGGCGGGCTGGGCCGGCGGCAGGTCGGTGAGGCCGGTGTTGTGCGGCGAGGTGTTCTTCGGGGCGGCACAGTCGAACGGCGCACCGGATACACCCGTCGCGAAATCGTATGCCGTATACGGATCATTGTCGCCCGTGCAGAACGGCCAGCCGAAGTTGCCCGGTCCCGTGACACGGGCGAACTCGACCTGCCCGGCGGGACCACGGGCAGGGTCGGCGGCGCCGGCGTCGGGACCGTAGTCGCCGACGTGGAGGATGCCCGTCTCCTTGTCGACGCTGAACCGGAACGGATTGCGGAAACCCATCGCGTAGATCTCGGGCCGCGTCCTGTCCGTGCCGGGCGCGAAGAGGTTGCCCTCGGGGACCGTGTACGAGCCGTCCGCGTTCACCTTGATGCGCAGGATCTTGCCGCGCAGGTCGTTGGTGTTGCCGGAGGAACGCCGGGCGTCGAAGGCGGGGTTGCGGTTCGGGCGGTCGTCGATGGGCGTGAAGCCGTCCGACTGGAAGGGGTTGGTGTCGTCGCCCGTCGACAGGTACAGGTTGCCCGCCGCGTCGAAGTCGATGTCGCCCCCGACGTGGCAGCACAGCCCGCGGGAGGCCGGCACGTCGAGGATCCTCGTCTCGCTGGCGGGGTCCAGGGTGCCGTCGGTCCGCAGGACGAACCGGGAGAGCCGGTTGACTCCGTCGAAGGGCGCGAAGTCGGCGGCCGTGCCGGTCTCGGGAGCGTCACCCGCGGGGGTGTCCAACGGGGGCGCGTAGTACAGGTAGATGAAGCGGTTGGCGTTGAACCGCGGGTCGACGCCGATGCCTTGGAGGCCCTCCTCGTCGTGGGAGTACACGTCGAGCCTGCCCGCCAGGCGGGTGTTGCCTGCCGCGTCGGTGAGACGCAGTTCGCCGTCGCGCGAGGTGTGCAGGACGGAGCGGTCGGGGAGGACGGCGAGCGACATGGGCTCGCCGACCTCCGCCTCGCCCTTGGCGAGGGTGACCTGCTGGAAGTCCGCCGCGGCGACGGCCGCGGCCGGGGCTGCCCGGCCGGCGACGGCTGCGCCGGCCCGGGGTGCGGTGAGGCCGAGTGACGTCCCGGCCAGCAGGACGCCGCCGAACAGGGCGATCGCCCTGTGCAGCGGGTTATGTCGCCTGCGGGTCCGGTGTCCGGCGGTGCGGGTGGTGGGGTCGTTCCCGTGCACGGGTGCCTCCAGGATGGGGCCGGTTGTACGTGCGGGTGGGTGCGCCGGGATGCGCCGTCATCCCGGGGGCCTGTGGGGAGCCTGTGATCAGTTGCCGAACGCCGCGTCGAAGGAGGCCGACGGCGGCTCGAAGTCGTAGGCCTTCAGGTGCTTCAGTGCCTCGGGGGCGCCCTGCGACCGGTCCATGCCGGCGTCCTCCCACTCCACGGAGACGGGGCCGTGGTAGTCGATCGAGCGCAGCATCCGGAAGACGTCCTCCCAGGGCACGTCGCCGTGGCCGGCGGACACGAAGTCCCAGCCGCGGCGCGGATCGCCCCAGGGCAGGTGGGAGCCGAGGCGGCCGTTGCGGCCGTCGAGGCGCTTGCGGGCCTCCTTGCAGTCCACGTGGTAGATGCGGTCGCGGAAGTCCCAGAGGAATCCGACCGGATCGAGGTCCTGCCACACGAAATGGCTGGGGTCGAAGTTGAGGCCGAAGGCCGGTCGGCGGTCGACCGCGTCCAGGGTGCGTACGGTCGTCCAGTAGTCGTAGGCGATCTCGCTCGGGTGGACCTCGTGCGCGAACCGCACGCCCTCCGCGTCGAAGACGTCGAGGATCGGGTTCCAGCGCTCGGCGAAGTCGTCGTAACCGCGTTCGATCATGCTTTCGGGGGCGGGCGGGAACATCGCCACCAGGTGCCAGATGGCGGATCCGGTGAAGCCGACGACGGTGTCGACGCCGAACGCCGCCGCCGCGCGGGCGGTGTCCGCGATCTCGGCGGCGGCCCGCCGGCGGACGCCCTCCGGTTCGCCGTCGCCCCAGATCCGGGCGGGCAGGATGGCCTGGTGACGCTCGTCGATGATGGCGTCGCAGACGGCCTGTCCCACCAGGTGGTTGGAGACGGCCCAGCACCGCAGGCCGTACCTGTCGAGCAGGGCCCGCCTGGAGTCGAGGTACGTCGGGTCGGCGAGGGCCTTGTCGACCTCGAAGTGGTCGCCCCAGCAGGCGAGTTCGAGGCCGTCGTAGCCGAAGTCGCGGGCGAGGCGGCACACCTCCTCCAGGGGAAGGTCTGCCCACTGGCCGGTGAAGAGTGTGAATCTGCGGGGCATGCTGCGAGTCCTCCTCAGTCGGCGATCGGGGTGTAGACGGCGTTCTTCCCGGCGCTCTCCTCGACCGCCGCGAGGACGCGCTGGACCTGGAGTCCTTCGGCGAAGGAGGGCTGCGGCCTGCTGCCCCCGGCGATCGCGTGGACGAGGTCGCGGGCCTGGTGGACGAAGGTGTGCTCGTAGCCGAGGCCGTGGCCGGGTGGCCACCAGCCGCCCAGGTAGGGGTGGTCGGGTTCGGTGACGAGGATGCGCCGGAAGCCGGCGTGGGTGCCGGGCTCGGTCGCGTCGTGGAACCACAGCTCGTTCAGCCGCTCCAGATCGAAGGCCAACGAGCCTCGCTCACCGTTGAGTTCGAGACGCAGGGCGTTCTTGCGGCCGGTGGCGTAGCGGGTCGCCTCGAAGGAGGCGAGGGCGCCGGAGGGGAAGCGGCCGGTGAACACGGCGGCGTCGTCGACGGTGACCGTTCCGGTGCCGGCGCCGGCCCCGCCGGCCAGGCCGCTGGTCGGCCCGCCGGGCAGCGGCCGCTGCCGTACGAACGTCTCGGTGAGCGCGGAGACCCCGGCCAGTGGTTCTCCCACGAGGTGTTGGGCGAGGTCGACGATGTGCGCGCCGAGGTCGCCGAGGGAGCCGGAACCCGCCAGCTCCCTGCGCAGCCGCCAGGTCAGCGGGAACTCCGGGTCGTTCAGCCAGTCCTGGAGGTAGGTCACCCGGACGTGCCGCAGTCGTCCGAGCCGGCCCTCGGCCACCATGCTCCGGGCCAGCGCGGTGGCGGGGACCCGACGGTAGTTGAAGCCGACCATCGCCAGCCGACCGTGTGCCGTGAACGCGGTCTCCGCGGCCCGTGCCATGGTCTCGGCTTCCTCGACCGTGTTCGCGAGGGGCTTCTCGCACAGGACGTGCTTGCCGGCGGCGAGCGCGGCGAGCGCGATCTCGGCGTGGCTGTCGCCGGGTGTGCAGATGTCCACGAGGTCCACGTCGTCGCGTTCGACCAGCGCCCGCCAGTCGGTCTCGGTCGTCGCCCAGCCGTGCCGTTCGGCCGCCGCGCGGACGGCGACGGCGTCACGGCCGCAGAGCGCGGCGAGCACCGGACGCAGGGGCAGGTCGAAGACGCGGCCCGCGGTGCGCCAGCCCTGGGAGTGGGCGGCGCCCATGAACGCGTAGCCGACCATGCCGACGCGGAGCGGGGGTTTGCCGGCCTCCGCACCGGCCTCCTCCGGTCCCGCTGACTGCTGCGGCTGTTCCATGCAGGTGTCCTCCTCGTCGTCGTGGCGCGGTGGGGTGGGGCCTGCCGGGCGGGTGGCTCGGGGCCGGCGGTCGGTCGGAGTGCGCCTCGCCCGCCGGGTCTCGCCCCCGGTGCAGGCCGCGCGGCGGCACGCGCCGCCGGGGGACGCGGCCCGCCGGGGGACGCGGCCCGCCGGGGGACGCGGCCCGGCTGGGGACGCGGCCCGCCGGGGGACGCGGCCCGGCTGGGGACGTGGCCCGGCTGGGGCACGTGCCACCGGAGGCGCGTCCCCACCGAAGGCGTGTCCCGCCGGGCACACGTCCCGCCCCGAGCCGTCGTCGTCGGGGCGGCGGGAGGGAGAGCGGAGAACGGGAACGTGAGCTGAAGCGGAAGCGGGAACAGAAGCGAAAGCGGCAGCGGGAAGTGGAGCGGAACCGGTTCGCCCGCCGTCCCGTTCCACCGGACTCCGCCCGGTGCCCCGGTACGGGCCGGTCGGGCGGAGCCCGTGTCTCACCGGAAGCCGGTGGACATGTACTGGTCGACGTTCTCCTTGTCGACCACCGCCGAGTAGAGGGTCATCGACGCGGGGATCTCGTACTCCGCGAGGCCTGTGACGCCCTTGCCCTGGCCGAGGGCGCGGGCGAGGTCGATGGCGGAGGCGGCCATGGTGGGCGGGTAGAGGACGGTGGCCTTGAGGACGCCGTTGTCCTGTTTGATCGCCTGGAAGGCGGAGAGGGCGCCCGCCCCGCCGACCATCATGAAGTCGTCCCGGCCGGCCTGTTCGATGGCGCGCAGCGCGCCCACGCCCTGATCGTCGTCGTGGTTCCACAGCGCGTCGAACTTGGGCTGCGCCTGGAGGAGTTGGGCCATCTTGGCCTGCCCCGACTCGACCGTGAAGTCGGCCGCCTGGCGGGCCACCTTCTTGATGTTGGGGTAGTTCTTCAGCGCGTCGTCGAAGCCCTGGGTGCGCTGCTTGGTGAGTTCCAGGTTGTCCAGGCCCGCCAGTTCGATCACCCGGGCGCCGGACCTGCCCTTGAGTTTCTCGCCGATGTAGTGACCGGCGTTCAGGCCCATGCCGTAGTTGTCGCCGCCGATCCAGCAGCGGTACGCCTGCGGGGAGTTGAAGATCCGGTCGAGGTTGACGACCGGGATGCCCGCGCGCATCGCCTGGAGACCGACCTGGGTGAGGGCCTTGCCGTCGGCGGGCAGGACGACCAGGACGTCGACCTTCTTGTTGATGAGGGTCTCGATCTGGCCGATCTGCTGGGCGGTGTCGTTGGAGCCCTCGGTGATCTCCAGGGTGACGTCGGAGTACTTCTTGGCCCGGTTCTCCGCGTTGTCGTTGATGGCGTTGAGCCAGCCGTGGTCGGCCTGGGGTCCGGCGAAGCCGATGGTGACCTGCTTGCCGGGCTTGTCGTCGGCGGCCGGCCGGGTGTCCGCGGCGGGCTTCTCGCCCTTGGGGTCGTTGCTGGTGCAACCGGTCAGAAGGGCACCGGCCGAGGCGGCGGCGGTACCGAGGAGCAGACCCCGGCGGCTGGTGAAGCGGCTGGAAGGTCTCGTCGGCTCTGACATGGCGGTGAACCCTTTCCTCAGGTCGTGCTCGCGGTACGGCGCTGGACCAGCACGGCGGCGACGATGATCGCGCCCTTGGCGATCTGCTGGACGTCGCTCTGCAGGTTGTTGAGGGCGAAGATGTTGGTGATCGTGGTGAAGATCAGGACGCCGAGCACGGAGCCGACGACGGTGCCGCGGCCCCCGCTGAGCAGGGTGCCGCCGATGATCGCGGCGGCGATGGCGTCGAGTTCGTACAGGTTGCCGTTGGTGTTCTGACCCGATCCGGACAGGACGATCAGCAGGAAGGCGGCGATGCCGCAGCACAGTCCGGAGAGCAGGTAGAGGTAGAGCCGCTGACGGCGTACGTCGATGCCGGCGAGGCGGGCGGCCTCCGCGTTGCCGCCGACGGCGACCGTGCGCCGGCCGAAGGTGGTGCGGTTGAGCACCAGCCAGCCGATGATCGTCACGACTGCGAAGACCATCACGAGGGGCGGCACGCCGAGGACGTACGCGTCGCGCTCGCCGAGGTCGAGGATGCTGTCGGAGGTGACGATCTGCGTCTTGCCGTCGGTGATCTGCAGGGCCAGGCCACGGGCGGAGGCGAGCATCGCGAGGGTGGCGATGAACGGGACCATGCCGCCGTAGGCGATGAGGAGGCCGTTGACCATGCCGCAGCCGAGGCCGACGAGGACGGAGGTGAGGAGGACGCCTCCGAAGCCGTACTCCTGGGTGGCGAGTGTGGTCGCCCAGACGGAGGCGAGGGCGACGATGGCGCCGACGGAGAGGTCGATGCCACCGGAGGTGATGACGAAGGTCATGCCGACCGTGACGACACCGATCACCGACGCCTGGGTGAGGACGAGTTGGAGGTTGCGGGTGTCGAGGAACTCGTCGGGCTTGGTGATGCCGCCGATCACGACGAGCGCGGCGAGGACGCCGAGGAGGGACAGGGTCCGGACGTCGGTGCGGGCCATGAGGCCGCGCCAGGCGGGGAGCGGGACCTGGGGCACCTTCTCGGTGCTGTCCCGCGGCGGGGAGAGGGGCTGCGTCATGACGCCGGGCTTCCTTCCATGACGAGGTCGAGTACGCGGTGTTCGTCCAGCTCGTGCGCCGGCGCGGTGTGGACCACGCGTCCCTCGCGGAGCACCAGGACGCGGTCGGCGAGTCCGAGGACCTCCGGCACCTCGCTGGACACGAGCAGCACGGCCAGGCCTTCGTCGGCCAGTCGACGCACGACCGCATACAGTTCGGCGCGGGCCCCGACGTCGACCCCGCGGGTGGGTTCGTCGAGCAGCAGGACGCGGCAGCCGCGCAGCAGCCAGCGGGCCAGGACGGCCTTCTGCTGGTTGCCGCCGGACAGGGTGCGGACCGGCACGGACGGGTTGTCGGGGCGCAGCGAGAGTTCTCGGGTCGCCGCGCGGGCCGCGTCGCGTTCGGAGCCGCGGTCGATCCAGCCGGCGCGCGAGAAGCGGGAGAGGGAGGAGACGGAGACGTTGCGGGTGACGGACTCCAGCATCAGCAGCGCCTGTGCCTTGCGCTCCTCGGGAGCCAGCCCCAGTCCGGCGCGTACGGCGGACCGAACACTGCCCGGCCTCAACGGCTTCCCGTCCACGAGCACTTGACCGGAGGTGGGCCTGCGCGCGCCGTAGACCGTCTCCAGAATCTCGGAGCGCCCGGAGCCGACCAGTCCGGCGAGGCCGACGATCTCCCCCGGCCGCAGGTCGAGGTCGAGCGGCTCGAACTCACCCTTCCTGGCCAGTCCGCGCACCTCCAGCAGAGGGGTCCCGTTCGTCGGCGGCCGGCCGGCCGTCGGCCGCTCGGGGAAGACGTACTCGACGTTGCGGCCCGTCATCAGGGCGACGACCTCACGGGTGGGTGTCGACTTCGCGGGCAGTCCGCCGGCCACCGCCCGGCCGTCCTTCAGCACGGTGACGCGGTCGCCGATGCGGCGGATCTCCTTGAGACGATGGGAGATGTAGACGACGGCGACGCCGTCCGCGGTCAGGTCGCCGACGATCCGGAAGAGGTTGGAGACCTCGTCCGGATCGAGGGCGGCGGACGGCTCGTCCATCACGATCAGCCGGACGTCGTGGGAGAGGGCCCGCGCCATGGAGACGACCTGCTGCTGCGCCGCGGACAACTCCCCCACCGGGCGCGCGGGATCGATCTCCGCGTGCCCGAGTCGGCCGAGCAGGGCGCCGGTCGTCCGCCGGGCCCGCCGTCTGCGGACGACGAATCCCGCGGCGGTGGGTTCGTGGCCGAGGTGGACGTTCTCCGCCACCGACAGGTGTTCCACCAGGTCGAGTTCCTGGTAGATGGTGGCGATGCCGAGGCGCATGGAGGCGATCGGGGAGCGCAGGACCACGGGTTCGCCGCGCCAGCGGACGGTACCGCCGTCGGGCTGGTGGGCACCGGCCAGAACCTTGATGAGGGTGGACTTGCCGGCCCCGTTCTGGCCGAGCAGGCAGTGCACTTCACCGGCCTGGACGTCGAGGTCGACGCCGTCCAGGGCCCGGACGCCGGGGAACGACTTGGTGATGCCGGACATGCTGAGCAGCGGTGGTTCTGGTGCCATGTGAGTTCCCCTCGGCGGGCGTGCGGGCCGGAGTCAGGGCAGAACGCCATGGAGCGGGCGCTCTCGGGGTGGGGCGGGGCAGGGCGCAGCGGTGCGCCCTGCCGGCGGGCCGTACGAAGCGGGGTGGAGGGTGCGCGAGAAGGCTGAGGCGGAGGACCGGCACGAACGGGTGACTACGCGGGTGAGGGGACCGCCGTTACGGACGGACGGGACGGCTACGCGGATGAGGAGATCGCCGGTACGGACGGGGTGGCTACGCGGATGAAGGGATCGCCGGTACGAACGAGGTGGCTACGCGGGTGAGAACAGGTGGTCGCTGATGAGGCGGGCCGCGCCGATCACGCCGGCGGTGGGACCCAACTCACCCAGGACGATGGGGAGGTTGCCGGTCGCCAGGGGCAGCGACTGGCGGTAGACCTGGGTGCGGATGGCGGCGAGCAGGGTGTGGCCGAGGCCGGTGACCCCACCGCCGATCACCACCAGGCCGGGGTTGAAGAACGAGACGAGTCCGGCGATGACCTGGCCGACGCGGTTGCCGCCCTCGCGGATCAGGTCGAGGGAGGTGGCGTCGCCCGCGGCGGCGGCCGCGGCGACGTCGACGGCGGTGAGGCCGCCGTGTGTCTCCAGCCGTGCCGCGAGTACCGCCGAAAGGCCCTGCTGGGCCGCCTCGGTGGCGTCACGGGCCAGGGCCGCGCCGCTGAAGTAGGCCTCCAGGCAACCGCGGTTGCCGCAGGCGCAGGGCCGGCCGTCGGGCACCGCCTGGATGTGCCCGATGTCGCCCGCGCTGCCGGTGGTGCCGCGGTAGACCTGGCCGCCGACGACGATGCCGCACCCGATGCCGGTGCCGATCTTGACGCAGAGGAAATCGGCGACGGTGCGGGCGACGCCCGCGTGCTGCTCGCCCATCGCCATGAGGTTCACGTCGTTGTCGACCATGACCGGGCAGCCGAGTTCCTGGCTGAGCGCCTCCCGTACGGGGAAGCCGTCCCAGCCGGGCATGATCGGTGGTGCGACCGGTATGCCCTCGGGGAAGCGGACCGGGCCGGGGACTCCGATTCCGGCGCCGTCGAAGCCCTCGGCGAGTCCGGTCGCCCTCAACTTGGCCGCCATCGCGAGTACTTGCTCGAAGACCGCGACCGGACCCTGACGTACGTCGAGGGGCTGGTTGAGGTGTCCGAGCGTCTCCAGTTCGGCGTTGGTGACGGCGACGTCGACCGAGGTCGCCCCGATGTCGACGCCCAGGAAACGGAGTTGGGGATTGAGCCGGACGTTGTGGGAGCGGCGCCCACCGCGCGAGGCGGCGAGCCCGTCGGCCACGACCAGTCCCGTCTCCAGCAGCCGGTCCACCTCCACGGCCAGCTTGGACCGGGAGAGGTCGACCTGGTCACCCAGCTGTGCGCGGGAGTTGGGGCCCCCGTCGCGCAATAGCCGCAGCAGCCGGGCCTGATGCGTGTTCGCGGGTCGCGCCGTCATGCGTCTCACGAACCCCTCCCCGCCTCGGTCGGCCGCCTGCTGTCGGGCTTTCGAGGGGAACGTAGCAGCGGTTGCCGGGAGTGGGAAGAAGTCATGCACGGATTACCGTCAACTTTCTCCACTCGCAGGACAAAGCCGTGCCCCGCGGCCCGTCGGGGGCACGCGGGGCAGGAGCGGCGGCGGACGCGGCGACGGCGGCCGTGATGGCCACGGTCAGGGCCACGGCGAAGGGGGGACGTCAACGGCGAGGGCCGCGGCGGCAGGGGATGACGTCGGCGATGAGGGCCGCGGCGGCAGGGGGGACGACGGTGGTGCCGGTGACGGGCCGGCGCCGGGTTATGCCCCCTGGCGGGCGTGGTAGGAGCGGCGCGTGTGCTCCGTGTGCTCGCGCATGAGCTGGGTGGCGCGCTGTTCGTCGCCCTCCGCGATGGCGGCGATCAGGTCCCGGTGTTCGATCCAGGACTGGTGACCGCGCTGTCGCGCGATGGGCGTGTAGTACCAGCGCACCCGCCGGTCGACCTGTCCCGCCAGTTCGGCGAGGACCGCGTTGCCCGCCAGTTCCATGATCTTCGCGTGGAACATGGCGTTGAGCAGCACGGCCCGGTCCACGTCGTCGGAGGCGACCGCCAGCATGCCCTGCGCCTGAAGCTCGTCCAGGGCCTCGATGCCGGCCTTGTCGGCGTTCGCGGCGGCGAGCCGGGCCGCCTCGGCCTCCAACAGCGTACGCACGGTGAGGAGTTGGTCCGCCTCTTCCTCTGTCGGCACGTGCACGAACGCGCCCTGGGCGGGCCGCAGGTCGACCCAGCCCTCGGTGTTCAGCCGCTGCAGGGCCTCCCGCACCGGCTGCCGCGAGACGCCGAGGTGACCGGCGAGTTCGCTCTCGACGAGGTGCTGGCCGGGCTGGAGCGCGCGGGTCGTGATCAGTTCGAGCAACGCCTCGTAGACACGCTCGCGCAGCGGTCCGGGGCGTTCCAGCTTGGGCACGGCACCCTGCGGCAGTCCTGTCGACAACATCGGTCGGTCCCCCTCCTGGGCAGCGCCGGGCGCCGGCAGCCGGAAAGCCAGTATCGATTGTCTTTCGTCTACAGTCTACGGCTCACTGTAGCCAGAGGCGGGCGCGGTCGACCGCGTCACACCGCCGCCCGGATCCGTTGACGCCGCCCGTCACGGGCAGCGTACGACCTGGCCCGCGTACGAGAGGTTGCCGCCGAAACCGAACAGCAGGACCGGATCACCGCTGCCGATCACGCCCTGCTCCACCAGCTTGGAGAAGGCGAGCGGGATGCTCGCCGCAGAGGTGTTCCCCGATTCGGTGACGTCGCGCGCCACCACGGCGTTGACGGCGCCGATCTTGGCGGCGAGGGGCTCGATGATGCGCAGGTTCGCCTGGTGCAGGACGACGGCGGCGAGGTCCTCCGGCACGAGACCGGCCCGCTCACAGGCCTGCCGCGCCAGCGGCGGCAGCCGGGTGGTCGCCCACCGGTAGACACTCTGCCCCTCCTGCGCGAACCGGGCCGGCTGCCCCTCGATGCGCACCGCGTGGCCCATCTCGGGCACCGACCCCCACAGCACGGGTCCGATCCCGGGCTCGGTTCCGGCGGGGCACGCCTCGACCACGGCGGCGCCCGCCCCGTCGCCGACCAGGACGCAGGTGGTGCGGTCGGTCCAGTCGGTCACGTCGGACATCTTGTCGGCGCCGATGACCAGGGCGCGGGTCGCGGCGCCCGCGCGGACCGTGTGGTCGGCGGTGGCGAGCGCGTGGGTGAAGCCGGCGCACACCACGTTGACGTCGATCGCGGCCGGCCCGGGGATGCCGAGCCGGGCCGCGACCCGTGCGGCCATGTTGGGCGAGCGGTCCACAGCGGTCGAGGTGGCGACGAGAACGAGGTCGATGTCCGCGGGGGTGAGACCGGCCGCCGCCAGCGCCTTGGCGGCGGCGTGCCCGGCCAGCTCGTCCACCGGCTCGTCGGGCCCGGCGATGTGGCGCGTGCGGATACCCACCCGGCTCCTGATCCACTCGTCATTGGTGTCGACCAGTTCCGCCAGGTCCTCGTTGGTGAGTACCTTGGCGGGCTGGTAGTGACCGACGGCGACGATGCGCGAGCCGTTCATTGGGGGGTCCCCCTCGTTGCCTTGGGTAGCGGGATCCTCCAGTCTGATCAGTGACTCACGGGTACGCGGGCACGTGAAGCGACAGGAAACCCGCGCCGGGCTTGTCGGCTTCCCGCTATCCCCGCTCCGCGCGGGCGTCCGTCCGCCGCGGCGCCCGGGTCCCCGCGGACGGACGCCCCTCCCTCTATCCGGTGAACAGCTGCGTCGCCTTCCGTACGAGTTCGTACAGCCCGTAGGCGAGCGGGGCGCCCACCCACAGCCAGGCGAAGGCGATCAGCGGTCGCCGCTCACGCGGACCCGGACTGCTGGGGACTTGTTCCTGCGGTGTCGGCTGCGACATCGGCGGCGGCCTCCCTCGGGGCGGGGACGTGGTGGTGGCGGGGGTGGACGGGGCGGACGAGTTCGTTGGCGACGAAGCCGACGGCAAGCAGCCCGATCATGATGACCAGGGACGTGGTGTAGAGGGACGAGCCGTGCCTGCCGGCCTCCTCCTGCCGGTCGGCGATCCAGTTGACGATCAGCGGGCCGAGGACGCCGGCCGTCGACCAGGCGGTCAGCAGCCGCCCGTGGATCGCGCCGACCTGGTAGGTGCCGAACAGGTCCTTGAGGTAGGCGGGGATCGTGGCGAAGCCGCCTCCGTAGAAGGAGAGGATCACCAGCGCCGCCAGGACGAACACGGGCTTGGAGCCGTCGCCGACCAGGGCGATCAGCGCGTACATGAGGGCGCCGACGCCGAGGTAGACGCGGTAGATGTTCTTGCGTCCGATGAGGTCGGAGGTCGACGACCAGCCGATGCGGCCGGCCATGTTGGCGGCCGACAGCAGGGCCACGAAGCCCGCGGCGGCGGTGACGGACACGGGGGTCGAGGTGTCGGCGAAGAAGTCCGTGATCATCGGGGCGGCCTTCTCCAGGATGCCGATGCCGGCGGTCACGTTCATGCAGAGCACCAGCCACAGGCACCAGAACTGCGGGGTGCGCACGGCGGTGCGGGCGGAGACCTGCACGCCGGAGACGGAGCCGGTGCCGCCCGCCGCCGGCTCGACGGCGCGCGGCACCCGCACCAGGAGGACGCCCAGGGTCATGAAGGCGGCATACGACATCCCGTGGACGAGGAACGCCAGCGCGATCCCGGAGTGGTCGGAACCGAACGACTCCAGCATCCGCGCCGACCAGGGCGAGGCGATGAGCGCGCCGCCGCCGAACCCCATGATGGCGATGCCGGTGGCCATGCCGGGCCGGTCGGGGAACCACTTGATCAGGGTGGACACCGGCGAGATGTAACCGATGCCGAGGCCGATGCCGCCGACGAAACCGTAGCCGAGGACGATCAGCCAGTACTGCTCGGTGGCGGCGCCGAGCGCGGAGACGAGGAAGCCCGAGGAGAAGCAGACCAGGGCGACGGTCATCGCCCAGCGCGGGCCGTTGCGCTCCACGAGCGTGCCGCCGAACGCGGCGGACAGCCCGAGCATGACGATCGCCAGCTGGAAGGGGAGCGCGCTCTGCGTGCCACTGAGGCCGAGCGCGGATTCGAGCGGTGGCTTGAAGACGGACCAGGCGTAGGCCTGTCCGATCGAGAGGTGGACGGAGAGGGCGGCGGGCGGGACGAGCCAGCGGCTCCAGCCCAGGGGTGCGACCGGGGGACTCATGATCCGGGACGGTAGGCAGCCGCACGGGAGTTGGACAGTCGGCGCATCGGCCGTATGCGGTGAACGGTATGCGGGCTGCGGCGAACGGTAGGGAACGGCCTCGACCGTGCGCGCCCCCTTGCTGGACGGTTCCCCATACTGTAGACAATATTTCGTCGACAGGATCCGGTCATCGGCAGCTCTGCCCCACCCCTCTCCGCGGTATCCCTCGAACCGAACGGAGTGTCCCGTGAAAGTCGCAGTTCTCGGCGCCGGCGCGATCGGCGCCTATGTCGGCGCCGCGCTCCACCGCGCCGGCGCCGACGTGCATCTCGTCGCCCGTGGACCGCACCTGACGGCCATGAGGCGGGACGGGGTGCGGGTGCTCAGCCCGCGCGGCGACTTCACCGCCCGCGCGCACGCCACCGACGATCCGGCCGAGATCGGCCCGGTCGACTTCGTCCTCCTCGGTCTCAAGGCCCACTCGTACGCGGCCTGCGGGCCGCTGATCGAGCCGCTGCTGCACGACACCACGGCGGTCGTCGCCGCCCAGAACGGCATCCCCTGGTGGTACTTCCACCGCCACGGCGGCCCCCACGACGGCCACCGGCTGGAGAGCGTGGACCCCGGCGGCACGGTCAGCGCCGTCCTCGCGCCCGAACGGGCCGTCGGCTGTGTGGTGTACGCGGCCACCGAGCTCCAAGGGCCGGGCGTCGTCCGCCACTTGGAGGGCACCCGGTTCTCGATCGGCGAACCCGACCGCAGCGTGTCCGCGCGCTGCGCGGCCTTCGGTGACGCCATGCGGGCGGGCGGACTGAAGTGCCCGGTCGAACCGGACCTGCGCAACGACATCTGGCTCAAGCTGCTCGGCAACATCTCCTTCAACCCGATCAGCGCGCTGGCCCGCGCCACCATGCGGCAGATGTGTCTGCACGGCGGCACCCGTCAGGTCATCGAGACGATGATGCGCGAGACGCTCGCCGTCGCCGAGGCCCTCGGCTGCGAGGTGGGCGTGTCCATCGAGCGGCGCCTCGCGGGCGCCGAGCGCGTCGGCGACCATCGCACCTCCACGCTCCAGGATCTGGAGCGCGGCAAGCCGCTGGAACTCGACGTCCTCCTCGCGGCGGTCGTCGAGATGGCGGAGATCACCGGCGTGGAGGTGCCCACCCTGCGCACCGTGCACGCCATCTCGGACCTGCTCGCGCTGAGGAGCGCCGCATGAGGAAACGCGACCGGACCCCGAAGACCTACACACGACTGACCCATCCGCTGGTGCGTGACGGTCTCGACGAGCCGTTGCGGCAGGCCGGCTGGGACGAGGCGCTGGACCGGGCGGCCCGGGGCCTGGCGGCCGCGCGCGGCGCGTTCGGCATGTTCTCCTGCGCGCGCGCCACCAACGAGACGAACTACGTGGCGCAGAAGTTCGCCCGGGTCGTCATGGGCACCAACAACGTCGACTCCTGCAACCGCACCTGTCACGCGCCGAGCGTGGCCGGCCTGTCGGCGGCGTTCGGCTCCGGCGGGGGGACGTCGTCGTACGAGGAGATCGAGCACACGGACGTCATCGTGATGTGGGGCTCCAACGCCCGGTTCGCGCATCCGATCTTCTTCCAGCACGTGCTGAAGGGGATCCACAACGGCGGTCGACTGTATGCGGTCGATCCGCGACGGACGTCCACCGCCGAGTGGGCGGACAGTTGGCTCGGCCTCAACGTCGGTACGGACATCGCCCTGGCCCACGCCGTCGGCCGCGAGATCATCCACGCCGGGCTCGCGAACCACGCGTTCATCGACCGCGCGACCAGCGGTTTCGAGGAGTACCGGGCGCTGGTCGAGCCATGGACGCTGTCGCTGGCCGAGAAGGTCACCGGGGTACCGGCCGCCGCCGTCCGGGAACTGGCCCACGCCTACGCCCGCGCCGAGCGCGCGCAGCTCTGCTGGACCCTCGGCATCACCGAGCACCACAACGGCACCGACAACGTGCGCGCGCTGATCAACCTCTCGCTGCTCACCGGCCACGTCGGCCGGTACGGCTCCGGACTCCAGCCCCTGCGCGGGCAGAACAACGTGCAGGGCGGCGGCGACATGGGCGCCATCCCCAACCGGCTGCCCGGCTTCCAGGACATCCTCGACCCGGGGGCCCGGCTGAAGTTCGAGTCGGCCTGGGACACCGTCATCCAGCCCCACTACGGGATGAACCTCACGGACATGTTCGAGGCGATGGAGGACGGTGAGCTGAAGGCCGTCTACTGCATCGGTGAGAACCCGGCGCAGTCGGAGGCCGACAGCGAGCAGGCCGTACGGCGGCTGAAGGCGCTGGACTTCCTCGTCGTGCAGGACATCTTCCTCACGAGGACGGCCGAGCTGGCGCATGTCGTGCTGCCGGCGACGGCCGGCTGGGCGGAGACCGAGGGCACGACCACCAACAGCGAACGCCGGGTCCAGCGGGTGCGGCGCGCCGTGACACCGCCCGGCCTGGCCCGCGAGGACATCGACATCCTCTGCGACCTGGCGTCCCGACTCGGCCACGACTGGAAGTACGCCGACGCGGAGTCGGTGTGGAACGAGCTGCGCTCGGTCTCGCCGGACCACTACGGGATGACGTACCGGCGGCTCGCGGAGCACCAGGGCATCCAGTGGCCGTGCCCGAGCACCGGGCGGATCGAGTCCGCGTATCTGCACGGGCGGTTGTGGGAGGCGGATCCGGTACTCCGGGGTCCCCGGGCGCCGTTCGGCATCGTCCGGCACGATCCGCCGGTCGACCTCACCGACGAGGCGTACCCGATCAGGCTGACCACCGGCAGGCGCCTGGACTCCTACAACACCGGCGTGCAGAGCGGCGGTTACGCGTCTCCCCTGAGGCGCGGCGAGTTCGTCGAGCTGTGCCCGGAGGACGCCGAGCACCTCGGGGTGGTGGTCGGCGAGGAGGTGCGGGTGTCGTCCCGGCGCGGTGCGGTGACGGCGCCGGTGTGGATCGACACCGCGCTGCGGCCCGGCCTGGCGTTCATGACGATGCACTTCCCCGACGAGGTGGACACCAACCGGCTGACCACCGAGGCGAACTGCCCGATCGCGGGAACAGCGGAGTTCAAGGCGTCGGCGATCCGGATCGAGAAGCTCCCGACCCCGACCGGTGTGAGGTGACGGCGTGGACCTGCACTTCGGCGACAGCAAGCCGACGGACGAGGAACGGGCGGCGGTCGACGCCCTGTTGGGCCCTCCGCTGTCCTCCTGGGAGGGCGCCGACCGCAGCGACGCCGACCTCAGATGGGCGCGCGGCGGACGCGAAGCCCGCGACCGGCGCGAGCTGCTGCTGCCGGGGCTGCACGCCGTCAACGACCGCGTCGGCTGGATCAGCGAGGGCGCCCTGGACTACCTGTGCCGCCGGCTGACCGTGCCGCCGGCGGAGGCGTACGGGGTGGCCACCTTCTACGCGATGTTCTCCGTCCGGCCCCGCCCCGCGACCGTCCTGCACGTCTGCACGGACCTGGCGTGCACGGCCGCCGGGGCGCGGGACCTGTGCACCGGGATCGAGGCGGCGCTCGGCCCCGGCAGCGGTGTCCAGGTCGAGCGCGGGCCCTGCCTGGGCCTGTGCGAACGTGCTCCGGCCGCCCTCGCGATCAGGGCGGGCGACCCGGTGCGTACGGCGGTGGCGGCGCCGGCGACCGTGCGCGAGGCCGTGCTCGCCGCGAGCGCGCCGGACTCGGCGGCGGCGGAGCCGCCCGCCGTGGCGGCCCTCCCGCAGGCCGGCGAGGACGGGCTGGTCCTGCTGCGCCGGGTGGGCGTCGTCGACCCCGCCTCGCTGGACGACTACCGGGCCCACGGCGGCTACGCGGCCCTGCGCATCGCCTTCGGCCTCGGCCCGGCCGGCGTCATCCGGGAGGTCACCGACTCCGGGCTGGTGGGGCGCGGCGGCGCCGCCTTCCCGACCGGCCGCAAGTGGCAGGCGACGGCGTCCCGGCCGGACCGTCCGCACTACCTGGTGTGCAACGCCGACGAGTCCGAACCGGGCACGTTCAAGGACCGGGTGCTGATGGAGGGTGACCCCTACGCGCTCGTCGAGGCGATGACGGTCGCGGCGTACGCGGTCGGCGCGGACCGTGGCTACCTGTATCTGCGCGGCGAGTATCCGCGGGCGATGTCCCGTATGCAATGTGCCGTCGACCAGGCGCGCGCCCGTGGACTGCTCGGTGACGACATCCTCGGCCAGGGCTACTCCTTCGACATCGAGATCCGGCGCGGCGCAGGCGCCTACATCTGCGGTGAGGAGACCGCCCTGTTCAACTCGATCGAGGGCTACCGGGGTGAGCCGCGCTCGAAGCCCCCCTTTCCGGTGGAGAAGGGCCTGTTCGGCCGGCCGACGGTCGAGAACAACGTGGAGACGCTGGTCAACGTCCTGCCGATCCTGACCATGGGCGCTCCGGCGTACGCGGCGATCGGCACCGCCGCGTCCACCGGCCCCAAGCTGTTCTGCGTGTCGGGGTCGGTGGAACGGCCCGGAGTCTACGAGCTGCCGTTCGGCGCGACGCTGGGCGAGCTGCTGGAGCGGGCGGGCGTCCGCGACCGGTTGCGCGCGGTGCTGCTCGGCGGGGCGGCCGGCGGCTTCGTACGCCCCGACGAGCTGGACGTCCCGCTCACCTTCGAGGGCACCCGCGAGGCGGGCACGACCCTCGGTTCCGGGGTCGTGATGGCCTTCGACGACACGGTCCCGCTGCCCCGGCTCCTGGTGCGGATCGCCGAGTTCTTCCGCGACGAGTCCTGTGGGCAGTGCGTACCGTGCCGGGTCGGGACGGTCCGCCAGGAGGAGGCGCTGCACCGGATCGCGGAGCGCACGGGGGCGGCGGCCGCCGAGGACATCGCCCTGCTCAGGGAGGTGGGCCGCGCGATGCGGGACGCCTCGATCTGCGGTCTCGGGCAGACCGCGTGGAACGCCGTGGAGTCGGCGATCGACCGTCTGGGGGCATACGAATGACCGTGACACCGCTGGGGATCCCGCGCCGCCTGCTGGAGTTCACCGTCGACGGCGAACCGGTGCGCGCGCCGGAGGGCTCGACGATCCTGGACGCCTGCCGGGCGGTGGGGAAGGACGTGCCGACGCTGTGCCAGGGGGACACGCTCGCCCCGAAGAACGCCTGCCGCCTCTGCGTCGTGGAGGTCGAGGGCTCGCGCACGCTCGTCCCGGCCTGTTCCCGCAGGGCCGAGCCCGGCATGGAGGTCCGTACCGACACCGAACGCGCCCGGCACAGCCGCAAGATCGTCCTCGAACTCCTCGCGTCCTCGGTCGATCTGTCCACGACCCCGTCGGCCGCGGAGTGGATCAAGGAGTACGGGGCGAAGCCGGACCGCTTCGGCCCCGACGCGGCCCGCCTGAACGAGGAACCCAGGGTCGACAACGACCTCTACGTCCGCGACTACGGCAAGTGCGTCCTCTGCTACAAGTGCGTCGACGCCTGCGGCGAGCAGTGGCAGAACACCTTCGCGATCACCGTCGCGGGCCGTGGTTTCGACGCCCGGATCGCCGTGGAGCACGACGGGCCGCTGACCGACTCGGCGTGTGTGTACTGCGGGAACTGCATCGAGGTGTGCCCGACGGGGGCGCTGTCCTTCAAGTCGGAGTTCGACCGGCGGGCGGCGGGTACCTGGGACGAGTCGGCGCAGACCAGGACGACGACCGTGTGCGCGTACTGCGGTGTGGGCTGCAACGTGACGCTGCACGTGCAGGACAATGAGATCGTGAAGGTCACCTCGCCGCACGACAGCCCGGTGACCCACGGCAATCTCTGCATCAAGGGCCGTTTCGGCTACCAGCACGTACAGAACCGGGGCTGAGGACATGGGACGAGTCACCGAACGACGCAAGGTGCTCCGCATCCGCGACGGGGCGGTCTCCACTCGCCCGGACACGCTGGTCGCGGAGGAACCGCTGGAGATCCGGCTCAACGGCAAACCCCTCGCCATCACCATGCGCACGCCCGGTGACGACTTCGCGCTGGCCGCCGGATTCCTGGTCAGCGAGGGCGTACTGGCGCGGGGATCCGACCTGCAGAACATCGTCTACTGCGCCGGGGCGACCGTCGACGGATCGAACACGTACAACGTCGTCGACGTGCGGACCGCGCCGGGCCTCAGCCTCCCCGACATCACCCTCGAGCGGAACGTGTACACGACCTCCTCCTGCGGCCTGTGCGGCAAGGCCAGCCTGGACGCGGTCCGTACGACGACCCGCTGGCCCATCGCCGACACTCCCCCGCTCCGCATCGAACCGGAACTCCTCGCCGTGCTGCCCGACCGGCTGCGCGAGGCCCAGCGCGTCTTCGACCGCACCGGTGGCCTGCACGCGGCGGCCCTGTTCTCGGAGGGCGGCGAGCTGCTGGACGTCCGTGAGGACGTCGGCCGGCACAACGCGGTCGACAAGCTGGTCGGCCGTGCCCTGCAGAGCGGCGGCCTGCCGTTGTCCCGCGCGATCCTGCTCGTGTCGGGCCGGGCCTCGTTCGAGCTGGCGCAGAAGGCCGTGATGGCGGGCATCCCGGTGCTCGCGGCGGTGTCGGCGCCGTCCTCCCTGGCGGTGGACCTGGCGGCGGAGACGGGACTGACGCTGGTGGGCTTCCTGCGGGGCAGTTCCATGAACGTGTACGCGGGTGAGGACCGCATCGCCCTGCGGACCACGGCCGCGCGGGGCTAGGCGGCCGCCCGCGGCACGGCGGCGGGGCCCCGACCGGCGGGGAGCGCCCCCTGCGTCGCAGGGGCCCCGCCTCGACCACGCCCCCCGGCGAGTGGGGCGGCCGCCCCGGCGCGAAGGCGTCCCCGCCCCGCAGCGCCACCCCGCACCGTTCCCGGCGCGAACGCCCTCAGCGCGATGGCGCCTGCCTGTCGGCCGCGGACCGTGACACCGCGTCCGTCGCCCCCGCCGCGACCGTCCCCGTCGCGGTCTCCGCCTCCGAGTCCTTCTCCGCCCCCGTCCCGCTCGCCGTATCCCTCTCGCTCTCCGCCTCCGGGTCGTGCGAGCGGCGCTTGGCGATGACCGCGCACACCATGAGCTGCATCTGGTGGAACAGCATCAGCGGCAGCACGGCGAGGGAGGCGTGCGCGCCGAACAGGACGCTCGCCATGGGGAGTCCGGAGGCCAGGGACTTCTTGGACCCGGCGAACTGGATGGCGATCCGGTCCGCGCGGTCGAACCGCAGCGCCTTGGAGCCGTACCAGGTCAGCGTGAGCATCACGGCGAGCAGGACGGCCTCGACGGCCAGCAGACCGGCGAGCCTGGCCGGGCTGACCTGGTGCCAGATGCCCTGGACCATGCCCTCGCTGAACGCGGTGTAGACGACGAGGAGGATCGAGCCGCGGTCGACGTAGCCGAGGACCTTCTTGTGCCGGGTGACGAACCCGCCGATCCAGCGCCGCAGCACCTGCCCCGCCACGAACGGCACGAGCAGTTGCAGCACGATCTCCACGAGGGAGTCCGCGGAGAAGCCGCCGCTGCTGCCGAGCAGCGCGGCCGCGAGCAGGGGCGTGACGACGATGCCGACCAGTGAGGAGAAGGAGCCGGCGCAGATCGCGGCGGGCACGTTGCCGCGGGCGATCGAGGTGAAGGCGATCGAGGACTGGACGGTCGACGGGACCAGGGTCAGGAACAGCAGTCCCTGGTGGAGCGGGTCGGTGAGGATCACCGGGACGAGGCCGCGGGTCGCCATGCCGAGCAGCGGGAAGATCACGAAGGTAAAGGCGAGGACCGTGACGTGCAGCCGCCAGTGCCTGAGCCCGTCCACCGCCTCCCGGGTGGAGAGGCGGGCGCCGTACAGGAAGAAGAGGAAGGCGATCGCGGCCGTGGAGGCGCCGGAGGCCACGTCGGCGGCGTCGCCGCGGGCCGGCAGGAGCGCCGCGAGACCGACCGTCCCGAGCAGCAGGAGGATGTACGGGTCGATCGGCATCCGGGTCGGCCGGCGAAGGTGTTTCACGGTGCTCCACTTGTCGTTCTCGCTCGTTCGTTCACATGCCGTGAGGCCCGCGGACCCCCCGTCCATCGTCCTCCCCGACTCCGTGATCGGGAATCCGGCATACCGCTCTCACTGTGATCGCGCACCGTGATGACCGGTACGGTGGCCGGTGTGTACGAACCTTCCCAGCTGCGCACCTTCCTGGCGGTCGCCCAGACGCTGAGTTTCACGCAGGCCGCCCGGCGGCTCGGGCTGCGCCAGTCGACCGTCAGCCAGCACGTACGCCGTCTGGAGGACGCCGCCGGGCGGACGCTGTTCACCCGGGACACGCACTCGGTGGAACTGACCGAGGACGGCGAGGCGATGCTGGGTTTCGCGCGCCGGATCCTGGAGGTGCACGAGCAGGCGACGGCGTTCTTCACGGGTACCCGGTTGCGCGGGCGGCTGCGCTTCGGCGCCTCCGAGGACTTCGTGCTGACGCGGCTGCCGGAGATCCTGGAAGGCTTTCGGCACGACCATCCGGAGGTCGACCTGGAGCTGACCGTGGAGCTGTCCGGCACGCTGCACGAGCAGCTCGCGGCCGGGAAGCTGGACCTGGTGCTGGCCAAGCGGCGCCCCGAGGATCCGCGCGGCGAGCTGGTCCGGCACGACGAGCTGGTGTGGATCGGCGCGGACCGGCTGCGGCTGCACGCCGACCGCCCGGTGCCGCTGATCGTCTTCCCGCCGCCGGGGATCACCCGTGCCCTCGCCCTGGAGGCGCTGGAGCGACAGGGGCGGGCGTGGCGGATCGTGTGCACGAGCGGCAGCCTGAACGGTCTCATCGCGGCGGCCCGCGCGGGACTGGGCGTGATGGCGCACTCGCGCGGCCTGATCCCGCCGGGCCTGGTGCGCGTCCCGGAGCGGGCGGGCCTGCCCGAGCTGGGCCGGGTGGAGTTCGTCCTGGTGCACGGGCGGCGGCGTACGGCGGCGCAGGGCGCGGCCGACGCGTTGGCGGCGGCGATCCTGGCGGGCGGCGACCGCCTGCACCGACGCGGCCCCCGCCGGGCGGGCCCGGACCGCGCCGCCTGACCCCGCCCGACTCGTGTGGACCGCGCCATCAGCCCGGCCGGGCAGGGCCGGACCGGCGCCTGACCTGTGCCGGGCGGGCGCGGCCGCGCCATCGGGCCCGGCCCGGCAGGACCGGACCGGCCGTCTGACCCGGCCGACTCGTGTGGACCGCGCCGCCTGACCCCGCCCGGCTCGTGCCGACCGCGCCGTGGGCCCCCGCCGGGCGGGTCCGGACCGGGCCGCCTGGCCCCGGTCGGACGGGCGCGGGCCGCGCCATCGGGGCCGGCCGGTGCGATCGGTGCGACCGGTGCCCCGGCCGGGGACTCTCGGATCGTTCGTCGGACCCTGGCGGACTAGCGCGCCGGACGCTGGTAGGTGAGCTGCTTGATCCTGCGCAGGAACGGCGTCGCCTCCACGTGCTGGACGCCCTCCAGCCGGCCGAGGGGCCCGCTGAGATAGGCGTAGAGGCCCGCCGTGTCGCGGGCGACGGCGGTGACGACGATCTGCGACGGGCCGGCCGTGGCGGCCGCGTGCGCCACCTCGTCGTGGCCGGCCAGGGCCTCGCCGACGGTGTGCAGGGCGGCGGGTGTCGTGGTGATCCAGAGGGCGGCGGTGAGGGGGAAGCCGAGGATCTCGGAGTGGTACTCGACGTCGATGTAGACGGCCCCCGAGGCGAGCAGGGCGCCGAGGCGGCGTTTGACGGAGGACTCCGAGCGGCCGGTGGCCCGCTGGAGTGCGGGGTGGCCGGCGCGACCGTCGCGTTCGAGGACGGCGAGGAGAGGCTCGTCCTCGGGGTCGATGCGGGCCGGCCCGGCGGGCGTGCCGTGGCGGGGCAGCAGGGCCGCGGTCGTGTCGTCGTCGAGGACCCCGAACTTGCGCAGCCAGCCGCTGGGGCCGCCGTAGAAGCGGTGCAGGATCTGCTGGGCGCGGATCTCCACGACGCTCGGGGTGCGCGGGAGTCTGCCGAGGAGCAGGTCGTCATGGTCGCCGGGGCGGCGCGGGCGGGTCATGCAGACGATCTCGGTGCCGCCGGAGCCGAGGCCGATCCAGTTGGTGTCGTGGCGTTTGGCGAGGGCGTCGGCGATGACGGTGGCGCTGTCGGGGACGCAGCGCAGGCGCAGCATCCACTGGTCCTGGCCGAGCCGCTCGGCGTCGCGGACCGCGACGACGCGCAGGCCGCCCTCGGCGCACAGTCTGCGGTAGCGGCGGGCGACGGTCTGGTCGGAGACACCGAGGGCGGCGCCGAGTCTGCTGAAGGAGGCCCGCCCGTCGATCTCCAGGGCACAGATCAGTTTCAGGTCCAGTTCGTCGAAGGTGTCGGATTCCCTTCTCATCGGCCGCTCCCCCATCGGATTCCGTCGCGCTGCCGCCCTTTTCCCTGCTGATCGTCCGGCATCCGCTCATCGTACGGAGCGTTCGTGTTCCTCGAGAGGGAGTGGGAGTCATGCGCGTATGGGGGCCGCTGACGGCGGTGTGTCTGGGCACGTTCATGTTGTTGCTGGACGTGACGATCGTGGTGGTGGCGCTGCCCGACATGGCGAAGGCGCTGGACGCGTCGTTGAGCGATCTTCAGTGGGTGGTGGACGGGTACGCGCTGGCGCTGGCCGCGCTGCTGCTGGCGGCGGGCGCCGCCGCCGACGTCCTGGGGCGGCGCCGGGTGCATGTGGCGGGGGTGGTGCTGTTCGCGGTGGCCTCCCTGCTCTGCGGGCTCGCCCCGGGGCCGGGGACGCTGGTCGCGGCGCGCGCGGTGCAGGGGGTCGGCGCGGCGGCGATGCTCGCGACGACGCTGCCCCTGCTCGGCGCCGTGTACCAGGGGCGGCGGCGCTCGGCCGCGCTCGGGGTGTGGGGCGCGGTCAGCGGCGGCGCCGCGGCGGTCGGGCCGGTGCTGGGCGGGCTGCTCACCGCGGGACCCGGCTGGCGGTGGATCTTCCTCGTGAACCTGCCGGTGAGCGTGGTCGCGGTGTGGCTGACGCTGAAGGTGGTGCCGGAGTCGAAGGGGCCGCGCGGGATGAGCGTGGACTGGGCGGGGACGGTCACGTTCGCCGGGTTCGCGGGCGGCACGACGTACGCGGTGGTGCGGGCCGGGGAGGACGGCTGGGGCGCGACGGCCACGCTGGTGTCGGCGGGGCTCGCGGGGCTGGCGCTGGTCTGCTTCGTGCTGGTGGAGCGCCGGGCCGCGCACCCGCTGCTGGATCTGGCGCTGCTGCGGCGGCCCGCCTTCGTCGGGGCGATGCTGGGGGCGTTCGCCTTCAACGCAGTGGCGTTCGGGGTCACGCCGTACCTGTCGATCTGGATGCAGACGCTGCTGGGTATGAGTCCGGTCCGCGCTGGGCTGACGCTGCTGCCGATGACGGTGGCGGCCATGGTCGTCGCGGTGCTGGTGGGCAGGCTGCTGCACGGTGTGCCCGCCCGGCTGGCGATCGGCGGCGGGCTGCTGCTGATCGGTGCGGGCTGCTGCGCCCAGTCGGTCCTGGACGCGGGGTCGTCCTGGACGGCGCTGTCGCCCGGGTTCGTGCTGGTGGGCGTGGGGACCGGGCTGGTGGCGCCGACGGTCGCGGGCGCGGCGCTGGCCGCCGTGCCGGCGCAGCGGGCGGGGATGGCGGGCGGCGCGGTGAGCACCGTGCGCCAGCTCGGCTACGCGCTCGGGGTCGCCCTCTTCGGCACCGTGGTGACCTCGCGGGCGACCGGTGCGCTGCCGCGCGAGGCGGCCCACACACTGGCGGGCGGCGGCGCCGGGGCGCTGCGCGGGGCGTACGGCGAACACGCCCTGCGGACGGCGTTCGCCGCCGGGCTCGACGCGGCGCTGCTCACGGCGGGCGCCGCCGGGCTGGTCGCCGGTGCCCTCGTCCTGGTGCTGGTCGGGCCGGAGCGCCGCGGCCGCGAGGGCGGGACGGAACCGGTCGCTCCGTCGCTGTCCGAAGGGACCGCGCCGACGCGCGGCTGACCCTTCGCGCCGGGTGGGCGGCGTAAGCGGGTCGGGCAGATTCGGTGGAGATTACGGCACCGGAACTTACTCTTCGGTCAGTTTTTCTGTCCGACCCCTCCGCAGGTGGACCCATTTTCCCGCACTCACCAGCACGGACGAGAGAATGTCCCATTTTCCGGCCCCCTCCCGCCCCGCGCGGGCGTGGGGTAGCTTTCACGGCGCTGTGCGGCCATGAGAAGCGGGGTGCGGGGTTTGCGCGAGTTCACCAACCCTCCGTTGGCGTCGGCACCGCCGGTGGGCGGTCTGGCCGACGTCGTGTTCGAGCACGCCCAGGACGACCCGCTCCACATCGCGCTGGGCCGCAAGGACGAGCGGGGCGACTGGCGGGACGTGACCTCCGCCGAGTTCCGCGACGAGGTCCTCGCCCTCGCCAAGGGCCTCCTCGCCGAAGGCGTCCGGTTCGGCGACCGCGTCGCGATCATGTCCCGCACCCGTTACGAGTGGACCCTCTTCGACTTCGCCCTGTGGACCATCGGCGCCCAGGTCGTCCCCGTCTACTCGACCTCCTCGGCCGAGCAGTGCTTCTGGATGCTGTACGACTCCGAGGTCACCGCGGCGGTCGTCGAGCACGAGGACCACGCCATGACGATCGCCACCGTCATCGACCGCCTCCCCCGGCTGCGCCGGCTGTGGCAGCTGGACGCGGGGTGTGTGCGGGAGCTGTACGACGCCGGCGCCCACCTCGAGGACGAGGTGGTGCACCGGCACCGCGAGGCGGTCACCCCGGAGTCGACCGCGACGGTCATCTACACCTCCGGCACCACCGGCCGGCCCAAGGGCTGTGTCATCTCCCACGGCAACTTCATGTTCGAGGCGGACACCGTCATCGAGCGCTGGGAGCCGGTCTTCCACTCCAAGAAGGGCGACGAGGCGGCGACGCTGCTGTTCCTGCCGCTCGCGCACGTCTTCGGCCGGATGGTGCAGATCGCCGCGATCCGCGGCCGGGTCCGCTTCGGCCACCAGCCCCAACTGCACGCCGCCGCCCTGCTGCCCGACCTGGCCGCGTTCCGGCCGACCTTCTTCCTCGCCGTGCCGTACATCTTCGAGAAGGTGTTCAACGCGGCGCGTCGCAAGGCCGAGCGGGAGGGCAGGGCGGGGCCGTTCGAGAAGGCCGTCGAGGTGGCCGTGGACTACGCGGAAGCCGTCGAGGCGAAGGCCTGGGGCACCGGGCCGGGCCCCTCGGCGGGGCTGCGGATGCAGCACCAGCTGTTCGACAAGCTCGTCTACTCCAAGGTGCGCGCGGCCATGGGCGGCCGCGTCCGGCACGCCATGTCCGGCGGCTCGGCGATGGACCGCAGGCTCGGCCTGTTCTTCGCGGGCGCCGGCGTGCAGATCTACGAGGGCTACGGCCTCACGGAGACGACCGCGGCCGCCACCGCCAACCCGCCAGGACGCACCCGGTACGGCACCGTCGGCCAGGCCATCCCCGGCCTGACCGTGCACATCGCGGACGACGGCGAGATCTGGCTGCGCGGCGACAACGTCTTCCAGGGCTACCTCAACAACCCCAAGGCCACCGACGAGACCCTGCACGACGGCTGGCTCGCCACCGGCGATCTGGGCTCCCTCGACGAGGACGGCTACCTCACCATCACGGGCCGCAAGAAAGAGATCCTCGTCACCTCCAGCGGCAAGAGTGTTTCACCGGGGCTGCTGGAGGAACGCGTCCGGGACCATCCGCTGGTGAACCAGTGCATCGTCGTCGGCAACGACCGGCCGTTCGTCGCCGCCCTGGTCACCCTCGACCAGGAGGCCGTCGAACACTGGCTCCAGATGCGCGACAAACCGCGGCTGACGCCCGCCGAGCTGGTGCGCGACCCGGACCTGGAGGCGGAGGTGCGCCGGGCCGTCGTGGCGGCGAACACGATGGTCTCGCAGGCCGAGTCGATCCGCACCTTCCGCATCCTCGCCCAGCCGTTCACCGAGGAGCACGGCCTCCTCACCCCGTCCCTGAAGCTGAAGCGCAAGGCCATCGAGAACACGTATGCCGCCGAGGTCGACGCGCTGTACGGGACGTGAGCCCCGGCTGCGCGTTCCGGGGTCAGGAATGCATCACACCCCGTGATCGTTGACGATGGGAGAACCACTTGACGGACAACCGAAGGATCAAGAGCTCGTGAGCAGCAAGGTCCCCCCGATCATCCTGAACAACGGCGTCGAGATGCCCCAGCTGGGCTTCGGCGTCTGGCAGGTGCCGGACGACGAGGCCGAGCAGGCGGTGACCACCGCACTGGAGGCCGGGTACCGCAGCATCGACACAGCGGCGATCTACGGCAACGAGGAGGGCACCGGCAAGGCCCTCGCCGCCTCCGGCCTGGCCCGCGAGGACCTCTTCGTCACCACCAAGCTCTGGAACGCCGACCAGGGTTACGACGCGACGCTCCGCGCGTTCGACACCTCGCTGGAGAAGCTGGGCCTCGACCACGTCGACCTGTACCTGATCCACTGGCCGCTGCCGGCCCGCGACACCTACGTCGACACCTACAAGGCGTTCGAGAAGCTCCTCGCGGACGGCCGCGCGCGGGCCATCGGCGTCTCGAACTTCCTGCCGGAGCACGTGGAGCGGCTCATCGCCGAGACCTCGGTCATCCCCGCGGTCAACCAGATCGAGCTGCACCCGCACCTCCAGCAGCACGCCGCGCGGGAGTTCCACGCCGAGCGGGGCATCGCCACCGAGGCCTGGTCACCGCTGGGCCAGGGCAAGGGGCTGCTGGAGGTGCCGGCGATCGTCGCCATCGCCCGCAAGCACGACCGCACCCCGGCCCAGGTCGTGCTGCGCTGGCACCTCCAGCTCGGCAACGTCGTGATCCCGAAGTCCGTGACGCCGTCGCGGATCAGGGAGAACATCGAGGTGTTCGACTTCAGCCTCGACACCGAGGACCTCGCCGCGATCAGCGCGCTGAACGAGGACCGGCGCATCGGCCCCGACCCGGCCACGTTCGACGTCGGCTGAGTTTCCGGACCGACCGACGAAGGGCGCCCCTCCTGCCGAGGGGCGCCCTTCGCACGTCGCTCGCTCAGTTGGGCTGTCCCACCGGGCGTACGACGACGGTGTTGATGTCGACCCCCTCGGGCTGGCGGACCGCCCACACCACGGAGTCGGCGATCTGGTCGGCGGTCAGCAGGTGTCCGGGCGGCAGGCTGCCGTAGCCGTCCCAGAACGGGGTCTCCACCCGGCCGGGCGCGATCAGGGTGACGCCGACACCCCATTCGGTGACCTGCCGGCGGGTGTTCTCGGCGAGCCCGGTGACCGCCCACTTGGTCGCGCCGTAGACGTTGCCCGCGGTGGGCACGAAGCCGGCGACGCTGCCGATCAGGACGATCCGGCCGCGGCTCTCCTTCAGCGCGTCGATCGAGGCGCGCACGAGAAGGGCGGGGCCCAGCACGTTCGTCAGGACCATGTCGGTCCAGCCGGTGGGGTCGCCTTCGGCGACGGAGTCGTGGGTGGCGGCGCCAGCGTTGGCGACGACCGTGTCCAGTCGACCGTACGCCTTGAGCGTACGGTCGACCGCCGACTTTACGTGGCCGTAGTCGGACGCGCTGCCGACGATGGTCAGCAGCCCCTCGGGCTCGCCGAGTTCGGTGGCGAAGGCGCGCAGCCGATCCTCGCCGCGGCCCGTGACGGTGACCCGGTACCCGGCGTCCAGCAGGCGCCGTGCGACGGCGGCGCCGATGCCGCTGCCGCCGCCGGTGATGAGGGCGACCGGCGCGGTCGTCGTTCCGGGTGCGCCGGTCGTGTCCGGAGAACTGCTCATGATGTGTACCCCCTGCGTGCAGCGTGAACGGCACGGAGTCCATCACTTGGAGCGCTCTCGAAGTCAAGAAGTCTCGTCGCGGACCGACTTGACCGCCGTGTGCACCGAGTGGGCGGCCAGCACGAACACGTCCGGCCTGCGGTGCACGCCCGCCGGGTCCCCGGGGTCGAGCAGCCGGTCGAGCATGGCCCGGTCGCCCGCCTCGAGCGTGGCCCCGAAGACGTCCCGGAGACGGCCGAGGGAGGCGGCGATGTAGGCGCGGGCGCGGTCGGAGGCGGGGGCCGGCAGGTCGAGCAGGAAGGTACGGGTGCGGGCGTGCTTCAAGCCCGCCGCACCCAGCAGCGCGGCCCAGTCCTCGGTCTCCTCGACGGCTCCGGGCAGGTCGGCGCGCATCCGGGCGAACCACTCCGCCTCCAGCGCGTCCAGCCGCGCCTCCAGACCCGGGCGGCCGAATCCGAGGTCGCGCGGCAGGAAGCGGCTCGGCAGGCCCCCCTCCATGATCGCCAACGTGCCGCCGGGCGCCAGCCGCTCGGCGAACGCGGCGAGGGCGGCGCGCTGGTCACCCAGGTGGTGCAGACTGCGGCCGGCCCAGATCAGGTCGGCGGGGTAGTCCAACTCGTCGAGCACGCCGGGCAGTTCGCCGGCCAGTGTGCCGAAGCGGTCGTCGAATCCGCGTCGGCCGGCGCGTGCCCGCGCCCGCTCCAGGAGCGGTCCGGAGCCGTCGACGGCCATGACCCGCGCGCCCGGGAACATCTCGGCGAACAGACAGGACACCACGCCGGGTCCGCTGCCGGCGTCGACGATCAGACCCGGCTCGGTCACCTCCTTGCCGAGCCAGGACAGGGCCTTCTCGTACAGAGGCATGAAGAGTTCGGCCTGGGCCTCCAGGTGCGGTGCCATCTCGGCCCAGTCGATGTCGGTGCCGTTCCCGTGGCCGTGGCCGTGGGGGCCGGGCTGGGCGTGGCCGCCGTGCTGGTGCTGCTGCTCGTGCTGCTGGTGCTGTTCGTGCTGTTCGTGCTGTTCGCGCGCCATGGTGGTCAGCCTCTCGTCCGTGGTGCCGACAGCGTGCGTCGACGCACCGGCCGGTGGCCACCGCTGTTGCCGGGACGGCAAAAAGACGGCGAACGGTTCCGGGCGGACGGTTCCCCGA
Organism: Streptomyces sp. NPDC006259; assembly: GCF_042870975.1. NCBI lineage: Bacteria > Bacillati > Actinomycetota > Actinomycetes > Kitasatosporales > Streptomycetaceae > Streptomyces > Streptomyces sp. NPDC006259. Next base: position 399,131 of record NZ_JBIAHY010000003.1, on the reverse strand, counting down.
GCGAACGCGGCCCGAGCGAACGCGGCCCGGGCGAACGCGGCCCGGGCGAACGCGGCCCGGCCGCTCCCGGTGAACGGGAGCGGCCGGGCACTGCGCCGGGGAGAGCGGGGCGTTGATCCCCGGCGGGTCGTTCGGTTACGGCAGCGGCGGATACGCGTTCTGCATCAGCTGCTGGAACTGGGCGGAGAACCAACGCCCCGAGACGGGCGCGTTGGGCAGGGCGCCCGACAGGTTGTTGCCGTTGCGCGGGTTACCCGTGTAGGTCGGGTCGCACATCCGGTCGAAGCCTTTGCCCTCGTCGTTCGGGATGGCGCTGCTGGAGCCGTCGGACTCCCCCGGGGGCTTCATCCACACGTAGGCGTCGATCCCGGCGGCCGGGCTGGCCTTCGGGCGCTCACCGAGGCCCGCACCGGCCTGGTTGCACCAGTTGCCGGTGTTGATGCGGCGGTCGTAGCGGCCGCCGTCGACGTAGGTGTCGACGGTGGTCAGGGCACCGGGACCGGTGGGCCGGGCCGAACCGCCCCAGCCGTTGCGGGAGGTGTCGATCAGCATGCCGATGCCGGAGTTGAAGCCGGTCGTCACCAGCTGGTTGCGGAAGGCCTGGGCGAAGGACAGCTCGTCGACGTAGCGGTTCCAGTCGACCCACTTCGACTCGCGGACCGACTTGCCGGCCACCGAGTCGTTGATGGTGAAGTTGTTCTCCTTCAGGGCGCTGTAGTTGGCCGTGTTGGTGATGAAGCCGTGGACGTCGTTGACCGTGGCGCCCTCGGTGGTCGCGGCCTCCTTGAACAGGGCCGCGCTGGGGGCGAAGTTGTCGTCCCAGCCGATCCAGCCGTGGTGTCCGGCGTCGATGTAGTTGTAGACGTTGGGCACGTCACCGAGCTTGTTCAGGGCGTAGCCGACGCCCTTCTGGTAGTTGCCGTTGGCCTTCATCACGTCGCACTGCGGGGTGGCCGTGACCCGGCCGCCGGTGTTGGTGACGAGGTTGGGCAGCGAGTCGATCTCGATGGTGTTGACGATGCGCAGCCCGGCGTACTTGGAGTCGCCGAGGATCGCCTTGATGGGGTCGATGTACTGCGTCTTGTACTTGTCGATCTCCGTCGGGCCCAGCTCGCCGTTGGAGGCCAGGGCGGCGCAGTCGCGTCCGGGCAGGTTGTAGATGACCAGCTGGACGACGAGTTCGCCGGAGCCCTTCTGCTTCAGCGCCTCGTCGAGGTGGGCGCGCAGGCCCATGGTCCCGTTGGCGCCGTTGATCGCGGCGATGCGGTCGAGCCAGACGCCGGTGGGCTGGTTGGAGACGCGGGTGCCGCCCGGTTCCGCGGCGGCCTTCGCCGACCACTCGGGGTTCACGTACACCTTGGCGCCGGCGTAGGGGTTGTCGACCCTGGTACCGGGGGTGCCGGGGTCGGTGGGGCCGGGATCGGTCGGGCCGGGGTCGGTCGGGCCGCCGCCGTCGACGTTGCAGGTGACGCCGTCGAGGGTGAACGCCGTCGGGAGCGCGTTACTGCCGCTGTAGGTGCCCTGGAACCCGAAGCTGGCCGAACCGCCCGTCGCCAGTGTGCCGTTGTAGCTCTCGTTGGCGGCGGTGACGGCCGTGCCGGACTGGGTGATCTTCGCGTTCCAGCCGTTGGTGACCTTCTGGCTTCCGGCGTACGACCACTTCACGGCCCAACTCGACTTGGCAGCCGCGTTGTTGGTGACGGTGACGCTGGCGGTGAAGCCGGATCCCCAGTCGTTCTGCACCTTGTAGTCCACGGTGCACGGCACGGCGGTGACGCCGGCGTCGCCGGGGACGACGGCCAGTGCCGTCCCGGAGGCACCGGCGACCAGCGCCAGCGCGGCGAGTGTCGCTGTTCTGCTACGGCTCATGAGTGCGGGTTTCCTTCTCGGTTGCGGGTGTCGATCGGTGCGCGTTTCCCTATCGGTTGCGGTGGTGCGGTGGTGCGGTGGTGCCGGTGTGGTCCGGTGGTACGGGGTGCGGGCCCGTCGGGGGCGCGGATGATCGCGGCCCCCTGCCGTACGCGGTGGGTGTCCCGTCGTGGTGCGAGATCGGGGACGGACCGGTGGAGCCGTCCCGGGTGGGTGTTCCGTGTCCGGCCCAGCTATGAGGGCGGGGCCGAGTGTGGGGCTCGGCAGCCCGCGTCGGAACGGGAGTCGACGTGGTGCGCGTGCCCGGCGCACGTGGTGCACGTGCCGGGCGGCACGGTTGTCCGTCGGGTCGGCCGGTTCGTGCGGCGGCCACTGGATGGGGTCGTCGCAGGAGGCGATCCCGTCGGTGAGGATCACGTTATCGGCGCCGGTCGACCGTACGGCGTCGACCGGATCCTGTATACCGGCGACCTCGTACCCGATGCCGGGGCAGGTACCGCCGTCCCGTCGGCACTGCCGGGCCGGGTGGCCGTGGCGGTCGCGCGGTCGGGATAGGGCTCGTGGAACGGGCCGGACACGACGGCCGGGCCGTTCCCGAAGGTGTCGGCCACCGGCTTCCGGAACGCCGGTGTGTACCGCGGGTCCGGCATCGGCTGCCGGCCATCGGCGCGCACGTCGGAGCAGCCGGCCGAGTCGCCCGTGTACTGGCCGTACGTCCGGTGCGGTTCGACGACCGGCGTCATGCCGGGTGCCTCGACGCGGGCCACCGAACGGGCCGGGTGCCCTGTGCCGCCCTGACCGGCAGCGTGGCGCCCAGGGCGAGGGCGACCGTGCCGGCGACGGCTAAAAGTACTGAACGCGGGGGGTGTCGCATGGAGCGACTCCTCACAGATCGGGCACGTCGGTACGGACGCGTCGACTGATGGAAGCGCTCCCACTGGTGTCAACGAAGCTAGCGGCAAGCGTCGGCAAAGAACAGGGGGGTTGCCCGACTTTCCTCGGCATCGACTGTCGAATCTTTTCGACTCTTCAAGCACCTTGACCGCCCCCACCCCCATCCTCACTATGGGAGCGCTCCCACTGGTTCAAGGCTTGTTGCTCCTCCCCACTTCTCCGAGCCGCAAGGAGGAACCAGCACCATGGATCCCTCACGCAGACGTCGCACGGCGCGGCGGCTGTGGACCGCCGCCGTGGCGGCCCTCGCGCTCCCGCTGGCCATGTTGAGCACCACCACGACCACCGCCCAGGCTGCGGCACTCCAGTGCAGCGTGGACTACAAGACGAACGACTGGGGCTCCGGTTTCACCGCGGACCTGACCCTCACCAACCGCGGCACGGACCCGATCAGCGGCTGGAGCCTGACGTACGCCTACGCGGGTGACCAGAGGCTGACGAACGGCTGGAACGGCAGCTGGTCGCAGTCGGGCAAGCAGATCACGGTCACCAACGCCTCCTACAACGGGACGGTCGCGGCCGGCGCGGCGGTCAGCACCGGCGCGCAGTTCACCTACAGCGGCAGCAACGCCGCTCCGGCCGGTTTCTCGGTCAACGGCACCCCCTGCACCGGCGCCCACCAGCCGCCGATCACCGTCCTGACCAGCCCGGCCGCGGGCGCGGTCTACACCCAGGGCAACGCGGTGCCGCTCGCCGCCACCGCGGCGGCCGCGGACAGCGCGACCGTCACCAAGGTCGAGTTCTACGACGACACGACCCTGTTGGGCACCGACACCAGCGCGCCCTACTCCCTGTCGGCCTCCGGGTTGACCGTGGGCAGTCATTCGCTGGTGGCGAAGGCCTACGACAGCCTCGGTGCCTCCGCCTCCTCCACGCCGGTCGGCATCACGGTCGCCTCCGGACCGGCGGTGGTGGCCTCCACCACGCAACTCGCCGTCCAGCAGGGCAAGACGGGGACGTACGACATACGGCTCTCCACCCAGCCCTCGGCCAACGTGACCGTGACGACCGCCCGGACGAGCGGCAACTCGGGACTCACGGTGACCGGCGGCGCGAGCCTGACGTTCACTCCGTCGAACTGGAACACCGCGCAGAAGGTGACCATCACGGGCAACGGCTCCGGCACCGGCACGGCCACCTTCGAGTCGTCGGCGAACGGACACGCGAAGGCCTCGGTCACGGTCACCCAGATCGCCGCGTCCAAGGCGTACGACGCGCGCTTCCTGGAGCTGTACGGCAAGATCACCAACCCGGCGAGCGGCTACTTCTCCCCCGAGGGCATTCCCTACCACTCGGTGGAGACGCTGATCGTCGAGGCTCCGGACCACGGGCACGAGACCACGTCGGAGGCCTACAGCTATCTGCTCTGGCTCCAGGCGATGTACGGCAAGGTCACGGGCGACTGGACCAAGTTCAACGGCGCCTGGGAGATCATGGAGAAGTACATGATCCCCACCCACGCCGACCAGCCGACGAACTCCTTCTACAACGCGTCCAAGCCGGCGACGTACGCCCCGGAACTGGACACGCCCAACGAGTACCCGGCGAAGCTGGACGCCTCGGCGTCGGTGGGACAGGATCCGATCGCCGGTGAACTGAAGACCGCGTACGGCACGGACGACGTCTACGGTATGCACTGGCTCCAGGACGTCGACAACGTGTACGGCTACGGCAACTCCCCCGGCAAGTGCGAGGCCGGCCCGGCCGACACCGGCCCGTCGTACATCAACACCTTCCAGCGCGGTGCGCAGGAGTCGGTGTGGGAGACGGTGCCGCAGCCCACCTGTGACGCCTTCAAGTACGGCGGCAGGAACGGCTACCTGGACCTGTTCACCGGTGACGCCTCCTACGCCAAGCAGTGGAAGTTCACCAACGCCCCGGACGCCGACGCGCGGGCCGTGCAGGCCGCGTACTGGGCGGACGTCTGGGCGGAGCAGCAGGGCAAGGGCAGCCAGGTCTCGGCCACCGTCGCCAAGGCGGCCAAGATGGGCGACTACCTGCGCTACGCGATGTACGACAAGTACTTCAAGAAGATCGGCAACTGCGTGGGTCCGTCGACCTGCCCCGCGGGCACCGGCAAGGACTCCTCGCACTACCTGCTGTCCTGGTACTACGCGTGGGGCGGCGCCACCGACACCAGCGCCGGCTGGGCCTGGCGCATCGGTTCCAGCCATGCGCACGGCGGCTACCAGAACCCCCTGGCCGCCTACGCGCTCAGCAGTTACGCCGATCTGAAGCCCAAGTCGGCGACGGGACAGGCGGACTGGGCCAAGTCGCTGGACCGGCAGCTGGAGTTCTACCGGTGGCTCCAGTCCAGCGAGGGCGCCATCGCGGGCGGGGCGACGAACAGCTGGGCGGGCCGCTACGCGACTCCCCCGGCCGGCACGTCGACCTTCTACGGCATGTACTACGACGAGCAGCCCGTCTACCACGACCCGCCGTCCAACCAGTGGTTCGGCTTCCAGGCGTGGTCGATGGAGCGGGTCGCCGAGTACTACCAGCAGACGGGTGACGCGGACGCCAAGGTCGTCCTCGACAAGTGGGTCGACTGGGCGCTGTCCAAGACCACGATCAACCCGGACGGCACCTTCCGCATCCCCTCCACCCTCCAGTGGTCGGGCCGGCCCGACACCTGGAACGCGTCGAGTCCCAGCGCCAACACGGGACTTCACGTCACGGTCGCCGACTACACCAACGACGTCGGCGTGGCGGCCGCGTACGCCAGGACCCTGACGTACTACGCCGCCAAGTCCGGTGACGCGGAGGCGAAGTCGACCGCCAAGGCGCTCCTGGACGGCATGTGGAAGAACAACCAGGACGCCCTCGGCATCGCGGTCCCCGAGACCCGCGCCGACTACAACCGCTTCGACGACGGCGTGTACGTCCCGAGCGGCTGGACCGGCACGATGCCGAACGGCGACCCGATCAACGCCTCCTCGACCTTCGACTCGATCAGGTCCTTCTACGAGGACGACCCGTCCTGGTCGAAGATCGAGAGCTATCTCGCGGGCGGAGCCGCGCCCGTGTTCACGTACCACCGCTTCTGGGCCCAGGCGGACATCGCCATGGCCATGGGCTCGTACGCGGAGCTTCTCGAATAAGCCCCCGCTAAGGCTCCGCGTACCGCGCCGGGCGGTCCCCACCCGCACAGGGGACCGCCCGGTCGTCGCACTTCCCGCACGACCCCTCACCCGACCTCTGACCTCTGGCCTGTGACCTCCCCACGGCCCCCACGGCCTCGTCCGGGCTCACATGGCTTCGCGAGGAAGGATCCCCACCGTGCGAAGAACCCGTATCCTCACGGCCGCGCTGGCGCTCGCGGCCGGCCTGCTCGCCGGCACCCCGCCCGCGCTGGCCGCCGACAGCGCCCCACCCACGACGCTCGCGGCGGAGTCGTACACCTGGAAGAACGCCCGGATCGACGGCGGCGGTTTCGTCCCGGGCATCGTCTTCAACCGCAAGGAGAAGAACCTCGCCTACGCCCGCACCGACATCGGCGGCGCCTACCGCTGGCAGCAGAGCAGCAGGACCTGGACCCCCCTGCTGGACTCGGTCGGCTGGGCGGACTGGGGGCACACGGGTGTGGTGAGCCTGGCCTCCGACTCGGTCGACCCGGACCGGGTGTACGCGGCCGTCGGCACGTACACCAACAGCTGGGACCCGGGGAACGGGGCGGTCCTGCGCTCCGCGAACCGGGGGGCGAGCTGGCAGAAGACGGACCTGCCGTTCAAGCTGGGCGGCAACATGCCCGGCCGGGGCATGGGCGAGCGCCTCGCCGTCGACCCGAACCGCAACAGCGTGCTGTACCTGGGCGCGCCGAGCGGCAGGGGACTGTGGCGGTCGACGGACTCGGGTGTCACCTGGTCGCAGGTGGCGAACTTCCCCAACGTCGGTGACTACGTGCAGGATCCGAGCGACACGAGCGGCTACGCCTCCGACAACCAGGGCATCGTCTGGGTCACCTTCGACGAGTCGACGGGCACGTCGGGCAGCGCGACCAAGACGATCTACGTCGGCGTCGCGGACACGGACAACGCGGTGTACCGCTCGACGGACGCGGGTGCGACCTGGTCGCGGGTGGCCGGACAGCCGACGGGACACCTGGCGCACAAGGGTGTACTGGATACCGTCAACGGCCAGCTGTACATCGCATACAGCGACAAGGGCGGCCCGTACGACGGCGGCAAGGGCCGGCTGTACCGGTACACGACGGCGACCGGCGCCTGGACGGACATCAGCCCGGTCGCGGAGGCCGACACGTACTACGGTTTCAGCGGGCTGACGGTCGACCGGCAGCATCCCGGCACGGTGATGGCGACCGCCTACAGCTCCTGGTGGCCGGACACCCAGATCTTCCGCTCCACCGACAGCGGCGGCACCTGGACGAAGGCGTGGGACTACACGTCGTATCCCACCCGCCAGAACCGGTACACCATGGACGTCTCGTCCTCCCCCTGGCTGACCTGGGGCGCGAACCCGTCACCGCCCGAGCAGACGCCGAAGCTGGGCTGGATGACGGAGTCGCTGGAGATCGACCCGTTCGACTCCAACCGGATGATGTACGGCACCGGCGCGACGCTCTACGGCACGGAGAACCTGACCAACTGGGACTCCGGGAGCCAGTTCACCATCAAGCCGATGGTGCAGGGTCTGGAGGAGACCGCGGTCAACGACCTCGCCTCGCCCCCGGCGGGTGCACCGCTGCTCAGCGCCCTCGGCGACATCGGCGGCTTCCGGCACACCGACCTGACCAAGGTCCCGTCGATGATGTTCACCTCGCCGAACTTCACCACGACGACGAGCCTGGACTTCGCCGAGTCCAGCCCGAACACGGTGGTGCGGACCGGCGATCTCGACTCGGGCCCGCATGTGGCGTTCTCGACGGACAACGGCGCCAACTGGTTCGGCGGCACCGACCCCGCGGGGGTGAGCGGCGGGGGGACGGTGGCGGCGGCGGCCGACGGCAGCCGCTTCGTGTGGAGCCCGGCGGGTGCCGGCGTGCACCACACGACGGGCTTCGGCACCTCCTGGTCGGCGTCGAGCGGCATCCCGGCCGGCGCGATCGTGGAGTCCGACCGTGTCGACGCCAAGACCTTCTACGGCTTCAAGTCGGGCAAGTTCTATGTGAGTGCGGACGGCGGCGCGACCTTCACCGCGTCCTCGGCGACCGGTCTGCCCAGCGGGGACAGCGTGCGGTTCCAGGCGCTGCCCGGTACGAAGGGCGACATCTGGCTGGCCGGCGGGGCGAGCGACGGGGCGTACGGGCTGTGGCACTCGACGGACGGCGGCGCGAGCTTCGGCAAGCTGTCGAACGTCCAGGAGGCCGACACGATCGGCTTCGGCAAGGCGGCCGCGGGTGCCTCGTACCAGACGCTCTACACCAGCGCGAAGATCGGCGGTGTGCGCGGCATCTTCCGCTCCACGGACAGGGGCGCGACCTGGACCCGGATCAACGACGACGCCCACCAGTGGGGTTGGACCGGCGCCGCGATCACGGGTGACCCGCGGGTCTACGGCCGCGTCTACGTCTCGACCAACGGCCGGGGCGTCGTCTACGGCGACACCTCGGACCCCGGAGGCGGTGGCGGTGGCGGTGGCGGTGGCGGTACGGACCCGACACCGACGGGCGCCTGCACGGTGACGTACACGGTCACCAACCAGTGGTCCGGTGGCTTCCAGGCGGACGTGAGACTCGCCAACACGGGAACCACCGCCTGGTCGGGATGGGCGCTGAAGTGGGCCTTCGCCAACGGCCAGATGGTCTCCCAACTGTGGAACGCCGAGTACACCCAGTCGGGTGCGACGGTGACCGCGAAGAACATCGGCTGGAACGGCACCGTGGCGGCGGGCTCCTCGGTGAGCTTCGGCTTCACGGGCAACTGGTCCGGCACCAACGTGAAACCGACCGCGTTCACGCTGGGCGATCGGAGCTGCGCGGTGAGCTGACCGGCCCGAGCCGGGCAGCCGGCGGGTCCGTGGGGCGCGTGCCGTGAGCGGCGCGCGCCCTTCGCGCGCGACGGCGCCGGCCGACGAGGCTGCAACCGTCGGCGCGCAGGAAGGACGGGCGGGTCCCGGTCCGCTCAGGCGTCGCCGACGGTCCGGGGGCTGCCGGGGTCCTGGTGCGCGTCGTCGAGGGGCGCGCGGTAGCGATCGGCGAGAGCGGTGACGGTCCGCGCGAGGCGGGCGCGCAGCTCGGGCGGCGCGAGCACCTCCACGTCCGTGCCGAGGCGCAGGAACTCGTCGTGCGCGCGCGCCACGGACTCGATGGGGACGGTGACCACGGTCCGGCCGTCGGCCTCCGTGCCCTCTCCCACGGGGGTCGCGCGCGCCAGCGTCACGCCCGGCGCGAGCCGCACCACCGCGCGGGCGGTGTGGAGCCGCTCGTGGAAGTCCCGCTGGTACGCCGTCCAGTGGGCGGCCAGGTCGAAGTGGTCCGGGCGGACGAACCGCTCCTCGGAGGCGGTGAGCCGGAGGATCTGGTCGACGCGGAACGTCCGCGGGCCCGGTCCGGCGACGACGTACCAACGGCCCGCTTTGAGCACGAGACCGTACGGCTCCAGTCGGCGGTCCACGTCGGTGGGGGTACGCCAGCGACGGTATGCGATATCCAGTACACGGTTGTTCCAGACCGCGTCGGCGACCTCCGGCAGATACGGCGCCGCCTCCGCCCGCGCGTACCAGCCGGGCGCGTCCAGATGGAAGCGCCCGCTGATCCGGTCGGCGTGCTCCCGCAGTTCCGTCGGCAGCGCCGCCCGCACCTTCAGCTGGGCGGCGGCCAGCACCGCGCCGAGGCCGAGCTGCGCGGCGGGACCGGGCGCCCCCGCCAGGAACAGCGCCTCGGCCTCCTGCGCGGTCAGGCCGGTCAGCCGGGTGCGGTATCCACGGACTTCACGCGCCTTCGGGTGCTCTCCCCGGCTTCTCGAACACCGTCAGCGTGAAGCAGGGATCGGGACGGGGCCGGTCCTGGTCGGGCAGCGCGGCCAGCCGCGCGGCGAACGTCTCCGCGATCGGCTCGCCCGGCGGCAGCGTGACGAACCAGCCGCGCCGCAGGTCGGCGACGGTGCGGCGCGGGCTGCGGCCCTGGCCCCGACCGGGGAAGCGGCCTTGGCCGGCGGGGAGGAGGCCGCAGTCCACGGCATGGGACGCGACGAGCGTCGCCGCGTCGCGGGCGGCGCTGGGCGGCCGGGCGGCGAGCACGGCGTCGATGTCGCTGCCCACGTTGTGCGAGGCGGCCTTGTCGACGGTGGTGACGTACGTGCCGCCCGGCCGCAGCACCCGCGCGCACTCGGCGACGATCGCCCGCACGTCCGCGTCGGTCGGTGCGAGATGCAGCAGCCACACGCTGCTGACGGCGTCGAACTCGCCGTCCCGGAACGGCAGTCGGCGGCTGTCGGCCCGGACCACGGCGCCGGGGAGCCGTAGGGCGGCCTGGCGGGCCATCGCCGCGGCGAGGTCGACGCCGGTCACCCGCAGGCCGGCGCGTCCGGCGGCGAGCCTGCGGGTGACGATGCCGGTGCCGCAGCCGAGGTCGAGCAGGGTGCGCGCGCCGTCCGGCAGGAGGGCCAGGACGCCCTCCGCGGCGGCTGCCGCCCTGGGTTCGCCGCCGCGCGAGGCGTCGTAGCGTGCGGCTTCCTCCTCGTAGTCCAGCACGTGGGTCCCCCGTCCCGTCCGCCGCGCGTCTCAGCGCGTGCCGTGCGCCGGTGCCAGGTCCCGCACCCGGCGGGCCAGCTCGAAGTCGAGGTCGGTGACGGCGCCGCCCGCGCTGTGGGTGTTCACCGCGAGGGAGACCGTGTCGTAGCCGAGGGTCAGTTCGGAGTGGTGGTTCAGCTCCTCCTGGACCTGGGCGACGTGGATGACCAGGGCGGTCGCGGCGAAGTGGGAGGCGAGGCGGTAGGAGCGGGTGAGGCGGCCGGCCTCGTGGGACCAGCCGGGCAGCTCCGCGAGCCGGTCGTCGATCTCCTCCTGTGACAGCGGTGCGACGGCCATGACCTGGTCCCTTCCCTCGGGGGGCTGGTGTCGGGTACCCGTCCAGCCTGCCACAGCGCAGCCGCGGCGGCCGCGGCCCGACGGGTTCCCGCCGGTCCGGGCAGGCAGCCGTCGGTGCCCGGGACGCGGGGACACCGTCGTCGGCGAGGCCGGCGACGGTGAGGCCGGCGACGGTGAGGCCGGCGACGGTGAGGCCGGCGACGGTGAGCAGGCCGCCGAACGGGTCCGCGAGCCGTTCCCCGCGCGGCACCGCCGGGACGCGGCGCTGTCGTCCGCGCGCCCCTCGGCTACGGTCCTCCGTATGACCCTTCTCTCGACCGGCACCCCGGGCTCCGTTGGCCCCGCCGACCGGGGCGTCGGCCCCCTGCTGCGGGCCTGGCGGGAGCGGCGCAAGGTCAGTCAGCTGGAACTGGCGCTGCGCGCCGACTCCTCGGCCCGTCACATCAGCTTCGTCGAGACGGGCCGCTCCCGGCCCAGCGAGGAGATGGTGCTGCGGCTGGCCGAGCACCTCGACGTGCCCGTGCGCGAGCGCAACGCCCTGCTGGTGGCGGCCGGTCACGCCCCCCGCTACCGCGAGACCCCGCTGGACGATCCGGCGCTGGACGCGCTCCGCGCCGGCCTGGAGCGCCTGATCCAGGGCTACGAGCCGTATCCGGCACTGGTGGTGGACGCCACGTACAACGTGCTGGCCGCCAACCGCGGGGTCACCATGCTGATGGAGGGCCTCCCGGAGTCGCTGCTCGCGCCGCCGCTGAACGCGATGCGGCTGACGCTGCACCCGGAGGGCCTCGCGCCGCGCATCCGCAACCTGCCCGAGTGGCGCGGGCACCTGCTGGCCCAGATGGAACGGCAGATCGCCCTTCACCGTTTCCCGCCGCTGCGGGCGCTGTACGAGGAGGTCGCCGCCTATCCGGTCCCGGAGCCGGTCCCCGAGACGATGGCGCGGACGATGCCGGAGGCCGAACCCGCCGAGCCCGTCCCGTACTTCGCGCTGCCGATGCTGATCGAGCACGAGGGGCGGACGCTGTCCTTCATCTCGTCGATCTCCACGTTCAACACACCGATGGACGTGACGGTCGCCGAGCTGGCCGTCGAGACGCTGCTCCCCGCCGACCCGGCGACGGTCAAGTACCTGCACTCGCTGATGGGCTGAGCCCCGACGGTCCGCAGCCACCGGCGGTCCCCAGCCACCGGCGAGCCGACGGACACGCGGGTCGGCCGGTGCGAGCGGGTTCCGGAGCGGAGTGCGCCGCCCCGGAACCGTCGCCACCACGATCCCGTGCCCACCGGTCCGTCGTCGATTACCCACGAAGTAAAGCGCCTTGCCCCGGGCGCACCCCCGCGAGGCGGCGCGCCACAGGCCCCTCGTACCCGGTCGCCCACCGCAGGCCCCTCGCACGGTCCCGCGTCTCCCCGTGCTGCCTGTCGCCGCACGGCCCGAACATGACACACTGACCGGCGTGTTTCGACACGCAGGGGAGACGTGGCGTGAGTGAGCGGCGGCCCGCGCCGACGGTGGGCCAGGTGGTACTCGGCAGACGGCTCCAGGAGCTGCGCGAGGCGGCGGGCCTCAGCCGCGAGGAGGCGGCCCGCGCGCTGCGGGTGGCCCCGGCGACCGTGCGACGCATGGAGACGGCCGAGGTCTCCCTCAAGATCCCCTATGTGCTGGTGCTGCTGGCCGCCTACGGGGTGGCCCAGGAGGAGACCGACACCTTCGTCGCGCTCGCCGAGGAGGCGAACCGGCCCGGCTGGTGGCAGCGGTTCCACGACGTCCTGCCGGAATGGTTCAGCCTGTACGTCAGCCTGGAGGGCGCGGCCCGGCTCATCCGGTCCTACGAACCCCACTTCGTGCCGGGGCTGTTGCAGACGGAACGGTACGCCCGAGCCGTGCTGGAGGCCGGGACGGTCGGCCGGACCGGACCGGAGGCCATCGAGCGGCACGTGTCGCTGCGGCTGGCCCGGCAACAGCTGCTCGAGGGCCCCGACCCGCCGCACCTGTGGGCCGTGCTGGACGAAACGGTACTGCGCCGACCGGTCAGCGTCGACGCCGACGTCATGTACGAACAGATCGACAGACTCCTGGAGTTGGCGGAGCGGGACCGGATCACCCTGCAGGTGGCGGAGTTCGCCGACGGCCCGCACCCGGGGACGTCCGCGCCCTTCTCGCTGTTCCGTTTCGCCGAGCCCGAACTGCCCGACATGGTCGTCACCGAGTACCTGTCCGGGGCCCTGTACCTGGACTCGCGCAGGGAGGTCTCCGCGCATCTGGAGGTCCTCGACCACATGACGACGCACGCCGCGTCGGCGCAGCGCACGAGGAAGCTCCTGCGGGACGTCCGCGGGGGGTTCTGACCCCGGCCCGCCCCTTGCGACCGTCCCAGCTCCTCCCACTCACCAGGAGAGACCGCGCATGACCGGATCCGAGTCCGAGGCCGCCGTCCGCATCGACACCAGCAGGCCGCACCCGGCCCGGGTGTACGACTGGTGGCTGGGCGGCAAGGACAACTACCCCGTGGACGAGGAACTGGCCCGCAGGATCCTCGCCGTGGACGACACGGTGCTGCGCGGGGCGCGCGCCAACCGCCGGTTCATGCAGCGGGCCGTGCGCACCGTCGCCGAGACGGGCGTCCGCCAGTTCTTGGACATCGGCACGGGCATCCCCACCGAGCCCAACCTGCACCAGGTGGCACAGGCCGTCTCCCCCGGGGCGAGGATCGTCTACGCCGACAACGACCCGATCGTGCTGCGGCACGCCCAGGCGCTGCTGCACGGCTCGCCCGAGGGCGCCACCGAGTACGTGCACGCCGACGTCCGGGACGTCGACACGCTGCTGCGCCGGGCGGCCGACTTCCTCGACCTGGACCGGCCGGTGGCGCTGTCACTGGTCGCGCTCACCCACTACCTGGGCGAGGACCCGGCGGGCGACGACGTGTACGGGCTGCTGAAGCGGTACGTGGCCGCGCTCGCGCCCGGCAGTCACCTGATCCTCTCCCAGGTCACCCCCGACCTGAACCCGGAGGCGATCGGGAAGGCCACGAACCACTTCCGGCGCGGCGGCACCCCCTTCCACCCCCGCTCGCTCGCGGAGTTCTCCCGCTTCTTCGAGGGGCTGGAACTGCTCGGTCCGGGGGTGATCCCGGTCTCCGGCTGGCGGCCGGACCCGGAGGACGTGGCCCTCCAGGCGGAGGGCATCGTGCCGGTGTACGCGGGGGTGGCCCGCAAGCACTGAGACTCCCCGGCCCGCTCGGAGGGCCGCTGCCTCTCCGCTGCCTACGCCTCTGCCGCGGCCACCGACACGGGCACGACACGGGCACGGGCACGACACGGGCACGGGCACGGGCACGGCCGGAGTTCACCGGCGTCGCCACACCGTCCGCGTCCGCCCTGATCGCCGTATGCGCCACACTGCCGACCGCATACAGCGGATCGTCTGCACCGGACCGTGTCCCGTGACCCCGCCGGGGCGCCGAGCGCTCCGGTAGCATCGGCGGCTGCGAACGAGAGGGACTTCCGGGGCGCTGCGGGGAAGGCGGGCATGGTCAGGAAGTACGTGGTCGCACCGCACGGCGGTCGTCGTGCGCACCCCGACATCTCGTCGGCGTTGCGGGCCGCCGCCGACCGGCACGGACCGGCGCTGATCGAGATCGAGCCCGGCCACTACGAGGAGTCCCTGACCGTCCGCGGCGAGGTGGAGCTGGCCGGACGGGGCGGACCCGGTTCGGTCGTGGTGAGCCCGTCGCGCGGCACCGCGCTCGACGCCTTCGGCACGGTCCGGGTCCGCGGTCTCCTCCTGGTCGGCCGCGAGACGGACGTCGTCGACTGCCGCGGAGGGACCCTGACGCTGGACCACACGGAGGTGCGGGCGCACGGCGGGGTCTGTGTGCACGCCCGGCGGGGAACGTCGGTGTCGCTGACGGACAGTGTGTTCCGCTCCGGCCGGACCCTGTTCGCCGGTGCCGCCGGATACGTGGTGCGGTGCGCCTTCCACGACGCCGCGGACAACGCGGTCGCGGTGATCGAGGGAGCCCGCGTCTCGGTGCGAGACAGCCGCGTCGAGGGCAGCCGGATCCACGGGGTGCGGGTCAGCGACGCGTGGGCGGAACTCGTCGGGTGCGCGCTGACCGGCACCGAGAAGGCGGCCGTGATGGCGGACACCCGGGCCGAACTGACCATGTCCGACTGCCGGGTGGACTCCGTGCACGCGGAGGCGGTCATGTTCGTGGAGCAGTCCCGCGGCCTCGTGCGGGGCCTGCGCGTCGTCGACGCCGAACACGGGATCGGCGTGGCGAGCGGCGCCGACCCGGTGGTGCGCGACTGCGTGTTCGCCGACTGCCGCGACACCGGCATCAACGTGCAGACGACGGGCCGGGGCACGTTCGAGAACTGCGAGGTCCACCACGCGGGCAGCGTCGCCGTGTTCTCGACCAACGGCGGGGCGCCGCGGGTGACCGGCTGCCGCGTGTCGGGCGGCAACGTCGGTGTCGCCGTCGTCGACAGGGCCAGGGGAGACTTCACGGGCCTCGTCGTCGAGGATTTGACGGGCGTCGCCCTGCGCGTGTTCGACGAGTCCAGGGCCGTGTTCGAGCAGGTCCGGGTCGAGCGCTGCCCGGCGGGCCTGGAGGCGCGGGGCAACGGCGGTACGACGGCCCGGCTCACCGACGCGCGGATCTCCGGCTTCGACCTGGCCGCCGTCGCGGTCACCGGCGAGGCCCGGGTCACCCTCACGCGGGTCGCGGCGGAGCGCGGGGTGCTGGGCTTCGGCGTCGGCGAGGAGGCGTACCTGAGGGTCGACGACTGCACTGTCTCGGCGACGCGCGCCGGCGGGGCCGTGGCGTTCGGCAGGGCGCGGCTCGTCGCCCGCGACCTCACCGTCACCGGATCGGAGGCGTTCGGCCTGTGCGGCACCGAGTCCGCGTACGTCGATGTCGCCGACAGCCGGTTCGACGACTGCGCGGCCGCCGGGGTCGCCTTCGACGAGTCGGGCGGCGGCCGGCTGGTGAACTGCTCCGTGACCGGCACGCGAGGCGTGGGTGTGCGGCACAACGGCCGTGTCGACCTGGTGTCGTTGCAGTCGTCACGGCCGGTGGTGGAACGGGTCCCCGAACCGGCGCCGTCCCCCGCGCAGATCGTCAACCACTACCACGGCCCGGTCTTCAACGCGGCCGTGCACGGGGTGCACCTGGCATGGAACAACGACGAGATCACCCAGCGGATCGTCCGGCAGGTCATCCAGCAGGCCGACCCGCGGGCCGCGCCGGAAGCCACCCCGCGGGCCGGTTCGGAGGCCGTCCCGGAGGCCGTCCCGGAGGTCATCCAGCGGGTCATCCGGAACGACGACCGTGACGACCACGACGACCGTGACGACCAGGACGGAGCCACTCCATGAGCGATCCCACGAGCGACCCGACGAGCGACCCTCGGCAGGTGCACAACTACCACGGCCCGGTGTTCAACGACCCGGTCACCGGCGCCATGTTGGCGTGGAACAACCAGTCCGTCACCCAGAACCAGCAGAACAACACCGCGGTCGCCCCCGGCTTCGAGGCGCTCGCGGCGCTGGTGAGCGACCTGCTGCGGCAGCTGCCCGAGGCCGGTCTCACGGATCGAGACCGCGAGGACGCCGAGGCCGCGGCCCAGGAGGTCCTCGCGGAGATCACCGGCCCCCGGCCGCCCGAGGAGCGCAGACTGCGCCGCGCGGTGAACGGCCTGAAGGGAGCCCTGGCCCCGGTCGCCACCGGCGTCGCGGCAGGCACGGCGATCGGTGCGCAGGAGTGGGCGCAGTCGGTGATCGGGAGCCTGGCCGGGCTGGTGTGAGCCAGGACGGACGATCCTGCCGACTCACCCGGCCGCACCGGCGCGAGCCACGACGGACCACCCTCCCGACTCACCGGCCCGCACCCACCCGAGCCACGACGGACCACCCTCCCGACTCACCGAGCCGGACTGTCCGCCGCAAGGTCGCGGCGGGGCTCGCCGCGCAGTCGCACGGCGTGCCAGGGCCGGTCCGTGACCAGCACGTCCACCCGGGGATCGGCCAGGAAGGTCCGCAGTCCGGGGTCGTCGTTGACCGTCCACACCAGGGTGAACAGGCCCCGCCGGGCCGCCCCGCGCAGTACGGTGGCGCGCGCCAGCCGCCGGTGGACGGCGACGCCGTGCGCCCCGCAGGCCCGCAGTCGCCGGGCCGGGAAGAGTTCGCCGGCGCGGGTCGCGGCCAGCCGCCCCATCGCCACCTCCCGGCGGTCCCGCCCCAGCGACAGGGCGGTGCGCACACCGGGGAAGTCACGGGTGACGGCGGCGACGGAACGGTCCTCCAGCGTCGTGGCGACGAACCCGTCCCGGCCGAGCACCGCCACGGCGAGATCGATCACCTCCCGCTCGTGACCGGTCTCCTTGAGATCCAGATGCCCGATCAGTCTCCCCGCGACCAGCGCCATGACCTCCTCGACGAGGGGCACGGCGGCTCCGGTGCGCGCGCACAGTTCGGCGTAGGTGATCCGGGACAGCGGTGGGCCGTCGCTCCCGGCGCGCGGGTCGTGGTGGACGACGAGGACGCCGTCGGCGGTGCGCCGGATGTCGAACTCGGCGTACTCGGCGCCCGAGGAGAGCGCGTCCTCGTAGGCCGCGAGGGTGGCGGCGGTGCGGTGCTCGCTGCCGCCGCGATGGGCGGAGACGGCGGGTCGGGTCATGCCTCTTCCTCGTGGACGCGCCGGGGCCCCGGGAACCGGCCGGTCGTGCGGGCGGCGCGACCGGCCGGGTGCCCGAAGGCTCAGGCGAGCTTGGCCGACAGGGTGATCGGTACGGCCTTCAGGGCCTGCGAGACCGGGCAGCCGACCTTCGCCTGTTCGGCGGCGGCGACGAACGCGTCCTCGTCGAGGCCCGGCACGGTGCCCTCCACGGTGAGGTGGATGCCCGTGATGCCCTCGCCCGGCTGGAAGGTGACGTCGGCCGACGTGACCAGCCTGGTGGGCGGGGTGCCGGCACCGGCCAGGGCGTGCGAGAACGCCATGGAGAAGCAGCTGGAGTGGGCGGCGGCGATCAGCTCCTCGGGGCTGGTCTTGCCGTTCGCCTCCTGGGTGCGGGCGGCCCACGTCACGGGCTGCTCGTCGATGGCGCCGGAGGAGTCGAAGGTGACGACTCCGTTGCCCTCGATCAGGCTGCCTTCCCAGACGGTGTGTGCGGAGCGCGTGGTGGCCACGGTTGTTCCTTTCGCATGGTTTTCCCGTACGACGGGTTTCCGTGCCCATCCGATCACACTCGCCGTCACCGCACCCGGAAGACCGGCCCCTGAGGGGTGAACGGCAGGTGACGGCCCTGGGGAATGAGGTACGCGTGCTCGCGCCGGACGCGCAGGACGTCGCACCAGCCGTCGGTGATGACGAGGACCGGGGCGCCCCGCGGGAAGTCGTCCGCCCGGAGCAGGAGGTCGATGCCCGGCTGGAGGACGGTGCCGCCGCGGCCGTGCACCCTGACCCGCCCGGCGATCTCGGTGACCGGCAGGTAGCCCGCGTCGTGCGGGGCCGCGTCGCAGAACACAACGCGGGCGGCCGGTACGTCCCGGGCCTCGGCGTAGGAGGCGATGGCGCCGAGCGCCTTGCCGAGGAGGGTGCGGTCCATCGAACCGGAGGTGTCCAGGACGACGCCGAAGGTGCAGCGGGCGATCTCCTCGGGCGGGAAGTACCGGCCCGCGCGCGGGATGCCGGGCGTCGAGGCCTGACGGCGCGACGGCCTGGCGTACGTCCGCACCGGCTCGGGGCGGGGCACGAACTCGTCGAACCAGCGGGCCAGCAGCGCGTCCCAGGGCAGGGGTGGGTGGCTGAGCGCGCGGATCTCGTCGACGAGGCCGCCGGGCAGGTAGCCGCGTTCCTGGCGCTCGTGCAGGTCGAGGCCGTGCGCGAGGCCGCGCCGGTAGAAGCCGTCGAGATCGACATGGTCGCGGGGCGGGCCGAGCGGGGCGCCGAGCACGTCGCCGACGCCCTTGCCGCGCAGGGTGGACAGGCGGCGCATCCGGCGCAGGTCGCCGGCGATCCGGTCGTAGACCTCCTCGGCGGACAGGCCGGCCAGCTCCCGGTCGTACAAGAGTCCTTCGGGCATGGTGCCCACCCGCATCTCGCGCAGCCAGCCGTTGATGACGTAGTCGCAGGCCACGTTGAAGAGGTAGGGGTCGCGGGTGCCGCAGCGGTCGCCGTGGCGCAGGGCGGCGTGCAGCAGCTCGTGGGCGAGGACGAACCGCCATTCCTCGTCCTCCAGCGTCCGCAGGGGGTTGACGTACACCTCGCCCGCCTCGGCGTTGACGGCGGCGACGGAGATGCCGTGGGCGCGGGCGATCTCCGCGTCGGCGACGAGCCTGATGCCGGCCGCGACGCCGCCCAGCAGCGGGTACGAGGAGATGAACCAGCTCAGCGCCTTCTCCCAGGGGCGTCGGCCCGGCGGCTCGCCGTCGAAACCGTCGCGGCGGCCGCCCGCCACGTCCATCGCGGTGGACACGGTGCGGGTGAGGGCGGTCGCGAACGCCAGCTGACGGTCGGGCGGCTGGGCGAAACGCCAGGCGTCCCACGGCAGCAACAGCTGGTCGGGTTCGGCGCCCGCCGTTCCGCAGTGCTCGTAGGCGGCCGGGAGGCCGGTGCGCCGCCAGCGGTCGGCGAGCTGCTCCTCGTCGCCGTCGGGATACGTGGGCGGCAGGTCGTCCGGGGCGGCGCCGACGGGGAACGTCAGCAGGAAGCGGTTGACGACCGTGCAGCGGGCGGCCAGTTCGTACCGGTCGGGCTGGATCCGCTCGCCCTTGTCCGCCGGGAGGTGCCCGAAGCCGAGGTGGAGGGCGGCGTGGGCGAGCGACCACGCCCACCGGGCGGGCTCCGCGACCCGGTCGGGGCGGGCGTGGACCCTGCCGTCGGAGTCGACCCGCAGGAGACCGGTCCGGGGTGCGAGGTCGCAGTCCTCGTGCCGGCAGGCGTCGAAGTCGACGGCGGCCAGCGCCGGGTTGGCGCGCAGCAGCCGCATGCCCTCGGCGAACGCCTCACCGGCGAGGTCGCGCTTCTTGCGGCCGCCGCGGCCGCGGGTCACCGGCGCGCCTCCACCAGGCGGGGCATGTCCCGGGCCGCCTCGATCAGGAACCAGGCGGGCAGCACGGGGTTGCCGTCGGCGTCCGGGGTGATGACGCTCTGGGCGACCTCGACGGAGATCTCGGCGAGCTGCACGAGCAGCGACTTGGCGCGGTAGGCGGTCTGCCGGCCGTTCGCCGACATGTGCTCCTTGTCGGCGGGCAGTTCCTTCACCAGGCGGCCGCGGAACGACTCGGCGAGGTAGTAGAGCAGGTCGCGGTCCTGCGGGCGGTGCGGCCAGGGGGCGTCGCCCTTGATGACGGCCTCGATGCCGTACCGGCTGCGGACGATCTTGACGTAGCCGCAGAAGGCCGTGGCGTGCGCGGGGGTCAGTGTGCCGTGCGCCAGGACCCGCAGGGTGTCCTCGTCGAGGTCCGGGCCGAAGGAGTGCAGCGCGTCGGAGAGCATGTGCCAGGAGCGGGGTGTGGAGAACGGCTCCTCGGTCTTCGGCGGCTTGGACCACAGGTGGTCGGGCCGGTCGGTGAGATGGTCCAGGACCCACGGATGGATGCCGTTGCCCGCCGCCCAGACGAGCCAGTCCGCGGCGGACGCCTCCAGGTGGACGTGGGTGAGGCGGTTCACCAGTGCGGAGGCGATCGGGCGGGCGAGGGCGTTGTCGGTGGCACGGTTGCCGGCGCCGATGACGATGGACCCCTTGGGCAGGTCGTAGCTCCCGATACGGCGGTCGAGGATCAGCGAGTAGAACGCCTTCTGCACGTCCGGGGTGGCGGCGTTCAGTTCGTCGAGGAACAGGCAGTACGGCTCGGAGCGGGCGATCGCCTCCGGCGGGCAGAACACCGAGCGCCCGTCCCGGATCTGCGGCACGCCGATCAGGTCCTCGGGCGCGAGCTGGGTACCCAGCAGGCTCACGCACTCGAGGCCCAGGGACTCGGCGAAGTCGCGCACCAGGGAGGACTTTCCGATGCCGGGCGCGCCCCAGAGGAACACGGGGCGCACGGTGGCGAGGCCGAGCAGCAGCTCCGGGATGCGGGAGGGCGTGACGGTGACGGCTGCCTGCACGCAGCGACTCCTCGGGGTCCGAACGGGTGCGCGGTCGCGCGATTCACGAACAGTGTGTGCGTACGGACCTGTCGTCGCAGCCGGTTTTCAGGCCGCCCGCTCCTGCCGCGCCGTCTCCAGCGGCACCTGGGGCCCGTCCGACTCGCGCAGCCAGCGGCGCAGGACGCGGTGGATCTGCTCGGCGCCGGTCAGGTCCTCGCCGTCCTCGGCCGGTGCCGACAGGGCGAGGGGCGACAGCAGGAAGGGTTTCGACTGGGCGCCGCCGAGGCCGCCGTGCGAGCCGATCTGCTCCTCGAAGGCGAGGACCTCGCCGTCGGCGGGGTCGTGGAAGGAGTTCACCATGATGTCGGCGGTGTGCGGGAAGGTGTGGGTGCGGCGCACGGCCTGGGCCGCACCGGGACCGAACCCGGCCAGCGGGCCGGGCTCCTCGTCGAGCCGGTCGAGGGGGATCTCCGCGCCGTGGGCGCCCAGCACGACCCCGCCGTGCTCCTCGCTGCGGACCAGGAGGAAGCCGATGCCGGGGTGGTTGGCGAGCGTGGGGAGCAGCGCGGGGTGGCGGGCGTCGATCTCCTCCTTGCTCATCCGGTGGGGCACGTCCGGGAAGGAGACCAGACCGAGGTTGCCGGAGGCGAGCACGATCGGCTCCGAGCGGCGGGCCGGGCGGTGCTGTTCGTCCCCCTCCTCTACGGGTCTGCGCAGCGCCGCCCGGACGGTCGCACGGGCCTCGGCGCCGCTGTGGGTGCGCCGCGCCCGGCGCGGTACGGGCAGCCCGCAGCCGGCTCGGACCAGGTCGCCGAGGGAGAGGCCGTAGCGGGCGCGGAAGGTCTCGCCGGGGCTCTGCCCGTGGTCGGACAGGACGACGATGCGGTACGGCCGCGGGGCGTGGTCGGCGACGTTCTCGATGAGCGCCAGGGACCGGTCGAGGCGGGCGAGGACCTGCTCGGTGTCGCGGCCGAGCGGCCCGGAGTGGTGCGCCACCTCGTCGTAGGCGACCAGGTCGGCGTAGACGGCGCTGCGGCCGGCCAGCATGTCGCCCATCACCGCGGCGACGACGACGTCCCGCTCGACGACGGTCGCGAAGGCGCGGATGAACGGGTACAGGCCGCCGCGTGCCACGCGCGGACGCTGTCTGCGCAGCCGGGCGCGGGTGGACTGGCCGATCTCCCGGCCGGCCTCCGCCACGAAGGACAGGGCGGTGCGGACGGCGTTGGCCGGGTCGGAGAAGTAGGCGAAGTAGCCGGCCCGCGAGCGGGTCGCGCGGCTGCGGCGGCGGGTGGCGATGGACAGCACGAGGGCCTGTTCGTCGGCGCCGCCGCCGAAGAGGTTGCCCCGGCTGGCGCCGTCGGCGGAGAGCAGCCCGCCGTCGGCGGTGCGTTCCACGGCCCGGCGCTGGAGTTCGGCGGCGCTGGTCGGACGGTTGCAGACCATCACCTCCCGGCTGTCCTTCTCGTACCAGCGGAACGCGGGCACGTCGAAGTTGCTGCCGTGCAGGATGCCGAGCTGGCTGGCCCCGGTCTGGCTGGACCAGTCGGTGCGCCACGGGGTGAGCCGGTGGGTGGGGCGGGCCGTCGCCCGCGGTCCGGCGCCCAGCCACTTGGCGACGGTGGGCATCAGCCCCTTCCCGACGGCCGCGGCCAGCACGTCGTGGCCGACCCCGTCGAGCTGGAGGAAGACGGTGCCGTGGGTGGCGGGGCAGGGCGGTCCGCTTCCGCGGCGGCGGTCGGCGAGACGGTAGAGGCGGCGGCGGTAGGCGTCGTCGTCCCGCACGGCCAGGGCGCCGCCGGTCGCGGAGGCGACGGCGGACATCACGGCGGCGACGATGACGGCGGTCTCGGGGGCGGCCTCGCTCTGCCCCGAGGGGTTCAGGCGCAGGGCCAGGAGAAGGAGGGAGCCGTTGAGGAAGAACACCAGCAGGCCGAGGACGAGCGCCGGCACGAGCAGCAGCAGCCGGACGAGGAGCGGCCAGGCGAGCGCCGACAGCACGCCGAAGACACCGGCCCCGGCGGCGGCGGTGACGGCGATGGTGGTGGCGCTGTCGCCGTCGGGCGACTGGAGCCGGAAGTCCGGCAGGATGCCGGCGAGCACCAGCATCGTGACCGTGGACACGGCCCACACCGTGACGCTCCGCCCGGCCTGACTGACGGCCCGCCGCCAACGCCCCTCGCCCACGCCCCGCACACCTCACGTCCCGGCCCGTCGTCGGAGCGGACCTCCGCGCACCACCCTGTCACACGGACGGCGGAGGCCACCGGACCGGGAGCGCTTCGGCACCGCACCGAAGAGGCGGTGCCGGCAACGCCCGGACGGCGCGGAACCACAGGGGCGCACGGCTACCGGACTGCGGGGACGTACGGTGCCGGGACTGCGGCCCGTGCGGCTGCGCCGGTGGGCATGTCCGCGCGCGGCGCGTGGGCACGATCGGGCAAGACGCCGTCGCGGAGAGGCGTCCCCGCCGGAAGGCACCGCGTCCTCGCGGGCGCGAATCCGCGGACGCGGCCCGCCGAGCGGTCAACGCCCGTCGTACCCGGCCGTCGGCATCGACAGTCTCCGGTGCACATGTGCCTTCATCTGCGCGTCATAGGCGGGTTCGGCGACTCCCACCGTCTCGACCCGCACCCCCCGCCGCGCGCACTCCTCGGCGAACTCCTCGACGGACGACAGGGCGCTCTCCAGCACCCGTCGGCTGGGCGCGACGAAGAGGTCGACACCGGGCCTGACGCCGTCCCACAGCACGCAGTGGTCCGGCCGCAGACCGCGCACCAGCAGTTCGCGGCTGACGACGTACCCCCGTTCCGCGGCCCACCGCGCGCACATCGCGTGCTGGCTGCGGGAGTCCACCAGAAAGGGATCGGCGTCCAGTTCCTCCAGCGGCGTCAGACTCGCGATCGCCGTGACCCTGACCGGTCCCATGGCGCCCCCTCACCTCCGGGTTTCGCCGCCGACCCTACTCCTGCCCGTAGGCTTCGGGGGAGTCGCGCGAAGGGGGTAAAGAGGTGCCGGTGGAGATCACCTGGTGGGGTCACGCCACCTGCACGATCACGGATTCGGACGTCCGTGTGCTCACCGATCCCCTGTTCGCCCGCCGGTTGGCGCATCTGCGGCGGCGTCGGGGGGCGCTGCCCCCGCCGGACGCCCGGCGCGCGGACGTGGCGCTCGTGTCGCATCTGCACTCCGATCACCTGCACCTTCCCTCGCTGGCGCGTCTCGCGCCGGGCACACGCCTGCTGGTGCCCCGTGGCGCGCCGCGCGCCGTCCCGGGGCTGCGGCGCCTCACCCATCTGCGGCTGACCGAGGTGGCGCCGGGTGACGAGACGACCGTCGGCGACCTGCGCGTACGGACCGTGCCCGCGCGGCACGACGGGCGGCGGCTGCCGGTCGGCCGGCACCGCTCCCCCGCGCTCGGGTACGTGGTGGAGGGCGAGGCACGGACGTACTTCGCCGGGGACACCGGCCTGTTCGAGTCGATGGCCGACGAGGTCGGCCGGGTCGATGTGGCGCTGCTGCCGGTGGGCGGCTGGGGACCCTACCTCGGGGAGGGCCACCTGGACGCGGGACGGGCCGCGGAGGCGCTGGCCCTGCTGGGGCCGCGCAGCGCGGTGCCGGTGCACTACGGCACGTACTGGCCGATCGGGATGGACGCCGTGCGCCCTCATGAGTTCCACGCGCCCGGCGATGAGTTCGCGCGCCTGGCGGCGGAGCGCGCGCCGGATGTGGTGGTGCACCGGCTCGGCCACGGGGAGAGCGTGCGCCCCGAGGTCGCGCGATGACGCCGCCGGCCACCCTCCCGGCGGTCATACCCATGGAGTCCACGCAACAGGCGCTCGGCTACCCGTCGTTGTTCCTGCTGGTGCTGATCGGCGCGCTGGTGCCGGTGGTGCCGACGGGGGCGCTGGTGAGTTCGGCGGCCGTGGTCGCCTTCCACCAGACGGCGCCCTTCGCGCTGGCCCTGGTGTTCGTAACGGCGTCGCTGGCCGCGTTCTGCGGGGACGCGGCGCTGTACTGGCTGGGCCGGCGCGGGATGCGGTCGAGGAACGGCTCGCGCTGGCTGGCGGCGCTCCGGTCGCGGGCGCCGGAGGAACGGCTCGCGCAGGCCCAGGAGAAGCTCGCCGACCACGGTACGGCCGTGCTGGTGCTGTCCCGGCTGGTGCCCGCGGGCCGCATCCCGGTGATGCTGGCGTGCCTGATGGCCGAGTGGCCGCTGCGCCGGTTCGCGCGGGGCAACCTGCCGGCCTGTCTGGCCTGGGCGGTGACCTATCAGGTGATCGGCATCCTCGGAGGTTCGCTGTTCCCGGAGCCGTGGCAGGGCGTCGTAGCGGCGGTGGTGCTGACGCTGGCCGTCAGCGTGGTGCCGGGTCTGTGGCGAAGACTGCGCGAACGGCCGGCCGGGTGAGAGTCGCGGAACGGCGGGACGCGGGCCGCGGGTCTCAGGGTGTACGTCTCGGGCCGTACGTCTCCGGCCGCAGTTCCCAGGCCGTACGTCTCGGGCCGCGAGTCTCGAACGGCGTGCGGTTCCGCGTCCCCTGAGGTACGCCGCTTCCCCGCTCCCGACGCGCACCGCCCCGAGCCGCGCGCCCGGCGGGCCACGCGCTTCTCTCCCCGGCACCCCCTCACAGCACCCGCGAACCCCCCACCGGCAGGTCCCACAGGTCCTCGCGGGCCAGGCCGGCCTTGGCCCAGGCGGCCCTCACCCGGGTGAGGGGTTCGAGGACGGGTTCGGCGGAGAGGACGAAGGTGCCCCAGTGCATGGGGGCCATCCGGCGCGCCCCCACCTCGCGTGCCGCCCGTACCGCCTCCTCCGGGTCGCAGTGGACGTCGCTGAGCCACCAGCGGGGGTCGTAGGCGCCGATGGGCAGCAGCGCGAGGTCGATTCCGGGGTAGCGCTGTCCGATGCGGGAGAACCAGTGGCCGTACCCCGTGTCGCCCGCGAAGTAGACGCGCTGTCCGTCGCGGTCGGTGAGCACCCAGCCTCCCCACAGGGTGCGGCAGGTGTCGGTGAGGCTGCGCTTGGACCAGTGGTGGGACGGTACGAAGTCGAAGCGGACGCCGGAGAGTTCGGCCGCCTCCCACCAGTCCAGCTCGGTGACGCGGGTGAACCGGCGGCGCCGGAACCAGCGTCCGAGTCCGGCCGGCACGAACACCGGGGTGTCGCGCGGCAGTCGGCGCAGGGTGGGGGCGTCGAGGTGGTCGTAGTGGTTGTGGCTGATGACGACGGCGTCGACGGGCGGCAGGGCCTCCCAGGGGACGCCGACGGGGGTGATGCGCGCCGGGGTGCCGATGATGCGGCGCGACCAGACGGGGTCGGTCAGGACGGTCAGGCCGCCGATCCGCACCACCCAACTGGCGTGCCCCGCCCAGGTGACGGCGACGGTGCGGGTGTCGACGCGGGGCAGCGGGGCGGGCTCGAAGGGCAGCCGCGGGATGTCGGCGAGACCTTCCCGGCCGGGCCGTACGGCACCCTCGCGGGCGAAGCGGGCGAGGGCCTTGAGGCCGGGCAGCGGGGCGGTCAGCCGGTCGTGGAAGGAGCGCGGCCACACCCGGTGTTCGTCCAGCGGGCGGGGTTCGGCGAGCGGCGGGACGGGAGAGGTCACGGGGGAATCGACCGGCGGGGCGTCGGTGTCCCGCACGGGCATGGGGGTGGTCGACTCGGACTGCTGCGTCATCGAGGAGGCTCCCGTCGCTGAGCGTCGTCACGGAGATCGTCGAGGTTCGACCTCAGGTGGTCCAACGCGCGTTGCACGTGTGGCAGTTCCAGTGGTGTGGGCGACATGAGGCATGCGGTGCGCTGCGCGTCCGTTCCGCCGAGCAGCATGCCCGTGGAGAGCCGGACGCGCAGCGCCCCGAGGTCGTCGCCGAAGCGGTGGCCGCCCGGCGCGGGCATGCCGAGCCGGGCGGTGAGGAGATCCTCCAGGTCCTGTGCGTCGCCGACGCCCCGCGCCGTCAGCTCCTCCCGCAGCGGCCCGAGGTCCACGTACAGGTGACGGCCGGCGCGCGGCGGCAGGGCGAGGGCGCCGGCGGCGACCACGGCGGTGTGCGCGGCGGCGGCCACGCGCGCGTGCAGGCGTGCGGCGGCCTCCACCCGCGCGGTGACGGGCTCGGGCTCGGTCAGGGCGAAGGCGGCGGCCGCGGCCACGGGGGCGGCCACGCGCGCGTCGAGCGCGGTGAGGACGTCGAGCACGCGCGCGTGGAGATCGGCCCCGGCGGCGGTGGCGGGGAGGCGGGCGACGGCCGCGGGCCAGCCGGTGGGCAGCAGGGCGCCGGCGAGGTCGCTGACCACGGTGACCCGGTCGGGGAGCATCTCGGCGGGGCCGACCGGGACGCTCTCGTGCGGGGCGTGCAGGGTGTCGCGCCAGGTCTCGTCGCTGATCAGGTGCAGGCCCGCGCCCGCGGCGGCCTCCACGGCCTCGTGCAGCACCTCGGGCGGGGCGACGGTGGCGGTGGGGTCGTCGGCGACGGACAGCACCAGCAGCCGAGGGTCGCCGCCCTCGGCGCGGACCCGGCGCACGGTCTCCAGGAGGGCGTAGGGGTCGGGGACGCCGCCGCACTCGGCGGGCGTGGGCACATGGAAGACGGGCCGTCCCAGCAGGCGGGCGTACGGCGCCCACCAGGCCGCGCAGGGCCTCGGCACCAGGACGTCGCCGCCGAGGGCGGCGGTCAGCGCGACCAGCAGGGCGGGGGCGCCGGGCCCGGCCGCGACCCGGTCCGCCCCGGTGGGGGTGCCGCGGCGTTCCCAGTAGCCGCAGGCGGCGTCCAGGAGGGCCCGGCCGCCGCCGACGGGTTCGCCGTCGGCGCGTTCGGCGGCCGCGGCGAGGACGGCGGCGAGTTCGGGCAGCACGGGCAGGCCGTCCGCGGGCAGCGCCGGCCCGTAGCGGACGGGGCCGTGCCCTTCCGGTTCCGTGCCCCGCATGCCGTCCTCCGCGCCGTCGGTGCCTGCTGCCCTGTGCTGCCGCCGGCCGCCGGGCCCGCCGTGCGGTGGCGGGACTTCGTCCCCGTGCCGGGTGGTGCGCGACGGGCGTCCGGGGCCGGGCGGGCCCTCGGGGTGTCGGGTACCCGGACATGGTCGCCCCATGGCCGTGGCCCGGGGTAGCGCCGATCACAGCGCGGGCCGGGCGGGGTCAGGCGCCCGCCGTGCGGTTCCGGCGGCACAGGCGGTGGGCGGCGGCGCCGAGCGCGCCGGCGATCAGCAGTCCGCCGGCGACCAGGGCGGGGACGGAGTCGGTGAAGGTGCCGCCGGAGCCGGCACGCACGCCGTGCTCGACGGCCGCGCCGGGGCAGGCGGTGCCGTGCGGCGCGATGCCCTGCGGCGCGATGCCCTGCGGCGCGTAGTCGCGGGACGGGGGGCAGGGCTGCGGTGCGGGGTGGGTGGGGCAGGAGGCGCCGTGGCCGGGGGTGGTGTGGCCGGGGGTGGTGTGTTCGGACGCGCACGGCTGGGGCGTGGAGCAGGCCGTGGTGTGCGCGGGTGCGCAGGGCGGGATGGTCGGTCCCGTGCCGCCGCCGCTCGCGCCGCCGCCCGCGCCGCCCGCGCGGGGGACGTCGTAGGTGGCGCTCCACATGCCGCCCTGGCCGCCGGGCGGTGCCGGGCAGGTGCCGTCGACGGTCCACGCGGTGTCGGCGTCGGCCACGTCGGCCGCGTCGGCCGGTTCGTCGAGGTCCGCGGCCGGGGCGATACGGGCGGTGCCGCGATAGGCGGGGCCGGTCAGCTCGTCGCCGCCGGGCTCCAGCGTGAGCTTGACGCTGCCCTCCTCGAAGGCGTCCGAGGCGGCGTCGATGGTCTGGGGGGCGGGCGCGCCGAGGGGGTCGCAGGTCACGGTGACGGTGACGCTGCCTCCGGGAGCGGCCGTGGCCGGGCTGATCTCCACCGCCGGGTCCGCGAACGCGGCCGGGGCGGCGCCGGTCAGCACGGCACCGGCCAGGGCGGCGACGGACAGGACACGGGCGGTGCGGCGCATGGCACGGCTCCTTCGGCCGACGGCTGTGAGGCACATCTCCGTGCCCCACAGCCATCACAGCCCGCCCCGCCCGCCACCGCCCGCGGCCACGGTCCATTGGCGGGACGGCCGCACCCGATCGGGTGACGCGGGCGCGTGGGGCGCCGAAGTGACGGTGCCGCGCCTGCCCCCCGCCCTTGTCCGCGCCCGCCCGGCCAGGTTTTCCGGCGGTCTTCGGGGTCACTCGGGACAGGCCTGGCGGTGCCGCGCCGCCCCATGCCCAGGGAGGACCCTTCCATGACGACCAAGGTCTCCGACCACGTCCTGCGCCGGCTGCGCGAATGGGGTGTGGAGCAGGTCTTCGGCTATCCCGGCGACGGCATCAACGGGCTTCTCGCGGCGTGGGGCCGGGCCGACGACCAACCGCGTTTCGTGCAGTCCCGGCACGAGGAGATGTCGGCGTTCCAGGCGGTCGGCTACGCCAAGTTCAGCGGTCGGCTCGGTGTGTGCGCGGCGACCTCGGGTCCGGGCGCCATCCACCTCCTCAACGGCCTGTACGACGCGAAGCTGGACCATGTGCCGGTCCTGGCGATCGTCGGCCAGACGCACCGCACCGCGATGGGCGGGTCGTACCAGCAGGAGGTCGACCTGCACAGCCTCTTCAAGGACGTCGCCTCGGAGTTCGTGGAGACGGTCACGGTCCCCGAGCAGCTGCCGAACGTGCTGGACCGGGCGATCCGCACCGCGTACGGCCGCCGCTGCCCGACCGCGGTGATCATCCCCGGGGACGTGCAGGAGCTGGACTACTCGCCGCCCACCCACGCGTTCAAGATGGTCCCCTCGAGCCTGGACCGCAGCGAGTGGACGACCGTTCCGTCGGAGGAGTCGCTGCGGCGGGCGGCGGAGATCCTCGACTCCGGCGACAAGGTGGCGATCCTGGTCGGCCAGGGCGCGGCGCGGGCCCGCGCGGAGGTGGAGCGGATCGCCGAACTCCTCGGCGCCGGTGTGGCGAAGGCGCTGCTCGGCAAGGACGTCCTCAGCGACGAACTCCCGTACGTCACCGGCTCGATCGGCCTGCTCGGCACCCGGCCGTCGTACGAGCTGATGCGCGACTGCGACACCCTGCTGACGATCGGTTCCTCGTTCCCCTACTCGCAGTTCCTGCCGGAGTTCGGCCAGGCGCGGGGCGTGCAGATCGACCTCGATCCGCACATGGTCGGGATGCGCTATCCGTACGAGGTGAACCTGGTCGGTGACGCGCGCGAGACCCTGCGGCGGCTGATCCCGATGCTGACGTCCGAGGGCACGCGGGGCCGCGAGTGGTTCGACACGGTGTGCGACAACGTCCGGCACTGGCAGGACGTGCTGGAGCGGCGGGCGCGGGTGTCGGCCGATCCGATCAACCCCGAGTACGTGGCGCGGGCCCTGGACCCGCTGCTGCCGGACGACGCGATCGTCACCTCCGACTCGGGTTCGGTGGCGAACTGGTACGCGCGCCATCTGACGATGCGCGGTGACATGCGCGGCTCGCTCTCCGGCACGCTGGCGACGATGGGCTGCGGGGTGCCGTACGCGATCGGTGCGAAGTTCGCCCATCCGGACCGGCCGGTGGTCGCGCTGGTCGGGGACGGGGCGATGCAGATGAACGGGCTGGCGGAGCTGATCACGGCGGCGAAGTACCAGGACCGCTGGCCGGACCGGCGGCTGGTGGTCGCCGTGTGGAACAACCGGGACCTCAACCAGGTGACGTGGGAGCTGCGGGCCATGGGCGGCGCCCCGTCGTTCCTGCCGTCGCAGGAGCTGCCGGACGTGCAGTACGCGGCGTTCGCCCGCAGCCTCGGTCTGACGGGGGTGCGGGTGGAGAAGCCGGAGGACGTGGCGGCGGGCTGGCGTACGGCGCTGGAGGCGGACGGGCCGGCGGTCGTGGAGTTCCTCACCGACCCGGCGGTGCCGCCGGTCCCGCCGCACGCGACCTGGGAGCAGATGGAGGCGACGGCCGCCTCGATCCTGCGGGGCGACGCGGACGGGGGCTCGGTGCTGAGGCAGGGGTTCAAGGCGAAGGTGCAGGAGTTCCTGCCGGGGCCGGGGCCGGAGCGGGAGTGACCCGCGGTCACGACGTCGGCGGCCGGTTCCTCGTGTCGGCCCCGGTCCCCCGGGTACGCGGTGGACCGGATCCCGAGGATCCGAAGGAGACGTGCGGCGAGGCGGCGGCCGGGCGGGGTCGTTCCCGCCGGCCCGCGGGAGCCGGCCGACACGCTGATCATCCGACCACAAGCGACATCCGAGCGAGATCATCAGGAAAGGACGTGGAACGATCATGCGCATCGCGTTTCTGACGGCCCCCGAGGGCGTCGAGCAGGTGGAGCTGACCGATCCCTGGCAGGCGGCGAAGGACGCGGGCCACGAACCCGTGCTGGTGTCGACCGCGCCGGGTGAGATCCAGGCCTTCGACCACCTCGACAAGGCGGACACCTTCCCGGTCGACGAGGTGACCGGCGAGGCCTCGGCGGACTCCTTCGGCGGGCTGGTCCTGCCGGGCGGGGTCGCGAACCCGGACTTCCTGCGCACCGACGAGCAGGCGGTGGCGTTCGTCAAGGCGTTCTTCGATCAGGGCCTGCCGGTCGCCGCGATCTGCCACGCCCCGTGGACGCTGATCGAGGCGGACGTCGTGCGCGACCGGGTGCTGACCTCGTGGCCGAGCCTGCGGACGGACCTCGAGAACGCGGGCGGCACCTGGGTCGACGAGCAGGTCAAGGTCTGCGACCACGGGCCCAACAAGCTGGTGACCAGCCGCAAGCCGGACGATCTGAAGGCGTTCTGCGAGACGTACCTGGACGTGTTCGGCCGGGAAGCCGCCTGAGCGGCTCCCCGGCAGCGGGCCGTCGACGGAGCGGCTCCGGCAGGGCTCAGGCCCGGCCGGGGCCGTTCGCCGTGCCCGGGCCCCACTTGCCGACCGGGGTGTCCGGGCGGTCCGTGCCCTCGGCGGATCCGGTGCGTTCCCTGGCTCCGTCGCGGGTGCGGCCCGGCGAGACCAGGCGGCGCGGGTTGCGGCGCAGGTACTCGCCCTCCAGCTGGGCCATCCGGTCGTTGTGGGCGCGCAGGGCGTCGTTCGAGCCGTGCAGGAGGGTGTCGTGGCGGGTGCGGTGGATCGTCTCCAGCTCCTTCATGAGCTGCTGGTCGTCCAGCCGGTCGGGGTCGACTCCGGTCATCGTGGTGCCCCACTCGTCGTGTTCGTCCATGGGGCCCGAGTACCCCCGGTGGAGCACAGGCATCCGGCCGGCGTCCGGGAGGACCCGGGGAACTCTCCGCACCAGGAGACTCTCCGACCCAGGGAACTATCCGGCCCCTATCCGTCGCACCGGCTCTCCGGCCCGGCGCCTGCGGCCGCGCCGGCACCCCGGCACGCACTCCCGGCCGACCGGGGGCACACTCGGGCCGCCCGACCGGGAGCACGCCGGCGGGAAGCCGCTCACGGGCGGCCGACGGCGCCCCGAGCCATCCCGCCGGACACGGCCGACGGAGGGGCCGGCGCTACCGGGCGCGCTCCACGCGGCGCTCGTCCCACACCGGCTCCGGGGTCTCCCGGACCCGGCCGTCGCTGCCGAACACCAGGTAGCGGTCGAAGGAGCGGGCGAACCAGCGGTCGTGGGTGACGGCGAGGACCGTGCCGTCGAAGGCCTCCAGCCCTTCCTGGAGGGCTTCAGCGGACTCCAGGTCGAGGTTGTCGGTCGGCTCGTCGAGGAGCAGGGCCGTGACGCCCTCCAGCTCCAGCAGCAGGATCTGGAAGCGGGCCTGCTGGCCGCCGGAGAGCCGTTCGAAGGCCTGCTCGGCCTGCTGGGTCAGCTCGTACCGGCGTAGCCGGGACATGGCGGCGCCCCGGTCCTGGGAGTGCTCCTGCCACAGGATGTCCAGGAGTGTGCGGCCCAGCAGCTCGGGGTGGGCGTGGGTCTGCGCGAAGTGGCCCGCCACCACCCGCGCGCCCAGTTTCCACTCCCCCGTGTGCGCCACGGTGTCGCCGGCCAGCAGGCGCAGGAAGTGCGACTTGCCCGAGCCGTTGGAGCCGAGGACGGCGACCCGTTCGCCGTAGAAGACCTCCAGGTCGAAGGGTTTCATCAGGCCGGTCAGTTCCAGGCCCTTGCAGGTGACGGCCCGCACGCCGGTGCGGCCGCCCTTGAGGCGCATGGTGATGTCCTGCTCGCGCGGCGGCTCGGGCGGCGGGCCGGCCTCCTCGAACTTGCGCAGGCGGGTCTGGGCCGCCTGGTAGCGGGACGCCAGCTCATGGCTGATGGAGGCGGCCTGCCGGAGGTTCAGGACGAGCTTCTTCAGCTGGGCGTGCTTCTCGTCCCAGCGGCGGCGCAGCTCCTCGAAGCGGGCGAAGCGTTCGCGCCGGGCCTCGTGGTAGGTGGCGAAGCCGCCGCCGTGCACCCAGGCGTCGGCGCCGGCCGGTCCCGGCTCCACGGAGACGATCTTCTCGGCGGCGCGGGAGAGGAGTTCGCGGTCGTGGGAGACGAACAGGACCGTCTTGCGGGTCTCCTTGAGCCGCTCCTCCAGCCACCGCTTGCCGGGCACGTCGAGGTAGTTGTCCGGCTCGTCGAGCAGGAGCACCTCGTCGGTGCCGCGCAGCAGCGCCTCCAGCACCAGCCGCTTCTGCTCGCCGCCGGACAGGGTGCGCACCTGACGGAACTGGGCCTTGTCGTAGGGCACGCCGAGGGCCGCCGTGGTGCACATGTCCCACAGCGTCTCGGCCTCGTACCCGTGCGCCTCCGCCCAGTCGGAGAGGGCCTGCGCGTACTGCATCTGCGCGGCCTCGTCGTCGACGGTCATGATCGCGTGCTCGGCCTTGTCGACGGCCCTGGCGACCTCCTGGATGCGCGGCGAGGACACCGACACGAGCAGGTCGCGCACGGTCGTCTCGTCCCGTACGGAGCCCACGAACTGGCGCATCACGCCGAGCCCGCCGCTGACGGTGACGGTGCCGCCGTGGGGTTTCAGCTCGCCGGAGATCAGCCGCAGCAGGGTCGTCTTGCCCGCGCCGTTGGGTCCGACCAGGGCCACGACGGCCCCTTCGCCCACCCGGAAGGACACGTCGCCGAGCAACGTTCTCCCGTCGGGGAGGTAGTACTCGAGGTGCGCGGCTTCCAGGTGTCCCATGAGGGTGCATTCTGCGGGCCGCCCGCCGGATGCGGCAAACCGTTATCGGCGCGGTCCCCGCAGGTCGCGGCTCATCCGGCCGGGTCGAGCGGCTCGCCGGCCGGCCCGCCCTCGCCCGCGGGTGCCACGGTCGCGCCCGCCCAGGTCAGGGCCTTGAATCCGTCGGACGGTGAGCCGTCGAGGACGATCACACCGGTGTTGGCGAGACGGTGGGCGGCGGCGAAGGGCACGTCGACGTTGAGGGCGCGGGCCACCGTCCAGGCGCGGATCGCGGCGCCGTGGCTGACCAGGGCGACGGTGCGGGCGCCGCTCGCCGCGGCCTCGGCGACCACGGCGTCGTAGCGCTCGAGGAACTCGGTGCCGCTCTCGCCGCCCGGCATGCGCAGTGCCAGGTCCCCGGCCGCCCAGGCGAACACCGTGCGCATGTACCGCTCGCCCTCCCGTGACTCGCCCGGCAGCAGTTCGAGGTCACCGGCGGAGATCTCCCGGATGCCGTCGCGGACCAGGACGTCGAGGCCGCGGGCCGCGGCCAGCGGCGCGGCGGTGAGCCGGGTCCGCACCAGGGTGGAGGCGTAGAGGGCGTCGATGTCCTCGTCGGCGAGGGCCTCGGGCAGGGCCGCGGCCTGCCGCTCGCCGAGCGCGGTCAGGCCGGGGCCGGGGACGGCGGTGTCCAGCAGGCGGGCCACGTTGGTCGGAGTCTCGCCGTGACGGACCAGCAGCAGACGCATGCGCTCACCCTCCGGTGTCGTGCCGCCCCGCGCGGGATGTCGGCCCCTGAAGGGTACCCGCCCAGACCTGACGCTCCGTCATTCCACTCTGCGGGACGAACTGTCTCAGCATGCGGTTGCGCACGTACGGTGACGGACATCAGGCCCCGGGCTCCGCCGAGTCCGGGGACCGGGTCGTCGAGAAGGGGCTGAGCCATGCCGGGAGCACGGGAGACCGCCGTCTACACGCACGGACACCACGAGTCGGTGCTGCGGTCGCACACCTGGCGGACCGCCGCCAACTCGGCCGCGTACCTTCTCGGTGCGCTGGAACCGGACATGCGGGTCCTGGACATCGGCTGCGGTCCGGGCACCATCACCGCCGACCTGGCCGCCCTGGTCCCCGACGGACACGTCACCGGCGCCGACCACGCTCCCGGCATCCTGGAGCAGGCGCGGGCCACGGCCGCCGCGCGCGGCCTGACCAACACCGCCTTCGTGGTCGCCGACGTGCACGCCCTGGAGTACCCGGACGACACGTTCTGCGTGGTCCACGCCCACCAGGTGCTCCAGCACGTCGGCGACCCGGTGCGGGCGCTGCGCGAGATGCGGCGCGTCACCCGGCCCGGCGGATACGTCGCCGTCCGCGACGCGGACTACGCCGCCATGACCTGGTACCCGGCCTCGGCCGGCATGGACGACTGGCTGGACCTGTACCGCACGGTGGCCCGCGCCAACGGCGGAGAACCCGACGCCGGTCGCCGGCTGAAGTCCTGGGCGCGCGAGGCGGGCTTCACCGACATCACGGCCACCTCCGCCACCTGGACGTTCAGCACCGTCGAGGAGCGGGCCTGGTGGAGCGGCCTGTGGGCCGACCGCACCCAGGCCTCCGCCTACGCGGAACGCGCCGTCGAGGGCGGGCACGCCGACGCCGGACGGCTGACGGCCGTGGAACGGGCCTGGCGGGAATGGGGAGAGCGTCCGGACGGCTGGTTCGCCGTTCTGCACGGAGAGATTCTGTGCAGAAAGGACGCCTGAATCGCGCATTCGGGGAAACCCGGACAGCAGGAGGTTCGAAACTATGGTTCCCATCCTGCTGGTACTGCTTCTGGTGCTGATTCTTTTCGGTGCCGGATTCGCGGTGAACGTGCTTTGGTGGATCGCTATCGCGGTTCTCGTTCTCTGGCTCCTGGGATTCCTGATGCGCGGAACCACCGCGGGAGGAGGCCGGGGTCGTTGGTACAGGTGGTGAATTGACCCCGGGAACGCTTCACCGGCGTCCTGCCGGACGCCTCATTCCCGGGGCAGCAGCGGTCCGAGCGGCCCGAGGTCCAGATTCAGGTCCTCGGGCCGCAGTCCGTAGCGCTCGCGCAGTTCGGTCATCCGGTCGTCGAGCAGCATCAGCGTGAGCCCGATCCGCTCCTCCTGCTCCTCGGACAGGTCGCCCTGGTCGAAGCGGCGCAGCGCCTGCCGTTCCATCAGCTGGCGCAGCAGCTCGACGACGGTGAGGACCAGCTTGATCAGGTCCCGCTCGACCGTGTCGGGTTCGAGGTCGACATGACGCTTGCGCTGCGTGGTCACGAAAGCTCCCTCCAGGGCGACGGCACGTTCTCGTTCACGGAGCTGATCAGGGCGTTGAGATCGATGCGGACCAGGTCGACGTCCGCGATCCGCAGGGTGATGTCACCGGTGATGACGACTCCGCCCGCCAGCAACCGGTCGAGCAGGTCGACGAGGGCGACCTCCCGGCGCTCCACGACGGTCATGAGCCCTCCTCCCCCGTGTTCCCGGTACTCCCCGCGCCCTGCGCGCCGCTCGCCCCGCCCCGCGCCCCGGCCTGAGTGCCGCTCTCCGTGCCCTCGGCCGCCGCGGGCTCCACGAAGGAGTAGGCGGCCCAGGGCCCGGTGAGTTCCACGCGCATTCCGGGTTCCTCGCCCTTCGTGCGGTCCACGATTTCCACGAATTCCTCGGACGTGGCGCGTGGAACCAGATAGGCGGCATTCAACACGTTCTGTCCGGCCGCCCGGGAAAGGGCCGAGTTCTGCGGTGCGTGCAGACGGGCCGAGTCCGCGTGTTCCGAGAGGAGGGTGTGGAGTCGGCCCGCGAACCGCTCCGCCCGCTGCCAGGTGTCCTCGTGCGCCCTCACCCGCATGCGCCGCTGCCGCAGGTAGTCGCGGCCGGAAACCGGCTTCGCCTCCGCGGCGTCCGGGCCGGCCGTGTCGTCCTGGCCGGTGGGCTCCACGTAGATCTTCACACCCCACTCCACGCGCCCGTCCAGCCGCTCCAGGGTGCGCAGGAAGACCTCCTCGCGTTCCTCGATCATCACGCGGACGCCGCTGTCGTCACGGAAGACGGTGCCCAGCCGCAGCGGCAGCGGCGTGGTGACCGCGGTCAGCGCGTCGATGACCTGCTGGTGGCCGCGCGCGGTGGCGGCGAGCCAGTCCAGGTCCTCCAGATGGGCGCGGAGCGGCTCCTCGGCGAAGTCCCGCTCCGGCACGTCGCTGACGACGGCGATCAGGCCGTGGTGGTGCAGCATCTTGGCCGGTGCGCCGGCCACGCCCGTCAGCTGGGCCTGGAGCGGCGCGCCGAAGGGCCGGCAGACGGCGTAGACGTAGCGCAGTCCGGTCATGGGGACTCCTCACGGGCGGGGGCGGGCGCGGGGTCCTGCGCGCGGGAGCGGCGCGGCTCGAGTTCCTCGAGCCGGGCCAGCCGCTCCCGCAGCTCGGCGTTCTCCCGGGCGAGCTGGTCGCGTCCGGCACGGGAGGACAGCGCGGGGTCGTCCTCCCACCAGTCGATGCCCATCTCCTTCGCCTTGTCGACGGAGGCGACGATGAGGCGGAGCTTGATGGTGAGCAGTTCGATGTCGAGCAGGTTGATCCGGATGTCACCGGCGATGACGATGCCCTTGTCGAGGACCCGTTCCAGGATGTCCGCGAGGTTGGCGCCGCCGCTCTGGCCGTACGGTTCCGGCATCCGGCTCGGCACGCTCATCGACGGCTCCCGTCCTCGTCGTACGCGCGCTCGTCCTCGGCCTCGGCCTCGTCGGCCTCGTCGGCCTCATCAGCCTCCTCGTACTCGGCGTCGGGCTCGTCCTCCTCCTCGGTCCCCTCGACCTCGTCGGCCTCGTCGTACTCGGCGTCGGGCTCGTCCTCGGGCTCGGCGTCCTCGTCGTACTCCGCCTCCGGCTCGTCCTCGTCGTACGCCTCCTCCTCGGGCTCGGCGTTCTCCTCGGAGTTCTCGGACTCGCTCTCCTCCTCGGCGAGGGCGTCCTCGTGGGACCGGACGACCTCGCCGTCGCGGATCTCGCCGCGCCAGCCGTCGTCCACCTCTCCCTTGAGGGTGACGAACCGGGCGTAGTTCTTCAGGTCGAGGCGGGCGCGGCGGCCCTGGGCCCGCCAGATGTTGCCGGTCTTCTCGAACAGGCCGGTGGGGTAGTACTCCACGACCAGCAGGACGCGGGTGAGGTTGTCGGCGATCCGGTGGAAGGAGACCACGCCCTTGGTGGTGCCCTTGGCGCCCTCGGACGTCCAGGAGATCCGGTCGTCAGGGACCTGCTCGGTGGTCTTCGCCTTCCAGCTCCGGTTCGACCAGAAGACCTTCAGCTGCCAGTCGCTGGTGGTGTCGTCGGCGCGGCTCGCGCTCTTGACGCCCTTGGCGAAGGTGCTGAAGTCCTGGTACTGCGTCCACTGGTCGTAGGCGGTGCGCAGCGGCACGCCGACGTCGATCTGCTCCATGATGACGGTGGGCTTCTTGCCCGATCCGCCCTTGCTCTTGCCCTTGCCGCCGCCCAGGTTCTTCAGGGCGCCGGTCACCTTGTCCTTGGCGCGCGAGGCGCCGAGTTCGAGCGCGGTGCGCACGGGGCCCTTGCCTTCGGCGATCTTTTTGCCGCCGTCCAGCGCGAGCTTGGCGAAGCCGGGGCTGTTGCCCTCGGCGATGTCGTTCAGCTTGACCGTGGTCTCGCCGAGTTTGCGGCCGACACCGGCCAGCACGCGCTCGGTCTGTGCGGCGAGGTACTCCTGCACCTCCGCCTTCAGCCGGTCGGCGGCCTCGCTCTGCGCGACCCCTGCCAGCGGGTTGCCGCCGGCCGCCTTGCCCGCCGTGGACGTGGCCGATCCGAGGGTCTCGGTCATCACTCACCGCCTTCCTTCGGCCGCCGTGCCCGCGACGCGGTCCTCGCGGCCGTTTCACGGCCGGACGCGGCGGTCTTCTTGACCGGCGCCTTCCTGGCCGGTGCCTTCTTCGCGGCCTTCTTCGCCGGTGCCTTCTTCGCCGCCGTCTTCTTGCGCGGACGCTCCTGCGTCTCCTCCTCGGCCGCCTCGCCGTCTTCGGCCCCGTTCTCGGCCGTGCCGTTATCCTCGGCCTCGTCCTCGGCGTCCTCGTCCTCGTCGCGCTCGTCACGCGCGGACTCCGGCTCGTCGTACTCCTCGTCGGTGTCCTCGTCCTCGCGCGACCCGCCGCCCGGCATGTCGGGGACGACCCCCTGAAGCTGGTCGCGGACCTGACCGGTACGGCTGTGCAACCGGTCCGCGAGGGCGTTCATCTGGCGTTCCACCATCGCGCCGGAGGCCGCCTTGCCGACACCTCGCAGGTCCTGCCGCAGCTCGTCGCCGAGCTGCTTGAACTGCGGGTTGTCCTTCAGCTGCTGGGACACCAGGTCCGCCAGGGCGCGCGGGGTCAGGTTCAGCCGCTTGCCCGCGACCATCGAGCCCACGGCGAACGCCAGTTTCATCTTCTTCGTGCGCCCCAGGAGGTATCCGGCCCCTATCGCGAGGCCCAGTCCCACTCGGTTCATGATGCCGTCCCGTCGTCGGTTCCCGTGCTCGTGCCCATGGCGATGTCCAGCCGGTCGAGGAGTTCGTCCTCCATCCGGTCGAACTCCTCCTCCGTGATCTCTCCGGCTTCCAACCGCTCCTCGAGCTTGGAGAGTTCGGCCCTCACCGTGGCGGGGTCGTAGTAGATCCGCTCGGCCTCACGAACGACCTGCTGGATCACCCAGCCGCTGCCCCGCACCGGGGCGAACGGCAACAGCAACACCTCCGAGATCAGGCCCATCTCCTTGGCTCCTTCGCTTCTGTGCTCCGCTACTCGGCGGCCGGCACGGCGGGCTTCGCGGGGCCGGGCTCGACGAAGCTGTACGGCGGCAGCGGACCGTTGACCCGCACCTCCAGGTAGGACCGGCTCTCGCGGATGCCCTCCGCCGCCTCCAGGAAGCGCGCGGCCTCGTCGCGGTCCACGAGGAACGAGACGTTGGCGAGCCAGCCGGTCGACTCCGGACCCGCCTCGACGGCCGCCGCGAGCGGTTCCAGCACCCGCTGGATCTCCGCCGCGTCCTCCGCCTCACGGGCCTTGACGGCGGCCGCCACCATCTCGCCGAGCTGGAGCTTCTGCTCGTAGGAGCCGCCTCCCGCCTGCCGGTTCGCCTCGGCCAGCGCGCGCAGCTCGGGGCTGTCCGCCATCACCTGGTGCAGCACGGCCTCCTCCACATGGGAGGCCTTGACGTTGTACTCGACCTTGTTGTCGAGAGCCCGCAGCCGCTCCGCGTAGTGCTCGGCGCGCTCGGTGAGGACGCCCGTGACGGCGTCGTCGTCGGGGGCGACGCTGCCGAACCGCATCGGCAGCACGCAGCCCTCCGCCCCGATCTCGCCGAGAACGGTCTGGTGCGCGAGGAGGTCGCGGCGCTTGGGCCGCAGGTTCTCGGGGGCGTCGCTGACGACGGCCGCGAGGTCCCCCGCGCGCAGCACCCGCACGGGCAGGGGAGGCTCTCCCA
The DNA here is from genome assembly GCF_042870975.1 of Streptomyces sp. NPDC006259. Lineage (NCBI taxonomy): Bacteria > Bacillati > Actinomycetota > Actinomycetes > Kitasatosporales > Streptomycetaceae > Streptomyces > Streptomyces sp. NPDC006259. The sequence goes on along the minus strand of NZ_JBIAHY010000003.1, from coordinate 358,654 downwards.
CACCGTTCAGGCCGTCCGGAAGGGCGGGGTGCGAAGCGGCGGTGATGCCGTAGACGTAGGTGCTCACTCCTGCTCCTCCTTGCGGCGCGCGGAGGTCGCCTTGCGCGGACGCGGCCTGGACTCGGTCTCGGCGCCCTCGTCACGGGCCTGCTTGAAGGCGCCGGAGATGGTCTCCGCGGCGCCGGACAGGGCGCCCTTGGACTTGCCGCGGGCGCCGGACTCGGTGACGTCTCCGACGATCTCGGGCAGGCCGGGGCTCTTGCGCGGCCCCGCCTCCAGGTCGAGACGGTTGCACGCCTCGGCGAACCGCAGATAGGTGTCGACGCTGGCGACGACCACCCGTACGTCGATCTTCAGGATCTCGATGCCGACCAGGGAGACTCGTATGAAGGCGTCGATGACCAGCCCCCTGTCGAGAACGAGTTCCAGGACGTCGTAGAGGCCGCTGGAGCCACCTCCGCCGCCGGACTGTTGTGCCGGGACCACGGTCATTCGACCGCACCTCCTTGTGATGAGTGGTATGGGATCCGTGCCGTGAAGCGGCGAGCGGCCTACCGGCCGCCGGACCTGTGCGCGTCGGCCCGCCCGCGTTCGTACCGACGAACGCGGCGGTAGCCGGTCAGCCGGCCCTCCGGGTCCAGTTCGACCTCATAGGTCGCCATGAGGCTCATGGTGTCGGGCACCCGCTCGAGTTCGAGGACCTCGACCTCCAGGGACCAGCCGTCCTCCGTCTGCGCGAAGGACGACACGCTCTCCGCGGTCATGCCGGTCAGCTCCGCGAGCTGGGCGCGCGCCTCGCGCAGCACATCCATGGGGCTCGGCCGGTTGTCCGTCACGGTCTGGTCCTCGCCGTCGGGGTCGTCGTCGTCAGGGGTTTTCGGGGCGTTTCGTGAAGTGTGTGTTCCGGTTGTGGTCTTCGTGTTCTTCGTGTTCGGCATGGCCACCTCTTCCTTCGTGTGGCCGCAAGGACCATGGCCAAACCTTCACAGGCGTACGCGTCCGCCGCGCCGGCCGGACGGCCTGCGCACGGACGATGTGTGCATCAGCCACGCAGCGCGTCGAGGCGGCGCCTGGCGGGCCCCAGGGCACGGCCGCGGGTGCCCAGCCCCGACCACGGATCGGTGCGGGCCTGCTCCACGGCGTCGGCGATGGTCCAGCGGCGCGGCCCCAGGCCGGGGTCGTCGAGCTGGTCCCAGCCGATGGGCACGGCCACGGGGGCACCGGGAAGGGCCCGCACGGCGTAGGGGGCGACCGCGGTCTGCGCGTAACCGTTGCGCTGCACGTCGAGGTAGAGCCGCCCGCCGCGGTCCTTCTTGCGGGCGGCGGTCGTCAGGTCGTCGGGGTGCTCGGCGGCGAGCAGGTCGGCGGCGTCCCGCGCGAAGGCGCGCACCTCGTCGAAGCCGTGCCGTCCGTTCAGCGGGACGACGACGTGCAGTCCCCGTGAGCCGCTCGTCATCAGGGCGGACGGCAGCCGCACCTCGTCGAGCAGCTCGCCCAGCCGTCGGGCCGCCTCGCGCACGGCGTCGAAGTCGTCGCCGGAGGGGTCCAGGTCGAAGACCATCAGGTCGGGGCGGTCGACCCGGCCGGCCCGCGACAGCCAGCGGTGCGGGGTGAGGCAGGCCTGGTCGGCAAGGTACACGAGGGTGGCGAAGTCGTCGCACACGGTGTGCAGGACGGTGCCGTCCTCCTTGGCGACCTCCACCCGGCTGATCCACTCCGGGTAGTGCTCGGGGGTGTTCTTCTGCATGAACCGGGGTCCGCCGACGCCGTCCGGATGCCGTTCCAGCATCAGCGGCCGGCCGCGCAGCTGCGGCAGCATGAACGGGGCCACCGCGCGGTAGTACGCCACCAGGTCGCCCTTGGTGTACTCCGTCCCGTCGGCACCGGCCGGGAACAGCACCTTGTCCGGCCGGTGCACCTCGACGGTGCGGCGTCCGGCCCGCACGGTCGCGCCACCGTGACCCCCCGGACGAGCGCCGTCGCTCCCCGCGCGGCCGCCGTCCTTCCCCGCGCGGCCCCCGTCGCTCATGGCAGGACCGCCGTCTCCACCAGCAGCCGGGCGGAGGCGGCGATGGAGTCCGCGTCGATGCCCGCCGCGTGCAGCTGCTCCTCGGGGCTCGCCGAACCCGGCATCGTGCGGACGGCCAGTCGCACCAGGCGGGGCACGGGACGCCCGTCGGTGAAGGCGTCGAGGACCGCGTCGCCGAGGCCGCCCTCCTCGTGGTGGTCCTCCACGGTCAGGAGGCAGCCGGTCTCCTCGGCGGCCCGCCGCAGGGTGTCCCGGTCGACCGGCTTGACCGAGTACAGGTCGATCACCCGGACCGCGATGCCCTCGGCGTCGAGGGCGTCGGCGGCCTTCAGCGCCTCGTGCAGGGTGACACCGGCCGCGACGACGGTCAGCCGGTCGCCGTCGGAGGAGCGCAGCACCTTGCTGCCGCCGACCGGGAACTCCTCGTCGGGGCCGTAGATCACCGGGCTCGCGCCGCGCGAGGTGCGCAGATAGCGGATGCCGTCGAGCCCGGCCATCGCGGCGACCAGCCCGGCGGTCTGGTTGGCGTCGCAGGGGTACAGGACGGTGGAGCCGTGCACGGCCCGGAACATCGCCAGGTCCTCCAGGCCCATCTGGGAGGGCCCGTCCTGCCCGACGGCCACTCCGGCGTGCGAGCCGACCAGGTTGATCCCGGCGCCGCTGACGGACGCCATGCGCACGAAGTCGTACGCCCGGGTCAGGAAGGCCGCGAACGTGGAGGCGTACGGCAGCCAGCCGCGGGTGGCCATGCCGACCGCGGTGGCGACGAGCTGCTGTTCGGCGATATGGCACTCGAAGAACCGCTCGGGGTGTTCCTTGGCGAAGGACTCGGTGCGGGTGGAGTCGCCCACCTCGCCGTCGAGCGCCACGATGTCGCCGCGGGCCGTGCCGAGCGCGGCGAGGGCCTGCCCGAAGGCGTCGCGGGTGGCGACGCCCTCCTCGGGGTCGCCCTTCTCCCAGCGGGGCAGGTCGAGACGGCCGGTGGGCACGGAGTGCAGCATGCGGGTGACGGGCGGCTCGTGCACCTCCACCCGCAGGTCACGGAGTCCGCCGAGTTCCGCGATCGCCTCGTCGGCGTCCGGCAGCGGCTTGCCGTGCAGGCCCTCGCGGTCCTGGACGGCCTCGACGCCCCTGCCCTTGAGGGTGCGGGCGAGGATCGCGGTGGGCTGTCCCCTGGTGGAGAGCGCCTCGCCGTACGCGCGGTCGACGGCGTCCACGTCGTGCCCGTCCACCTGCACGGTGTGCCAGTCGAAGGCCTGGAAGCGGCGGGCGTACGCGTCGAGGTCGTGGCCGTGCCGGGTGGGCCCGCGCTGGCCGAGCCGGTTGACGTCGACGATCACCGTGAGGTTGTCCAGGTGCTCGTGGCCCGCGTGTTCGGCGGCCTCCCACACCGAGCCCTCGGCCATCTCGCCGTCTCCGCACAGCACCCACACCCGGTGGTCCCCGTGGTCCAGCCGGCTGCCCGCGAGGGCGATGCCGACACCGACGGGCAGTCCCTGGCCGAGCGAGCCGGTGGCCGTCTCCACCCAGGGCAGGCGCCGTGGGGTGGGGTGGCCTTCGAGGCGGCTGCCGAGTCCGCGGAAGGTGAGGAGTTCGTCGTCGTCGATGGCTCCGGCCGCCTTGTACGCCGCGTACAGCAGCGGGGAGGCGTGGCCCTTGGAGAGGATGAAACGGTCGTTGGCCGGGTGGGCGGGGCGGTCGAAGTCGTAGCGCAGGTGGTTCGCCAGCAGCACGGCCATCAGATCCGCGGCGGACATCGAGGACGTCGGGTGCCCGGAGCCGGCGGCGGCGCAGGCACGGACACTGTCCACCCGCAACTGCTGGCCGAGTTCGGTGAGTTCGGCGGTGTCCATCGGGTTACCGGCCTCCTTCCCGAGGCGCGGGGCGCGGCTGGTTCTTCGCGGGCTCCGAACCGGGCTGGTTCTTGGCAGGCTCAGGACCGGGCTGGTTCTTCGCGGGCTCCGAACCGGGCTGGTTCTCCGCCGGCTCCGGACCGGGCTGGTTCTCCGCCGGCTCCGGACCGGGCTGGTTCTCCGCGGGTGCCTGCCCCGGCCGGTTCCCGTGCTTGGCCGGCTCGCTCCTCACCGGCTCCGGAGTCGGCGAGGTGATGGTCCGCGAGGTGTCCTCGCCGCCACCCCCGCCGACGGCCTTCTGGCCGCCGGCGGCGGCGCCAGGCCTCGCGGACGCCGTCTGCCGTTCCCGCCCGTCCGGCAGCCGCGCCAGCTCCGGCGACGCCGTGTCCAGCGGTACCGACGAGGACCGCACGAGTCCCAACTGGACGGCCTGGCGCGGCAGTACGGCGTCCAGCAGCCAGTCGGCCGCGACCCGCACGCGGTTGCCGGGCATGGCGGCCAGGTGGTACCCGCGGGTGACCGCGCCGGCGACCGGCCCCGACAGCGGGACGCCCAGCGGGTTGGCGGCGGCCTCAATGCCACCGAGGTCGACGACGAAGCCCATGTCCTTGTGCCGGTAGGGCCGCAGCTCGCGACCGGTCAGTGAGGCGGCGATGTTGTGACCGGCGACCTTGCCTTGCCGCCAGGCGTGCTGCGCCGTCATCGGCGTGTACGCCCCCGGCTTCTCCAGATCGGGTACGGCGGCGGCGTCACCGCACGCGAACACCTCGGGCCTGCCGGGCACCTGGAGGGTCGGCTCGACGAGGAGCCGTCCGCGCTCCATGGGCAGTCCGAGGGACTCCGCCAGGGGGTCGGGCCGTACGCCCACGCACCACACCAGGGTCCGGGTGTCGACGAACTCGCCGTCGGTGAGCAGGACCCCGTCCGCGGTGGCCTCCTTCACGGAGGTCCCCATCCGCACGTCGACGCCACGTTCGCGCAGCACCCGGCCGGCGGTGCCGGAGAGCCGCTCGTCCAGTTCGGGCAGGAGCCGGTCGGCCACGTCGAGGAGCAGCCAGCGCGGCCGTACGTCCTTGCGGAGGGGGTGGGAGCGCACCAGCGCGTCGGTGAACAGCTGGCCCTGCGCGGCGACTTCGGTGCCGGTGTAGCCGGCGCCGACGACCACGAACGTACAGCGTGCCGAGCAGAGCGCGGCGGAGTCGGAGGAGGAGGCCAGTTCGACCTGCCGGGTCACGTGGTCGCGAAGGTAGAGCGCCTCGGGCAGGCCGCGGAAGCCGTGGGCGTGCTCGGCGACGCCCGGGATGGGCAGCAGCTTGTTGACGCTGCCCGCGGCCAGCACCAGCCGGTCGTAGCCCAGGGTGCCCGACTCGCCCTCGGGGCCGGTGTAGTGCACCGTGCGCCCGTCGAGGTCGACGCGGCCGGCCTCGCCGAGCACCAGCCGCACGTCCGGCAGGGTGCCGGCGAGGGAGACGGTGACCCGGCGCGGTTCGAGGATCCCGACGGCCACCTGCGGCAGCAGGGGCAGGTACAGGAAGTAGTCGGTCGGGTTCAGCAGGGTGATGTCGGCCCGGCCGCGGGCCGCCCGCGCCAGGGTGCGGGCCGTGCGGTATCCGGCGAAGCCGGCTCCGACGATCACGATGCGGGGTCGACTCACGTTCGCCTCCGGTGGCCCCACGCCGCGCGGGCCGCGGGGAAGTGTGTCGTACGGGGGTTTACGCGTCCCCCCGGCAGGGCCCGCCAAACGTGTGCCGGGTCCCCTTGGTCCCGCGTCGCCGCCCGGTTTCCGGCCCGCCCGCGGGGTAACCCGGACCGCGACCGCCCACCCGCCGCACCCCCCAGCGGAGGTACCTCCATGCCCGAGTACGGCTATTTCCTGTCCTGCGAGGAGTTCGGCCCCGCGGACCTCGTCGAACAGGCGCGGATGGCCGAGCAGGCCGGATTCACGGCGCTCTGGATCTCCGACCACTACCACCCGTGGAACGACGCACAGGGCCAGAGCCCGTTCGTCTGGTCGGTGATCGGCGCCCTGTCGGAGGCGGTGTCGCTGCCCATCGAGACGGCCGTGACCTGCCCGACGGTGCGGATGCACCCGGCGGTGGTGGCGCAGGCCGCCGCGACGAGCGCGGTGATGACGCAGGGCCGCTTCCGGCTCGGCGTCGGCTCGGGCGAAGCCCTCAACGAGCACATCCTGGGCGACGCCTGGCCGCCCACGCACGTACGCCTGGAGATGCTGGAGGAGGCGATCCAGATCATGCGGCGGCTGTTCACCGGCGAGGAGGTCAACCACGTCGGCACCCACTACACGGTGGAGAACGCCCGCCTGTACACGGTCCCGGACGAGCCGGTCCCCATCGACATCTCCGGATTCGGCCCGAAGGCCACGGCGCTGGCGTCCCGGATCGGCGACGGCTACATCACGATGATGCCGCAGGAGCCGATGGTGGAGCAGTTCCGCAAGGGCGGCGGCGGTGCCAAGCTCGTCAGCGGCGGCACGAAGGTCTGCTACGGCCCCGACCGCGACGAGGCCGTCCGCACGGTCCGCAGGCTCTGGTCGAACCAGCTGCTGCCCGGTGAGATGGGCCAGGTGCTGCCCACGCCGAGCCACTTCGAGCAGCTGGAGCCGCTGGTCACGGAGGAGATGGTGGCCGAGAACACGGTGTGCGGCGACGACGTGGAGGACCATGTCGGCGCGCTCAAGGCGTTCGCCGACGCGGGCTTCGACCGGATCTACGTCAACCAGATCGGCCCCGACCAGCGCGGCTTCTTCGACTTCTACCGCACGAAGGTACTGCCCCAACTCGCCTGAGCCTGCCGGCCTTCGGGCGGGCCTGCCGACCGGTAACGCGGGCGGGAGCCGGACGGCCACGGCGTGCCCAGCGAGGGACCGGGGGAAGGGATCTCCGTGTGCCGGCCGGCCCAACTAGGCTTCCCCGCATGAACATTCTGGGAGCCACCCTGCGTGTCTGCGTCGACGACCTGGAAGCCGCCGTCCCGTTCTACGAGCGCCTCTCGGGCACCCCGGCGCTGCGCTTCGGGCGCGGCGGCGTGCAGGTCGCGGCGGTCGGCTGCTTCCTGCTGATGAGCGGGCCCGCGACCGAGCTGGAGGTGCTGCGCAAGGTCGCGGCGACGATCGCCGTGACGGACGTCGACGAGGCGCGCAAGACGCTGGACGAGCTGGGCGCGGACATCATCGCGGGCCCGGTGGCGACCCCGGCGGGCCGCAATCTGATCGTGCGGCATCCCGACGGCGCGGTGTACGAGTACGTGGACCGCCGCCCGGCGTGAGGCTGACACCGGATCAGTGGCGGCCGAGGGCGGCGGCGACGAAGGTCAACCGGCAGGGCCGACGGACCTCGGGAGGCGCGGGCCGCCCGGAGAGTGTGGGCTGCCCGGAGAGCGCTGGGTGCGCATCTCGGCGGTGAGCGCCCACCGCTCGTGGTCGCGCCAGTCCCCGTCCAGGTAGATCATCTTCGGGGAGAAGCCCTCCAGGCGGAAGCCGCAGGCCCGCGCGAGGGCGATCGAGGCCGCGTTGCCGGGCTGCACGTTGATCTCCAGCCGGTGCAGCCGCATCGGCCCGAAGGCGTGCTCCACCACCAGGTCGAGTCCCTCGCGCATCAGTCCGCGGCCGGCGGCGTGCGCGAAGGCGCCGTAGCCGAGCGCGCCGCACTGGAAGCCGCCTCCGACGATGTTGTTGATGTTGATGAACCCGGCGACGGCCCCGTCGTCCAGGTCGCACACGAGGAATCCGGCCTTCGTGGGGTCCTGGATCAGCCGTCCCGCGTACGCCCGGTACGCCTCGGCGGTGGCGGGCGGGAACAGCCACGGACGGTGCAGGTCCTCGCTCTCCCGCACCCGGGCGGTGAACTCGTCCGCGTCGGCGTGGGTGAAGTGGCGTATGCCCACGCGGGGGCCCTCGGCGAGGTGGCGGGACGTGGTGTGCGGCATCGGGCCAGGGTACGACGGGGTCAGCCGCGCCGTCTGACGACGTACGCGCCGCACAGCGCGCCGACGACCCCGGTGGCGAGCATCGCCGTCCACAGCGGCACCGTCACCGTCACCTCGGGGACCAGCAGCCTGATCCGCGTGGCGCCGGTGTTCTCGAAGATGAAGATCAGGGTGAGGACGGTGAGCGCCAGCACGGTGATCCGGGCGGGCGCCTGCGCTCCGTCCGCTCCACCGGTCTTCCCGCCGCTCTTTCCGCCGCTCTCGGAGGTCATCGGGCTCATACGACCAGGGTGGGCCCGCGGGCGCCCCCGCGCGCGGCGAGGCCTGCCCACGGGTGACGCGCCGGGCGCCCGCGTCAGCCGGAGGTCGCTCTCCGCACGGGCCGCCCGCGTCAACCGGAGGTCGCTCCCCGCACGGCTGGCCGGTCGCGCGGGTGAGCGCGTGGGACGGCCCCACGCGTGGCGGCCGTCCCGCGCGCCGGCGTGCGGGACGGTCCTCCCGACGCACGGGCCGGGGCCCGTGCGTCAGCTCAGCGCGGGTGTGTCGAGGGTGAGCGTGCCCGCGTCCGCGTCGAGTTCGGCGGCGACCCCGAAGGGCACCGTCACGGCTCCGTCGCAGTGGCCGAAGCCGAGTTCCTCCACCACCGGCACGCCGAGCCCGCCGAGCCGGTCGGCCAGGACCGGCCGCAGCTCCTCGTAGGGCCCGCACTGCGCCCAGGACCCCAGCGCGATCCCGGCGACGCCGTCGAGCCAGCCGGTGCGCAGGAGTTGGGTGAGCGTCCGGTCGACGGCGTACGGCCGCTCCCCCACGTCCTCCAGGAGCAGGAGTCCGCCGCGGGCGCCGGACCGGGTGTGGGGGGTGCCGTACCCGGTGGCCAGCAGGGCGAGACAGCCGCCGAGGGTGACGCCGCGGGCGCGGCCGGGGGCGAGGGCGGTGCCGGCGGAGGCGAGGGTGCGGACGGTCTCCGGGGCGAACAGGGTGGCCCGCAGATGTTCCTGCGCGCGGGCGTTCTTCACGAAGTCGACGCCGGCGGCGACCGGGCCGTACAGCGTGACCAGGCCGAGGCGGACGGCGAACGCCTCGTGCAGGGTGGTGCTGTCGCTGAAGCCCAGGAACACCTTCGGCCCGGCGGCCCGCATGGCCTCCCAGTCGAGCAGGTCGACCATGCGCTGGGCGCCGTAGCCGCCGCGCGCGCAGATCACCGCGTCCACGGACGGGTCGCACCAGGCGCGCTGGAGGTCGGCGGCCCGGTCGGCGTCGGTTCCGGCCAGGTAGTCCACCTCGCCGTGCCGGTCCAGGACGTGGGGTGCGGCGTAGGGGTCGAGGTCCCAGCCGCGCAGCAGGTCGAGGCCGGCCTGGAGCCGTTCCTCGAGGACGGGACCGCTGGGCGCGACGATGGCCACCCGGGCGCCGGGGGCGAGCCGGGGCGGCCGCAGGAGTCGCTTCACTTCGTCAGCTCCAGGAGGGGAATGCCGGGCGTGCTCAGCCCGAACACCTGCGCGTACAGGGAGAGTTCGGCCTCCAGGGCGCGTACCACCGTCTCGGCCCGCCGGAAGCCGTGCCCCTCGCCCTCGAAGGCGAGGTAGGCGTGCGGGATCCCGCGTCCCGCGATGCGGGCGAGGAGCCGTTCGGCCTGGGCGGGCGGACAGATCACGTCGTCGAGGCCCTGGAGCAGCAGGAACGGTACGTCGATCCGGTCGGCGTGTTCCACGGGTGAGCGTTCCGCGTAGCGGGCGGGCACCTCGTCCAGGGGTCCGACCAGGGTGTCGAGGTAGCGCGACTCGAAGTCGTGGGTCTCCCCCGTCGCCCAGGCAGCGAGGTCGAGGACGGGATAGATGATCGTGCCGCAGGCGTAGACGTCGGTGCCGGCCAGCGAGGCGGCGGCGGTCCAGCCGCCGGCGCTGCCGCCGCGGATGGCCAGCCGGTCGCGGTCGGCGGTGCCCTCGTCGGCGAGGGCGAGGGCGACCGCCGCGCAGTCCTCGACGTCGACCACACCCCACTGCCCGCGCAGCCGGTCCCGGTACTCGCGCCCGTATCCCGTCGATCCCCCGTAGTCGACCTCGGCGACGCCGATGCCGCGGGAGGTGAAGTAGGCGATCTCCAGGTCCAGTACGAGCGGTGAGCGGTCGGTGGGCCCGCCGTGCGCCCAGATCACGTACGGCGGCAGCTCGGCGCCGGGGGCGACGCAGCCGGGGTTGTGCGGCGGGTAGACGTGGGCGTGGATCTCGCGGCCCTCGGGGCCGGTGAAGGCGCGGATCTGGGGCTCGGGGTAGTGGGCCGGGTCGACGGTGTCGTCGTGTGCGGCGCCGATCACGCGGGCGCGGCCCGTGCGCGTGTCGAGTTCGACCACCTCGTAGGCGCTGCGCGGGCTCGCGCCCACGGCGACGACTCGCTCGCCGTGCACGGCGAGGGTGGAGGCGAACTCGGTCCAGGGTCCGGCCACGTCGACGACCTCACCGGTCTCCGGGTCGAGGACGCCGAGCACGGCGGCCCCGCGACCGTGCACGACGGCGACGAGCCCGTCGGCCAGCGGGGCGAACCAGCGGTGACCGAGCTTCCAGAGGGCTCCGCCGAACTCCTCCTCGCGCGGACAGACCGGGTGGTGGTCCCGGTACAGGTTCCACCAGCCCATACGGTCGCTTGTATACAGTAGACGGCCATCCGTCGACCAGTCGACCTGGGCGATCGACTCCTCCGGCCCGCCGGCCACCACGACCGGGGTGCCGAACGTGCCGTCGGCACCGACCTCGGCGACCAGGGCCTCCGTCCCGTCCCAGGGCATCCGCGGGTGGTCCCAGGCCAGCCACGCGGCCCGCCGTCCGTCGGGCGACAGCCGGGCCCCGGTGACGAACCGCCGCCGATCGTCGGTGAGTTCGCGCACGGCACTGCGGTCCGCCGCCGCCGAGCCGTCCAGCGGAACGGCGGCCGACACCCGGCGCACGTCGGTGGGGCCCTCCCCGGTGAACTCCTCCAGCACGCACCAGACCTCACCGCGCGCGAGCAGCACCTGCGGATCCGCCCAGCGCAGCCCGCCGCCCACCGCCGACACGGGGGTCAGCGGCCGGGGCTCGCCGCCGGGCTCGTAGGCGTACAGCCGCTGGTCGGCGAAGTGCACGAAGACCACCAGGGTCCGGCCGTCGCGCACCTGCCCCGCCCAGGGCTGTCCGCCGTACTCCAGGACCCTGCTGCGCACGTTCCACGGGGCCGGCAGGACGGACTCCTCGGTGCCGTCCGCGCGCCGTCGCACGAGGGTGCGCCGGCCGCCCTCGGCGGGACGGGGCGCCGTCCACCACACCTCGTCGCCGACGAAACCGACGTACTCGGGACGCCCGTCGTGCGCGGCGGCGAGACGCGCGTCCAGGGGGGAGGGCCAGGCTCCGTACGGCAGGATCTGCACGTCTGTCTCCTCTAGGCCGTGCGCAGGAAACGGTCGAGGACGTCGACGCCGAAGTGCAGCGCCTCGACGGGCACTCGCTCGTCGACACCGTGGAAGAGAGCCTGGTAGTCGAGGCCCTCCGGCAGCTTCAGCGGGGCGAATCCGTAGCCGGTGATCCCGAGCCGCGAGAACTGCTTGGCGTCCGTGCCACCGGACATGCAGTACGGCACCACGTACCCCTCCGGCGCGAACTCCTCGACGGCCGCCCGCATCCCGGCGTACGTCGGCGAGTCCAGCGGCGCCTGGAGGGCGACCTCGCGGTGCTCGAACTCCCAGCTCACGTCGGGCCCGGTCAGCGCGTCGAGGGTGGCGCGGAACTCGTCCTCGCAGCCCGCGAGGTACCGCCCGTCGACGTACGCCACGGCCTCCCCCGGAATGACGTTGATCTTGTAACCGGCGTTCAGCATGGTCGGGTTGGCGCTGTTGCGGACGGTCGCCTCCACCAGCTTGGCCGCCGGGCCGAGCTTCTCCAGCAGGCCGTCCACGTCGTCCGGGCCGGCCTCGATGCCGTACAGGGCGGCGAGTTCGGTGAGCGCGGCCGACACGGTCGGGGTGAGCCGCAGCGGCCACTCGTGCTCGCCGATGCGGGTGATCGCGGCGGCCAGCCGGGTCACCGCGTTCTCCCGGTTGACCTTGGAGCCGTGGCCCGCGCGTCCGCGCGCGGTCAATCTCAGCCAGCCGGTGCCGCGTTCGCCGGCCGCGATGGGGTAGATCTGGTGCCCGGCGCCGTCGTGGAAGGTGAACGCCCCCGACTCGCCGATGCCCTCCGTGCAGCCCTCGAAGAGGTGGGGGTGCCGGTCCGCCAGGAACCCGGAACCGTCCTCGGCACTGGCCTCCTCGTCCGCCGTGAACGCGATGACGAGATCGCGTCGGGGCCGGACGCCCTGGCGGGCCCAGCCCCGCACGACGGCGAGGATCATCGCGTCCATGTTCTTCATGTCGACCGCACCGCGCCCCCACACGACGCCGTCGCGCACCTCGCCCGAGAAGGGGTGCACGCTCCAGTCCGCGGCCTCGGCCGGCACCACGTCCAGGTGACCGTGGACGAGCAGCGCGTCCGCGGACGGGTCGGTGCCCTCGATGCGGGCGACCACGTTGGTGCGGCCCGGGGTGCGTTCGAGCAGGGTCGGCTCCAGGCCCGCCCCGGCGAGCCGCTCGGCCGCGTACTCGGCGGCGGGCCGCTCGCGGCAGTCGCCGCCGCCCCGGTTGGTCGTGTCGATCCGGATGAGATCCGAGGTGAAGCGCACGACCTCGTCCCTCGCCTGCCCGTCAGCCATACTGCTCCTCCACCGCGGCCGAGACGATCGTCGTGACCGCCTTGAACGTGCGAATGCCCTCGTACATGGTGTCGCTGCTGTAGGCGACCCGGCGTTCCCCGGTCCGCGCCACGCCCGGCACCACGGTCGCGGCCATCGCCAGGTGCTCGGCGTCGAACTCCACGGCGACGGTGAACGGACCTGCCGCGACCGGTTCCTGACGGACCGCCAGCACGGTGGCCTCCCTGGCCGCCGCCCGGATGTCGGCGGCGGTCCTGGCGGGCGTCCGGCACACCGCCGCGTACCGCGACACATGGTCCTTGACGGCCACCTTCAGCGCCTCGGGCGCGTACCCGAGCGCGTCCTCGCAGGCCACGTCGTCACCGGTGACCAGCACCACCGGCACCCCGTACTCGGCGACGACCCGCGCGTTCAGCAGTCCCTCGCTCGCCCGCACGTCGTTCAGCCACACCCCGGTGATGGAGTTGGCGAGGTAGGTGTGGGCGAGGACGCCCTCCGCGCCGGCGCCCGCGTGGTAGCCGACGAACGCGATGCCGTCGACGTCGCCGTGCTGGACGCCCTCCACCATGGACAGCGACTTGTGCCGACCGGTGAGCAGCTGCGCCCGTTCGTCGAGCCGCTCCAGGAGCAGGTTGCGCATCGTCCAGTGCGCCTCGTTGATCAGGACCTCGTCGGCACCGCCGTCGAAGAACCCGAGGACGGCCGCGTTGACGTCGGAGGTGAACAGCGCCCGGCACCGCTCCCACTGCGGCGTCCCCGGCAGCACGTCGGCCGGCCAGGTGACGCCGGTGGCGCCCTCCATGTCAGCGCTGATCAGGATCTTCATACCCGCGTCCGTCCTCTCCCGGAAAACCCCCTGAGCTTAACCGTCCCCCCGCGCCGGAGGTCGGACGTACCCCCAGCGGTACGACCGGCAGGGGGTCGGAGCGCGAGGCTGTCCCCCGGCAGCCGAGCGGGCGGTTGCGGAGACCCGGCCCCGGCAGCCGAGCGGCCCGTTCGAAGGGCCCGGCCCCGGCGGCCGAGCGGCCCGTTGCAGGGACCCCGCCCCGGCGGCCGAGCGGCCCGCTCGAAGGACCCGGCCCCGGCGGCCGGCAGGCCCGCGGAGACGCGGCGCCCACCTGCGACGCCGGGGCGAGGCCGGCACCCGGGCCTGGTTCTGGTACCGCAGGTGCCGCTCGGGGCGCTCTCGGCCCGGCATCGACGCGCGCCCGGCCCTCACTCCACCCGCCCGCCCGCCCGTCCGCGTCCGCCCCGTCGCCCACCGGGCCGGCCCGAGCCTCCCGGCGTCGGACACGGGAAACCCCCTCCCACCCGGTTCAGGCCGCCACGGCGGCGGCAGCCCGCTCCGCCCCGGACAGCAGGTCCGGAACCTCACCGCGGGCGCCGGCTGGCGCGACGGGGCCAGGAGTCACCGCCGTGCGACCGCGGTCAGCCCTCCCGGCCCGCCAGGATCCACCTCGACGGCAGCTCGATCCGGGTGCCGTCGGGGGCGAACTCGGTGGTGGTGAGCGGGAGTTCGCCGGAGGCGAGGACGGTCAGTCCGGCGGCGGCCAGATACACCGGTACCGCGTCGTCGGCGACCTCGCCGGGCGCTATGCCGTGCCGGAAGACCGGTGCGAGCTTCGGCGGAGGACCGTCGGGGCCCTGTGCGAGTCCGCCCAGGACGGGCCGGGCGGCCTCCGACAGCTCGACCAGGAAGGCCCGGCCGCGCTCCCCCAGCAGCACGGCGATCCCGTCGACCAGGGGCTGCCGGTCGCCGGGCTCGCACTGGTGCAGGACGCCCCTCATGTAGACGTTGACGTCGCCGAGTTCGGCGTGCAGCATCTCCGCCTCACCCCTCTCGGCCGCGTCCAGCAGCCGGTACGCCGCCTGTCCGGCGGGGTCGGCACGACGGGCGTGGTCGAGCGCCGCGGCGGACAGATCGGCGCCGATCACCTGCGGGAAGCGGTCGGCCAGGAAGCGGGTCTGGGTGCCGTTTCCGCAGCCGAGGTCCACCAGCGGCAGTGCGTGATCGAGCAACCGCGGCTCGAAGAAGGCGAGATGGCGGGCCGCCGTCACCGCCGGGTCCGCGTCCCAGAACACCGCCCCCACCTCGCCCGGGGCCTCTCGCCAGAAACCCTCCCAGGCCGCCCGGTACCGACTCGTCACGCTCATGCCAACTCCCCAGGGTGCGACACCGGCCCGCCGTGAGCGACGGGCCAGTACGGTGTATCGCTCCCCCGGTGGCGCGGACAAGCGCCGTACGCGTTCCTTCACGCCTCGTTCGGTGGGCGTGCGCCGTTGTGCGCCTTTCGCGCCCCCCGGAGGACGCCGGTCAGCGCCCGGGGAGGGCCAGTTCGAACCAGACGGACTTGCCGACGGCGTTACGGCTGGTGCCCCACTCCCGGGCCAGCGCGCTCACCACGCTCAGCCCGCGCCCGAACTCGTCGCCGGGTCCGGCGCTCAGCAGGGTCGGCAGCTCGTGGTCGTCGTCGTCCACCTCGCACAGCAGCGCGTCCCCGCGCACCAGCCGCAGGGCCACCGGCCGGCCGTGCGAGTGCCGTACGGCGTTGGTGACCACCTCGCTGACCATCAGCTCCGCCGGGTCGGCCAGTCTCGCCAGCCCCCAGGCACGGAGCTGTTCGCGGATCACGGCGCGGGCCCGGCCGACCTGGGCCGGTGCGAGGGGGAAGGTCCATTCGGCGACGTCGTCGGGTGCGATGCCGTTGAGGCGGGCCATCAGAAGGGCCACGTCGTCCTTGCGGCCACCGCTGGTGTTGAGGGCGCGGATGATGGTGTCGCAGGCGTCGTCCATCGAGGCGGCCGGATGGGCGGCCGACTCGCACAGGGTCGCCAGGCCCACGCCGATGTCCACGCCGCGCATCTCCACGAGTCCGTCGGTGCACATCACCAGCCGGTCGCCGGGCGCCACGCGCACGCGTACCGCCTCGAAGGGCACCCCGCCGACGCCGATGGGCGCGCCGGTGGGCAGGGTGAGCAGTTCGCTGCGGCCGCCGTCGGCGCGCACCAGCACGGGTGGGATGTGGCCCGCGTTGGCGAGGTGCAACTCGCTCGCGATCGGGTCGTAGACGGCGTACAGGCAGGTCGCGAGGTAGCTGTCGCCCAGGCGCTGGGCCAGGTCGTCGAGGTTGCGCAGGAGTTGCGCGGGAGGCAGGTCGAGGGCGGCCATGGTCTGCACCGCGGTGCGCAACTGGCCCATCATGGCGGCCGAGTTGAGGCCATGGCCCATCACGTCGCCGACGACGAGCGCGGTGCGGGCGCCGGGCAGCTTCACGGAGTCGAACCAGTCGCCGCCGACCCGCCCCAGCAGGGTGCCGGGCAGATAGCGGGTCGCGATGTCGCAGCCCGCCATGCGCGGCGGGATGTGCGGCAGCATGCTGTCCTGGAGGGTCTCGGCGACGCTCTCCTGGTAGGTGTACATGCGCGCGTTGTCGAGCACCAGGCCCGCGCGGGCGGCGAGTTCGGCTCCGGTGACCCGGTCCATGTCGTTGAACTCGGCGCGCTCGGGGTGGCGCAGCAGGATCATGAAGCCGAGGACCACGTTGCGTGCCTTCAGCGGGACGACGAGCATCGAACGGCCCGTGATCAGGGGCCGGATGTCCCGTTTCTCGAACTGCGAGGCGATGGCGTGGCCCAGCTGCTCGCTGATGCGCGGCACGAGGACGGGTTCGCCGCTGGTCATGCACTGGAAGAACGGGGTGTGCGCCGGAAAGGGCATCGCCTCGCCGACCGGCACGACGTCGTCCCAGCGGCCGGGTTCGTCGGTGTGTTCCAGCGCGACCCGGTGCCACATGGTCGTGGTGTCCGGCACCCCGTCGGGGAACCCCTCGCCGGCGACGACCTGTTCGCGCAGGTAGGTGCCGGCGACGTCGGTGAAGCGCGGCACCACGGCCCTGCTGACCTCGCCGATGGTGCGGGTCAGGTCGAGCGAGGTGCCGATCTTCCCGCTGACCTCGTTGAGGAACTCCAGGCGTTCGCGGACGGCGACGTACTCGAGGTCCTCGCCCTCGTCGTCGGCGTCCTCGGGCAGGGGTCGGCCCGCGGCCGCGGCTCGGGCGGCCCGCTCGCGGCGGGCCCGGCGCTCGACGCGCCGGGCGACGCCCCAGTCGGGGGTCACGGGCACCCGGTCGTTCTGGCTGAACTCGAGGACCGGATAGCCGAGTTCGAGCATCTGCGCGACGATGCGGGCGCTCTGGCCGACGCTCATGCTGGGCAGGATCTCGGGGAGCCGGCGGGCGAGGTCCTCGGCGCCGGGGAAGTCGGTGTGCAGGGCGAAGCCGGGCGCGATGCGCTGCGGGACGAGCGGACCGTCGTCCCGATCGGGCTGGTGCAGGGCCTCCGCGTCGGCGGCCAGCACCAGGAGGCGCTCGCTGCCCGGTCCGACGAGCGGGTACGCCCACCACAGCACGTCGACGCGGTTCCTCCCGCATCCCGAGGGCGCGAGACCGTGCGTCCCGTCCCGCTCGGGCACGGTCAGCCGGGCCCGCCCGGCGGCCGGGTAGCCCAGCCCGCCGTCGAGGGAGGTGCCGAGCCCGGGTCCGAGGCCGTCGTCGGGCGCGTACTCCTCGTACGGGGGGCCGTCGTCGATGTCGGGGAGGGCGCCGGAGACGGGGAGCAGGTCGATGGCGGGCCGGCCGATCGCCTCGTCCTTCGGAACGCCGAACAGCCGACGGGCGCCGCTGCTCCAGTGCGAGACGAGACCGGCCCGGTCGACGACGACCACGGCGAGCGGGACGCGTCCGCTGTCCGCGGGCTCCGGTGGCGCACCGCTTCCGGCTCCGCGGCTGGGAGGTGTGCCCCTCTCGGTGCCACGGTCCATGGCCCAGACCCTCTCTCCCCAGAGCTGCTCAAGATCTGCCCGGCAGGCACCACCGTACGGCGCCCGCCGCTCGGGATGTGCGGCAATTCTGGAATTGGTTTCACCGAGGAAGTGCTGGGTAACGGCCTTTCCCGGCGTCTTCTCAGTCCTCGTGGCCCAGTTGCAGATCACGCTCCGTGCGCCCGCCGCCGGCCAGGTGCAGCACGGTGGCGACCGGCGGGTAGCCCGCGGCGATGACGGTGTACTCGCCGGAGGCCAGGTCGACGAAGCGGAAGGTGCCGTCCGGGCCCGTGGTGAGGGTGTCCACCACGTTGCCGGCGGCGTCCAGGAGGGTCACGCGCGCGTCCTCGACGGACCTCCCGCCGGTGGCCCGGACCGTGCCGCGCAGCACGGCGCCGCCGGCCAGTTCGACGTCCTGGCGGGTCTCCCGGGAGGCCTGCACGGAGACGGGCAGCGCGGCCGGGCGGAAGGCGGGGGCGCTGGCGGCGAGGGTGTACTCGCCGGCCACCAGCTCGGTGATGACGTAGCCGCCCTCGCGCCCGCTGCGGGTACTGGCGACGACCTCGCCGTGGACGTTGGTGAGGGTGACGGCGGCGTCCCGCACGGGTGTGCCGTCGGCGGTGAGGACGGCACCGGCGAGGCGTCCGGCGCCGCCGAGGACGACGTCCAGCTCGACCGGGCGCTCACCGACGGTCACCGCGACGGCCTGCGGCTGGTGCCCGCCGGCGGCGGCGATCAGGACGTACGCGCCGGAGCCGGGCGTGGCCAGCTCGTACCGTCCGTCCTCGCCGCTGGCGCCTCGCCCGATCTGCCGGCCGGCGACGTCGATCAGCGTGAGCGCGGCGCGCGGCACGGCGGTGCCGTCGGGGTGCTGGACCGTGCCGCAGACGGGGATGCCGGCGGTGTGCGCGACACGGGCGTGCGGGACGGGGGTGGTCACGGGCGCGGGTTCCGTTTCGGTGGTGTGGTGGGACACCAGCGGTTTCTCCTTGAGGAAGAAGGCGAGGACCAGGCCGAGGGCGAGCACCGGCACGAGGTACAGGAAGATCCTCGGCATGGCGTCGGCGTACGCGCCGACGTAGGCGTCGCGCAGCGCCGGGGGCAGGGTGTGGACGAGCTGCGGGGTGATCGACTCGGGGTCGGGGAGGCCGGCGTCCGCGCTCGCGGGGAGGCGCTCGCGCAGGGAGTCGGTGAGCCGGCCGGCGAAGAGGGCCCCGAAGACGGCGGCGCCGACGCTGCCGCCGATCTGGCGGAAGTAGGTGTGGGCGCTGGTGGCGGTGCCGAGGTCGGCGGGGCGCACGGAGTTCTGCGCGGCGAGGACGAGGACCGGCATCACCAGGCCGATCCCGGCGCCGAGGACTGCCATCCAAAGGCTGTAGTGCGGCCTGGGCGTGTCGGCGTCGAGCCGGGACAGCAGCCACATGCCGAGCACGGCGAGGGCGCCGCCGAGGACGGGGTGGAGGCGGTAGCGGCCGGTGTGGGTGATGAGTTGTCCCGAGACGACGGAGGCGATGACGATGCCGCCCATCATGGGCAGCATGAGCAGCCCGGACTCGGTGGCGGAGGCGCCGTCGACCATCTGGAGGAAGGTCGGCAGGTAGCCGGCGGCGCCGAACAGGGCGACGCCGATCACGAGTCCCACGAGGCTGGTGAGGGTGAAGACGGGGTCGCGGAACAGCCGCAGCGGGATGAGCGGTTCGGCGGCGAAGCGCTCGGCGACCAGGAAGAGGGCGGTGGACAGGACGGCCCCCGCGGCGAGGCAGAGGACGACGCGCGAGTTCCAGGCGTGCTCGGTGCCGCCCCAGCTGGTCAGCAGGACCAGGCAGGTGGAGGCGGCGGCGAGCAGCAGGGTGCCGAGCACGTCGAAGCGCGGCCTGGCGCTCGGCCTGGGCAGGTGGAGGACGACGGACACGACGGCGAGGGTGAGCAGGCCGAAGGGGACGTTGACGTAGAAGCACCAGCGCCAGGACAGGTGGTCGGTGAAGTAGCCGCCGAGCAGTGGTCCGGCGACGGAGGCGAGGCCGAAGGCGGCGCCGATGAGGCCCATGAAGCGGGCGCGCTGCCGGGGCGGCACGATGTCCGCGATGATCGCCTGTACGCCGATCATGAGCCCGCCGGCGCCGACGCCCTGCACGGCGCGGAAGGCGATCAGCTGGTCCATGGTCCGCGCCCGTCCGGCGAGCGCGGAGCCGACGACGAAGACGACGATCGCGAACTGGAAGACGCCCTTGCGGCCGAGGAGGTCGCCGAGTTTGCCGTAGACCGGCAGTCCGATCGTGGCGGTGAGGAGGTAGGCGGTGATCGCCCAGGACATCCTGTCGAGGCCGTGCAGTTCGCCGACGATCCTCGGGAGCGCGGTGGCGACGATCATCTGCTCCAGCGCCGCGAGGAGCAGCGCGAGCATGAGTGCGAAGAAGACCCACCGCACCTGGCGCGGGCTCGGTCCGGCGGGCCGGGACTCCTTGGGCGCGGGCGCGGGGCGCGGTGGAAGTGCCGTCACCGGTGCGCCCGGCGATCCGTCGCGCAGGTCTTCCCGCACCGCAGTGGTCCCGCCCACCTGCCGCTCCCCTCGTCGCACCTGCCGCACAAGTCCCGCGTGAAGCGACAACTCCGAGCAAGAGCGACGAGTTACGGCGCCAACCCGGTCCGAAGCGAGAACCACTCGAACCGGTGAGGTGGAGCAACGGTCAGGAACCGTCCGTTCCTTGACCTGGTCGTGCTACTTCTCGACCTCGGTGGCGAGATTGCCGAGGATCACGTCGTAGATCCGGCCGAGACCCTTGGGCGCGAAGGTCCTCTCGAAGAAGCCGCCGATGCCGCCCGCGCCGGTCCAGGTGGTGGTCACGACGACGCGGGAGCTGCCCTCACCGGCCGGGGTGACCCGCCAGACGGTGACCATCGAGGAGTTGCGGTCCTTCTCGACCAGCTCGCCGTCGGTGGGCTCGGTGACCTCCAGGAGGCAGTCCCGGACGCGCTTGCTGGTGGCCTGGAGCTTCCAGTGGACGAGGGTGCCCTCGCCGTCGCCGCCCTCGCGCACCTCGTACTCGCTGAACTGCTCGGGCAGCAGCTTCGCGCGCGTGCCGCTGTAGTCGGCGATCGCGTCGAACACCGTGTCCGGGGCCGCCGCGACGACCCGCTCGGTGGTGGCCTCGACCTGCGCCATGGGGTTCCTCCAGGTCCTTGTTGCTCGGTGGTTCCTCGGATCGGGGCAAGCCAACCACCCCGGTCCCCGGCCGCCCAAATCGGGGGTGCGCAAGCGGTCGTGGGCCGGTCGGAAAGGGCCTTCGCACGATCATGGGAACAAGTGTTCTATTGTGGGTCCAGTGCTACCGAGGAGGCGTCATGCGCTGGGAGAACCTCACCGTGGAACCCGCCGCGGAACCCCGTCACGAGCGGCCGGCCGACGCCGCGCTGTTCGGCGCGGACGCGGTCACCACCAGGACGTTCGACACGCCGGAGTTCGCCGGGATCACGTTCCACGAGATCCGGGCCCGCACCATCCTGAACCGGGTGCCGGGCGCCTCCCGGATGCCGTTCGAGTGGACGGTGAACCCCTACCGGGGCTGCACGCACGCGTGCGTGTACTGCTTCGCCCGCAAGACCCACGGCTATCTCGACCTGGACACCGGCATCGGCTTCGACACCCAGATCGTCGTCAAGGTCAACGCGCCGGAGCTGCTGCGCCGCCAGCTCGCCTCGCCCCGCTGGCAGGGCGAGCACGTCGCGATGGGCACCAACGTCGACTGCTACCAGCGCGCCGAGGGCCGCTACCGGCTGATGCCGGGCATCCTGACCGCCCTGCGCGACCGGGCGAACCCCTTCTCCATCCTGACCAAGGGCACGCTGATCCTGCGCGACCTCGACCTGCTGAAGCAGTCCGCGGAGGTGACCGACGTCGGCGTCTCCGTGTCGGTCGGCTTCACCGACACCGAGCTGTGGCGCACCGTCGAGCCGGGGACGCCGGCCCCGCAGCGGCGCCTGGACGTCGTACGGACCCTGACCGGGCACGGCATCGGCTGCGGGGTGCTGATGGCTCCCGTGATCCCCTTCCTCGGCGACGGGCCGGCCCAGCTGCGGGACACGGTGCGGGCGATCGCGGCGTCCGGGGCGACCTCCGTCACCCCGCTGGTGCTGCATCTGCGGCCCGGCGCCCGCGAGTGGTTCATGGCCTGGCTCGGAGAGCACCACCCGCACCTGGTGCGCCGCTACGAGCGCCTGTACGCGGACGGCGCCTACGCGCCGAAGTGGTACCAGCGCCGGATCACCCGTCAGGTCCACGACCTGGCCGAGGAGTACGGCATCGGCCCCACGCGCGCGGGGACAGCCCGCCGGATCCGGCCGACCGGGCCGGCGGCGGAGCCCGCCGCGCCCGGACCGACCCAGCTCACGCTGCTCTGAGCGCGTCCGAGGGCAACCGGCTACCCGATCGGGTCAACTATCACCAGAACAGGTTCTTCCGGGCCCCGATACCGGGACGATGCGCCGAGGACCGTGATCCACGCGGTCCTTCGACCTCCGTCCTGGGAGGACCCCATGAGGAAACGCGCAGCAGCGCTGTGCGGTGCCGCCGTCGTCGTGGCCGGGGCGTTGGCCGCCGGGCCCGCCGGCGCCAGCCCGTCACCCACCGCCGAGGCGGCGTCGGCGGCGAGGCCCGCCTGGAAGAAGTGCGGTACCACCGACCGTCCGACGCTCCAGTGCGCCTCCCTGAAGGTGCCGCTCGACCACGGGAACCCGAGCGGGAAGCAGATCACGCTCGCGCTGTCCCGGGTCCCGCACACCGCCAGGACGTACCAGGGACCGCTGCTGGTCAACCCGGGCGGGCCCGGTGGCAGCGGGCTCTCCCTCGCCGGGTTCGTCGCGTCGTCGCTGCCGAAGACGGTGGCCGCGCAGTACGACGTCATCGGCTTCGACCCGCGCGGGGTGGGCAGGAGCACGCCGGCCCTGAACTGCCGGCCGGGCCACTTCGCTCCCGTGCGCCCCGACTCGGTCCCCTTCACCGTCGAGACCGAGCGCGCCAACCTCGCGCGGGTCAGGGCCTTCGCCGAGGACTGCGGCAAGAAGTACGCGGGCGTGCTGCCCTACATCGACACCCTCAGCACGGTCCGGGACATGGACGCGATCCGCCGGGCCGTCGGCGCGGGGCGACTGAACTACTTCGGCTACTCGTACGGCACCTACCTCGGCGCGGTCTACGCGAAGCTGTACCCGGAGCGGGTGCGGCGTCTGGTCCTGGACTCGATCGTCGACCCCACCGGCGTCTGGTACGACGACAACCTCACGCAGGACCTCGCGTTCAACGACCGCCACCGCGCGCTGATGGCCTGGATCGCCGAGCACGACGCCACCTACCGGCTCGGCACCGACCCGGCGCGTGTCGAGGCGCGGTGGTACGCCATGCGGGCGGCGTTGGCGAAGAAGCCGGCGGGCGGCAAGGTGGGCCCCTCCGAGCTGGAGGACACCTTCATGCCGGGCGGCTACTTCAACGGTTACTGGCCGCATCTGGCCAAGGCCTTCGCCGCGTACGTGAACGACCGCGACGCGGAGCCGCTGATCGAGACGTACGGGGACCTCGGCGCGGTGGACCCCGCCGACGGCAACGGCTACAGCGTCTACACGGCGGTGCAGTGCCGTGACGCCCACTGGCCGCGCGACTGGGACGAGTGGCGCTCCGACAACTGGTCGACGTACACGAAGGCGCCCTTCATGACCTGGAGCAACGCCTGGTACAACGCGCCGTGCGCGTTCTGGCCGACCCGCTCGCGGCATCCGGTCGACGTCGCCAACGGTCGGCTGCCGCCGGCGCTGCTGTTCCAGGCGACGGACGACGCGGCGACCCCGTACGAGGGCGGGGCGACGATGCACGCCCTGCTCGGCGGTTCCCGCCTCGTCGTGGAGGAGGGCGGCGGCAACCACGGCATCACGCTGAGCGGGAACGCCTGCCTGGACAGGCACCTGGCGGCCTACCTGGCCGACGGCACGGTGCCGCGCGGGATCGGCGCGGCCGACGCGGTGTGCGAGGCGCTGCCCGACCCGAAGCCGCTGAGCGCGAAGGCCGGCACGGGCACGGGCACGGCCCACGGTGCGACGCTGCACGGGCTGCTCGGCTTCCGCGGCTGAGCCGGCGCCGGCCGCGGGCCCGTCGGGGGCGTTGTCGGACCCATGGTCCACCATGGACGCATGAGTGAGCTGACCAGGATTCCCGCCCCCGACGGCGTCGCCGCCGCCGCGCAGTACACCCGTGTGGTGCCGGGCACCGGCCGTTTCGTGGCCGTCTCCGGTCGGCTTCCCCTGGACGAGAACCGACGTGTGGTCGGCGAGGGCGATCCGCGGGCCCAGGCCCGGCAGGTCTTCGAGAATCCGCGGCGCTGTCCGGCCGCCGCCGGGGCGACCTTCGGCGACGTCGTCGAACTCACCTGCCTCGTCACCGACATGGCACACATGCCGGCGATCCGCGCGGCCCGCGCCGCGCACATACCCGACGACCGGCTGCCGGCCGCCTCGGCCGTGCAGTCGGCCGCGCTCGTCCGGCCGGAGTTCCTGATGGAGATCGAGGCGTACGCGGTGATCGGAGCATGACGGCTCTCCGGGTGCGCGAGATGACCCTCGGCGACTGCGACCGCGTCTCCGAGATCCGCATTCGCGGCTGGCAGAGCGCCTACCGGGGCCTGGTGCCCCAGTCCCACCTCGACGCGCTCAGCGTGTCCGAGGACGCCGAGCGGCGCCGTGGCTGGTTCACGCGCGGCGACGGCGGCGTGCTGAACCTGGTCGCGGAGCGAGACGGCGAGGTGCTGGGCTGGGCCGCCCACGGCGCCTACCGCGACGGCGAAGCACGGACCTCGGACGCCGAGTTGTACGCGATCTACGTGGACCCGGCCCGCCTCGGCGGCGGCGTCGGACGGGCCCTCCTCACCGAGTCGGTCCGCCGCGGCACGGCCGCCGGTCATCCCCGCATGTACCTCTGGGTGATCGAGGGCAACACCGCGGCCCGCCGCTTCTACGAACGAGCGGGCTTCCAGGCGGACGGCGAGCGGGAGCCCTTCGAGGTCGACGGGGTGCAGGTGCCGGAGGTGCGGTACGTCCGAGACCTGACGGCCTGACGGCGGGTGGCTCACGCCTGATGTCTGACGGTTGACGGCTGATGTCTGACGGTTGACGGCTGACGGCTGCCGGATCGAGGGCCGGGTCCGGTCTCGCCGGGTTGTCGGGGACGGCCTGCCGGATGGCGGGTCCGACCAGGCTGCCGGGCGACCGGCCGCGGGACCAGGGGCACCCAGGCGGCGGGGCTGGGCCGGGTCGCCGGACGGCGCGGTGCGGGTCCCCCGGGTCTGCCGGCCCGCTGGGCCACGGGCCGAGCCCGACAGCCCCGCGGCAGCGCGGCGTGCGATCCGGTGGGCGCCGGGAGGCGAGCCCGCGGGCGGATGCGCCCCCGCACAGCAACCCTCCGGCATCGCCGCCCCGCGGCCGTCACCCCCGTGGCCGTCACCCCTCGGCCGTCACCCCCGTCGCCCCGTCACCCCCGTCGCCCCGTCACCCCCGTCGCCCCGCGGCCCGGTCGCCCCGTCCCCCGGTCTCGACGGTGGCTCACCGTTGCCGGGGGATCCGCGCCAGCGCCCGTACCGCCGCCTCCGCGAGGACCGGGTGGGCGAGGGCGTCGTTGAGGACGGGGCGGGCGCGGCCGTCGCCCAGGCTGCCGAGGCCGTCCACGCAGGCGAGGGCGACCCGTCGGTACGGGTCGTGCGGGCGCAGCCGCCGCCGCAGCGTCGTGATCAGCGCGGGCACCGCCTCGGGTGCGCGCAGCTCCACCAGGAGCCGGACGGGGTGCAGGGCGTAGGCGACGCGCAGTTCGTTGGTGGCCAGGGTGGCCGCCGCCCGCGCGGTCCGCGGGTCGCCCAGCCGCGCGAGGGCGTGCGCGGCGGAGGCGCAGCGGGGCGGGTCGCGGTGGTTGAGGAAGAGGACGAGGGCCTCGAAGGCGCGCCGGTCCCCGGCAAGTCCCAGGCGGAACGCGGCCAGTTCCCTGGCCCACAGCGGCTGCCCGGCGGCGGTGAGCACCTCGGCGAGCGCGTCGTGGTCGGCGGTGGCCGTCAACTCCTCGAAGACGGCGCCCCCTCCCGACTCCCGCCGTAAGCGCTCCGTGAGCGTTCGCAACTCTTCGTCCATGAGGGCGAGCCTAGAGCGGTGGTGACGGCGTCGGGACGTACATCACAAACCCGAGGGGCTGGCGCGCTCGTTACCCACCGGTTAAGCTCATACGAGCGAGTTACCCACTCGCACCCCCGTTCGTGACGGCCTGGTGACGCAGCCGCCGCGACGGAGTCGGTTCGGTACGTCAGGTACCGCTTGCACGACCCGGCCTCGGGACAGGGCCGGTCGGTCATCACCGTTCCTCGGACGTGTGCACGTCCGCAGCGACGGTCCCGGGCGTGTGCGCTCGCAGCCCGGAAACACCCGCACCGAGCACTCCGCTTCACGCACCCCGGTGCGTCCCCGCTGCCCTTCGAAGGCGCCCGGACGCACCGGGGACGCTTCCAGCCGTCACCCTCATTCCTGGAGTCCCGCGATGGCCGCTCCCCTGTCCCCCGCCCCTCTCTCCGCCCTCCGGACGATCGCCGTCGTCGGTCTCGGCACCATGGGCACCGGTATCGCCGAGGTCCTGGCCCGGGCCGGCCGTGAGGTGATCGGCATCGACATCACCGAGGCCCAGGCCGCGCGGTCCGTCGCCGCCCTGGAGGCCTCCACCGCCCGCGCCGTGGAACGCGGCCGGCTCACCGGCCAGGAGCGCGCCGACGCCCTCGCCCGCGTGCGCACCTCGACCGACCTCGCCGCGGCGGCCGACGCCGACCTGGTCATCGAGGTGGCGCCGGAGTCGTACGAGATCAAGCAGCAGATCTTCCGGGAGCTGGACGGCATCGTGCGGCCCGAGGCGATCCTGGCGACCGGCACCAACGCGCTGTCCGTCACCCGGCTCGCCGCCGACTCGGCGCGCCCCGAGCGGGTGCTGGGCCTGCACTTCTTCAACCCGGCCCCGGCGATGAAACTGGTCGAGGTGGTCTCCTCGGTGCTGACCGCTCCCGCCGCCGTCGCCGCGGTCACCGACCTCGCCCTCGACCTGGGCAAGGAGCCGGTCGCGGTCGGCGACCGCCCCGGGTTCGTCGCGGACGGCCTGCTGTTCGGCTACCTCAACCAGGCCGCCGCGATGTACGAGGCGAAGTACGCCTCCCGCGAGGACATCGACGCCGCGATGCGGCTGGGCTGCGGACTGCCGATGGGCCCGCTGGCGCTGCTGGACCTGATCGGCGTCGACACCGCCCGCACGGTCCTGGAGGCCATGTACGCCGAGTCCCAGGACCGGTTGCACGCCCCCGCGCCGATCCTCAAGCAGCTCGGCGAGGCGGGCCTGACCGGCCGCAAGTCGGGCCGCGGCTTCTACACCTACGACGCCCCCGGCGGCGCGACGGTCGTGCCGGACGCCCTGACGCCCGTCGCCGACGCGTCGGGTGCCCCCGGCCGTCCGGTGCGCAGCGTCGGCGTGGCGGGCTCGGGCACGATGGCCTCCGGCATCGCGGAGGTCTTCGCCAAGGCGGGCTACGACGTCGTCCTGGCCGCCCGCACCGAGGAGAAGGCGCGGACGGCCAGGGCCCGGATCGGCAAGTCCCTCGCGCGCTCCGTCGACAAGGGCCGGCTGACCGCCGAGGCCGCCGCGCAGACCCTGGAGCGGATCACCCCGGCCGGGTCCTACGACGCCTTCGCCGATGTGGATCTGGCCGTCGAGGCGATCGCCGAGGACCTGGACGTCAAGCGGCAGCTGTTCGCGGCGCTGGACAAGGTGTGCAAGCGGGGTGCCGTCCTGGCCACCACCACGTCCTCGCTGCCGGTCGTGGCGCTGGCCCGCGCCACCTCGCGTCCGCAGGACGTGATCGGCATGCACTTCTTCAACCCGGCGCCCGCGATGAAGCTGGTCGAGGTCGTCCGCACGGTGCTGACGGCCGAGGACGTCCACTCGACGGTCCGCGAGGTCTGCGTCAGGATCAGGAAGCACGCCGTGGACTGCGGCGACCGGGCCGGGTTCATCGTGAACGCCCTGCTGTTCCCGTACCTCAACAACGCGATCAAGATGGTGCAGGAGCACTACGCCTCCCTCGACGACATCGACGCGGCGATGAAGCTGGGCGGTGGCTATCCGATGGGCCCCTTCGAGCTGCTGGACGTCGTCGGACTGGACGTCTCGCTCGCCATCGAGAAGGTCCTGCACCGCGAGTTCCGCGACCCGGGGCTGGCGCCGGCGCCGCTTCTGGAGCACCTGGTGGCCGCGGGCTGCCTCGGCCGCAAGACGGGCCGGGGCTTCCGCGAACATGCCCGCCGCTGACGGCGTCGGCGACCGGTCGAGGGCCGGTGAGGACTGGGGCGGGCTGCTCGGAACGGCGGCCCCCTCCCTGCCCGCGTGGGGCGGGGAAGGGGCCGGACAGGCGCACCGAGCTGCGCACATGCAGTACGTTCAGGGCATGCCCCAGCCCGCCAAGTCCTCACGTACACCTTTCACGGCCGACGCGCCGGAGAGTGCCGCGGGCTCCCGCGCGGCGGCCCAGCGGCTGAAGATGCGCCGCGAACTGGCGGCCGCGGCGATGGAGCTGTTCGCGACCAAGGGGTACGAGGCCACCACCGTCGACGAGATCGCGGCCGCGGCCGGGGTCGCCCGCCGGACCTTCTTCCGCCACTTCCGCTCCAAGGAAGAGGCGATCTTCCCCGATCACGACGACACCCTGATCCGGGCCGAGGCGGTGCTGAACGCGGCCCCCGCGCACGAGCACCCGCTGGACACGGTGTGCCGCGGCATCAAGGAAGTCATGAAGATGTACGCGGCCCGGCCGGAGATCTCGGTCGCCCGCTACAAGCTCACCCGCGAGGTGCCGACCCTGCGCGAGGCGGAGATCGCGTCGGTGGCCCGCTACGAGCGTCTCTTCACCCGCTACCTGCTGGGCCACTTCGACGAGCACGCGCACGACGACGACGCCAACGACGACCCGCTGCTGGCCGAGGTCGCCGCCTCGGCCGTGGTCACCGCCCACAACCACGTGCTGCGGCGCTGGCTGCGGGCGGGCGGCCAGGGTGACGTCGAGGCCCAGCTCGACCACGCCTTCGGCATCGTGCGCAAGACGTTCGGCACCGGCATCGGTGCCGGGCGCGGCACCGCCGCGACGCGGCCGGCCGCCGCGGCGGTCTTCGAACCGGGCGAGGTCCTGGTGACGGTCGCCCGCACCGACGCCCCGCTGCACGAGGTCATGCGGACCATCGAGCAGGCGCTCAAGGAGCGCTGAACCGCCCCTCACGACCTCCGGACGCTGTGACGACGGCCACCCCACCGGGTGGCCGTTTTGGCATGTCAGAGCCCCTTTTCGCGGGGATTTCCGGGGCGGTTCGATCGATCATCGCTCATGTGTTACGTAAAGATTTCATCTGAGGGGAAGTTCTGGCACTCAGTGCCTTGCGAGGTGACACGCCGTGTCATACGTTGAAGGTGTCCGGGCGGCCGGCGTGCAGAGACCATGCGTACGCCGGCTGTCCCCGCAAGCTCCATGGCTCGCGCGCCCGGACGCCTGCGTCACAGGCAACCTCCCGCGCCACAAAGCGCTGCCGAACAGCACCACCCGCCGAACCGACGGCACACCCCTACCCACCCTCAGCAGCAACGACGTAACCCTCAGCGCCCCTCCCTCAGGGCGCTCACCGCCGGAGGCAATACCGTGACCGTGAAGGACATCCTGGACGCGATCCAGTCGCCGGACTCGACCCCGGACGACTTCGCCGCCCTGCCGCTCCCCGAGTCGTACCGCGCGATCACCGTGCACAAGGACGAGACGGAGATGTTCGCCGGGCTCGCCACCCGCGACAAGGACCCCCGCAAGTCCATCCACCTGGACGAGGTGCCGGTGCCGGAACTGGGCCCCGGCGAGGCCCTGGTGGCCGTCATGGCCTCCTCGGTCAACTACAACTCGGTGTGGACCTCGATCTTCGAGCCGGTGTCGACGTTCGGCTTCCTGGAGCGCTACGGCAGGCTCAGCGAGCTGAGCAAGCGCCACGACCTGCCGTACCACATCATCGGCTCCGACCTCGCGGGCGTCGTCCTGCGCACCGGCCCCGGCGTCAACTCCTGGAAGCCCGGTGACGAGGTCGTCGCGCACTGCCTGTCGGTCGAGCTGGAGTCCTCGGACGGCCACAACGACACGATGCTCGACCCCGAGCAGCGCATCTGGGGCTTCGAGACCAACTTCGGCGGCCTCGCCGAGATCGCCCTGGTCAAGTCCAACCAGCTGATGCCCAAGCCGGACCACCTCAGCTGGGAGGAGGCCGCCGCCCCGGGCCTGGTCAACTCCACCGCCTACCGGCAGCTGGTCTCGCGCAACGGCGCCGGCATGAAGCAGGGCGACAACGTCCTGATCTGGGGCGCCAGCGGCGGCCTCGGCTCCTACGCCACCCAGTTCGCGCTGGCCGGCGGCGCCAACCCCATCTGTGTCGTCTCCAGCGAGCAGAAGGCGGACATCTGCCGGGCCATGGGCGCCGAGGCGATCATCGACCGCACCGCCGAGGACTACAAGTTCTGGAAGGACGAGCACACCCAGGACCCCAAGGAGTGGAAGCGTCTCGGCAAGCGCATCCGCGAACTGACCGGCGGCGAGGACGTGGACATCGTCTTCGAGCACCCGGGCCGCGAGACCTTCGGTGCTTCCGTGTACGTCACCCGCAAGGGCGGCACCATCGTCACCTGCGCCTCCACCTCGGGCTACCACCACGAGTACGACAACCGCTACCTGTGGATGTCCCTCAAGAAGATCGTCGGCTCGCACTTCGCCAACTACCGCGAGGCCTGGGAGGCCAACCGGCTCGTCGCGAAGGGCAAGATCCACCCGACCCTGTCGAAGGTCTACGCCCTGGAGGAGACCGGCCAGGCCGCCCACGACGTGCACCGCAACGTCCACCAGGGCAAGGTCGGCGTGCTGTGCCTGGCCCCCGAGGAAGGGCTCGGCGTGCGCGACCACGACAAGCGCGCCCAGCACATCGACGCCATCAACCGCTTCCGCAACGTCTGAGGTCACCCATGACTGAGCGTCAGTCCTCCGGTGCGCGGAGGGAGAAGGACCGGCCGTGGTTGATGCGGACCTACGCCGGCCACTCCACGGCCGAGGCGTCCAACGAGCTGTACCGGCGCAACCTCGCCAAGGGCCAGACGGGCCTGTCGGTGGCGTTCGACCTGCCGACGCAGACCGGCTACGACTCCGACCACGTCCTCGCCCGCGGCGAGGTCGGCCGGGTCGGCGTGCCGGTGGCCCACCTCGGTGACATGCGCCGGCTGTTCCAGGACATCCCCCTGGAGCAGATGAACACCTCGATGACCATCAACGCCACCGCCATGTGGCTGCTGGCGCTCTACCAGGTCGTCGCCGAGGAGCAGGGCGCGGACATCACCCGGCTCCAGGGCACGACCCAGAACGACATCGTCAAGGAGTACCTGTCCCGCGGCACGCACGTGTTCCCGCCGGGGCCGAGCCTGCGCCTGACGACCGACATGATCGCGTACACGGTCTCCCACATGCCGAAGTGGAACCCGATCAACATCTGCAGCTACCACCTGCAGGAGGCGGGCGCCACGCCGGTCCAGGAGATCGCGTACGCGATGTCGACGGCGATCGCCGTGCTGGACGCCGTCCGCGACAGCGGCCAGGTGCCGCAGGAGCGTATGGGAGAGGTCGTCGGCCGGATCTCCTTCTTCGTGAACGCGGGCGTCCGCTTCGTCGAGGAGATGTGCAAGATGCGTGCCTTCGGCCGCATCTGGGACCGCGTCACCCGTGAGCGGTACGGCATCGAGAACCCCAAGCACCGCCGCTTCCGCTACGGCGTCCAGGTCAACTCCCTCGGACTGACCGAGGCGCAGCCGGAGAACAACGTCCAGCGGATCGTGCTGGAGATGCTGGCCGTGACCCTCTCCAAGGACGCACGCGCGCGTGCCGTGCAGCTGCCGGCCTGGAACGAGGCGCTGGGCCTGCCCCGCCCCTGGGACCAGCAGTGGTCGCTGCGCATGCAGCAGGTGCTGGCGTACGAGAGCGACCTGCTGGAGTACGAGGACATCTTCGAGGGGTCGAAGGTGATCGAGGCCAAGGTGGGCGAGCTGGTCGAGGAGTCGCTCGCCGAGATGGAGCGCATCGAGGAGATGGGCGGCGCGATGGCCGCCGTCGAGTCCGGCTACCTCAAGTCGCAGCTGGTCTCCTCGCACGCGGAGCGCAGGGGTCGTATCGAGTCCGGTCAGGAGAAGATCGTCGGCGTCAACGTCTTCGGGACGACCGAACCGAACCCGCTGACCGCCGATCTCGACACGGCGATCCAGACGGTCGACCCGGCCGTCGAGGCCCGTGTGATCGCCTCCCTCCGGCACTGGCGCGACACCCGGTACCAGCCGCCCTTCAACCATCCGCGCCCCTGCAAGGCGCTGGAGAAGCTGAAGGAGGCCGCCAAGGGCACCGGCAACCTCATGGAGGCCACCCTCGAGTGCGCCCGCGCCGGCGTCACGACCGGGGAGTGGGCCGGGGCGCTGCGCGAGGTGTTCGGCGAGTTCCGCGCCCCGACGGGGGTCTCGTCGGCTCCGGTGGCGATCCCCGCCGAGGCGGGCTCGGCGCTGTCCGAGGTGCGCCGCAAGGTGGAGCTGACGGCTTCGGACCTCGGCGTCGGCAAGCTGCGGTTCCTGGTCGGCAAGCCGGGCCTGGACGGGCACTCCAACGGCGCCGAGCAGATCGCCGTGCGCGCGCGCGACGCCGGCTTCGAGGTGGTCTACCAGGGAATCCGGCTGACGCCGGAGCAGATCGTGGACGCGGCCGTCGCCGAGGACGTGCACGCGGTCGGCCTGTCGATCCTGTCCGGATCGCACGCCCAACTGGTGCCGGACGTCCTCGAACGGCTGCGTGTGGCCGGTGCCACAGACATTCCGGTGATCGCCGGTGGCATCATCCCAGGCGGTGACGCCGAACAACTGCTGGCCGCGGGAGTGGCCGCCGTGTTCACACCGAAGGACTTCGACATCACCGCGATCATCGGCCGCATCGTGGACGAGATCCGCAAAGCGAACAAGCTCGACCCCCTGGAGGTCCCCGCATGACCGTCAACCGTCTCCGCCCGCGGCGCTCCTGCCTGGCCGTGCCGGGTTCGAACCCGCGCTTCCTGGAGAAGGCCCAGGGCCTCCCCGCCGACCAGGTCTTCCTCGACCTGGAGGACGCCTGCGCGCCCCTCGCCAAGCCCGAGGCGCGGCACACCATCGTCAAGTTCCTCAACGAGGGCGACTGGACGGGCAAGACGAGGGTCGTGCGCGTCAACGACTGGACGACCGAGTGGACGTACCGCGATGTCGTCACGGTCGTCGAGGGCGCGGGTCCGAACCTCGACTGCATCATGCTGCCGAAGGTGCAGAACGCCCAGCAGGTCGTCGCCCTGGACCTGCTGCTGACGCAGATCGAGAAGACGATGGGCTTCGAGGTCGGCCGCATCGGCATCGAGGCGCAGATCGAGAACGCCCAGGGCCTCAACAACGTCAACGAGATCGCCCAGGCCTCTCCGCGGGTCGAGACGATCATCTTCGGCCCGGCCGACTTCATGGCGTCGATCAACATGAAGTCGCTGGTCGTGGGCGAGCAGCCGCCCGGCTACCCGGCGGACGCCTACCACTACATCCTGATGAAGATCCTGATGGCCGCGCGCGCCAACGACCTCCAGGCGATCGACGGCCCCTACCTCCAGATCCGCAACGTCGACGGCTACCGCGAGGTCGCCCGGCGCGCCGCCGCGCTCGGCTTCGACGGCAAGTGGGTGCTGCACCCGGGCCAGGTGGAGGCGTCCAACGAGATCTTCTCGCCGTCCCAGGAGGACTACGACCACGCCGAGCTGATCCTGGACGCGTACGACTACTACACGTCCGAGGCGGGTGGCAAGAAGGGCTCCGCGATGCTCGGCGACGAGATGATCGACGAGGCCAGCCGCAAGATGGCCCTGGTCATCTCCGGCAAGGGCCGCGCCGCCGGCATGCGGCGCACCAGCACGTTCGAGATCCCGGAGGCGTGACGGCGATGCAGTTCGGACGCACGTACGAGGAGTTCGAGGTCGGGGCGACGTACAAGCACTGGCCGGGCAAGACGGTCACGGAGTACGACGACCACCTGTTCTGTCTCCTCACCATGAACCACCACCCGCTCCACATGGACAGCAACTACGCGGAGAGGACGACCGACTTCGGCAGGAACGTCGTCGTCGGCAACTACATCTACTCGCTGCTGCTCGGCATGTCCGTCCCGGACGTCTCCGGCAAGGCGATCGCCAACCTGGAGATCGAGTCGCTCCGGCACGTGGCGCCGACCTTCCACGGCGACACGGTGTACGGCCAGACGACCGTCCTCGACAAGTGGCCGTCCAAGTCGAAGAACGACCGCGGCATCGTCTACGTCGAGACCAAGGGCTACAAGCAGGACGGCACGCTGGTCTGCGTGTTCCGCCGCAAGGTGATGGTGCCCACCGAGACGTACACCAAGGAGCGCGGCGGCGAGCAGCCCGGCCGCCCGGAGCTGAACGACCCTTCGGAAAAGACGGAGAAGTAGCCATGGCGCGCCTAGCCCAGACCGCCGGTCTGACCGACGTCCAGCAGGAGATCCTCTCCACCGTCCGCGACTTCGTGGACAAGGAGATCATCCCGGTCGCCACCGAGCTGGAGCACCGCGACGAGTACCCGCAGGCGATCGTCGACGGCCTGAAGGAGCTGGGCCTGTTCGGCCTGATGATCCCCGAGGAGTACGGGGGTCTGGGCGAGTCGCTCCTCACCTACGCCCTGTGCGTCGAGGAGATCGCCCGCGGCTGGATGTCCGTCTCCGGCATCATCAACACGCACTTCATCGTGGCGTACATGCTCAAGCAGCACGGCACGCGGGAGCAGAAGGACCACTTCCTGCCGCGGATGGCGGCCGGCGACATCCGGGGCGCGTTCTCGATGTCGGAGCCGGGGCTGGGCTCGGACGTGTCGGCGATCACCTCCAAGGCGGTGAAGGACGGCGAGGAGTACGTCCTGAACGGCCAGAAGATGTGGCTGACGAACGGCGGTACGTCCTCCCTGGTGGCCGTTCTGGTGCGCAGTGACGAAGGACACCCCGAGGGGACCGCGCCCCACAAGTCGATGACGACCTTCCTGGTGGAGAAGGAGCCCGGCTTCGGCGAGGTCCGACCCGGCCTCACCATCCCGGGCAAGATCGACAAGATGGGTTACAAGGGGGTCGACACCACCGAGCTGATCATGGACGGTCTGCGCGTTCCCGCAGACCGCGTGCTCGGCGGGGTCACCGGCCGTGGTTTCTACCACATGATGGACGGTGTGGAGGTCGGCCGCGTCAACGTCGCCGCCCGCGGCTGCGGCGTCGCCCAGCGCGCCTTCGAGCTGGGCGTGAGCTACGCCCAGCAGCGCCACACCTTCGGCAAGCCGATCGCCCAGCACCAGGCGATCCAGTTCAAACTGGCCGAGATGGCTACCAAGGTCGAGGCCGCCCATGCGATGATGGTGAATGCCGCGCGCAAAAAGGATTCCGGGGAACGAAACGACCTTGAGGCAGGGATGGCGAAGTATCTCGCCTCCGAGTACTGCAAGGAGGTCGTGGAGGACGCCTTCCGGATCCACGGCGGCTACGGCTTCTCCAAGGAGTACGAGATCGAGCGCCTCTACCGAGAGGCCCCGATGCTGCTCATCGGTGAAGGCACTGCCGAGATCCAGAAAATGATCATCGGTCGCAGACTGCTCGAAGAGTATCGATTCCAGGGCTAGATGTCCGGTTGGGGGTGTTTTCTTCGAGAAGAAGATCACACCCCGTCAACCACCCCTTGCCGTCGACTCGGCTTCCTGGCTTACCCAGTTGCGGCCCCGAACCGCTACGATCGCGGGAAAGCCGCCGTCCCCCCGTCGAAGCGCGGCATCATTCGCTACGAAGGTCATCCATGCCCCACAGCCAAACCTCTGCACCTCGCGACAGCCTGGCCGGCGTACGCCTTGCGCGCGGAGCATCGCCGTGGCTCCTCCCGACCGTCGCCACCGCCGCCGTCAGCCTGGTCCGCGCCCGCCGCTCGGGTGTCGCCAAGGCCGTCGCCGTGCCCGCCACCGCTCTCGCGGCGGGCATGCTGTGGTTCTTCCGCGACCCCGAGCGCGAGATCGCTTCCGGCAGGGTCATCTCCCCCGCCGACGGTGTGGTGCAGAGCATCATGCCGTGGAAGGACGGACGGACCCGGGTCGCGATCTTCATGAGCCCGCTCAACGTCCACGTCAACCGCGCCCCGCTGGCCGGCACGGTGACGTCGGTCGAGCACATCCCGGGTGGGTTCGTGCCGGCCTTCAACAAGGAGAGCGAGAACAACGAGCGCGTCGTCTGGCACTTCGACACCGAGCTGGGTGACATCGAGATGATCCAGATCGCCGGTGCCGTAGCCCGCCGCATCGTCCCTTACATCCCCCAGGGCACGAAGGTCGAGCAGGGCGAGCGGATCGGCCTGATCCGCTTCGGCTCACGCGTCGACGTCTACCTCCCCGAGGGTGTGGACGTGGCGGTCGAGGTGGGGCAGAAGACCGTGGCAGGGGTGACTCGCATTGACCGTGATTGACCCGGAGACCCAGACGGGCTGGGTGCCCGAGGCCGACGACGTGGACGAGGTGGAGGAGATGCCCCTCTCGCTGCGTCTGTCGATAGCGGACACCCTCACCCTCGGCAACGCCACGTGCGGCTTCATGGCGGTGTACTTCACCACCACCGGCATCCTCATCCCGCACCTCACCGACAGCCAGGAATCCGGCATGGCGCGCAACAGCGCGGCCACGGCCGTCATCCTCATGCTGTGCGCGGCGGTCTTCGACCTGTTCGACGGTCTCGTCGCACGCAAGCTGCGCTCCTCGCCGATGGGCGCCGAGCTGGACAACCTCTCGGACCTGATCAGCTTCGGTCTGGCACCGGCGTACTTCGTCCTCGTCTACGGCATGGTGGCGGACGACGCCTACCAGCGAGTGGCCGCGGTGGGGGCGATCGTCGTCCTGCTGGCGGTGGTGCTGAGACTGGCGCGCTTCTCCTGTGTGACACCGACGAACGGCATGTTCCAGGGCATGCCGTCACCGTGCGGCGCACTCACGGTCGTCTCGATCGTCCTGCTGGAGCTGCCCTTCGTGGCGACCCTCCTCGCCATCCTGGGCACCGCCTGGCTGATGGTCAGCCGGGTCGAGTACCCGAAGCCGCGGGGCCGCCTGGCCGGCGCGATGCTCGTCTGGATCGTGCTGGCGATGGGCCTGCTCACCGCCTGGGCCTTCGACGCCCCCGGCGGCCAGCTGCTCCTCCAGACGGGCTGCGCGCTCCAGCTGGTCATGGGCGCCGTCATCCCGCTGTTCGCCACGGCCCGCCGGGTGAACACCTTCCGCGACAACCGGCGCGAGGCGCGCGCGGCCCAGCTGCCGTAGCCGCCCTCACACGCCGACGGGTGTGGCCCGGACCTCCGAGGTCCGGGCCACACCCGTTTCGCGTTCGAGGACGTCCGCATCGCATGGCGCCCCCGGGGGCCGGTGGGCCGCACCTCGCGGCGCCCCCGGGGGCCGGTGGTCGGCGAGGCCGGACGACCCGTCCGCACGGCAACCTTCAAGGACGTCCGCACCACACAGCGCCCCCCGGGGGCCAGTGGCCGACGAAGCCCGACGACCCGTCCGCACGCCAACCTACGAGGACGTCCGCACCGCACGGCGCCCACGGGAGGCCGGTGGCCGACGAAGCCCGACGCCCCGTCCGCACGCCAACCTTCAAGGACGTCCGCACCACACAGCGCCCCCCGGGGGCCGGTGGCCGACGAAAGCCCGATGCCCCGTCCGCACGGCAACCTTCGAGGACGTCCGCACTGCACGGCGCCCGAGAGGCCGGTGGCCGACGAAGCCCGACGGCCCGTCCCACGGCGCCCGAGGGAGGCGCCGGTTCCCGGCGACCCGTCCGCACGCCCGCCGACGGCCCGGACACTGCCCGTGCCCGTGCCCGTGCCCGTGCCTGCGCCCACGCCCGACTCCTGCTTCCGCCCCCTGTGCTCGTCGGCGGCGGGGACCGATCAGGTCAGGAAGTCGCGCCCGATCCGCTCCGCGACGCGCTCCAGAATCGGGCCGGCCTCCGCGATGCACTTCGCGATGTCCGGCTCGGCGTCCGTGAGCGGGTAGGCGCGCCTGATCCCGGCCCGGCCCAGGGCCTCCGGCGGCAGCGCGAGACGGCCGCAGACCGCGACGACCTCCTTGCCGGCCGCTCGGGCCGCCGCCGCGACCCCTGCGGGCGCCTTGCCGTGCAGGGTCTGCTCGTCGAGGGAACCCTCACCGGTGATGACCAGCTCGGCCCGCTCCAGCGCCGGTGCGAACCCCAGCACGTCGAGCATGACCTCGATGCCGGCGCGGAACCGGGCGCCGAGCAGCAGCGCGCCGTAACCGATGCCGCCCGCGGCGCCCGCCCCCGGTGCGGCGGCGTACTCGGCGGCCCGCGGACCGACCGAGGCCTCCAGCACCTTGGCGTAGTGCGCGAGCGCCGCGTCCAGCGCCGCCACGTCGTCCGGCGAGGCGCCCTTCTGCGGGCCGTAGACCGCCGGAGCGCCCTTCGGGCCGGTCAGCGGATTGTCGACGTCGCTGGCCAGGACGAGTTCGACGGAGGTGAGGCGGGGGTCGAGACCGGAGAGGTCCGCGCTCGCCAGGTCGGCGAGGCCGCCGCCGCCCGGAGTGACGGGCTCGCCGTCCGCGTCCAGGAAGCGGGCGCCCAGCGCGGACAGCATGCCCGCACCGCCGTCCGTGGTGGCGCTGCCGCCGACCCCGAACACGATCGTCCGCACGCCCGCGTCCAGCGCGGCCCGCAGCAGCTCGCCGGAGCCGTACGTCGAGGCCGTCAGCGGGGCGAACACGCCGGCCGGCAGCCGTTGCAGTCCGCTCGCCTCGGCCATCTCCACGACGGCGGTGTCGCCCCGCACCGCGAACGCGGCGGTGACCTCCTGGCCGAGGGGGCCGGCGACCCGTACCTCCCGGCGTTCGAATCCGGCCGCGACCGCCGCGGCGACCGTGCCGTCGCCGCCGTCGGCGACCGGCAGGGCCTCAACCTCGACCCCCGGCAGTGCCCGGCGCAGTCCGGCCGTCACCCGCTCGGCGACCTCCACGGCCGTCAGTGAGCCCTTGAACTTGTCCGCGGCCACGAGCACCCTGCGAGTGCCCTGCGTTCCGGCGTCCGCCACTTGATCCCCTTGCTCTCCGGGCCCGCGCATTTCGGGGCCAGTCGCGCCGCTGCGACCTTAACCGGAGGACGCCCCCGCCGTCATGCCTGTCCGGGCCGTGAACAGCCACGAAGCGGCTCCCCCGCGCCCTGTCGACACGCCGCGGGTGGCCGGAGGGCGGGCAGCTCGCGAGCGACCGGAGGAGCGGGCGGCACGCGGGCGGACGCGAGGCGGACGGCGGCACGGCTGGGACAGGGCCGAGGCGCGCCGGCGGCGGGCGACGGCGCGTGGGACGGGATGTGGGCCGTCGGGTGGTGGCGCGGTCCGGCCGGGAATCGGGTAGACCGGAAGCATGACCCCTGTGGTGAACGAGCGCGAACTCGCCGACCGGGTGCTCGGGGGCTGGCTGGGCCGGATCGCCGGGAACATGCTGGGCAAGCCGGTCGAGCAGGGCGACCTGTGGACGCGCGACCGCATCGACCGCTATCTGCGGCGGGCGGACGCCCTGCCGCTCACCGACTACCTGCCCGAACCGGCCGCCGACGACGACGGGCCGCCACTGCGCCCCGAGTGGCGTCAGTGCGTACGCGGCCGCGTGCACGGCAGCTGCCGCGACGACGACATCGACTACGCCATCCTCGGTCTGCACCTCCTGGAGACCCACGGTTTCGGCTTCAGCACCGAGCAGGTCGGCGACCTGTGGCTGCTGCGGCTGCCGTATCTCCAGACGTTCACCGCGGAGCGCGCGGCGTACCGCAACCTCGCGAGCGGGCTGAAGCCTCCGCTGACGGCGACGTACGACAATCCGTACCAGGAGTGGATCGGCGCCCTGATCCGTGCCGACGTCTACGGCTGGACCAGCCCCGGCCTTCCCC
Source organism: Streptomyces sp. NPDC006259 (assembly GCF_042870975.1). Lineage (NCBI taxonomy): Bacteria > Bacillati > Actinomycetota > Actinomycetes > Kitasatosporales > Streptomycetaceae > Streptomyces > Streptomyces sp. NPDC006259. Next base: position 319,159 of record NZ_JBIAHY010000003.1, on the reverse strand, counting down.
GCCGCGCCGCCTCGCTGGCCCGCCGGGACGCGGTGCTGTCGCACACCGGCAACGGCGTCTACGGCGCGATGTGGGCGGCGGCGCTGGTGGCCGCCGCGTTCACCGCGCCGTCGACGCGCCACGCCGTGGACGAGGCACTGGCGGTGATCCCGGCGAGCAGCCGCCTCGCCCGGACCGTACGCCGGGTCACGTCGCTCCACCGCACCCGCATGAGCTGGGAGGACACGCTCACCACCGTGGCGGAGGAGACGGCGGGGCTGGGCTGGATCCACACGGTCCCGAACGCCGCCGTCCTCACCGCCGGGCTGCTGTACGGCGACGGGGACTTCACCCGCACCATCGCCCTGACCGTCCGCGGCGGTCTGGACACCGACTCCAACGGGGCGACGGCGGGTTCCGTGGCCGGGGTGCTGACCGGGGCGGCGGCGATCCCCGCGCAGTGGACGGAGCCGTTGCGGGACACCGTGCGCAGCGCCGTCTTCGGCTTCGACGGGGTGCGCATCAGCGAACTGGCGGGGCGCACGCTGCGGCTGGCGGGGGCGGACGCCTGTTGACCGAGCCGGTCGTCCGCCTCCGTGCGCGGCGACGGCCGACGCCGGGAGCTGGATACCCTTCGAGGGTGACCACTGCTGACTACGCCACGTACATCGCCTCGCTGCCCCGCGTCCTGGCCGGCGCCGCGGCGCTCTTCCGGGACGAGCGGGGGCGGGTGCTGCTCGTCGAACCCAACTACCGTGCCGGGTGGGCGCTTCCGGGCGGCACCGTCGAGTCCGACGACGGCGAGACCCCGCGCCAGGGCGCCCGCCGCGAGACGTTGGAGGAGATCGGCCTCGACCGCGAACTCGGCCGGCTGCTCGCCGTCGACTGGGTGCAGGGTACGAACCGGCCGCCGCTGGTGGCGTACGTGTACGACGGCGGAGTCCTCGGCGAGGAGGACCTGAAGGCGATCCGCCTCCAGGAGGAGGAGCTGCTGTCCTGGCGGCTGGTGCGGCGCGAGGAGCTCACCGACCACCTGCCGGGCGCCCTCGGCCTCCGGGTACTGGCCGCGCTGGACGTCCTGGCGGACGGTTCGGGGACGGCGGAACTGGAGAACGGCCACCGGGTGGCGTGACCGCCCCGGGGCCGTGCCCGGTGGGGGCGCTCGCCGGGGGGCCGCGCGGCCGCCGGTGCGGGCTCGGTCAGGTCTTCGTCGCCGCCGGCACCAGTCTCCGGGTACAGCCGGCGGCAGGTCTGGTCGAGGTGGCCGCCGACCACGGCGCCGGGCCGCTCATCGTCAGAGCCGAGCCGACCCCGTACGACGGGATCGCCGACGAGGTGATCCGGCAGGCCGTCGGCACGGCCCTGCTCGCGGTGCTGCGCGGGCTCGGCGTCGGGAACGGTTCCTGAGAGCACGCGCGCCCCGCTGGTGGCGGCGGTGGCGGCCGGAGATCGGCGGCCGGCTGACCGGCAGCCGGGCAGGCGGACGCCCCGGCGGCCGGTGGGCCGTCGGGGCGTCGGGGCGTCGAGGCCGGGCCGCGTCCGTGGACCGGTCGCCGCCGCTGTGGACCTAGTTGCCGCCGAAGGTGACGACCAGGCGGCCGTCCGAGGCGTAGGACCAGTGCAGCGCTCCGGCGTAGGACGAGCAGCGGGAGCCGTTGGTGCCGGACCAGAACTGGTTGGTGGTGTCGGCGGTGCCGATGATCCGGTCGTTGGTGCCGCTGCCACTGCGGCAGGAGGTGTTGTTGGTGAACACCGAGGTGCCGGCGTCGAAGTTGAAGTTGCGCTGGGCGTTGTCGATGCTGACGTTGCCCGACACCGTCATGGAGCCGGGGTTGCTGTTGTAGGTGAAGCCGTGCTTGCCGTTGTGGTAGGCGATGGAGCGCCGGACGATGTGGTTGACCGCGATGTCCTCGCCGCCGAGCTTGTAGCCGTTACGGTCACCGTTGCCGGCCTGGGAGCCGTCGCTGAGGGTGCCGTTGTCGTAGGCGAGGGAGTCCTCGATGGTCACCGGGCCGATCGGGCCGGTGTCCGACTTGGTGTAGAGGTCCCAGCCGTCGTCGATGTTGTTGTGGGACACCGCGTAGCGGAAGACGTTCCCCGGACCGGTGGTGAGCTTGGCGGCGAAGCCGTCGGCGTCCTCGCCGTCGGAGTCGGCGTTGTCGTGCGACTCCGCGCTCAGGATGAGGTTGTTGGAGGGCCACTGGCTGCTGGGGGTGCTGGACAGCATCCGGGAGAGCTGGAGACCGGTGTCGCGGTTGAACCGGGTCACCGTGCGCTCGAAGATGTTGTTGCTGCCGCCGACGAAGATGCCGTTGTCGCCGGCCCGTTCGACGACGATTCCCTTGATGTGCCAGTACGACCCGTTGACGGCGAGGCCGCGGTTGGCGGGGTCCTCGGCCTGGGCCGAGAAGTTCAGGACCGGCGTCTCACCCGGGTAGGCGAGGAGTTCCGTGCGGTCGGCGGCGGTGCCGTTGTTGCCCGCCGGGATGGTGACCGTCTGGGCGTATCCGTACGTCCCGCCGCGCAGGTAGATCGTGCCGCCCGGGGTGATGCGGCTGATCGCCGAGGTGAGCGTCGTGGGCGCCGCCTGGGTGCCGGCCGCGCCGTCGGTGCCGTTCGGCGCCACGTAGAGAGCGGTTGCCGAGGGGGGCGGCGTGGTGGTGCCGCCGACCTCGGCGTCGAGGTAGTCGATGTTGGGCAGTCCGGCGGCGGCGGTGGGGCTGAGCCGGATGGTGTTGCCGCCCGAGGCGACCGGAACCGACAGGGTCTTCGTCGCCCATGTGCCCCAGGCTCCGGTGCTCTCGAAGGAGACCGTGGTGGCCGAGGAGCCGTTCACCGTGAGGGTGGCGGGCCGGGCCGCGGTCGTCCCGTTGGCGAAGCGGATGCTCAGCGTCGCCGTGCCGGCGGCGGAGGCGTTCACGGTGAACTGCGCGTAAGAGCCCACCGCGTTGGTGGCGTTGCAGAATCCGCTGCCGGAGTAGCCGGCCCAGTCGGAGTCGATGGTGCCGGTGCAGACCGCCGGGGAACTCTCGGCCTCGTAGCGGGTGGACGCTGCCTGCGCCGTGTTGCCGGACAACGCGACGAGTGTGCCGGCCAGCAGGCCGACGCACGCGATGACGGGTCTCCGTTGCATCGTTCTCTCTCCAGGTGGTTGCGGCTCGTCCGACGAGGGGTGGGTTGGCTGACCCCTTTTCTCCGCGGCGGGCCCGGTGCGACCATACGGCTGGTTCGGCATGGTGAACATGACCGACGACCGGACTCCGCGCGCAGATGACCAAAGCGCTTAGTTCTGGAAGGTAAGCGCTTGCCATGAGCGGGTCAACGGTCGTGCACATGATTGTTGTTCATCCACATGAACGACAGCCTTGGAGGAACAAGCCCGCCCCGAGCGGCCGGGCCGGCCGGAGAACCCCGCTAGAACAGCGCCGTCACACCCCCCGCGCGCTCCAGGTTCAGCAGCCGCTGCTTGCGGTCCAGGCCGCCCCCGTATCCGGTGAGGCTTCCGTTCGCGCCGACGACACGGTGGCAGGGGACGATGATGCCGATCGGGTTGCGGCCGTTGGCCAGACCCACCGCGCGGGAGGCGGTCGGATTCCCGAGGGCCTCCGCGAGTTCGCCGTAGGTGCGGGTCTCGCCGTAGGGGATCTGCCGCAGCGCCTCCCAGACGGTGCGCTGGAACGGCGTGCCGTGCAGGCTCAGCGGGAGCGCGAACTCCTTCAACTCCCCGGCGAAATAGGCCTCCAGCTGCTCCTCGGTGGCGCCGAAGAGGGTGGCGTCACGAGGGCCGAAGGTCTCCTCCGCCGGGCGGTGGCGCTGTTCGGTCATGTAGAGACCGCACAGAACGCCGTCTTCGGCGACGAGCGTGAGGGGTCCGTACGGGCTGTCGATGACGGTGTGCCGCTTCATGGTGGGTCCGTTCGTGAACGTGCTCAGGCCGGAAGGAAGTTGATCGGATGGGTGTCGGTCGCCCACAGGTACTGGACGGCGTAGGCCCGCCAGGGGCGCCACGCCACCGCGCGCGCCATGAGCGCGGCGGGAGTGGAGGGAAGGCCCAACTCCCGCGCGGCGCGCCGGACTCCGAGGTCGGTGGGGAGGAAGGCGTCGGGGTCGCCGAGGGCGCGCATCGCGATGACGTCGACCGTCCAGGGGCCGAAGCCGGGCAGCGACAGCAGTCGGGCGCGGGCCTGATCCCAGTCGGACTCCACCCCCAAGTGGAGACTTCCCTCAGCGAGTTGCTCCACGAGTGTGGTGAGGGTCGTACGGCGGGTGCGGGGCATCGCGAGGGACTCGGGGTCGACCTCGGCGAGCGCCTCGGGCGTCGGGAAGAGGTGGGTGAGGCCGCCCTCCGGGTCGTCGACGGCTTCCCCGTGCGCGGCGACCAGACGGGCCGCGTGGGTACGGGCCGCCGCCGTGGACACCTGTTGCCCGAGGACCGCGCGCACCGCGAACTCCGCCTCGTCCACGGTGCGCGGAACGCGGCGACCCGGCGCCTTCTCCACCAGGGGGGCGAGCAGCGGGTCCGTGCGCAACCGGTCGTCGACGGCGACGGGGTCGGCGTCCAGGTCGAGCATCCGCCGGCAGCGGCTGATGGCGACGGTGAGGTCCCGCAGGTCACCGAGGGTGAGCCGGCAGGCGACGTGGTCGGGGCGCGGGGCGAGCCCCACGATCCCGTGCCCGTACGGCAGCCGCAGCGTGCGCCGGTACGCCCCGTCCCGCCACTCCTCCACGCCCGGGACGGCGGTCGCCACGAGGTGTCCGAAGAGGTTGTCGGGGTTGAGGGGGGCGCGGAACGGCAGGCGCAGCTGGAGGGTGACGGGGGCGGCCGGTGTCACGGTGGTGTTCGCGGGGCTTGTGGGGCTCGTGATGCCGGTCGTGGTGGAGATGCCATCGGTGCCGGTGGGCCGCGTACCCGGGCGGGGCGGGGGTGCGAGCGTCGGGGTGCGGAGTCCCGCCGTGGTGGCGTCGTACCGCTTCGGGACGCGGGCCCGCAGTTCGGTCGGGGAGAGCGCGAAGACCTCGCGCACGGTGTCGTTGAACGCGCGGACGGAGGCGAAGCCCGCCGCGAACGCCACGTCCGCCATGGACAGCGCGGTGGACTCGACGAGCAGTCGGGCGGTCTGCGCGCGCTGGGCGCGGGCCAGCGCGAGGGGGCCCGCGCCGAGTTCCGCGAGGAGCTGCCGCTCGACCTGGCGGGTGCTGTAGCCGAGGCGGCCGGCGAGGCCGGGCACACCCTCCCGGTCGACCACGCCGTCGGCGATCAGCCGCATGGCGCGGGCCACGAGGTCGGCCCGCCGGTTCCACTCCGGGGAGCCCGGGCTGGTGTCGGGCCGGCAGCGTTTGCAGGCCCGGAACCCGGCCTGCTGGCAGGCGGCGGCGCTCGCGTGGAACACCATGTTCTCCGGCTTGGGCGCCACCACCGGACAGCTCGGCCGGCAGTAGATGCCGGTGGTCAGGACCGCGGTGAAGAACCAGCCGTCGAACCGCGCGTCCTTGGACTGCACGGCGCGCACACAGCGCTCCCGGTCGGTGTACATCCCTTTCAGCATGTGTCCAGCATCAGCCACCGGCCCGTCCGGTGCTGGCGAGAATCCGACATGGACCTCGTCCGTCCAGCACCGTCGCCGATCACCCCTGCCAGGCGCGCTCCCGGAGCAGCCGCAACCCGTTGAGGCCGACCAGCACGGTCGATCCCTCGTGGCCGGCCACCCCGAGCGGCAACGGGAGGTGGCCGACGAGGTCCCACAACACGAGGCCGGTGATGAACGTGCCCGCGATCACCAGGTTCTGTCGCACCAGCCGGCGAGCGGTCCGCGAGAGCCGTACGACCGCCGGCACGGCCGTGAGGTCGTCGCGGACGATCACGGCGTCGGCCGTCTCCAGCGCCAGGTCGGAACCCGCCCGGCCCATAGCGAGGCCCGCGTGGGCGGCGGCCAGCGCGGGCGCGTCATTGACCCCGTCGCCGACGAACAGCACCTTGCGCCCCGCGAGTTGGAGATCACGGACGGCGTTCACCTTGTCCTCGGGGAGCAGGCCCGCGCGGACGTCCGTGATGCCGGTGGCCTCGGCGACCCGGGCGGCGGCGTCCGCGTTGTCCCCGGTGAGGAGGACCGGAGTGGTGCCGGTCAGCGCTGCCAGGGCCGCGGTCGCGGCCGGAGCGGCGGGACGGACTCGGTCGGCAAGGGTGAGGGTGCCTACGGGGGTGGCGTCGCGGGTGACGAGGACGGTGGTGCCGGCCGAGGGGTGCAGGGCCCCGTGCATACGGTCGCCGGGCACACCGTCGGGCTTCCGCATACGGTCGGCAGGCTCCGGCACACCGTCGCGGTGCTGCCTACGATCGGCGGGATCCGGGACACCGTCGGGCCGGTGCATACGATCGGCGGAATCCGGCACACCGTCGGGCCGGTGCATACCGTCGGCGGAATCCGGCACATCGCCGCGGTCGTGCATACAGTCGACAGAATCTCGCACACCGTCGACCCCGTCCATACGGTCGGCGGGATCCCGCATCCTGCCCACCTCCACCACACACCCCTCGACGGTCGCGCGGACCCCTCGCCCGGGCGTCGCCGCGAACCCGCTCGCCGGGGCGATCCGCAGTCCGCGAGCCCGGGCGGCTCCCACGACCGCCCTCGCCAGCGGGTGTTCGCTGGGATGCTCGGCTGCCGCCGCGAGGGCGAGGAGGGCGTCGGCGTCGAGGCCGGACCCCGGCAGCGGGCTGACGTCCGTGACCTCGGGCGTGCCCTCGGTGAGGGTGCCCGTCTTGTCGAGGGCGGCGGTGTCGATCTCGCCGAGACGTTCCATGGCGACGGCGGACTTGACCAGGACGCCGTGCCGGCCGGCGGTGGCGATGGCGGACAGCAGCGGCGGCATGGTGGCGAGGACGACCGCGCACGGCGACGCGACGATCATGAAGGTCATCGCACGGAGCAGGGCGTCCGTCAGGTCCGCCCCGAAGGCGAGCGGCAGGGCGAACACGGTGAGGGTGGCGGCGACGACGGCGACCGCGTAGCGCTGTTCGATCCTCTCGATGAAGAGTTGGGTCGGCGCCTTGGTGCGGGAGGCGTCCTCGACGAGGGTGACGATGCGGGCGATGACGGAGTCGGCGGGGTCGCGTTCGACACGGACGCGGAGCGCGCCGGTGCCGTTGAGGGTGCCGGCGAAGACGTCGTCGCCGGGGCGCTTGACGACCGGGAGGGGTTCGCCGGTGATGGTCGCCTGGTCGGCCTCGCTGACGCCGTCGACGACGCGGCCGTCGGCGCCGATGCGTTCGCCCGGACGGACCACCAGCAGGTCGCCGACGGCGAGTCGGACCGCCGGGACGGTTTCCTCCCCGTCGGCGGTGAGGCGGGTCGCGGTGTCGGGCGCGAGGTCGAGCAGGCCGCGGACGGAGTCGGCGGTGCGGGCGGTGGCCAGCGCCTCCAGCGCGCCGGAGGTGGCGAAGATGACGATCAGCAGGGCGCCGTCGAGGGTCTGGCCGATCGCGGCCGCGCCGAGCGCCGCGACGATCATCAGCAGGTCGACGTCGAGGGTCTTCTCGCGCAGCGCCCGCAGACCTTCGCGTGCCGGTTCCCAGCCGCCAGCCGCGTAGGCGACGGCATACAGGATCCCGTACGCCCACGACGGTGCGCCGCCGACGTCGCACGCGAGGCCGGCCAGGAAGGCGACCGTGGCCGTGAGGGCCCAGCGGGCCTCCGGAAGGGCCAGGAGGCGAGTGCGGCGACGGGGCGGAGTCGGGCCCGCGGCGGTGGGAAGAGAGGCGAGGGAGGTGGACACACGTCGCACGATACAGGAACACATGAAGAGTCGTTCATTCGTTCATGCCTGGTGGGTAGGATACCCCTCATGGGTCATGGAGCCGTCACCACCACAGCCACCGACCGCGTGCGCCTGGACGCGGACAACGTGGCCAAGGTGGCCACCACCCTCCAGGCCCTCTCCACCCCCTCCCGGCTGCTGATCCTCGCCCGCCTGCGCGAAGGTCCGCTTCCCGCCACGGAGTTGGCCGCCGCGGTCGGCATGGAGCAGTCCGCGTGCTCGCACCAGCTCCGGCTGCTGCGCAATCTGGGTCTCGTGGTCGGCGAGCGAAGCGGCCGTTCGGTCGTCTACGCACTGCACGACCACCATGTCGCGGGCCTCCTCGACCAGGCCGTCTACCACGTGGAGCATCTGCGGTTGGGCATCAGCGACACCTCCGAGTGACTCGGGACCGCCTGGCCGGCACGGATGCGGCCGCCGCACGCGGCCGGTCCCACCACCGCCTTCGCGCAGCCCACGGCGGCCCCGCCGCCTCCACGCGGTGACGCGGCACGGCGACGCAATTGCCCCCGACGGCGTCGCCGGGGACGACTGACGTCGACGCCCCTGCGCCCACGCCCGGCCTGACGCCACGACCGCCTGTCGGCCGACCTCGCCTCCCCGGTCAGCCGGCCGACTCCCGCCACGACGCCAGTGCCCGGATCACGAGCACGTCCATCGCCATCACCACCACCGACCACACCGGCTCGTACGGCAGGAACAGGAACTGGGCGACCAGGCTGAGCGAGGCGAGGAGGATGCCGGGGAGGCGGGCCCGGAACGCGCCCCTGAGCAGGCTCGCCCCGGTGACGGCGACCAGGGCGCCCAGGACGAGATGGAGCAGGCCCCAGCCGAGGAGGCTGAGCCCGTAGACGTACGAGCCGACGCGGGCGTAGACGTCGTCCTCGGCGATCGCCGCGATGCCCTGGAGGACGGCGAGGAATCCGCCGCACAGCATCAGGGTGCCGGCGAAGGTGACGCCGACGGTGGTCCGGGGCTCGGAGCGGTCCGTGCGCGGGCGGGGTCCGCCGGGCGGCACGGACCACGCGGTGCCGATCTCGCCCTTCGGGTCGCCGCCCGAACCGGCAGCACCGTCCGCCATGGTGCCCTCCCTCCGTCGGCGCGTCCGTCGGCGCGTCCCTCGGCGCGGCGCGCCGGATGCCAGGACATCCCGGGGGCACGGCGGGGGCCAGTGCGGCGGTGCCGTCCGGGTGAACCGTCCCGCCGTCGGCTCTCACATGTTGATCATGTGCCCGGCCAGGCCGTGCACGGCCTCCTTGACCGCCTCGCTCAGGGTCGGGTGGGCGTGCACGTTCCGGGCGACCTCGTGGACGGTGAGGTCCCACTGCTGGGCCAGGGTCAGCTCGGGCAGCAGTTCGGTGACGTCGGGACCGATGAGGTGGCCGCCGAGCAGCTCGCCGTACTTGGCGTCGCTGATCAGCTTCACGAAGCCGGTGGTGTCGCCGAGTCCGTGCGACTTGCCGTTGGCGGTGAAGGGGAACTTGGCGACCTTCACGTCGTGTCCGAGGTCGCGGGCCTGCGCCTCGGTGTAGCCGAAGCTGGCGATCTGGGGCTGGCAGAAGGTGGCGCGCGGAATCATCGCGTAGTCGAGTTCCATGGTCTCCGCGTCGGCGAGGGTCTCGGCGGCGATGATGCCCATGGACTCGGCCGCGTGCGCGAGCATCAGCTTGGCGGTGACGTCGCCGATGGCGTAGATGTGCGGGACGGAGGTGCGGCAGCGGCCGTCGACGTCGATGGCGCCGCGCTCGGTGACCGTCACGCCGGTGTTCTCCAGGCCGTAACCGGTGACGTTCGGGGCGAAGCCGATGGCCTGGAGGACCTTGTCGGCCTCCAGGACCCGCTGGGAGCCGTCCTTGCCGGTGACGGTGACGCGGACCTGCGGGCCGGACTCGTCGATGGACTCGACGCGGGTCGAGGTGAGCACGTCGATGCCCAGTCGGCGGTACTGCTTGGCCAGTTCGGCGGAGACCTCGGCGTCCTCCAGCGGCGCCATCCGGTCCAGGAACTCGACGATCGTGACCTTCACGCCGTAGTTGTGCAGGACGTAGGCGAACTCGATGCCGATGGCACCGGCTCCGGCGATCACGATGGACTGCGGCAGGTCCTCGGCGAGGATCTGCTCCTCGTAGGTCACCACCCGGGCGGTGCGCTTGGTGCCGGGCAGCAGCCGGGGCGTGGCGCCGGTGGCGATGACGCAGTGCTCGAACCCGATGGTGCGGGTCTCCCCGTCGTAACCGGTCACCTGGAGCGTGTGCGGGTCGAGGAAGGTGCCGCGGCCGTCGTACTCGGTGATCCCGTTCTTCTTCATCAGGAAGTGGACGCCCTTGACGCGGCCGTCGGCGACCTTGCGGCTGCGGCGGTAGGCCTCGCCGTAGTCGAAGGAGACCTCTCCGTCGACCTTGATCCCGAACGTCTTCGCCTCACGGGTGAAGATGTGCGCGAGTTCGGCGTTGCGCAGGAGGGCCTTGGTCGGGATGCAGCCGACGTTCAGGCAGACGCCTCCCCAGTACTTCTCCTCCACGACCGCGACGCGTTTTCCCAGCTGGGCGGCGCGCACCGCGGCGACGTAGCCGCCGGGCCCGGCGCCTAGTACGACGACATCGAAGCGCTCGTCCTGCTCCACCATGGGACGTTCCTCTTCCTCACTCGGCGACACCCGTTCCGTGGTGGATTGTTCCGCTCCCGCGCGCCCACCGCCACAGAGATCAACAAGGTGTGTCCGATATCGCCGCGGAAGGGGACCGCCGGCGGCTCCGGCGGGCCCCTTCCGGGTGCGGCTACTGCGTCGCCGTGGGCCGGCGAGCGGCGGCCGTCGCCCGTGAGACGCGCTGGAGCGGACGCAGCCGGTAGCTGTAGGCGTGGTCCCGGTCGGCGAACAGCTTGTACTCGTCGTGGGTGTGCGCGCCCCAGCTGTTGTCGCCGCCGACCCCCATCTGCCGGTGGTTCAGGCGGAGGACGACCTCGGGGCGCGGGGTGAGCTGGTAGTCGTGGCGGGCGCCGACCGACAGGTCCTCGGGCGTGAAGTGGGAGGCGTTGACCTCCAGCAGCGGTTCGCCGGTGGCGAGCAGGCCGACGCCGTCGCGGTCGGTGAGGGCGACCCAGCGCACGTCGGTCCTGTTGCCGTTCTCCTGCGGGCGGATGTACGGCGTCCACAGCCCGGTGACCGTCCCGGAGTAAAGGCCCACGTCGGTGCCGTCGTTGCGGTCCCAGTGGTTCTCCTCGGGGCCGCGCCCGTAGTAGTGCACGTGTTCCAGACGGGCCGGCAGGAACAGGATGCTTCCGATCTCCGGGATGTACGGCAGGTCGGCGGCGCCCGGACGCAGGGTGTGGTCGACCTTGATCTCGGCGTTCCCGAAGACGGTGTAGGTGGTGGTGTACGTCGACGGTGTCGTGGTCGGCAGTGTGCCGGTGACCTCGATCTCGACGGCCCGGTCGCGCAGGGCGCGCACGCTCACGCCGGTGACCGTGCGGCGGGTGCCCGCGTCGCGCCAGGTCTGGTTGCGGGTGTGCTGGCCGTTCCCGTGGTCGTTGTCGGTGGGCGCCCGCCAGTAGTTGGGTGCGGGCCCGGAGGTGAGGAGGCGGTGGCCGCCGGCCTCGTAGGAGGTGATGACGCCGGTGCGCTTGTCGACGGTGACGGAGAAGTCCCGGCCGGTGACGGTGACCGTCGTGTCGCCGTCCTGGTGGGTGAGGGCGGGAACGTCGCGGAGGGGGACGGGAGTCACGGCGGGGCTGCCCGCGTCGACGGGGATCTGTTGCCGCGCCACCTCGAAGCCGGCCCTGGCCCAGGGGGTGGACTCCTTGAGGGTGAAGGAGAGTTCGAGGAAGTACTCGCTGCCGGGCGACGGGTCGGCGGGCAGCTTCAGGGGGACGATGATGTCCTTGCGGCTCAGGGGCGGGACGTCGAGCTGGCCGCGGGTCAGCCTGCCCTTCTGTGTGACCTTTCCGTCGGTGACGAGCGACCAGTGACCGCGAAACCGGCGCAGGTTGGTGAAGAGGTGCTCGTTGATGAGCGTGACCGCGCCGGGGGCGCCGCCGGGCACCGGGGTGGCGTTGACGGCCTGGTAGACGCGCTTGACCTCGGCGGCCTTGCCGGTGTGACCCCGGTCGGCGGTGATGAGGCCGTCGGCGACGAAAGCCCCGTCGTTGGGGAGGTCGCCCCAGTCGCCGCCGTAGGCGAGGAAGGTCTTCTCGTGCGGCTGCTTCTCGTCGACGGCGACGGTCGCCGCGTCGAACCAGAACCGCACACCGTCGTCGTCGGGGCCGCGGCCGTCGTCGGCGAGTTCGGCCGCGGTCAGCGCGCGGGCGTAGACGCGGGCGCGGCGGATGCTGCCGCTGAACTCGCGGGTGTGGTTGTCGGTGTCGTTGCCGAGGGCGAGGGGCGCGGTGTTGCCGGCGGGGCGGCGGGTGGTGGTGCGGGTGGCCCGCTGCACGCCGTCGACATACAGGGTGAGGGTGCCGGCGTCCGCGTCGAAGACGCCCGCGATGTGGTGCTCGCGGCCGGTCCAGTCCTCGGGAACGGTCCAGTTCGCGGTGATCCACTGGCCGCCGCCGTGGATGAAGAACTCCAGGGTCCGGTCGCTCTGCTTCAGGGCGTACTGGGTGTCGCCCTTGGCGATGAGGGGCTGGTGGTATCCGGTGAAGCGCGGGGTCGCCCAGACCTCCAGGGTGAGGGAGCCGGTCAGGTCGAGGCGGGGGTCGCGGGCGAAGACGGTGGCTCCCGAGACACCTCGGGTGCGGTCGAAGGTGCCGCTGGACGCCATCAGTTCACCGCGCAGCCGGGCGGGGCCGGTCTCGGTGAACAGCGTGCGCGCCGGTGTGGGCCAGTTGAGGGACTGGTCGACGAAGTCCCAGATCCAGCCGCCCTGGAGGACGTCGTGGCGGCGGACGAGGTCCCAGTACTTCGTGAAGTTGCCGGTGGAGTTCCCCATCGAGTGGCTGTACTCGATCATGACGTACGGCCGGGTGTCGGCGGTGTCCTTCGCGCGTTGTTCGACGCGTTGGGGGCTGTCGTACATCTCGGAGCGGATGTCGCTGACGCCGGGGCGGTCGTCGCCCTCGTACTGGATGACGCGGGTGGGGTCGTAGGAGCGGATCCAGTCGTGCATGGCGGTGAAGGTGCTGCCGCCGCCGGCCTCGTTGCCGAGGGACCAGATGACGACGGAGGCGTGGTTCTTGTCGCGGTGCACCATGTTCTGGGCGCGGGCCACGCAGGCGGCCGTCCAGTCGGGGTGGTCGCCGGGGTACTCGGAGCGGATGCCGTGGGTCTCCAGGTTGGTCTCGTCGACGAGGTAGAGGCCGTACTGGTCGGCGAGTTCGTACCACTGCGGGTTGTTCGGGTAGTGCGAGGTGCGGACGGAGTTCATGTTCAGCCGCTTGATGATCCGGATGTCCTGGATCATGTCGGCGCGGGTGAGGGCGGTGCCGCGGGCGGGGTGCATCTCGTGCCGGTTGGTGCCGCGGAAGGAGACGGGGCGGCCGTTGATGCGCATCAGCCCGTCCTTGAGGGCGAACTCGCGCAGGCCGACCCGGTGGGACAGGGTTTCGATGACCTTTCCCGCGGGGTCGCGCAGGTGCAGCACGGCCGTGTAGAGGTAGGGGTCCTCGGCCGACCAGAGGCGGGGTGAGGGAACGGCTCTGGCGGCCCGTACGGTCGTCTCGCCGCCGGCGGCGAGGTCGACGGTCTGGCGGAGCGGCCGGGGCCAGACGGGATGTCCGGCGGCGTCGTACAGAAGGGTGTCGACGGTATACCGTCCACCGGATACTCGTTCCTGGCCGCCCTTGCCGCCCTTGCCCTCCTCGCCGCCCTTGCCGGCGTAGTCCCGCACGCTGGCCGTCACCGCCAGCTCGGCGGTGGTGTGGTCGGCGCCCAGCGGCGTGTCCAGCTTGAAGTCGCGCAGGTGGACGGTGGGGGTGGAGTACAGGTGGACCGAGCGGAAGATGCCGCTCAGCCGGATCATGTCCTGGTCCTCCAGCCAGTCGCCGTCCGAGTAGCGGTAGACCTCGACGGCGATCTGGTTGGTGCCGGGCCGCAGGTGCTCGGTGATGTCGTACTCGGCGGGGGTGTAGGAGTCCTCGTGGTAGCCGACGAGGCGGCCGTTGATCCACACGTAGTGCGCGGACTTGACCCCCTCGAAGTGCAGGAAGGTCCGCCGCCCCGCCCAGTTCCGCGGCACGGTGAAGGTCCGCCGGTACTGGCCGACGGGGTTGTAGCGGGTGGGCGCGGCGGGCGGCTGCGGGTTCTCACCGTGGCCGTTGGGGCCCCAGTAGGGGTAGGTGATGTTGAGGTAGATCGGGCGGTCGTACCCGTGCATCTGCCAGACGGACGGCACGGGCAGGGTGTCCCAGTCGCTGTCGTCGAGGTCGGTGCGGTGGAAGTCGGCGTCGCGGTCGTCGGGGCGGTCGGCGTGCGCGAACTTCCAGGTCCCGTCCAGGCTGAGCCGGTAGGGGGAACGGGTGCGGTCGGCGGCGAGGGCCTGCGCGAGGTTCGCGTACGGCATGAGGGTGGTGTGGGGCGGTTCGGTGCCGAGCCGGAAGACGTCGAGGTGACCGTTCCACTCCGGGGTCGTCTCCGCGGCGGCCGCGCGTCGGCCGGCGGCGGGGCCGGCGAGGGCGAGCGCGCCGAGAACGGCGGCCGATCCTTCGAGGAGACGACGACGGCTGACGACCACCCGCTGGGGGCGGTCCGGCCGGTCCATGGACGACACGTGCGGGTGCGACATGACCATGACCTTCCTCGGGGCGAACCGTGCGGCTGCACGGGACGGAGGGTGCGTCAGATCTTGTCCGTTGCTGTTGAGAAACCGAACAGGGGCGCGCCGATATTGGCCGAATATCAACTCAACTCGGCGCAACGCGACTTGACGAGGATCACCGTGGGTGACCGGCCGTTAGTACACGTCGCGTACGTACCGTTTGTCGGCTGCCAGCTGTTTCACGTAGGCCGCCGCCTCCGACTGGTCGAGGCCGCCGTGGACGACGGCGATGTCGCGCAGGGCCTGGTCGACGTCCCTGGCCATGCGGGAGGCGTCCCCGCAGACGTAGAAGTGGGCGCCGTCCCGCAGCCAGGACCACAGCTGGGAGCCGTGCTCGCGCATCCTGTCCTGGACGTAGACCTTGGCGCGCTGGTCGCGGGAGAAGGCGGTGTCCAGGCGTTCCAGGGTGCCGTCGGCCAGCAGGGCGGTCAGTTCCTCCTCGTAGTAGAAGTCGGTGGCCCGGTGCTGCTCGCCGAAGAACAGCCAGTTGGGGGCCCGGTGGCCGCGCGCCCGGCGTTCCTCCAGGAAGCCGACGAACGGCGCCACCCCGGTGCCGGGACCCACCATCACCATCGGGGTCGCCGGATCGGCGGGCGGCCGGAAGTGCGGTGAACGCTGCACGTGCACCGGCACCTCGGTGCCCGGTCCCGCGTCGGCCAGGAAGGGTGAGCAGACGCCCTGCCGGGGACGGCCCGCCAGGTTCTCGTAACGCACCACGGAGACGGTGAGCGAGACGAGATGGGGGTCGGTGAGCGGACTCGAGGAGATGGAGTAGAGGCGTGGCTGGAGCCGCCCCAGCGCCTCGGCCCAGTCCTGCGCCCCGGCCCGGACGCCGAACTCGGCGGCCACGTCGACGGCCTGCCGCCCCCAGGACCACTTCGCCAGCTCGCCCTTGTTGTCCGGGCGCAGCAGCTTGCGCAGCTCTCGCGGGTCGCGGGCGCGGTCGGCGGTGAAGCGCAGGAGGGCGGGGGTGATCCGGGTGATGTCGAGGTGGCGCAGCAGGGCCTCGTCGAGGGTGGTCTCGCCGACGCCGTTCAGCCGCACCCGGACCCGCGCGTCGAGACCGGTGACGGCCAGCCACTCCTCGACCAGCGCCGGCGAGTTGACCGGACGTACGCCGAGGGCGTCGCCGGCCTCGTAGCCGAGCGGCGTCTCGCTGTCGCGGGTGTCGAAGGTGAAACGGCGTACCTCCTTGCCGGAACCCGGCTGGCTCAGCAAGCGGTTTCCCACCAGACGGGCGGTCACGGGAGCGGGACGCCCGGAGCGCCGTGCGGCGGCGGTGACCGACGGGGAAGGCGCGGTGGGCGTGACGGGTGGGGTGAGCGTGACCGGTGCGGCGAAGGCGGCGGGCGCGGCCGGCGCGAGGGGCAGGGCCGGCGCGAGGGACACGGTCGGCGGCAAGGGTCGTACCGCGTCCTCGCGCCGCGCCTGCCCGGGCTCCGCCTGCCCGGGTTCCGCCTCCTCGAGTGCGATGAGCACCTGGTCCAGCCAGGCGTCCGCCTGCGGCTCGTAGTCCGGTTCGCAGTCCGTGCGGGGTGCCAGCCGTACGGCGCCCAGCTCGTCCATGCGGCGGTCGAGCCGGCGTCCGTGTCCGCAGAAGTCGTCGTAGGAGGAGTCTCCGAGGGCCAGGACGGCGTACCGGCGGCCGGTCAGGCGGCCGGCGTCCAGGTCGGCGAGGTCGTCCCAGAAGCCGGCGCCGTTGTCGGGGGCGTCGCCGTCGCCGAAGGTGCTGGTGATCAGCAGCAGGTCGGCGTCGGAGGGCAGCGCGGCCGGGTCGGCCTCGTCCATGGCGACGAGGGAGGCGCTGTGGCCGCCCGCGGCGAGCCGGTCGGCGGTGGCGGCGGCGACCTCCTCGGCGTTGCCGGTCTGCGAGGCCCACAGGATCACCACCCGGCGTCCCTCGAAACCCCCCGGCGCCGTGTCGGTACGGGTGTCGGTGCGGGTGTCGGTGCGGGAGTACATCCTGGCGAGGGTGCCGTTGACCCAGACGGCGTGGTCGGGGCTGAAGGGCGCGTCCGGCGGCAGGACGGGAACGCCGGGGGCGCCGGCCGGTATCCCGGCGAGGAACCCGACCAGGTACCGCCGTTCCCGCTCGGTCAGGACCGGCGGCGGGACGGGCTCCAGACCGAACACGGAGGCCGCGGAGGGGGCCGGGTGGGCGACGGACGGGACGGACGTGGCCGAGGGGGAGGTGGCGGAGGGGAGGGGGACCGCCGCGACGGCGGCGTGGACGGCGCTCGGTTCGACGGTCGGGGTCCGCGCCGGGGTGCTGCCGGGCGCCCGCACGCTCACCGGCGTCGACACCCTGCTCAACGACACCGCGCACACCTTCAGCTCCGGCTGGAAGGACAGTGGGTCGACGGCGTCGCTGGTCACGGCGTTGACGCTGAGGTACTCGCCGAACAGGTCGTTCCAGTGGAAGGGCGCGAAGCAGGAGCCGGGCAGCACCCGGTCGGTGACGACGGCGGGCAGCACGGCCCGGCCGCGCCGCGAGGCGACCTCCACCGAGTCGCCGTCGGCTATGCCGAGCCCGGCCGCGTCCTCGGGGTGCACCTCGACGAAGGGGCCCGGATCGAGCTTGTTGAGCTTGGCCACCTTCGCCGTCTTGGTCAGCGTGTGCCACTGGTGCTGGAGGCGGCCGGTGTTCAGGACGAACGGGTAGTCGTCGTCCGGCATCTCGGCGGGCGGCACGTGCGGACGGGCGTGGAAGACGGCACGGCCGCTCGCGGTGGGGAAGGTGAGCGAACCGTCCTCCTCGACGTAGCGGACGGGGTTGCGGTCGGGGCCGTCGACGGTGGCGGCCGGCCACTGCACCGGGGTGGCGCGCAGCCGCTCGTACGTCACCCCTCGCAGGTCGTAGCCGGTCTGCGGGTTGTGGAAGCGCTTGATCTCCTCGAAGATCCGCTCCGCGCTGTCGTAGGAGAAGCCGCTCTCGAAACCCATCGCGCGGGCTACGGCGGCGATCAGCCGCCAGTCGGCCATGGCCTCGCCGGGCGGGTCGGCGGCGGGCCGGGCGAGGGTGAGGTTGCGTTCGCTGTTGACCAGGACGCCCTCGGACTCGGTCCACAGCGCGCCGGGCAGGACCACGTCGGCGTAGGCGTTCGTCTCGGTCTCCGAGAAGACGTCCTGCGCGACGACGAACTCGGCCGCCTCCAGGCCCTCGATGACCGTGCGGCGGTTGGCGACGGAGGCGACGGGGTTGGTGCAGATGATCCAGCAGGCCTTGATGTGGCCCTCGGCCATCTTCCGGAACATCTCGACGGTGCCCTTGCCGACGCCGTCGGCGCGGATCGTGCCGGGCGCCAGCCCCCACACCTCCTCGGCGAAGGCCCGGTCGGCGTCGACGAGCACGGAGCGCTGTCCGGGCAGGCCGGGTCCCATGTAGCCCATCTCCCGGCCGCCCATGGCGTTGGGCTGGCCGGTGAGGGAGAACGGCCCGCTGCCGGGACGGCAGATCTTGCCGGTGGCGAGGTGGAGGTTGACCAGCGCGTTGGTGTTCCAGGTGCCGTGCGTGGACTGGTTGAGGCCCATCGTCCAGCAGCTGGTCCACTCCCCCGCCTCGCCGATCAGCCGGGCCGCCTCGCGCAGGTCGGCCTCGGGGATGCCGGTGATGTCCGAGACGGTCGCGGGCGGGTAGTCGGCCAGGAACGGCACCATCGCCTCCCAGCCCTCGGTGTGGGCGGCCACGAAGGCGGGGTCGGTGTGGCCGGCCTCGTGCAGGAGGTGGAGCAGCCCGTTCAGCAGGGCGAGGTCGGTGCCCGGCCTGATCTGGAGGAACAGGTCGGCCTTGGCGGCGGTGGCGGTGCGGCGCGGGTCGACGACGATCAGCTTCGCGCCCGCTTTCACCCGGTCCATCATCCGCAGGAAGAGGATCGGGTGGCAGTCGGCCATGTTGGAGCCGATGACGAGGAAGACGTCCGCCCGGTCGAGATCCTCGTACGAGCCCGGCGGGCCGTCCGCCCCGAGGGACAGCTTGTAACCGGTCCCCGCGCTGGCCATGCAGAGCCGCGAGTTCGACTCGATCTGGTTGGTGCGCAGGTAGCCCTTGACCAGCTTGTTCGCGAGGTACTGCGCCTCCAGGCTCATCTGGCCGGAGACGTAGAGGGCGACCGCGTCGGGGCCGTGCTCGTCGACGATCGCCCGCAGTCTGCGGGCGGTCTCGGCCACGGCCGCGTCGACGGGCGTCGGCTCGGGTTCCTCGCCCCGGTCCGCGCGGACCAGGGCGGTGGTGAGCCGGCCCGGCGCGGCGAGCAGATCGGCGGTGGTCGCCCCCTTGGTGCACAGCCGTCCGAGATTCGCCGGGTGCTCCTTGTCGCCGGATGCCTTGAGGACCGTACGGCGTCCGTCCGGTCCGAGGCCGACGTCGAGGAGCAGGCCGCAGCCGACGCCGCAGTACGAGCAGACCGTGCGCACCTTCGTCGTGCTGTCGGTCCGCGGGTCCGGCACGGCCACGGGCGCCCCCTTCTTTCTGACGATCGGCCTGGTGAGAGCCGCTGCGAGGCTTCTGCGACGGTACGAACCGCGCATTACGCAGGTGTCTCCCGGACCGGCCGTCGGGGGTTAATCCCGGCGCACAGCGGGGGGTGGCCGGATGTGAGCGGGCAGCCCCACGGGGGTCCGCGGCCCCGCAGCCGCCGCGGTGGCCCCGCGTGCGGGTCATCGGCGACGGTGGGTGCCGGAGGCCGGAGGGCGACGCGGTTGCCGGGAGCGGAAGCCCCGAACGGCATGCGGGGCCTGCCGTGGCCCCGTCAGCCCAGCCGCGCGGCGAACGCCGTGTACGCCCGCTCGTCGAAGAGGACGAACCTGACCTCCTCGACCGCCGTCGGGGTCGCCCGTACGGTCTCCACCGCGATCCGCGCGGCGTCGTCCAGGGGCCAGCCGTAGATGCCGGCGGACACGGCCGGGAAGGCGACGGTGCGGGCGCCCAGCTCGTCGGCCACGCGCAGCGACTCGCGGTAGCAGGAGGCCAGCAGCTCCGAGCGGTCCTCGTCCGCGCTGTGGCGTGGGCCGACGGTGTGGATCACCCAGCGGGCGGGGAGCCGGCCCGCGGTGGTGGCGACGGCCTGGCCGGTGGGCAGGCCCTTGCCGTGGTGCGAGGCGCGGAGCGTGCGGCACGCGTCGAGGATGGCGGGTCCGCCGCGGCGGTGGATGGCGCCGTCGACCCCGCCGCCGCCCAGCAGCGAGGAGTTGGCGGCGTTGACGACGGCGTCCACGGACTCCGCGGTGATGTCGCCCCGCACGAACGTGATGGCGGTCATGACGGTTGTCCTCTTCCTGCCGAGCGGGTGCTGTGTCGCTGTGACGGCGGCGTCAGGCCTCCTGCCGCAGCTTGCGCCAGACGGCCTTGGCCGCGTTGTGGCCCGACATGCCGTGGACGCCGGGGCCGGGCGGGGTGGCCGAGGAGCAGATGAATACGGCCGGGTGCGGGGTGGAGTACGGGAACAGGGAGAGCCTGGGGCGCAGCAGGAGCTGGAGGCCCGAGGCCGCGCCGGTGCCGATGTCGCCGCCGACGTAGTTGGCGTTGCGGGCGGCGAGTTCGGCGGGGCCGGCGACGGCGCGGGCCAGGACGCGGTCGCGGAATCCGGGCGCGAAGCGTTCCAGCTGGCGTTCCATGGTGTCGGTGAGGTCGCCGGTCCAGCCGTTGGGCACATGGGCGTACGCCCAGAAGACCTGCTTGCCGGCCGGGGCGCGGGTGGGGTCGACGACACCGGGCTGCACCGTGATCATGAACGGCTTCTCCGGTGGGCGGCCCTGCCGGGAGGCGGCGTGCAGGGCGGCGCCGATCTCCGCGCTGTCCGCGCCGATCTGGACGGTGGTGGCGCGGCGGGCCTCCTCGGCGGTCCAGGGGACCGGGCCGTCGAGCGCGTAGTCGATCTTGTGGACGCCGGCGCCGTACCTGTAGCGCTCGTAGAAGCGGCCTAGGCCGGCGATGCGGGCGAGGGCGGTGGGCGAGGTGTCGAAGACGTAGGCGCGGGCCGGGGGCAGGTCGTCGAGGCGCTTGACCTCGTAGTCGGTGTGGATGGCGCCGCCGAGGTCCGTCAGATAGCCGGCGAGGGCGTCGGAGACGGCCTGGGAGCCGCCCCGGGCCACCGGCCAGCCGCGGGCGTGCCCGGCGAGCGCGAAGACCAGTCCGACCGCGCCGGTGGCGAGGCCGCCGAGGGGTGCCATGACGTGGGCGACGAGTCCGGCGAACAGGGTCTTGGCCTTCTCGTCGTGGAAACGACGTGTCAGCCAGGTGGACGGCGGCAGGCCGACCAGTCCGAAGCGGGCGAGGGTGACCGGGTCGCGGGGCAGCGCCGTCAGCGGCAGGGACATGAAGTCCCGCGCGAGCACGTCCCACTTGCGCAGGAACGGCTCGACGAGCCTTCGGTACGTGCCCGCGTCGCGGGGGCCGAAGGAGGCGGCCGTCTCGGCGACCGAACGGGACAGCACGGCCGCGCTGCCGTCGGGGAAGGGGTGCGCCATGGCCAGCTCGGAGTGCAGCCATTCGAGGCCGTACCGCTCCAGGGGCAGGGCGCGGAAGGCGGGCGAGTTGATGCCCAGGGGGTGCGCGGCGGAGCACGGGTCGTGGCGGAAGCCGGGGAGGGTGAGTTCCTCCGTGCGGGCGCCGCCGCCCACCGTGTCCCTGGCCTCGAAGAGCGCCACGGAGAAGCCGCGGCGGGCCAGTTCCACGGCTGCGGTCAGGCCGTTCGGCCCCGCTCCCACCACCACGACATCGAGCATCGACGACACTTGGACCCCTTCGTCAGCCGGCGGCCTCCCGGTCAGGATATGCCGGGGGTGGGACAGCGCGGGCGGCCCGGTCGGACTGCGGGCGTGGGCCTCACCGCGGGCCTCGGCGCGGGGTGGGCCTCGAAGCGGACCTCTACGCGGGCGTGAGCCTCTACGCGGGCGTGGGCCTCGAAGCGGACCTCTGCCCGGTGCGGGCGGCGGCACGGCCGGGGTCAGGGGCGGGTCCCGGACAGCAGGCCGGTCACCCGCCGGGCCGTCGCCGCGTCCCGCGCGGCCGTGAACGGCAGGGTGTTGCCGCCCTTGATCCTGAACGGCTCGCCGCCGAGGGTGAGATGGGCGCCACCCGCCTCCTCGACCAGCAGCAGGCCGGCCGCGTGGTCCCAGGCCGCCTCCCAGGAGAACGCCGTGGCGTCCAGCTCGCCCCGGGCCACGGCGAGGTACTCCAGGCCGGCCGAGCCGCAGGCGCGCGGGGCGACGCCGTCCGTCCACAGGGCCAGCAGGGCGCGCTTCTGGTCGTCGGTCGTGTAGTCGGGGTGGGAGGTCGCCACCGTCAGGTCGCGGCCGGGCGCGGGCGGCCCGGCGAACAGCCGCTCGCCGTTGAGGAAGGCGCCGCCGCCGCGCACGGCGGTGGCGAATTGGCCGCGGGCGGGGGCGTACGTCCAGGAGGCCCGCACGACGCCGTGCCGGGCGAGCGCGACCAGGGTGCAGAAGCCGTCGTCCCCGTGGACGAACTGCCGTGTGCCGTCGACCGGGTCGACGATCCACACCGGGGCGTCGCCCTGTATCGCCTCGTAGCTCGCCGGGTTGGCGTGCACCGCCTCCTCTCCGACGACGACCGAGCCCGGCAGCAGGGCGCCGAGGACGTCGGTGAGATACAGCTCGGCATTGCGGTCGGCGTCCGTGACCAGGTCGTGCGGCCCGCTCTTCCGGTCCACCTGGTGCGCGGCGAGCTGCCGGAAGCGCGGCATGATCTCCGTGGCCGCGGCCTCGCGGACGGCTTCCGCCACGTCGGCGGCGTGGCGGGCGAGAAACTCGTCGATGGTTTCCGTGTCTTCGATCATGCTTCCATGAGAACACGCCCCACTGACAATCCCCGGCCCGCCGGTGCACAGCGGGTGGAATCGGGATGAAGACGAAGGAAGACGAAGTGGGGGCGGGAGTCGGGGTCCGCCGCCCGCCTCAGCGCCCCACCGCATAGCCCTGCATGCCCCGTGGGTTCGCCGCCGCCGACAGGATTCCCGTCTCCGGGTCGCGGGCGACCGCGCACAGCCGGCCCTCGGACCACGCGTCGGCGACGGTCACCTCGTGGCCGCGCCCGCGCAGGTCCTCGATGACGGCGCGGGGGAAGCGGGACTCCACGGTCACGCTGCCCGGCCGCATGCCGCGCGGGTAGAAGGAGCCGGGGAAGGCGTCGTTGTGCCAGTTCGGGGCGTCGATCGCGCCCTGGAGGTCGAGGCCGCCGCGCACCCGCGCGCGGTGGGCGACGGCGAGGAAGAAGTGCAGCTGCCACTGGTCCTGCTGGTCCCCGCCGGGGGTGCCGAACGCGAGGACCGGGACGCCGTCGCGCAGGGCGATCGACGGCGTCAGGGTGGTACGGGGGCGCCGGCCCGGGGTGAGGGAGTTCGGCAGCCCCTCCTCCAGCCAGGTCATCTGCAGACGGGTGCCGAGCGGGAAGCCCAGTTCGGGCACGACCGGGTTCGACTGGAGCCAGCCCCCGCTGGGCGTGGCCGCGACCATGTTGCCCCAGCGGTCGACGACGTCGAGGTGGCAGGTGTCGCCGCGGGTGGCACCGTCCGCGGCGGTCGCGGGCTCCCCCGGCACCGGTGACGTCGAGGGCTTGGCGACGGTCGGCTCACCGGCGCCCATGGGGCTGAAGCCGGGCTCGTCCGTGGCCACCACGCGCGCGTGGGCGCTCAGCCGGGGCTCGCGTCCGCCGGGGCGGCCCGGCCGCAGCTCGTGCGAGGCCCTGCCGCCGATCATCGCGCGTCGGCCGGCGTTGTAGGGGGCCGAGAGCAGCTCGTCGAGCGGGACCTCGGCCGCGTCGCCGTACCAGGCCTCCCGGTCGGCCATGGCGAGTTTGCAGCCCTCCACCAGGAGGTGGACGTGGTCGGCGGAGCCGTGGGCGGGCAGCTCGGGCGGGAGGAGGGCGAGCTGCTGGAGGAAGACCGGGCCCTGGCTCCAGGGGCCCGCCTTGCACACGGTCCAGCCGTTCCAGTCGTACGTCGCCGGCGCCTCGTAGGTCGCGGACCAGCCGGCCAGGTCGGCCGCCGTGAGCGTGCCGGTGTGGTGGGTGCCGCTGGTGTCCAGGGTCGGGCGCCGGGCCTGCCGGACGAGGGCCTCGGCGATGAATCCGGTCCGCCAGACCTCGCGCGCGGCCTCGATCCGGGCCTGCCGTCCCCCCGCGCCGGCGGTCTCGGCGAGGAGCCGCCTCCAGGTGGCGGCGAGCGCGGGATTGCGCATCAGCCGGCCAGGGCGGGGGGCCTCGCCGCCGGGCAGGTAGACGTCCGCCGAGGACGTCCACTCGGTCTCGAACAGCTCGCGTACCGTCTCGACGGTGGCGCCGACGTTCTCCACGGGCGCGTGCCCGTGCTCGGCGTATCCGATGGCGTACTTCAGGACGTCGTCGAGGGACTTGGTGCCGTGGTCGCGCAGCAGGAGCATCCACGCGTCGAAGGCGCCGGGGACGGCCGCCGCGAGGGGGCCGGTGCCGGGGACGAGGTCCAGTCCGAGGCCGCGGTAGTGGGCGACGGTGGCACCGGCCGGGGCGACGCCCTGTCCGCACAGCACGCGTACCTCGCCGTCCTTGGGGGCGAGCAGGATCGGCACCTCTCCGGCGGGGCCGTTGAGGTGGGGTTCGACGACGTGCAGCACGAAGGCGCCGGCCACGGCGGCGTCGTAGGCGTTGCCGCCGTCCTCCAGGACGGCCATCGCCGACTGGGAGGCCAGCCAGTGGGTGGAGGACACCATGCCGAAGGTTCCGCTCAGGGTGGGACGAGTCGTGAATCGCATACCTGACCTCGGGGTTCGGGTGCGTCGAAGGGCTGTGCGCGACAGCGGAGCGGGCCACCGGGGAGAGCGGGCGCGAGCCCGTCCCCTCCCCGTGGCCCGCCTCGGGCCACCGGGTCAGGCCGCCGGCGTCGGCCACTGCCGCACGCAGCGTAAATGCCCGCCACCGACCGGCGCCACCCTCCTCACCAGGCCGAACGCGTCTCTGCCGGATCCGGCCGGCGCATCAGGTCGTCGTGGTCCCGCGAGTGCCGGGCGGAGGGCGAGGCCGAGCAGGTGTCCGGTGCGTGTCACGGTCGGACTCCGGGCGGGAAGGGAGAGTGAGGGTGGCTGGAGCGATGTGCGAGCTGTCGGGGCGGGGCCCCCGGGCGGCGGCTCGTCCGGCGTCCACTCGACCGGTGGAGAGGCCGCGCGAACCACCGGCGACCGGAGTGCCGACGGCAGTCAGCCGAGGGTGAGGGACCGCTGTGCGGTGACCGCGCGGGACGAGCGCGCCGTCGCGAAGGTGTGGACACCCGGGACGAGCGTCATCGCTCCCGGCCGCACGTACCGGTCTGCGCGGCGGCGTTGTCGTAGGTGATCTCCACGGTGACGGGACGCCCGGCGGTCAGTTCGGCGGTCCCTGGAGCGGATAGTCGTAGGGGCCGAGGCAGAAGCGGGCCATCTGCCGGGTGCCGGAGGTCTGCCCACCCCCGCCGTCATGGACGTTGTGGATGGCTTCCATCCGCCGCATGGATGGTGTCCGTCGCTCTTGGCCGGCGCGAGCATCGCTCACGGGCGGCGCGCCCATCGCTCCTGGACGGCGCGAGCACCGCTCACGGGCGGTGCGTCCGCCGCTCTTGCGCGGCGGGCCGCGCTCACTCCTCCGGCTCGTCGGCCATCCGTCTGCCGACGCGGGCCGCCGTCTCGCGCAGCCAGATGTGGGCCGCGTCGTGCGTGTGCACGGGATGCCACCACATGGCCTCCCGCAACGGCACGGCCTCGTACGGCGGCGGCACCACGCGAACGCCGGCGAGCGGCGCGAGGAGCCGGGCCAGACGAGCCTGGATGAGGGCGATGCGCCGGGTACCGGCCACCAGCAGCGGAATGATCTGGAAGCTGTCCACAGAGACCTCGACCCGGGGCTCGACGCCCAGCATTCCCAGCTGGCGCACGGCCGGGGCGTCGTAGGTGCGCTGGTAGGTGACCCAGGGCAGTCGGGCCAGGTCCTGGCGGGTGAGACGGCCGTCGACGCTGGGATGGTCGTCGGCGACGAGGAAGACCCAGCGGTCCCCGTACAGGTCGGTGGCCGGGAAGTCGCTGATGACCCCGTGCGGCATCAGCAGGCCGTCGGACGTGCTCAGCAGCGCGTCGGTGGCGTCCACCACCGTGGTCGGGGTCTGCGCGAACCGCAGCCGGATGCCCGGAGCCTCCTCATGCATGACCCGGGCCAACTCGGCGCCGAAGACCGCGACGGCGTAGTCGGACGCGATCAGTCTGAACTCGCGTTGCTCTCGGGCGGGATCGAAGTCCGCCTGGCTGGCGAAGAGGCGCTCCAGCACGTCGTACGCCGTGGAGGTGCGGTCCAGGAGCACCTGACCGAGGGCCGTCAGCTCGTAGTGTCCGCCGACCCGGGCGAGCAGGTCGTCGTCGAAGTGGCGGCGCAGCCGGGACAGGGCCGCGCTCATCGCCGGCTGGCTGAGACCGACACGCCGCCCGGCGCGGGTGACGTTGCGCTCCTCGAGGAGGGCGCGCAGGGCGACGACGAGATTGAGGTCCAGGCGACTGAGATTCACGGCGATTTCCCTAACGGTCCGGCGACGACCTGCGGGAATTCGTTCGGTGGATGAGAGTCATCCACGGAATCGATTTCCGTGATCGTGTGTGGCGGGTCCAGATTAGTGCCCTCGCCATCAGGAGGACATGTCCGTGAAACCTGAAGCCGCGTCCGCACTCTTCGCCGGACCCTTCGCACTGGCCACCCTTTCCGCTCCCGAGGGGCCCGCCTTCCCCGCACTCGTCACACCCGACGCCCAGGTGCTCGACCTGCGTCCCGTCCTCGGCTCCACCGGCCTGACCATGCGCGGGCTCCTGGACGACTGGGACGCGGTGGCACCGCGGCTGGCCGCACTCGCCGAGGACGGCTCGCTCGTGCGCGGCCCGCTGGCGGAGTTCCGGGTGCACGCCCCCGTCGAGCCTCGCCAGGTGTTCCAGTCGGGCGCCAACTACCGGCAGCACGTCATCGACCTGCACGTCGCGCACCGCGCGCCCGGTGACGACCGGCCTGAGGCCGAGCGGCGCGCGGAGGCCGCGGACATCATGGACCGGCGGGCGGCCGAGGACCTGCCGTACGTGTTCATCGGCCTGCCGAGCGCGGTCACCGGTCCCTACGACGACGTCGTGCTGCCCACCTGGGCGCAGAAGCCCGACTGGGAGTTGGAACTGGCCGCGGTGATCGGCCGCCCGGCCCACCGGGTGTCCGTCGAGGAGGCCCTCGACCACGTCGCCGGCTACACGATCGCCAATGACCTGACCGACCGGGCCACCGTCTTCCGCCGGGACATGCCGCAGATCGGCACCGACTGGCTGCGCAGCAAGAACGCCCCCGGGTTCACCCCGCTCGGCCCCTGGATCGTGCCCGCGGGGTCGGTCGCGGACACGGGCGATCTGCGTCTGAGGCTGAAGCTGAACGGCGAGACCATGCAGGACGAGTCCACCCGGGACATGATCTTCGACGTGGCGCGGATGGTCTCCTACGCCTCGCAGACCGCCCGCCTCCTGCCCGGCGACCTGGTGCTGACCGGCTCCCCCGCCGGCAACGGCATGCATTGGGGCCGGCTGCTGCGCGACGGTGACGTCATGGACGCCTCCATCACCGGACTCGGCGCCCAGCGCACCCGCTGTGTGGCGGAGGCGACCCGGTGACCTTGGACCGCACCGACCCCGAGGGCTCGATCGCCAGGGCCGCGAAGGCGTACTCCAACTGGGGTCGCTGGGGCGACGACGACGTGCTCGGCACCCTCAACTTCCTCGACGAGGCCAAGCGTCGCGAGGGCGCCGCACTGATCCGACGGGGCGTCAGCTTCTCGCTGTCCCAGCGCTTCGACATCGACGGCCCGCAGAAGGGCTGGCGGCGCCGCACCAACCCGGTCCACACCATGCTGGACACCGGCACCGACGCGGCCCTCGGCAACCAGGGCCTGCCGCACGGCATCGGCGGCGCCGACGACGTGATCGCGATGCCGTTGCAGTGCTCCACCCAGTGGGACGGCCTGGGCCACATCTTCGACCACGGCAGGGCATGGAACGGCCGTGCCGCCGAGAAGGTCGTCACCTCCGACGGCGACCAGGTCACCGGTATCGAGCACATGGCCCCGCACGTCGCCGGACGCGGAGTCCTCCTCGACGTCGGCCGGGTCGTCGGCGAGGACGGCGAGCTGCCGGACGGGTTCGCGATCACCGAGGAGCACCTGACCGCCACCGCCCGGGCCCAGGACGTCACGGTCGGCCGCGGCGACCTCGTGCTCGTGCGTACGGGCCAGCTGGCCCGGGTCCGCCGCGCCGGCTGGGGCGAGTACGCCGGTGGGCCCGCCCCCGGCCTGTCGTTCACCACGGCCGGCTGGCTGCACGGCAGCGAGATCGCCGCGCTCGCCACCGACACCTGGGGGTTCGAGGTGCGGCCCAACGAGTTCGAGCACGCCTTCCAGCCGCTGCACCAGGTCGCCATCCCCCACCTCGGCCTGCTCATCGGCGAGATGTGGGACCTCGAGGCCCTCGCCGACGACTGCGCCGTCGACGGCGCGTACGACTTCTGGCTCACCGCGGCGCCACTGCCCATCACCGGCGCGGTCGGTTCCCCCGTCAACCCGATCGCCGTCAAGTAGACCGAGGGACGAAGGAGTTCTTCATGACCCAGCCCCGCACGGTTCTCGTCGTCGGTGGCGGCGCGGCCGGCAACGCCGTGACGCTTCTGCTGCGCCGCGCCGGTCTCACCGTGGACCTGATCGAGGCCAGGGACGACTGGAACGCCACCGCCGGTTCCGGCATCACCCTCCAGGGCAACGCCCTGCGCGTCCTGCGCGAACTCGGCGTGTGGGACCAGGTGGAGGCGTCCGGCTTCGCTTTCGGCTCGGTCGGCATCACCGCCCCCGACGGCACCGTCCTGCACGTGCAGGACGACCTGCGCACGGGCGGCGACGACCTGCCCGCCACCGTGGGCATGCAGCGCCCCCGGCTCCAGCAGATCCTGATCGAGGCCGTCCGGGCGAGCGGTGCCACCGTCCGTCTCGGCACCACGGCCGAGATCCTGGACCAGGACGCCGGCGGTGTCTCCGTACGCCTCAGCGACGGCACCGGCCACCGCTACGACCTGGTCGTCGCCGCCGACGGCCTCGGCTCCGCCACCCGTGCCGCGATCGGCATCACGGTGAAGCCCGAACCCACCGGCATGGCGATCTGGCGCATCGCCGCCCCACGCCCGGCGGGAGTCGTCCGCACCGATCTCGCCTACGGCGGCCCGGCCTACATCGCCGGCTACTGCCCGACCAGCGAGACGACGCTGTACGCGTACGTCGTCGAGGCCAACCGCGACCGCGCCTCCATACCGGCGGCGACCCACGCCGACGAGATGCGGCGTCTGGCCTCGGCGTACGGCGGTTTCTGGCCGGAGATCACCACGCACCTCACCGACCCGGCGAAGGTCAACTACACCTGGTTCGACCGGCTGCTGGTCGAGGGCTCCTGGCACCGCGGCCGGGTCGTCCTGGTCGGCGACGCCGCCCACTGCTGTCCGCCCACCCTCGCCCAGGGGGCCGCCCTGTCGCTGGAGGACGCCTGGGTGCTCGCGCAGATGCTCACCGCGTCCGAGAACTGGGACGACGCGTTGTTCCAGGCGTACTACGAGCGGCGGATCGCCCGTGTCCGGCCGGTCGTCGAGGCGTCCGTGCAGATCGGGCAGTGGCAGCTCGACGGAGTGCGCGACGCCGATGTGCCCGCTCTGATGGCCCACACCATGACCATGCTGCGGGAGCTGCCGTGACCGCGCCGGAGTTCGGGGCGTCCGCCCCCACCGTGGACGTGCACGCCCACGTCCTGCTGCCGGAGGTCGAGGCGCTGGTGGAGGGGGAGCAAGGGCTCGCCGAGGCGCGGGCCCTGGACGCCCGCCGCAACGGCCCGGCCGCACTCGCCGTCAGCGGACCCATGGTCCGCGAGCGCCTCCCCCGCCTGACCGACGTGACCGTGCGGCTGGCGGCCATGGACGCCCAGGGGGTGGACCTCCAACTGGTCAGCCCCTCCCCGTCGCACTACCACTACTGGGCCGACGAGCCGACCGCGGAGAAGGTGTACCGGCTCGCCAACGAGGCGACGGCCGCGCACTGTGCCACCGCCCCCGACCGGCTGCGCGGCCTGGGCCTCGCTCCGCTCCAGCACCCCCGACTCGCCGTCGAGGCGCTCGACCACGCCCTCGCGCAGGGCCTGCTGGGCGTGGAGATCTCCAGCCACGCCCCCGGCCGCGAACTCTCGGACCCGGCCTACGAGCCCTTCTGGGCCCGGGCCGAGGAGACCGGTGCCCTGCTCCTCCTGCATCCCTTCGGCTGCACGCTCGACGAGCGCCTGGGCCAGTGGTACCTGTCCAACACCGTCGGCCAGCCCACCGAGAACGCCGTCGCCCTCTCGCACCTGGTCTTCTCCGGTGTCCTCGACCGGCACCCCGGACTCAGGCTGATCGCCGCGCACGGCGGCGGCTACCTGCCCACGCACATCGGCCGCTCCGACCACGCCTGGTCGGCCCGCCCCGACGCGGGCGCCGGCTGCGCGCACCCGCCCAGCAGCTATCTGAAGCGGCTGTACTTCGACTCCCTCGTCCACGATCCGCACGTGCTGCGGGAACTGGTCCGGGTCGCCGGGGCCGACCGGGTGCTCCTCGGGTCCGACTTCCCCTTCGACATGGGCACCGAGGACCCCGTCGGCGCTCTGCGCGCCGCGCGACTGCCCGAGGCCGACTTCCACGCCGTCCGCGGCGGCAACGCCGCCGCCCTCCTCCGCAAGGACTGACGCCATGCGCCTGCTCACCCACCTGCGGCACGTCGACCTCGCCGTGCCCGACTACGACAAGCAGCTCGACTTCTACTCCGGCGTCTGGGGCCTGACCAAGGTCGCCGAGGACTCCGGCATCTCCTTCCTGGCCGCCGAGGGCTCCCCCGAGCAGTATGTGGTCCGGCTCCGCAAGGCCGACGAGAAGCGCCTGGACCTCGTCTCCTACGGCGCCGCGTCGGCCGCCGACGTCGACACCCTCGCCGAGCGGCTCCTCGCCGGCGGGGTCCAGCTGATCACGCGGCCCGGCACGGTGGACACGCCCGGCGGCGGCTACGGCTTCCGCTTCTTCGACGTGGACGGACGCACGATCGAGGTCTCCGCCGACGTCGAGGTCAGGCGGCACCGCAGGATCGAGGAGAAGGAGGCCATCCCGGTCAAGCTGAGTCACGTGGTCCTC
The DNA here is from genome assembly GCF_042870975.1 of Streptomyces sp. NPDC006259. Taxonomy (NCBI): domain Bacteria; kingdom Bacillati; phylum Actinomycetota; class Actinomycetes; order Kitasatosporales; family Streptomycetaceae; genus Streptomyces; species Streptomyces sp. NPDC006259. The sequence continues at coordinate 288,403 of NZ_JBIAHY010000003.1, read as the reverse complement.
AACTCCCCGGATCTGCAGCGCACGCGGGAGTGGTACGAGCGTCACCTCGGCTTCGCGCTCTCGGACACGCTCAGCTCGCCGCACATGGGCGAGGTCATGCACTTCATGCGGATCAGCAACCAGCACCACTCCATGGCGCTGGCCAAGGGTCCGCACACCTCGCTGCACCACGTCTCCTTCGAGATGCGCGGCATCGACGAGTACATGCGCGGATCGGGCCGTGTCATCCGGGCCGGCTTCCAGAAGATCTGGGGCCCCGGACGGCACATGGCCGGCGACAACACCTTCACCTACTTCCTCGACCCGCACGGCAACACCGTCGAGTACACCACCGAGCTGGAGTGCCTGGACGAGGACACCTGGCACCCCCACGTCTACGACTTCTCCAAGCCCGAAGTCACCGACCAGTGGGGCACCGCCAACCCCATGAACGAACTCGTCGCCAAGGAGTCCTTCAACGACCCCGACCGCGGCGTCTTCGTCGCCCCGCCGGTCTGAGCCGCCCCGATCGACCCCGCTGGAGCCGCACCATGCGTTTCGCCGCCTACGAACACCAGGACCGCCGCCGGGTGGCGGTGGTGGAAGGGGACGGCACCCTCTTCCCCCTGCCCGGCGTCACCTCCCTCACCGCACTGATCCAGGGTGCCGACGGGCTCCCCGGACTGCTCGCCGCCGGCGCCGCGGCCCTCGACGTGCCGCCCGGCCCGCATGCCCGCGACGTACGGCTGCTGCCCCCGCTGCAACCCGCCTCGGTACGGGACTTCGTCACCTTCGAGGAGCACGTGGAGGGGGTACGCCGGTCCGTGGAGGGCACCGGCGGCGTCCCCGAGCAGTGGTACGCGGCCCCGACGTTCTACTTCACCAACCCCCACGCGATCTACGGCCACCGTGACGGCATACCGGTACCGCCCGGCTCGGCCGTACTGGACTTCGAACTGGAGGTGGCCGCCGTGATCGGCCGGGAGGGCCGCGACCTCACCCCGGAACGGGCCCGCGACCACATCGTGGGCTACACCGTGTTCAACGACTGGTCCGCCCGCGACCTCCAGGGCGCGGAGATGAAGGTCGGCCTCGGCCCCTGCAAGGGCAAGGACACCGCCACCACCCTCGGCCCGTACCTCGTCACCGCCGACGAGCTGGAGCCGTACCGGGACACCGACGGCTTCCTGCGCCTCGCGCTGACCGCCGAGGTCAACGGCGAGGTCGTCGGCGAGGACCTGCTGTCCAACATGAGCTGGACCTTCGAGGAGATGACCGCCTACGCCTCCCGCGGCACCCGCGTCGTCCCCGGCGACGTCCTCGGCTCGGGCACCTGCGGCAACGGCGGCTGCCTCGCCGAACTCTGGGGCCGACGCGGTGGGCAGGACCCGCTGCCGCTCCAGCCCGGCGACACCGTCGCCCTCACCGTCGAAGGCGTGGGCACCCTCACCAACACCGTCGTCCCGGGCGTCGAGCCCGTCCCCCTGCCCGCGGGCCGGCGCCGGTCCCGGGAGCGGCCGTGAGCGGCCCGCCTCCCAAGAGGCTGCTCGGCAAGGTCGTCGTCGTCACCGGCGCGGCCCGCGGGCAGGGCGCCGCCGAGGCCGAGTTGCTCAGCCGGGAGGGCGCCCGCGTCATCGCCACCGACGTGACCGAGGCGCCCGGCTGCCGGCGCCTCGACGTCAGCAGCGAGCAGGACTGGGCCGGACTCGCGGCCGAGCTGCGGGAGTCGTACGGGCGGGTCCACGGACTGGTCAACAACGCGGGCATCACCTGGCGGGCCCGCGTCGGCGACGTGCGGCCCGAGGACATGGCCCGCGTCCACGCCGTCAACGTCACCGGCCCGCTCCTCGGCATCCAGCACCTCGCACCGCTCATGCCACCGGGCTCCTGCGTCGTCAACGTCGGCTCCTCGGCGGCCCTCACCGCGCACTACCCGGTCGCCTACACGACCAGCAAGTGGGCCCTGCGCGGCCTGTCGAAGACGGCCGCCCTGGAGCTGGGCCCGCGCGGCATCCGCGTCAACACGATCCACCCCGGCTACATCGAGACCGAGATGACCGCCTCCGCCGCGCCCGCCTTCCGCGAGGCCAGCCTCAGGGAGACTCCGCTCGGCCGCACCGGAACCGTCGGCGAGGTGGCGCCCCTGGTCGTGTTCCTGCTGTCCGACGACGCGTCGTTCATCAGCGGCGCCGACATCCCGGTGGACGGCGGCATGACCGCGCACGGCGGCGTCAAGTCCGTCTCCGACGCCCTGCGCGAGGGGACGCCGTGAAGCGGCCGGCGTCACCGTCGGGGACATCACCGCCCGGACCGACGCCGTGGTGCGAGTGGACAGCGTCTGCGCCGCCCACTGACCGACGAGGCCCCGCGGGGCCTCACCACCCGCGGACCATTGACAGGCTCCGCAGAATCGTGTCGCTGGACGACGAGTCGCTCCGCGACGGCCCGTGAGTCCGGTTCCGGAACGGGCCGTCCCCGGAGTCCGGGTGGTGAACGGCGCTTCCCACCTCTTCGCCGACGCGAGTGCCGGTCGGATCAGCGCCCCGGACGGTGCCCCGGCCGTGCGGGCCCGAACGGTCCGCGGCCTCGGGCCGGCCGTCGGTCTCCGGGGCCGATTGTCCGCTTCGGACGCTGGGTACCCGGGGCGTCCACGCGCGGGTGCGCCCGCGTCGACCCACGTAAGGAGGCTGCCATGGCCGACATGAGCCCGATCGATGTGCAGAAGGCACTCAAGGGCGCCGACTACCCCGCCAGCCGGGACGACCTCGTCTCCCTGGCCCGTGACAACGGCGCGGACGAGAAGGTCGTCGACAAGCTGTCGCACGCGGGGACGAAGCAGTTCGACGGTCCCAACGACGTCCAGAAGGCCATCTTCGGCAACGACTAGGGCCGTCCCGTCGACCCGCCCGCCGGGGTCGGGATCTGCCCAGCGCGCTCGCCGCGCGGCCCCGGCGGACGGTGGCGCCCGACGCCGCCCGACCTCGTGTCCGGGCCGGCCCGGGCACGCGATCCGTTGTACGTACCCGAGCCGAGGACGGTACCGCGATGACCGAGTACGAACGTTCACGCACCATGCCCGCGTCGCCCGAGAACGTCTTCGACCGGGCCGCCGACATCGGCGGGATGGACGCCTGGCTGCCGGACGCCCTGCACGTCGACGCCGGGGACCTGCCCGCCGTCACGGTGCACGAGGACCGTACCGGCGAGGACACCTCGGCCCTGTTGCGCGCGCGGCCCGAGCAGATGCGGCTGGAGTGGGGCACCCGCGAACAGGGCGGCTACACGGGCTGGCTCCAGGTGGCCGGCATCGGCAGCGGCACCAGCGAGGTGACGGTGCACCTGTCGTTCTTCGACGCCGGGCATGACCCGGGTGACCAGGCGGTGGGCGACGCCCTGGACACCAGCCTGCGGCGCCTGGAGGAACAGGTGCGGCAGCGTACGGGCCGCACGGCCGGCTGACCGGCGGCGGGGCGGCTTCCCCGGAGGCGGCCACCGCCCGGGGAAGGGCGTACGGCCGCGTTGGCGGGATGTCGGCACTCTGCTGTCACCGAACCGCCACGGAGCGAGTTCGCCCTTCCACCCCACAGGGAGTCGTGTGAAACTGGCGTCCCCGTCCGCATCGTGGACCTGGTCCGCACCGTCCCCCACGAAAGTGCGCCGTGCGCTCTCTCCCCCTGCCGCTCGCCCTCACCGCGCGACTGACCCCGGTGATCGTGCTCGCCTGCGCGGGCTGGGCGCTGTCGTCCGGCCCGCTGGAAGCCGAGAAGGACACCGCGGCCAAGGACACCCGACCGCCCCGCTCCGAGTCGTCGGCGCCGTCCTCGACAGCGGTGACGAAGACCTACGGCGCCGCACCCGCGCCCTGCACGAGTGTGACCGCGAAGACGGTCGCCTCGCTGGTGCCGGCCGCGAAGACGGCGGGCCGGGAGATCCCGTCGACGGACACCTCCCTGCGGCGCACCTGCTCCTGGAACGCGCTCAAGGGGTACGAGTACCGCTGGCTGGACGTCTCCTTCGAGTTGACGGAGTCCGACGAGTCCGCCGCGACGTCGTACAAGGAACGCACCACGGAGAAGAGCGGCGGCGGGGCCGTTCCCGGGCTCGGCGACGAGGGCTACTCGGTGGTGAACCTGACCACGGAGGACAAGCAGCAGACCCGCGAGGGCACCGTGATCGCACGCGTGTCGAACGCGCTCGTCGTCGTCACCTACAACGGCAGCGACTTCGAGTCGAAGAAGGCTCCGAGCACCGATGAGATCAACAAGGGCGCGATCAGGGCGGCGAAGGAGGCCGTCGCCTCGCTCAGGGCCGCCGCGCTGAACTGAGGCGATCAGGACCGGGTGGGGCGGCGGGCCGCTCTCGCGGCCGGCCGCCCCGCCCCTCGTCCTCGCCGCGTCACGCGGCACGTGCGGCGTGTGCCGTGTCACGCCTCGTGCCGTGTCACGCGGTGGCCTTCTCCCGTCCTCCCAGCAGCATCAGCACCAGGTAGAGCGTCATCGAGGTGCCCAGGCCCACCGCCCATCCGTAGTCGGCCAGCGGCTCCAGTGCCGGGACGGGCCGCCCGTCGATCAGCGGCTCGAAGCTCGCCCCGCCGACGGCGAGGACGCCGCCGACCACGAAGGCGACGACGGCCCGCCAGTTCCAGCCGGCGTCGTACCAGTAGCGGCCTCCCGCGCGGTACAGGTCGGCCAGGTCGAGTTCGCCGCGGCGCAGGATCCAGTAGTCGGCGATGAGGATGCCGGCGACCGTGCCGAGCAGACCGCCGACCAGCCCGAGCCAGGTGAAGATGTAGCCCTGCGGGTCGGAGTACAGCTTCCACGGGAGGATCAGCACGCCGAGCACACAGGTGACGAGCGCGCCGGTGCGGAACCCGATCCTGCGGGGCGCGATGTTGGAGAAGTCGAAGGCCGGCGAGACCAGGTTGGCCGCGATGTTCACGGACAGGGTCGCCACCAGCACGGTCACCAGCGCGAACAGCAGACCCACGACGTTGTCCGTCTTGGCGGCGAGCTGTACCGGGTCCCAGATCGTCTCGCCGTAGACGGCCTGCGAGCCGGAGGTGACCATCACCGACAGCAGCGCGAACAGCGTCATGGTCGTGGGCAGACCGAGGGCCTGTCCCCAGGTCTGCGCCTTCTGCGACTTCCCGTAGCGCGTGAAGTCGGGGATGTTCAACGACAGCGTCGACCAGAAGCCGATCATGCCCATGAGGGACGGCCAGAACAGCTTCCAGAAGTCGGCGCCCCAGCCGAGCTTGGAGGGCTGGTGGAGCAGCGGGCCGAAGCCGCCGGCCTTGTTACTCATCCAGATGAGCATCACGAGCGCGCCGACGAGGACGAAGGGCGCCGCCCAGTTCTCGAAGCGGCGGATCGTCTCCATGCCCCGGTAGATGATCGCGACCTGGAGCGCCCAGAAGATCGCGAACGACAGCCACATCGTCCAGGGGTGCCCGCCGAACTCGCCGGCCTCGCTCCAGCCGTTGCCGATCAGTTTTCCGGCGAGGAAGTAGATCGCCTCGCCGCCGATCCAGGTCTGGATGCCGAACCAGCCGCACGCCACCAACGCCCGTACGACAGCGGGGAGGTTGGCGCCGCGGATACCGAACGAGGCGCGGGCGAAGACCGGGAAGGGAATGCCGTACTTCGGTCCCGCGTGGCCGGTGAGCAGCATCGGCACCAGCACGATGAGGTTGGCCAGGGCGATGGTGAACACCGCCTGCTTCCAGTCCATGCCGACGGCGATGAGCCCGGAGGCGAGGGTCCACGAGGCGGTGTTGTGGGCCATGCCGATCCACAGCGCGGAGAAGTTGTACGTGGTCCAGGTGCGCTTCTCGACGGGGACCGGCAGCAGGTCCTCGTTGGCGTAGGGGCCGCTGGGCGGCGGCGAACCGGGGGCGATCTCCACCCGGCCGTCGGCGAGGGTGATTTGGGAGGTCGGTGGTATGGCCGGGGGGGCGGTGTCGGTCATGGGCTGGCCAATCGAACGAGGTGGGACGGGAGTGGCCGTGCGGGCGGTGCCGGGGGGGGTGCGCGCGAGGGCGCCCTGGGCCCCCTCCCCCCGGACGGCGGGGAGGGGGAGCACTGAGGGGGCCGGCGGCCGGCGGGCCGGCGGCTCCGGGCGGCGGGTCAGCCGTTGAGGGCGGGGATGACCTCGGTGCCGTAGGCGTCGATGGTGGCCTCCTGCGCGTCGTGCATGTCGTAGACGGCGAACTGGTCGACGCCCAGCTCGCGCAGCGCGTTCAGCTTCTCGATGTGCTTCTCGACCGGGCCGATCAGGCAGAACCGGTCGACGATCTCGTCGGGCACGAAGGCGGTGTCGGGGTTGTCGGCGCGTCCGTGGTGGGAGTAGTCGTAGCCCTCGCGGGCCTTGATGTAGTCGGTGAGTTCGTCGGGTACGGCCGCGGAGTGCTCGCCGTACTTGGCGACCAGGTCGGCCACGTGGTTGCCGACCATCCCGCCGAACCAGCGGCACTGGTCACGGGCGTGGGCGAGCGCCTCGGGCGAGTCGTCCTCGGTGACGTACGCCGGGGCGGCGACACAGATCCTCACCTCGGAGGGGTCACGGCCGGCGGCGACGGCGGCGTCCTTCACCGCCTTGACCATGTACTCGGTGAGGTACAGGTCGGCCAGCTGGAGGATGAACCCGTCGGCCTCCTCGCCGGTCATCTTCAGGGCCTTGGGGCCGTACGCGGCCATCCAGACGGGGAGTTCGGCGCCCGGCCGGATCCACGGGAACCTGATCACCGTGCCGCCGAGGTCGGCCTCGTCGCCGCGGCCGAGGGCGCGGATGACCTTCATGGCCTCGCTGATGCGGGCCAGGGTGTTGGGCTTGCGGCCCGCGACGCGCATCGCGGAGTCGCCGCGGCCGATGCCGCACACGGTGCGGTTGCCGAACATGTCGTTGAGGGTGGCGAAGGTGGAGGCGGTGACCTCCCAGGTGCGGGTGCCCGGGTTCGTGACCATCGGGCCGACCTTCAACCGGCTGGTGTTGGCCAGGATCTGGCTGTAGATGACGAACGGCTCCTGCCAGAGCACGGCGGAGTCGAAGGTCCATCCGTAGGTGAAGCCGTTGCGTTCGGCCCGCTTCATCAGGCTGACGACCTTCGAGGCCGGCGGGTCGGTCTGCAGGACGAGTCCGAAGTCCATGGCGCCACTCCTAGGTGAGGTACTGACAGGTGGAGCGCGGGGTGTAGGCGCCGTGACCGGCGCGACCGGTGTACTCCCGCTCGGTGATGACGGGTTCGCCGCGCGAGAGGACCGTCTCGACCCGGCCGGTGATCCGCCTGCCCTCGTACGCCGAGTAGTCGACGTTCATGTGGTGGGTCGCGGCGGAGACGGTCTGCTCGGCGTGCGGGTCGTAGATCACCACGTCCGCGTCGGCGCCCGGGGCGATGGTGCCCTTCTTCGGGTACATGCCGAACATGCGCGCCGGGGTGGCGCAGGCGATCTCGATCCAGCGGCGGCGGGAGATGTGTCCGTCGACGACGGCCTGGTGCAGCAGGTCCATGCGGTTCTCGACGCCCGGCAGACCGTTGGGGATCTTCGAGAAGTCGCCGCGGCCCAGCTCCTTCTGGCCCACGAAGCAGAAGGGGCAGTGGTCCGTCGACACCACCTGGAGGTCGTTGGTCCGCAGGCCCTGCCACAGCTTGGCCTGGTGCTCCTTGGGCCGCAGGGGCGTGCTGCACACGTACTTGGAGCCCTCGAAGCCGGGCTCGGCGAGGTTGTCGGTGGACAGGAACAGGTACTGCGGGCAGGTCTCGCCGAAGACGTTCAGCCCCTCGTCGCGGGCCCTGGCCAGTTCCGCGACCGCTTCCCTCGCCGATACGTGCACCACGTAGAGGGGCGCGCCCGCGACCTGCGCGAGCTTGATCGCCCGGTGGGTGGCCTCGGCCTCCAGCAGTGCCTTGCGCACTTCGCCGTGGTAGCGGGGGTCGGTCTCGCCGCGTGCCAGCGCCTGCTCCACCAGGACGTCGATGGCGATGCCGTTCTCCGCGTGCATCATGATCAGGCCGCCGTTGTCGGCGGAGCGCTGCATGGCGCGCAGGATCTGTCCGTCGTCGCTGTAGAACACGCCCGGATAGGCCATGAACTGCTTGAAGGAGGTCACGCCCTCCTGTACCAGCAGGTCCATCTCCTTGAGCGTCTCCTGGTTCACGTCGGAGACGATCATGTGGAAGCCGTAGTCGATCGCGCAGTTGCCCTCGGCCTTGGCGTGCCAGGCGTCCAGGCCCTCGCGCAGGGTGTGTCCGACGCTCTGCACGGCGAAGTCGACGATCGTCGTGGTGCCGCCCCAGGCGGCGGCGCGGGTTCCGGTCTCGAAGGTGTCGGAGGCGAAGGTGCCGCCGAACGGCAGCTCCATGTGGGTGTGGACGTCGACCCCGCCCGGGATGACGTACTTCCCGGTGGCGTCGATGACCCTCCCCCACGCCTCGGCCGGGGGTGCGCCCCGCTCGCTCCACCCGGGGGTCCAGGCCTCGGCGGCCGGCGTGCCGGAGGCGGCGAGGGCGGCGATACGGCCGTCCTCGATCAGGACGTCGGCGTGGATCTCGTCGGACGCGGTGATGACGAGGCCACCCCGGATGACGGTTCGGCTCATGCGTTGACGCTCCGCTGGGTCGTGGTCGGCAGATACGGGTCTTGGCAGGCTGGGCGGGTACCGCGGCCGGGCCGCGCGGGGACGCCGTCCCGCGCCCCGCGGCGAGGGCTTCGCCCCGCACGCGGGGCGCGGGGAACCACGCCGGTCAGGGCGCGGTCAGCGGGGGGTAGGCGTCGGGACGGCGGTCCCGGTAGAACTGCCAGCGGTCGCGGACCTCGCGCAGCTTGGCCATGTCCAGGTCGCGGACGACGAGTTCGCTCTCCTTGTCGCTCGCCACCTCGCCGACGAACTGGGCCTCCGGGTCCACGAAGTACGAGGTTCCGTAGAAGTCGTTGTCGCCCAGTTCCTCGACGCCGACCCGGTTGATCGCGCCGACGAAGTACTCGTTGGCGACGGCCGCCGCCGGCTGCTCCAGCTGCCACAGGTAGGCGGACAGGCCGCGCGAGGTGGCCGAAGGGTTGAAGACGATCTCGGCCCCCTCCAGGCCCAGGGCGCGCCAGCCCTCGGGGAAGTGGCGGTCGTAGCAGATGTACACGCCGATCCTCCCCACGGCGGTGTCGAAGACGGGCCAGCCCGCGTTCCCGGGCCGGAAGTAGAACTTCTCCCAGAATCCCCTCACCTGCGGGATGTGGTGCTTGCGGTACTTGCCGAGGTACGAGCCGTCCGCGTCGATCACCGCGGCGGTGTTGTAGAGGACGCCGGGCTGCTCCTCCTCGTACATCGGCAGCACCAGCACGATGCCGTGCTCCCTGGCGAGCGCCTGGAACCGCTCGACGATCGGTCCGTCGGGGATCCGTTCGGCGTACTCGTAGAACGCCGGGTCCTGGACCTGGCAGAAGTACGGTCCGTAGAACAGTTCCTGGAAGCAGAGGACGCGCGCGCCCTGGGCGGCCGCGTCGCGCACCGCCCGCTCGTGCACCTGGATCATCGACTCCTTGTCGCCGGTCCACGCGGTCTGGAAGACGGCGGCTCGGATCACTTGGCTCATCGGGACCTCCGGTCGCTCGGTGTGCGAGGAGCCTAGGAAGTCCTACCGCGGGCGTTGAGGTGCACCGTGTCACGTCCGGGGGCGTCCGGCGTGCCACGGTGTCACGACTTCGTCGACGCATGTTTCACCACCGTTCTCGCAGGTCGTCGCATGTTTCACTCCTGTTGCGCGCCGGACGGGCCGGCCGTTCGCCGCCTGTCGCGCGCCGCGCGCCGCGGCCCGTCACCGGTCCGCGGCGCGGCGGCCGCGGCGGCGCCCGTCATGCTTGTTGCGCGTCGTGCGCGAGGAGGGCGATGTGCACCGACGCGGCCTGCTCGAAGTCGTCGAGATCCACGCCCAGCCGGGCCTGGACCGCCTCCAGCCGCCGGTACAGCGCGGGCCGTGAGACGTGGTGGAGCTGGGCGGTGCGGGACTTGTTGCGGCCGGTGGCCAGGTAGGTGCGCAGGACGGCGAGCAGATCGTCCCCGGCCGCGCACAGCAGCCCGTCCAGTTCCCGTTCGGCGAAGGCCTGGACGTGCGGGTCGTCGCGCAACAGCCGTATCAGACCGCGCAGATGGACGTCCTTGAGGCGGACGACCGCCGGGAGGCCGAGGACGGCGGAGGAGTCGGCGACGGCGTCGGCGACGTGCCGGGCCTCGCGCAGCCCGGCGGGTACGTCGTCCCAGGCGGTGCGGGGTGCGGCGGCGGCCACGACGGTGCCGCTCTCGCCGGACTCGGTGCGCAGCCGGGCCGCGAAGTGCGCCGTGAGCGCCTCGGCTTCCTGGTCCCGGGCGAGGCTGAGCAGGACGGCGGTGGCCCCGTCGGCGAGTTCGGCGACCAGCCCGGCCATGCCCAGCAGGCGCAGTGTCCGCTCCAGTTGGGCGCAGTCGCCGTCGCGGACGACCAGGGGGACGAAGGTGCGCCGGTTGACCGGCAGTCCGGCGGCCCGCGCTCGGGGCAGCAGGTGGCGGGCCGCCACGACGCCGGAGACCAGGTCGGTGAGCAGGCCCTGCGCGGACTGCTCCTCCCAGGAGTGGGCGGACGTGCCGCCCAGCATGCGGTGCAGGACGAGGGCCTCGGCGGCCCGGTCGGCGAGCAGCCGCCCGCCGGCGGTGTCGCCGCGGTAGCCGCAGAGCATGATCTGGCCCCAGCGTTCGCCGCGGCCGCCCAGTTCGGCGCGGATCCAGCCGTCCCCCTCGCTGCCGCCGGCCTGGCGGGCGATGCGTTCCCAGTCGCGCAGCACGTCGTCGACCGCGGACCGTTCCCCCGCGGTGCCGAGGACCCGGTGGGCGAGGTTGGTGACGACGACGGGACAGCCGGTGTGGTGGGCGATCTCGTCGAGCAGGTGTTGCAGCGGCGCCTGCGCGGTGATGAGTCCGGTGAGCGCGGTCCGTACGGCCTCCGAGAGGCTGACGGCGGCGAACTTGCGCCGCACCAGCCGGGACTGCACCTCCTCGGTGAGTTCCGCGAAGGGGGAGGGCCGGTGCAGGACGACCATGGGCAGTCCGCACCGTTCGGCGGCGCGCCGCATCGTGTCCGGCGGCGCCGGGAAGGCCCGGCCGAGGCCCAGGACGACGGCGGCGGCCTCCGCGCGGTGCAGCGAGCGGACGTACTCGGTCTGCGCGCTCTCGTCGCCGGCCAGCAGCACTCCGGTGGTGAGGACCATCTCGCCGCCGCTGAGCATCACGCCGACGTCGGCGGCCTCGGCGACGTGCACCCAGCGCACGGGCCGGTCGAGCTGGGCCGCGCCGGCCACCACCTCGGGCTCCCCGGCCAGCACGCGCTCCAGCGCGAGGACCTGACGGACCGACAGGGCGGGCTCCAGGGGCTCGACGGGCCCCCGGTACTCCCGGGTGGTGGTGGTCATGGCGTGGTTCCCTTGGCTCAGGCGCCGCGGCGCTCGGGCACTGCGGTGCGCGCAGGCGCTCAGGCACTGTGGCGCTGTGGCGCTCAGGCGCTGCGGCACTTCGGCGCGCTCAGGCGCCGCGATGCGTCGGGCACCGCGATGCGCCCCGGCGCTACCGCGTTCTTCTCAGCGCTTCTTCGAGGATCGCGGCGCCCTCCTCGGCCTCCGCGACGGTCAGGGACAGGGGCGGCGCGATGCGCAGGGCGCTCGTGCTGTGGCCGCCGCCCTTGCCGATCAGCAGGCCCTCGGCGCGGGCGGCCTCCAGGACGGCGGCGGCCCGGTCGGGGTCCGCCCGGTCGGTGCCGGGCCTGGTCAGCTCGATCCCGATCATCAGCCCGCGTCCGCGGACCTCCCGTACGCCGGGATCCTGGGCGGCGGCGGCCCGCAGCCGTTCGATGAGCAGGCCGCCGACACGCCGGGCGTTGCCCTGGAGGTCGTGCTCCAGCAGGTGGGCGAGGTTGGCGAGGCCCGCGGCCATGGTGACCTGGGTGCCGCCGAAGGTGGAGATGCTGTTGGCGTCGAGGCAGTTCATGATCTCGGCGCGGGCGACGACGCCGCCGACGGACATGCCGTTGCCGATGCCCTTCGCGAAGGTCACGATGTCGGGCGGGCCGTTGCGGTCGTGTGCCTGCCAGCCCCAGAAGTGGTCGCCGGTGCGGCCCCAGCCGGTCTGCACCTCGTCGGCGATCCACAGGATCCCGTGTGCGTTCAGCACCTCGCGGAACGCCGCGTACAGTCCGTCCGGCGGGGAGGTGAAGCCGCCGACACCCTGGACCGGCTCGGCGATCAGGGCGGCTGGCGGCCGGGTGTGGCCGAGCAGGTCCTTCAGGTCCTCGACGCAGGCCGCGATGAAGGCGGAGTCGTCGAGCGAGGCGTACGGGCCGCGGGTGCGCACGCCTCCGTGGACGTACAGCGTCTGGAGCGGGGACAGCGAGGTGGGCGACCAGCCCTGGTTTCCGGTGATGCCGACGGCGCTGAAGGAACGGCCGTGGTAGCTGTTGCGCATCGCCAGGATCGTGTTGCTGCGCCGGTAGGCGGTGGCGAGCAGCAGGGCGGTGTCGTTGGCCTCGGTCCCGGAGGTGGTGAAGAAGACGCGGGCGTCCGGGACGGCGCTCAGGTGGGCGATGCGCTCGGCGAGTTCGACCATGGGGCGGTTGAGGTAGAGCGTGGAGGAGTGGACGATCCGTCCGGCCTGTTCGCTCACCGCCTTCGTGACCTCGGGCAGCGCGTGCGCCGTCATGGTCGTGAGGATGCCGCCGAAGAAGTCGAGGTACCTGTTCCCCTCGGCGTCCCACACGTGGCGGCCCTCGCCGTGGGTGATCTCCAGCGGCTCGTCGTAGTAGAGGGCGAGCCAGTCCGGCAGGACCCGGCGGTGGCGGGCGTGGAGGTCGTTCACGGCTGCACCAGCCCTTCGTAGGCGTCGGGGCGTCGGTCGCGGTAGAAGGCCCACGTCTGCCGCACCTGCTCGACCAGGTCGAAGTCGAGGTCGCGGACGAGGAGTTCCTCGTCCTTGTCGCCGGCGGCCTCGCCGACGAACTGCCCGCGGGGATCGACGAAGTAGGACGTGCCGTAGAAGTCGTTGTCGCCGTACTCCTCGACGCCGACCCGGTTGATGGCGGCGACGAAGTACTCGTTGGCGACGGCGGCCGCGGGCTGTTCGAGCTGCCAGAGGTGGGCGGAGAGCCCACGGTGGGTGGCGGACGGGTTGTACACCAACTGGGCACCGTTGAGGCCGAGCTGGCGCCAGCCCTCGGGGAAGTGGCGGTCGTAGCAGATGTAGACGCCGACCTTGCCCACGGCGGTGTCGAAGACCGGCCAGCCGAGGTTGCCCGGCTTGAAGTAGTACTTCTCCCAGAAGCCCCTCACCTGGGGGATGTGGTGCTTGCGGTACTTGCCCAGGTAGGTGCCGTCGGCGTCGATCACGGCCGCGGTGTTGTAGTAGAAGCCGGACTGCTCGATCTCGAAGACCGGGACGACGATCACCATGCCGGTCTCGCGGGCCAGCTCCTGCATACGACGCACGGTCGGCCCGTCGGGGACCGGTTCGGCCCAGCGGTAGTGCTCCGGTTCCTGGACCTGGCAGAAGTAGGGGGCGTTGAAGACCTCCTGGAATCCGATGATCCGCGCGCCCTGCCGTGCCGCCTCGCGGGCGTGCTCCTCGTGTTTCGCCACCATGGACTCGGTGTCGCCGGTCCAGGTGGCCTGGACCAGGGCGGCACGTACGACGTTGGCCATGAGCTGCTCCTTCGACGGAAAACGTCAGAGCCCTCTACGCCCGTAGAAAGGGGCGTAGAGGGACGAACGTAAGCCTCCGGGACGGGCTTGCCAAGACCATCGTCGTTAACCCGCGGAGTCGATCGCGTTTCACACTCCGGTGGGTGAGTCGCGCGCGTTCGGCGGGGCCGCGGGTCAGGCCGTGAAGCCGGCGACCCGCAGGGCGTGCACCACGTCCCAGTGCCGCTCGTCCGAGACGCCGCGGGCGGCCTCCAGCAGCAGCGGGACGAGGAGCCGCGGGTCGGGGACGACGCTGCGGGCCGCCTCCTCGGGGGTGCGCACCCGGACGTAGGCGTCGAGCAGCGCGCGCACCTCGCGGCGGCGGCCGTCGGCCGCCAGGGCGCGGACGGCCTCCCCGACCTCTTCGGCCGGGCGGGCGACGCCCTGCCGCAGGATCTGCTCACCGTCGGCCGTGCGGCCCGCCTCGGCCAGGGCGTCCGCCGCGGCGACGAGCCGGTCGGCGGGCAGCGAGGCGGCCTCCCACAGCAGGGTCGTCCAGTCGGCGGTGAGCCCCGCGCGCTCCAGGCCGGCGGCGAGCAGCGGGACGCGGGCGGCGGGCCAGTACGCGAACTCGACGAGCAGCGCGTGCGCCTCCCCGCTGCGGCCCTCGGCGCGGAGCCGGACCAGGCGCTCCACCGCCTCGGCGGTCTCGTGCCGGGCCGCCGCGTCCACCGGCCCGGCCGACGGCTGCGGCCGCCGCCGCGGCTCCTCGGCGGCGCCCGCGAACCGGGCGCCGCGCGGGGTACGGCGCGTGCTCGCGGCGGGCGCCGGCAGCGCGGCCCGGGCGACGGGTGGTACGGCTACGGGGGCGGCCTCCTCGTCGGCCATCCCGGCGAACCGCGCACCGCCCCGGCGGCGCTTGCGCTGCCTGGGCACGGGGGCGGGTGCGGTGGCGTCGGGGGCCGGCTCACGGGCGGCGGGCCCGGTGAGCGGCCCCTCGTCGCGGGTGAGCGCCGTCTCGCGGGAGGGGGTGCCGGCGTCCCCCGGGTTCCACGCGGCCGGCGCCGACTCGGAGTACGGGGCCGCCGCGGCCGTACGGGGGGCGCCGTACGGGGTCCGGGAGGCGCTCGGGTCGGCGGGAGCGGAGGACGGCCGGGCGGACCCGTAGGCGTCGGCCTGCCCGCGTCGGGCCGGCGGGTCGGCTTCGGCACGGGCGTCGCCACCGGCACCGCCACGCCGGTCCAACTCCGCCATGCGGTGCCGGAGTTCGGCGCAGCGGGCGGTGGCCCGTCCGAGGTCGTCGCGGGCCCAGGCGAGGTCGAGGCGGATGGCCTCGGCCTCCTCCAGGCTGGTGGCGGCGGCGAGGAGACGGCCCAGTTCGGCCTGCCGGTCGACGGCGTGGCGCTGCTCGCGGAGCATCACGTCGAGCCGGTCCGCGAGGGCGTCGCGGGCGCCGGGACGGGCGTCGTGGGCGGCCAGGGCGGCGAGGTGCAGAGGCCGGGCCCGGTCGGCCTCCCGGGCGGCGACGGGCGTGCCGTGGTGCGCGGCGAGGTCCTGGAGGAGGGCCTCCACCACGTCCCAGGGCGGCACCTCATGGCCGTCGAGGCAGGCCCGCATACCGTCCGGGTCCCGCTGCCAGAAGACCGCGCACCAGCCGGAGCCCTGATCCAGGCGCGCCAGCAGCCCCTCCAGGTAGCTCGCGAACTCCCGCATCCGCCCGGGGAGTTGCTCCAAAGCCATCGCCCAACTCCCGCCGACCGGACACTCCGGTCCGTAGCGAACACCATGCGTGTTACGGGACGGATACGGGGAGTTTTCGATGCGGACGCGACACCCTCCCGAGGCGGTCGCGACGCCCTCCCGAGGCGGTCGGGCGGGCGGGCGGAACCGGTTGCCGGAGTACGGCCGCCGCTGAGCGATGGGCACCCCGCGCCCGGCGGACGTCCGCCCGACCGGGGCCGCGGAGCGCGCCCTCGCGGCGGGCATCGGGGCGGCAGTCGTTCGGGGTCGGGGCGGCGGTCGTCGGGGCGGCAGTCGTTCGGGGTCGGGGCGGCGGTCGTCGGGCGGCGGTCGTCGGCAACCGCATCGGGGGCATCGCCCACGCGATCGGCACGGTCCGCCGGTCGGCCGGGTTCGGCATCCTCGACGGCCTGCCACGGGCTGGGACACCGGATGCACGAGGACCGGGGCGCCCGCCGAGGGGGCCGGCCGGGCCGCGGTCCGCCCCCGCGCCACGGCATGGTCCGGCCATCGAACCGATGCTGCCCACCGGGGCGGGGGCCGGGGGCGGCCACTTCACCGATGCCGACGGCCGGACCCTGCACACCACCACCGACGGCTCCGGGGCGGCCCACACGGAACACACGGAACACACGGACACACGGTGGCGATCACCGAATCAGGTCCGCGCGCCCTCACCCGACGCGAGGGTCCGGCCGTGGGCCCTGTCGTCACCTTCCCGTCGCCCGTCCGCCCGGCAGGCGGGAAGGTGACGACAGGGCGCAGGCGGATCCACCCCGCCGCGAATGTCTCGAACGCCGCCGGACCCCTCAGGACATGCCACCCCAAAAGGAACGTGTCATCGTGGTGTAGCCCGACCCGGACAGGAAACTCGTCCGCACCGGCAACGCAGTCGATGGAACGGAATGCCATGACCAGCGGCTACCTCGGCCCTGAGGGCGACCCCTTCGGTGAATTCCTGGCCCGCTTCTTCGGCGGCCCGCGCCCCGGCCCGCGCCAGATCAACATCGGCCAGCTCCTCAGCCAGCCGGCCAGGGAACTGGTCCGGGGCGCGGCCCAGTACGCGGCCGAGCACGGCAGCCGCGATCTGGACACCGAGCACCTGCTGCGCGCCGCCCTCGCGGCGGAGCCGACCCGCACCCTGCTCAGCCGCGCCGGCGCCGACCCCGACTCCCTGGCGACGGAGATCGACGAACGCTCGGGCCCCGTCCAGCACCCACCGGGCGAGGTGCCGCCGCCCACCTCGCTGTCGCTGACGCCCGCCGCCAAGCGGGCCCTGCTGGACGCCCACGAACTGGCGCGCTCGCGCGGCACCGGCTACATCGGCCCGGAGCACGTACTGAGCGCCCTCGCGGCGAACCCGGACTCGGCCGCCGGGCACATCCTCAACGCGGCCCGCTACGCGCCGCCCGCCGGCCCCTCCGAGCCCGCCGACACCATGCCCCCGCAGTCCCGCCAGGAGCGGCAGCGGCCCGCCTCCACGCCCACGCTCGACAAGTACGGCCGCGATCTCACCGACCTCGCTCGCCAGGGCCGTATCGACCCGGTGATCGGCCGGGACGACGAGATCGAGCAGACGATCGAGGTGCTGTCCCGGCGCGGCAAGAACAACCCCGTGCTGATCGGTGACGCGGGCGTCGGCAAGACCGCCATCGTGGAGGGGCTCGCGCAGCGCATCGCGGACGGTGACGTGCCGGACGTGCTGACCGGCCGCCGGGTCGTCGCCCTGGACCTGGCCGGGGTGGTCGCCGGCACCCGTTACCGGGGTGACTTCGAGGAGCGCCTCAACGCCATCGTGAACGAGATCCGCGACCACTCCGACCAGCTCATCGTCTTCATCGACGAGTTGCACACGGTCGTCGGCGCGGGCGGCGGCGGTGAGGGCGGCTCGATGGACGCGGGCAACATCCTCAAGCCGGCGCTGGCCCGCGGCGAACTGCACGTCGTGGGCGCGACGACGCTGGAGGAGTACCGGCGGATCGAGAAGGACGCGGCGCTGGCCCGCCGGTTCCAGCCGATCCTGGTGCCGGAGCCGTCGGCCGCGGACGCGATCGAGATCCTGCGCGGTCTGCGCGACCGGTACGAGGCCCACCACCAGGTCCGCTACACCGACGAGGCGCTGGTGGCGGCCGTGGAGCTGTCCGACCGGTACCTCACCGACCGGCGGCTGCCCGACAAGGCCATCGACCTGATCGACCAGGCCGGCGCCCGGGTGCGGCTGGGTGCCCGCACGAAGGGCACGGACGTGCGCGCCATGGAGCGCGAGGTCGAGCAGCTCACGCGCGACAAGGACCAGGCGGTGGCCGACGAACAGTACGAGCAGGCGACCCAACTGCGGGACCGTATCGTGGAGTTGAAGCAGCGGATCGCGGACGCGGCCGGGGACGGCGGGGCCGACGAGGGCCAGCATCTGGAGGTCACCGCCGAGGCGATCGCCGAGGTCGTCTCCCGGCAGACCGGCATCCCCGTCGCGAGCCTCACCCAGGAGGAGAAGGACCGGCTGCTGGCGCTGGAGCAGCATCTGCACGAGCGGGTCGTCGGCCAGGACGAGGCCGTGCGGGTCGTCTCGGACGCGGTGCTGCGCTCCCGTGCCGGACTGTCCAGCCCGGACCGGCCGATCGGCAGCTTCCTCTTCCTCGGCCCGACCGGTGTCGGCAAGACCGAACTGGCCCGCGCGCTCGCCGAGGCGCTGTTCGGCAGCGAGGACCGCATGGTCCGCCTGGACATGAGCGAGTACCAGGAGCGGCACACCGTCAGCCGTCTGGTGGGCGCCCCGCCCGGCTACGTCGGCCACGAGGAGGCCGGTCAGCTCACCGAGGTGGTGCGCCGGCACCCGTACTCGCTGCTGCTGCTCGACGAGGTGGAGAAGGCGCACCCGGACGTCTTCAACGTGCTGCTCCAGGTCCTCGACGACGGGCGGCTGACCGACGCGCAGGGCCGTACGGTCGACTTCACGAACACGGTGATCGTGATGACCAGCAACCTGGGCTCGGAGGCGATCACGCGGCGCGGCGCGGGAATCGGTTTCGGGGCGGGCGGCACCGAGGCCGACGAGGAGGCGCGCCGGGAGCAGATCCTGCGGCCGCTGCGCGAGCACTTCCGGCCGGAGTTCCTCAACCGCATCGACGAGATCGTGGTCTTCCGTCAGCTCAGCGGCGACCAACTGCGGCGGATCACCGACCTGTTGCTGGAGGAGACCCGTCGGCTCGTGCACGCGCGGGGCATCACCGTGCGGTTCACGGACGCCGCCGTCGACTGGCTGGCCGAACGCGGGTACCAGCCCGAGTACGGCGCCCGCCCGCTGCGCCGCACCATCCAGCGGGAGGTCGACAACCAGCTGTCGCGGCTGCTGCTCGACGGGCGGGTCCACAAGGGCGCCCGGGTGACGGTCGACGTGGAGGACGGGCGGCTCGCGTTCCGCACGAGCCGGGACGAGCCACCCGCCCCCGGGCTGTGAGGCCCTCGGTGTCCGTCGGTGTCCTACGGCGCCGGCAGCACCACCTGCGCCGAGCCTCCGCCCCGCCGCACGGTCTCGGCCGCGGCGAGCCACTTGCCGTTCGGCAGCCGCTGCACGCCGGTCGTGGCGCCGATCTCCGGGTTCAGCCGGAACGAGTGCCCGATGGCCTCCAGTTGCCCGGCCAGGTCACTGCCGTACAGGCCGGGTTCGAGTTCCGTCTGGGCGGCGTTGCGCTGGCTGGCGCGGGGCGCGGCGATGGCGTCCACGAGGGGCAGCCCGCGGTCGAGGAACCCGGTCAGGGTCTGGAGCACGGTGGTGATGATGGTGGCGCCGCCGGGTGAACCGAGGGCGACCACCGGCTGGTTGTGCCGGTCCAGGACGATGGTCGGCGAGATCGAGGAGCGCGGCCGCTTGCCCGGACCGGGCAGGTTCGGGTCGTGCACGGCCGGGGAGGCCGGGGCGAAGGAGAAGTCGGTCAGCTCGTTGTTGAGGAGGAAGCCGCGGCCGGGGACGGTGATGCCGCTGCCGCCGGTCTGCTCGATGGTGAGCGTGTAGGAGACGACGTTGCCCCATTTGTCGGCGACGGTCAGATGCGTGGTGTTCTCGCCCTCGTACGTCGTCGGCGCCGCGGTGCCCCCGGTGGCGCAGGCCGCCGGACGGCGCGGATCGCCGGGCGCGACCGGGCTGGTCAGCACCGCGTCGTCCTTGATCAGGCACTCCCGCGAGTCGGCGTACCGCTGCGACAGCAGTTCCTTCGCCGGTACGTCCTCGAAGGCGGGGTCGCCGACCCAGCGCCCGCGGTCGGCGAAGGCGATGCGGCTGGCCTCGATGTACCGGTGCAGGTACTGGACCCGGCTCGCCTTGGACAGGTCGGTGCGCTCCAGGATGTTGAGGGCCTCCCCGACGGTCGTGCCGCCGGAGGAGGACGGCGCGATGGAGTACACGCCGAGGCCGCGGTAGGAGGTGCGGGTGGGCGCCTGGAGTTTGGCGCGGTAGACGGCGAGGTCCTTCGCGGACAGCTCGCCCGGTCGGGCGTTCCAGCCCGAAGCCGGGTCCACGGGCGGCTTGTTGACGGTGTCGACGATGTCCTCGGCGATGTCGCCCCGATAGAGCGCGCCCGCCCCCTTGCGGCCCAACTCGGCGTAGGTGCGGGCCAGGTCGGGGTTCTTGAAGGTGGAGCCGACGGCCGGGAGCCGCCCGCCGGGCAGGAACAGCTCGGCGGTGTCGGGGAAGTAGCGGAAGCGGGTCTCGTTGGCCGCGGTCTGGCTGCGGAAGGTGGCGTCGACGGTGAAGCCGTCGCGAGCCAGGCGTTCGGCGGGCTTCAGCACCGTGCCGAGCTTCCTGCTGCCCCACCGGTCCAGGGCCGTCGCCCAGGTGGCGGGCGTGCCCGGGGTGCCGACGCCGAGGCCGCTGCTGACGGCGTCGGCGAAGGCCAGAGGCTTGCCGTTCTCGACGAAGAGGCCGGCGTCGGCGGTCAGGGGCGCGGTCTCGCGGCCGTCGATCGTCCGCACCGTACGGGACTTGGCGTCGTAGTAGACGAAGTAGCCGCCACCACCGATACCGGAGGAGTACGGCTCGGTGACGCCGAGGGCGGCGGCGGTGGCGACGGCCGCGTCGACCGCGTTGCCGCCCTTGCGCAGGACCTCGATACCGGCCGCGGAGGCGTCCGCGTCGACGCTGGCGACGGCGCCCCCGTAGCCGACGGCGACGGGCACCTTTTCGGCGGCCGTTCTCCCCGCGGCGGCGGGTGGCGCCGCCGCTCCCACCGAGACCACGGCGGCGGACACCGCGAGGACCGACAGTTTCCGCGCGACAGAGCGACGCATCCATACCTCCAGTCCGGGAACGTCCGCGCAGCGTAACCAGAACACCGGGCTCCCGACAGCCCCCTTCGGGGCGGTGTCGCACGACTGCCACACATCGAACACGGGTACGTTCCGGCCATGGGACCCCACTACTATGCGCGCCCATGAACGACGACGTGCGCAACATCGTGCTGGGTGTGGTCGCGGCCGGCATCAGCGCCGCGCTGGGCTGGGTGGCCCGCACCTACCTCTGGCGACGCAGGCTCCGGCGCAAGCAGGCGTTCTTCGGGCTGCCGGACAACTCGGAGTGCCTGCTCGTCGTCAACCGCGATCCGGCGACCTCGGAACCGGCGGTCCACCGCTTCGACGTCTTCGCGCTCCTGGAGCTGTCCGCGCTGATCAAGGACTGCGGCGCCAACATCCAGGTGGTCACGCAGGACACGGCCCAGCAGGGCTTCGGCGAACGCACCGAGTTCTGTGTCGGCGGTCCCGTCTCCAACCGGCGCATGATGGCGCACATGTCGGCCATGCTGCCCGGCGTCCGGGTCAACGTCGACGCCGAACCGGGCCCGGACCGGGGCGCGTTCCAGATCGGCACCGAACGCCACCGCATGGAGGCGGGCGTCACCGAGTACGTGCTGCTCGCCCGGCTCACCGCCGCCCAACGCAGGGAGGCCCGGCCGGTGTTCCTGTTCTGCGGGCAGCGCGCGATCACCAACCAGGCCGCCACCCGCTATCTGGCCCGCAACCACGAGCGCCTCCACCGCAAGCACGGGAACAACTCCTTCGTCCTGTTGCTGAAGGTCGTCAACTCCCAGGCGTACGGCCCGGACGTGGTCGAACTGGTCGCCGACGTGACGCGGGCCGCCCAGACGCCGCTGCCCGCGCAGGCCGTCTCCACCCGCACCTCGCACCGCGCTTCCTGAGTCCGGGCACCCCGCGGACCGCTCGCGGCCGGACGGTCTCACCTTCCACGGGCGCGCCCCCGGAAGGCCGTTCGGCGTCGGCCGGGAGCTGTTCTCCGCGGCCCACGACGTCCCGGCCGGGCATCGGCCGGTCTGCGGCCGGTCTGTGGCCGTCTGCGGCCGGGCATCGGCCGTCTGTGGCCGTCGACTCGGTGACCCGCTCCACAACGAGCACAACCCGTCCGGCGCGCGGCTGACCTTCTCCTCGCCGGCGAACGACCCGTCGTACGTGTCGATCCCGCTGCGCGAACAGTGATCTCCGGCCGGCGCCGGGCGGGTATGGCTCCTGTGAACTGCTGCCCCTGTGGCCCAGATGAACGGCCCATCCTAGACGAGGTCCGCCGGAGGGCAATGGCTGGCATGCACCGGACTAGTGCTTGAGGATCTTGGAGAGGAAGTCCTTGGCCCGGTCGCTGCGCGGATCGGTGAAGAACTCGTCCGGAGAACGGTCCTCCACGATACGGCCGTCGGCCATGAACACCACGCGGTTGGCGGCCGAGCGCGCGAACCCCATCTCGTGGGTGACGACGACCATCGTCATGCCCTCCCGGGCGAGCTGAAGCATGACCTCCAGCACCTCGTTGATCATCTCCGGGTCCAGCGCGGAGGTCGGCTCGTCGAACAGCAGCGCCTTGGGCTCCATGGCGAGGGCCCGGGCGATGGCCACGCGCTGCTGCTGGCCACCGGAGAGCTGTGCGGGGTACTTGTCGGCCTGACCGGCCACGCCGACCCGGTCGAGCAGGGCACGCGCCTTCTCCTCGGCCTTCGCCTTGTCGGTCCCGCGGACCTTGATCTGGCCCAGCGTCACGTTCTGGAGGACGGTCTTGTGCGCGAAGAGGTTGAAGGACTGGAAGACCATGCCGACGTCGGCCCGCAGCCGGGCCAGTTCCCTGCCCTCCTCCGGCAGCGGTCTGCCGTCCAGCAGGATCGTGCCGGAGCGGATCGGCTCCAGCCGGTTGATCGTCCGGCAGAGCGTCGACTTGCCCGACCCCGAAGGGCCGATGACCACGACCACCTCCCCCTTGCCGACCGTGAGGTCGATGTCCTGGAGGACATGGAGCTCCCCGAAATACTTGTTGACGTCACGCAGCTCGATCAACGGATCGACGGCCATGCGCAGCCCTACTCACTCTCGGCTGACCCGTGCTGCCGCAAACTATCCAGGAAGGACCGGCCCCAGGACACGACACGCACCCTTCGCGCAATAGCCGTATTTACGCCCCGCGCCGGACCCGGCCCGGACCGCGGCTCAGACCACCGCCACCTCGCCGTAGCGCTGCGACAGCTCCGGGACGCCGTTCACCGCCCACTCCTGCCCGGCCGTCACCACGTCGAACTTCCGGCCCGACGCGAGCCGTACGACGGGCTGGCCGCCGGGCCACACCTCCCAGGCGGCGCCGGGGACGGTGCGCACGATGACCGTGCCGAGGTAGAGGCCGGCGTCATTGCCCAGCCACGGCAGGATCTCCTCGTCGTCGCGCCAGCGCGGCAGCAACTGGTCGAGCGCCTCCAGCGAGGCGGGGGTGTCGTCGAGCCGAATGCCCTCCCGCTCCGCCAGGGTGCGCAGCAGTTCGCACTCGGAGAGGAGTTCGGCGACCCCTTCGGGGTCCGCGGCGGTCAGCGTCGCCTCGGCGTGCTTCTTGCGCCTGCTGCCCAGGAAAGGGATGTTCATACGTCCAGCGTGACATTCACACCGGCGTGCGCACCACAGGCGCGCGGGCGGCCGCGACCGGCCGGACGGGCCTCCCCCGCCCTGCCGGCGATACGACCGGTACGCGGGGGTTTCGCCGCCGTCGCGGTGTCCGGCCGGGCCGTCACGGTCTCCGGCGGAGCGACCAGGTGCACGGGAGGGGTCCTCAAGGGCTACACGTCGAGGTCGACGACGACCGGGGCGTGGTCCGAGGCGCCCTTGCCCTTGCGCTCCTCCCGGTCGACGTAGGAGTCCTTCACGGCCTTGGCGAAGGGCGCGTTCCCGTAGACTAGGTCGATGCGCATGCCGCGGTTCTTGGGGAAGCAGAGCTGACGGTAGTCCCAGTACGTGAAGGGGTGCTCGTACTTCAGGGGGCGCGGGACGACGTCGGAGAGGCCGGCCGCGCGCAGGGAGGCGAGGGCGGCGCGCTCGGCGGCGGTGACATGCGTGGAGCCCTCGAAGGCGGCCACGTCGTGCACGTCGTCGTCGGTCGGCGCCACGTTGTAGTCGCCCAGGACGGCGAAGGGGCGGCTGCCCCCGGCGTCACCGGCGACGGCGGCCCTGAGCGCCTCGAACCACTGGAGCTTGTAGGCGTAGTGCGGGTGGCCCACCTCGCGGCCGTTCGGCACGTACACCGACCAGACGCGGACCGGGCCACAGGTCGCGGAGATCGCGCGGGGCTCGAGGGCGCCGTCGTACCCGGGATCGCCGGGCAGCCCCTTGACCACGTCCTCGATGCCGACTCGGGAGATCACCGCCACGCCGTTCCACCGTCCGGTGGCGTGGACCGCCGCCTCGTAGCCCAGCTCGCGCAGCTGGTCGAACGGGAACTGCGCCTCGGCGACCTTGGCCTCCTGGAGGCAGAGCACGTCGGTGCCGCTGCTCTCCAGCCAGGCGAGGAGCCTCGGCAGGCGGGCGGTGATCGAGTTCACGTTCCAGGTCGCGATGCGCATGACCGACAACCTACCCGGAGGGTCCGACAACACCCCGCTCAGATGTGGGCGGACGCCCCCGGGGCCAGCCGCTGGTGGTCCGCGCCGCCCAGATTGCCCAGGTGGGTGTCGTAGATCGGGCGGGCGAGGTCGGTGAGGAGGGCATCGTGGATGTCGTAGACCCGCCGCGGCTTCACCTCCCTGACGTACTCGATGACCTCGGCGATCTTGTTCCACGGGGCCTGGACCGGGGCGAGGAGGGTCTCCACCGGGTGGTCGGGGACGGTGAGGGCGTCACCGGGGTGGAAGACGCGGCCGCCGTCGACGAGGAAGCCGACGTTGGTGACGCGCGGCAGGTCCGGGTGGATCACGGCGTGCAGTTCGCCGTGGACCTGGACGTCGAAGCCCGCCACGGTGAACGCGTCCCCGTGTCCGACGGTGTGGACGCGGCCGGGGAAGGCGCTCGCGATCTTCTCCGCGACCGAGGCGAGAGTGAAGATCTCGGTGGCCGGGTCGGCCTCCAGGGCGGCCCGCAGCCGTTCCTCGCTGAAGTGGTCGGGGTGCTCGTGCGTGACGAGGACGGCGTCCGCGCCGAGCGCGGCGTCCGCCTCGGTGAACGCGCCCGGGTCGAGGACGAGGGTGCGGCCGTCCTTCTCCAGGCGGACACAGGCGTGCGACTTCTTCGTGAGCCTCATGGGGGTCGTGGGTGTCTCGGGGGTCGTGGGTGTCATCCGTCCATCGTGCCCCCGCCGGGCACGCGACTCACTCCGGGGGCGTGGTCTCCTCCCGGATGACCTGCTGCGCCACCCGGAACGCGCTGTTCGCGGCCGGCACGCCGCAGTAGACCGCCGCCTGGAGCAGCACTTCCTTGATCTCGTCCGGGGTGAGGCCGTTGCGCAGGGCGGCGCGGGTGTGGAAGGCCAGTTCGTCGAGGTGGCCGCCGGCCACCAGCGCGGTGAGCGTGACGCAGGAACGCGAGCGCCGGTCGAGGCCGGGACGGTCCCAGATCTCGCCCCAGGCGTACCGGGTGACCAGTTCCTGGAAGTCGCCCGAGAAGTCGTCGGCCTGGGCCAGCGCCCGGTCCACATGGGCGTCCCCGAGGACCTCGCGGCGCACCTTCAGCCCGGCGTCGTACGGGTCGGGGCGGCCCACGCCCTGCGGGGGCACCGCCACCGGGGCGGGCGCGATCTCGGCGACCGGGGCCGTCTGCGGGGGCCCGGTCGGCAGCTGCCTGAGGGAGACGCCGGGGACGGCGGTCTGGCCCGTGCTGTGCTCGTGGGCGGGCTGCCAGGCGGTGGAGAAGTGCCGCACCAGGAGGTCGGTGACGGCGGCGGGCTGCTCGACCGGCACCAGGTGGGAGGCGCCGGGGACGACGGCGAGGCGGGCGTCCGGGATGCCCGCGACCAGCGTGCGGGCCTCGGCCGGTCCGGTGACCTGGTCGTCGGAGCCGACGAGGACGAGCGTCGGCACGCCGACCATGCCGAGTTCGGGCCGCACGTCGAACGAGGCGAGCGCCTCACAGGCCGCGATGTAGCAGCCGGGGTCGGTGGTGCGGACCATCTGCACGGCCCACTCGGTGATCGCGGGCTGGGCGGCGGCGAAGCCGCTGGTGAACCAGCGGTCGGGCGAGGTGCGGGCGATGGGGTCGAGGCCGTTCGTGCGGACGATGACGCCTCTCTGCCGGAACTCGTCCGCCGTGCCGAACCGCGGCGAGGCCGCGATCAGCGCGAGGGAGGCGACCCGCTCCGGGTGACGGAGCGCCAGCTCCACACCGACCGCGCCGCCGAGCGCACAGCCCGCGTAGCCGAAGCGCTGCACACCGAGCGCGTCGAGCGTGGCGAGCAGCCGCTCGGCGAGGTCGCCGACGGAGCCGGCCGGATGGGCCGGGGCCCCACCGTGACCGGGCAGGTCGAACCGGAAGATCCGCCACTGCTGGGCCAGTTCGGGAACCTGCCGGTCCCACATGTGCCAGGTGGTGCCCAGTGAGGGACCGAGGATCAGGACAGGTGCGTCTTCTGGCCCGTCGAAGCGGTATTGCAGGGTGTTCATCGGTGTCTCACTCACCCGCCTGAGCCTCTCATCCGTCACCGTCGCCCCTCTAACGGGGGTCGTGGACACCGCCCTGACCAGGTTGGAGACCTCGCGGGCGGCATACCGGTTGAGGCATCGGATGGTCTCACGCCGATGACGGACAGCCGAGCGGCCCGCTGCGGGTTGCCCTTCCTCGACCCTCACACGGACGGTCTCGGGCCTCATCTCGCGTGTGAGGACGATCGTCAACAAGGGCAGGTGCTACCTCCGCCGCACCGACGACGTCCTCACCGGGCGGCTCCTGGGCGGGGACGGCGACCCCAACGCCGTCACCTGCGAGTGCCTTTACGCCGGCGGGAGTTCGAGTGCCCTGGCGTGGCGGACTGCCGGATCCGGGGCGCCGTCGTCCGCTCCCTCCGCACAAGGACCGGAGGGCGGGCGATCACCTGCTGGTGGCACCGGCTGTCCGACGCCCCCTGCGTCGAGGGGACGGCGAAGGGCTCCCGCGCGTCACGTCCTTGCGGGAGCCCTTCGTGGTGCCGCCTGCGAGTGAAGGTTGAGAAGACGATCACGAGCAGGACGTCTGTGCGGACGCGGTCACGGAGTCACAGCGTCACAGGGTGACGGCGTCACGGCGCGAGCAGCAGGCTGTCGCCGCGCTCCTTGGCGGCGGCGTAACGCCTGGCCACGTCCTGCCAGTTGACGACGGCCCACATGGCGTCGATGAAGTCGACCTTCTGGTTCTTGTACTGCAGGTAGAAGGCGTGCTCCCAGGCGTCGAAGACCAGGATGGGGGTCGAGCCCTGGCCGACGTTGCCCTGGTGGTCGTAGACCTGCTCGACGATCAGCCGGCCGCTGAGCGGCTCGTAGGCGAGGACGCCCCAGCCCGAACCCTGGGTGGTCGCGGCGGCCTTGGTCAGCTGCGCCTTGAAACCGGCGAACGAGCCGAAGGACTCGGTGATCGCGTCCGCGAGGTCGCCCACACCGTCCGCGGCCAGCGGTTCGCCGCCGCCGTCACCGGTCATGTTGTGCCAGTAGATCGAGTGCAGGATGTGCCCGGAGAGGTGGAAGGCCAGGTTCTTCTCCAGGCCGTTGATCGAGCCCCACTGCTCCTTGTCGCGGGCCTCCGCGAGCTGCTCCAGCGTGTCGTTCGCGCCCTTCACGTACGCGGCGTGGTGCTTGTCGTGGTGCAGCTCGACGATCTGCGGGTTGATGACCGGTTCGAGCGCCGCGTAGTCGTAGGGAAGCTCCGGGAGCGTGTAAACCGCCATGTCCAACGTCCTCCGACATAATTGCCACTGATGTGCAGTTGCACGCTAACAGCAAGAGAGGTCGGTCGCCGATCAATCGTTGATCCTAGGACCGCGGTCGCGTCGCACCGTCGGGCGCTCCGCGTCGCGGGCGGTGGCGCGTCCACTCGTCGCGGTATTCACCGGTTTCCCCCTTTCTCACCGTCAGGTCCGGTCGCGACGCCGGGCGCCCGTCGCGAGGGGAGGGCGTCGCACCGGACAACCCGTACGCAGTCCCGGGTGCACAACACCCCACTTCTTATTGCATACTTATTGCAATAGCTAGATGCATGCAGAGAGGGGCGGTCGCGTGGGGTCTCCGGTCGTGCTGGACATCTGGTCGTCCTGCCATGAGAGCGGCGCGGGGGCGAGGGCGGGCGAACGGCTGCCGGGCCCCGCGAGGGCGTCGGGCGTCGACGAGCACTCCCGTCGCGGTGGCGTGGTTCCGGGGATCTCCGCCCGCGTGCACGTCCACCCCGTACAGCCGGTGATCCGGCGCGCATCGGACGAGACGGGGCTGCGGCCGTGTGCGGAGTACGGCGCGTTGATCGCGGCCGTCGGGGACGCTCCCGACGTCCGGGCCGGGGCCGAACCAGCGCCACCGACCTTGCCGATCGACCCGTCGCCGCCCCTGGAGGACGCCGCCCCGCACCCAGCGTCGGCACCCACGGTCCGGGCGGCGGCCTGATGCCCACGGACATCCGCCTCTTCACAGGCGAGGACCTGCTGACGCACGCCGCCGCGCTGCGCTCCGTGTACGCCGACGCCTTCTGCGCCCCGCCCTGGAACGAGGACGAGAAGCAGGCGGACGAGTTCCTCGGACACCTCGCCGAGCACGTGCACCGGCCGGGCTTCACCGCCGCGCTCGCCCTGGCGGGCTCGGAAGTGGCCGGCTTCACCACGGCCTGGACCACCTCCACCCCCTTCCCCACGGACCGCTGCTACCCGCAGGCCGCCGCGGGTCTCGGCGCCGAGCGCACGCTGCGGTGGCTGTGCGGCGCCCGCGAGATCGACGAACTGGCCGTCCGCCCCGCCGCCAAGGGCACCGGCCTCGCCGCCGCACTCCTTCAGGCCGTCTCCGCCGACGCCCCCGAAGGCCGCAGTTGGCTGCTCACCTCGGTCCGGGCGCCCCGGGCCGTCACCTTCTACCGCCGCCAGGGCTGGACTCAGGTCACCCACCCCTCCCCGGAGAGCAACGGCATAGCCGTCTTCCTCGGCCCGCGTCATCCGGCCCGTACGACCGTCGCCCCGCCCTGATGACCGTCCGGGCGCTCCCCCGCACACCGGCGGGAACCGCCCCCGCCGGATGCTTGGCCGAGTGCCGCGACACCGTCGCCCGAACGCGGAACGAGCCGCACGGCTCGGCCTCCCGATCCGCGAACGCCGTACCGATGTGCCGCAGTCGCACGGCAGGGCCGCCGATAGGCGACGGACCGACCCGGGGTGGGCCCGAGCAGCCCTCCCCTCGCAAGAACATGCAACAACGAATCACCGGCAACAAGAGTGTGAGGATCATGACGACCCGTCGAACACGAAGTGCCGCGGTCGCGGCGGCGGTCGCGGTGACCGGGATCGCCGCCTGCTCCGCGCCCGGCAACGGTGGGAGCGACGGCAGGGCCGCCGACTCCGTCGTGATCGGGGTCGCCTCCGAGCCGGACACCCTCAGCCCGTTGCTCGGCTACGGCAAGGACGGCAACTCCAAGATCTTCGACGGCCTGCTCGCCCGGGACGCCGATCTGAAACTCGGACCCGCCCTCGCCAAGGCACTGCCCGAGGTCGGCGCCGACGGACTCACCTACACGTACACCCTGCGCGACGGGGTGAAGTTCAGCGACGGCGAACCGCTGACGGCCGCCGACGTGGTCTTCACCTACCGGACCGTCCTCGACGCGAAGACCAACAACACCGCGAGAAGCGAGCTGGACGCGGTCAAGGACGTCAAGGCGAGCGGTGACGACAAGGTCGTCTTCACACTGAAGTACCCGTACGCGCCCTTCGCCGGGCGCACCGTGCTGCCCATCGTCCCCGAGCACATAGCCGGCAAGCAGGACCCCAACACCGGCTCCTTCAACACCGAGCCGGTCGGCACCGGCCCGTACGTCCTCGCCGACTGGCGCAAGGGCGAGAAGCTCACCTTCAAGGCCAACCCCGACTACTGGGGCGGCGCGCCCAAGGTGAAGGCGTTCACCATGGCGGTCATCGCGGACGACAACGTGCGCGCCACCCGGCTGCGCTCCGGCGACCTCGACGGCGCGGTCCTCCCGCCCAACCTCGCCGCCACCTTCGAGAACGAGGACGGCAGGCGGACGTACGAAGCGAAGTCCAACGACTTCCGGACCGTCACCCTCCCCACGGAGAACGAGGTCACCGGCGATCGCGCGGTGCGGCAGGCGCTGGACGCCGCCATGGACCGCGAGGCCATGGTCGACAGGATCCTCGACGGCGCGGGCCGGCCGGCCTACGGGCCGCTGCCCACCGACGACCCCTGGTTCGCCCCGGACATCGAGCGCTCCCAGGACCTTGCCAAGGCCGAGCGAATCCTGGACGAGGCGGGCTGGAAGCCGGGCGAGGGCGGCATCCGCGCCAAGAACGGCCGACGCGCCGCGTTCACCCTGCTCTACCCCTCCGGCGACAAGGTCCGCCAGGACCACGCCCTCGCCTACGCCTCCGACGCCAAGAAGGCCGGCATCGACGTGACCGTGGAGAGCGCCACCTGGGAGGTCATCGAGCCCCGGATGAAGAACGACGCGGTCCTCGCCGGCTTCGGCAGCACCGGCGACCCCGACTTCGGCCTCTACACCCTGCTGCACTCCTCCCTCGCCGGCGACGGCTTCAACAACATGGGCCGCTACGACAACCCGGCGGTGGACCAGGCGCTCGACACCGGCCGCCGCAGCCAGGACCCCGCCGTACGCGAGGCCGCCTACGACACGCTCCAGCACGAACTCGTGAAGAACCCCGGATACACCTTCCTCACCCACATCGACCACCTCTACGTGCTCGCCGACCGCTGGGACGGGCTGACCACGCAGCGCGAACCGCACGAGCACGGCTTCGCCAGCGGGCCCTGGTGGAACATCGAGGACTGGCAGCCGAGGAGATGACCATTCCGTCCCTGCCCTGGGGGGCGATGGCACGCCTGGCGGGGCGGCGGGCCCTGTTCGCCGTCCCCGTCCTCCTCGTCGTCACGTTCGGTGTCTTCGCGATCGCCGCCGCCTCCCCCTTCGACCCGGTCAAGGCATACGCCGGCACGGCCGCGCTCGGCGCCGACCAGGAGACCCTCGACCGGCTGCGGGAGAACCTCGGCGTGGACCAGTCCTTCGCCGTGCGGTGGTGGCGATGGCTGACCTCCGCACTCTCCGGGGACCTCGGCCAGTCCAGCGTCATGCGGCAGCCGGTGGCCCAGGTCATCGGCGAACGCCTGGTGTGGTCCTCGCTGCTGTGTGCCGTCGCGTTCGCCGTCGCCGTGCTGACGGGCACGCTGCTGGGGGTGCTCGCGGCACGCCGCCCCGGATCGTGGCTCGACCGGATCGTCACCTCGCTCGCCTACTCCCTGGAAGCGGCACCGGTGTTCTGGGTAGCGCTGCTCGCCGTATGGCTGTTCGCCCTCCGACTGGGCGTGCTCCCGGCAGGGGGTCTGACGGACACGGCCAGCGAACAGGTCACGTTCGGGCAGGTCGCCGGCCACCTCGTGCTGCCTGCCGGTGTGCTCGCCGTCTCCCAACTCCCCTGGTTCACCCTGTACGTACGGCAGGGAGTCGGCGACGCGCTGGCGGAGGACCCGGTGCGCGGTGCCCGCGCCCGGGGCCTGGGCGAACGCACCGTCCTGCTCGGACACGCCCTGCGCTCCGGACTGCTGCCGGTCCTGACCCTGATCGGCTCCCGCGTCCCCGAACTCATCACCGGCGCCCTGCTCGTGGAAAGCGTGTTCAGCTGGCCGGGCATCGCCGCGGCCACCGTCGAAGCGGCCACCGCCGTCGACTTCCCCCTGCTCGCCGCCCTGACCACCTTCGCCACCGCCGCCGTCCTCGCCGGCAACCTGCTCGCGGACCTGCTCTACGGACTGTTCGACCCGAGGGTGAAACACAGTGACATGTGACTCCGATGACTGAGGCCGCGGTGGAGACCGAGCCGCGTCCCGAGACGCGATGGCGGTCACCGGGTACGGGCCGCCGCTCCTCCCGCACCCTGCGCGTACGCACCTCCGCCGTACTGATGACCGCGACCGTCCTCGCCGTGCTCCTCGTACCGCCGCTGGTCCAACTCGACCAGCAGGCGATCGACCTGGCCGCCAAGCTGCGACCGCCCTCCTGGGCCCACCCGTTCGGCACCGACGACGTCGGCCGGGACCTGCTGCTGCGCTGCGTGTACGGCCTGCGGGTCTCCCTGCTGGTGGGTGCGGCGGCGGCGCTGACCGCGACCGTGATCGGCACCGCGGTCGGGGCCACCGCCGGTGCCCTGGGCGGCTGGGCCGACCGCGGCATCATGCGGCTGGTCGACACGGTCTCGTCCGTCCCCCACCTGCTGCTCGGCATCTTCGTCGTCGCCATGTTCCGGCCGGGCGTCTGGCCGGTGGTGATTTCGGTCGCGCTCACCCACTGGCTCTCGACCGCGCGGATCGTCCGGGCCGAGGTCCTGTCCCTGCGCTCGCGCCCCTACATCGACGCGGCCGTCTCCGGAGGCGCCTCCCGGTGGCGGGTGGCGGTACGGCACCTGCTGCCCGGCGTGCTGCCCCAGGCCGCGCTCGCCGCCGTGCTGATGGTGCCGCACGCCATGTGGCACGAGTCGGCCCTGTCCTTCCTCGGACTCGGGCTGCCCACCCACACGGCGAGCCTCGGCACCCTCATCCAGAGCGCACGCGGTTCGCTGCTCGCCGGGCAGTGGTGGCCGACCCTCTTCCCCGGCCTCTTCATCATCGTCCCCACCCTCGCCATCGCCGGCCTCGCCGGAGCCTGGCGCGAGCGGCTCAACCCCCGCCGCCGATCGGAGCTGATGCTGTGACCGAGCAACGTCCCGTTCTGTCGGTACGCGGGCTGTCGGTGCGCTTCCTCATGGCCGACGGGCGCCGCATCGCCGCCGTCACCGACGCGCACTTCGACGTGGCGGCCGGCGAATGCCTGGCCCTGATCGGCGAGAGCGGCTGCGGCAAGTCCGTCCTCGCCTCCGCCCTCCTCGGCCTGCTCCCCGCCAACGCGCAGACCGCCGGCCACGCCCACCTCGGCGACCTCGACCTGCTCTCCGCCGACGAACGGACCCTCGCCCGCACGGTCCGGGGCCGCCGGATCGGGCTCATACCGCAGAGCCCGGCGGCCCATCTCACCCCCGTCCGCACCATCCGCTCCCAACTGGAGGAGACGGTCGCCCAGTTGGCCGGCGTCCGGGGGCGCGCCGCCGTCCGCGCCGCCGCACAGGCCGCCGCCGAGCGCGCCGCCTTCCCCGTGGACCATCTCGACCGCCACCCGCACCAGCTCTCCGGCGGCCTCGCCCAGCGCGCCGCCACCGCCCTGGCCCTCGTCGGCGACGCACCCCTGCTCCTCGCCGACGAGCCGACCACCGGGCTCGACCGGGATCTGGTGGACCGCACGGTCGACGAACTACGCCGCCATGTCGACGGCCCCGACGCCGACGGCGGAACCGGCCGGGCCCTCCTGGTGATCACCCACGACCTGGCCGCGGCCGAGCGCATCGCCGACCGGGTCGCCGTCATGTACGCGGGCCGCATCGTCGAACTGGCCGAAGCCACCCCGTTCTTCGGCGCCCCCGGCCCCCGCCACCCCTACAGCCGCGGTCTCCTGCGGGCGCTGCCCGAGCGCGCCTTCGCCCCCATCCCCGGCCTGCCCCCGGAACTCGGCGACCTCCCGGACGGCTGCGCCTTCGCCGCCCGCTGCGACCTGGCCACCCACGCGTGCGCCGCACTGCCGCCGGTGACCGGTACGGTCGCCTGCCACCACCCGCACGTCCCGGAGGACATCCGTGTTTGACCTGCGCGGCATCACCGCCGGCTACGACAGGAACGCCCCCGTCGTACGCGACTTCTCGCTGACCGTCGACCAGGGCGAAGCCGTGGGCCTGCTCGGCCCCAGCGGCTGCGGCAAGTCCACCCTCGCCCGGGTCGCCGCCCTGCTGCACCGCCCCGACTCCGGAACCCTGTTCCTCGACGGCGAACCCGTACGCCGCTGGCGCCACCGCGCCCCGCGCGAACTGCGTACCGCCTTCGGTGTGGTCTTCCAGCAACCCCGGCTCTCCGCGGACCCCCGGCTGCGACTCACCGACCTGATCGCCGAACCGCTGCGCGCCACCGGCCGCCGCGAGGAGATACCCGTACGAGTCCCCGAGCTGGCCGCGGCCGTCGGCCTGACCCCCGAGCTGTTGGGCCGACGCCCCCACGAGGTCAGCGACGGACAACTCCAACGCGCCTGCCTCGCCCGCGCCCTCGTGCTCCGCCCGCGCTGGCTGATCTGTGACGAGATGACCGCGATGCTCGACGCCTCGACCACCGCCGCGCTGGTCGCGGTCGTCGAGGAGTATCGCGGTACCACCGGGGCCGGCCTGCTCGCCGTCGGCCACGACCACGTACTCCTGCGCCGCTGGTGCGACCGCACGGTCCACTGGGAGTCGCGCAATGGTGGACGAGTCGCGGAACGGTGAACGAGTCACTGCCCACCGGTGTGCTCGAGGTGGGGGCCGAGGCGGTCGTGCGGGTCCGTTCCGTCCGTGAGGAGGTGGAGCGGACCAGGTCGCTGCCGCCCGGACGGCGAACCGGGCGGCAGCACGGGTGCGGCCGGTCAGGCCGCGACGGGCGCCGCGGTGCGGCGCTCGGCCTCGTCCAGCCACTCGATCAGCGAGGTGCGGGCGCGGGCGACCCGTGAGCGCACCGTGCCCACCGGGCAGTCGCTGACACCGGCCGCCTCGGCGTAGGGAAGTCCGACCAACTGGGTGAGGACGAAGGCTTGGCGGCGGTCGTCCGGGAGCGCGTCCAGCAGCTCGGCGAGGGCGACGCCGTCGTCGAAGCCGGGCAGGTCGCGCGACTGGGTGCGTTCGGCGGCGCCCTGCCAGTCGTCGGTGTCCGACAGACGGGGCCGGGAGGAGCTGTAGCGGATGCTGTCGATCACCGCGCGGCGGGCGATGGACAGCAGCCAGGTGCGGGCCGAGGAACGGCCTTCGAACCGGTGCAGGCTGCCCAGGGCCCGCAGGAACGTGTCCTGGGTCAGGTCCTCGGCGCTCTGGGGGTCGGCGCCGAGGAAGGTCACGTAGCGGCGGACGTCTCGGTGCAGGGCGCGGACGAAGAGATCGACGGCGTGGGGGTCGCCGCTGCGGGCGGCGAGTGCCCAGGCCGTGATCGACTCGTCCTTCGATGTGTCGCGCGTCGAGGACAGGACAGGAGTGAGCACCTGGTGGCTCTCCTTCTCGGGGATCCGGTAGCCGGGCCGGCGCGCGCGGACGAGCGAGCGGTACGGCGGGAACCGGTGAAGGGGTGAAGGGGTGGAGGTGAACGGCCGTGCGCGCAGGGGCGCGGCCGATGCCCGAGGCGGGGAGCCGACGGCTCCGTGCCTGGGGAGACCGGCTGTCGTCAGGCGACAGCGGTCCCCGCGGGCGGTCCCCGAGAAGTGATCGCGTGGGTGAGGAGGATCTGCCGCAGCGCGCGTTGCGACCGGCCCCGGCGGGCGCCTGCGCGCGGGCGGTGCGGCGGCGCGGGCAGCCGCAGCGGCAGCCGCAGCGGTGCGACGAGCCAGCCGGCAAGAGCCCGCAGGATGCGGAAGGCGGCACGTTCTCCGTACGCGAGCCACAGCCCGCACACCAGGGCGGCGAGCAGGTGAGCGGCGAGCATGCCGGTCGAGGACATGCCGCCCATGGCGTGGTCCAGGGAGTGCGCCGTCCCCGTGTGGTCCATCGACCCCATGGAGTGCATGGCACCCGTCCCGTGGTCCATGGAGGCCATGGACGTCGACATGGCGTCATGCCGCGCGACCGGTCCCGAGGGCGAACCGCACAGCAGGTAGCCCAGCCACTGCTGGACGAGCGGCCTGCCGCCGGGCGACCGCGGGTGCACGGCCGCCTGGGCGAGCGCGAACGACGAGTGGAGGACGGCCTGTGCGCCGACCGTGACGGAGCCGACCAGGACCGGCCCGCGCTCCCTGCCGGCCAGCCGCCAGGCCGTGCCGCCGGTCACCACCGCCCCCAAGGCCATGGCCCACCAGGGCACCGGGGTCCCGGACATCATGACGTGGCCCAGGGAGGTGAGCAGCACGCAGACGGCCGCGAACACCGCGGCCCTAAGCGTGCGAGAACACCACCCAGCAGTCATGGCGCCTCATCTTCGCAGTGCGGGTCTCACGCGTCACGGGAGGGTACGGAAACGCCCGTTCGCGGTGCTTGCGCCGTCCAAGGCCGCACGCGTCCAGATGTGCGGGACACGCGCGCACGTCCGTGCCGTGCATATGAGGCTCCTGCGTCACCGCTGAACGCCGGGCCTGTGCCCGTCCCGTGCGGCGGCGGGGCCGGGGACGGCGTCGGCGGCGCCTGGGACGGGGACGGCGTCGGGGACGGGCACGAGGACGGGACTGACGGTAATTGCCCGACCAGGCGGAAGACCTCACGAGCCGTATGGCGCTCGACGCAACTGACCTTTCCACTCAGGGACTTACGCTCCCTGGTCCGGCCCTCGTCCTGGTCCTCGGTGCGCGGGGCGACGGCGTAGGCGCGGTTCGAGGTGGCGCTCGTGGCGGACTCGGCCACAACCACCGTCTCGGGCACGGCGGTTCGGCCTCGCCGACGCGGCGAACGGTAGGACACGGGAGCACACCGCCGGTTTCGTCGGCGAACCCTCGGGCACGCGGACAGCCATGGCATCAGGCGGGGCGGGCCGGCACTGCCTCACCGACGTCCAGGGCAGCGTCATCGGCCTCGTCGACGCCCGGCCCGACCTCTCCGGCACGTGGGCGACCTTTGCGCCTCGCCGCCGGAGACGGCGTCATGCGACCGCCTTGTGACCGGCTGAGGAGAAGCAGATGTCGCTACCGCTTGCTCGTTCCGGCGCCGCGGTCGGGGGCGGCGTCGGAGTCACCGTGGCCATCATCGTCATCGGGCTCCTCCTCTTCGCGATCGTCACTCTGCGGCGCCGCGGGAGAGGCGGGAAGTAACAGTCGTCCGTCTGCGGAGTGGGAACCACGCAGTCATAGACGCTTGGCGTGGGACAGTCCGGGAGGGTCCGCGAAACCGGGGCGTCTCCCTCACGTGTCGAGCGCCCCGTCGGCCACGCGGCAGAAGCTGCGAGTCGGCGATCGCCGCCCGTCGGACGCTTGGACCGGCGGTACCGGACGAGATCACGGCCCCGCCTCGGTGTCGGCGCCCGGGCCGGCCCCTCCCCGAGGTCCCGCAGCGGCGCGGCCGCGTTGTGCTCACCGGGGTGTGACCCTGTCGCCACCCGTCACCCGTCACCCGTGAGCCGGTGCCGGGCGGTCCGATGTCGCCGGCGTCAGCGTCACCACCCGGGACAGGGACGACCCGACAACCCAACGCGCCGTCGGCGGCCACCTGTCGGGGCGGTGGCTCACAGGTCGTCGGCTGAGCCGCCCAGGCCCGTCAGGGCGCCCACCGGGTCGATGTCGGGGGTGCCGCGCGGCCACCAGTCGTCCTGGCCGGGCTCCGATTCGTACGGATACCACAAGCCGTCACGGCCGTAGCGGAGCTGCACGTGCCCGCGGGGGTGCGTGAGGTGGTTGCGCCAGGGACGGAAGGCGGGGAGGTCGGCGGCGCGCAGCAGGGGGCGGGCCCGGTCGAAGCGGCCGGCGGGCGGGTCCCAGAGGTCCTCCAGCACGGCGAGTCCGTCCGGGCCGCCCTGCCGCCAGGCGGCGACCGCGCGGGCCAGCTCGGCCGGCGTACGGCCGACGGCGGCGGCCAGAGAGGCGTACAGGGAGCGGCTGGTGGCCGTCAGCCCGGAGCCGGGGCGGGCCGCGGCGAGCCGTACGGCGTCCTGCCAGAGGGTCAGCGCGCCGATCTCGTCGTGGCCCGTGGTGAGCAGGGCGTGGGCGCGGGCGGCCGCGTCGGTGGCGAGCTGGTCGAGGGCGAAGGAGTCCGGGCCGTTCGGCACGGCGGGGTAGGCGGGCGGCTGTTCGGGGTGCGGCGGCGGGGGCAGGGGCGCGGGCAGCGGCGGGAGTCGGCGGGGCGTGAGGGCGTCGGTGGCCCGGACGCCGGGTACGGGATCCGGTTCCTGCTCCTGGGCGGCGCGGGCCGCCCGTGCGGCGTTGCGGCGGGACAGCGCGTCGAGGAGTTCGCGTTCGCCCCGGCCGCGCAGCAGGAGCAGGACGAACGGGTCGGCGTCGAGAAGCCGCGCCGTCTGGTAGCAGAGGGCGGCGGCGTGCTTGCAGGGATGCCCGTGGTCGGGGCAGCTGCACTGGGGGGCGAGGTCGCCTGGGCCGGGCAGCAGCGGCACGCCGCAGTCGGCGAGGGACTCCGGCATCTCCTTGTCGAGCAGCGCGGCGATGTGCGCCGGCCGCTCGACGGCCGCGTCCAGGAACCGCTCCCAGTCCTCGTCACC
The DNA here is from genome assembly GCF_042870975.1 of Streptomyces sp. NPDC006259. Taxonomy (NCBI): domain Bacteria; kingdom Bacillati; phylum Actinomycetota; class Actinomycetes; order Kitasatosporales; family Streptomycetaceae; genus Streptomyces; species Streptomyces sp. NPDC006259. The sequence continues at coordinate 250,296 of NZ_JBIAHY010000003.1, read as the reverse complement.
GAGGGTGCGCAGACGCACCTGGACGCGGTAGGGACGGGCTCGGCTGCCCTTCACGTACGCCAGGACCAGGCCGGGCGTGACCGTGATGGCGTCCACGTGCCCCCGCTCGGCGTAGCCCCGGCCGCGCGCGAGCCGCTTGGCGTCCAGAGCGCCCTCCTCCAGCGCGGTGATCCAGGCGTTGCCCCACCAGGTCGCGGCGAAGCCGCCGACCTCGTCGGCGGGCCCGGCCGGGGAGGCGGGGAAGGCGGGGAAGGTACGCCGGTGATCGCCGTCTCGGGTGGGGGCGGCCATGGAGCGCGAGGTGGGTGCGGGTTCGGGTGCGGGGCGGAGGGCGGGCGCGGGTTCGGGTTCGGGTTCGGGTTCGGGTTCGGGTTCGGGTTCGGGTTCGGGTTCGGGTTCGGGTTCGGGTTCGGGTTGCGAGCGGAGTCCGGGTGCGGGGTCGGGTTGGGGGCCGGATCCGGGTGAAGGGTCGGAGTCGGGTGAAGGGTCCGATTCAGGTTCGGGTGTCAGGGAGGGCGCACTCGCCTCCGGGTCGGCCGGGTCGACGGCACTGACGTCCGCCGCGGTGTTCGCAAGGCCCGCGGTGTTCGCAAGGCCCGCGGTGTTCGCAGGGTCCGCGGTGTTCGCAAGGCCCGCGGTGTTCGCAGGGTCCGCGGTGTCGATCTCCGGTGGCATCCGGAAGGCGCCCGCGAGGAAGGTACGGACCTCACGCACGCGCGCGTCGGCTCCACGGTCGCCCGGCCGGCCGACGCCGCCGGACGCGGCGGGGCGCGGTGTCCGACGCGCGCTCGCCCCATCCGTCGACGCCGCCGTCTCCGGCGGGGCCTGCCGCGCCTGTGCGCGGGCGGCGCGCAGGGCCTCACGGGCCCTGTCACCGGGCCGCGCGCCCGAATTCCCCAGTGGCTCGCGCCGTACCGGAGGTACGTCCCTCTCCTGGGGTACCTCGGCGTCCGTGGACGCGTCGGTGCGCGGCACCACGTCGGCGTGCGGAGGTACGTCGGTCCGCGGGGTGTCCTCATGGGTCCGAGGCGCCTCGGCGGCACGCCGCAGGGCCGCGCGGACCGCGTCACCCGGGCGGGCGGAGCTGCCTTCGGGCTGCCGCGCCCCCGGCTTCGGAGTCTCCTCGCGAGACTGGTCGGCGGGACTCTCCGAAGATTCGGTGGGTGCCGGTGCCGCCTCCTCCGACCGCTCCCGTGCGGCCCGCAGGGCGCGGCGGACCGCCTCGGCCGGGCTGCTCCCCTGCTCCTCCGCACCCATCACGCCTCCCTCCGCAGCCTGACGAGGTCGGACAGTTCACGGTCCGTCAACTCGGTGAGGGCGGACTCGCCGGAGCCGAGGATCGCGTCGGCGAGGGCACGCTTGACCTGGAGCATCTCGGCGATGCGGTCCTCGATCGTGCCCTCGGTGACGAGGCGGTGGACCTGGACGGGCTGGGTCTGGCCGATGCGGTAGGCGCGGTCGGTGGCCTGTTCCTCCACGGCCGGGTTCCACCAGCGGTCGAAGTGGACGACGTGACCCGCGCGGGTGAGGTTCAGGCCGGTCCCGGCCGCCTTCAGGGACAGCACCAGGACCGGGGTGGCGCCGTCCTGGAAGCGGTCCACCATTCGCTCGCGCTCGGGCACCGGTGTGCCGCCGTGGAGGAGCTCCACCGGGATCGCGCGGCCGGCCAGGTGGGCGGTGATCAGCCGGGCCATGCCGACGTACTGGGTGAAGACGAGGGCCGAGCGGTCCTCGGCCAGCAGGGTGTCCAACAGCTCGTCCAGCAGGGCGAGTTTGCCGGACCGGGCGGCCAGGGCGTCGCCCGTGGCGGGGGCCTGCTCCTTGAGGTACAGCGCCGGGTGGTCGCAGATCTGCTTGAGCGCGCCGAGTAGCTTGAGGACCAGGCCTCGGCGGGCGATGCCGTTCGCCGTTTCGATGACGTGCAGGGACTCGCGCACCACCGCCTCGTACAGCGAGGCCTGTTCGCGGGTGAGCGGGACGGGGTGGTCGGTCTCCGTCTTGGGCGGCAGTTCGGGGACGATGCCGGGGTCGGACTTCTTGCGCCGCAGCAGGAAGGGGCGGACCAGGCGGGCGAGGCGCTCGACGGCCTCCTCGTCCTCGCCGTTCTCCACCGCGCGCGCGTGGCGGGCCCGGAAGGCCTTCAGGGGGCCGAGCAGGCCCGGTGTCGTCCAGTCCAGGAGGGCCCACAGCTCGGAGAGGTTGTTCTCGACGGGGGTGCCGGTGAGGGCCACGCGCGCGGGGGCGGGGATGGTGCGCAGGGCCTTCGCGGTGGCCGAGAAGGGGTTCTTGACGTGCTGGGCCTCGTCGGCGACGACCATGCCCCACGGCTGCTGGGCCAGGGTGGTGGCGGCCGAGCGCATGGTGCCGTAGGTGGTGAGGACGAAGCCGCCGGTGAGGTCGTCCAGGGTGCGGTCGGCGCCGTGGAAGCGGCGGACGGGGACGCCGGGGGCGAAACGGGTGATCTCCCGCTGCCAGTTGCCGAGGAGGGAGGCGGGGCACACCACCAGGGTCGGTTCGGGGCGGGCCCGGCGCAGGTGGAGGGCGATGAGGGTGACCGTCTTGCCGAGCCCCATGTCGTCGGCGAGACAGCCGCCGAGGCCGAGGGAGGTCATGAGGTCGAGCCAGGCCAGACCGCGCAGCTGGTAGTCGCGGAGGGTGGCGTCGAGGCCGGCGGGCGGCTCGGCGGGGCCGATGCCGGCGGTGAGGCGGTCGCGCAGGGTGGCGAGCGCGCCGACGGGTACCGCTTCGACGCTCTCGCCGTCGACCTCGGCGGTGCCGGTGAGGGCGACGGACAGGGCGTCCACCGGGTCCAGCAGGCCCAGTTCGCGTTTGCGCGCCTTGCGGACGAGGGCGGGGTCGACGAGGACCCACTGGTCGCGGAGCCGGACCACGGGGCGGTGGGCCTCGGCGAGGGTGTCCATCTCGGCCTCGCTGAGGGGGTCGCCGCCGAGCGCCAGCTGCCAGCGGAACTGGAGGAGGTCCTCGCTCTCGAAGAAGCCGGTGCCGTCGGTGGCGGAGCCCGGCGCGGGCCGTACCACCGCGGCCGCGCTGAGATCCTGGGCGAGGTCGCGCGGCCAGTGCACGGCGACCCCGGCCGCCGCGAGGCGGGTCGCGGCCACGCCGAGGAGGTCGCTCAGCTCGTCCTCGGACAGGGCCAGGACGTCGGGGGCGTCCTGGTCGGCGAGGCGGGCGAGGGGCGCCCAGACACGGGCGGCGCGCCGGACCGCGAGGGCGGCGTCCACGCGCGCGCGTGCGCCGAAGGCGGCGTCGGCCCGGCCCGCCCACAGGGCAGCCGCGTCGGTGACGAGGGTCGGGTCGGCGAGGCTGTGCACCTGGACGACGGCGGCTCCGGCGCGGCGGGCTCCCTCGCCGTCATCGAACAGGTCGTACGCCGACAGGTCGAGGCGCAGCGAGATCCGCACGCCCGCGTCCATGCCCGCGGCGACCTCGGCGGCCCAGTCCTGGGCGCCGGGCAGGCGCTGCGGCCTGCGGTCGGCGAAGGGCCTCCCGGACGCGTGCGGCGCGGCGGGGGTGCGGGGCAGGGTGTCGGCGACGGCGTCCAGGAAGGAGCGCATCAGCGACTCCGGCTGCGGCAGCCGGAGCGGGCCGGGGCCGGGCAGCGGGACGGCGTGGCCCTCGTACGGCAGGGCGGCGGCGACGGCGCGCAGGTGGGCGATGTCCTCCGGTTCGAGCGGGCCGGCCCGCCAGGCGTCGTGGCCGGACGGGGTGAGGCCGGGCAGCAGCCGGCCGCGGGCGGCGAGCCGCAGCGCGTGCAGGGCGGCGGCGCCCCAGCAGGCGGTCGCGGGGTGGGCGGCGGGGTCGCGGCGGGCGCGCACCAGCAGCGGCAGGGCCGCCTCGACGGTCAGGGAGAGCGCGGGGGCCTGCCGGCGCCGCACCGAGGCCCCGTGGCGGCGGACCACGGTCAGCTCGGTACGGTCGCCGTGCGCCGGTTCGGGCAGCGGGCCGTCGTCCGGGTCCCAGAAGGCGATCCGGCCCTCGCGCGGCAGCGGCGCGGGCAGGAAGACGGCGGCCAGGCGCGCGCCGATCGGTTCCGCCGGATGCCCGGCGATCGCGGTCGTGGCGCTCATGCGCGATGTCCACCTCCCTCCCGTGTGTCGGATCAGTCGTCTTCGACTCTACGGGCGGGGTCTGACAATCGGCCCCGGGCCGGCGTCCAGGGGTGGACGGGAGGGTCCGGGGCGGGCCCGGACGCGGTGGGGCGATGTGCCGAGGGGCGGCCCGGACTCTTTGAGGGCGGTCTGCCGAGGGGCGGCCCGGACAAGGTCGAGGTACGGCGCGAGACGGGCCGGGACGGATGCGCCAGGCGCAAGGAACGCGAGCGTTAAGGAACGCGAGCGTTGTCGACAGCGAGCAGGGACGGGTTTCGCCCTCTTCGCCGGGTCTGGTCCTGCCCGAGGGTGATGTCGCGACCGGGGCACGTCCCGCGCGCGGTCCGCACCGTCGCGCCGCGGGGTGTTCAGTCCTGTGCGGGGGTACTCGCGTCGTCCTCGCCGCGGAGTTGGCGAGCGGACCAGGCACTGGCGTCGTGGCTGTAGCGGATGAGGAACTCGGCGAACCGGGTGCGTTCGGCCGGCTCCCAGGCGGCAGTGATGTGCTCGAAGGTCTCGCGCTGTTCGGAGGCGAAGCGCCGTCGCTCGGCCTCGCCGGTGTCCGTGAGTTCGAGGACGGTGCGCCGGCCGTCCGCCTGGGACGCGGCTCGCCGCAGCAGCCCGTCGGCGATGCAGGCGGCGATGGTCCGGCTGGCGACCGGCTGGGTGACACCCATCTCGGCGGCGACGCCGCCGACCGTCATCTCGCCGCGCGCGTCCGCGACCACGTTGAGGACAAGGTTGCGGGTCAGGTCCCCGCGCCCGCGCGAGGTCCGCCGCCGCAGTCGTGACAGGGCGGGTCCGACCTGGTCGAAGAGGGCCTTGCCGGTTCCCGGGGGCGTTGACGAGCTGCTCATGCCGCCATCCTAGGGAGTTTCAGTCGAGACGCATACCCATGCTGTTAGGCATGTCGATAGCTTTGGCTATATATTGGGTCGCACTCCAGGAACGAGGTAAGCCATGTCCCTAACCGCTATCACCGGTGCCCGGGTCTTCGACGGCGAGAAGACGCTGGGCGTGACCACCGTGCTTGTCGACGGCGGGCGGATCGCCCGCATCGGCGGCGACGTCCCCGACGGGGCCGAAGTCGTCGACGGCAGTGGCGCCACGCTGCTGCCGGGCCTGATCGACGCCCACGTCCACACCGGCAGGGACGCACTGGCCCTGGCGCTGCGATTCGGTGTGACGACCGAGCTGGAGATGCAGGGCACCCATACCCGGGACAACCGGGCGCACATCAGCGAGGACGACGCCGTCGCCGACGTGCGCTCCTCCGGTTTCGGCATCACCCCGCCGGGCGGCCACCCCAGCGAGCTGTTCCCCGAAGGCTTCCGTCCCGGCCCGCCCCCCGGCGCCAGGCCCGCGGGCCGGCCACCGCTGATGCCGTTCTCCAGCACCCCCGAAGAAGCCGTCGCGTTCATCCCACAGCTGATCGAACGCGGCTCGGACTACATCAAATTCATGGTCGACGACGGCAGCGTCGAAGGGCACCCCGGCCTGCCCATGCTCGACCGAGCGACCTTGCGCGCGGGCGTGACCGAGGCCAAGAGGCACGGCATGCTCACCGTCGCCCACGCCCTGACCGTGGACGCCACCCGCATGGCCATCGAGGCGGGCATCGATGGCCTGGCCCACTTGTTCATGGACCAGCCTCACACCGACGAGATCATCGACCTGGTGAAGGATTCCGGGGTGTTCGTCGTCCCTTGCGTCGTCCTGAACGCCTCCATGATGGGCATCACCGGCAGCGACCTCGCCGACGACCCGCGCGTCGCCTCCCGCCTGGACGCGGAAGGGGACAACGCCCTGCGCTCCAGCTTCGGTCACTACCCCCAGGGCAAGATCGAGGATGTCCTGGCCACCGTCAAGTCGCTCGGGGACGCCGGAGTGGACCTGCTGGCCGGCACCGACGCCTCCCTTCCCCTGCCCTTCCTGGGCGGGCTCGCCCACGGCGCCAGCGTCCACCACGAACTGCAGTACCTGACCCGGGCCGGCCTCACCCCTGTCCAGGCCCTGCGCGCGGCCACCGCCACCACCGCCCGCCGCTTCGGCCTCGATGATCGCGGTCGCATCGCCGAGGGCCTGCGCGCCGACCTCCTCCTCGTCGACGGCGATCCCACCACCACCATCTCCGACACCCTCAACACCCGAGCCGTCTGGCGCCGCGGGACCCGCCTCGCGGCCTGATCCCGCCGCCTGGCACAGAGGACTCGCACCCCACCACGGGCCGCCGGCCCGATGGTCGGCGGTCTCGCGCGTCGTCACGCTCCACGCCCGGATCCGGGGCTGGTCGCATGCCGCACCACAGCGGAGGTCTTCGTGTCCCACCTCGACGCCCGGCCGACCACCGGGGCCGGACCCGGACCGCGTACGGCGGTGAGCCACCCGTCAGCCGCGTCGGCACCCCTGCGGATCGATACGGCTAGGGCACGGTGCGCGAGACGACGTACACCATCGGGAAGATCGTGTTCCCGGTGTTCACCACCACGTCCTGGGTGGGCTGCGGGTCCTTCTGCTTGCGGACGAACCCGTAGTAGTCGCCGGGCCGGGAGCCGGGGCCGGAGAACTTCCAGCCGGTGATGGAGCGGTCGCGCTCGCTGATCGTGATGTCGTCCTTCTTCAGGTCGGACCGGCTGTAGCCGAGTTCGGCGAGGAAGGCGTCCAGGCCCTCGTGGGTGGTCTGGAACTGGACGTAGAGACGGCTGGTGCGCCAGTTGTTCGTCTCGTAATAGGCGACCTTGTTGGACGGGTGCGGGACCGGCACCTGGTAGAGACGCTGCTGGACCTTGGACGGCCAGCCCTCGGTGAGGCCGGTCGCCGAGTACTTCGCTTCTTTGTCCTTGCCGCTGTCGCGGCTCTGGTTGGCGGAGATCACCAGGTAGCCGGCCGGGACGCCGATGAGCAGGCCGATGATCAGCAGGGTGATCGCCCGGCGGCGGACCACATGCGCGCGGGTCTCGGGCGGGCGCGGCGGCTCGTCGGAGGACGCGGAGCGGTGCGTCAGGGCGGCCGTCACGCACTGTCCCCCGTGACCCGGCGGGCGGCCTCCGTGAACCGCTCGAAGCGTTCGTAGCGCTCGACGCGGCGCCGATTGGCGCGCCGGAAGCGGCGGGCGACCAGCCGGGCCAGGTCGGCGGCGCCGACCATGCCGGCCTCGGGGCCGAGCCGGGCGCGGACGATCCGGGCCTCGGGGCGGTAGCCGCGTCCGGTGAGCTGCCGCTTGAAGGCGTCGCGCGCGGGGCCGATGAGCAGGTCGTCGGCGGCGGAGACCCCGCCGCCGATCACGAAGCAGGACGGGTCGAGGGCGGCGGCCAGGTTGGCGATGCCGACGCCGAGCCACTGGCCGATGTCCTGGAGCAGCTCGATGCACATCGCGTCGCCCTCGCGGGCCAGCTCGGTGATCATCGGGCCGGTGATGTCACCGATCTGCCCCTTGACGTGCTCGATGATCCCGTACGCCACCGGGGAGTCGGCGGCGGCCAGTTCCTTGGCCTCTCTGACCAGCGCGTTCCCGGAGCTGTACTGCTCCCAGCAGCCGCGGTTGCCGCACGGGCAGCGGTGGCCGCCGGGCACGACCTGCATGTGGCCGAACTCCCCCGCGACGCCGTACTTGCCGCGCTTGACCTGGCCGTCCTCCAGGATGGCGCCGCCGATGCCGGTCCCGAGGGTGATCATGACGAGGTGGTCCTCGCCGCGGCCCGCGCCGAAGCGCCACTCCGCCCAGGCGGCGGTGTTCGCGTCGTTGTCGACGAGGACGGGCACCGCCAGGCGGCCGGCGATGCGGTCGCGCAGCGGCTCGTTGCGCCAGGACAGGTGGGGGGCGAACAGGACCCGGTTGCGGTCGGCGTCGACCCAGCCGGCCGCGCCGATGCCCACCGCGTGCACGTCGTGCCGGTCGGACAGGTCCAGGACCAGTTCGACGATGGTGTCCTCGACGACCTTGGGGCTCTTGGACTTGTCCGGGGTCTCCGTGCGGACCTTCTCCAGGATGTTGCCGTCCGCGTCGACGACGCCCGCCATCACCTTGGTGCCGCCGATGTCGATCCCGACCGTCGGCACCCGGGGCGCGGTCAGGTGGGAGCGGCGCTCGCGGGTGCCGACCGTGCGCAGCGCGGTGGCTCGGCGGGAGCCTATGGGGGCGGTGAGGTCGCGGTAGGTGCTCATCGGGGCCGATTCTGCCGCACGAGTACCCGCGGTGCCGAACCTGGGAGGCGGGGTGTGCGCACGTCGCCGGCCACGGGCACCTCATGGCCGCACCCACCGAGGCAGCGGAGCGACACGGGAACACCCGGCCACGGGCACGACCTGGCCGGGCCCACCCACGCGACGGAGCCACACGGGAACACCCCGCCACGCGCACGACGTGGCCCGGCGCACCCACCCAGCGGAGTCACACGGAAACACCCGGCCGCGCGCACCTCATGGCCGGACTCATCCACGCCACGGAGCCACACGAGAACACCCCGCCACCCGAACGGCGTGGCCCGGCGCACCCACCCAGCGGAGTCACACGGAAACACCCGGCCACGCGCACCTCATGGCCGGACTCGTCCACGCCACGGAGTCACACGGGAACACCCCGCCACGCGCACGACGTGGCCCGGCGCACCCACGCCACGGAGTCGCGCGGGACACCGCCCCGCGCCCTAGGTGCGCCGCAGCTCGTGGCGGAGATCGTCCAGGTCGCTGCCGCCCGCCATCTGCCGGGTGAGGTCGTCCAGGGTCGTCTCGTCGCGTGCGTGGTCGCCCACCATCGCCCCCCTCTTCAGGAGGACGAACCTGTCGCCGACCAGGTGGGCGTGGTGCGGGTTGTGGGTGATCAGCACGACACCCAGGCCCCGGTCGCGGGCGGCGGCCACGTACTTGAGGACCACGCCGGACTGCTTGACGCCCAGGGCGGCCGTCGGCTCGTCGAGCACCAGGACCTTCGCGCCGAAGTGCACCGCGCGGGCGATGGCCACGCACTGGCGTTCGCCGCCGGAGAGGGTGCCGATGGGCTGGTCCACGTCGCGCAGGTCGATACCCATGCGCAGGAGTTCGGCATGGGTGGTGCGGCGCATGAGGTCGACGTCCATGCGCTTGAAGGGGCCGACGCCCTTGCGGGGTTCCGAACCGAGGAAGAAGTTGCGCCAGACCGGCATCAGCGGGACGACGGCCAGGTCCTGGTAGACGGTGGCGATGCCGCGGTCCAGGGCATCGCGCGGGGAGGACAGCCGGGTCTCCTCGCCGTCGAGGCGCAGGGTGCCGGCGTCGTGTCCGTGCAGGCCCGAGATGATCTTGATGAGGGTGGACTTGCCCGCGCCGTTGTCGCCGAGGACGCAGGTGATCTCGCCCGCGTGGACACGCAGGGACACCCCCTCGAGGGCGCGGACGTTGCCGTAGTGCTTGCTGACGTCCGACAGCTCCACGAGCGGCGTACGGCTGTCGGTCCCTGTCACTGCCGGCGTCACTTGGCGGCCTCCGCGCGCTTGCGGACCCAGGCGTTGAGCAGGGTCGCGAGGAGCAGCATCGCTCCGAGGAAGAACTTGAACCAGTCGGGGTTCCACTCGGCGAAGACGATGCCCTTGCTCGTCATGCCGAAGATGAACGCGCCGACCGCCGATCCGGCCGCGCTGCCGTAGCCGCCGGTGATCAGGCAGCCGCCGATGACGGCGGCGATGATGTAGATCAGCTCGTTGCCGACGCCCTCGCCGGACTGGACGACGTCGTAGGAGAACAGCAGGTGCTGGCCCGAGATCCAGGCGCCGAAGGCGACACCCATGTAGAGGCCGATCTTGGTCTTGTGGACGGGGACGCCGACCGCGCGGGCCGCGTCCTGGTTGCCGCCCACGGCGAGGATCCAGTTGCCGGCGCGGGTGCGCAGCAGGATCCAGGAGGCCACCGCGACCAGGGCGAACCACCACAGGATGGTGATCTTGAAGTTGACGTCGCCGACGGTCAGCGTGGACGCGAAGACGTCCTGGGCGGTGGGGAAGCCCTCCATGTCGGCGATGGACTTCGTCGAGACGGTGTCGTCGATCAGCTTGGTGAACCCGAGGTTCATGCCGGTCAGCATCAGGAAGGTGCCGAGCGTGATGATGAAGCTGGGGAGGCCGGTGCGGGTGAGCATGAAGCCGTTGAAGGCGCCGATGGCGAGGGTCACCAGGAGCGAGACCCCGACGCCGACCCAGACGTTCGCCGTCATCTGGTAGCTGAACATCGACGACACCAGCGCCGAGGACGTGACCATCACACCGGCGGAGAGGTCGAACTCGCCTCCGATCATCAGCAACGCGACGGGGACGGCCATGATGCCGATCGTCGAGGACGCGTACAGGACCGTGCTGAGGCTGCTCGCGCGCAGGAAGCTGTCGGCGGCGAAGGCGAAGAAGACGAACACCGCGAGGGCGCCGACGACCGAGCCCAGTTCGGGGCGGCCGAGGAGCTTGCGCAGCGGAGAGACCTGGAGAAGCCTCTCGTCCGACGGGAGGGCGCTCACCGGGTGCCCCGCTCGGTGTACCGGGCCAGCTCGTCCGCCTGGTCCTCGGTGATGATCTGCGGACCGGTCAGCACCGGCTTGCCGCCGCCGAGCACGTCGCCGTTGTACCTGTACAGCCAGAGCAGGTCGACGGCCTGGTAGCCCTGGAGGTATGGCTGCTGGTCGACGGCGAAGCCGAGGGTGCCCTCGGCCAGACCGGCGGCCACCTTGGCGTTGAGGTCGAAGGTGTCGATCTCGGCCTTGCTGCCGGCGCCCCGCCCGGCCTTCACGGCGGTGTCGGCGTACGGCGCGCCGAGGGTGACGACGGCGTCGACCGACGGGTCGGCCTGGAGCCTGGCCTCGATCGCGGACTGCACGTCGGGCATGTTGGTGCCGGTGACGTAGAGGTCGGCGACCGAGCCGCTGAAGGTCTTGGCTACGCCCTCGCAGCGCTGCTCGTGGCCGACGTTGCCCTGCTCGTGCAGGACGCAGATCGCCTTCTTCTTCCCGCGCCTGTTGAGTTCCTCGCCGACGGCCTCGCCGGCGATCGTCTCGTCCTGGCCGATGTGGGCGAGCGCGCCGAACGCCTTCGACTCGGCGGAGCCGGAGTTCACCGTGATCACCGGGATGCCGGCCTTGCGGGCGCGGGCGAGTGCGGCCTTCATCGCGTCGGGCTTGGCGAGGGTGACGATGATGCCGTCGACCTTCTTGTCGATCGCCGCGTCGACGAGTTGCGCCTGCTGCTGCGCCTCGTCGTCGTGGGAGTAGAGGAACTTGATGTTGTCCTTGACGGCGGCCTGCTTCGCGCCGCTCTGGACGATGTCCCAGAAGGTGTCGCCATCGCCCGAATGGGTGATCATCGCGAAGGTCCAGCGGGGGGTGTTCACCGCCGCCCTCCCCTGGGCGGCCGCGGCCTCACGGGCGTCCTCGGCGCGCTTTCCCCCGGTACTGCTGCACCCCGCGAGGGATACGCAGAGCACCCCCGCCAACGCGATCCCTGTCCAGGTCCCAAACCGTGCCACGAGGCCGTGCCCTTCTTGCCGTGTTCCGACGTACGCGCGAGTCCGGCTCTCGCACCGGACACAAACGCCCCAGTATCGAACACGGGGATCATGCGTCGCATGGCCGGGCACCGCGAGTCGGTCGCATTGTCCGGACATTGCGACCAGGGACGCCTCCCGGCAGGGGGCGCGCTACGGCCGTACGAGCAGTGCGCGCTACGGCCGTACGAGCAGTTGGAACTCGAAGGAGTAGCGGGCCGGGCGGTAGATGTGGTCACCGAACTCGACCGCGCGACCGGTGTCGTCGAAGGTGGTGCGCCGCATGGTGAGCAGGGGGGCGCCCTCCGACTCGGCGAGGCGCTCGGCCTCGGCGGCGGTGGCGGCACGGGCGCCGATGGACTGACGGGCGCTGTGCAGGGTGATCCCGGTCGCCCGCATCATCCGGTACAGACCGGTGGCCTCCAGCTGGGCGGTGTCCAGGTCCAGCAGACCGGACGGGATGTGGTTGGAGAGGTACGCCATCGGCTCCCCGTGCGCGAGCCGCAGCCGCTCCACCCGGTGCACCTCGCTCCCCTCGGCCACCGCGAGCGCGGCGGCGACCTCGGCGGACGCGGGGACGACGGTGTTGACCAGCACCGTCGTCGCGGGGCGCTGGCCCGCCGCCTCCAGGTCGTCGTAGAGGCTGCTCAGTTCCAGGGGGCGCTTGACCTGGCTGTGCACGACCTGGGTGCCGACGCCCCGGCGGCGGACCAGCAGGCCCTTGTCGACGAGGGACTGGATCGCCTGGCGGACGGTCGGGCGGGACAGGCCGAGCCGTGCGGCCAGTTCGATCTCGTTGCCCAGCAGGCTGCCCGGGGTGAGCGCGCCGTGCTCGATCGCCGCCTCCAGTTGCTGGGACAGCTGGAAGTACAACGGCACCGGAGAGCTTCGGTCCACACGGAGTTCGAGCTGCACGGTCGGGTCCACCTCTGGTTTCGGCACGGGCCCGAGCGTAGCTCCGTGGCCGGTTGACGGGAAGTCGTGTAGTCCGATTGTCCGGACAAACGCATTGACAGGGCGCGGCCTCCGAGGTCACCTTGATTCCATGCGCATCGGGGTCATCGGGACGGGCCGCATCGGCACCATTCATGCGAACACACTCAGCCGTCACCGCGAGGTCGGATCCCTCATCCTGACGGACGCGGAACCCGCGCGGGCCGCGGAGCTGGCGGTGCGGCTGGGCGAGACGGCCGCGCCCGGGGTCGAGGAGATCTTCCGGTGGGGCGTGGACGCGGTGGTGATCACCACCGCCACCTCGGCCCACGCCGAGCTGATCGGCCGGGCGGCGCGCTCCGGACTTCCGGTGTTCTGCGAGAAGCCCATAGCCCTGGACCTGCCGGGGACCCTGGCGGCGATCGCCGAGGTCGAGGCCGCCGGGACCATCCTCCAGATGGGATTCCAGCGCCGCTTCGACGCCGGGTACACGGGTGCCCGCGAGGCGGTGCGCTCGGGGCGGCTCGGGCGGCTGCACACCGTGCGCGCGGTGACCTCCGACCAGTCGCCGCCGCCCGCCGCGTGGCTGCCGGTGTCCGGCGGCCTGTTCCGGGACGCGCTGATCCACGACTTCGACGTACTGCGCTGGGTGACCGGGCGGGAGGTGGCCGACGTGTACGCCACCGGGTTGGACGCCGGGCCCGCGATGTTCCGCGCCGCGGGGGACGTGGACACCGCGGCCGTCGTCCTCACCCTGGACGACGGCACCCTCGCCACGGCCACGGCGACGCGGCTGAACGGCGCGGGGTACGACGTCCGCATGGAGCTGGCCGGCGAACTGGACCAGGTCGTGGTCGGACTCGACGACCGCACGCCGATCGCCTCCACCGAGCCGACCGGACCGCCCGCCGCGGACAAACCGTGGACGGGGTTCCTGGAGCGCTTCGGGCCCGCCTACGAGGCGGAGCTGATCGCCTTCGTCGACGTCGTGCGGGGTGGGAGGTCCAACCCGTGCGACGGCCGCGAGGCCCTCCAGGCCCTGCGCGTCGCCGAGGCCTGCGAGGTGTCGCGACGGGAGCGCCGGGCGGTTTCGCTGGCGGAGATCCCGGGAGCGACGGAAGCGACCGGAACGGCTGAGTCGACCGGAACGGCAGGGTCGACCGGAACGGCTGGGTCGGCGGGGGCGGAGGCTTAGGAGGCTGAGGCTCAAGGGCGAGGGGCAGTGGGGGCAGTGGGTGGCGAGAGCCCGCGCCGCGCGTCCGGCCCCTTGTACGACGGCCCGGTGACAGCCCGCCCGGACGACCCGGCACGGACCACGGCGAGGGCGAAGCGGCGGTCTGCCGGTGACTGCGCCATGGCTCTCCCCCACTCGACGGGGTTCGCCGAGTGGACCGGGTCCGGCGGGCTCTCCCCCACTCAGCGAGGTTCCCCGACGGGACCGGGTCCGGCGGGCTCTCCCCCACTCGACGGGGTTCTCCGACGGGACCACGTCCGGGCGAGCGCCGCGGTTCCGCCCGTTCCGCCTACCAGCGCACCGGCAGGCTCCGCACCCCTCGCATCAGCATGCCCGGCAGCCACTCGCCGGGCGGGCCGTCCAGGGCGAGACCGGGGGCTCGGTCGAGGAGGGAGCGCAGGGCCGTGCGGGCCTCCAGCCGGGCCAGTGGGGCGCCCAGACAGTAGTGGAGGCCATGGCCGAAGGCGAGGTGGCCGCGGGTGTCGCGGCGTATGTCGAAGCGGTCGGGGGCCGGATAGCGGGTGCCGTCGCGGTCGGCGGCGGTGAGGCCGATCATCACGCCCTCGCCCGGGGCGACGGCCGTGCCGGCGATCTCCAGCGGTTCCGCGGCGAAGCGGAAGGTGGCGTTCTCCACCGGGCCCTCGTATCGCAGGGTCTCCTCGACCGCCCCGTCGAGGAGGGTCGGGTCGGCGCGGAGGGCGGCGAGTTGGTCGGGGTGGGTGAGGAGGGCGTGAACGGCGTTGGTGATGAGGTTGACCGTGGTCTCGTGACCGGCGATGAGGAGGATGAACGCCATCCCGCGCAGTTCGCCGGACGAGAGACGGTCGCCGTCCTCCGCGGTGGTGCGGATGAGGTCGCTGAGCAGGTCGCCGCCGGGCTCGGCGGCGCGCTTGTCCTCGATCAGCTCGGTGAGGTACTCCGCCAGCCGGACGAAGGCGTCGTACTCGTCGGCCCCGCTGGTGGGGGCGACGGCATCGTTGGACAGCTTGCGGAACTCGGTGCGGTCGATCTCGGGGATGCCGAGCAGCTCGCAGATGACGGTGATCGGCAGCGGGTAGGCGAGCGAGTCCACCAGGTCGGCGCGGCCGTGCGGGAGCATCGAGTCGAGCAGGTCGTCGGTGATCTGCTGGATCCTCGGGCGCAGTTCCGCCACGCGGCGCATGGTGAAGGCGCGCGAGACCAGCGCGCGCAGACGCGTGTGCTGGGGCGGATCGGCGGTGAGGAGGTACTTGCCGATCAGCTCCTCGTCCAGGAAGGTCACGCCGATCCGGCTGCCGTCCTTGGCCAGCCGCGGATCGGCGAGCGCGGCGCGCGCCTCCTCGTGCCCCACGACCAGCCACGTCTCGTGGTGGGCGTCGGGGCCGGGCAGCCGCACCCGATGGATGGGGCCGCGCTCCCTGAGGCGCGCGTACACCGGATGCGGGTCGCGCCGGAACTCCTCGCCGAACGTCCCCAGGTCGATCACGTGATCGGTCATCGTGCTCCCCCTCCGTCACCGCTCCAACGGACGAGGCGGTCCGCGCGTGCCCGCCCCGCCCGACGGATCCGCCGTCAGTCGCCGTCCTCCAGCAGTCCCGCGTCGTACGTCAACAGGGCGATCTGCACACGGTTGTTGAGGTCGAGCTTGGCCAGGACACGTGAGACATGGGTCTTGACGGTGGCGACGCTCATGAACAGGGCGGCGGCGATCTCGGCGTTGGACAGGCCGCGCCCGACGGCGACGGCGACCTCGCGTTCCCGCTCGCCCAGGGCGGCGACGCGCTCACGCGCGCGGGAGCGCCGGGTGTCGGCGGCGGTGCCGGCCGCGTGGGCCATCAGCCTGCGGGTGACGGTGGGCGACAGCACGGGGTCGCCGGCCGCGACCCGGCGTACCGCGTCGACGATCTGGGCGGGCGGGGTGTCCTTGAGGACGAAGCCGGCGGCGCCCGCGCGCAGGGCGCGCAGCACGTGCTCGTCGGCGTGGAAGGTGGTGAGGACGACGACCTGCGGGGCGTCCTCACGGGCGCGCAGCCGCTGGGTGGCGGTCAGGCCGTCCACCGACGGCATCCGGATGTCCATCAGGACGACGTCGGGGCGGGTGCGGTCGACGAGCGCCTCGACCTCGCCGCCGTCGGCTGCCTCGCCGACGATCTCGATGTCCTCGGCGCCGCCCATCATGAGGGACAGACCGGCCCGCACCAGGGGGTCGTCGTCGACGAGGAGGAGTCTGATCGCAGTCATGGGCCCTACGTAATCACGCTCCCGGCCCGAGAGTTGGCCGTCCGGCAGGGGCCGGCCGGCCGCTGCCGGACGGCACTGGTCGGCGTCCGTCACGGGTGCTGTGGCCACGGCAGCCAGGCCCGCACCTCGAAGCCGCCGTCCTCCCGTGGCCCGTGGTCCAGGCGGCCGCCGGCGAGCAGGGCGCGTTCGGTGAGGCCGATCAGGCCCTGGCCGGAGCCGGGGACGGCCGGGACGTCGCCCTCCGGGGCGGGGTTGCGGACCGTCACCGTGAGGCCCTCTCCCGGGGCACCGGCGACCGCGACCGCGGCCTCCGCGCCCGGCGCGTGCTTGCGGGCGTTGGTCAGGCACTCCTGGGTGATGCGGTAGGCGGTGCGGCCGACGGAGGCGGGCACGGCTGCCGGGTCGGTGACGCGCTGGTCGAGGGTGACCTTCATGCCCGCCTCGCGGGACTCGGCGACCAGCGCGTCCAGGGCGGCCAGCGTCGGCTGGGGGCGACCGGCGTCGTCGGGTTCGCCCGCCCGCAGGACGCCGATGATCTCCCGCAGGTCCTGGAGGGCCTCGTGGGCGCTCTCCCGGATGACCCCGGCCGCGCGCACGATCTCCTCGCGGGGCGCGTCCGGCCGGAACTCCAGTGCGCCCGCGTGCACGCTGAGCAGGGTCAGCCGGTGCGCGAGCACGTCGTGCATCTCGCGGGCGATGGCCTCGCGGGCCAGCCGCTGTGCCTGCTCGGCCCGCAGCCCGGCCTCCGTCTCCGCGCGCCGCGCCCGGTCGCGCAGGCTCAGCATGAGCTGTCGCCTGGACCGCACGAGCATGCCCCAGCCGATGGCCGCGAGGGTGATCAGCACCGTCAGCACCACGGCCGGCCAGTACTCCAGGTCGGGGTCCGGGCGGGCCCACAGCAGGAGCGGGATCACGGCGAGCTGGAGGCCGCCGACCCAGGCGACGTACCGGAAGGGCCGGTGCACGGCGAGGGTGAAGAGGGCGATCGTGCAGGCACCGGCCGAGGTCGTGGAGAGGAAGGCGAGGGGGATCGTCGCGGCGGCGAGGCCGACGGGCCAACGGCGGCGCAGCCAGACCACGGCGCAGGCCAGCGCGCCGAGCAGTTGATCGGCGACGAGGAGGGACTCGGGGAGGTGCTCCTGCTCGCCGAGCGTGTCCGCCACCACCAGGCCGAAGACGACCGCCAGCACGAAGCAGGTGAAGTCGACGAGCCAGTCGCGCGCGGTACGGCGGGGCCGCCGGCCGCGCGGTCCGGCGTCCGGGTCCGGTTCCGCGGCGACGGCGGACGGCAGCAGCCATCGTCGCGTCGGGAAGGTCCCTTCCGGGAAGGTCGCCGCCGCCGGTGCCGGCGTCGGCCGGTCGTCACCTCTCATGCCGACGAATCTACGCAGGGCGGGACCCCGCCACCTCTCCCCGGCCGGAACGGACGACCTGCGCCGGGGGGACGCCGACGAAAGTCGCACCGGCGCCGACCAAGGGTGTACCCGGCGCCGCCGACGGGAGCCTTCCGTCGCAGGTGTCCCGCCCCTCGGCCGATGTGCGCGGAGGGACCGCGGGGCGAGGGTCTGGGGCATGAGGCAACTACTGGAGGCCATCGGTTTCATCGCCCTGGTGCAGGGCGTCGCCGGCCTGCTGCACGAGTTCACCGACCTGCACTGGGGGCTCGTGCAGCGGCTCGGCTTCCTCGACGGCTACGAGGTCTACGCGAGCGTCGCGCTCCTGGTGCTCGCGTTCGCGCTGTTCGCCGCCGCGGAGAGCCGGAAGCCCGGCTGAGCGTGGGCGTCGCGCGGACGGTGTCGGCATGTATCGCCGGTATCGCCAGTACCGGCGGTGGAGCCCGGAGCCCGTGCTCACTCCGACCGGCAGGCCCCGGGCAGGGCGGCCGTCGGACAGGCCGGGTCTCAGGCGCCGTCCGGCAGTTCGTACGTCCCGTAGCCCGGCCGTCCGTCGAGGTCGTACGTCCGGACCGAGACCCCCGCCGCGGTCATCCGCCCGCCCGTGTACCGGAACGCGGTCGGCCGGGCCCCCTCGGTGAAGAGGCGGCGGCCGGCGCCGAGCACCACCGGGAAGGTCAGCAGGTGCAGCGTGTCGACCAGGTCGAGGGCGAGGAGGCTGCCGGCCAGGGCGGCGCTGCCGTGCACCTGGAGTTCCCCCTCGGTGCGCTCCTTGAGGGCGATCACCTCCTTGACGAGGTCGCCGTGGACGGCGGTGGCGCCCGGCCAGACCGGGTCGGCGAGCGGCGCGGAGGTGGCCACGTACTTCGGCAGCGCGTTCAGCCGGCCCGCGACCGGGTCGGCCGGGTCGGTCACCTTCGGCCAGTAGGAGGCGAAGATGTCGTAGGTGCGCCGGCCCAGCAGGAAGGCGCCGGCGCGGTCGAAGACCTCGGTGACGAACCGGCCGAAGTCCTCGTCGCCGTACGGCACGCTCCAGCCGCCCTGCTCGAAGCCGTCGCGGGTGTCCTCGCGGGGGCCGCCGGGAGCCTGGTGGACGCCGTCGAGGGTGACGAAACTGGTGAGGACGAGCTTGCCCATGGCGGGTGCTCTCCTTTGCTGGTGCTCGGAGTGGGGTCCACTGTCATCAGGTCAGACCCCGTGCCGCCCCGCAACTCATCGCGGCGGGCGGCGGTCGCGGGCCGGGCCGAGGACGGCGTCCGTTCGCCGCCAGCACGGCCGGGGGCCGGGGGCTGGAATGGACCCATGACGACTTCGGAGAAGACCCTGAACGGCAAGATGGCCCTCGTGACCGGCGGCAGCCGCGGCATCGGTGCGGCGACGGCGGTACGGCTGGCGCGGGAGGGCGCGGACGTGGCCCTGACGTACGTGAACGGCAAGGAGGCGGCGGACGACGTCGTACGGGCCGTCGAGGCCCTGGGACGCCGTGCGGTCGCGCTGCGGGCGGACTCCGCGGACGCCGCCGAGGCGGCGGGCGCGGTGGGCGCGGCGGCCGAGGCGCTGGGCGGGCTCGACGTGCTGGTGAACAACGCGGGGATCGGGGTGCTCGGTCCGCTGGAGACCCTGTCCCTGGCCGATGTGGACCGGGTGCTCGCGGTGAACGTGCGGGGTGTCTTCCTGGCCTCTCGGGCGGCCGCCGCACTGATGGGCGCCGGGGGACGGATCATCACCATCGGGAGCTGCATCGCGCAGCGGGTGCCGGGGCCCGGCGGGACGCTGTACGCGTTGAGCAAGTCGGCGTTGATCGGCCTGACGAAGGGGCTCGCCAGGGAGCTGGGACCGCGGGGCATCACGGCGAACCTGGTCCATCCCGGGCCGATCGACACGGACATGAATCCGGCCGACGGGCCGTATGCGGGTGGTCAGGCGGCGTTGACGGCGCTGGGACGGTTCGGGACGGGGGCCGAGGTGGCGTCGACGGTGGCGTATCTGGCGGGCGCGACCTATGTGACGGGAGCGGAGTTCGCGGTGGACGGCGGCCACGCGGCCTGAGCCCGGCGGGATCCCCCGCCGGGGAGCCCGCCCCCGCCGCCCTTCCCGTCCCGCGACCGGGACCGCCGCCCTCGGTCGGCCGCGATGCTCGCGGGCGAGGTCGGTCCGCCGCGGCAGACCCTCGGACTCCCCCGGCGGCCACGCCCCCTGGACGGACCGGGATGCCCGGCCGTCGCGCTTTGTCCCACCGCGTCCGGCGGTGGGTGGGCGGAGGCCGGAGGTTCGGGGGACGAGGGGACGAGGGTCGAGGGATCGGGGGTCGACGGATCGGAGGGCGGAGCCTCCAGGGGGCCGCCCTCCGGGAGCGGCCCCTGGTTCAGCCGCCCAGTTCCTGGTGCCTCGCCCGGAGGGCGGCCGCGCCCGACTCCGTCAGGGAGCCGATGAGCCGCAGCCGCGAGATGCCCCCGTCGGGGTAGATGTCCACGCGCGCGTGGGTGCCCACCACCGGGGCCGGCAGCGCGAAGCGATGGTTG
This sequence comes from Streptomyces sp. NPDC006259, assembly GCF_042870975.1. Taxonomy (NCBI): domain Bacteria; kingdom Bacillati; phylum Actinomycetota; class Actinomycetes; order Kitasatosporales; family Streptomycetaceae; genus Streptomyces; species Streptomyces sp. NPDC006259. Next base: position 230,387 of record NZ_JBIAHY010000003.1, on the reverse strand, counting down.
GTGTCCGGCTGGAGGCGCGTGCGCGGGAGGACCTCCCGCCAGCCGCCGTCCGCCGCGTCCGCCGCGTCCTCTGAGGGCTCGCCGTCCCGCACGGACACCGCCGCCCACCCGGCGCTGTTGCCCTTCAGATACGCCGTGTCGATCTCCAGCGCCCGGATCTCGGCGCGCGCCGCCAGCCGGTACCGGATCCAGTCGTTGCCCTGGTCCCGGCGCCGGCGCGTCTCCCAGCCGTCGTCCATCTTGCGGGAGCGACCGGGCTGGATGGTGTTGGTGGCCGGTGAGTAGAAGAGGTCGGAGGCGTCCTCGACCTGCCCGCCGTTCTCCAGGGCGACCACGTCGAAGGTGCCGAGCACGCCCAGCCATTCGGGGTCGGGGACGACTTCGCCGTGCACGCGGAGCCGGGCGATGCCGCCGTCGGGGTGCTGGTTGATCCGCAGGTGGGTGAAGCGCTGTTCGACCGACACGGTGAAGCCGTTCGCCGCGTGGCCGCCGACCGGGGTGCGCGGGACGAGCGTCGTCCACTTCACGTCGTCCCCGAGAAGGGCCTCGGGCGACGGGGAGCCGGCGACCGAGGCGCCCTCGACCGACACCGCCTGCGGGTAGTTGCCGCGGAAGTGGGCGGTGTCGACGACGATCCCGCGGATCACGCCGGGCGCGCCGAGCCGGACCAGCGCCCAGTCGTGGTCGTCGGCCGTCGGCCACGGGTGCTCGGCGCCGGCGCCCCGGCGCCGGCGGGTCTCCCAGCCGTCCATGATCTTGCCCTTGTGCCCGAAGTGCTCCGGGTCGAACTCGGCGGGTCCGGGCAGCAGCAGGTTCTCCCGCTGGGCGAAGAACTCGTCGTTGGCGGCGACGACGGCGGCGCCGAGCTGCCGGTCGGCGAGGTTGGGGTAGGAGGTGAAGGGGAAGTCGGCGGTGCGGAAGTCGGCGTACGGGTCGCCGCCGGCGTAGGGGTTCGCGTCGCCGGTGAAGCCGGCCGGCAGAGGGGGATGGTGCGCCGTCACGGTGATCAGGGTTTCCTTTCGGGAGTCGGCCGCGTGCGGGCGGGTGCGGGTCGGTGGGGACGGGTGAGGAGCCGGCCCTTGGGGGTGGTGAACTCGCCGTCGGCGACGATGCGTTCGCCGCGCAGCCAGGTGGATCTCACGACGCCGTGCAGGGTCTTGCCGGCGTAGGCGGTGACCCGGTTGCGGTGCTGGAGGGCCGTCGGGTCGACGGTGAAGGTCTCGTCGGGGGCGAGGACGGCGAAGTCGGCGTCGCGGCCCGCCTCGATGGCGCCCTTGCGGTCGAGGCCGACGAGTGCCGCCGTGCGCGTCGACATCCAGCGGACCACGTCCTCCAGGCCGTGGCCGCGTCGGCGGGCCTCCGTCCAGACGGCGGCGAGGCTGAGTTGCAGGCCGGAGATGCCGCCCCAGGCGGTGGCGAAGTCGCCGGTCTTGAGGTCGGCGGTGGACGGGGAGTGGTCGGTGACCACGCAGTCGATGGTGCCGTCGGCCAGCGCCTGCCACAGAAGGTCCTGGTTGGCGGCCTCGCGGATGGGCGGGCAGCACTTGAACTCACTGGCGCCGTCGGGTACTTCCTCGGCGGTCAGGGTGAGGTAGTGCGGGCAGGTCTCGACCGTGACGCGCACGCCCTCGGCCTTGGCGGCGGCGATCAGGGGGAGCGCGTCGCTCGAGGACAGGTGCAGGACGTGCACGCGCGCGTGGAGGCGTTTCGCGTGGGCGACGAGCCCGGCGATGGCGGTGTCCTCGGCGTCGCGCGGACGGCTGGCGAGGAAGTCGGCGTACCTGGGACCGCCCTGCCGGGGGGCTGCTTCGAGGTGGTGGGGGTCCTCGGCGTGCACGATGAGCAGACCGTCGAACCCGGCGATCTCGGCCAGCGACCGGGCCAGCCGGTCCTGGTCGAGGTGGGGGAACTCCTCCACGCCGGACGGGGACAGGAAGGCCTTGAAGCCGAAGACCCCGGCTTCGTGGAGCGGGCGCAGATCCTTGACGTTGTCGGGCAGGGCGCCGCCCCAGAAGCCGACGTCGATGTGCGCCTTGTCCGCGGCCACCCGCTGCTTGGTGCGCAGGTGGTCGACCGTCGTGGTCGGCGGGAGGGAGTTGAGGGGCATGTCGACGAGGGTGGTGATGCCGCCGGCCGCCGCCGCGCGGGTGGCGGTCCAGAACCCCTCCCACTCGGTGCGGCCCGGGTCGTTGACGTGCACGTGCGTGTCGACGAGGCCGGGCAGCAGGACGTCGTCGCCGAAGTCCTCCAGGCGGGCGCCGGACGGTACGCCGGCGTCGTACGGGAGTACGGCCGTGATCGTGCCGGCGGACACCGCGACGGAGGCGGCGCGTGTCCCTTCCGGAGTGATGACGCGCGTCGAGCGCAGCACCAGTTCAGCGTCGGACACCCGGACCCCTCTCTGCCGCCGTTCACTTCCGGGACACGGAAGGAGGCCGGGGTGCTTTCGGGGAGCACCCCGCGCCACCTCCGCGCCACCTCCGCGCCACGGATTTCAACGTTCTGTTGAAGGAGTCTTCACTCCCGCCACCGCGCCGTCAAGGGCCCGCCCCTCCACAGTGCACCCGTCGCCATCACTCTGGACGTTTCCACAAAGTGAAATTAGTATTCCGACAAGCAGAACGTGACGACGCACCAGTGAGGAGCCGACCGACCGCCGGGTAGGCTTCAGCCCTTCCGCCAGCCCGAAAGGAACGCGCCGTGCCGACGTCCAGCGCCAGCACCACCGACTCCGCCAAGTCCAGCAGCGGCGGGGTCCAGTCCCTCGAGCGCGCCTTCGACCTGCTGGAGCGGATGGCGGACGCGGGCGGGGAGGTCGGCCTGAGCGAACTGTCCGGCAGCAGCGGGCTGCCGCTGCCGACGATCCACCGCCTGATGCGCACCCTGGTCGCCTGCGGGTACGTCCGCCAGCAGTCGAACCGCCGCTACGCGCTCGGCCCGCGGCTGATCCGTCTCGGCGAGTCCTCCGCCCGCCTGCTCGGCACCTGGGCCCGCCCCTACCTGGCCCGGCTGGTCGAGGAGACCGGCGAGACGGCGAACATGGCGCTGCTGGACGGCGACGAGATCGTGTATGTGGCGCAGGTGCCGTCGAAGCACTCGATGCGGATGTTCACCGAGGTCGGCCGTCGTGTCCTGCCGCACTCCACGGGCGTCGGCAAGGCGCTGCTCGCCGGATTCCCGGACACCGAGGTGCGCGCGCTGCTGGCCCGTACCGGCATGCCGGCCGCGACAGACAGGACGATCACCACCCCGGAGGGCTTCCTGGCGGCCCTCGCGGAGGTACGGAACGCCGGTTACGCGGTGGACGACAGCGAGCAGGAGATCGGCGTGCGCTGCCTGGCGGTCCCGGTGCCCGACTCCCCCACCGCGGCGGCCATCTCGATCTCCGGCCCGGCGGGCCGCGTCACCGAGACCGCCACCGAGAAGATCGTGCCGATGCTCCGGCAGGTGGCCGTGGAACTGTCCGAGGCCCTGTCGAACCCGGGCGGTACGGCCGTCTGAGCGGCGGGCGCGACACCGGGCGCCGCGCCCGGCCGACGCGTGTTCACCCCCGCCGCGGCTCCCCGAACAGCTCCACCGCGCCGCGCACGTCCGACAACGCCCGTGCCAGCGCGCTCACCGAGCCGACCGCGCCCGCGATCAGCAGCAGGGAGCGGCGCAGCCGGGGGGCCTCAGGGACGCCGTGGGCCGCCATCGCGGCGAGCGCCGCGAGTTCGTCCTCGGCGATCGCCCGGTCCGGGAACTCGGCCGGGAGCGCGGCGAGTTCGCGGCGCAGCCGGGACACCGCGGTCCGCAGTTCCGCCACCCTCGGATCCTCGTCGCTGCCGGTCACCGGCCTCTGCCCCAAGCTTCGCAACACAGCTCTCCCCCCTGCGCACGTCTTCGTGCGTACGTACGTAGCGCTCCCGTGACGGTGGTCAGCCGCGCTGAGGACGCGGGCCAGTAAACGCCACCCGGCGCCCGGTCCGCCACACCGAGGGCCGAAATTCAGCCCTCCGACACCGCCCGGCCGTCTCCCCTTCGGGTATGCAGGACCCATGACGCACACGGAAGACCAGGTCGCCGGGTTGCTCCTCGCCGCGGGCGGCGGGCGGCGCCTCGGCGGACGACCGAAGGCGCTGTTGACGCACCGGGGGCGCCCGCTCGTCGAACACGCGGTGGAGGCGTTGCGCGCGGCCGGCTGCACGCGCGTGCACGTGGTCCTCGGGGCGGCCGCCGACGCCGTGCGGGAGCGGGCGCGGCTCGACGGCTGCGTACTGGTGGTGAACCCGGAGTGGGAGCGGGGCATGGGCGGCTCGCTGCGGGCCGGTCTGCACTCGCTGGCCGGGACGGGCGCGCGGGCCGCGCTGGTGTCGCTGGTCGACCAGCCGGGCATCGGGGACCGGGCGCTGGCGCGGGTGCTCGCCGCGTACGAGGACGACACGTCGCTGGCGTCCGCCGCCTACGACGGGAGGCGCGGGCATCCCGTCCTGCTCGGGGCCGCGCACTGGGCCGGCGTCGCGGCGACCGCGACCGGCGACCGGGGGGCACGCGACTATCTGAAGGCGCGTGCGGAGGAGATCCGTCCGGTGGAGTGCGGGGACGTGGCCCGCCCGTACGACATCGACACCGTGGACGATCTGGCCCACCTGGAGCCCGGTCCACCTTGGGTGAACGGGGTGGCACGGAGAGCCACGCTTCCTCGATCCGGAGAATCTCGATATCAACAAACCATTGAACTTCCACGATGAGGAAACTAGTATCCACTGCTCAGAAGCGTTCGGTCGCTCCCCGAGCGCTCCCCGCCCGACCCGGGTCGTCCGGCACCCGGTGCCACGCTCGCTGAAGGAAGTGACCGCTCATGTCCGCACCAGCGCCGTCCCCGGCGGCCGTCGTCGACGCCGAGCCCCTGCCCCGGCAGCAGGAGGTCCTCACCGACGCGGCCCTCGCCTTCGTGGCCGAGCTGCACCGCCGGTTCACGCCGCGCCGTGACGAACTCCTCGCCCGCCGTGCGGAGCGCCGCGCCGAGATCGCCCGCACCTGCACGCTCGACTTCCTCCCCGAGACCGCCGCGATCCGCGCGGACGACTCCTGGAGGGTCGCCCCCGCACCCGCCGCGCTGGACGACCGCCGAGTGGAGATCACCGGCCCCACCGACCGCAAGATGACCATCAACGCCCTCAACTCGGGCGCGAAGGTCTGGCTCGCGGACTTCGAGGACGCCTCCGCGCCCACCTGGGAGAACGTCGTCACCGGCCAGCTCAACCTGATCGACGCGTACGGCCGGAACATCGACTTCACCGATCCGCGGTCGGGCAAGTCCTACGCCCTGCGCCCCGACGAGGAACTGGCGACCGTCGTCATGCGCCCGCGCGGCTGGCACCTGGACGAGCGGCACCTCCAGGTCGACGGCCGGGCGGTGCCCGGCGCCCTCGTCGACTTCGGCCTGTACTTCTTCCACAACGCCCAGCGGCTCCTGGACCTCGGCAAGGGACCGTACTTCTACCTCCCGAAGACCGAGTCGCACCTGGAAGCCCGCCTGTGGAACGACGTGTTCGTGTTCGCGCAGGATCATGTCGGCATCCCGCGGGGCACCGTGCGCGCGACCGTCCTCATCGAGACGATCACCGCCGCGTACGAGATGGAGGAGATCCTGTACGAACTCCGCGACCACGCCTCGGGGCTGAACGCCGGCCGCTGGGACTACCTGTTCTCCATCGTGAAGAACTTCCGCGACGGCGGCGCCAGGTTCGTGCTGCCGGACCGCAACGCCGTGACGATGACCGCCCCGTTCATGCGGGCGTACACCGAACTCCTCGTGCGCACCTGCCACAAGCGCGGCGCCCACGCCATCGGCGGCATGGCGGCCTTCATCCCCTCGCGGCGCGACGCGGAGGTCAACAAGGTCGCCTTCGAGAAGGTCCGCGCGGACAAGGACCGGGAGGCGGACGACGGTTTCGACGGCTCCTGGGTCGCCCACCCCGACCTGGTGCCGATCGCCATGGAGTCCTTCGACCGGGTGCTCGGCGACAGGCCGAACCAGAAGGACCGGCTGCGCGAGGACGTCGACGTCAAGGCGGCCGACCTGATCGCCGTCGACTCGCTGGAGGCGCGCCCGACGTACGCCGGTCTCGTCAACGCCGTGCAGGTGGGCATCCGTTACATCGAGGCGTGGCTGCGCGGGATGGGCGCGGTCGCCATCTTCAACCTGATGGAGGACGCGGCCACGGCCGAGATCTCGCGCTCGCAGATCTGGCAGTGGATCAACGCGGGCGTCGAGGTCGAACGCGACGGTACGACGGTGAGGGTGACGCCGGAGCTGGCCCGCGAGGTCGCCGCCGCCGAACTGGCCGCGGTCCGTACGGAGATCGGCGAGGCGGCCTTCGCGGCCGGCCACTGGCAGCAGGCCCACGACCTGCTGCTGACCGTCGCCCTCGACGAGGACTACGCGGACTTCCTCACCCTGCCGGCCTACCAGCAGCTCGAAGGCTGACCCGCCGAGGGCCGGCCCTGCGCAGGCCGGCCTGGAGCGGGCCGGTCTTGCGCAGGCCAGCCTGGAGCGGGCCGGCCTGGAGCGGGCCGGCCTGGAGCGGGCCGGCCTGGAGCGGGCCGGTCTTGCGGGGCCGGCCCGCTCGAAGACTCATTCCGGCTTGTCCGAGTGGCCCAGGGACTTTCCCGGGGCCACCAGGTCGCGGACGAGCCGCTTGACCGCGGTCGGCTCCGGAAAGCCCTGTTCGCGGCGGTCCCAGACGACCTCGTCGTCCACCCGGACCACGAAGACGCCGCCCCTGCCCGGCTTGAGGGCCAGTTCGGTCAGCTCCGCCTCGAAGGTGGTGAGCAGTTCCTGCGCCAGCCACGCGGCGCGGGGCAGCCATCGGCACTGGGTGCAGTACTCGATCTCGACCCGACGCCCGTTCCGCCGCGTCTCCGGCTGTGCGTCCGTCATCCGAGATGCACCGACCAATCCTGTTCCGCGGCCGGCTTGCCGTGCAGGTCGGGGACCCGCTTGAGCCATTCCGGCCGTCCTTGCCGGGTCGTCGCCGCCCGCCGGGCCTCCTCGGCGGCGAGTTCGTCGCGGGTGGGGAAGTCCGTGGGCAGCCAGGCCGCGGAGGCCCGCACGCGCGCGTGGAGGTACTCCACGTACGCCGTCCTGGCCTGGTCGGCGGTCGCGAAGGCGGGCTCGTCCAGGAGCCAGGCGTCCGGGACCTCGTCGACGATCCGGCGCAGCAGCGCCTCGGTGACCCTGGGGGCCAGTTCGGCGTCGGCGGCCCGTACGTCGGGCGCGTGGCGGCCCAGAGCGTGATGGCGGAAGTCGTACCTCTTCGCGGGGTCGGAGCCGTCCCAGCGGTGGTGGAAGACGAGGGCGGCGCCGTGGTCGATCAGCCACAGGCGCGGGGGCACGGTGCCGAGCGTGGGCCACACCATGAGGTTGGAGCTGTGCACGGTCCGGTCGACGTTGACGGTGAGGGCGTCGAGCCAGACGATCCGGCCGGCCTCCAGGGGGTCCACGGGGAACACCTCGGCGACGTCCGGGGTGAAGTCCCGCGCGCCCGGCAGGTGGTCCATGCCCAGGTTGACGCCCGGGCTGGCGGCGTGCAGGTCGCGCACCTCCTGGTGGGGCTCGTCGTCGGCGATCGCCGGGTCGAAGTCGACCAGGACCAGCTCGGGGAAGCGCAGCCCGAGGGACCGCGCCAGCTCCCCCACGATCACCTCGGCGACCAGCGCCTTGCGGCCCTGCGCGGAGCCGGTGAACTTGACGACGTAGGTGCCGAGGTCGTCGGCCTCGACGACGGCGGGCACGGAGCCGCCCGAGCGCAGCGGCATGACGTAGCGGGTCGCGGTGACCTCTCTCAACATGGGCGCAGATCCCGTCGCGTTTCCGCCCCGCCTTCCACGGCCACCTCCGAGGCGCCGCGACACGGCGAAAGGCCCACGATCGCCCCGGGGAGAGTGGGGAGAGTCTGGGGAGTTCCGACTGGCACGGGTGTCTCCCTCCTTCTCAGCGGTCCGTCGATGGCGGTGCGACCCTCGCCTCCGGACTCCGGGCACGAAGTCAGCATAGTAACCGCGTGTGACAGCCGGGGGGATCTTCCACGAACCCCGGACCCCAGGCCGCCTGCTCGCCAGAAGACGAAAGAGCGCTCGCCAGAAGACGAAAGGGCGGTCGCCATGAACCGCTCCCGCCCGCCGGCGTCCGCTCCCCGCGGGGCTACGGGCCGATGGCGGACAGCGGGTTGGGCAGCGGAAGGTAGCGGGCGTCGGCGCCGTCCGCGCCCGTCCAGCGCAGCAGGAGGTTGGTCTTGCCAGGCAGGGTGGGTGCCGTGAGGAGGGCGTGTACCTCAGGGAGGTCGTGGCGGGCCAGCTCGCGGCGGGCGGCGGGCCAGGGGTCGAGGCCGGGGTGCCGTTCGGCCAGGGCCGCGGCGACCTCGGTGAGGTGGTTGACGACCAGGCAGTACACGAGCCGCTGCCAGCCGGCGGCCCGCTCCACCCCGGGCAGCAGCTTGACGCCCTCGGCGTCCCGGAACAGTGCCTGTACGGGCAGTCCGGCGGCGTCGACGGCGACGAGCGTGTTCTGCAGGTGTGCCTCCAGGACGACGCCGTGATCGCCGAAGGCGGCCAGCACCGGGGGGACGACGGCGGCCAGGTACGCCTCCCACCAGCCCGCCGGGTCGGCCGTGGCGGCCAGCGGACTGCCCTCGAAGCCCTCCACGAGGCCCGCGGCGAGCAGCGGGGTCGCGCCGGCCGTCAGGTGCGCGCCCAGCCCGTCGCGGACCAGGACGGCGAGTTCCTCGAAGGCGAAGCCGGCGGTGCGGTATCCGCGGTCGCTCAGCCAGGCCGCGGGGCCGTCCGCCGCCTCGAAGGCCTCGGTGACGGCCGTGTCGGTCCGGCGGAGTTGCAGCAGGTCGTGACGCCAGAGGCGGCGGATGTCGTTGGTGATGCGCACGTCGAGGCTGAACTTCAGGAACAGGTCGCGCTCGGGCGCGTACAGGGTGCGCACGGCGGCGGTGGGCCAGGCGTCGAACGGCGTGCCGCCGAGCCGGATCAGACGGCCGTCGGCGAAGGCGGGGGCGAGCGCCGTGCGGGCCAGGTCGAGCTGCCAGGGGTGGGCCGGCAGCAGCCGGTAGCCGGGCGGCGCCTCGCCGAGGGCGTCCAGCGCCGCGGTGTCGCCGTCCTCCACCACCGTGTCCTCGCGCAGTCCGAGCAGGACCAGCGGGAAGCGGGCGTGCGCCTCGGGCGCGTACGGCAGCCAGCCGCCGGGCGGTCCGCCGCCGCGCGTCTTGGGGGCGGGGTGGTGGGGGTGGCCGGTGAGGAGGGACTGCTCGGAGCGCAGGTAGGCGTCCTCGGGCGGGGTGGCACGCGCGCGTGCCGCCAGGAGCGCGGCGACGGCGTCCCGGCTGTCGAGCATCTCGGCGGGCAGTTCGGTGTTGGCGAGGCCGGTGCGGTGGCGCAGTTCGGTGGCGGCCAGGTCGACGAGGCCGCGGTGGTCGAGGCGGTGCCAGGCACCCTCCACCTGGGTCTCGGGTTCGGCGGGCCGCCGGGTGCCGCGCACCCGCAGCAGGCGGCCGGAGGGCAGCCGGTGCACCTCCCGTGCGCCGGACCGGGACCGCGGTTCGGCCAGCTCCCGCAGAAGGCAGTTCAGCAGCGGCGCGGCCGCCAGGGCGTCGGCCCGCCCGGCGACGGCCTCGGCAGCCCGCCCGGCGGCGGTCTCGGCACCTCGTCCGGCGGCGGCGTCTGATCCACTGACGCCGGCGCCGCGCCCGGACACGCCGGCAGCGCGCCCTGATCCGTCGGCGCCACGCCCGGTGGCGTCGGTGGCCTGATCGGGGCCGGCGGGCGACGCCGACTCGGAGGGCGGGGGGATGAGGTCCACGCGTTCCACTGGTTCCCTACGGTTCTTGCGGGTGGAGACGATCAGTATCGCTGTCGTCACGACCCGCCCGTGACGTCCGGTTCGTACCCGACCCCCCACCGGACCCGTACCCGAGGAGTTCACCCGTGCACCGTCCTCCCACCGCCGAGGCGGAGCTGGCCGCCGATCTCGCCGCCGTGCGCCCCGCGCTCGGCGCGCGGTTCGCGGCCGAGCTGCCCGGCGCCCGCGCGGCCGTGCTGACCCGCCTGTGGCGGGCGCTCGCGCACGAGCCACTGCCGTGGGTCGTACGCCGGGCGCCGACCCGGGACGGCCTCACGCTGCACCTCGCGGACGGCCGCCGCCTGCACGGTCCGCACGCCGACCCGTACGCGACCGCCGCCCAGGTGACGGCCGTCGTCCTGGACGGCACGGCGTACGAAGACGCCGCCCGGCTGACGACCGCCCTCGCCGTTCCGCATGGCGAGCATCTCGCCGCCGAGCTGGCGCACAGCACCGCGTCGTTGGCCCTGTCACGGGCCGGACAGGAGCAGCCGGCGGGGCATCACCCCAAGGAGTGGCCCGCGCACGACTGGGAGTGGGAGCAGCGGGTGGTCGACGGGCACCCGTACCACCCCAACTGCCGTTCCCGGCCCGGCTTCTCGGTGGCCGAGCAGCTGGCGTACGGGCCCGAGCACCGGCCGCCGCCGGTGCGGCTGGGCCTGCTGCCGGTGCCGGCGGGCGAGTGTCTGGTCTCCGGCGAGTGGCCCGCCGACCTGCGGGACGGCGGACGGCTGATGATCCCGGTGCATCCGTGGCAGGCGGCTCATGTGCTGAAGCGGTCGTGCGTGGCGGGGCTCGCCGCGCATCCGCTGATGTCGCTGCGCACGCTCGCCGTGCCCGGCGGACCGCATGTGAAGACGGCGTTGAGCGCCCGGCTGACGTCGTCGGTGCGGGACATCTCGGTGGGCTCGATCGCCTCGTCCGCCGCCCTGTCGGCCTTCGGCGAGACCCTGGCGGAACGCACGGACGGCCTGCTGCACACGACCCGCTCCCTGGGCGCGGTCACGGCCGACTCACCGGACCTGGCGGCCGTGCTGCGGGAGCCGCCCGCCGTGTACGCGGGGCCGGGCGAGTGCGTCGTCCCGGTGGCCGCCCTCACGACCACCGGTCTGCCCTCCTCACCGGCCTGGTTGGCGGACTTCGCCCGGCTGGCGCTCACCGTGGGGCTGCGGCTGCTGGAACAGGGCGTGGCACTGGAGGCGCACGGGCAGAACCTGCTGGTCGTGCTGGCGGCGTCGGGGGCGCCGGTGCGACTGGTCTACCGCGACCTCGCCGACATCCGGGTCAGCCCGGCGCGTCTGGCCCGGCACGGCGTGGCCGCGCCGGAGTTGCCGGCCCGCGTCCTCACGGACGACGTGACGGCGCTGCGCCGCAAACTGTTCGGCTCGCTGGTGGCGGGCGCGCTCGCGGCCACCGCGGGCAGCGGCCAGGCGCTGGGCACGGCGCTGGCGGCGGCCGTGGCGGACGTGCCGGACACGGGCACCACCGGGGACCTGCGGGCGCTGCGCGAGGAGCCGGTGCCGGTGAAGGCGCTGACGCTGATGCGGCTGTCGCCGGGGGTGTCCGGCGACCGGTGGGCGCGGCTGCCCAATCCTTTGGTGGACGTGGGTTTCTGATCACGTTTTGAAGCGGGACACCTCTGATCAATAGGATCCGCCGATGATCAGAACACAACGGCTGGCGGCGGGCGTCTGCGCCCTGCTCGCCGCGCTCGCGGCCGGGCTCGCGTTCCCGGCCGGGGCGGCCGCCGACGAGACCACAGCCCATGCGCCCAAGGTCGACCTGGTCCTCGACGTCAGCGGTTCCATGCGGGCGAAGGACATCGACGGCAGGTCGCGGATGGCCGCGGCCAAGCAGGCGTTCAACGAGGTGCTGGACGCGACCCCCGAGGAGGTCCGGCTCGGCATCCGCACCCTCGGGGCCAACTACCCCGGCGACGACCAGAAGACCGGCTGCAAGGACACCGCGCAGCTCTACCCGGTGGGTCCGCTGGACCGCACCGAGGCCAAGGCCGCGGTGGCGACCCTGACGCCCACCGGATGGACTCCGATCGGCCCGGCGCTGCTGAAGGCGGCCGGGGACCTCGACGGGGGCACCGGCTCCAAGCGGATCGTGCTGATCAGCGACGGCGAGGACACCTGCGCCCCGCTCGACCCGTGCGAGGTGGCCCGTGAGATAGCGGCCAAGGGCATCGGCCTGACCATCGACACCCTCGGCCTGGTGCCGAACGTGAAGATGCGCCAGCAGCTCAGCTGCATCGCCGAGGCCACCGGCGGCACCTACACCTCGGTGGAGCACACCGACGAACTCACCGACAAAGTGAACCAGTTGGTGGACCGCGCGGCCGACCCCGTGGTGACGCCGGTCGCCGTCCAGGGCGCGGAGTCCTGCGCGAAGGCGCCCACCCTGAAGTCGGGCCTGTACACCGACCGCGAGGAGTTCGGCCGGCAGCGCTGGTACCGCGTGGACCTGGACCCGGGCAAGGAGCTGCGGGCCTCGGTGAGCGTGTCGGCGGACCGGGCGATGAACCCCGACTACGGGGTGCTGCTGCGGGCCGTCACGGTGCACGGCCGGGAGATCGTGCGCGGCGAGGCGGCGGGCAACGGCCGTACCGACGTCGTCTCGACCGGTCTGCGCTACCCCAAGGCGGAGAGCGACGACGACGCGCCCGCCGAGACGGTGTGCGTGCAGGTGACGAACTCGTACTCGGCGGCCGCCGGTGTGAAGACCACGCCGGGCATGCCGCTGGAACTGACCGTGGACGTGGTCGACGGGCCGTCGCCGGCGAGCGACGTCGCCTCGTTCGGTCTCGGCCGCGGCTGGTGGCTGCTCGGCGCCCTGGTGCTGGTCGGCTTCCTCGCGGGCGTCCTGTGGGGCTGGCTGTCGCGCTGGCGTGTCGCGGTCTGGAGGACCAACTGATGCGGATCACCCGTGTACTGAGCACGACCCTGCTGGCGCTCGGCCTCGCGGCCGCCCCGGCCGCCGCCGACTCGACCCCGTCCGCGAGCCCCTCCGAGGAGGGTTCCGCCCCCACGACGGCCGGCACGTCGTTCCGTACGGCGACGGAGGTCGACCAGGGGCGGACGGCCACCGCGAGCGGATCCGCGGGCGACTACCTGTACTGGTCGTTCCCGGCCGACACGGGCCAACGGCCCACCGTCCGGGCGAAGGTGAAGCTGCCCGCGGAGCACGCCGGCCAGACCTGGCAGGTCGACGTGTACGACGGTCTGCGGCGCCGCCAGTCGTGCCAGTACGGCGCGCAGACCCGGACCGCCGCCCCCGGCACCGCCTCGGTGGAGCTGGCCTGCGTCCTGCGCACGGTGCGCGCCTGGTCGGAGCCGTGGGCGAACGACCCGCTGCCCGGCACGTACTACGTCCGTCTGACGGTCGTCGGCCTGAAGACGGCCGACCTCGGTCTGCCGGTCGGCGCCGAACTGCGGGTCGACTCCAAGGACATCGGCGGCGCGGCGGCGGTGGACGGCTCGCTGGCCGAGCCCCTGGTGCCGGGCATCGCCGTGAAGTCGTCGGCGGAGGAGGAGGACGACTCGTCGGCCTCCGCCGTGCTGTCGAGCATCGAGCCGGACGACGGCTGGTCGTCCGGCTGGTGGACGGACCGCTGGGTGTGGACCGGGATCGGCGGGGTGCTGGCCGCGCTCGCCGGGATCGGCGGGTACGCCCTGACCCGCGGCCCGCGGCGGCCCGGGCAGGTGCCGCCCGGCGCCTGACGCCCACTCGGAGGGCCCGCCCCGTGCGGGCCCTCCGGGTCCTCAGGCCTCCCGCAGTCCCTTGGCGAGGGCGCCCTCGCCGCTCACCCCGACGCGCCCGGCGCGCACGGCTTCGGCCAGACTCAGCTCACCCCGGGCCACCGCCGTACAGGTTCCGGTGTCCATGACGAGCAGGGCGTCGGGTTCGCCGGGGGCCGGCCCATGGCCGTAGACGGGCCCTTCCTCCGCACCGGCGAAGAGGTGGAAGCGGCCTTCCTCCAGCCGGACCTCCACGAGTCCCTCGCCTGTCAGGGCGCGCAGCAGGGGCAGGGCGAACCAGTGCGCGCGGATGGCGTCGGTGGGCCCGCGCTCCCCCAGTTCCGCCTGCCCCCACGCGCCGAGCGCCTGGAGCACCGGCAGCAACTCACGGCCGCGCCGGGTGAGTTCGTACACGTAGGCCGCTCCGGGCGGCGGCAGCCGGCGCCGGGTGGCCAGGCCGTCGCGTTCCATGTCCTTGAGCCGGGAGGCCAGTACGTCCGTGCTCACGCCCGGCAGGTCGGCGTGCAGGTCCGTGTAGCGGCGCGGGCCGGCGAGCAGCTCCCGGACGATCAGCAGGGTCCAGCGGTCGCCGACGGAGTCGAGGGCGCGGGCGGCGGAACAGTACTGGTCGTAGCTTCGGCGAGGTGGCATGCGACGCAGTCTAGACATGTCGTTGGACTTTCCAAGCTCGAACTTGGTAAAACCAAGTAACACCAGATACCGGAGGGGCGCATGGAGTTCCGGCAGTCCAACAAGCTCAGCGAGGTCTGTTACGAGATCCGGGGCCCGGTGATCGAGCACGCCAACGCGCTGGAGGCGGCGGGGCACAGCGTGCTGCGCCTCAACACCGGCAATCCGGCGGTCTTCGGTTTCGAGGCGCCGGAGGAGATCCTCCAGGATATGATCCGGATGCTCCCGCAGGCCCACGGCTACACGGACTCGCGCGGCGTCCTCTCGGCCCGCCGGGCGGTCGCCCAGCGGTACCAGGAGCGGGGCCTGGAGGTCGACGTCGACGACGTGTGGCTCGGCAACGGCGTCTCGGAGCTGGTCTCCATGGCCGTACAGGCACTGGTCGAGGACGGCGACGAGATCCTCATCCCGGCCCCCGACTTCCCGCTGTGGACGGCCGTCACCACGCTCGCGGGCGGCAAGGCGGTCCACTACCTCTGCGACGAGCAGGCCGACTGGTACCCGGACCTGGACGACATGGCGTCCAAGATCACCGACCGCACCAAGGCCGTCGTCATCATCAACCCCAACAACCCCACCGGCGCGGTCTACCCCCAGGAGATCATCGAAGGCATCCTCGACCTGGCCCGCCGACACGGCCTGATGGTCTTCGCCGACGAGATCTACGACCAGATCCTCTACGACGACGCCGTGCACCACTCGGCCGCGGCGCTCGCCCCCGACCTGGTCGTCCTCACCTTCTGCGGCCTCTCCAAGACGTACCGGGTGGCCGGTTTCCGCTCGGGCTGGCTCGTGGTGACCGGACCCAGGCAGCACGCGCGTGACTACCTGGAGGGCCTCACCATGCTGGCCTCCATGCGCCTGTGCGCCAACGCGCCCGCCCAGTACGCCATCCAGGCCGCGCTCGGCGGCCGCCAGTCCATCCGCGAACTGACCGCACCGGGCGGCAGGCTCCGCGACCAGCGCGACATCGCCTGGGAGAAGCTCAACGAGATCCCCGGCGTCTCCTGCGTGAAGCCCAAGGGCGCGCTGTACGCGTTCCCGCGCATCGACCCCAAGGTGCACGCCATCCACGACGACGAGAAGTTCGTCCTGGACCTGCTGCTGCGCGAGAAGATCCAGGTCGTCCAGGGAACCGGTTTCAACTGGCCGACCCCGGACCACTTCCGCATCCTCACCCTCCCGCACGCGGAGGACCTGGAGGCGGCGATCGGCCGGATCGGGCGTTTCCTCAGCGGTTACCGACAGTAGGAAACAACCTCTCCGTCGGGGTCATCGGCCGAGCGCGACCTCGCACCACACCGTCTTGGTGTACGGGTCGCCGCCCGTCGTCCCCCAGTGGCCGGCCAGCGCCTCGACGAGGAGGAGGCCCCGGCCGGACTCCGCGTCGGGCGCGGGCGCCCGGAGGGTTCCCGCGGCCGGTGGGCGGTCGCCGGGGCGGGCGTCCGTCACCTCGATGCGGAGCGTGTCCAAGCGGTGCGTGTCCGGACGGTGCGCGGCGTCCGCCGGGTACAGCGTCAGACGGAGCCGGAAGTCGCGCCCCCGCTGCCGGCCGTGCCGTACCGCGTTCGCCGCGAGTTCGGCGACGAGCAGCGCGGCCGTGCCGTTGGCGTCGGTCGCGTACGGCCAGCCCCACGTGTCGAGTTGCTCGGCCGCCAGATGACGGGCGAGGCGGGCGCCTCTCGGGGTGGCCGAGAGACGGATGCTGAAGTGGCGGGTGGGGGCGGCGGGTTCGGCGCCCGTCGTGGTCGGGTGGGCGATCTCGTAGTTCATGTCACTCAGCGTGGCCGAATGAATCCAGTCTGAGCAGCACCGTGGGCGGTACGCCTCGTCACTGTCCGGTCGCCATCCGGGGATGTCCGGGCGCCGCCGCGTTACGTGCCGCCCCGGTGCGGAGTTGGGGACGGACGGTACGAGGAGGTGTCCGACGGTGGGCGCGACGGAACAGGGACAGCGGCAGGCCGACGACGGTGAGGAGCCGCAGAGCGACGACGAGGAGTCGGCGGCGGTCCTGCGGACCGTCGGCAAGGTCATCAAGATGTGCCGGGAACGCGGTGGGATGACCCAGGCCGAGCTGGGCGCGGCGATCCGGTACAGCGAGGAGCAGGTGTCCTCCGTGGAGCGGGGACGGCGGGCCCCGAAGCCACAGTTCCTGGAGGCGGCGGACGAGGTCCTGGGAGTGGGCGGGCTGATCGCCGGACTGCGCAAGGACGTGGAGGAGGCCCGGTACCCGAAGAAGGTGCGGGACCTCAAGAAGTTGGAGGCGGAGGCTGTGGAGATCTGCGCCTACGCCAACCATCACATTCACGGCCTGTTGCAGACCCCGGCGTACGCGGAGGCGTTGTACGCGATGCGGCGACCGACGTACACCGAGGAAGAGATCAACCGGTACGTCGCCGCACGGATGGCACGGAAGTCGGTCTTCGAGCGCGTGCCGACACCGCTCCTGAGTTTCGTCCAGGAAGAGGTGACTCTGCGGAGGGCCCTCGGGAGCAGAATGGTGCTGCGCCGACAGCTGGAACACCTGTTGGAGATCGGCACGCTGAGGCACGTCGAGATCCAGGTGATGCCCACGGATCGCGAGGACCACGCAGGCATGGGCGGCTCGTTGCAGCTGCTGAAACTCATGGACGGCAAGACGGTGGGGCACTCGGAAGCCCAGTTGCACAGCTACCTGATCAGCGGAACCCGAGACGTACAAGTCCTGGAAATGCGCTATGGAATGATCCGGGCGCAGGCGCTCACGCCACGTGAGTCACTGACCTTCATCGAGAAAGTCCTGGGAGAGGAAACATGAGGCCCACGCCGCCAGCATCGCCGTTGCACTGGTTCAAGAGCAGCTACAGCAGCAACGACGGCCCGGAGTGCGTCGAGGTGGCCCTCACCCCCGACACCGTCCGCATACGGGACTCCAAGAACCACCGCAGCCCCCACCTCGCCTTCGCCCCGTCGGAGTGGGCAGCGTTCGTCTCGTACGCCGCCGACCACTGACGTACGACAGACCGGCGCCCCGTGCTGCGGGGCGCCGGAGTACGCCTGTGCGAGTCTTGCGGCATGGGTGATCTCTTCCTGGTCCGGCACGGCGAGACCGCGTGGTCGCGCTCCGGCCGGCACACCGGACTGACGGACGTCCCGCTCACCGAGCACGGCCGGGAGGAGGCACGGCGGCTGGTGCCGCTCATCCGGTCGCACCGGATCGGCGCCGCGTTCTCGAGTCCGCTCCAGCGGGCGCGGGAGACGGCGGAGCTGATCGGGCTGCACGAGGTGCGGCTCGACGCGGACCTCCAGGAGTGGGACTACGGCGCGTACGAGGGCATCACGACCGTCGATATCCAGCGGGAGCGTCCGGGCTGGTTCCTGTTCACGGACGGTGTGGCGCCGGGCCCGCCCGAGCACCCCGGGGAGACACCGGAGCAGGTCGGGGAGCGGGCCGACCGCGTGCTGGCGAAGGTGGACGCGGCGCTCGCCGACACGGAGGGGTGCGTGGTGCTGGTGGCGCACGGGCACTTCCTGCGGGTGCTCACGGCCCGCCGGCTCGGCCTGCCGCCGTCGGCCGGGGCCCTGTTCCAGCTGGCGACCGGGACGCTGGGCCGGCTCGGCACGGAGCACGGTCGGCATGTGATCGCGGGCTGGAACATCAAGCCGGGAGCCTGAGGGGCGGGAGCCCGAGGAGCGGGGCACCGGCGGGCGGGGCGGCTGTCAGTCCCTGGCCGTAGCCTTCGTAGCGGTGGGACAGCCGTACCGCCGTCCCGGAGGGAGCAGGCCGTGACACGACCGCCGACCGCCGCCCAGCGGCGTGTCATCGACGCCGCCGATCCCGTCACCGGGCGCCTGCGGGGGACGGAGACCCAGCTCGCCGCCCTGGTCAGGCGCGGGCTCGCCTTCCGGCACCCGCGTGCGCCGCACGACCACTTCCTCACTCCGGCCGGGCACCGGATACGGGAGGCCGAGCCGGAGTCCGGGACCGCCGCCGTGCCCGACGCCCCGCGCGCGGAGACCGGCGTGTTCACCGCGCGGGTCGGTGGCGAGGAGGAGCCGCCGCCCGGCGGGCCCGCGCGGGTGCGGGAGGTGCACAGCGCCTGGCAGGGGCTGCTGGAGCTGCGCCGGATGACCAATCGGGACGGGGCGGTGGACCGGCCGTGCGGGTGGGAGCGTACGCATCTGGTGCAGGCCGCCGCGCTCGCCCTGGAGGCGGCCGGACACCGGCCCGCCGGACCCGGCGCCGAGGGACCGGCCGCCGACGGATACCGGGTGCGGGCCAGCCCGCAGCCGGACGCCGTCGCCGTGCGCGGACCGGACGAGGGGACACTGCGGGCCTGCTCGGCGACGCTGGAGAAGGCGGGCTGGCAGGCGAGCGAGCACACCGACCCCCGGAGCAGGACGCGCTATCTGCTGGCTTCCCCCCGGCGGGTGTGAGGGGCATGCCAGGATCGGTGGACAGGGCATCGACCGTGCTCGTCGACGAGAAGGGGAAACCGTGAGCGAGCCGTTTTCCGTGCGGGTGACCGTGCGCGGATACGAGACCGACGTGCAGGGCCATCTCAACCAGAGCGTGTACATCAACTACGCGGAACACGCGCGCTGGTCGCTGCTCCAGGCCGCGGGCATCACCCAGGCCGGGCTGATCGGTCGGGGCATCGGACCGGTCGCCCTGGAGACGACCATCCGTTACAAGCGCGAGCTGCTCGCGGGCGACGAGGTCGACGTGACGTGCGTCTTCGAGTGGGGCGGCGGCAAGACGTTCCGCATCGAGCAGGTCATCCGCAAGACGGATGGCACGGTAGCGGCCGAACTGTCCGCGGTCGGCGGCCTGCTGAACCTGAAGACACGCCGGATGGTCGCCGACCCGCAGGACCACTTCAAGGAACTGGCGACCGATCCGAGCCTGTTCGGACTCTGACCGGAGCATCCCCCGGCGGGCCTACGCGTCGACCGACTCCCGGTCGTGCTCGGAGTCGTAGGCCGCGCGGGACTCGGCGACGCTGATCGCCGCGGCGGCCCTGGCCCTGGCGGCGGCGGTGCTACGGACGCCACGGGTGCGGGACGCGAGCTGATCCGTCCGGCCTCAGCCGGCCCGGCTGACCCGGCAGCGTGACGCCCGGTGCCCGACCATGCGTGGTCGGGCACCGGGCTACGTACGCCTTCGTACGCCGACGGGCCGACCGTCCCGTCACTCGACCTCGAACGCCCTTCGATGCGCCACGGCCCACTCCCGGTACGTTCCTGCCGCGCGCCCCAGCAACTCGGGCACGTCCTCGGTGACGACGGCATTGCCGCCCGCACGCACGAAGGCGGTACCGGCCAGCATCCCGTCAGCCTGCGCCTCCTCCAGACCCCAGGCCAGCAGCAGTTCGCGTGTCCCGTCGGGCGTGAGGTCGCGGGTCGTGACCGGGCGGCCGAGAACGTCCGCGAGCACGGCGGCCTGTCCGGGTGCACTGATCGTCTCCGGCCCGGTGAGGGTGTACGTCCGCCCGGCGAGTCCCCCGTCCAGCAGGATCCGTGCCGCCACCTCGGCCACGTCACGCGGGTCGATCACCCCCTGCGCGCCGTCGCCGGTCATGTTCGGCACCGGCAGGCCCGACCGGACGGCCTCCGCCCAACTCAGCGTGTTGGAGGCGAAGGCCGAGGGCCTCAGGACGGCCCACTCAGCGCCGCTGGCACGCACGGCCCGCTCCCCCGGGAGGTGCCAGGTACCGGAGGGGCCGACAGCAGGATCGCCGGTCGCGATCGCGGAGAGCTTCACCAGCCGTCCCACACCGGCCGCCACGGCCGCCGCGACCAGGTCCTCGTCGGACCGGATGCCGGGACCGGGACCGGGACCGGGAACTCCCACCAGGAACACGGCGGTCACGCCGGTCATCGCCGCCTCCAGGGAGGCGGTTTCGCCGTAGTCACCCCGCGCCACCTCCACGCCCGCGGGCAGCGCCATGGCCCTGGCCTTCGCCGGCTCGCGGACGAGGGCGCGCACCTTCTCCCCGCGCGCCGCCAGCCGCCGTACGAGTTCACTGCCGATGGTGCCCGTGGCACCGGTCACAAGGATCATGGCTCTCACGTTGGCGGGCGGCGGCGCCCGGTTGCTAGGAATTTCCGGCACGGTCCGGCAGCCCTGCGGGGCTGCCGGTGCGCCTACCGTGGAGGGGTGACCAACGCCCTCGCCGAGCAGGCGCTGACCGTCCCCGACCGGGCGCGCCCGTGGATCTCCGACATCGAGTCGACGCGTGTCACCGGCCCGCTGCCCGGCTCCTTCACCCATGCCCCGGACACGGCGACCCGGGTGGTGGTGCGCGTCGAGGCCGACGGGCGGCGCGACACCCTGGTCGTCGGGCCGCGCACCCGTGCCACGTACCACACGGATGCCGACCGGCGGGTGACGTCCTGCACGCGTCTGCGGCTGGGACCGGGAGCGGCGCGCCCGCTGCTGGGCGTCGCCGCGGTCGAACTGGTAGGGCGGGCGGTGCCGTTGCGCGAGCTGCCCTCGGGTACGGCTCGTCGTCTGGCACGTGAGCTGGCGGCGCTGGACGAGGAGGAGTTCACGGCCCGCCTCACGGAGCTGCTCCCGCCTCCGGCCGACACCACCCGCACCCGTTTGCTGCGATCCGCCATGGCAGCCCTGTCGACCCACCGCGACCGCGCACCCGCTGCCGTGCAGGACGTCGCTCGCGAACTCTCGGTCAGCGAACGCCAGTTGCGCAACCTGTTCACGGAAGGAGTGGGTCTCTCCCCCAAGCACTTCGCCCGCATCGACCGCGTACGGCACGTCCTGACCCACGCGGCCGACGCCCCGTGGGCCGAACTCGCCGCCGCAACCGGTTACTACGACCAGTCACACATGACCGCCGACTTCCGCACCCTGATGGGCGTGCCGCCCAGGGCGTACTTCACGGGACGGCTCCCGAGGGCGACGCCGTGCGAGGCGCCCGCATCGCGCTGAAGCTTGCCGAGGCAGGGCGGAGACGGGAGGGGCGGGAGGGCGCTGGGGGGGAGGTGGGCGGGGAGGCTGCCGCCGGTCCGGGTTCGGTCCGGATGGCGGACCCGGGAACGGATGCGCGGGCCGCCTCGGCCGGAATGCGGATGCGCCGACCGCACCCGGCCTGCGACGCTCCCGTCCCCTGGCCGTTCGACGCAGCGGACCCAGCCTCTGCATCTCCGTGGGCATCGGGGCCGACGGCCCGATCCCCGGCCCGTACTCGATGCTGGGCCTGGGCGCCGCGACCGCCGGGGTGCAGGACGCCGAGGGGTTCACCGCGGCCGACCCCGAGGCGCGGACCTTCTCCCGCGAACCGCTTCCCATCAGCGACGACTTCGTCCCCGCGCTCGCCCTGAGCGGCCTCGGCCGCGAGCGCCTGCGCACCGAGGGACTCGATCCCGCCCTGGCCCTCGGCCGGTTGACCCACTGGGTGCGCGAGGTGAGCGAGGGCGCGCAGCCGGTGATGTGCGGCTACCGGCGTCGTACGACTGGACGTTCCTCTACTGGCACCTGATCCGCTTCACCGGCGAGAGCCCTCTCGGCCACTCGGGGTGCCTGGACATGAAGACGCTGTACGCCACGAAGGCCGGGGTGCCCTTGCGGACGGTGGCCAAACGGCCCATGCCGACGAAACTGCTGCCGAGGCGCCGTCACACTCATCACGCGCTGGACGACGCCGTCGAGCAGGCCGAACTCTTCGCTCACCTCATGGCGCGGCCGGGGCCCGGCTCGCCCCGGTGATCTCCTCGCCCGCCTCCATCGGGTGCGTCACGTCCTGGGCGTCGACGGCCCTGCCGAGATGGTTGAAGACGAGGTTGAGGAGGACGGCCGCCACGCAGCCCGTGGAGATGCCCGAGTCCAGGACGATCCGCGCCGTCTCCGGGAAGGCGTGGTAGAAACCCGGCGCGGTGATCGGGATGATCCCCACGGCGAGGGAGACGGCGACGATCAGTACGTTGTTGTCCTTGTCCAGGCCGGCCCGGACCAGGGTCTGGATACCGCTTGCCGCCACGGAGCCGAACAGGACCACGCCCGCCCCGCCGAGGACCGGGCGCGGCACGACGGCGATGAGGGAGGCGGCCGTCGGACACAGGCCCATGAGGACCAGGAAGGCGCCGCCGGTGGCGACGACGTACCGGCTGCGGATCCGGGTCATCGCGACCAGGCCGATGTTCTGGGCGAAGGCACTGCACATGAAGCCGTTGAAGAGGGGACTGAGCGCGGAGCCGAGGGTGTCGGCGCGCAGGCCCGCCGCGATCGTCCTCTCGTCCGCCGGCCGGTCGACGATCTCGCCGAGCGCCAGCATGTCGGCGGTCGATTCGGTCATCGACACCACCATCACCACGCACATCGACAGGATCGCCGCGAGCTGGAACCGCGGGGCGCCGAAGTGGAAGGGGGTGGGGAAGCCGATCACGTCCGCGGCGGCGACCGGGCCGAAGTCCGTGACACCGAACGGGATCGCGACCAGCGTCCCGGCGACCAGGCCGAGCAGCACGGCGATCTGCTTGACGAATCCCCGCGTGAAGCGGCGCAGGAGCAGGACCAGCAGCAGGGTCAGGCCGGCCAGGGTGAGGTTCGTGGCCGAGCCGTAGTCGTCGCCCGCCGGGTCCGGGCCCTGCGCCCAGCCGAAGGCGACCGGCAGCAGGGAGACGCCGATGAGGGTGATGACGGTGCCGGTGACGACCGGCGGGAAGAAGCGGACCGCCTTGCAGAAGACGGGGGCCGCCAGGAAGCCCAGCACTCCCGCCACGATCACCGCGCCGAAGATGACCGGCAGCGCGTCGGACTTGTCCTCGGTGGAGGCGACGATCGCCGTCATGGGTGCGACGCCGGCGAAGGTGACGCCGTTCACGAAGGGCAGACGGGCGCCGATCTTCCCGATGCCCAGCGTCTGGAGGAAGGTGGCGAGGCCCGCGGTGAACAGGCAGGCGCCGGTGAGGAAGGTGAGTTCGGTGCCGGTGAGGCCGATGGCCGCGCCGACGATGAGCGGCGGGGCGACGACTCCGGCGTACATGGCGGCAACGTGCTGGAGGCCGCTGGTCGCCATCTTCAGGGCGGGGAGTCTCTCGTCCACGGGGTGCGTGGACGCACGGGGCGGCGGGGCTGTCGCGGAAGGTGGTTGGGCGGACACGTCGGCTCTCCTCCGGTCGGTTACACGGCAGCGCATGCGTGGGTTTCAGGGAGGTGGTGCACGGTCGTGCGGGACCGGGGGTGGGACGGTGGCGACCGCTCCGGGGCGCGCGCGTGCGCGCCCCGGTCACGGCCGCCGTGGACCCTCGCGGGTCCAGGGCCACCGGCCGGGAGCCGTCCCTCCCGGCCGGAGTCTCGACGGGTCAGCCCCGGGCGGCGGTCCGCGCCAGGCGCCGGGCCTCTGCGCGCGTGGCGCGGGCGATGGCGTCCTCGTCGGCGGTGAGCAGCCGGCCGTCCTCGACGATCTGACGGCCGTCCACGAAGGAGGCGGTGACCGGGGCCGCGGCGCCGAGGACCAGCGCGGTCACCGGGTCGGCGATGGAGGCGTGGGCGAGGGTGTCCATCCGCCACAGCACCAGGTCGGCGAGCTTGCCCGGCTCCAGCGAGCCGATCTGGTTCGCCCTGCCGAGGACCTGCGCGCCGCCGAAGGTGGCGAGGCGCAGCGCCTGGCGGGCGTTGAGCGCGGCTTCGCGGTGGGCGCCGAGGCGGTTGATGAGGAGGGCGTTGCGCAACTCGGTGTGGAGTTCGCCGGACTCGTTGGACGCCGTACCGTCGACGCCGAGCCCGACCGGGACACCGGCCGCGAGCATGTCCGGCACCCGGGCGATCCCCGCCGCGAGCCGGGCGTTGGAGGACGGGCAGTGGGCGACACCGGTCCTGGTGCGGGCGAAGGCGTCGATGTCGGAGTCGTTCATGTGGACGCAGTGCGCCATCCACACGTCCTCGCCGAGCCAGCCCGTGGACTCGAAGTAGTCGGTCGGGCCCATGCCGAAGAGTTCGTGGCAGAACTTCTCCTCCTCGACCGTCTCCGAGCCGTGCGTGTGCAGCCGCACGCCGAGCCGGCGGGCCAACTCGGCTCCCTGGCGGAGCAGTTCGGTGGAGACGGAGAAGGGTGAGCAGGGCGCGACGGCGATCTGGGTCATCGCGTCGAAGGAGGCGTCGTGGTGCTGCCGTACGGTCTCCTCGGTGGCGGCGAGGGCGCCCTCCAGCGTCTCGACGGCGAAGTCCGGGGGCAGGCCGCCGTCCTTCTCGCTGCGGTCCATGGAGCCGCGGGCGAGGGTGAAGCGCACCCCCATGTCGCGGGCGGCCCCGATGATCGCGCCGGACAGGTCGCCGGAGCCGTGCGGGAAGACGTAGTGGTGGTCCATGGCGGTGGTGACGCCGCCGCGGGCCATCATCGCGAGGGAGCCCTGCGCGGCGGCGCGGACCATCGGCTCGTCGATGCGGGCCCAGGTGGGGTAGAGCGCGACCAGCCAGTCGAACAGGTTGTGGTCCGTGGCCAGGCCGCGGGTGATCCACTGGTAGAAGTGGTGGTGGGTGTTGACCAGACCGGGGGTGACCAGGTGGCCGGTGGCGTCGATGCGGCGGGCGACGTTCTCCAGACCTGCCGGGGCCGGGCCCGCGCCGACCGCCTCGATGCGGTTGCCGGCGATGACGACGTGACCGCTCGCGTGCTCGGTGTCGTGGCCGTCGACGGTCGCGATCGCACAGTTGTCGATGACGATGCGCCGGTCTGCTGCCATGGTTCGTCCTTTGCGCTGAGAGGGAGAGGGCACGGCAGGACCCCGGGAGATTTGAGTGCCGTGACCGGGGCGGGAACGGAGGGGCGGTGCTGACCGCTTCCCCGTCCGTTCCCGTGCGCCGGTCACGGGTGCCGCGGTGGGACGGATCCGTCAGAGGGTGCTGAGGTCCACGGGGATGCGGGCCTCACAGCCGTCCCGCAGGACGGTTCCCTCGATCAGGCCGTAGGGCCGGTCGGCGGCGAGGTACACCGCCCCGTCGGCGGTGTCGTTCTTCAGCCCGAAGGGCTCCAGGTCGACGAGGAAGTGGTGTTTGTTCGGGAGGGAGAAGCGGACCTCGTCGATCTCGTCGCGGTGATCGATGATCCGCGCGCCCATCTGGTACAGCGTCTGCTGGAGCGAGAGGGAGTACGTCTCGGCGAAGGCCTGGAGCAGGTGCTTCTTCGTCTGTTCGTAGGACTCCTCCCAGTCCGGCGCCGCCCGCTCGTCGTCGCTCCAGTTGAACCGCCAGCGGGCGGACACCTGGGTGGCGAGGATGCGGTCGTAGGTCTCGGGGAGCGTCGTGTACTTGTCCTTGACGTATCCCCAGAACTCGGAGTCGGTGGAGTTCATGACCACCAGGTCCTTCAGCCCCGAGACGACCTCCCACGACGAACCGTCGAAGGTTATCTGGGTGAGGCGGGTCTCCTGGCCCTGGCGGACGAAGGAGTGCTTGCTCGCGGGGGTCTCGATCCGCTCCCAGCCGTACTGCTCGACGCGGATGCGGGCCCGGTGGATGGGCTCCTGGGAGGTGACGAAGTGGCGGGCGAGGTGGATGCCGAACTGCTCGGCGGACTCGATGCCGTGTTCCTTGGCGAACGCGTACACCGTGTTCTTGGTGGTGTCGGTCGGCAGGACGTTGGCGTTCGAGCCGGAGTAGTGGACCTCGTCCATGTCGCCGCTCAGCGACACCGATACGTTGAGGTCCTTGATGTGGTGGGTGGCGCCGTCCCGCGTGATCTTGACGACTCGGTTCTCGGCCTTGCCGTACTGGTTCTGTCCCAGATAGGTGGGCATCTAGCTAGCTCCCTCGGTAAACGGAGTAGCCGAACGGGTTGAGCAGCAGCGGTACGTGGTAGTGCTCGCCCGGCACGACGGCGAACGTGATCGCCACCTCCGGGAAGAACACGCCCGGCCCGCTGTCCCGATTCGCGGGGGCGTCCTGCTGCGCATCGGCTTGTCTCTTCGTGGTTCTCTCCAGGTACGGCTCCACCGCGAAGTCGAGCCGTACCTGGGTGGTTCCCTCCGGCAGGGCCGGGAGGTCCTTGCACCGGCCGTCCGCGTCGGTGGCGGAACCGCCGAGCGCCCGCCAGTCCGCGTCCCGGCCCGAGCGGGCCGAGAGGTGGACGGCGACGCCCTCCGCGGGACGGCCGACGCTGGTGTCCAAAATGTGCGTGGACACGGAGGCGGTGGTACTGGTGCCGGCGCCTGTGCCGGTGCTGGTGCTGGTGCTCATGGTCTCGGGCGTCCTCTCCGGTCGTCTCGGTCGTCTCGGTCGTCTCGGTCGTCTTCGACGAGCCGGGCCAGACGGATGCGGTTGATCGCGCGCAGCTCGGCGCGGACGATCTCCCGTTCCCGGTCCGGCGTGTTGCCGAGGCGTTCCAGGAGGGCGTCGCGCATCTGTTCACCGGTGCGGCCGGTGGCGCAGATCAGGAAGACATGGCCGAACTGCTCCTGGTAGGCCAGGTTCAGTTCCAGCATCCGCGTCCGGAGTTCCTCGGAGGCGCCGGCCATGCCGCGCTGCTCGCGGGCGGAGGTCGGGTCGCCGGGCTCGGGGCGGCCGATGGGCGGGTGCCCGGCCATCGCCTCGTCCAGGTCCGCGGCGGTCAGCTCGGCCATGGCGGCGTCGGCGGCGGCGTACAGGTCGTCGGCGGTGGCGTAAGGGCGTGCCGCCAGCAGGTGTGCGACCCAGGTGGTGGAGGCGCAGGCCTCGTGGAGCGCGGCGAGGGCCGCGGACTCCTCCAGGGCGTTGAACCGGGCCAGCCCCGGGGGCGGGGAAGTCGACGTCACGGGAGCCTCCGTGGCCGTGAACGGCCTTCGTGCTGATCGGACTGCGGCTAGCTAACGCCTACCCCCGACAACCCGTCAACACTTTGTTGAAAATTCCGGGTAACGAAACCCGGAGTCCCCCACGGGGCCGCCCGTGCCCGCTCAGCCCTGCTTCTCGCGGTTGAGGTAGTTGTAGACGGTGAAGCGGCTGACGCCGAGCGCGCTCGCCACGGTCTCCACGCCGTGCCGCACGGAGAACGCGCCACGCGCCTCCAGCGTCCGCACGACCTCCTGCTTGTCCTTGCGGTCCAGATCGGCGAGGGGTCTGCCCTTCCTGCGCTCCATCGCGGCCAGGATGTGGTCGAGGGAGTCGGCGAGCTGCGGCAGCCGTACGGCGACGGCGTCGGCGCCCGCCCAGGACAGCACAACGTCGTCGGGGCCGGCCTCGTCGGGCGGGACGAGTTCCCCGCCCATGGCGTCGACCAGCGGTTTCACGGCGGCGATGAAGGACTCCTGGCCCGAGCCGGTCACTCGCCCTCCCCGAGGACGTTGACCTGGAGGGAGATGCGGGTGGCGCCGGCCCGCAGGGTCCTGCGGAGCAGGGCGTCGACCGCGCCCAGCACGGCGTCGGACCCGCCCTCCACGGTGTTGCCGAAGGGCCCCACGTCCACGGCGTCCAGGTCGGCGGCCTCGACGACCTCGCGGGCGACCAGCGCGTGCGCGGGTGCCTCGTCGAGATCGAAGGGCTCGGTGGTGAACTCAACCCTCAGTCGCATCGCGCCCCTACCTCTCCGACCTGCCTGACCTGCACGTTCATACCGACCCTGGCGAGAAGGGCGGTCCGGGCGCGACCCGCCCGCGCACGAACGAACCGTCGGGGCGGCCCCCGGACCCCGACCTTAACCGACCGGCGGATCGGCCAGGGGGCGCGAGAGCCCACTCACCGGCGCACCTCTTGACAAGCCGCGACCCGTGACGGCAATCTTCCAATAAGCAGAAAGAAACTTCCGCATTACGGAAAACATCTGAAGGTCGCCCACGGAAGGGAGCGCCGGACCCCATGGGATTCGCAGAGCAGCGCTTCAACGTCAACCTGTCGATCCTCTTCACGGAACTCCCGCTCCTGGAGCGCCCCGCGGCCGCCGCCGCGGCCGGCTTCACCGCGGTCGAGCTGTGGTGGCCCTGGGTCGACTCCCCCACCCCCGAGCAGTCCGCACTCGACGCGCTGAAGGCCGCGATCGAGGACGCGGGGGTCCGGCTCACGGGCCTCAATCTCTACGCCGGACAACTGCCCGGCCCCGACCGCGGCGCCCTGTCGATCCCGGGCGAGGAGTCGGAGAGGTTCCGCGCCAACATCGACGTGGCCGCCGCCTTCGCGCAGTCCCTCGGCTGTACGGCGCTCAACGCCCTCTACGGCAACCGCGTGGACGGCGTGGACCCGGCCGAACAGGACGCGCTCGCGTTGGAGAACCTGACGCTCGCGGCGCGGGCCGCCGACCGGATCGGCGCGATCCTGCTGGTCGAGGCGCTGAACGAGCCGGAGTCACCGCGGTACCCGCTGGTGTCGGCCCCGGCCGCCGTCGGCATCGTCGACAAGGTCAACGCGGCGACCGGCCTCGGGAACGCCCGATTCCTGATGGATCTCTACCACCTGTCGATGAACGGCGAGGACCTCCCGTCGGTGATCGATCGGTACGCGTCCCGGACCGGCCACGTCCAGATCGCCGACAACCCCGGCCGCGGCGCGCCGGGCACCGGCTCACTGCCCCTGGAGAACCTACTGGACCGGCTCCGCGAGGCCGGTTACCAGGGCTGGGTGGGCCTGGAGTACAAGCCCGGCGACCGCCCGAGTGCGCGGGCCTTCGACTGGCTGCCCCGCGAGAACCGCGCCGCCCGCGCCGCCCGCTGAACATCCCCCGTACCGAGAGGCACCCCGTCATGAGCAACCTCCCCAAGATCGCCTGGATCGGCCTCGGCATCATGGGCTCCCCCATGTCCGAGAACCTGATCAAGGCGGGTTACGAGGTCACCGGTCACACCCTGGAGCGGGAGAAGCTGGACCGGCTGACCGCCGCCGGCGGACGGGCGGCCGGCTCGATCGCCGAGGCCGTCCGCGACGCCGACGTGGTGATCACCATGGTGCCGGCCTCCCCGCAGGTCGAGGCCGTCGCGTACGGTCCCGACGGCATCCTGGAGAACGCGCGTGCCGGCACCCTGCTGATCGACATGTCCTCCATCACCCCGCAGACCTCGGTCGACCTGGCGAGGGCGGCGAAGGACAAGGGCATCCGTGTCCTGGACGCGCCGGTGTCCGGCGGTGAGGCCGGGGCCGTCGAGGCGGTGCTGTCCATCATGGTCGGCGGCGAGCAGGCCGACTTCGACCAGGCCGAGCCGATCTTCGAGGCGCTCGGCAGGACGATCGTGCTGTGCGGGCCGCACGGCTCGGGCCAGACGGTGAAGGCGGCGAACCAGCTGATCGTCGCCGTGAACATCCAGGCGTGCGCGGAGGCCGTGGTCTTCCTGGAGAAGTCGGGCGTGAATCTGAAGGCCGCGCTGGAGGTCCTCAACGGCGGACTGGCCGGGTCGACCGTGCTGACGCGCAAGAAGGACAACTTCCTGCACCGCGACTTCACGCCGGGCTTCCGCATCGACCTGCACCACAAGGACATGGGGATCGTCACGGACGCCGCCCGCTCCGTCGGCGCCGCCCTGCCGGTCGGCGCCGTGGTCGCGCAACTCGTCGCGAGCCTGCGCGCGCAGGGCGACGGCGGCCTCGACCACTCGGCGCTGCTGCGGGCCGTGGAACGGCTTTCCGGAGCCCAGCGGTAACCCTTCCCCAGACTTCCGGGCGGCGCCGCCGCTGACATCTGTCCTGTCGCGCCCAGGCGACGGCGCCGCCCGGAAACCCTCCCCTTCCACGCCGCCGGCCCCGAGCGGGGCAGGCGCGTGGAGGAGTCGGTCCGCCTCCGTGCGAGGACCGGCCTTCCTGCTCGCGCCCCCGATCCGACCTGACGTCGTGGTCCAGGGCGCGACCCGTCCGCACCGACGATCCGGATGAGGGGTCATCGCGGTGCGGCACGGGTGGGGCGAGGACCGCGGCGGCGTGCGAGCCAGTGCGGTGGTGAAGGAACGTGGCGCTCCTCCCGACCTGAGGGAGGACGCCCCGGCTCCGTCGCATCCGCCGCGGTCCCTGTCCGATCCCGGACACCCCTTCCCACCTTCCCCGCGCTCCCCTTCGAGGCCGTGCCCCGGTCCCGAGGGGGAGCGCGCCGCGTCGCGCGTCCACGGGGGCCGGGCACGGGCGGACCCGGCCCGGCCCTGCCCGTCCCCCGGCGTGCGCGGGGACCGCGCCCGCAGCGATCCGAGCGCATGGGCCATCGGGTGCGGCACCCGCACGTCGTGGCGATCCCGTCGCACGGCAGGGTGGCGGCCCCGACGACTGGCGGCCCGGACCGGCGGAGCACCAAGGACAGCACGAGGCGTAGACCGGGTACGCCAACCTCAAATCAACCTCTGAACCTGGTTCAACAGGCTTCAATCGGGGCCCGGGTCGGGCACATTGTGGTCACGCGGGGCCCGCCGGCACGGGGGCGGCGGGTCCCGCCCCAGGGGTCTGCCACGCGTGCGGGCACGTCGATGCGGCTCCGGCCGCACGAGGTGGCACTGCTGCGGGGCGGACCCCACGCCACCGACACCGGTGGCCGCGGCTCCCGCCTCCCCGGGCGCCGTCGAGACGGGCCGGCCCGGTGGACTGCGGACCTCGGAAGCGTCCTCCGAGGCTGCCGGGCGGGTCCGCCTCCCTCCCCTCTCCCGCCGCTCGCCGGGCCCGCCGCACCGCCCGACACGCGTCACGGAGTCGGGCGGGGACCGCCCGGAGCCCGGCCTGGTCCATCCGCTGCCCCGCGCGTCCGCCGCGAACCGTCCCGTCCGGTCCCACCGCACCCGGATCCCCCGCCCCCGGATCCCCTGCCGGGCGCTCGACGCCCTGTGCGCCGGGCCCCCGCCCCAAGGTCCCCTGAGGGACACCCCGTTGGCGGTGGTCCCTCCCGTACCGGCACCGCCCCCGCACGTCCGACCCGCGGTGCGCCCGCACGCGGGACCGAGCGCGCGGGCCGCCCCGCGAGTGCGACCGATCGCGCGGGCCGACGCGGCGGAGAGCCAGAACGTCGGGGCGCGGCCGCAGGGCTCCGGCCCGGCCGGGTGGGGCCTCCGCTCGCCTTCCCCACGGCGCGGCGGCACGGGCAGGACGGCTCGGGTGGGACCGCGCACTCCTGCCGGGGCGTCGGGGGAACCCTGGACCGGGCACGCCGACGGGGCGGCCCGCCCATCGGGCAGACCGCCCCTCCCCCTTGCGAGGCGCCTCGGCACGGGCGGCGGCAGCAGGCGCGTGCTGTGCATCTCAGTGGGTCTCGGCGGGTCTCGGCCCACCCCGGCGGCACCCGGCGCGTCCGCCCGTCCCGTCGGCGTCGAACACGCCGGACGCGTCGAACACGCCGGACGCGCCCCGGCGGCGTCAAGCCCGTCCTGGCGCGTCCCGTCGCTCCCGGCGCTCAGGCCGTCTTCCGGCGCGTCCGTGCTGCGGCCCGCCCCGGCGGTCCGTGCCGCGTCCGGCGGTGTCAGGACTTCAGGGTTCTGACCGCCGTCGGTGCGTGCCACTCCTCCGTCGCGATCTCCTCGAACTCCACGACGTTGCCGATGTCGTTGGTGCCGCTCATGGAGATGTTGGTGACGCGTTCCAGGATCGCCTCGACGACGACCGGGACCTGGAACTCGGCGGCCAGCTTCTTGGCCTGCTCGAAGGCCGCGCCCAGCTCGCCGGGGTCGGTGACCCGGATCGCCTTGCAGCCCAGGCCCTCGACGACCTTGACGTGGTCGACGCCGTAGACGCCCAGCTCGGGCGAGTTGATGTTCTCGAACTCCAGGTTGACCTGGAAGTCCATGTCGAACCCGCGCTGTGCCTGGCGGATCAGGCCGAGGTAGGAGTTGTTGACCAGGACATGGACGTACGGGATCTTGTGCTGGGCGCCGACCGCCAGTTCCTCGATCATGAACTGGAAGTCGTAGTCGCCGGAGAGGGCGACGACGGACGCCTCCGGGTCCGCCCTGGCCACGCCGAGTGCGGCCGGGACGGTCCAGCCGAGGGGGCCGGCCTGGCCGCAGTTGATCCAGTGGCGCGGCCGGTGGACGTGCAGCATCTGGGCGCCGGCGATCTGGGAGAGCCCGATGGTGGTGACGTAACGCGTCTCCGGGCCGAAGGCCTTGTTCATCTCCTCGTAGACGCGCTGCGGCTTGATCGGGATGTCGTCGAAGTGCGTACGGCGCTGGAGCGTGGCCTTCTTCTCCTGTGCGGCGGCCGCCCACGCGGAACGGTCGGGCAGGGTGCCGGCCGCCTTCATCTCCCGTGCCACCTCGACGAACAGCTCCAGGGCGACCCCGGCGTCGGAGGCGATGCCGTAGTCCGGGGCGAAGATCCTGCCGATCTGGGTGGGCTCGATGTCGACGTGGACGAACGTCCGTCCCGCCGTGTAGACGTCGAGCTTGCCGGTGTGGCGGTTGGCCCAGCGGTTGCCGATGCCGAGGACGAAGTCGGACTCCAGGAAGGTCGCGTTGCCGTAGCGGTGCGAGGTCTGCAGGCCGACCATACCGGCGTTCAGCTCGTGGTCGTCGGGCAGCGCGCCCCAGCCCATGAGGGTCGGCACGACCGGGGTTCCGGTCAACTCGGCGAACTCGACGAGGAGTTCGCAGGCGTCGGCGTTGATGACGCCGCCGCCCGCGACGATCAGCGGGCGCTCGGAGGCGTTGAGCATGCCGATCGCCTTCTCGACCTGGGCACGGCTCGCCGTCGGCCGGTAGACGGGCAGCGGCTCGTACGTGTCCGGGTCGAACTCGATCTCGGTGAGCTGCACGTCGATCGGCAGGTCGATCAGCACCGGACCCGGCCGGCCGGAGCGCATGAGGTGGAACGCCTGCTGGAACACGCCGGGGACCTGGGCGGCCTCCAGGACGGTGACCGCCATCTTGGTGACCGGCTTGGCGATCGAGGCGATGTCGACGGCCTGGAAGTCCTCCTTGTGGATCACGGCGGTCGGCGCCTGGCCCGTGATGCACAGGATCGGGATCGAGTCGCCCGTCGCGGAGTACAGGCCGGTGATCATGTCCGTGCCGGCCGGGCCCGAGGTGCCGATGCAGACGCCGATGTTGCCCGGCCGGGTGCGGGTGTAGCCCTCGGCCATGTGGGAGGCGCCCTCCACGTGCCGGGCCAGCGTGTGGGCGATGCCACCGGAGGCCCTGAGGGCCGCGTAGAAGGGGTTGATCGCCGCGCCGGGGACACCGAACGCGGCGGTGACGCCTTCGCGCCTGAGAATCTCAACTGCCGCGCGGGCAGCGGTCATTCGAGCCATCGAGTACTCCTGCTTCGACTGCTTCAGCTGCTTGAGCTGTCGGATGCGTACTCCCGTCGCGCCCCGCGGCGAGCACGTCGACATCGCCTCCGCCACACTGAATTCCGTATTGCGGAAACTGTTTTCTACTATCTGGAAGCAATCTAAGGGGGTGGGAGAACACCGTCAAGGGACGGACAGAAGGGGGTCGTCTGGAGGACGATGGGCGCCATGCCCGAGAGCGTGCCGTTGCGCTGCCCGGCCTGCCGGCGCGAGCGCCTCTACACCGCACCCTCCTACCCCTGCCCGTGCGGCACCCCGGTGGTGCCCCGCCTGGACCCCGGCGCGGCCCCCGCGGCCGTCGAGCACCGGGCGTGGCAGGAGGAGTGGATCACCGTCCGCTGTCCGTCCTGCGGCCGCCGCGACCAGTGGCCCCGCCCCGAACTGGGCTGCGCCTGCGGGGCGGTGCTGCGCATCCCGGTGACCGACGCGGCGCAGGGGCCGGCGACCAGGACCACGGAAGCGGGGACCGAGGCGGAGGGAGCGGGGACGGAGGCGAAGGGAGCGGGGCAACCGGCCGGGGATACGGAACCGGCGGCCGGAGCGGCCGAAACCGGTGCCGAGGCCGAGGAAACGGGCGCCGGAGCCCAGGAAGCCGGTGCCGGAGCCCGGGAATCGGGCGCCGGAGCCGAGGAAACCGGTGCGGAAGCCGTGGAAACGGCTACCGAGGACGCCGGAACCGGGACCGCGGGGGCGGGACCGCGAACCGCGGGGGCGGGACCGCGGGCCGACGACGCCGAAACGGCGCGCGCGGGCTGCGGGCCCGTTCCCGACGCATCCCGGCCCGCCCGCCCCCCGTTCCGCCCCATCGCCATCCGCACCGCCCGTGACGCCGTCACGGCCACCGCGCTGTATCTGCGGTGGCTCGGGCACCGTGACATCCGGCGGGCCGACCAGCGGCCCGCCTCCGGTGTCGGGCTCGCCGCCCGGGGGCTGTTGGCACACGTCGATCCGAGCGTGCACCCGGCCACGCTGAGGGACGTGGAGTGCCTGTGGCTGACGGCGATGACGGACTCGGCGGACTGCGTCTACTTCTCCCTCGCCGGCTACACCGCCGACGCCCGCGCCCGCGCCGACTCCCTCGCCGTCCCCCTCTTCGTCCTGGACCTCACGGGCACTCCCCAGCCGGTCAACGCGGCGGCCGAACGGCTCGGCACCGACGACGCCTGAGCCGACCGCCGCGCCGGGAGACCGCTGACCTACCTGCCGTACCTCTGTCGCAGTTCCACCTTGCGGACCTTGCCCGAGACCGTCATCGGGAAGGCGTCCAGCACCTGGAGCAGGCTGGGGATCTTGTAGTGCGCCAGCCTGCCCTCGCAGTAGGCGCGCACCTCCTCCAGGGTCGGCGGCGCGGCGTCGTCGTGCGGGATCACACAGGCCAGGACCTCCTCGCCGTACTTCTCGTGCGGTACGCCGACGACCTGGACGTCCCTGATCTTCGGGTGGCCGTGCAGGAACTCCTCGATCTCGCGCGGGTAGATGTTCTCGCCGCCGCGGATGATCATGTCCTTGATGCGGCCGACGATCTCGACGTATCCGTCCTCCCGCATCCGCGCGAGGTCGCCGGTGTGCATCCAGCGGCCGGGGTCGATTGCCTCCGCGGTCCTCTCGGGCTCGTTCCAGTAACCGAGCATCACGCTGTACCCACGGGTGCACAGCTCACCGGCGGTGCCGCGCGGCCGGGTCACGCCGGTGACCGGATCGACGACCTTCACCTCGATGTGCGGAAGCACCCGGCCGACCGTGCCGGTGCGGTGCTCCAGGTCGTCGTCGCGACGGGTCTGGAGGGAGACCGGGGACGTCTCGGTCATGCCGTAGCAGATGGAGACCTCCGCCATGTGCATCTCGGCGACCACCCGTTTCATCACCTCGACCGGACAGGGCGAGCCCGCCATGATGCCGGTGCGCAGCGACGACAGGTCGTAGGCCGCGAAGTCGGGCAGGTTCAGCTCCGCGATGAACATGGTCGGGACGCCGTAGAGGGAGGTGCACCGCTCCCGCTGGACGGCGTCCAGGGTCGCCCGTGGGTCGAAGGACGGCGCCGGGATCACCATGCAGGCGCCGTGCGAGGTCGCCGCGAGGTTTCCCATGACCATGCCGAAGCAGTGGTAGAAGGGCACCGGGACGCAGACCCGGTCCTGCTCGCTGTAGGAGATCAACTCCCCGACGAAGTAACCGTTGTTGAGGATGTTGTGGTGGGAGAGGGTGGCCCCCTTGGGGAAGCCCGTGGTGCCCGAGGTGTACTGGATGTTGATGGGGTCGTCGCAGGACAGCTCACCCGCCCGGGCGAGGAGTTCCTCGGGTCCCACGGCCGCCGCGCGGTCCAGCAGCGCGTCCCAGCCCGGATCCCCGAAGAACACCGCCTCCCTCAGCTGCGGGCACCTGCCGCGTACTTGCCCGACCATCGCCCGGTAGTCGCTCGTCCGGTGGCCGGCCGAGGCGAACAGCAGGGAGACGCCGGCCTGTTCGAGGACGTACTGCACCTCGTGCGTGCGGTACGCCGGGTTGATGTTCACCATGATCGCGCCGATGCGGGCGGTGGCGTACTGGACGAGCACCCACTCGGGACAGTTGACCGCCCAGACGCCCACCCGGTCGCCCTTGGCGACCCCGCAGGCCAGCAGCGCGCACGCCAGCCGGTCGACGTCTGCGGCGAACTCCGCGTAGGTCCAGCGCCGGCCGGAGGGCACGTCGACGAGTGCCTCACGCTCCGGCCAGGCGGCGACGGTCCGGTCCAGACCGGCGCCGATCGTGGAGCCGAGCAGCGCCGTGCCGCTCGTGCCATGGCTGTACGACGGTTCGCCGTACGAGGCTTCGGTCACCGGAAGTCCTCCTCGCGGTACTCGTCCGCCGACCCGGCGGCCGTCGCCTCGCGCAGCTCGACGCGGCGGATCTTGCCGGAGACGGTCTTGGGCAGCGGCGCGAACTCCAGGCGCCGGACGCGCTTGTAGGGCGCCAGGGTCGCGCGGGAGTGCGCGAACAGCGCCTTCGCGGTGTCCGGACCGGGCTCCCAGCCCTCGGCCAGGACGACGTACGCCTTGGGCACGGCCAGCCGCAGCTCGTCCGGCGCGGGGACCACGGCCGCCTCGGCCACGGCCTCGTGCTCCAGCAGGGCGCTCTCCAGCTCGAACGGGCTGATCTTGTAGTCCGAGGCCTTGAAGACGTCGTCGCTGCGCCCGATGTAGGTGATGTAGCCGTTCTCGTCGCGTTCCCCGATGTCGCCGGTGCGGTAGTAGCCGCCCGCCATCGCCTCCGCCGTCCGGTCGGCGTCGCCGTGGTAGCCGGTCATCAGACCGACCGGCCGGGCCGACAGGTCGAGCGCGATCTCGCCCTCCCTGACGCCGGGCGCGCCGGACACCGGGTCGAGCAGTTCGACGCGGTAGCCGGGGCTCGGGCGGCCCATCGAGCCGGCCTTCAGCGGCTGGCCGGGGCTGTTGGCGATCTGCACGGCCGTCTCCGTCTGGCCGAAGCCGTCCCGGACGGTCACCCCCCAGGCCCGCCGGACCTGTTCGATGACCTCGGGGTTCAGTGGCTCCCCCGCGGCCACGGCCTCGCGCGGCGGGGTGCGCAGCTGGGTGAGGTCGGCCTGGATGAGCATGCGCCACACGGTCGGCGGGGCGCAGAAGGTCGTCACGCCTGCACGGTCCATCTCCGCCAGCAGCCGGGCCGGGTCGAAGCGCGTGTAGTTGTGGATGAAGACGGTCGCCTCGGCGTTCCACGGCGCGAACAGGTTGGACCAGGCGTGCTTGGCCCAGCCGGGCGAGGAGATGTTCAGATGCACGTCACCGGGCTGGAGGCCGATCCAGTACATGGTCGCCAGGTGCCCGATCGGATACGACACGTGCGTGTGCTCGACCAGCTTGGGGCGGGCGGTCGTACCGGAGGTGAAGTACAGCATCAGCGGGTCGTCGGCGAGGGTCGGCCCGTCGGGGAGGAACTCCGCGGAGGCGGTGTAGGCGTCCTCGTACCGCTGCCAGCCCTCGGGGACGCCGCCGACGGCGATGCGCGTGTAGCCGCCCGGCACGTCGTCGAACTTGCCGGTGTCCTCGGCGCGCACCACGACATGGCCGACCCGGCCCCGCTCGACGCGGTCGCGCAGGTCGGCGGGGCCGAGCAGCGGGGTCGCCGGGATGACGACCGCGCGCAGCTTGATCGCGGCGAGCGCCGTCTCCCACAGTTCGGCCTGGTTGCCGAGCATGACGAGGATCCGGTCCTCGGCACCGACCCCACGCTCGCGCAGCAGGTTGGCGACCCGGTCGGACCGCTCGGACAGCTGGGCGAAGGAGAGGCGGACCTCGGAGCCGTCCTCCTCGACGATGTGCAGCGCGACGCGGTCGTTGCCGTCCGCGATGACGTCGAACCAGTCGAGGGCCCAGTTGAAGTGCGCGGGCCGGGGCCAGTCGAAGCCCTCGTACGCGGTCCTGTGATCCTCTCGGTGTGCCAGCAGGAAGTCCCGTGCCCTGCGGAACTGCTCCGTCGCCGTCGTCATCTGTCCTCCTGGTTGCCGGGCCATTGCCGGGCGGCTCTCTGCCATCGTGTAATCCGTGATGCAGGTCTCACCACCCCCGAACGGGGGTCACCGCGGCGAACCGCCGCGAAGAAGGGCGGGCGGGTGACGGCGGCGGACACGGCCGGAGCGATGGAGATGCGCGGTGCGCTGGCGCGGCTGCGGCGGGCGACGGGGCTTCCGGTCGCCTTCGGCGGACTGGTCGAGCCGGGGCGCCGGCGCCTGCGCATCAGCGAGCTGAGCGGCGCGGCCACCCCCGCGCTGCGCGGGCTCGCGGTGACCTCGGGCAACGGCCTCGGCGGGAAGGCGGTCGCCCTGGGCCGTCCGTGCGCCGTGACCGACTACTCCCTCTCCCGCCGGATCAGCCACGAGTACGACACGGCGGTCGCCGAGGAGGGCCTGCGCTCGGTCCTCGCGGTCCCGGTGGTGGTACGCCGTCGGGTGCGCGGTGTCCTGTACGGCGCCCTGCGCACGGCCCAGCCGCTGGGCGACCGGACGCTGAACGCCGCCGTCGACGTGGCGCGGGACGTGGAGCAGGCCCTGGCCGTCGGCGACGAGGCCCGCGAGCTGCTGGCGGCGACCCGCCCGGAGCCGCCGGCCGGGTCCGCGGCCGGCTGGGAGCAGGTCCGGGAGGCCCACACGGCCCTGCGCGCCCTCGCCCCGCGCATCGCCGACCCGGAGCTGCGCGCGGAACTCCTCCAGGCCTGCGGGCTGCTCACCCGGGGCACGCCGTTGCCGGCGGTCGCCCTGGCGCCCCGCGAGCTGGACGTGATGGCGTGCGTGGCGGCGGGCGCGACCAACGCGACGACGGCCGAGCGGCTGGGGCTGCGCCCGGAGACGGTGAAGGGCTACCTCAGATCGGCGATGCGGAAGCTGGGCGCCCACACCCGCGGGGAGGCGGTGGTCGCGGCACGGAGGGCGGGGTTGCTGCCGTAGGGCGGGGGTCGTGCGGGGAGGGCGGGGGTTGCGGCGTAGGGGGGGGCGTGGCGGGGAGGCAGGCTGCGGGGGTCGTGGCGGGGAGGCGGGCTCGCTGCCAGAGGGCGGCGGTCCTGCTGGACGGCGGCGGTCCTGCTGTACGGCGGCGGTCCCGCCGTAGGAAAAAGGTGCTGCCGTAGGGCAGGCTGCTCGCTTGGGGCACGGCGCCGGTATCGGACGACTAGGTTGATGCGGTAGGAAACGGTTGTCGCCACGGCTCCGTGCCGGTGGCGGGAAACAGGCGGGACACGAGCTGCGGCACCGGCCGCGAGGGAGCGTACGGATCAAGCCAGGGAGGATCGGGGACGATGAACGTCCATTCAAACGTCACCTCGATGAATATCCGTATGCGCCCGTTGTTATCTCCCTCACCACGCCGTACTTCCGGATTTCCCAGAGACGTTGCCTAGAATTTGGTCCGGACACGACACTCGGAGGGAGCGGTGACCGTGCGACGGGACTTCAAGGAGTCTGCCAGATGCCGCTCCGACCTGGTCATCGGCAGGGACGAGCTGTTCACGTCCGCCCGTGAGCAGCTCACCCGCGGCGGCAGTGTCCTGCTGCACGGCCCGGCCGGAATTGGAAAGTCGACCGTGCTGCGCGCATTGGCCGCGGATTACGGCGACGCGGCCCGCACCGTGCTGCGCTGTTCGGCCACCGAGTCCGAAAGCCATCTGCCCTTCCTGGCCCTGGCCGATCTCTTCGGTCTGGTTCTGGACGAGGTGGCCGACAAGCTGCCCTCCGCCCAGCGCACCGCCCTGGAATCGGCGCTGACCGGCCGTGGCGAATCGACTCTGCAACGCGACGGCCTCGCCCTGCGCCTGGCCGTGCTCTCGGCGCTGCGCGCCCTCGCCGCCGACCGGCCCGTGCTGCTCGTCGCCGACGACATGCAGTGGCTCGACTCGGCCAGCGCCGAACTGCTCGGCTTCGCCGCCCGCCGCCTCGGCGACACCCCGGTGCAGCTGCTGTGCGCGGTCCGCACCGAGGGACAGGAGTACGACCGCCATCTACGCGCGTCCCCGCCCGACACCCTCGCCGTCCGCCTGAACCCGCTCTCCCCCGCCCAGGTGTCCACGCTGCTCGACCACCGCGGCTACACCGACCTGCCCCGCTCGACGGTCCGCGAGATCCACCGCACCAGCGGCGGCAACCCCCTGTTCGCCCTGGAGCTGGGCCGCGCCCTGGGCGAGAACCCGACCCCGCCGCGGCCCGGCGAGCCGCTGCCCGTGCCGACCTCGCTGCGCGCCCTGGTGCTCAGCCGTCTCGACATGCTCTCCGACGACGCGCGCCGCACCCTGCTGGTGGCCAGCGCGGGCGCCCGTCCCACGCTGGCGCTGCTGCACGCGGCCGGGCGGGAGAACGCCGAGGCCGAGACCGCCCAGGCCGCCGCGCTCGGGCTGCTGGCGACGGAGCCCGAGGGACCGGCCGTACGGTTCGCGCATCCGCTGATCTCGGCGGCGCTGTACGCGGAGGCACCCGCCCAGGAGCGGCGGGCCGCTCACACGGCGCTGTCCACGGCCGCCTCCGACCCGATCGAACGGGCCCGGCACCTCGCGCTGTCGACCACCGGCACCGATCCGGTGGTGGCCGCCCGGCTCGCCGAGGCCGCCGCGCTGGCCCGAGACCGGGGGGCGCCCTCGGTGGCGGCCTCGCTCGGGCTGCTCGCGGCCCGGCACACCCCCACGGAAGGCGGCGGGCCGGCCCCGGACGAGCGGCGACTGGAGGCCGCCGAGGACGCGATCATCGCCGGCGAGGTGGACCTCGCCCGGGACATCGCCCGCGAGGTGCTGACCCGGGCGACGGCGCCCGCGGAGCGGGTGCGGGCCTGGATGGTGGTGATCGAGGCGGCCGGGCAGGCGCTCGGTGACGTCGACGCCGTCTATCCGCAGGTGCTCGCCGACGCGGGCGACGACCCCGTCCTGCTCGCGCAGGTCCACTACCAGCTGGCCTGGCGCGGGCTGGTCGTGCAGGGCGACTTCGCGGAGGCCCGCGAGCAGGCCGCGCACGCCGCGGAGCTGGCCGCGCGCGGCGGGGACCGGCGCAACGAGCTGATGGCGCTGGCCTTCCAGGCCTCGACGGAGACGCTCATGGGCCACCCGGACGCGCCGGCGACGATCAAGCGGGCGCTGAAGGAGCCCCAGGACCCGTACGTGGCGTGCCATCACAACGGGGCGGGCATGGCCAGGTTCCGCTGGCTGCTGATGAGCGATCAGCTGCCCGAGGCACGTTCGACGATCACGGCGTTGCTGCGCGAGGCGCGGCGGCGCGGCATGGTCGAGAGCGAGGTGCACTTCCAGCGTTTCCTCGCCGAGACCGAACTGCGTTCCGGACACTGCGGGCGCGCGCTGGACCTGGCGCGCGAGAGTCTGCGGCTGGCCCGCGACTCGGGGATCGGCCTGGGCGCGTCCGCGATGCTCACCTCCCTCGCCGAGGCGTCCGGCGGTGAGGTCGGCCGGGCGCTGGAGCTGGCCCGGGAGGCCGCCGAGCGTGCCGAGGAGGACGGCGACCAGATGTATCTGTCGCGGGCCCTGGCCGCCCTGGGCCATGCCCAGTCGGTCGCGGGGGACGCGGCGGGCGCGGTGGCCTCGCTGCGCCGGGTACGGGAGCTGGAGGCGGGCCTCGGCATCAACGACCCGGCCCGCGGCCGCTGGCAGGGTGATCTCGCCGAGGCGCTCGTCCTGGTCGGCGAGACGGGTGAGGCGCAGGAACTCATCGACGTCACGCGCGAGCACGCCCTCCGGCTGGGCCGGGAGAGCATCCTGGCGGTGCTGGACCGGGCGGAGGCGCTGGTGCGGGCCGCGCGGGGCGACCAGGAGGGCGCGCTGGTCCGTCTGACGTCCGTCCAGGACCGGTTCGCCAAGCTGGGCTACGGGCTGGAGGAGGCGCGGGCGGCGTTCGCCATGGCCCGGCTGCGCACCCGGCGGCCGGGGCCGACGTCGTACGACGAGGCGGCGCGGCTGTTCCGGCGGTGCCGGGCGCTGCCGTGGCTGCGGCAGGTCGAGGCGGCCGCCGCCGAGGAGCCGGCCGCTCCGCCCGTGCCGACCGCGCCGGTTCCCGCCTTCGACGCGCTGGAGGGGCTGGCGTCGATGGAGCGTCAGGTGGCCGCTCTCGTGATGGAGGGCGCCACCAACCGGGAGATCGCCGCGCGGCTGTTCATCAGCGTGAAGACGGTGGAGGCGACCCTGACCCGGGTCTACCGCAAACTGGGCATCCGCTCACGGGTGGACATCGTCCGCCTGGCGGCGGGACGCCACGCGAAGTGAGACCCCCGCGGGCTCCCCGCCCGCACGGGTCCGGCACGCCGGGGGTCGCGGGAAGCGGTGCTGCGCGAGGGCCTTGGAGCACGAGGGCTCCAGGCGCGGTCCCGGCCCGCCGGATTTCCCGAACGCGGGCCCTCCAGCGGGGTTCCCGGAGCCGGGTCCGGCACGCCGGGGCCTCTCGGACCCGGGGGCTGGAGTGCTGGCTCCTGGAGCACAGGGCTCGGGCACGACGGGTCGTGGAGCCGGGTTGTCCGGAACGCGAGTCCCGTTGGCGAGTTCTCGGGCTGCCGGTTGTCGGAGGCGGTCTACCGCCTGCGCGGGTCCGGCACGCCGTGGCTTCTTCGACGCGGCTCCTGCAAGCACGGTCGCCGGAACACCGGTTCCTGAAGTCCCGGCTCCAGAGCGCGGGTCCGGGGCGCCTGGGTTCGCCGAACGTGGCTCCGGTGAGCGCGGGTCGCCGGTAGGCGGGGCCCTGGAACGGCGGCCTCGCGGGTCGCGGGATCGCGGAGCGTGGGGTCCTGTGGAGTCCCGGCTCCGGGAGCGCGGGTCCGGCACGCCCACGTTCGCCGGACGTGGCTTCGGGGGCGCGGGTTGTCGGTAAGCAGGGCCCTGGAACGGCGGCCTCGTGGGTCGCGGGATCCCGGAGCGTGGGGTCCTGTGGAGTCCCGGCTCCGGGAGCACGGAGCCGGCACGCCCACGTTCGCCGGACGTGGCTTCGGGGGCGCGGGTTGCCGGTAGGCGGGGCCCTGGAGCGCCGGCCTCGTGGGTCGCGGGATCGTGGAACGTGGGCCCCGTGGAGTGCCTGCACTCGGGGCGACCGAGGGTTTTCCCTCCCCAACTCCCTTAGGGGAGTCCCTCATTGGGGGCGCTGGGCACCCGGTTCTAGCGTAAGGGACGTGCCGCTCGCCGGGCACACGGGGGTCGGTCCCGCGACTCCCGTGCAATCCCCCACACCCGCGCGACCCCCCACCGGCAACTCCCTCAGCAAGGAGATCGATGTTCGGGCTCCCCCGTGCCAAGAAGGCCGCGGCTCTCGCGGCGGCGTCGGCCGCCGCGTTCGCGACCGCCCTGCTCAGCGCCCCCACCGCTGTGGCAGCACCCCAGCCGATCGTCGGCGGCACCACCACGACGACGACCGCGTACCCGTTCATGATGCAGATCACGGACGCCTCGCAGAACCAGTTCTGCGGCGGCACCCTGGTGTCGGCGACCAAGGTGGTCACCGCCGCCCACTGCATGGTCGGCGAGACGACCAGCAGCGTCCGGGTCGTCGGCGGCCGCACGTACCTCAACGGCACGAACGGTACGGTCAGCCGGGTCAGCAAGATCTGGATCAACCCGGACTACACCGACGCCACCAACGGCGACGACGTGGCCGTCCTGACCCTGTCGACGTCGATGCCGTACACCAAGGCGTCGTACGTCACTTCCTCCCAGACCAGCCTGTACGCGGCCGGCACCACCGCCCGGGTGCTCGGCTGGGGCACGACCTCCGCGAGCGGCAGCTCCTCCAACCAGCTGCGCACCGCGACCGTGCCGATCGTGTCCAACTCCAGCTGCGCGAGCAGCTACGGCTCCGACTTCGTCGCGAGCGACATGGTGTGCGCCGGATACACGTCCGGTGGCGTAGACACCTGCCAGGGCGACAGCGGCGGTCCCCTGCTCATCGGGGGCGTCCTGGCAGGCATCACTTCATGGGGCGAGGGCTGCGCGGCAGCCGGTTATCCGGGTGTCTACACCCGGCTGACCACCTTCTCGAACCTCGTGACCGCGCAGGTGAACTCGTAGTCGTCGGTCACCGCGCGACCCCGAAGAACCCCTGAGGACCCCTCAGGTGAAAGACCGGGGGGCGCTGCGAGCCTCCACGAGCGGCCCGCAGCGCCCCCTCTCCACGTCCTGGCGGAGCCCGCCCGCTACCGGAGCACCGTGCCGAAGCGGACGTCGTACGACGACGACTCCCCGTACATGGCCGTCAGCAGCCGTTCCGCCTCGGCCGTCACCTCCTGCCGCCGCTCCCCGTCGAGGGGGCCGAAAGGCTCGACGACGAGGGCGTCCGCCTCCAGCTTCCACACCCCGGCGAGGAAGCCGTCGACGAGGAGGGTGGCGTAGGCCTGGTTGCCCTGCCAGGCAC
The DNA here is from genome assembly GCF_042870975.1 of Streptomyces sp. NPDC006259. NCBI lineage: Bacteria > Bacillati > Actinomycetota > Actinomycetes > Kitasatosporales > Streptomycetaceae > Streptomyces > Streptomyces sp. NPDC006259. The sequence goes on along the minus strand of NZ_JBIAHY010000003.1, from coordinate 186,044 downwards.
GGCCCCGGTGCTCGGGCGGCACGACCCGGCCGCGGTCGGCGTGGGAGAGCAGCAGGTTGTCGAACTCGGGCAGGAAACGGGGCGGGGCCGGGGTGTCCGGGTCCGGGCGCGGGGCGTCGGGCAGGTCGAAGAGTTCGACGCCGTTGTCGTCGCGGAAGGTGACCAGCCGCGGGCGGAGCCGTTCGAAGGTGTCCCGCAGCCGGGTCAGTCCGGCCCAGATCTGCATGTCCTTGACGGAGGCCGGCCCGAAGGCGGCGAGGTAGCGCAGGACGGTGGCGTCGAGCGTCGGGGCGGGCTCGGCGGGGCGGCCCAGCCAGTGCTCGGCGGTGGTCAGCGCGACCTGTCCGCTTCTGCCCCACAGCCCGCGCGGGGTGACCTGGACCAGCGGGAGTTTGCAGCGGGCGGCGATGGCGAGGGCCTGCGGATCGGCGTCCGGCCACTCGACGGCGAGCGCCTCCCGCAACTGCTTCATGGTGCGCGGCTCGGCCTCCACGAGGTCACGGGCGAGGGCGGCCAGCCGGTCGAGGTCGACTCCCGGCAGTCCCTTGCGGAAGATCGTCAGCTCCCGGTCGCGGGCGGGCTGCACCAGCGGCCGCAGGGTGAGGCAGTCCTGGGCGGTGTGCGTGTGGATCGTCGAGCGCATGGTCACGATGCGGACGACCGCACGGTCGGCCATGAGCGCCGACAGCCGCTCCGGCGTGAACCCGTCGAGGCGGGCGGCGAGGGCGAAGTACGGCGGTTTGACGTTCTGCGCCTGGAGACCGACGAGGTGCTCCACCGCGGCCGTCACCGACAGCTCGGACCGGCGCAGGAGGAGCTGGCGCGCCAGGGTCGCCCGGTTGAGGGCGCGGGGGCCGAGCAGCGGGGCGGGGGCGGTGGACGTCGTCTTCCTCATGAGGGGACGATAGCGGCGATCGAGGTCAGGTTCTGGCCTATATGGCGTCCGTGACGCCGGGAGCCACGGCAGTCCGGGGACGGTCGGCGGGGGATGACGACCGGTCCGAACTGCCGTGGCCCGTTCAGGGGGTGCCGCGGCTAGCCGCGGCTCTTGGCGCGGTACAGGTACATGGTCAGCGGGGCGAAGATCGCGGTGATGACCGCGCAGGCGAGCAGGACCCAGCCGATGTCGGCGCCGCTCGCGTTGCCGTGGACCAGTCCGCGTACGGCGGTGGCGGCGTCACTGACCGGGTTGGCCTCGACGATCGCCTCCATCCAGCCGGGCATGGTGTCGGGCTCCACGAAGATGTTGCTCGTGAAGACCAGGGGGAACATCACCAGCATGCTGGTGCCGGACACCGTCTCGGGCGCCTTGGCCACCACGCCGAGGGCGGCGAAGATCCAGCTGACGCTCAGGGCGAAGACCAGCAGCAGGAGCATCGCGGCCAGCACGCCGCCCACCCCGCCGTCGGGGCGGAAGCCCAGCGCGAGGCCGACGCCCATCGTCGTGGTGAGGGCCAGTACGTAGCGGACCACGTCACCGAGGAGACTGCCCACGATGGTGGCCGGCTGCCAGAACGGCAGCGTGCGGAAGCGGTCGTAGATGCCCTTGGTGATGTCCATGTTGAGGGCGGTGCCGGTGTAGACCGTCGGCATGATGACGGTCTGGACGAGGACGCCGGGGAGGAAGTACTGGAGGTACTCCTTGGTCGAGCCGGCGAACGCGCCGCCGAAGAGGTAGGTGAAGGTCAGCAGGAAGATGATCGGCATCAGCGTGACGTCGAACAGCACGGCCACGCCGTAGTGCTTCATCTTCCGCATCGTCCGCCAGGCCGATACCCGTACGGCGGTCAGCGGGTTGGGGCGGGAGGGGCGGATCTGGCTGGTGAGGGCCTTGCGCAGGGCGTCGGCGGGGACGCCGGGGGTCGCGGCCGTCTCGGAGGTGAGGGTCATGCGGCGTCCTCCTGGGTGTCGGTGCTGTCTTCCGCGGGGCGCCCGGTCAGGGCCAGGAAGACCTCGTCGAGACTGGGCCGGCCGAACGCGAAGTCCGCGACGGCGATCTGTGCGTGGGCGAGGTCGGCGAGGGCCTTCGCGACCCTCTCGGGCTCGTCCGTCCGGACGGACAGCGCGAACGGATCGGACTCCTGGAAGACCGGCGCCGCGAGTGCCCGGGTGAGCAACTGGGAGGCCTCGGGCCGGCTTTCGGCCTTCACGAGCCGCACGTGGAGGGCTCCCGTGCCGACCGACGACTTCAACTCGCCGGTGGTGCCCTCGGCGATGACCCGGCCGTGGTCGATGACGGCGATCCGGTCGGCCAGTTGGTCGGCCTCGTCCAGATACTGCGTGGTGAGCAGGATCGTGGTGCCCAGGGCCACCATGGCCCGCACGCTGTCCCACACCTGGTTGCGGCTGCGCGGGTCGAGTCCGGTGGTCGGCTCGTCCAGGAAGAGCAGGTCCGGGGTGATGACGAGGCTGGCGGCGATGTCGAGCCGACGGCGCATGCCTCCGGAGAAGGTCTTGGACTGCCGTCCGGCCGCCTTCGTCAGGTCGAACGCCGCCAGCAGTTCCTCGGAGCGCTCCGCGGCCTGCGCCCGTGAGAAGCCCAGCAGCCGGGCCAGCAGCGTCAGGTTCTCGGTGGCCGTGAGATCCTCGTCGATCGAGGCGAACTGGCCGGTGAGGCTGACCCGGCTGCGTACCGCCTCGGCCTCCTTGACGACGTCGTGTCCGAGCACCCTGGCGGTTCCGCCGTCGGGGGTGAGCAGGGTGGCCAGCATCCGGATCGTCGTCGTCTTGCCCGCGCCGTTGGGTCCCAGCACGCCGTACACGACGCCCTGGGGGATGGCGAGGTCGACGCCGTCGACGGCACGGGTCTCACCGAAGCTCTTGACGAGGCCCGACGTCTCGATGGCAAGGGTGGATTGCGAACTCAATCTGTGACTCCTCGGTCCTGATGCGCCACGAGGGCCCCCGCGCCACGGCTGACGCGCAGAAAGGACCCCTGAGGGTGGTAGAGCGGGAAGGAACGGCACTCAGGGTCAGTAATCAAATTTGACCACTCCCCCAAGCTAGAGCACGGGAGACTCACTATGCAAGTTTGATTAGTGAGGCCCGCGAAGCGCCGCCAGTTCGCCGACGGCGCTCGGGGAGCAGGCCGCGACCCCGGCGTCCCGGAGCTGGCCCGGGGCTTCCCCCGCCAGCTCGTACGCCCCCGAACTCACCCGTTCCAGCAGGTCACGGGTCCACTCGACGCCCAGGTCGGCGTACCGTGTGCGCATCCTCCACAGCTCCGCCAGATGCGGAGGGAGCCCTTCGGCGCGAGCCGTCTCGGATTCCTGCCGCAGCACCGCGCGCTGTGCCTCCAGAACGCCCAGGCGCGTCGAGAGGGCGGCGACGGCACGGTCACGGGAGAGGGCGGGCATCAGCGCGAGGCCGGCGCTGAGCGTGTCGTCCCGGCGCTCCGGGCGCTCCAGGGCGTCGACGAGCAGCCGGAAGAACTCCTCCTCCCCGGCGGGCGTCACGCTGTAGTCCACCCGTCCCGGCCAGTCCGTGATCTCACTGGCCGCCAGCAGGCCGTCCTTCGCCAGCTGCCGCAGGGCGTGGTAGATGGAGCCGGGTTTGACGTTGGCCCACTCGTCGATCCCCCAGGACAGCAGCTCGGCGCGGACTCGGTAGCCGTGCGTCCTGCCGAAGCCGCGCACCACCCCGAGGACCAGTAAACGCGTCGCCGACATCGTCACTCCCGTTCCGTCCGGTGCGGCCTTCCGCCTGCCGGCCGCCTGCCTGGCGTCAGCATAGTGAGCCGCCGGAACGCGGCGGCGGGGGTGCGGGGCGCGACCCGCCCCGCACCCCCGCGACCCACGCGACACAGCGGCGGACGAGCGGCCGGCCGTGGGGCGGGCGCCAGGTCAGGCGCTCGCCTCCAGGGCGACCTTCGGGATGTCCGGCAGCTTGCCGAGCCGCACCAGCAGGGGGCGCATGTTGATGACGTCCCAGTGCTCCACGACCTTGCCGTCGGCGAAGCGCAGTTCCTCCACCAGGTGCCAGCTGACACGCTGTCCGGTCGGCTGGACGCCCATGAACTCGCCCTGGTGGGTCGCGGTCACGGTGATCCGCAGGGCGACCCGGTCCTCCTCGGCCATGATGCTCTTCACTTCGAGCTGGAGATCGGGGAACGCCTTCAGCCCGCCCTCCATGAGTTTGATCATGTCGGCGGAACTCACCTCGTTGTCCTCGGAGTAGTGCACGATGTCCGGCGACCAGTGCTTGATGATCCCGCTCAGGTCCCACCTGTTCCAGGCGGCGACCATCTCCAGACACAGCGCCTTGCGCTCGGCCATTGACATGGCGACTCCTCGCAGTCTCGCGGACGATGTCACGCCAGACTGCCCCTCCCCCGCATGAGAACGGCTACAGGATCCGTCCATTCCGCCTGGAGCCGCCGGAGCGGGTCCGGGTCCATCGGGGCTCACGGGTTCCTGTAGGCCCGCGCGGCAGCCTTGGCGTCGCAACGAGCACCGTTCCACTCGCCGAGGAGGGGCCTTGAACATCCTGTTGACCGGCGCCACGGGCCAAGTCGGCCGCCATGTGACGGAAGGTCTGGCGGCTTCGGGGCACCGGGTGCGGGCGCTCACCCGGTCGCCGGAGGCCGCCGCGCTGCCGGCCGGTGTCGAGGTCGTCCAGGGCGACCTGGAACGGCCGGACACCCTGGCCGCCGCTCTGGAGGGCATCGAGCGGATGTACCTCTTCCCGGTCCCCGAGACCGCCCACGAGGTCGCCACGCTGGCCCGGAAGGCGGGGGTGCGGCACATCGTCGTCCTGTCGTCCAGCTCCGTCCTCAGCGACGACGAGGCCAACCACAGCGCCCGGCACCACCGCACGGTCGAGCGGGCGGTCGAGGACAGCGGGGTCGAGTGGACCTTCGTCCGCCCCGACGAGTTCGCCGGCAACGTGCTCTGGAAGTGGGGTCACTCGATCCGGACGGAGAACGTGGTGCGCGCACCGTACGGAAGGGCCGCCCGCGCGCTCGTCCACGAGGCGGACGTCGCCGCGGTGGCGGTGGCCGCGCTGCTGGAGGACGGTCACGCGGGCGCGCGGTACGAGGTGACCGGGCCCCGGGCTCTGACCCAGGTGGAACAGGTCGGCGTGCTGGCGGAGGTGCTCGGCCGGGAGATCCGCTTCGAGGAGCTGAGCCGCGACGCGGGGCGGGCCGCGATGAGCGGCTCGATGCCGCCCCCGGTCATCGAGATGGTGCTCGACTACCTCGCGGAGTCCGTCACCACCCCCGGTCCGGTGACCGATGTGGTGCGGCAGGTCACGGGCCGGGAGGCACGCACCTTCGCGCACTGGGCGGCGGACCACGCGGACAGCTTCGGCACCGCCGGCTGAGGGAGGGGAACGCGCATGTACGGACCCGGAATGGCCGAGATCTACGAACTGCTCCACGAGTCACGGGGAAAGGACTACCGGGCGGAGGCCGCCACCGTCGCCGGACTCGTCCGGGCCCGCAATCCGCAGGCGGACTCCTTGCTGGACGTCGCCTGCGGCACCGGCGCCCATCTGCGCCACTTCGCCCAGCTGTTCGACAAGGTCGAGGGCGTGGAGCTGTCCGACGCCATGCTGTCGATGGCACGCTCCGCGGTACCCGCCGCCGTCCTGCACCGCGGTGACATGCGCGACCTCGCTCTGGGGCGCTCCTACACCGCGATCACCTGCATGTTCGGCTCGATCGCCTATCTGAAGGACGTCGACGAACTGACCTCGACGCTGCGGTCCTTCGCCGAGCACCTCGCCCCCGGCGGCGTCGTGGCGGTCGACCCCTGGTGGTTCCTGGAGACCTCCCTGGAACACCATGTGTCCGGGGACACGGTGACCGTGGGATCACGGACGATGACCCGCGTCTCGTACACGGAACGCGAGGGCAGCACCTCGCACATGACGGTGCACTACGTGGTGGCGGAACCGGGAAGCGGCGTACGGCACTTCGCGGAGCGGCACCGCCTCACCCTCTTCACGCGGGCCCAGTACGAGGAGGCCTTCGCGCGGGCGGGCCTGCGTGTCGCCTATGTCGGCGGGATCCAGTCGGGCCGGGGGCTGTTCCTCGCGGACGGACCGGAGCCGGCCGGGCGCGGCTGAACCGCGCGTCGCCTTCCCGGCGGGATCGGTCCTGCCGACGGCTGTTCCTCGCGGTCGGAGGGGAGCCGACCGCGCGCGGCTGAAAGCGGGCCGGCACAGGCCAAGTCCACTCCGAAGGGGCGGAGCGGAGCCGGCCGGGCGCGGCTGAACCGCGCGTCGCCTTGCCGGCGGGATCGGTCCTGCCGACGGCTGTTCCTCGCCTACGGACCGGAGCCGGCCGCGCGCGGCTGAACCCGGCCCGGCCCCGGCGAAGTCCACGCCGAAGGGGCGGTGGCCGCGGGAAGCGGTCACCGCCCCTTCGGCCGGTCGGTCAGCCGGGCAGCCGTACGGACAGCGCGTGCCGGAAGACGTCGTGCGGGTCCCAGCGGGCCTTGACCCTCTGCAAACGCGGGTAGTTGCCCTTGTAGTAGAGGGTGTGCCAGGGGACGCCCGAGGTGTTCCACTCCGGGTCGGCCAGGTCGATGTCGGGGTAGTTGATGAAGGTGCCCTCGGTGCGGTCGTCGGGCACCGGGACCCCGCCGGTGGTGGCGAACACGTCGCGGTAGATCTCCCGGATCCAGGCGAGGTTGGCGTCGTCCTGGAGGGGATCCATCCAGGTGGCGGACATCCACACCTTGATGATGGAGTCGCGCTGGGCGGTGGCCGTGGCCGTCTCCGGCACGGAGTTGACCTTTCCGCCGTACGAGTAGAGCGAGACCTCTCCCCACACCTGGGAGTCGGCGCTCAAATACCGGTAGAGCGTGGCGGTCTGGGCGGCGGTCCACGGCTTGCGCAGGTACGCGCCCTTCGACTTGGTCCGGTCGAAGCCGCCGGTGTCGAACTTGTCGGCCAGCGTGGCGCGGAGCCAGGGTTCCGTGCTCCGCTGGACGACGGGCTCGACGCCCGTTCCCTCGTTGATCGCGGCCACGAAGTCGTTCAGCAGCCCCTCGGCGCCGTCCAGCCCGCCGTCGGTCTGGATGTCGAGCAGGATCTGCCCGGCGGCGCGGCTGTTGAGGTAGAAGACGCTGTGCAGGCTGGCGTACGGGGTGCCGGCGGCGCTGTTGCGCTGGTGCCAGGCCCCGTGGTTGTCGATGATCCGGGTGAATGCCGTCTCGGTGAGGGCGGACCAGTCCCAGGTCACGATGTGCCGCAGGGTCGATCGGGGGGCCTTGGGCAGCAGCGCCGACGGGTCGTTGCCCGTGGCTCCGGGGGTGCGGAACCAGTACCGGGTGACGATCCCGAAGTTGCCTCCGCCCCCTCCGGTGTGGGCCCACCACAGCTCGCGGTTGGGGTCGTCGGCGGCGTTGGTGGCCACGACCTTGCGGGCCCGGCCGGAGGCGTCGACGAAGACGACCTCGACCGCGTGGAGATGATCGGCCACCACGCCGTCCCGGCGGGACAGCGGCCCGTAGCCCCCGCCCAGGACATGGCCTCCGACACCGACCTGGGGGCAGACGCCGGCCGGGATGGTCACGCCCCAGTCGAGGTAGAGGGCGCGGTACGTCTCGCCGAGCGTGGCGCCGGGCTCGACGGCGAACGCCCGCCTCCCGGAGTCGTAGGAGACCTGTCTCATCTGGGACATGTCGATGACGGCCCGGACGGCGGGATCGTCCACGAAGCCTTCGAAGCAGTGCCCTCCGCTGCGCACGGCGAGCCGCTGGCCCGCGTCCAAGGCTTTGTTCACCGCGTCGACGACCTGGTCCGCGGTGTGGACGACGTACACGACGTCGGGCCGGCCGCGGAACCGCCCGTTGAAGCCCCGGGTGACCAGGTCCTGGTAGCGCCGGTCGGCCCGGTCCACCTTGACGAGCCCGGTTCGCGGGCCGCACGCGCCGCCTTCCGTCAGTTCCGGGACGGCCGCCTCGGCGGCCGGGGTTCCGGCCAGGGCCGTGGTCACCACGGTGGCTCCGCCGACCGCTGCCGCACTGCCGAGGAATCCGCGGCGCGTGAATTCGTTCAACACAAACACCCTTCCTTCACCTGCGTCATGTTCTTCCGTGCCTTCGGGAACGGATCACTTCCGGGCCGTCCGCGGTCACGACCGGACGGGCTCCAGGATGACCACCGGAATTTCCCGGTCGGTCTTCTTCTGGTAACTCTTGTACTGGGGGAAAATCCCGGTCATCAGCTTCCAAAGAGCCGGTTTCTCCTCGGCGGTCGCCGTGCGGGCCCGCACATCGAGGTGTTCCTCGCCGATCTGGACATGGGCCTCGGGCGTGGCGACCAGGTTGAGATACCACAACGGGTGGTCGGGCTTTCCCCCGTTCGAGCCGACCACGATGATGTTCTCGCCGTCCCGGCCGTAGATCACCGCGGTACGGCGGAGCCGGCCCGACACCCGGCCGCGGGTGGTGAGGAGCAGCGTGTCGAGCCCGTACCACTTCTGCCCCTCCTTCCCGCCGCTGCGGTCGTAGCGGCGGATGTGCGCCGCGACCCATCCCGTGGGGCTGTCCACGGGCGTCTCGTCCCGCTGTTCCGTCGGCTCCGGCTGGTCCTTCTCCGGCATGACCCCTCCGAACTAATCAAATTTGTCTAGCGGTCACCCTAGTCACGCCGGATCGAGCAGCGCAATCGACCGTGGTCACGGCCGGTCAGTACGACCGGCCGCCGCCGAAGGCCGTGGCCGGCGCGGCGACGGTGGTCCGGCGCACCGTGAAGCGGGGTTCGAAGGCGGTGTCCGCGTTGAGGACCGCCTGGTGCAGCCGCTGCACCTGCGGCCCCGGTTCCAGGCCGAGCCCCGCCACCAGCGCACCCCGCAGCCGGTGGAAGACCTGGAGCGCCTGGGCCCGGCGCCCGCTGAGGTGAAGGGCCCACATGTACTGCCCGTGCAGCCCCTCGTGCAGCGGGTTCTCCACGGTGAGGGCGGCCAGCTCGGCCAGCACCTCGCGGTACATGCCGAGCCGCAGTTCCACGTCGACCAGGTACTCGAAGGCGGCGAGCCGGGACTCCTCCAGCTGCCGGCGCCTGCTCTCCAGGACCCGCCCGGCCGGTACGTCCGCCAGCGCGGGACCCCGCCACAGCAGGAGCGCCTCGTTCAGGTCCCGCACCCCGGCCGCGTCGTCGCCGCGCACCAGGGCCTCCCGGCCGGAGGTCACCAGCCGCTGGTAACGGTGGACGTCGAGCACGCCCGCCTCGGCGGCCAGCGCGTATCCGCCCGCCCGGGTCACCAGGACGTCGCGGGCCACCTCGGCGGTGGTCAGTCCGGTGACCGCGGAGAACATCTTGCGCAGGTTGAGGATGTACGTCTGCAGGGTGGTCAGACCGCTGGTCGGCGGATCCTCGTCCCACAGGTCCCGCACCAGCGAGGGCACGGGCACCACCTGTCCCGCGTGGACGAGCAGCATCGCCAGCACGTTCCGCAGCTTCGGGGCGCTCGGCGCGGTCGTCTCGCCGTTCACCCGCACGTACAGCGGTCCCAGAACACCGAACTCCATCGTGCCCCCCCTTTTTTTACTTCGCCGTTTTCCGTGCCGTCGAAGAAGTCACCCTCAAGGCCGGCGGTGTTCCGTCTCCGGCCACGGCTCGCCGAGCTGGCGGTAGGTGCCCTGGTAGTCGGGCCAGTCGCGGTGGTGGTGGATCTTCCCGTCGACGAAGTGGAGGAGATGGATCTGCTCGCCGGAGAACAGCCGTCCGGTCGGCGCCATGCCGACCATCTCACCGACGTGCCGGCCGTAGAGCACCAGCCGGGCCCGCACCCAGTCGCCCCGCTCCTCGATGCCCACCTCCTCCAGGCGCGCCTCCTCGGAGAACGTCTTCTTGACCCAGGCGACATTGATCGCGAAGAGTTCGGGGCCGCGCAGCGAGGTGAATTCCAGGGTTCCCGGATTCATGTATTCCGGATGGATGTAGTCGGCCACATCGTCGGTTTTCCCGGTGTTGTACGCCTCGACCATGCGCCGAGCTGCCGCTATCTGCTCACTCACGCTTTCTCCTCCTGAATCGGTGCGGAACGTGCTGGACTCAATTCTTAGGAGACGACGCCACCGCTAACAAGGGCCAACAGACTCCGGACGGACTTATTTACGTTTGTCCAGTCACATTCCAGTGGCACTCCAAGACCGCTCCACCCGTGCCCGAGAACGGAGGAGAAAAGTGGGAAATCCTTCGAGAGACCGGGAGAGCCAGTGGACACGTCCACCTACAAATCCGAAGTGGCGGCCGCCTTCAACAGCGCCGCGGCGACCTACGACCGGCTCGGCGTGGAGTTCTTCACCCCGATGGGCCGGCGGCTCGTCGAACGCGCGGCGCCCGCCGCCGGCGCCCGGGTCCTCGACGTCGGCTGCGGGCGGGGCGCGTGCGTCTTCCCGGCGGCCGAACGGGTGGGGCCGGCCGGCCGGGTCGTGGGCATCGATGTCGCCGAGGCGATGATCGAGGAGGCCTCGAAGGAGGCCGCGCTGCGGAACGCCACCACGGTGGAGCTGCGGGTGATGGACGGGGAGCACCCCGACTTCGCACCGCGCTCCTTCGACGTGGTCATGGGCAGCTACAGCGTCATCTTCCTGCCCGACGCGCCCGCGGCGCTGGCCCGTTACGCGCCGCTGCTCTCCCCCGGGGGACGACTCGCCTTCACCAGCCCGGTGTTCAGCGAGGACACCTTCCCCTTCCTGCCCCCGGTGTTCACCGAACTCATCCCGCGCGAGCTGCTGCTCGACCTGCCGCCGCAGTGGCAGCCCGACCAGCTCCAGCAGCGCTTCAACAGCTGGCTCGCGGACCCCGACGACCTCACCCGCACGCTGGAGCGGTGCGGCTTCCAGGACGTGACGGTGGTCGACGAACCCGTCCGGCTGGTGGCCGAGTCGGGCCTGGCGTGGGTGGACTGGTCGCACACCCAGGGCATGCGCCTGCTCTGGAACCACCTCGCGGAGGACAAGCGCCGGCAACTGCGGGAGCGGCTGATCACCTCGCTCGACGCGATGCGGGACGGCAACGGCCCGCTCACCATCGACACCCCGGTGCGCTACGTCACCGCGACCGTACGCGACTGACGCCCCGCCCCGGCCGGTTCGCGGGACGGGGCGCCGGGTCGTACGGTCAGCGGGCCGCGGCCGGCCGTGACGGTGTGCCGCGGTCCTCGCTTGCGGGGTCGGCCGGACGGCCCGCCGTCGCGGTCCCCGCCGCCGTGATGAGCGCCGCGGCGGCGGCCACCGCGGTCCGGTCCGCCTCCGGGGGCCCCGGCCGGGCCGGGAGCAGTGACACCACGACGCTGCTGCCCCGGCGGACGGCCGGGTGGCGGCGGGCCAGCTGGGACAGCCCCTGGCCCGGCCCCACCTCCACCAGCAGGTGGTCCCCGGTGGCCAGCAGCCCCTCCAGGGCGGGCCAGAACAGCACCGGCGCCACCGGCTGCCGCGCCCAGAAGGCGGGGTCCTGGATGTCGGACCCGGTCAACGGGGCGGCGGTGTAGGCGGAGTGGACCGGCATCGCCGGCGGGTGCTTGCGCACCGCGGCGAAACGTGCGGCGGCCCCCCGGCAGGCGGGTTCGAGGACCGGGCTGTGGAAGGCACTCAGCGACGGCACCGGACGGCAGACGAACCCGGCTTCCCGCAAGGCGCGGCCGATCTCCTCCAGCGGGCCGTCCGGCCCGGCCAGCACGGTCTGACGGGGGGCGTTGACCGCGCCCACCACGACGTCACCGCTCAGGTACGGTGCCACCTCCGCCGTGGACGCGGCCACCGCGAGCATGCCGCCCGGCGGAGCCCCGGCCAGCCGCCGTATCCGGTCGAGGACCAGAGCGGCGGCGTCCCGCGGGCTGAACACCCCGGCCAACGCCGCCGCGGCCAACTCCCCGATGCTGTGCCCCAGGAGGGCCGCCGGCCGCACTCCCCAGCTGAGCACCAGCCGCCCCAGCGCGTGGTCCACGGCGAAGAGCAGCGGCTGCGAGCGGGTGACGTGGTCGATCTCCGTGGCGGGCCGTTCGGCCAGCCAGTCCTCGCGCAGCGGAGCGCCCTCGGGGCCGGCCGCGTCGAAGAACTCGTCCATCGCGGCCGTGAACACCGGCTCGTGCCCGTAGAGCCCCGCGGCCATCCGCTGGTGCTGGGAGCCCTGGCCCGGCAGCAGCAGGGCGACCGGCAGGGCCCCCGTGCCGGTCATTCGGCGCCTCCCGTGCGCGGGGTTCCGGCCCAGCCGGGCCGTTCCAGCATCTCGACGACCGCGCAGGAGTAGGTGAACCCGGCGCCCACGCTCACCCACAGGACCAGGTCCCCCGCGCCGACGGCGCCGGAGCCGACCAGGTGGTCGAAACCGGCGATCTGGTCACCGGCGCCGAGGTGCCCGACCGCGCGGCTCCACTCCCAGGTGGTGCGGTCCTCCGCGATCCCGAAGCGCTTGAGGAATCCCGCCCGCAACCGCTTGCGGCCCATGTGGGGCAGGACGAATCGGTCGATGTCGGCGAGGTCGGCCCCGGCCGCCGCGAGGGCCCGCTCGACGGCGGCGTCCCGCGCCGCCGCGCTGGTGGCGATCACCTGGGTCACCCGGCGGGTGGCGAGGAAGTCCTTCTTGCAGGCCTCCAGGTCGACGACCGGGCGGTGACCGAACGGGGCGTTCCCGAAGGGGTCGTCACCGCGGTGCATCCCCTCCAGGTCGGGAGCGGAGACGGTGGCCAGTCCGCGGATCCGGGCGAAGCCCTCTCCCGAGGACAGCACCAACGCGGTGCCCCCGTCGCCGTAGAAGGTGCCGGGATCGCTGCGCCAGCGGTCGAAGCCGGGCGGGCGGAAGGCGTCACCGGTCGTCACCAGGACGCGCCTGCGCGCCTCCCCGGCCCGCGGTGCCACGCTCAGGTGGTCGACCGCGAGCCCGAGCGCGGCCATCCCGCCGTTGGAGACCTGGCCCACCTCGATCGCGGGGCACTGGTTGCCGACGGCGACGCGCTGGACGTAGGAGGCGGGCGCCCACAGGTCGTGCCCTTGGTAGAAGAAGCTGGCGTGCAGGATCAGCGACACGTCGTCGGCGCCGCAGCGCCCGAGGGCGGTCCGGGCCGCCCGCGCCGCCATCTCCGGTGCCGGCTCGTCCCACGCCACGGCCACCGACAGCATGGCGGTGGTCGCGGCCAGGGCCTCGTCGCACAGCCCGGCCGCCACCGCGTCCGCGACCGGCGTCCGGGGCGGCAGCCACGCGCCGCACCCCGCGATCCGGATGTCGTCGCCCGCTCCCTCCGCGGTGGGAGCGGGCACCGCGTCGTCGAGGTACGCCCCACTCATCCGGCGGCCTCCGCCACGGGCGCGCTGCGGGCGAGTTCGGCGTTGACGGCCTCGACGAACGCGGCGGGGGTCAGCGCCTCGCCCATCGCCTCCTCGGGCAGGTCGATGCCGAGGCCGCGCTCCACCCTGCTGATCGCCTCCATCAGCGCCAGCGAGTCGTAGCCGAGCAGGGCGAACTCCTGCTCGGCGGCGTCGGACAGCTCGACGGTCTCCTCCTCGCCCGCGCACTCGCGCATGATCTGGAACAGTTCTTCCACGGTGAATGCCGACATGACGTCTCCAGGAGCGGCCGCTCGGGCCGCGGGTCGGGCCGGCCGGATACGGGCCGGCCGGGTGAACGGATGGCGGGCGGCCCCGGGCCGCCAGGGGTGGGGGCTCAGACCGCCGACGGACGGCGGACGACCATGGCGCTGTTGAATCCGCCGCGGCCCCGGGCCAGGACCAGCGCCGCGTCCCCGTCGACGGGCCGGGGGGAGCCGGTCACGAGGTCGATGTCGTAACCGGGGGCCGGTCCGTCGACGTGGACCGTCGGCGGCACGACGCCGTCGCGCAGCGCGAACAGGGCGGTGACGAGATCGAGCGGGGCGGCGCCCGCGTAGAGGCGCCCCGTCATGCTCTTGGGGACCGTGACGGGCACGCCGCGGGGGCCGAAGACCTCGGCCAGCGCCTGCGCCTCGGCCCGGTCGGACTCCGGTTCGCCCGCGCCGTCCGCGAGGACGAAGGCGATGGAGCGCGGGCTCAGCCGGGCGTCGGCCAGTGCGCCGCGGATCGCCCGGTCCAGGTTGGAGGGGCGGCCGGAGCCGGGGCGGGGATCGAAGGTGGCGGCGTACCCGCTGATCTCGCCGTGGCTGCGGGCCCCGCGCGCCCGCGCCCGTTCCCCGTCCTCCAGGGTGAGGATCGCCCCGCCCTCCCCCGGCACGTGGCCGTCGGCGGCCGGGTCGAACGGCAGGTAGGCGCGGGTGGGGTCGTCGCTGTCGCTGAGCATTCCGGCGGAGATCTGCGCGGCGAGCCCGTAGGGACACAGCGAGGCGTCCATGCCGCCGGTCAGCATGACCGGGGTGCCCCCGCGGATCCGGCGCCGGGCCTGTGCCACCGCGTCCAGACCGCCCGCCTGGTCGGCGACGAGGACTCCGGTGGGGCCGCGCAGATCGTGCCGGATGGAGACCTGACCGGAGTTGACCGCGTAGAACCAGGCGAACGACATGTACGCGCTCACGTGCCGGGGGCCCTCGCCCCACAGGTGGCCCAGCTCGCGCTGGCCGAACTCGAATCCGCCGGAGGCGCTGGCGGTGACTACCCCGCGCCCGTCCGCCGGCAGGCTGTCGGCGGACAGTCCGGAGTCCTCGAGCGCCCAGTCGGAGCCCGCCAGGGCGAACTGCGTGGTGCGGTCGGTCTGCGGGACGAGACGGCTGGGAACGTGGTCGCGCACCTCGAATCCGGTGACCTCGCCGGCCAGTCGGGAGGGGTACGAGGAGGGGTCGAAGCGGGTGATGCGGCCGATGCCGCTCTCGGCGCGCAGGGTCGCCGCCCAGAACTCCCGCGCCCCGATCCCGTTGGGCGCGAGCACGCCGATTCCGGTGACCACGGTCGCGGCGCTCATGGGCGCCTCCCCTCGGCGCTGGTGAGCACCATCGCGCTCTGGAACCCGCCGAAGCCGCTGCCCACCGTCAGCACGGTGTCGGTGACCTGATCGCGGGCGGTCAACGGTACGTAGTCGAGGTCGAGTTGGGGATCGGGCTCGTGCAGTCCCGCCGTGGGCGGCACCACTCCGTGCCGGATCACCAGGGCGGAGGCGGCGGCCTCGATGGAACCGACGGCACCGAGCGAGTGGCCGATGACCGCCTTGATGGAGCTGACCGGGACCCGGTGGGCGTGCTCGCCCAGGCTGTGCTTGATCGCGGCCGTCTCGTGGACGTCGTTCTGCCGGGTGGCCGTGCCGTGCGCGTTGACGTAGCCGACGGCGTCGGGGGCGAGGCGGGCGTCGTCGAGCGCGCCGGTGATGGCGGCGGACATCTCCAGCCCGTCGGGGCGCAGTCCGGTCATGTGGTGGGCGTTGGCGCGCCCGGCGAAACCGGCGACCTCGGCGTAGATCTGCGCTCCGCGCCGCAGGGCGGACTCGCGTTCCTCCAGGACGAGTACGGCCGCGCCCTCGCCGAGCACGAAGCCGCTGCGGGTCCTGTCGAAGGGCCGTGAGGCGTGCTCCGGGGTGTCGTTGCGCGGTGAGGTCGCCTTGATGGCGTCGAAGCACGCCACGGTGATGGGCGCGATGGGCGCGTCGCTGCCGCCCGCGATCATGATGTCGGTGGTGCCCTCCCTGATGAGTTCCAGCGCGTGCCCGAGGGAGTCGAGACCGGAGGTGCAGCCCGCCGAGACGAGCGCGGCGGGGCCTTCGGCGCCGGCCTCCCACGCCACCTCGGCCGCCATCGAACTGGGCACGAAGTAGTCGTACAGGTACGGTGTGCCCGCGGCGTGGTCGACCAGCCAGCGCTGCCCGCCGCCGCTGCGCGCGACGTACTCCTCCTCCAGCTTCTGGGTGCACCCCACGGCGGATCCGAGGCTGACGCCGGTCCGGTGCGCGTTGCTCTCGTCGATCTCGACGCCGCTGTCGGCGAGCGCCTCGCGGGCGGCGACCACCGCGAACTGGGTGGCGCGGTCCAGCCGTGCGGTGTCACGGGCGGTCAGGCCCGCGCGGGCCCCGTCGAAGTCGCACTCCGCGGCCATCCGGGAGCGGAACCCGGTCGGGTCGAAGGCCGTGATGGTCCTGGTCGCGGAGACACCGGAGACGATGCGCTCCCAGAACGCCTTGGTGCCGATGCCACCCGGGGCGATCACTCCCAGCCCGGTGATCACGACTCGGCGGGCCGTCATATGTCCTCCCCTGCGAAAGCCGGACGGGGGACCGGAGAGGTCGCCGAATCCACCGGATCCGGGCCGCTTCCGCGGTGCAGTCGCACCAGATACAGTTCGGGCCGGCTCTCGCTCAGGGCGCGCAGCGCACCGGCGTGCGGCCGGAAGTCGGGGTGCGAGACGGCCGCGCGGAAGGCGGCGACGTCCCGCCACTCGGCGACGTTGACGTACTGACCGGGCCGCTCCGCGTGCCGGCTGAGCGTGTGCCGGACGAAGCCCGGCTGCCGTGCCATGAACTCCGACGTCCGCGCGAACTCCTTCTCGAACACCTCGGGTTCGGCGTGCACGGTGAAGGTGTTCACGAAGGTGACGGCGTCGGCCCCCTCGGTGCCTGGCTCATGATCCGTCATCGATGGCCTCCTCGTTGGCCGGTCGGTGTGACCCGGCGTCGCTTGACACCGCACGTTCGTTCGTGTCGTACCAAGCTGCGGGCCTGGTCTCGGAGGCGGGTGGAAGGCCGATGGAGCCCGGGCCGGGCCGGGGTTCGAGCGCGCCTCAAGCGGCCGCTGACACCCTCGCAGTCGTCCGACACCGCATCGCAGGGACCGCTGAGGAGCCGTCATGCCGCCAGCAGCAGAACGCGTCGCCATCGTCACCGGTGCCACCAGCGGGATCGGTCTCGCCGTGGCCCGCGGCCTGGCCGAACAGGGGGCGCGGGTCTTCATCTGCGCCCGCGACGGCGATCGGGTCGCCCTCACCGTCAAGACGTTGCGCGAGGCCGGTCACGAGGTCGACGGCACCGCCTGCGACGTGCGCGACACCGGGCAGGTGCGCGCCTTCGTCCGGGCGGCCACCGAGCGGTTCGGCCCCGTCGACGCGCTGGTGAACAACGCCGGCCGCAGCGGCGGCGGCCACACCGCGCAGATCACCGACGAACTCTGGCTCGACGTGATCGAGACCAACCTCAACAGCGTCTTCCGCATGACCCGCGAGGTGCTGACGACCGGCGGAATGCTGGAGCGCGGAGCCGGACGGATCGTCAACATCGCCTCCACCGGCGGCAAGCAGGGCGTGGCACTGGGGGCGCCCTACTCGGCGTCGAAGCACGGCGTGGTCGGCTTCACCAAGGCCCTCGGCCTGGAGCTGGCGAAGACCGGCATCACCGTCAACGCCGTCTGCCCCGGCTATGTGGAGACGCCGATGGCCGAGCGGGTGCGCCAGGGGTACGCCGGTGCCTGGGACATCACCGAGGACGAGGTTCTGGAACGGTTCCAGGCGAAGATCCCCCTCGGCCGCTACTCCACGCCGGACGAGGTCGCCGGGCTCGTCGGCTATCTGCTCTCCCCGACCGCCGCGTCGATCACCGCCCAGGCGATGAACGTCTGCGGCGGACTCGGCAACTACTGACAGCGGGGTCCGGCCGCTCACGGCCGTGGACCGACAGAGGGGACCAGCATGGCGCACGAGGTGCACACGACCGAGCACACGATCACGGTGGCGGCCGCCCCGGAAGCCGTCTTCGGCCTGGTGGAACGGGCGCAGGACTGGCCGCACGTCTTCCCCCCGACCCTGCACGTGGAGTACCTGGAGCGCTCCGGGGACGAGGAGCGCCTGCGGATCTGGGCGACCGCCAACGGCGAGGTCAAGTCCTGGACCTCACGGCGCACCCTGGACCGCGCGGGTCTGCGGATCCGGTTCCGCCAGGAGGTGTCGCAGGACCCGGTCGCCGCGATGGGCGGGGAGTGGATCGTCGAGGGGCTGCCGGACGGCGGCAGCAGGGTGCGGCTGCTGCACGACTTCAGCGCCGTGGGCGACCTGGAGCACAACGTCGCCTGGATCCTGGCGGCGATCGAGCGCAACAGCGGGAAGGAGCTGGCCGCGCTGGAGTCCGCCGCGGCACGCGCCGGGACCGACGAGGAGCCGTACACCTTCGAGGACTCGGTGCGGATCGACGCCCCGGCCCAGGACGTGCGGGACTTCCTGCACCACGCCGGGCGGTGGCAGGAGCGACTGCCCCACGTCGCCCGGGTGCTGCTGAAGGAGGACACCCCCGACGTGCAGCACCTGGAGATGGACACCCGCGCTCCCGACGGTTCCACGCACACCACGGCCTCCGTGCGGATCTGTCTGCCGGACGGCCGGATCACCTACAAGCAGTCGCAGACCCCCGCGCTGATGTCCGTGCACACCGGGGAGTGGACGGTACGGGAGATCCCGTCCGGCTGCGTGGCCGTCTCCCGGCACACCGTCGTCGTCAACGCCGCGGCCGTCCCCAAGGTCCTCGGCCCCTCCTCGACCACCGCCGACGCCCGTGCCTTCATCCGGGACGCGCTGGGCGGCAACAGCACGATCACCATGCGCCACGCCAAGGAGTACGCGGAGGGGCGGGCCCGCACCGAGCCGGTGGAGCCGGCCGCGTACGGCTCCATCCAGCAGTTCTACGCCCGGCAGATGCGGCTTCTCGACGAGGGCGAGGCGCAGGCCTGGGCGGACACCTTCACCGAGGACGGGGCCTTCGACCAGAGCACGTTCGCCGAGCCGCTGCGCGGCCGGACGGCGATCGCGAAGGCCGTCGGCGCACGGCCCGCGGCGCCGCCCGGAACAGTGCGCCGGCACTGGCTGGGGCTGCCGGCCGCCTGGCGTTTCCCGGACGGTTCCGTGCGCACCGGTTACGACGCCCTGGTCGTCTCGACCGCCGCGGGCTCGGCTCCCGCGATCCGGCTCAGCACGTCCTGCCAGGACGTCCTGGTCGCCGACGGGGACGGCTGGCTGGTGCGCCACCGGTACGTCGGCCACGACGGCAGTTGAGCCCGCCGCGCGGACCGGGCCGGCTCCAGGGGAACGGCCCGGTCCGCGCGGGCCGCGGCATCACCACTCGCGAAAAGGGAGATCGATGAAGGTTCTGTTCACCACGTTCGCCGCCAAGTCCCATATGCACGCCCAGGTCCCGCTGGCCTGGGCCCTGCAGACCGCCGGCCACGAGGTCCGGATCGCCAGCCAGCCGGATCTGGCGGAGGACATCACCCGTACCGGTCTGACCGCCGTCTGTGTGGGTGAGCCGCTGGAGCTGGAAGCGCAGATGCAGCGGGTCAACGAGGGCCTGGGCGACGACGCCGAGATCATGGAGAGCCAGGCGGAAGCCGGGATGGACATGACCGAGACCCGTCCCGAGATGCTGACCTGGGACCACGTCCTGGGGGTCTTCACCTCGATGACCGCGATGGCGTTCCAGAACTCCTGCCCGGAACGCATGATCGACGACCTGGTCGCGTTCAGCCGCGAGTGGCAGCCCGACCTGGTCGTCTGGGACACGCTGTCGTTCGCGGGTCCGGTGGCCGCGCAGGTCACCGGCGCCGCCCACGCCCGGCTGCTGTTCGGGCTCGATCTGCTGGGGCGGATGCGCGAGACCTTCCTCGACCTCCAGGCGGAACGGCTGCCGGAGCTGCGGGACGACCCGCTGCGCGAGTGGCTGACCTGGACGCTGGGCCGCTACGGCGCGGAGTTCGAGGAGGAGGTCGCGGTCGGTCAGTGGACCATCGACCCGGTGCCCCCGTCGATGCGGTTCCCGGTGGCGCAGCCGTTCGTCCCGCTGCGCTACATCCCGTACAACGGGCAGGCCGTCATCCCGGACTGGCTGCACGAGCCGCCGAAGAAGCGCCGGGTCTGCCTGACCCTCGGGGTGGCCCACCGCGAGGTGCTGGACGGCGACCGCGCGTCCGTCGGTGAACTGGTGGAGGCACTGGCGGAACTGGACGTCGAGGTGGTCGCGACGCTCAACGCCAAGCAGCTCTCCGGTCTGCCGCGGCTGCCGGACAACGTCAGGGCCGTCGACTTCGTACCGCTCAACGCGCTGCTGCCGACCTGCTCCGCGGTCATCCACCACGGCGGCTCGGGCACCTTCCAGACCGCGCTGGCCCACGGTGTCCCGCAGCTCATCGTGCCCGACATGGTGTGGGACACCATCCACAAGGCCAAGCAGCTGGAGCGGTTCGGGGCGGGGCTGTACCTGCGCGACGTCGACCACTACACGGCGCAGGACGTGCGCGACCAGGTGCTGCGGCTGCTGGAGGAGCCGTCGTTCGCGGAGAACTGCGCGCGGATCCGCCGGGAGATGGTGGGCACGCCGAGCCCCAACGACATCGTCCCGCTGCTGGAGAAGCTCACCGCCGAACACCGCCGTGTCCGGGAGTCCGGCAGCACCGTCCGAGGGGAGCAGTAGATGGATTCCGCCGTGCAGTTCCGGGAACTCGCCGTCTCCGGCGCGTTCGTGTTCACCCCGCCCGTGTTCGAGGACGACCGAGGCCTGTTCACCTCGCCGTTCCAGGAACCGGCCTTCGTGGCGGCGCTGGGGCACCCGCTGTTCCGCGTCGCGCAGTCCAACCACAGCAGGTCACGGCGCGGCACCGTGCGGGGCATCCACTACACGGTCACGCCGCCGGGCGTGGCGAAGTACGTGTACTGCGCCCGTGGCAGGGCCATCGACATCGTGGTGGACATCCGCGTCGGCTCCCCCACCTTCGGCCGCTGGGACTCCTCCGTGCTGGACCCCGAGGGGTTCAGCGCCATGTACTTCCCGGTCGGCGTCGGGCACGCCTTCGTCGCCCTGGAGGACGACACGGTGATGTCGTACATGCTCTCGGGGAGCTACGAGGCCGAGCACGAGCTGGCGCTGTCCGCGCTGGATCCCGAGTTGGGCCTGCCGATCCCCGAGGACCTGGAGCCCCTGCTGTCGGTGCGGGACCGGGCGGCGCCCCGGCTCGCGCAGGTGCGGGCGGAGGGCGGCCTGCCGGAGTACGACAAGTGCCGTCGGATCGAGGCCGGCCTGTGGCGGCCCTGAGCGGTGCGGGCGGGCCCCGGATCGCGGTGCTGGGGGCGAGCGGCTGTGTCGGCCGCTGTGTCAGCGCCGCGCTGACACGCGAGGGGCACGAGGTGCTCGCGGTCGCCCGGCGCGGCGGGCCCGCGGTGGCGGACCACGTCTTCGCCGGGCTGGACGTGGCGGCGGTCCCGCCCGCCGAACTCGCGCGGCTGTTCGCCCGGCACCGGGTACGGGCCGTGGTCAACGCGACGGGCGGCTGGGGCACGACCGAGGAGGAGATGCGGTACGCGCACATCACCCTGGTCGACCGGCTGCTCCAGGCCCTGACGCTGATGGAGGACCGGCCGCGGCTGGTCCACCTGGGCTCCGTCCACGAGTACGGGCCGGTGCCCGAACCCCTCTCCGTCGACGAGGACCACGTGCCCCGGCCGACGACGATGTACGCCAGGACCAAGCTGGCCGGCTCCGAGCTGGTCCTGGACAGCACCCGCTCCGGCCGGGTGGACGGGCTGGTGCTCCGCCCCGTGAACGTGTGCGGGCCCCGCACCACCCCGGCCAGTTTCCTCGGGGCGGTCGTCGGCAGACTGCGGGCCGCCGACCCGGCGAACCCGGTGACGCTGCGCGTCGCCGACGCCCGGCGGGACTTCGTCGACGTACGGGATCTGGCCGAGGCCGTGGTTCTCGCGGTGGCCTCCCCCGCCACCGGACGGGTCGTCAACATCGGCCGCGGCGAGGCCACCGCGATGCGCGAGCTGGTGGAGCTGCTGGCCGCCGCAGCGGAGCTGCCGCCGGGAAGCCTGCGGATCGAGGACGGGCCCATCGACAGCAAGGGCGGCAACTGGACCCGGGCCGACATCCGGCTGGCCGGCCGGCTGCTCGGCTGGAAGCCGCGGATCCCGCTGGCCGAGGCGATGCGGGCGACCTGGGAGGAACCCGCCGGCTGAGACCGCCCGCACGCCCCATCCACGAAGAGGAGTTCCGATGGCCGATGTCACGGCCCGTATCGCCAGGTCGGCCGCGGCTGTGGAGAGCCCGCTGACCGATCTGGCCGGCTTCGACGACTGGTTCGCCGAGTACGGGCAGAAGA
Organism: Streptomyces sp. NPDC006259; assembly: GCF_042870975.1. Classification (NCBI taxonomy): domain Bacteria; kingdom Bacillati; phylum Actinomycetota; class Actinomycetes; order Kitasatosporales; family Streptomycetaceae; genus Streptomyces; species Streptomyces sp. NPDC006259. The sequence continues at coordinate 164,053 of NZ_JBIAHY010000003.1, read as the reverse complement.
TCTACACGACGGCCGAGCGGGTACCGCTGGCCGCCCTGGACCAGTGGTACGAGACGCCGGTGACCGGGGATCTGCGCCACCGCACCGGCAAGTTCTTCACGGTCCACGGTCTGCGGGTGCACGACCCGACCGGCGCGGTGAACTGGTGGGACCAGCCCATCATCGACCAGCCCGAGGTCGGCATCCTGGGCATCCTGGTCAAGGAGTTCGACGGGGTGCCGCACTGCCTGATGCAGGCCAAGGCCGAACCGGGCAACCCCGGAGGGCTACAGCTCTCCCCCACCGTGCAGGCGACCCGCAGCAACTACACCGGTGTCCACAAGGGCAGGCCGGTGCCGTATCTGGACTACTTCCGCGACACCTCACGGCACCGGGTGATCGCGGACGTCCGGCAGTCCGAACAGGGCGCCTGGTTCTACCGCAAGCGCAACCGCAACATGGTCGTGGAGACGACCGCCGAGGTGGAGGTCCTCGAGGGCTTCCGCTGGTTCACGCTCGGGCAGCTGTACCTGCTGCTGGCGCGCGACGACATCATCAACATGGACGCGCGGACCGTGATGGCGTGTCTGCCGCACGCCTCCCGGCCGCAGGGTTCGCTGCACCGGATGACCGACGTGCTGAGCTGGATCACCGGTGCCCGCTCGCTGGCAGGCGTCAGCACCCAGCGGGTCGCGCTCTCCTCGCTGGACGAGTGGGAGCACACCGAGATGGGCTACTCGCACGAGAGCGGCGGCTTCTTCGACGTCATCGGGGTCTCCGTCACGGCCGCCGGGCGTGAGGTCGGCGGCTGGCGTCAGCCGATGATCGAGCCGCACGGCACAGGCGTCATCGCCTTCCTGGTCCGGCGGATCGGCGGGGTGGAGCACGTGCTGATGCACGCCCGCACCGAGCCGGGCTACGCGGATGTCGTCGAACTGGCGCCGACCGTGCAGTGCGTCCCGGAGAGCTACCGGTGGCTGCCGGCCGCCGCCCGGCCGCGCCATCTCGACGAGGTGCTGGCCGCCGGGCCCGACCGCATCCGGTTCGAGGCGGTGCTCTCCGAGGAGGGCGGCCGCTTCTTCCACGCCCGCAACCGCTATCTGATCGTGGACAGCGACGTTCCCGAGGACCCCGGCCACCCCGACTACCGCTGGCTGTCCATGGACCAGCTGACGCGGTTGCTCGGGCACAGCCACTACCTCAACGTGCAGGCCCGGAGTCTGGTGGCGTGTCTGCGCGGCCTGGAGGCGGCGCGGTCCGCCGGCTGACGGGGACGGGGACGGACGAGAGCCCGGCGGTGTCCTCCCGCCGGGCTCTCGTCCGTCCCCGTGGCCCGCCGCACGGGCTCAGAGGCTGTCCAGCACGTCACGGACCGCGCTGATCACCTTGTCCTGGGCGTCCGGCGGGAGCGTCGGGTACATCGGGAGCGAGAAGATCTGGCCGGCCAGTTCCTCGGTGACGGGCAGCGAACCCGCGCCGTATCCGAGGTGGGCGAAGCCGGACATGGTGTGCACCGGCCAGGGGTAGCTGATGTTCAGCTCGATGTCGTACGTCTTGAGGGCCTTGATGATGTCGTCGCGCCGGGGGTGGCGGACCGTGTAGACGTAGTACACGTGCTCGTTGCCGGGGACGGTGTGCGGGAGCACCAGGTCGGTGTCGCCGAGTCCTTCCTCGTAGCGCCGGGCGACGGCCTGCCGCCCCTGGACGTAGGTGTCGAGCCGGCGCAGCTTGCGCCGCAGGATCTCGGCCTGCACCTCGTCGAGCCGGGCGTTGTGGCCCGGGGTGCCGACGACGTAGTACCGCTCCTCCATGCCGTAGTAGCGCAGGCGGCGCAGCGCGCGGTGGGAGTCGTCCCGGGAGGTGAGTACGGCGCCTCCGTCGCCGTACGCGCCGAGCACCTTCGTGGGGTAGAAGGAGAAGGCGGCGGCGTCGCCCGTCGTGCCGGCGAGGCGGCCGTCGCGGCGGGCCCCGTGGGCCTGCGCGCAGTCCTCGACGAGGGTCAGGTCGTGCTCCGCGGCGAGCCGCTCCAGCGGAGCCAGGTCGACGCACTGCCCGTAGAGGTGGACGGGGAGCAGGCATCGGGTCCGGGGCGTGAGGGCGGCCTCCACCTGCTCGGTGTCCATGAGGTAGCTGTCGGCGTGTACGTCGACGAACACCGGGGTGGCGCCCACCGAGTCGATGGCGACCACCGTGGGGGCCGCGGTGTTGGACACGGTGACGACCTCGTCCCCGGGGCCGACGCCGAGCGCCTGGAGGGCCAGCTTGATCGCGTTGGTGCCGTTGTCCACGCCGACGCAGTGGGCGCGGCCGTGGTAGGCGGCGAACTCCTCCTCGAAGCCGCGGACGCTGTCACCGAGGACGAGCCGACCCGACCTGAAGACCGTGTCCACGGCGTCCAGGATGTCGTCGCGTTCGTTCTCGTATTCCTGTAGGTAGTCCCATACGAGAGTCGTCATTAATTCTTTTCCCTCCCATTACTGATGCCGTGCCACAGGGCGTCACCATCCCCTCGCAGCACATCACATTCCCGCACGGACCCACAACCCCTGAATTCCCTTTATTACCGCTCGATTTTCCCTGGACCGGGACTTTCTCTTCTTGCCGTCGACCGAATCGGGTCGTTAGCATGAGCAGAAATCGAGGACAGGGGCATACCCATGAAGGGGATTATTCTCGCCGGCGGTTCGGGAACAAGGCTCCATCCGATAACCGTCTCCGTATCGAAACAGCTGCTTCCGGTCGGCGACAAGCCGATGATCTACTATCCGCTTTCGGTACTGATGCTGGCGGACATCAGGGAGATCCTACTCATCTGCACCGAGCGCGACCTGGAGCAGTTCCGCAGGCTGCTGGGCGACGGCTCCCAGCTCGGGGTCCGGATCGACTACGCGGTGCAGAACCGGCCGGCCGGCCTGGCCGAGGCCTTCATCATCGGCGCCGAACACGTGGGCGACGACGACGTGGCACTGGTCCTGGGAGACAACATCTTCCACGGATACCACTTCTACGACCTGCTCCAGAGCAATGTCCGAAACGTCGAGGGCTGTGTGCTGTTCGGCTATCCCGTGGAGGACCCGGAACGCTACGGGGTGGGCGAGACCGACGCGTCGGGACGCCTCGTCTCCCTGGAGGAGAAACCGCTCCGGCCGCGCTCCGACCTCGCCATCACCGGGCTTTACCTGTACGACAACGAAGTGGTGGACATCGCGAAGAACCTCCGCCCCTCGGCACGCGGGGAACTGGAGATCACCGACGTCAACCGGAATTATCTGGCGCGCGGCCGAGCCCGTCTGGTCGACCTCGGCCGCGGTTTCGCCTGGCTCGACGCCGGAACTCCGGAATCCCTGCTCCAGGCCGCCCAGTACGTGCGCACGCTCGAAGAACGGCAGGGCGTGCGCATCGCCTGCGTCGAAGAGGTCGCGCTGCGCATGGGGTTCATCGACGCGGAGAGCTGCTACCGGCTCGGCGAACAGATGGCGCAGTCCGGTTACGGCCGGTACGTGATGTCGGTCGCCCGCGAGGTGTCGGGCTGACCGTCCGCGTCGTCAGGACCTCTCTCGCACACCGACGAAGAGACCGCGACCGGTGGGGCCGTCCTCCAGGAACTCCACGGAGCAGCCCGCGTCGGTGAACGCGGAGGTGTACTCGTCCCTGGTGAACAGCGTCAGCACGTCGATCTCCGTGAACTGCTGGATGCCGGCGGCGTCCCCCACGGTGAAGCGGACCTCCATGCGGGTGGCGCGGCCCTTGCGGGTGGTGTGCGAGATCCGGGCGATGGTCCGGTGCTCCTCGCGGGCCAGGTCGCCGGCGACATAGCCCTCGATGAAGTTCTCGGGGAACCACCAGGGTTCGACGACCAGCACGCCGCCGGGCTCCAGATGGCCGGCCATCGCCCGGACGGCGGCCCGCATGTCGGCCACCGTCTCCAGATAGCCGATGGCGCAGAACATGCAGCTCACCGCCGCGTACGTGCGGTCCAGCCGGAAGTCGCGCATGTCGCCGGCGTGCACGGTGGTGCCGGGCAGCCGCTGCTCGGCGAGCCGCCGCATCGGCTCCGCGATCTCCAGGCCCTCGGCGACCTCGAACAGGGTGCTGAACACGCTGAGATGGGCACCGGTGCCGCAGGCCACGTCGAGCAGCGAGTCGGCTCCCGGACGCCGTTCGGCGATGATCCGGGAGACGTCCGCCGCCTCCTCCCCCCAGTCCTTGCCCCGGCTGCGGTAGATGGCCTCGTACACGTCCGCGAGTTCCCGGCCGTACATGTCTGTTCCCTCCGTCGGCGCCCCGGTGGGCGCGTCGTCCGTTCGGCCGCCGTTCCCCACTCACTCGTCGATCAGCGCCACCGCCCTCGTCCAGCCGGCGCCCGCGCCGGCGATCCGCACCGGGAAGCAGGCGACCCGGAAGCCGCGCACGGCGGGCAGCCGGTCGAGCCCGGCGAGCCGTTCGACCTGGCAGTACTCCCGGTCCCGCCCGATGAAGTGGGCGGGCCACAGCACCGACCGGTCACCCGTGGCCCGGTAGCGGGTGATGATGTCGCCGAACGGCGCGTCCAGGCTGAACGCGTCCGTGCCGATCACGCGCACGCCCAGGTCCAGCAGCAGGTGCACGGCGGACCCGTCGAGCCCCGTGAAGTCCGTGAAGTACTTCGGCGTCCCCGCCCAGGCGTCGGCGCCGGTCCTGAGCAGGACGATGTCCATGGGGTCGGGGGTGTGGCCGATGCGGTCGAACTCCCGTCGCAGTACGGCGGCGCCGACCGCGCCGGTGCCCTGGTCGCTCAGGTCGAGCACGACCGCGGGCCGGAAGAACCAGTCGAGCGGCATCTCGTCGATGTGCCGCGGCGGACCGTCCCGGTACGAGGCGCGCGTGCCGTAGTGCGAGGGCGCGTCGACATGGGTTCCGGTGTGGGTCGTCAGCTGGAGGCGGTCGAGCGAGAGGAACTCGCCCTCCGGCAGCTCCGCCGGGTCGAACTCGATCCCGAAGTGCTCACGCATCTCCTCGCTCATGTGCGTGGCGGCCTCTTTCGGGCCGAGAACGTCGTGCACCACGGGATCAGGTTCGAAACCCGCCGCGTCCACGGGTGAGGACAGGTCGATGATGCGCACACGCGCCTCCCGGCGATGGGTTTCCTGCGAGCCAGCCCATGCTCACCAGCGCGGCTCGAGAAGCGTTGGAGGCTGACTGAACAGCCGCCAGCGCGTCCGCCCGCCCCGCGCTCGACCGATCCTGGAGGCACCGCTGCGACCGTCGTGACCCTCACCCGGGGCCCCGCAACACCGCCCCGCGACGTGACAACGGCGGAAGGGACATGGCATGGCGGTACAGGCCCCGACGGCCCCGGCGGACGTCTACGCCGAGGTTCAGCACTTCTACGCACGGCAGATGCGGTACCTGGACACGGGCGAGGCCGAGACCTGGGCCGGCACCTTCACCGAGGACGGCTCCTTCGCGCCGCCCTCGCTCCCGGAGCCGGTACGCGGACGCCCGATGCTCGCCGAGGGCGCCCGCAAGGCCGCGGCCGGTCTCGCCGCCGCCCGGGAGACCCACCGCCACTGGGTCGGCATGCTCACCGTCACCCCCGCGGACGACGGCTCGCTGACGGCCGAGAGCCAGGTCTCGATCATCGCCGTCGCCCAGGGCGGCCCCGCCCGGCTGCACCTGGTGTGCACCTGCCGGGACGTCCTGGTCCGCGAGGGCGGCCGGCTCCTCGTCCGGGAGAGGGTGGTGACCCGTGACGACCGGCCCTGAGACTCCGCCGAGCAGGGCTCGACCGCGAATCGAGCGGCGCGGCCTACGGTCCGGGGCATGAGCGCGACCAAGGAACCGACAACGCCCCGGGGTGTGATCGTCACCGGCGGCGGGACCGGGATCGGGCGGGCCACGGCCCGCGCCTTCGCCGACCGCGGCGACCGTGTACTCGTCGTGGGCCGCACCCCCGCGACCCTGGCCGGGACCGCCGAGGGCCACCCCGGCATCAGTGTCCTGACCGCCGACCTCACCGATCCGGACAGCCCGCGAGCCGTCACCGACGCGGCGCTCGAGGCGTGCGGCCGTATCGACGTCCTCGTGAACAACGCGGCCACCGGCGGATTCGCCGGTCTCGCCCAGACCAAGCGGGAGGCCGCCCGTGAACAGCTCGACGGCAACCTCCTGGCCCCCCTGCTGCTCACCCGGCAGACGCTGGACGCCCTGGCGGCCGACGGCGGCGGAACCGTGCTGAACATCGGCTCGGCGGGAGCGCTGGGCCGCCGCGCCTGGCCGGAGAACGGTGTCTACGGCGCCGCCAAGGCCGGGCTCGACTTCCTCACCCGCACCTGGGCCGTGGAACTGGCCCCCCGCTCCATCCGCGTCCTCGGCCTGGCCCCGGGCGTGATCGACACGGGCATCGGCGAACGCTCCGGGATGTCCCCCGAGGCCTACGCGGACTTCCTCGCACAGATCGCCACCCGCGTCCCGGCCGGCCGGGTCGGCCGGCCCGAGGACATCGCCTGGTGGGCCGTCCAGCTCACCGACCCGCGCGCCGCCTACGCGACCGGAGTGGTGCTCGCGGTCGACGGCGGTCTGTCCCTCACCTGAACCACCTCCCGAAGGAGACTGCCGTGCAGACAGAGAACTCGCCCGACACCGCGGAGAACGAGCAGACCGACAGCGAACTGGGCCGTCATCTCCTGACCGCCCGCGGCTTCCACTGGATCTACGGCACCAGCGGCGACCCGTACGCCCTGACACTGCGCGCGGAGAGCGACGACCCCACGCTGCTGGCCCGCCGGATACGGGAGTCGGACGCACCGCTGTGGCAGAGCGCCACCGGAGCCTGGGTCACCGGCCGGCACGGCGTCGCCCTCCAGGCCCTGTCGGACCCCCGGCTCGGCCTGCGCCACGCCGATCTGCCGGGACCGCAGCGGCACGTCTTCTCCGACGCCTGGAGCAATCCGCAGCTGTGCCACATCGTCCCGCTGGACCGGGCCTTCCTGCACGCGTCGGGCGTCGACCACGCCCGCTGGGAGCGGTCGGCCGCCCCGGTCCTGAGCGGGGCCGCGCTGGAGGGCCGGCGCAAGCACGCCGAGGGCGTGCACCAGGAGACCGCCGACCGCGCGGGTGACGCCTTCGACCTCATGGCGGACTACTCCCGCCCGGTGGCCGTCGAGGCCGCCGCCGCGCTGCTCGGCGTCCCCGGTGCGCTGCGCGACCGCTTCGCCCAGGGGTGTCTCGCCGCCGGCGTCGCCCTCGACGCCGCGCTCTGCCCCCAGCCGCTCGCCGTGACCCGTCGGCTGAACGAGGCCGTCGAGGACCTCCGCGCCCTGATCGGCGACCTCGTCGAGGCGCGGCGGACCGATCCGGGCGACGACCTGCTCGGCACCGTGCTGCGCGCCGACTCCGCCGCGGCCTCGCCCGCTCGGGACGCGCTCGCCGTGGGCGTGCTCACCGCCGTGGTGGGCGTCGAGTTCACCGCCGGGCTCATCAACAACACCCTGGAGTCGCTGCTCGCCCGTCCCGTGCAGTGGGCGCTGCTCGGCGACGACCCGCAGCGGGCGGCCGGCGCCGTGGAGGAGACCCTGCGCTTCGCGCCGCCGGTGCGGCTGGAGAGCCGTATCGCCGCCGAGGACCTCACGCTCGGCGGCCAGGACGTCCCGGCGGGTGCCCAGGTCGTCGTCCACGTCGGTGCGGCGAACCGGGACCCCGAGGCGTTCCTGGCGCCGGACCACTTCGACCTCGAACGGCCCGTGGGGCAGGGTCACTTGTCGCTCTCGGGCCCGCACACCGCGCTCTTCGGGGCGTTCGCCCGGCTCCAGGCGGAGACCGCGGTGCGCACCCTGCGGGAGCGCCACCCCCGGCTGACGCAGGCCGACGGCGTCCTGCGGCGGATGCGCTCCCCCGTGCTGGGCGGAGTCCTGCGGTTCCCCCTGACCACCTCCGCGTGACGCCACACCGGGGCGCGGTGCACCGCGGCCGGGGTGCCGCGGAGCCGCGCAAAGCCGAGCCGCGGAAAGCCGAGCCGCAGAGAAAGGACCGACCATGCGGGTTCTCCTGACGTCCTTCGCGATGGACGCTCACTTCAACGGGTCCGTGCCGCTGGCCTGGGCGCTGCGGGCCGCCGGGCACGAGGTGCGGGTGGCGAGCCAGCCCGCCCTGACCGGGAGCATCACGGCGGCCGGCCTGACCGCCGTCCCGGTGGGGGTGGATCACCGGCTGGACGAGATGGTCAAGGGCGTGGGCGACTCCGTGCTGTCCCACCACGCCAACCAGTCGCTGGACGCCGACGCCCCCGGACAGCTCACCCCGGCCTTCCTCAAGGGCTGGGACACGATGATGACCGCCACCTTCTACACCCTGATCAACGATGATCCGATGGTGGACGACCTCGTCGACTTCGCCCGGGGCTGGGCACCGGACCTCGTCCTGTGGGAGCCGTTCACCTTCGCCGGCGCGGTCGCCGCGAAGGTGACCGGCGCGGCCCACGCCCGGCTGCTGTCCTTCCCCGACCTGTTCATGTCCATGCGGCGGGCCTTCCTCGCGCAGATCGGCGCCGCCCCGGCGGACCGGGCCGGGGGCAGCGGGACGGCGCACCCCGAGGACTCCCTCGGCCAGTGGCTGGAGTGGACGCTCGGCCGCTACGGCGTGCCCTTCGACGAGGAGGCGGTGACGGGACAGTGGTCGGTGGACCAGGTGCCGCGCAGCTTCCGCCCGCCCTCGGACGGCCCGACCGTGGGCATGCGCTACGTCCCCTACAACGGGCCGGGGCCCGCCGTCGTGCCCGACTGGCTGCGCGTCCCGCCGACGCGCCCCCGCGTCTGCGTCACCCTGGGCCTGACGGCCCGCACCTCGGAGTTCCCCAACGCGGTGCCGGTCGACCTCGTCCTGAAGGCGATCGAGGGGCTGGACATCGAGGTGGTCGCCACCCTCGACGCCGAGGAGCGGGCGCTGCTGACCCATGTCCCGGACAACGTGCGCCTGGTGGACCACGTGGCGCTGCACGCCCTGCTGCCGACCTGCGCGGCCATCGTCCACCACGGCGGCGCCGGAACCTGGTCGACGGCGCTCGTCGAGGGTGTTCCGCAGATCGCCATGGGCTGGATCTGGGACGCGATCGACCGCGCGCAGCGCCAGCAGGCACTGGGCGCGGGCCTGCACCTGCCCTCCCACGAGGTGACGGTGGAGGGGCTGCGCGGCAGGCTCGTCCGGATCCTGGAGGACCCCTCGTTCACCTCGGCGGCCGCCCGACTGCGTGCCGAGGCGGAGTCGGAACCGACCCCGGCGCAGGTCGTCCCCGTACTGGAACGGCTGACCGCCCAGCACCGCGCCCATGGCCCCCGACGCCCCGGAGGTACGTCGCCATGCGTGTCCTGATCACCGGCGGCGCCGGTTTCATCGGGTCCCACTACGTCCGTTCGCTGCTGGCCGGCACCCTGCCCGGTCCCCGGCCGAGCCGGGTCACGGTCGTCGACCTGCTCACCTACGCGGGGAGCACCGGCAACCTGCCCCTGTCCGATCCCCGGCTGGACTTCCACCGGCTCGACATCCGCGACCTGAACGCGCTGCTGGCGGTGGTCCCCGGCCACGACGCGGTCGTGCACTTCGCGGCCGAGACCCACGTCGACCGTTCGCTGACCGAGCCCGCCGAGTTCGTCACCACCAACGTGCTGGGCACCCAGTCGCTGCTGGAGGCGAGCCTGCGCTGCGACGTCGGCACGTTCGTGCACGTCTCGACGGACGAGGTCTACGGATCGATCGCCGAGGGCACCTGGACCGAGGAGGCCCCGCTGCTCCCCAACTCCCCCTACGCCGCGTCGAAGGCGGGCAGCGACCTCGTCGCGCGGTCCTACTGGCGCACCCACGGGCTCGACGTGCGCACCACGCGCTGCGCCAACAACTACGGCCCCCGGCAGCACCCGGAGAAGCTGATCCCGCTGTTCGTCACCGAACTGCTGGCCGGCCGGTCGGTGCCGTTGTACGGCGACGGCGGCAACGTCAGGGAATGGCTGCACGTGGACGACCACTGCCGTGCCGTCCACGCGGTGCTGACCGGCGGCCGGCCCGGCGAGATCTACAACATCGGCGGCGGTACGCACCTGACCAACCGTGAGATGACGGCCAAACTGCTCGCGCTGTGCGGCACGGACTGGTCCAGGGTCCGTCAGGTTCCCGACCGCAAGGGCCACGACCTGCGGTACGCGGTGGACGACACGAAGATCCGCGAGGAACTCGGCTACCGGCCGCTCCGGTCGCTGGACGACGGTCTGCGCGAGGTCGTCGACTGGTACCGCGACCGTTCGGCCCGCCGACCGGAACCGGCCGAGCGGGTCTGAGCGGGGCTGAGCGGTTCCGGGCCGCTCCCCTCCCCTCCTCTCCCCTCCTCTCCCCTCCTCTCCGCTCCGGGAAGACCCCGGGCGGCGAGCGGACACGACGAGAGCCGGCGCCTTTCGGCGCCGGCTCTCGTCGTGCGGGCGGGGGCGGTCGGCGGGTCGCCCCGGCGGATCAGCCGCTCACCACCCGTGCGGCCTTGCGCACCTGCTCCACCAGGAGCGCCTGCCGCAGCAGTGCTTCCCCCAGCGAGGCCCGTACGGTGTCCGAGGACACCGCGGAGGCGAAGGCGTCGAGCGCGTTGCTCACTTGGTGGTCGGCGGGCAGCGTCACGTCGGTGAGCCGGTCCTGCTGTTCGAGCCGGACCACGGGGCGGTGCTCACGCGGCGGGGTGAAGGCCCGCGGCACGCTCAGCCTGCCGCGGCTGCCCCACAGCGCGTAGACGGACCGGTAGGAGTGCTGGAAGCCGAAGTCGAGCTGCGCGGTCACCCCCGTCGCCGTGGAGAGCAGCGCGCTTCCCGCCACGTCGACCCCCGTGGCCTCGTCCACGCGCAGACAGGCGCCCAGCACGTCGAGTTCCCCGGCCAGGTGGAGCTGGGCCGCGCGGAGCGGATAGACACCGACGTCCAGCAGCGCGCCACCGCCGAGCCGGGCGTCGTGCCGGAAGGACGAGGGGTCGGGCGGCGGCACGCCGAAGGAGCTGGAGAAGACCCGCAGTTCACCGATCTCGCCGACCATGGCCCGTACCGCCTCGTGCTGCGAGTGGTGCAGGAACATGAAGTTCTCGGTGAGCGCCAGGTCGAGCCGGGCGGCCATCGACACCAGTTCCACGCTCTGGGCGTACGTCGTGCTGAGCGGCTTCTCCACCAGGACGTGCTTGCCCGCCGTCAGCGCCTTGGTGACCCATTCGTGGTGCATGCCGGGCGGCAGCGGCACATAGACGGCGTTGATGTCGTCGCGGTCCAGCAGCGCCTGGTAACCGGTCACCGCCGCGCAGCCGAAGCGGGCCGCGAGCCGTTCGGCGCGTGCCCCGTCCCGGCTCGCCAGCGCCACCAGCCGCACCGACGGATGCTCCACGAGCGCGGGCAGGATCCGGCGCACCGCGATATCGGCACAGCCCAGAACGCCCATGCGGAGCACGGGCCGTGGAGTGTCCTTCGGCATCTGCCACCTCACCAGTCGGCTACGTCGCCGGACACGCTAGTCACGGCAGGTCGAAGGCGTCTGGAAGCCCGCTGGAGCAGGCGCTTCGGCGGGGACTCCACGGCTCCTCGACCGATCCGCGCCAGCATGGTCCCGAGGCAATCCTTACGGGAGGGACGGCTATGACGTCGGACACCAAGGCTCTGGTCCTGGAGCAGGTTCGCGAGTATCACCGGCAGCAGCAGCCAGGGAATTTCCAGCCGGGAGTGACGCCCATCCTCTCCTCGGGGGCCGTCCTGGACGGGGAGGACCGGGTCGCCCTGGTGGAGGCCGCCCTGGATCTGCGGATCGCGGCCGGGGCCCACTCCCGGCGCTTCGAGAGCCAGTTCGCCCGCCACATCGGCGTGCGCAAGGCCCACCTGGTGAACTCGGGGTCGTCGGCGAATCTGCTGGCGCTCTCGGCGCTGACCTCCCCCCGGCTCGGCGAGCAGCGGTTGCGCCCGGGCGACGAGGTGATCACGGTGGCCGGCGGTTTCCCCACCACGGTGAACCCGATCTTCCAGAACGGTCTGACGCCCGTGTTCGTGGACATCGAACTCGGCACCTACAACACGACGGCGGAGCGTGTCCGGGCGGCGATATCGGACCGGACCCGGGCCATCATGATCGCGCACACCCTCGGCAACCCCTACGAGGTGGCGGAGATCCAGCAGCTCGCCACGGAGCACGAGCTGTTCCTGATCGAGGACAACTGCGACGCCGTGGGCTCGACGTACCAGGGCCGCATGACGGGCACCTTCGGCGATCTGGCCACCGTCAGCTTCTACCCCGCCCACCACATCACGACGGGCGAGGGCGGCTGCGTACTGACCCGCAATCTCGAACTGGCCCGTATCGTCGAGTCGTTCCGCGACTGGGGGCGGGACTGCTGGTGCGAGCCGGGCGAGGACAACACCTGCCTCAAGCGGTTCGACTACCAGCTGGGCGACCTCCCCAAGGGCTACGACCACAAGTACATCTTCTCCCACATCGGTTACAACATGAAGGCAACCGATCTCCAAGGAGCCCTGGCACTCAGCCAGTTGAAGAAGCTGCCGGAGTTCGGCGCGGCCCGGCGGCGCAACTGGCAGCGGCTGCGGGACGGGCTGGCGGACGTTCCCGGTCTGCTGCTGCCCTCCGCCACGCCCGGCAGCGACCCGAGCTGGTTCGGTTTCGTGATCACGGTGCTGCCGGACGCCACCTACACCCGCCGCGACCTGATCGCCTTCCTGGAGGAACGGCGCATCGGCACGCGACGGCTGTTCGGTGGCAACCTCACCCGTCATCCGGCGTATCTCGGCACCGCGCACCGGGTGGCCGGGGATCTGCGCAACTCCGACATCATCACGGAGCAGAGCTTCTGGATCGGGGTGTACCCGGGCATCACCGAGGAGATGACCGACTACATGCGGGAGTCCATCGTCGAGTTCGTCACCAAGAACGGCTGAGCCGTCCGGCCGGTCGGCCGGGGGAGGGTCAGCTGATCATCCGGTCGAGCACGGGGTCCCCTCCGTACTCGGGCACGTCCAGCCAGGGCTCCGCGGCGAGCACCGCCTGCTGCAGACGCTGGAGACGCGGCGACGGCGAGAGCCCCAGTTCCTCCGCCAGCCGACGGCGCAGCCTCTGGTAGACGTCCAACGCCTGCCAGGAGCGGCCGGCCCGGTACAGCGCCGTCATGCACTGGGCGTGCAGGCCCTCGTGCAGCGGATGGCGCCCCGTGAGTTCGGTCAGTTCGGCCAGCAGCTCCGCGTGGCGTCCCAGCCTCAGATCCGCCTCGAGGCACCGCTCCAGCACGCCGAGCCGGCTCTCCTCCAGACGCGCCACCTCGATGCTCAGGACGGGACCTATCCGCACGTCCACCAGCGCGGACCCCCGCCACAGCGCGAGTGCCTCGCGGAAGTGGGCCGAGGCCTTCTCCTGCCGGTCCTCGGCGGTGGCGATCCGCCCGGCGGCGACCAGCCGTTCGTACCGCGGCACGTCCACGGAGTCCACGGGCGCCTGCCAGCAGTAGCCGCCGTACTGGGTGACGAGGACGTCCTTGGCGGACACCCCGCCGTCGGCACCGTAGGCCGCGGTGAGCTGGCGGCGCAGTTGAAGGATGTAGGTGTGCAGGGTGGCGAGTGCGCTCTGGGGCGGTTCGGTGCCCCAGATCTCCTCCATCAGGGTCCCGACGGGCAGGACCCGGTTGGCGTGGATGGCGAGCAGGGCGAGGATCTGCCGGGGTTTGGCGGCGGTCGGCACGATCGACCGGCCCCGCACTTCGGCCGTCAGCGGACCCAGCAACCATATGTCCACGTTTGTCTCCCCCAGGTGGTCGACGGAGCACCGTGAAAGGCTCCTTGCCCAGGGAGTCTCGCTGGCCGCTTCGGCACTCAACCAGTGCCATCGACCCGAACAGACACATGAGGAACCTATGCGCAAGATATGCAAATCTCATATGCCGCATGTGCGGGACGCACTGGTAACCACTCCGCGGGGCCGAAAGGATGGCGGCAGTGCACGGGCCCCGGGGGGGCCGGCGCGACACACAGCAGTCGGCCGACAGCGACAAGGAGCATATATGTCACGGATCACGCCCCTCCTGGAAGGTGACACGGCAGCCGCCGAGTTCGCCGACGATCTCGTGATCACGGAGTTCGGCCACGGTCCCGGGGAACACGCGGACAGCCACATGTGCATCTGTTGGGTTGCCGCGCTCGGCGCCCCGTCGGCCACGGTCGGCGGCTCCACGTCTCGATGAACCGTACGGTCCCGGGCGACGGGCTCCCCCGGCTCGGGTTCGCCCCGCATCTGCGGGTCGAATCGCGGCCGGGGGAGCCCGTCTTCCTGATGACGGAGGACCGGGTGACGACGCTCGGCGGGGAGCAGGTCGCCCTGCTGGCCCCGCTGCTCGACGGCAGCCGCGATCTGCCCGGCATCGTCGCCGACGCCTCGCCCCGGCTGCCGGCCGAACTCGCCGAACGGCTCGTGACCCGACTGCTGGACGCGGGCCTGCTGTGCGCCTATCCGCAGGACGGGGCCGACGGCGCCGAGCGGGCCTACTGGTCCCTCACGGGCCTGGACGTACGGCCCGCCGACGGACGGGACGGGGTCCTGGCGGCGGTCGACCTCACCGGGGACGGGGACGCGCCGCTGCACGAGGCCGTGTCCGCGGCGGGGCTGCGCCTCGCGGCGCCGGGCGAGCCCGCCGCCCTGACCCTGGCCCTGTGTCACGACTATCTCGACCCGCGGTTGAGCGCCCTGGACGCGGAGCACCGTACGGCGGGCCGTAGTTGGCTGCCCGTGCGGGCCAACGGCACCCATCTGTGGATCGGCCCCTTCTTCTCCCCCGGCGACGGCCCCTGCTGGAGTTGCCTGGCGGACCGGCTCCGGCTGCGCCGGCGCGGCGAGGCGTATGTGCAGCACCTGCTGGGGCACAGCGGTCCCGCCGCGCACCGGCGGGCGTACCTGCCGTCCGGGCGCGGCGCGGCCCTCCAACTGGCCCTGCTGGAGGCGGGGAAGTGGCTCGCCGGTCACCGCGACACCGCGCAGGACAGCCTGTGGCGACTGGACACCCGCACCCTGGAGAGCAGCCGCCATCCCGTACGGCGCCGACCGCAGTGCTCCGGCTGCGGCGATCCGCTGCTCGTACGCGACCGGGTCTCGGCCCCGGTGCTGCTGTCCCCCCAGCCGGTCCGGGACACGAGCGGCGGCGGGCACCGGACGCGCGGTCCGCGGGAGACGCTGGAGCGGTACGACCACCTCGTGGACCCCGTCACCGGTCTCGTCGGCGAGATCCGCCGGGATCCGCGCGGACCGGAGTTCCTCAACTGCTTCCACGCGCTCGCGCTGCCGCCCTGGGACCCGGCCCTGCCGCCACCCGCACTCCACTCCCCGCTGCGGAGCCCGGGCTCCGGCAAGGGCGTCACCGAACTGCACGCCAGGGTCAGCGCCTTGGCCGAGGCACTGGAGCGGTGCAGCGGCTACTTCCAGGGCGACGAGCCGCGCCGGCGCGCCAGCTACCGGCGACTGGGCCCCCTCGCCGTCCATCCGGACAGCGTCCAGCTCTTCCACCGGCGGCAGTTCGAGGACCGTGAGGCGTGGAACCGCGCGCACGGTCCGTTCCACCAGGTGCCCGAACCCTTCGACGAGGACGCCCCGCTCGACTGGACCCCCGTCTGGTCGCTGACCGAGGGGCGGCAGCGGCTGGCGCCCACGAGTCTGCTCTACTACAACGCCCCGGACGCGGACGCCGGCTTCTGCCGGGCCACCTCCAACGGAGCCGCCGCCGGGACGAGCCTGGAGGACGCGATCGTCCACGGCTGCCTGGAACTCGTGGAGCGCGACGCGATCGCCCTGTGGTGGTACAACCGCACCCGGCAACCCGGGGTGGCGCTGGACGCGGGCGACCCGTGGATCACGCGGCTCCGGGCCGTCCTGAGGGACATGGGCAGGACGGTGTGGGCCCTCGATCTGACGTCCGACCTCGGGATTCCCGTGGTGGCCGCCGTGTCGGCGCGGACGGGCGGGCCCGCCGAGGATCTCGCGCTGGGTTTCGGCGCGCACTTCGATCCGCGCGTCGCCCTGCGCCGGGCGCTCACCGAACTCACCCAGATGCTGCCGCCGTTGGCGGGCGAACCGGTCGGGGGCGCCTCCGCGTACACCGGCACCGACCCGGAGGCGCTGCGCTGGTTCGGGCACGCCACCACGGCCAACCAGCCCTACCTCCTGCCGGCCGCCCGCCGGTCCACCCGGCCCCGCGCGTCGCTGCGGCCCCCCGCCGACGCCGCGGCGCAGGTCGAGTCCCTGGTCGCCCTGTTGCGCCGGCACCGCCTCGACGTCATGGTCCTCGACCAGACCCGACCCGATGTGGAACTGCCCGTCGCCAAGGTGCTGATCCCCGGTCTGCGTCCGCACTGGGCGGGATGGGGCCCCGGCCGGCTGTTCGACGTGCCCGTCGCACTCGGCCGCCTCACCCGGCCGAAAGATTTCGCTCAGCTCAATCCGCTGCCGCTGCACCTATGACGGAATGAAACATTCCCCTTTCTGTCCGCCGGTTCCGGCCTTTGGGTGAGGAGCGGATTTCCGCGGCGAGGCCATGAGAAATGTCCGCCACTCACGGAACGCCGTAGCGGAACGGCACCCATCGCTTAGAATCGATTACGCGTTCCCATCCTCCTCGTTCGCTGTGAGAGGGTGGGGAGAGGCACAACCTGACTCACTCATTCGTTCGGTTCGTCCGGGGGAGGAAGAGATGCAAGGTTCTGCCCTGCACCAGCACGCGCGCGTCGAGCGGGAGGGCGCGAGAAGCAGGGACCTGGCTCTCGGCACCTCCACAGCCATCACCCTCGCCGTGCTGGTGGCCTTCTTCGGGATCGCCTTGGGCTATCTGCTGGAGGACCGGCTCTCACCGGTCAGGTTCGCCGCGGGCATCCTGACCCTCCTTCTCGTCTACGCCGTCCAACTGGTGCATTCCTTCCCCCGGTTGTGGCCCCGGCTGGCTCGACGACCGTACTGGACCCTCGGTTTCCAGGTTCTCCTCACCTACCTGCCGTTCCTCACCTTCGCCGAGTCCTGGCTCGCCACACCGGGCTTCCTCGCCGGTTCCGCCCTGCTCGTCCTGCCGCCCCGCTGGGCGTGGCCGACGTTCGCGGCGATCGTGGGCTCGTCCAGCCTGCTGGTGCTGGGGAGCGGAATGGGCCGTGGATCACTCTGGTACGGGACGGTCGCGACCACGCTGACCGGCCTGGTGGTGTTCGGGCTCTCGGAGCTGACCCGCCTGGTCCAGGAAGCCCACCACACCCGCACCGAGCTGACCCGCATGGCGCTGGAGGCCGAACGGCTGCGCTTCTCCCGCGATCTGCACGACCTGCTGGGCATGAGCCTGACCACCATCGCGTTCAAGTGCGAACTGGCTCGGCGGCTGCCCCCCTCCAAGCACGCCCGCCTCCAGCAGGAACTGACCGAGATCCTCGACACCACCCAGCGGGCGTTCGCCGACGTGCGGGCCGTCTCGCAGACCTACCGCGCCATGTCCCTGGCCACCGAGGTCGACACCGTCTTCCGCACCCTCAGGGCGATGGGCATCCAGGCCGCGTTCCGAGGCGGCACCGGGCCTCTGCCGCCCGAGATCGAGACGATTCTGGCGACGGTGCTGCGGGAGGCGGCCACCAACATGTTGCGCCACAGCAAGGTCGGCACCTGCGTCGTCGACCTCGATGCCGAGGACGGCACCGTCAGGATGACCGTGGCCAACGACGGGCTGACCGGCCGCCCGGCCTCTCCGCCCGGCAACGCCCGGCCCGGAAGCGGTCTCGACAACCTCCGCGCACGCGTCGAGGCGGTCGAGGGCCGGCTCAGCACGGAGATCAGGGACACGAACTGGTTCTCGCTGACGGCGGTCGTCCCCCTCCCGTCCGAGACCCGGGCGTCCGCGCGCCGCCTCCTGTGGCCCTCCGGGGAGCCGGCGCACCCCTCCGACGCAGACGTGCACGATTCGGCGACAGTGGCCTGAGCGGCCGCGGACGGCCCGGCCGCGGCGGGCCCCATCGGGTACCCGTCAGATCCAGCCACTCTCGCGCGCGATCCGCACCGCGTCCATGCGATTGCGGGCACCGAGCTTGACCACGGCGCTGCTGAGGTAGTTCCGCACCGTGCCCGGGGAGAGGAACAGGCGGCGGGCGATCGCCGGGGTGCCCTCGCCCCCGGCGGCGAGGCGGAGCACTTCCAGTTCGCGCGGAGCCAGCGGCTGGGTCACGTCGTCGAGCGCCGCGACCGCCAGCTGGGGGTCGACCACCCGCTTGCCGGCCGCGACCGCCCTTATGGCGCTCACGAGTTGAGCGGGGTCCGCGTCCTTGCGCAGAAAACCCATGGCGCGGGTGGCCAGTGCCCGGCGCAGCGTACTGGCATTGCCGAAGCCGGTGAGCATGAGAATCCGGCAGTCCGGCACCTCGACGCTCAGCTCGGCCGCCGCGGTGATGCCGTCCATGCCGGGGAGACCGATGTCGAGTACGGCCACATCCGGTTTCAGTGCGCGCGCCTTCGCGACGATCTCATCGCCTCGGTCGATTTCGGCCACCACCTCGAAATCCTCTTCCAACGCCAAGAGTTCGGCGAGCGCCCGACGGAGCATCACCATGTCCTCGGCGATCAGGATTTTTATCATGCACCCCTCACATCGACCGTCTCCAAGACGCCCGCACCCCATACTCTCATCCGAATATCCAAACGGCGGCCCCAAACCACCCAAACCCCTTATAAACCAACGGAGTACCCACCGAACTCCGCTTACGGAAGGGGGTGGCCGCCTCTCAGCCGGCCTTCGAGAGAGAAAAAATGTCGAGGGAACCGAACCACTGTCCCGTCAACGCGTATTCACGACGTCTGGTTCCACACACCGCCGAATGCTCCCGCCGGGAAACTCCCGTCGTCCCGGAGGATCGTCGACTTCGAGACACCCGGTGCGGCCGGGCCCTCCCAGCCGGTCCCGACGGCCGGACCGCACGAACCGCTAGGACCCCCGCGTGGGCTCCGGCGCCGACCCCGGAGCCGACCCCTGCGTCGGTTCCGGCTTCGCCTCCAGCGAGGGCGTGGGCAGCACGAGGTGGGCCATGTCGCCGGGCGGGGGCGTCGTCACCGACCACAGCCGGGAGGCGTTCCCGTCGGCGACGGCGGCCGGGGCGTCGGTGAGGTTCATCCGCTCCCGCAGCCGGCCGTAGAAGTCCGTCGGCCCGAGCCGCACCGCCCGCAGCCGGCGCGGCGCCGCGTAGACGCCGATCCAGTCGCCCGGGTCGAGGACCCCGCGCAACTGGCCGTCGATGCTGACGGCGGCCCGGCCCGACCGTTCGAGGACGCGCAGCCCGACGGGCTCGTCCGGCGCCGTCACCACCGACCGGTCGAACGCCATGTGCGGGGCGACCGGCGTGAAGACGAGGGCCTCGGCGCGCGGCGAGACGACGGGGCCGCCGGCGGCGAAGCTGTAGGCGGTCGAGCCCGTCGGTGTCGCCACCAGCAGGGCGTCGGCGGAGTAGGACGCCAGGAGCCGTCCGGAGACGTAGACGCCGACGGACACCTGGCGGTCCCGCGACAGCTTCTCCAGCACGATGTCGTTCAGCGCGAACACATGCAGGGGAATGCCCCACTCGTCGTCGACCTCGCAGTCCTCGCGCACCCGGGGCGGCGGCAGCAGCGGTCCGCGGCCGTACTTCAGCAGCGCCTCCATCTCCTCGGGGACCTCCAGCCGGCGCGAGGCGCGCATCGTCAGCAGCAGCCGGTTCTCCACGGTGAGCCGTTCCTCCCGCACGGCGTCCAGGGCCGTACGCACCTCGGCGACGGGCACCTCGGTGAGGAAGCCCACGCGGCCCAGGTCGACGCCGAGGACCAGGGCGTCGTTCTCGGCAGCCAGCCGGGCGCCGCGCAGGAACGTGCCGTCGCCGCCGAGGGTGACGACGAGGTCGGGGTTCCCGGCGGCCTCGACCTCCTCCCCCGCGCTGTGCCGCCCGCCGTCCCGCCACACGTCGATGTCCGTGCACGACACGGAGTGCTCCGCGCACCAGGCGTGCACGACGCGGGCGGCCTCCGCGGCCTCCGGGCGCCCTCCGTGCACGACGAGTCCCAGCCGGCTCACCGTCATGTCAGCCTCCACATCACCTGGCGGACGGCCAGCAAAACACCGCCGACGCCGCCCCGCCAGGCACGCCACGCCCCGCTTCCGGGAACAGGACCGGGACCGAGGACCGGAGGTCAGCGCCCGCGCGCCGTGCCCACCGCGCTCAGGGCACGCAGGGCCGCCCGCTTCAGGGCGGGGTGGTCGCGGACCAGGCGGTGCGCGGCGCCCACGGGTTCGCGGCGGAGCCAGTGCAGGGCGGCTCCCGGTCCGGACGTGCGCAGCGCCCCCTCGTGGACCAGGAGGTCACCCGTCTTGAAGGAGTTCTTGTACGCGGCCTCCCCCCGGCCGAAGTCGAACAGGTGGATGCCGGACGCGGCGGCGGCCTCGATCATGCGCAGACACAGGACGCGGCCGGGCGAGTAGGTGGCGAGGGCGCGGTCGTAGGAGGGGAACCAGCAGGAGAAGACGGTGCGGGAGCGCAGGCCGAAGTGGGCGGCGACGGGCCGGTCGGCGGCGTAGAGCACCGAGAGGATGCCGGAGCAGTCGGGTGCGGCGGTGTCCGCGAGGAGGTGGACGAGCCGGGTGATCCACGGCTGCGCGAAGGGGTCGCGGCGGCCGGTGCGCCGGTAGTGGGCGGACTTCCAGGAGATGAGCGCGCGCAGGGCCGCGGGGTCGCGTTCGTCGTGGACGTAGCGGAGCGGGCCGAGGTTGCGGACCATACGGCGCTCCTGTGCCCTGGCCGCCTTCAGGAAGCCGCGCGCGTGCTCGCGCAGATGCCGCTCGTACCGCTGGAAGCCGGCGGTGAGGTCGACGACGGGCGAGGCGAACTGCCCGGTGGCGTACGGCAGGAACAGGTCCTGTCCGCTTTCGAGGTGGTTGAACTCCCAGGCGTTGAGGGAGCAGGCCCGCATCAGGTACTGGGCCTCCAGGTGGACGCCGGGTTCGAGCACGGCGCCCTGGCAGTCGGAGACGCCCAGCCCGACCGCGCGGCCGTAGCCCCAACGTCCGCGCTGGTGGGGGAAGTAGCCGACGGACCGCCTGCCGCGGCGCAGGACCGCCACCCGGGTGTCGGGCCGGACCCGGCCGACCGCCTGGGTGAACTCCGCGCTCATGAACGGGTTCGCGGCGGTCGCGGTCGTGACGCGCAGCTCGTTCCAGGACGCGAGGTCCGCGGGGGCCAGGTCCCCGGGGTGGACGAGGTCGATACGCGGTGTGGTCATGCGGACTCCAGGTGTCGCGGGGAGCGGGCGGCGCGGCCGACGGAAACCGTTGCCGAACCCGTCCCTTCCGGCCCGTCCATGATCCGCGAGAAGCGTGACCGCCGTTTCCGGAACGGGAAGATTGCCGCATATGAACGTTCAGCCGAAGAATCGCGGGTACGGGTGAACGGTCCGGGAGCGGGAACGCTCTCGCAGCGCGTTGCGGGCCTCGGCATCACCCGTCAGGATGGTGACGATGAGTCCCGACCACGCCTTCGTGTGCGGCAACCCCGCGCTCGACCTCGCCGCCACCCTCCGCGCCCGGCGCACCCTGCGGTGCGAGACGCTCGTGTCGCCGGAGCGGCTGGACGCCTGGTACCTCGGGGCGGGGATCGTGGACGGCCTGTCGCCGGGCTGCCGCGAGACCGACGTCGAGCAGGCGGTCCGGGTGCGGGAGGCCGTGTACGCCCTGGTCACGGCCCGGCTGCGCGGCGAGCGGTACGACGACGAGGCGCTGGCCGTCGTGAACGGCGCGGCCGCCAGGCCCTCCGCCTCGCCGCAGCTCACCGCCTCCGGGCGGTGGACGGAGGCGACGCCCGCCGAGGCGCTGGCCGCGGTGGCCCGCCTTGCCGTGGAGCTGCTCGGCGGGACGGAGGCGGCGCTGCTGAAGGAGTGCGGCAATCCGGAGTGCACCCGCGTCTATCCGGACCGGTCCCGCGGGGCACGCCGTCAGTGGTGCGGCATGGAGCCGTGCGGAAACCGGGTGAAGGCGGCCGCCTACCGCGCCCGCAAGAAGGCGGCACCGGCGACCGCCGCCTGCTGAAGGCCCCTCGGACGGGCCCGGCGCAGCGGCGCGCGAGGACCTACCGCACTGGAGGCCGCACCGGCTGCCGCACCGGCCCCGCTCAGGGCCGGCCGTCCCGGGACTCCACCCGGCTCCGCCCGGGACCCGGCCGCCCCGGCGAGCGCCATCGGTCGTCTCAGAAGGCGCCCATACGGACGAGCCACTCGTCGTCGTTGTAGTTGTTCCTGGCCGGATCGATGACGCCGGCCGGCTTCTCCTCGACCATCTCGGCCGGCGTGATCCGCTCCGGCAGCGCACCGAACCGGGCGCGACGGGCCGCCTCCGCGACGTCGGGGGCGTTCTCTTCGTGCGCCATCTCATCCTCCGGGGTTCGGACGTGCACTGCGGTTCGCGACCCACTCGGTACCGAGGATACCCGGCCCGCGCGAGTCCGTCACCGGTCAGAACGGTGACGCATGCCGGGGAGACCCTTCCCGGATCAGCTCGGACCTCTCGGCGTCCGGCAGCGTGGCCACCGTCGCCACGATCGGCCCGCCGAGGCCGTCGGCCCGGACGCCGGCACGGGCGCTCGCCCCGTCGAGGAGGAGGCTCGACCGGTGGGCGGGCAGGCGGGATCGGTCGCGCCGCCCCGCCCCTCCGCCCGAGTACCGCGGGCGCCCCTCCCTCGCCTTCCGGATCGGACGGAAGGGCCCGACCACCCCGCGAGCCGGGCCGTTCCGCGCGTCAAGGGCCGGCCGACGGCGTTCTGCCGGGCCGAGGCGAATGGGCCGGGGCGGTTGGGGCCGGGGCGGTTGGGGCCGCGGCGGATGGGGCCGCGGCGCGCCGCTCCAGGCTCGCCGCCGGCGCCTCGCCCTCGCGGTGCCGGCCCCCGTCCGTCGCGGGTCGCCACGCCGACCGCGCTCGCCGCGCACGCCGGCGGGCCGGCCGACCGCCACCGCCCTTCGGCGGCCGCTTGCCGAAACCATTGACGAGGCCTTGCGTGACGCCTATCTTCTGGCCGAAGTTACGAACTGTGTTCGAAATGACGGACAAGGGACGGTCTGTATGCCTCGGATGTTCCGTCGGCGTGTCCGCGGGCTGACCGCGCGCAGCTCCCTGCCGGCTTGTGTGCTCACGCTCCTCGTCGCGCTCGTCGCCCTGGTCGCGGCGACGCAGCCGGTGTCCGCGGCGGCGGGCCGCCCCTACACCAACCCGCTGAAGGCGGCGAAGGGCGCCGACCCGTGGCTTCAGTACCACGACGGCAACTACTACCTGGTCACCACGACGTTCACCGGTGTCCTGGGCATGCGCAAGGCGCCCACCCTGGCGGGACTCACCACCGCGCCCACCGTGCAGGTGTGGTCGGACACCACGTCGACCCGCAACACCAACATCTGGGCGCCCGAGATCCACCAGTTCGACGGCCACTGGTACCTGTACTACTCGGCAGGACAGGGCGGGGTCGCCTGCTGCGACTCCCAGCGCACCCACGTCCTGGAGAGCGCCGGCACCGACCCGCTCGGCCCCTACACCTACAAGGGCTCGCTCACCGGCTCCAACCTCACCCCGGGCGGCTGGCTGATCGACGCGAGCGTGCTGGAGGCGAACGGCAGACTCTTCCTCGTCGGAAGCGGCTTCGTGAACGGCGGCCCGCAGAGCCTGGTCATCGCGCCGATGAGCAACCCGTACACGCTCTCCAGCAGTGCCTTCACGGTCATCTCCAGCCCGACCCTGGACTGGGAACGGGTGGGCTCCCCCGTGAACGAGGGCCCGGAACCGCTCTACCACGACGGCCGCACGTTCCTCACGTACTCCGCCAGCTCCTGCCAGACCGCCGACTACAAGCTCGGCCGGCTGGAACTGACGGGATCCGACCCGCTGAATCCGGCGTCCTGGACGAAGAGACAGACGCCCGTCTTCCAGCGCAGTGACACCAACGGCGTCTACGGCCCCGGCCACAACGGCTTCTTCACCTCCCCCGACGGCACGGAGAGCTGGATCGTCTACCACGCCAACTCCTCGGCCGGCGCCGGCTGCGGCAACGCCCGCACGACCAGGGCGCAGAAGTTCACCTGGAACGCCGACGGCACCCCCGACCTCGGCACTCCGGTGGCGCTCGGCACGACGCTGCCCGGCCCGTCCGGCGAGACGGCGGCCACCCCGACCGCGTACACCCTGGTCAACCGCAACAGCGGCAAGTGCCTCGACGTGTCGGGCGGTTCGGCCGCCGACGGCACGAACGTCGCGCAGTGGACCTGCACCGGCGGGGCCAACCAGAAGTGGCGGATCGAGGACCTCGGCGACGACACCAGCCGGTTGGTCAACGTGGCGACCGGCGGGGTGCTCGACACCGCCGGGTGCTCCACCGCGGACGGCGCCGACCTGCGTCAGTGGTCGTGGCTGAACAACAAGTGCCAGCGGTTCCGTGCCGTGTTCACCGCGAGCGGCGACTACGTGCGGCTCGTCAACGAGAACAGCGGCAAAGTCGCCGACGTGGCGGACTGCGGTACCGCGAACGGCACCGACGTACGGCAGTGGACCTGGCTGAACAACACGTGCCAGCAGTGGCGGCTCGTGCCCACGACCTGATTCCCCCCGCTCCCCCCCGCGATCCGGAGAACCCCCTTGAGACGCAACGCCCTACGCCTGATCACGGCCGCGCTGGTGGCCCTGGCCGCCACCTGCTTCGCCGGACCCGCCGGCACCGCGCAGGCCGCCGTGCCCGCCTCCCCCGGCGTGACCTACACCAACCCGCTCGTGGAGAAGCGCGCCGATCCGCACATCTTCAAACACACGGACGGCTACTACTACTTCACCGCCACGGTCCCCGAGTACGACCGCATCGTGCTGCGCCGGGCGACGACCATCCAGGGCCTGTCGACGGCCCCCGAGACCACCATCTGGACCCAGCACGCCAGCGGCAGCATGGGCGCCCACATCTGGGCACCGGAGATCCACTTCATCGACGGCAAGTGGTACGTCTACTTCGCGGCCGGCGCCACCAACGACGTGTGGGCGATCCGCATGTACGTGCTGGAGGGCACCGGCAGCAACCCGCTCACCGCGAGCTGGGCCGAGAAGGGGCAGATCAAAACCACCTGGGAGACCTTCTCCCTGGACGCCACCACGTTCGTCGTGAACGGCGTGCGCTACCTCGCCTGGGCACAGCGCAACCCGGCCGAGGAGAACAACACGAGCCTGTTCGTCGCGAAGATGGCGAACCCCTGGACGATCACCGGCACCCCGGCGGAGATCTCGCAGCCCACCCTGTCCTGGGAGACCGTCGGCTACAAGGTCAACGAGGGCCCGGCCGTGATCCAGCACGGCGGCAAGGTCTTCATGAGCTACTCGGCGAGCGCGACCGACGCCAACTACTGCCTCGGCCTGCTGACCGCCTCCGCGACCGCCGACCTCACCAACCCGGCGTCCTGGTCCAAGGGCTCGCAGCCGGTGTTCAAAACCAACGCCGCCACCTCGCAGTACGGGCCCGGCCACAACTCCTTCACCGTGTCCGAGGACGGCAAGTCCGACGTCCTCGTCTACCACGACCGCAGCTACAAGGACATCACCGGCGACCCGCTGAACGACCCCAACCGCCGCACCCGCGTGCAGAAGCTGTACTGGAAGGCCGACGGCACCCCCGACTTCGGCATCCCGGTCGCCGACGGGGTCACCCCGCAGCGCTTCTCCTCCTACAACCTCCCCGACCGCTTCATCCGGCACTGGGAGTACCGCGCCCGCGTCGAGGCGAACGTCAGCCCGCTCGCGGACTCGCAGTTCCGGGTCGTGCCCGGCCTCGCCGGCAGTGGCACGGTGTCCCTGGAGTCGGCCAACTTCCCCGGCTACTACCTGCGGCACAAGAACTTCGAGGCATGGGTGGAGAAGAACGACGGCACCGCGCAGTTCGCGGCCGACGCCACCTTCAACCGGCGCGCGGGACTGTCCGACGCGGCGGGAGTGTCGTACGAGTCGTACAACTACCCGGGGCGCTACCTGCGGCACTACGACTACCTGCTGAACGTACAGGCGCCGAGCACGGCGACGGACCGCGCGGACGCGACGTTCTACACCCAGTGAGGCAGCGCACGTCCTGACCCCACGTCCCCACCGGCCAGCGCCCGGACGGCACCTCGCCGTCCGGGCGCACGTCTTCCTCGGGGGCGCCGAGCGGGAGGGGTGGCGGCGGTCCGTGCGGCAGCCGCCATCGGCGCGCGCACCAGGAAATAAGGCCAGGTCACCCGCTATACGCCCTGTGTATAGTCCCGGCATGCCTTCTCCGACCAAGAAGACGAAGAAAACGGGGATCCCGTTCCGTACGGCCGGAATCGGCGCTGTCGCCGCCTGCCTGGCCCTGACCCTGACCGGCTGCGCCGGGGGCGACCCCACCGCACCCAGCGCCGTCCGCGCCGCGCCCGCGTCCACCGGTCAGGCGGTCCGCTTCGGCACCGTCGACTGCCGTGAGGTCAGGTGCGTCGCGCTCACCTTCGACGCGGGCCCGAGCGAGAACTCCGCCCGCCTGCTGGACATCCTCAAGGAGAGACAGGTCCCGGCGACCTTCTTCCTGCTCGGCGCGAACCACATCGAGAAGTACCCGCGGCTCGTCCGGCGCATGGCCGACGAGGGTCACGAGGTGGCCAGCCACACCTGGGACCACAAGATCCTCACGAAGCTGACGCCGCGGGAGATACACGAGGAACTGGAGCGCCCCAACCGGGAGATACAGCGCCTCACGGGACGCAGACCCACCCTGATGCGCCCGCCGCAGGGCCGTACGGACTCCACCGTGCACGAGATCTGCCGTGAGCTGGGCCTCGCGGAGGTGCTGTGGACCGTGACGGCCAAGGACTACACGACCGAGGACTCCGCGCTGATCCGGCGCCGCGTCCTCGAACAGACCGAGCGGGACGGCATCATCCTGCTGCACGACATCTACGCGGGGACCGTGCCCGCGGTCCCCGGCATCATCGACGCGCTGAAGGAACGCGGCTACGTCTTCGTGACCGTGCCCCAGCTCCTCGCGCCGGGCCGGGCGCAGGCCGGAGAGGTCTACCGATGACCGTCGGCGGTCGCCGCGGGAGCGGCCCCGCGCACGCTCGCACGCCCGTCCCTGACTGAGCCAACGGTGTGAGCCCCCGGCGAACGCGCCGCCGGGCCGAGGGGACTCCCTACGATCACCACGTGGCCACCTTCCAGTTCGAACGCACGGCACCGCTCCCCCTCGACGAGGCCTGGCGGCGGCTCACCGAGTGGACGCGGCACGGTGACGTCGTCCCGTTGACCCGCGTCACCGTGCTCACTCCCGGGCCGAACCGGGAGGGCACCGTGTTCGTCGCCCGGACCGGGATCGGGCCGTTCGCCTTCGACGACCGCATGGAGGTCACCGTCTGGTGCCCTCCCCAGGACGGCGAACCGGGCCTGTGCCGGCTGGAGAAGCGCGGCCGGGTGGTCCGGGGCTGGGCGGAGATCGAGGTCCGCCCCGGCCCCGGCGGCCGGACCCGGGTCATCTGGCGCGAGGAACTGCGGCCGCGCCCCGTGCCGTCCGCGCTGGATCCGCTGGTACGCCCCCTCGCCCGCACGGTGTT
Source organism: Streptomyces sp. NPDC006259 (assembly GCF_042870975.1). Classification (NCBI taxonomy): domain Bacteria; kingdom Bacillati; phylum Actinomycetota; class Actinomycetes; order Kitasatosporales; family Streptomycetaceae; genus Streptomyces; species Streptomyces sp. NPDC006259. The sequence continues at coordinate 136,441 of NZ_JBIAHY010000003.1, read as the reverse complement.
CGGCCGCGCGGCCAACCGCCTGCTGCGCCGGCCCTGACCCCGCGCGCCCCGCCCCCGGCGCCACCCCCGGCCCGCCCGTCCCGCTGGGGAGCGCGCGAGGTGCGAACGGCCGTTCCGTGCCGCCGCCCGCGCCTCCGGGGCGCCCTGGGCAGCCCTCCGCGCTCATGGCAGGGTGATCCCCATGACGGGCGTGGACGTGCGGGTGGAAGAGGTCGAGGCACTGGCGGGGGACGGGCTGCGGTGGCTGCTCGGGGTCGCCCGGCGGACCGCGGGCGGTGGGCTCGGGTGGCCCGCCGTGCCGTCCGGCGAGGCGGTCGAGACGGACCTGTACACCGGGACGGCGGGGATCGTGCCGACGCTGCTGGAGGCGCGGCGACACTTCGGGGACGACGTCTACGGCGACGCCGCCCTGCGCGCGGCGCGCACGCTCGCGGTGGCCGCCGAGACGGGCGAGGACGACTCGCTGTACTTCGGGCGCACCGGGATCGCGCTGGTCCTGCGCGCCGTCCACCGGGAGCTGGGCGACCGCGCGGCCGGGGCCGCCGCGGACCGGGCTCTGGCCCGGGTGCGGTCACGGTTCGACGGGACGCGCTGGGGCGAGCTGTTCGAGCTGATGGGCGGCAACGCGGGCATCGGCCTCGGGGCGCTCGCGGCGGGCGACGCCGAACTGGCCGTCAGGGCGCTGGAGCCGTATCTGCGGACGGCCGAGGAGACCCCGGCCGGCGTGCGGTGGGCGCACCGACCCGGCGTCGAGGCGCGGCTGCACCACATCTCGCACGGCACGCTCGGGATCGTGTACGGGCTGGCCGCCGTCGGCGGAGCGACCGGCCGCGCGGACCTGGTGGAGCTGGCGCGGGCCGGGGCCGCGGACGTCGTGGCCCGCGACGAGACGGACGGAACCGGCTTCCTGGTCCCGCACTCCGACCCGCAGCACCGGCCGGATCTGGTCGAGCGCCACAGCTACGGCTGGTGCCACGGCCCGACCGGCGACGCCCAGGTCTTCCGGCTGCTGCGGGAGGTGCTGGCCGATCCGGTGTGGCGGGATCTCGAAGACCGCTGCTGGCGCACCGTCACGCACTCCGGTCTGCCGAGCCGGCTGCGCCCCGGGTTCTGGGACAACAACGGCCGCTGCTGCGGCACGGCGGGGGTGCTGGCGCTGGCCTGCGACCGGATCGCGGAGCAGGACGACCCGCCGCGGTTCGCGCGCGTCCTGGTCGCCGACCTGGTGACCCGGGCGACCCGGGACGCCGACGGCGCCCGCTGGTCGAACATCGAGCACCGCGCCGACCCGAGCCTCCTGGAGCCGCGCACCGGCTGGGGGGCGGGCGGCGCGGGGATCGTGCGGGAGCTGCTGCGCTTCGTCCGGCTGAGCGAGTCGGGCGACCCGCACTACGCGTTCGCCTGGCCCGACCAGCCGGTGGTCCGCCGGACGACGGCCGAGGCCCGGACAACGGCCGAGGCCCGGACAACGGCCGAGGCCCGGACAACGGCCGAGGCCCGGACAACGGCCGAGGCCCGGACAACGGCCCGGGCTCAGGCGACGGCCCGGGCTCAGGCGACCGAGCCGATCCTCCCGGCCGGCACCGACGCCGTGTCGTGATGGATGGGGGTGTGCGCTCCGGTCAGCGGGACCCCGCCGCCGCCGCGCCGGTCGGCGACGATCTCCGCGGCGATGGACAGGGCGGTCTCCTCCGGCGTACGGGCACCCAGGTCGAGCCCGATGGGCGACCGCAGCCGGGCCAGCTCCAGCTCGGTGACGCCGGCCTCGCGCAACCGCTCCTGGCGGTCCAGGTGGGTGCGGCGCGAGCCCATGGCGCCGACGTAGGCGACCGGCAGCCGCAGGGCCAGCCGCAGCAGCGGAATGTCGAACTTGGCGTCGTGGGTGAGGACGCACAGGACCGTGCGGGCGTCCACCTCCGTGCGCTCCAGGTACCGGTGGGGCCAGTCGACGACGATCTCGTCGGCCTCGGGGAAGCGGGCGCGGGTGGCGAACACGGGGCGGGCGTCGCACACCGTGACGTGGTGCCCGAGGAACTTGCCCATCCGCACCAGCGCCGAGGCGAAGTCGATCGCGCCGAAGACGATCATCCGCGGCGGCGGCACCGACGCCTCGACGAGGACGGTGAGCGGGGCCCCGCACCGGGAGCCCCGCTCCCCGATCTCCAGAGTGCCGGTGCGGCCCGCGTCGAGGAAGGCACCGGCCTCGGCGGCGACCGCGCGGTCCAGTTCCGGGTGGGCGCCGAAGCCACCGTCGTAGGCGCCGTCGGGGCCCACGAGCAGGGCACGGCCGACGAGTTCGGCCGGTCCGCTCACGACGCGGGCCAGCGCCGCCGCCGTACCCGACGCCGCGGCCCGCAGGCCGGCCGTGACGACCGGGCGGACCGGGTCGCCGGACCGTACCGCGGTGACGAGGATGTCGATGACACCGCCGCAGGTCAGGCCGACGGCGAAGGCGTCGTCGTCGCTGTAGCCGAACCGTTCGAGGACCGGCTGCCCGTCGGCGAGGACCTGTCGGCACAGCTCGTACACCGCGCCCTCCACACAGCCGCCGGAGACCGATCCGACCGCCGTGCCGTCGGCGTCCACCGCCAGGGCGGCGCCCGGCCGGCGGGGCGCGCTGCCGCCGACGGCCACCACGGTGGCGACGGCGAAGTCACGGCCCTGCTCGACCCACCGGTTCAGCTCCTCGGCGATGTCCAGCATGTCTATGTCTCCTTAACTGCGGTCGTGCGGAGGGCGGTCGGGGCGCGGCTAGTGGACGCCGAGCCAGCTCTCGATGGGGTTGAGGGCGAAGTACACCAGGAAGATCACCGTGAGGCCCCACATGAAGGCGCCGATCTCCCTGGCCCTGCCCTGGGCGGCCTTGACGGCCGCGTACGAGATGACGCCGGCCGCGACCCCCGCGGTGATGGAGTAGGTGAACGGCATGATGACGACCGTGAGGAAGACCGGTACGGCGGTGGCCCGGTCCGACCAGTCGACGTGACGGGCGTTCATCATCATCATGGCGCCGATGACCACCAGGGCCGCGGCGGCGACCTCCCCCGGCACGATCGCCGTCAGCGGTGTGAAGAACAGGCAGGCCGCGAAGAACAGGCCGGTGACGACGGAGGAGAGCCCGGTCCGGGCGCCCTCGCCGACACCGGTCGCCGACTCGACGAACACGGTCTGACCGGAGGCGCCCGCGACACCGCCGATCGCGCCGCCCGCTCCGTCGACGAACAGGGCCTTGGACAGGCCCGGCATCCGGCCCTTCTCGTCCGCGAGTTTCGCCTCGGTGCCGACGCCGATGATGGTGGCCATCGCGTCGAAGAACCCGGCGAGCACGAGCGTGAAGACGATCATGCCGACGGTCATCGCGCCGACCTCGCCCCAGCCGCCGAACTCGACGTGGCCGAGGAGCGAGAAATCGGGCATCGAGACGGCGCCGCCGTGCAGTTCGGGGGCGCCGCTCGCCCACTGCTTCGGGTCGATGACGTCCAGGGCGTTGAGGACGACGGCGAGTACGGTGCCGCCCACGATGCCGATGAGGATGGCGCCCGGGACGCCGCGCGCCTGGAGCATGAAGATGGCGAGGAGGGTGACGGCGAACAGGAGCACCGGCCAGCCGGCCAGTTCGCCGGCCGGGCCGAGGGAGACGGGGGTCGCCTCGCCCCGGTGCACGAAGCCGGCCTTGTAGAAGCCGATCAGGGCGACGAACAGGCCGATGCCCATGGTGATCGCGTGCTTGAGGGCGAGCGGGATCGCGTTCATGATCATCTCGCGTAGGCCGGTGACGACCAGCAGCATGATGACCACGCCGTAGATCACGCACATGCCCATCGCCTGGGGCCAGGTCATCCGCGGGGCGACCTGGGAGGCGAGGACCCCGGAGACGGAGAGGCCGGCGGCGAGCGCGAGGGGCACCTTGCCGGCGAAGCCCATCAGCAGGGTGCTGAGGGCCGCCGCGAACGCGGTCGCGGTGATGAGGGCCTGCTGGCCGAGGGTGGCCCCCGACGCGTCCTTGCCGGACAGGATCAGGGGGTTGAGGAGGAGGATGTACGCCATCGCCATGAAGGTGGTGACGCCGCCGCGCACTTCACGCGTGACGGTGGATCCTCTGAGGGATATGTGAAAGTACCGGTCGAGCCAGGACCTGCCGGCCGGGACGCGGGTTCCTTCGCCCGCGTCTTCGGCCATGGTCCCGGGCTCCAGTGACTGCTGGGTCATGGTGCCGTCTCCCAAGGTTCACAGGGACACCCGCGGTTGCCGTCGGCGGTGGCGGGATTTGGGATGTGCACGACCCGGGGGACGGCCCAGGACGAACAGTTGGGTACCCGGGGGGAGCGTGAGCACCCCCTGGGCGTACCTACCGGTTCAGGCCCCCGAGGGGGCTGTCCCGGTGAGGTGTTCGGGGCGGACCGGGGTCCGGTTCAGCTCCAGCCCGGTGGCGTCGCGGATCGCCGCGAGCACCGCCGGGGTCGAGGACAGGGTCGGGGCCTCGCCGATGCCGCGCAGCCCGTACGGGGCGTGGTCGTCGGCGAGTTCGAGGACGTCGACCGGGATGGTCGGCGTGTCGAGGATGGTCGGGATCAGGTAGTCGGTGAAGGAGGGGTTGCGCACCTTCGCGGTCTTCGGGTCGACGATGATCTCCTCCATCACCGCGATGCCCAGGCCCTGGACGGTGCCGCCCTGGATCTGGCCGAGGACGGACAGCGGGTTGAGGGCCTTGCCGACGTCCTGGGCGCAGGCCAGCTCGACGACCTTCACCATGCCCAGCTCGGTGTCGACCTCGACGACCGCGCGGTGCGCGGCGAAGGAGTACTGGACATGGCCGAAGCCCTGGCCGGTGCGCAGGTCGAAGGGCTCGGTGGGCCGGTGCCGCCACTCCGCCTCGACCTCCACGGTCTCGTCGCCGAGGACGTCCACCAGGTCGGCGAGCACCTCGCCGCCGTCGGTGACGACCTTGCCGCCCTCCAGCAGGAGTTCGGCGGTGGCCCAGGCCGGGTGGTGGGAACCGAACCTGCGGCGCCCGATGTCCAGCACCTTGTCGCGGACCAGCTCGCAGGAGTTCTTCACGGCGCCGCCGGTGACGTACGTCTGCCGGGAGGCCGAGGTGGAGCCGGCGCTGCCCACCTCCGTGTTGGCCGGGTGGATGGTCACCCGGGCCACGCCCAGTTCGGTGCGGGCGATCTGCGCGTGCACGGTGACACCGCCCTGGCCGACCTCCGCCATCGCGGTGTGCACGGTGGCCACCGGTTCGCCGCCGACCACCTCCATCCGGACCCGGGCGGTGGAGTAGTCGTCGAAGCCCTCGGAGAAGCCGACGTTCTTGATGCCCACCGCGTAACCGATCCCGCGGACCACGCCCTCGCCGTGCGTGGTGTTGGACAGACCGCCGGGCAGCTGCCGTACGTCCGCGCCCTCGCTGGACTCCCACTGGCGCTCTGGCGGCAGCGGCATCGCCTTGACGCGGCGCAGGAGTTCGGCGACCGGGGCCGGGGAGTCGACGGGCTGGCCGGTCGGCATGATCGCGCCCTGTTCCATGGCGTTGCGCTGCCGGAACTCCACCGGGTCCAGGCCCAGCCGGTGCGCCACCTTGTCCATCTGCGCCTCGTACGCGAAGCACGCCTGGACCGCGCCGAAGCCACGCATCGCGCCGCAGGGCGGGTTGTTGGTGTAGAGGGCGATGGCCTCGACCTCCACGTCGTCGACGACGTACGGGCCGACGCCGAGGGAGGCCGCGTTGCCGACGACGGCCGGGGAGGCGGAGGCGTACGCGCCGCCGTCGAGGACGATGCGGCACCTCACGTGGGTGAGTCTGCCGTCCTTGGTCGCGCCGTGCTCGTAGTACAGGCGGGCCGGGTGGCGGTGGACGTGACCGAAGAAGGACTCGAAACGGTTGTAGACGATCTTGACGGGTTTCCCGGTGCGCAGCGCCAGCAGGCAGGCGTGGATCTGCATCGACAGGTCCTCGCGGCCGCCGAACGCGCCGCCCACGCCGGCCAGGGTCATCCGGACCTTGTCCTCGGGCAGTCCGAGCACGGGCGCGATCTGGCGCAGGTCGGAGTGGAGCCACTGGGTGGCGATGTAGAGGTGGACGCCACCGTCCTCCTCGGGCACGGCGAGGCCGGACTCGGGGCCGAGGAACGCCTGGTCCTGCATGCCGAAGTAGTACTCGCCCGTGACGACGACATCGGCCCTACGGGCGGCCGCGGCCACGTCGCCGCGGACGATCGGCTGTCGGTGCACGATGTTCGGGTGCGGGACGTGACCGATGTGGTGGTCGTCGCGGTCGTCGTGGACGAGGACCGCGTCGGGGGCGGTGGCGGAGGCCTCGTCGGTGATGACGGGCAGTTCCCGGTACTCGACCTTGATCTTGGCGGCGGCGCGGCGGGCGGTCTCGGGGTGGTCGGCCGCGACGATCGCGACGGGCTCGCCGTGGTGGCGGACCTTGCCGTGGGCGAGGACGGGGGTGTCCTGGATCTCCAGGCCGTAGTTCCGCACCTCCGTCGGCAGGTCGTCGTACGTCATCACGGCGTACACGCCCGGCAGCGCGAGGGCCTCGGCGGTGTCGATGGAGACGATCTCGGCGTGCGCGACGGTGGAGCGCAGGATCTGGCCCCAGAGCATGTCCTCGTGCCACATGTCGGACGAGTACGCGAACTCGCCGGTGACCTTGAGGGTGCCGTCCGGGCGGAGCGTCGACTCGCCGACGCCGCCCCTGGTCCGCGAGCCCTGGGTGATCTTGGTGGGGGTGCCGTTGGGCGAGGACATCGTGCTGTTGGAGGGTGCCGACACGGTCAGACCGCCTCTCCCTGCCGGGCGGCCGCCAGGCGAACCGCGTCCATGATCTTCTCGTAACCGGTGCAGCGGCACAGGTTGCCCGACAGCGCCTCGCGGATGTCCGCGTCGGTCGGGTTCGGGTTGCGCTCCAGCATCTCGTCGGCGGCGACCAGCAGTCCGGGGGTGCAGAAGCCGCACTGGACGGCGCCGGCGTCGATGAACGCCTGCTGGATGGGGGCGAGTTCGCCGCCCTCACCGGTGTGGGAGTCGGCGCCCCCGGCCCGCCAGGCCTGGGCCTCGTCGAGGGAGACGCCCTCCGGCGCGCTGTCCGGGCCGGCGTCCGCGTGGCCGGCGCAGGCGCCGCTCCCGCGGGAGCGCTGCCCGGCGAAGTCCGCGAGCCCTTCGACGGTGACGACCTCGCGGCCCTCGACCTGGCCTGCGGCGACCAGGCAGGAACAGACCGGCACGCCGTCGAGGCGGACGGTGCAGGAGCCGCACTCGCCCTGCTCGCAGGCGTTCTTGGAGCCGGGCAGGCCGAGCCGCTCGCGCAGCACGTACAGCAGGGACTCGCCCTCCCACACGTCGTCGGCCTCCTGCGGACGTCCGTTGACGGTGAAGTTGACGCGCATCACGCAGCTCCCTCGGTGGTGCGGCGGGCGCCGCGGTACGACTCCCAGGTCCAGGTCAGGGTCCGGCGTGCCATGACGCCGACCGCGTGGCGGCGGTAGCTCGCGGTGCCCCGGACGTCGTCGATCGGGTTGCAGGCGGCCGCGCACAGGTCGGCGAACCGCTTGGCGACCGACGGGGTGATGATCTTCCCGTTGTCCCAGAACCCGCCTTCTTCGAGCGCGGCGTCGAGGAACTCCTCCGCGGTCCTCGCCCGGACGGGGGTCGGCGCCGCCGAGCCGATGCCGGTCCGGACCGTGCGGGTCTCGGGGTGCAGGGCCAGTCCGAAGGCGCACACCGCGATCACCATGGCGTTGCGGGTGCCGACCTTGGAGTACTGCTGGGGGCCGTCGGCCTTCTTGACGTGGACGGCGCGGATCAGCTCGTCGGCGGCGAGCGCGTTGCGCTTCACGCCGGTGTAGAAGTCGTCGATGGGGATGCGGCGGGAGCCGCGCACCGACTCGACCTCGACCTCGGCGCCGGCCGCGAGGAGGGCGGGGTGGGCGTCGCCGGCCGGGGAGGCGGTGCCGAGGTTGCCGCCGACGCCGCCGCGGTTGCGGATCTGCGGGGAGGCCACGGTGTGCGAGGCGAGGGCCAGGCCCGGCAGCTCGGACCGCAGGTTCTCCATGATCTTCGTGTAGGGGACGGAGGCACCGAGCCGCACGGAGTCCTCGCCGGTCTCCCACTCGTACAGATCACCGACCCGGCCCAGGTCGAGAAGGTACTCGGGCCGCCGGTGATCGAAGTTGATCTCGACCATCACATCGGTGCCACCCGCAATCGGCACAGCGGTGGGGTGCTCGGCCTTCGCGGCGAGCGCCTCCTGCCAGCTGGCGGGGCGAAGGAAGTCCATGACCGGCTCTCTTCTTGGTCTGGTGAGTCGTTCGGATCGAGCCAGATCGGGTGCGGCGGTCGCGGCTCGTTCATGTGCTGTTCACGCTGATCCCGGCCAGTACACAGCGCCCTGCTCCGTCCGGGTCAGTCACCGAAACCATGAAGGAGTTGGCTGGTCCCGACGGGCATCTTGTAGATTCGTATGAACGGGAGTCATCGGTAACCTCCCGGTTCTCCCGGGGAAACGCGGGAAACAGCCCGGCAATCCGAGAATGCCGCTCATGAGGGTGCTCAGGGGGCCGGGAGCCCGTCGCCGGGGTCCGCTCGCCCCGCGACCCCTCACCCTTCATCGTAGATTTCCGGACAAAGAACGGCGGCGACGAGAATGCGGCTGCGCGCACTGCTGGACACCGACGCGCTGGGCCTGCGGCTGCTCGGCGGCCAGGACGAACTGGACCGCACGGTACGCGGTGTCATGACCACCGACCTGCGGGACCCCAGCCGCTACCTCTCCGGCGGCGAGCTGGTCCTCACGGGCCTGGCCTGGCGCCGTGACGCCGCGGACTCCGAGCCGTTCGTCCGGCTCCTGGCGCAGGCCGGGGTGGCCGCGCTCGCCGCCGGTGAGGCCGAACTGGGCGACGTGCCCGACGATCTCGTCCTGGCCTGCGCCCGGCACCGGCTGCCGCTGTTCGCGGTGCACGAGTCGGTGGCGTTCGCCACGATCACCGAGCACGTCGTGCGCCAGGTGTCCGGGGAGCGCGCCGGGGACCTCGCGGCGGTCGTCGACCGGCACCGCCGGATGATGACCTCGGGACCGGCGGGCGGCGGCCCGGACGTGGTCCTGGACCTGCTCGGGTCCGACCTGGACCTGCGCGCCTGGGTGCTGTCCTCCACGGGCCGGCTCATCGCGGGCCCGAAGGCGGCGGGGCCGGCGCTGCCCGACGAGGTGTGCGCGAAGCTGGCCGCCGAACACCTGGCCGCCGTCCGCACCGGCCGGCGGGGACCGCACCGGGTGGTCCTCGGCGGTGCGACGTACTCGCTGTTCCCCGTCCGCAGCAGCGGGCGCGCGCCCCAGGCCGCCCGCGCCGGGCGCGACGTGCGCGAGACGGTGCTGTCGGACTGGCTGCTGGCCGTCGAGGCGGACGCCGGGGACTGGGCGGAGGAACGGCTCGACCTGCTCCAGGGCGTCACCCAGCTCATCTCGGTCGAGCGGGACCGTAGGGACGCGGCGCGCACGGTGCGCAGGCGCCTCGCCCAGGAGGTCCTCGAACTGGTCCAGACGGGCGCGGCGCCCGCCGAGATCGCGGCCCGGCTGCGGGTGGCGGCGCCGGTGCTGCTGCCCGGACTGGGGGCCGCACCGCACTGGCAGGTCGTCGTGGCGCGCGTCGAGTGGGACGCCGGGGAGGGCGCCGCGATCGAGGGCGGCCCGATCACCCAGTCCCTCCTGGAGGAGATCCTGGTCGACCCGCACGCCACCGGCCCCGAGCCCTCCGACCGCATCGCCGTCGCCCACACCGGGGAGGAGGCCATCGCCCTCGTGCCCCTCCCGGCGGTCTCCAGCGAGCACGACGGATCGGAGTCCGGCATCCTCGCCGACGCCCTCCTGGCCTCCGTGCGCGAGCCGCTGGGCGCGGGCCTGGACGGCGACGGCCGGGTCACGGTGGGCGTCAGCGCGGCGGTGCACTCGGCGGAGGGGCTGCGGGGCGCCCTGGAGGAGGCCCGGCACGCCCGCCGGGTGGCGGCGGCCCGTCCGGACCGGGTGTGCGCGGCGGGCCACCAGGAGCTGGCCTCGCACGTCCTGCTGCTGCCGTTCGTTCCCGACGACGTCCGCCGCGCCTTCACCGCCCGCCTCCTGGACCCCCTGCGCGACTACGACCGCCGGCACCGCGCCGAGCTGATCCCGACGCTGGAGGCGTTCCTGGACTGCGACGGCTCCTGGACCCGCTGCGCGTCCCGGCTGCACCTGCACGTCAACACGCTGCGCTACCGCGTCGGCCGCATCGAGCAGTTGACGGGGCGTGACCTCTCGCGCCTCGAGGACAAGCTGGACTTCTTCCTGGCACTGCGGATGAGCTGAAACCTGTGGGGCCCCGGAGTCCCCCGACTTTGTGAAAAGCTTCACCCGGCCCCTTGGCCCGGCCCCGCGATCCATGTTGAGATGCGGCCACCACTCATAGCTCGACGGTGTGCTGGGCCTGTCCCTCGGATCAGGTCGGTAGTGAGGGGCGGTGCCCTGCCACGCCGTGAACGGGGCTCGGTGCGCGCGGCCGCACGGCGCAGGAGGTCCTCGACGCGGAGCGTCGCGGACCGACGACGACACCGCGGACGCGCGTGCCGGGCCCCGCGACCCGAGCTGATCCGAAGGACCGGACCCCCGGGGAGGGCAACGTGGCGCATTCCGCCATGTCTGGCAACGGAACGACCGCTGGTGACGATCCCCTCCAGACCGCGGTGTGGCGGCTGCGCTCGCGGGCCTGCTGGGCCGACGCCGCCGCGCTGCTCCCGCCGGACAGCGCGGCGGGGACCGTCCAGCGGGCCGCTCTCCTCGTGGAACGCTGCCTCTACACCGAGCAGGGCTGGCAGGACGCGGAGGACGCCCTGCGGACGGCGGAGGCCCTCGCCCACACGGACGAGGAGCGGGGCGCCGCCGCTTGTGAACGCGGACACCTGGCGTACGCGGCGACGGTGCACGGGGTGCGCGACCGGGCCGACGAGGCGCGGGCCGCGCTCGGCCGGGCGGCCGCGCTGATCCCTCCGGACGCGGCGGGGCGGCCCCTGCTGGACTTCCGGCGCGGACTGCTCGCGGAGAACCTGACCCGCTCCCCGCAGTCCGCGCGCGCCGCCTACCGGCGCGCGCACGCGGCCGCCGCGGCCCGCTCCGACGCCCTGCTGCTGTCCTTCACCTGGCGCCATCTCGCGGGCCTCGCCCTGCGCGACGGCGACACGGCCGAGGCCCGCCACGGGTTCGCCGAATCCCTGCGCATCCGGGAGGAGTTGGGATACCTGGTCGGTACGGCCCCGGCCCTGGTCTCGCTGGCGGACGCGGAGACCGAGCCCGAGGCGTCCCGGCTCCGCGAGGAGGCACGGCGCCTGTTCCGGCTCCTGGGCGGCGTACCGACATGGCTGGCACACCAGTTGACCCCACCGGCGGCCACGGCGTAGCGGACCGACCCGGCCGGAGACCGGCCCGTCGGCCCGCCGGACCGCCACGGGGAGCCACCGGCGCGGGCGCCACGCCGGTCGGCGCCGCCGGTGGGCCGGGGCGGGGCTCCTGGGTCGGGTACGGCAAGGGCGATCGGCGTGGGTCGTGTGTGCGGAAGTTGGCGGGACCCCGCGACCACGACGGAGTGGATCCGGTCGGATGCGGCAGCGGCGTATCGGCGCCGACGTGAGGGAGTTGGCGCAACCCGCGACCACGGCAGGGAGGACCGGCCCGGTCACACGGGAGGGCGTATCCGCGCGGGGGCGCACGGCGGTCGGCGCCACCCCCGCGAACACGGCGAGGGTGGCCCCGGCCCGGTATCGGCGCGGGGCAGCAAGGCGGTGTGAGGGGCGGAGGGCGCGGCAGGCTCCGGTGCCCTTCAGCGCGGTCCTGTGAAGTGGTCCCGCACCAGCGCCTGCACCAGGTCCACGTCCCCCGCCGCCAGCGCCTCCAGCAGCGTCTGGTGTTCCGCCGCGTCGGCCACCAGGTCCGCCCGGCCGCGCGAGAGGGGGCCGCCCACCAGGGGCCACTGGGACCGGCGGTGCAGGTCGTCCGCGATGGAGACCAACTGGTCGTTGCCGCACAGGGCGAGGACCGCGCGGTGGAAGGCACGGTCGGACTCGGCGTACGTGGCGCGGCAGCCGGAGGAGGCGGCCCGGACGGTCGCCTCGGCGGCGGGGCGCAGCTCCGTCCAGCGTTCGGCGGGGACGGTGCGGGCCAGCCGCAGCATGACGGGGATCTCGATCAGCGCCCGTACCTCGGCCAGCTCGGCCAGCTCGCGTGTGCCGCGCACGATCACCCGGAACCCCCGGTTCGGCACGACCTCGACCGCGCCCTCCAGGGCCAGCTGCTGCATCGCCTCGCGGACCGGTGTCGCGGAGACGCCGAAGCGCTCGCCGAGGGCGGGTGCCGAGTACACCTCGCCGGGCGTCAGCTCGCCGGCGACGAGCGCGGTGCGCAGGGCGTCGAGGATCTGGCCGCGGACGGAGGACCGCTGGACGAGGGGGCGGGGGTGCGGGAGGGGCGTCTCGCTGTGGGTGTGCTCGCCGCGCACGGCGCCGGCTCCGCCGTCGGGGCCGGGCGTCCGGCCGCGGACGGCGGGGGGCGTCGCACCCCGGTCGCGGTCGGTGGCGCGCGGCTGGGCGGGGACCCGCCGCCCCGCGCCGGGGATGCCCGTGCCGGCAAAGCCCTGCGCGCTCCGCTCCACGGGTCCTCCTCCGGACGTGTCGGTACTTGGGGTCATTACGGCTAATTGTTACTCGTCAGTCAAGCACCTTAGGCCCACCGGCCGTCAGTTCACATCCCGGCCAGTTTGGGTAAGGTAAGGCTTACCTCGTACACACTGCTGGAACGGTGGTCCCGGTATGCCCACACGCCCGTCGGCCGTGGCGGACGCGTACGCCCGTCTCACCGAGGTCTGTCCGGCCCTGACCGTCAGGGAGCTGGGGCACGGCGAGCCGGCCCCGCGCGGCGGCGGCTGGGTGTCGGCGGCCGCGCTCGCCGAGGGCGGCGCGGGCCTGGACGCCTTCCTGGCCTGGGACGAGGCCCAAGTGATGCGGGACTACGGGCGGCGGGCCCGCCCGGACGTCGTGGCGAGCTTCGGACTGCACCGGTACGCCTGGCCCGCCTGCCTGCTGATCACCGTCCCCTGGTTCCTGCACCGCAGGGTCCCCCGCCTCCCGGTCACCCACGTCTCGTACGACCGCGCCGGCGCCGGGATGCGGATGGCCGTCCGCACGCCGGTCTCGTTCGCCTGTCTGCCGGGCGATCCGGCGGCGGCCCTGCCCGGCGCCCGGGTGGTCCCGGACGAGGAGGCCCTGCGCGCCGAGGTGCGGGCCGCCGTCGCCGAGCACCACGAGCCCGTGCTGGCCGGCTTCGGCCCGCGCGCACGGCGACGCGGGCGCGCCCTGTGGGGCATGGTCACGGACGAGATCGTCGAAGGCCTGTGGTACGTCGCCGGCCTGCTCGGCGAGGGCGAGGAGAAGCGGTGCCGTCGCGAACTGGAGCTGCTGCTGCCGGGCGCGACCCGGCCGTACGTCGGCTCGGCGGCCTTCCGGGAACTGACCGGGCCGGACGGGGCGCCGCTGCCCACCCGGGACCGGGCGAGCTGCTGCATGTTCTACACGGTGCGCCCCGAGGACACCTGCGTCACCTGCCCGCGCACCTGCGACACGGACCGGGTCGGCAAGCTCACCGCCGCGGCCGCGAGTTGATGCACCCTCAGGCCGGTCCGGTCCGCCGCGTCCCGTAAGATCACCCGAACGAGACTCCCCGCGCCCCCACGGGTGCTTCACAACTTCCTCACCCGACACGGGAACTTTCCGTGGAACCACCCGTACGGGTAGTCTTATTCGAACTCAACTCCCGCCCCTCAAGCGGCAGTTCGAGCAGAACGTCGCCCTGGGCATTCCCTTGCACTTCCTTGGCGGCCTCTTGCCCCGAAACCCCCTGAGGGACGTCGGGATTGGGCCACTATGGCGGGCGTTACGCCCTATCCCAATGCAAGGGACCCCAGATGAGACTGACCGACATATCGCTGAACTGGCTGCTTCCGGGCGCCGTGCTGCTCCTGGGCATGCTGGCGGCGGTGGCGGTGCTCGCGCGCGGAAAGCGCTCCTCGGGGGAGAACACGAGCGACGACTCGTGGGAGCGCAGCGAAGAGCGCCGCAGGCGCAAGGAGGCCCTGTACGGCACCGCCTCCTACGTCCTGCTGTTCTGCTGCGCGGCGGTGGCCGCCGCGCTCTCCTTCCACGGACTGGTCGGCTTCGGCCGGCAGAACCTGAACCTGACCGGCGGCTGGGAGTACCTCGTGCCGTTCGGCCTGGACGGGGCGGCGATGTTCTGCTCCGTGCTCGCCGTGCGCGAGGCCAGCCACGGTGACGCGGCCCTGGGTTCGCGGATACTCGTATGGACGTTCGCGGGCGCCGCGGCCTGGTTCAACTGGGTGCACGCTCCCCGCGGTCTCGGTCACGACGGCGCGCCGCAGTTCTTCTCCGGCATGTCCCTGTCCGCGGCCGTCCTGTTCGACCGGGCCCTGAAGCAGACCCGCCGGGCCGCACTGCGCGAGCAGGGCCTGGTGCCCCGTCCGCTGCCGCAGATCCGGGTGGTGCGCTGGCTGCGGGCCCCTCGTGAGACCTACAAGGCGTGGTCGCTGATGCTCCTCGAGAACGTGCGCAGTCTGGACGAGGCCGTGGACGAGGTGCGCGAGGACAAGCGGCAGAAGGAGACGGCGCGACTGCGCCGCCGGGAGCAGGACCGCGTCGAGCGTGCCCAGCTCAAGGCGATCAGCCGCGGACACCGTGGATTCCCCGGCCGCGGCGGCCGGCAGCTGGAGGCCCAGGCCTCCCTGGAGCGGGGCACCGAGCGCGTTCCCGCGGAGCCTGCCATAGCGGCGAACTCGCCGGAACAGCTGCCCGTGCGTACGCGGCCCTCCCTCCAGCCGGTCCGACAGAGCACTGACCCGATCACCGTCGACCTCACCGCGGAGGACGACACGATGGCCCTGCCGCGCCTGGACTCCCTGGAGCGCAAGCTCAAGGACCTGGAGCAGCAGTTCGGCTGACGAGCAGTCACGGGAAGGGGGCGCGACCGGCGAGGTCGTGCCCCCTTCCCGTTGTCCCGCCGTCCCGTCGTCCCGCCGTTCCCGCGCAGGGTCCCGGCGTCCGGGCGCCCCGCCGCCGTCCCACCGATCCGCGCTCCCGCACAGGGTCCGAGCGTCCCGGTGTGCCGCTCACGCCATTTCGGCGCCCAGTTCGAACCACACCACTTTTCCGATCCCGTGCGTCCGCACGCCCCACGCGTCGGCGAAGGCCTGCACCAGGACCAGGCCCCGGCCGTGCGTGCCCTCGTCGCCGTCCGGCTTGCGCGGCCGTGGCCGGCCGGGCACGAAGTCCCGTACCTCCACCCGCAGACCGTCCGGTCCGACGGTCGCCGTCAGGACCGCGTCCTGATCGGTGTGGACGAGCGCGTTGGTGACGAGTTCGCTCGTGAGCAGTTCGGCGGTCTCCGACTGTCCGGGCCGGCCCCAGTGCCGCAGCAGTTCGCGCAGCGCCCGGCGCGTCTCGGGCACGGCCCTCAGGTCCGCCCGCCCGAGTCTGCGCCGAAGCTGGGACGTGTGCCCGCGCTCGCCCCCGCCGTCCGCCGAGTCCGCCACTGTCCGCCTTCTCGCCGAGGTGTTCGCGATCACGGTCGAACCGCTGCCTCGTGCCTGCCTCTTCATGACCCCCGCCCGCGTGCCGATGTCGGTTCCCCTCCTGCTCGAACACGTTCACGGGATGCTTGCCCCCGTGGGCGGCGGGCCAGTCATGTCGAAATGTCGACGACCAGGTGTTCGGCCATGTCCCGGCGGGCCCCAGGGCTCCCCCGGCGGGTGACGGCGCCGCGCGGTCCCGGCACCGGCGCGCGAAGTTGGCCGAAACCAGCTCTACTCGGCACGCCGGATCCGTGGACCCGTGCCACACGCGGCACTCCTTCCGGCGGTCGTCGCCCTCGTCGAAGCGGGGCCGGGGGCCCTCCCGACCCCCGTGGCGGGAGGGCCCCCGGCTCCGTGTCTTCACCTTGGTCGAACCGTCGAACCGCCGAACGTCGAGTGGTCGGACCGTCGAACCGTCGGACGATCAGCGGAGCTTGTCGACCGCCGTGGTCGTCGTCTTCTTGAAGGCCTTCACCGGCGCGTCCCCGAAGTCGCCCATCTGCCCCCACTGCACGAGGGTCACGGTCCGGCCGTCACGGCCGACGGACAGCAGATGGATGTCGGTGGCGCCCCAGGTGGTCACGGTGTGCAGGCCGTGGACGCGGGCCCCTTCCTCGACCGCGATGCTGCCGTAGTCCTTCACGGCGGCCTCCGTCTCGGGGTCGTTCTGCTCGATCTCCGTGGCGCAGGTGCGCATCTCGTCGTTGAGACGGTTCTGCAGCGCCTTCGCCTTCGACGCGCTGCCGACGACGACCGTGACCTGTACGGCGCCGGTGTCCAGGTCGGTGCGGAACTCCCGGTGTCGGGCGTCGTAGCCCGGCAGCGCGTCCGTCACACAGCCGAGCAGCGAGTCCGGGACACCGTCTTTCACCCGGTCGGCCGTCCAGGACGAGGAGGGGTGCGGCGGCAGGTCCTTCGCGGCGAGGAATCCCGGCGCACCGGGTGCGGCGCCGGCCGGTGCGGCGAGTACGGTGCCGAGGGCGAGGCCCGCGGCGAGTACGGTGAGCGCTCCGGTGCGAGTGCGGTCGGGCATGGGTGTCCCCCGTGGATGGGTGCGGATGGTGGCGTGGTGCGCTACGGCCGCCGGGGATCCGGATGGTCGGTCCGGCTCCGTTCGACGGCGACACCACAAGCATCGGCGGCCTCCGTGGCCCGGGGCAAGCGCCGACGCCCGGCCGACGGGCCTGGAACCATCCCACCCCGTCCGACGTGCGGATATGTGAGTGCCTGGGATGGCACCGGGTCCGGACGGGCCACGGGGAGTACGACTGTGAGCACGACTTCGAGTACGACTTCGAGCACGACGACCAAGGCGGAGGAACGGTGTCGACCGGTGACGGCGCGGGCGAGGTCGCGGAGTTCGCGGCACTTCTGACGGAGCTGAAGGAACGCACGGGCCGGAGCTACGGCTCCCTGGCGCGCCGCCTGGGCATGAACACCTCTACGCTGCACCGCTACTGCGCCGGCGAGGCCGTCCCGCAGGATTTCGCTCCCGTCGAACGGCTCGCGCAGTTCAGCGGGGCGACACCGGAGGAACGACTCGAACTGCACCGCCGGTGGCTGCGGACGGTGGCGGTACGCCAGGCGGGACGACCTCGGGCGGGAGCGACGACGCCGACCGCGACGGCGACCGTGCCGGAGACGGGTCCGGCGGAGACAGGTCCGGCGGAGACGGGTCCGGCGGCCGCGCGGCACGAGCCGACCGGTGAGGCGGCGACGGCGGCCGGTGAGGCGGCGACGGCGGCCGAAGCCGGGGCGGCGGAGCCCGAGCCGCGCGCTGGGGCGGGGGCGCTCGTCGCGGCCGGCCCGGCGCAGGACCCGTTCGCGGAGGCGGAGCCGGCCGGTGGCGGGGAGGGGACCGCGACGGCGGACGCCGGCCGGGGCGACGGGGCCCTCCGGTCGACCGAGACCGAGACCGGGGGCGGGTCCGATTCGGTCGGCGGGCCGCGCCGGCCCTGGTACCGGCGTCGGCGTACCGCGCTGCTCGCCGCCGTCGCCTGCACGCTTGTCACGACGCTCGGCACCCTGTCCGCGCTCCCCGCCGACCGGCCGTCGGCCTCGCCCACGACCTCCGCCGCTCCGTCCGTCTCCGCGCCGGCCCGGACGACCGCCCCGGCGGCCCCCCGTCCTTCGCCGAGGGCGTCCCCGAGCCGCTCCCCCTCCCCCGCGCCCGGCAGCGCCTCGTCCGCGCCGGGCCCACGGGAGCCGTCCCGGTCCGCCCCCGCGGCCCCCGCCGACCCCGCGCCCCAGGACACGACGGTCCCCCTGAGCTGGACCGCCGACTCCCAGGCCTGGGCGCTCGGCTGCGGTCACGACTACGTCATCGCCGAGCCGCCCGCCAGGGTGGCGCCGCCCCCGGCCGCCCAGGACGCCGCGCCCTGGGCCACGTCCCAGGGCGCCGTGCACGGGCGTGAGACCGAGGTGGAGATCTCGGTGCAGGGCCGCGGCTCCACGGCCGTCGTCCTGACGGCGCTGCGCGTCCGCGTCGTCGGCCGCGCCGGCCTCACCCCCGGCAACGCGTACGCCATGGACCGGGGATGCGGCGGCTCGATCACCCCGCGGTACTTCGCCGTCGACCTCGACCGGGAGCGCCCGATCGCCCGCCCGGTCGCCGGCGACGACACCGGCACCACGATCCCGGCGGTCCGCATGCCCTACCGGGTGTCCGCCGAGAACCCGGAAGTACTCCTGGTCACCGCGCGCACGGAGGGCTGCGACTGCTCCTGGTACCTGGAACTCGACTGGTCCTCAGGGAGCCGCACCGGCACGGTCCGCGTCGACGACCACGGACGCCCGTTCCGCACCAGGAGCATCGCGGGCCTGCCCCGCTACGTGTACGACACCTCCGCGCGCCGGTGGACGCCCTACCGGTAGGAGCGTCAGGGACGCGGGACGTTGCGGAGGTTGGAACGGGCCATCTGGAGCATGCGGCCGACCCCGCCGTCCAGCACCATCTTCGAGGCGGACAGGGCGAACCCGGTCACCATCTCGGCGCTGATCTTCGGCGGGATGGACAGGGCGTTGGGATCGGTGACGATGTCGACGAGCGCCGGGCCCTTGTGCTTGAAGGCACTCTTGAGGGCACCGGCGAGATCCTTCGGTTTCTCCACGCGCACGCCGTACGCGCCGCAGGCACGGGCGACGGCGGCGAAGTCCGGGTTCTTGTTGGTGGTGCCGTGGGAGGGGAGCCCGGCGACCAGCATCTCCAACTCCACCATGCCGAGCGAGGAGTTGTTGAAGAGGACGACCTTCACCGGTAGGTCGTACTGGACGAGGGTGAGGAAGTCGCCCATCAGCATGGTGAATCCGCCGTCCCCGGACATCGACACGACCTGCCGCTCCCGGTCGGTGAACTGCGCGCCGATCGCCATGGGGAGGGCGTTCGCCATCGAGCCGTGGGAGAACGAGCCGATCACGCGGCGACGGCCGTTGGGCGTGATGTACCGCGCGGCCCAGACGTTGCACATGCCGGTGTCGACCGTGAAGACGGCGTCCTCGTCGGCGAGTTCGTCGAGCACGGACGCCACGTACTCGGGGTGGATGGGGACGTGCTTCTCCACCTTGCGGGTGTACGCCTTGACGACTCCTTCGAGGGCGTCGGCGTGCTTCTTCAGCATCTTGTCGAGGAAACGCCGGTTCTTCTTCTCCCGCACCCGCGGGATCAGACAGCGCAGGGTCTCGCGGACGTCGCCCCACACGGCGAGGTCGAGCTTGGAGCGCCGGCCCAGGTGCTCGGGCCGCACGTCGACCTGGGCGATCTTGACGTCGTCGGGCAGGAAGGCGTTATAGGGGAAGTCCGTTCCCAGCAGGATCAGCAGGTCGCACTCGTGGGTGGCCTCGTAGGCGGCGCCGTAACCGAGGAGGCCGCTCATCCCGACGTCGAACTTGTTGTCGTACTGGATCCATTCCTTTCCTCGCAGGGCGTGGCCGATCGGTGACTTGATCCTCTCCGCGAACTCCATCACCTCGGCGTGCGCGCCCGCCGTGCCGCTGCCGCAGAACAGGGTGACCTTGTCGGCCGCGTCGATCAGCCGGACGAGTTCGTCGATCTCGGCGTCTCCGGGGCGGACCGTGGGCCGGGAGGTGACGAGAGCGGTCTCCGCCGCCTTCTCGGGCGCGGGCTCGGCGGCGATGTCGCCGGGGAGGGAGACGACGCTGACGCCGCTGCGGCCGACGGCGTGCTGGATGGCCGTCTGGAGCAGCCTCGGCATCTGCTTCGGGTTGGAGATCAGCTCGCTGTAGTGGCTGCACTCCTGGAAGAGGCGGTCGGGGTGGGTCTCCTGGAAGTAGCTCAGGCCGATCTCGCTGGAGGGGATCTGGGAGGCGAGGGCGAGGACCGGTGCCATGGAGCGGTGGGCGTCGTACAAGCCGTTGATGAGGTGCAGGTTGCCCGGTCCGCAGGACCCGGCGCACGCCGCCAGCTTGCCGGTGACCTGCGCCTCGGCGCCCGCGGCGAACGCGGCGGTCTCCTCGTGGCGGACGTGCACCCAGTCGATGGCGGGGTTGCGACGGACGGCGTCGACCACCGGGTTGAGGCTGTCGCCGACGACGCCGTAGAGGCGTTCGACTCCGGCGCGGACGAGGATGTCGACGAACTGCTCGGCGACGTTCTGTTTGGCCATGGTGCTCATCTGCCCCTTCGGTCTCCGTTGATCCTTCGGATTCCTCCGGGTCCCATCCATTCACAGCGGACCGTCTCACGCCTCCCACACGGCGGCGGCCGTACGGTCGTCCGCGTACCCCTTGACCCTGGTGCCGGTGTCGGCGAGGAACGCGGCCAGACCCGGCGGGGGCTGCGCGGACCACCGGCGGGAGAGGTGGGCGAGGAGGTCGGGCTCGCCGCGCAGCGGTTCGGCGAGGCCGTCGGAGCACATCAGCAACGTGTCACCCGGGCGGGCGACGGAGGCCCGGAACCGGAAGGGTGCGCGGGCCGGTCCGGGGGCCGGCTCGTACGGGCTCGGCGGGGTCGGAATGCCGAAGTCCATGGTGAGCCGGTCGCCCTCGGGGGTCTCGGCGGGCAGCGCGCCGAAGCCGACGACCGGCTCGCCGGCGACCTCGCCGACCGGCGGCTCGATGTCCCGCCACTCACCGTCCCTGAGGCGGAAGAGGCCACCGGGTCCGACGCCGAAGAAGACCCGGACACGGCAGGCCGGATCGGCGGGCAGCAGCAGGCAGCGCAGGTCCGCCGCGTACTCCTCGGGGGCCAGGCCCTGTTCGGCGGCGCCGGCGCGGAGCCGGCCGAGACTACGGTCGGTGAGACGGTGCAGTCCCGACTTGAGGTCGCCCCTCCGGGCGGCCCTCATGTCCTCCGCGAGCCAGACGTGACTGCGGCCCACGGCCCGCCCGATCCAGCGGCACACCTCGGCGGCCGCCCGGTGCGCGCCCGGCGTGGCGCGGGCGCCGGTCGCCACCGCGACGAGGATCAGCGCCTGGTCGCCGCTGCCGAAGCGGGCGGTGAGCAGCGCGTCGCGGCGCGGCTCGCCCCGGTACCGGGCGGAGTCCCCGCGCACGGACGCGGCCCGCAGCGTGCAGGCCCCGTACCTGGCCCCGTCCAGCACGGTGTCCGGGACCGGATCGTCCAGCCCGTCCGGATCGGCGGCCGGCAGCGCGGTCGGCTCGGCGTCGTAGGTGGGCGGCCCGGACCCGAGATAGGGCCTCGCGGGGGGCGGCCCGTACGGCGCGGGTGGCTCGGCGGGGGCGTGCGGGGGTGCCGGAGGGCGTACCTGGGGTGGGGTGCCGGGAGGAAGGGGTGTGCCGCCGGCGGGCGAGGGTGGCGACTGCGGCGGGGCCTGCGGGGCGCCGGGGTGCGCCGGGGCCGGGGCGGTCCGGGCGGGGGGTGGCGTCTCGGGCGGGGACTGCGGGAGCGGTGGAGCCTGCGGCGGTGCCGGGGCGGTGCGCGCCGGCTCCGGGGGCGTACGGCCGTCCGGGGCGAGGCCCTGGGACGCCCGTTCGTCGAATCCCGGAGGCAGTGGGCCGGGCAGGAACGTCGTCGGTCCGGCGGGGTGGTCCGGCGGCGGCTCCCCGGGGGCGCTGTGCCGTACGGGGGGACGGTCGCCCGGGAGGGCTTCGGCGGTGCCGGCCGCCGAGGGCTGATCGCCCGTCGGCCGCTGCGCCCACCAGTCGGTCCGCTCGGCCGCCTCCCGGCGCGGCCCCGGCACGGACCCCGCCGACGTCGGCCGCGCCTCGCCCGGCGCGTCGGGCCGAACGGCGTCGGACGGGGCCGCGTCGGGTGGGACCGCGTCGGCCGGATCCGCGGGGAGACCAGCCGGCCCCGCGGTGCGCACCGTTCCCGCCGCCGACGCGAATCGGTCGTCCAGCGAGTCCGCGGCGGCCGCGGGTCCGGTGTCCTCGGTGGTGTCGTCGTACAACTGGCCCCACCAGTCGTCCTCGTGACCGGTGGGCCTTCCCCCCTGCTGGCTCATGCTCCCGATTGTCCACCGCGAGGGCCGTGGGAGAACGGGGCATCCGGAAAAACGCTGCGGAACCGGCGCGGGGAACAGCCGTGCGAGCGGTGGAGGGTGAGGGCCGCCGGGCGGTTCCACCCCCCACGGGAGAACCGCCCGGCGACTCCGGGTGATCCGGACCCACACCCCTGTGCGCCCCTGCGCGTGGTGAGCCCGGACCACGTCTCGACGCCACGGAGCCGGTCCGCCGTCGCGGCGGGCCCCGCTGTGCGCGGCCCGCCTCTGTGCGCGGCTTACCGGTGCGCGCGGCTTGCCGGTGCGCGCGGTCGGCCGGTGATCCGCTGCGGCGGACGATGGGGCCGCCGCGGATGATCACCGACACCGCCGTGGTCACCTTGGCAGAGTGACCGGCACCGGCGCGATGATGTACCGCGGCGGGATTGCGCCGCGGCGGTTTCCCGCCAGTCAGGGCACGCGGGTACGGGAGGGGCGGCAGATGCTGGAAGCGATCGGGCTCGACGACAGGCACGAGTCGGCGTACCGCGCGCTGGTGTCCGTGGGGGCCGCCGACGTGACGGATCTGGCGCGTCGGCTCGGGCTCGGTGAGCGGGACACCGAGGGGGCGCTGCGCCGGCTGGAGGGGCACGGGCTGGCGGCGCAGTCGTCGGGGCGGCCGGGCCGCTGGGTCGCGGCGCCGCCGGGTGTGGCGCTGGGCGCGCTGCTCACCCGGCAGCGGCACGAGCTGGAGCAGGCGGAGCTGGCGGCGGCGCTGCTCGCCGAGGAGTACCGGGCGGCGGCGGCCGAACCGTCGGTGCACGACCTGGTCGAGGTGGTCACGGGTGCGGCGGCGGTCTCCCAGCGTTTCCTCCAGATCCAGCTGGGCGCGACCGAGGAGGTGTGCGCGCTGGTCACGGGTACGCCCGTGGCGGTGACCGGCATGGAGAACGACGCGGAGGAGCAGGCGGCCGCCCGCGGGGTGCGCTACCGGGTGGTGCTGGAGCGCGCGGTCCTCGAGCAGCCGGACGGCATCACTGAGCTGACGGCCGCGCTGGACCGCGGCGAGCGGGTGCGGGTCGTGGACGAGGTGCCGACGAAGCTGGTCGTCGCGGACCGCTCGCTGGCGCTGGTGCCCTTGACCGTGCGCTCCGCGGAGCCCGCCGCGCTGGTGGTGCACGCCAGCGGGCTGCTGGAACTGCTGTCGGGCCTGTTCGAGTCGGTGTGGCGGCAGGCGCTGCCGCTGCGACTCGGTGAGCGTGGCGTCACGGAGGACGGTCCGGACGGTCCCGACGCCGCCGATCTGGAGATCCTGTCGCTGCTGCTGGCCGGCCTGACCGACGCGAGCGTCGCCAAACAGCTCGACGTGGGGCTGCGGACCGTACAGCGCCGGGTGCGCCGGCTGATGGAGCTGACCGGGGTGACGACCCGCCTCCAGCTGGGCTGGCAGGCGTACGAGCGCGGCTGGGTGACCCGGGAGCGCTGACCGGCGGCGCCGACCCTCTCGACCTGCCCCTTCCGCCCGCTTCCGGCAGGCTGGGCAGATGGGAGCGTGGGAACTCCTGCTGGTCGGCCTGGTCATCCTGCTCGGCCTGTGCGGAGTGCTGGTGCCCGGCCTGCCGGGATCGTGGCTGGTGTGGGCCGCGGTCCTGTGGTGGGCGCTGAAGGACCCCCAGCCGGTCGCCTGGCTGGTGCTGGTGGGTGCGACGGTCGCGCTGTTCCTGTCCCAGGTGGTGCGCTGGGTGCTGCCGCCGCGCCGGCTGAAGTCGAGCGGCGCCACCCGCCGGATGGCCGGCTACGCCGGTGCGGGCGCCCTCCTCGGGTTCTTCCTGGTGCCGGTGCTCGGCGCCGTCCCGGGGTTCCTGGGCGGCATCTACCTCTCCGAGCGGCTCCGCCTGGGCCGCCACGACGCGGCCCGCGCCTCCCTGCGCACGGTGATGCGGGCGGGCGGCTCCAGCATCCTCGCGGAACTCCTCACCTGCCTGCTGATCATGGGCGCCTGGCTGGGGGCCGTGCTCTGGGGCAGCCCCCGGTAGGCGCCGCCAGCCCCGAGCGCTCCCCGCGCCTGGCCCCGGAAGCCGCCGCGCCGCGCCCCGGACGCGTGGTCCGCCGCCGAGCGGCCGACACCGTCGGCCCGCAGGCAGAACCGGTGGGGCTTCCTCCACCCCCACCGCATCCACGGTCGCCGGGATCGGAGCGCGACGCTCCTACACCTCCCGGCTCACCGGCTTCCCGGCTCCATGAGCATCCCCGCCGGGGCTCCGGCGGCCTCGACCCCTTCCAGCGTCAGCAGCCGCACCTTGCGCTCCAGACCGCCCGCGTAGCCGGTCAGCGAGCCGTCGGCTCCGATGACGCGGTGGCAGGGCCGGACGATCAGCAGCGGGTTGGCGCCGATGGCCCCGCCGACGGCCCGTACGGCCGCCCGTGAGGCCCCGGCGCGGGCCGCGATCTCGCCGTACGTCGCGGTGGCGCCGTAGGGCACCGAGTCCAGGGCGGCCCAGACGCGCATCCGGAACGGCGTGCCCTCGGCGCGCGTCTCCAGCCGGAACTCCTTCAGGTCGGCGGCGAAGTAGGCGGCCAGCTGCTCCTTCGCGGCGCGGAAGGGCCCCGGGTCGCGCCGTTGGCCGTCCCGGACGGTCCGGCCGCCCTTCTGCCCCGGAACGGACAGCGAGGTCAGCACGCCGTCCGGGCCCGCGGTGAGGAGCAGGGGGCCGAGCGGGCTGTCGACGTCAGTGAAATACATGGGCTTCCTCCGCTGCACGCAGGTGGTGAAGGGCGTACGTCCGCCAGGGACGCCAGGTGTCGGGGACGCCGGCGCCGGGCGGCGCGACGTCGGGGTCGCCGAGGGCGCGGGCCCGGATCGCCGCCACCGTACGCGCGTCCAGGCCGGGCACGGCGAGCAGCGCCTCCTCGGCGTCGTCCCGGTCGACGCCGGGGTCGAGCCGTACGGTGCCGTCGGCGAGAGCGGTGGCGAGCCGGCCCAGGACGCCGGCGCTGTCGGCGAGGGCGGCCGGTTCGGGGAAGAGGTGGGTGAGGCCGCCGCAGGGCGCGTCCAGCGTCTTGCCGTGGGCACGCACCAGGTGCCCCGCCTCGGCAGGGCCCACCAGCGCGCGCACCGCGTACTCCTCCGGGTCGGCGGCGCCGGGCGCGCGCAGTCCGGGCCGGGCGGCGACGAGTGGGGCGAGCCGCGGGTGCGCGCCGAGCCGCTCGTCGACGGCGTACGGGTCGGCGTCGAGGTCGAACAGCCGGCGCAGCCGCTGGACGGCGGTGGTCAGGTCACGCGGGTCGGTGAGGCCGAGGCGCGCGTCGAGCCAGCCGCCGGGGTGGACGGCGGTGCCCGGGCCGTGACCCGGCCGTTCCCGGACGGCGACGACGCCGGTGCCGTACGGGAGGCGGAGGGTGCGGCGGTAGGTGCGGCCGCCCGGCGGACCGCTCACCTCCTCCACACCGGCCACGGCCTCCCGTTCGAGCAGGTCGAACACCGGAGCGGGCTGGTAGGGGCCCCGGTGGGCGAGCCGCAGCGGGATCCCGGCTCCCGGTGCGGCCGTGCGGTCCCGGCGGGGGGCGGCGGCCCGCAGTTGGGTCGGGGTGGCGGCGTACACGGCGCGGATCGTGTCGTTGAACTGGCGGACGCTGGCGAAGCCGGAGGCGAAGGCGATCTCCGTGACCGGCAGGCCGGTCGTCCGCAGCAGCACCCGAGCGGTGTGCGCGCGCTGCGCGCGGGCGAGCGCGACGGGCCCCGCGCCGAGTTCGGCGGTGAGCTGGCGCTGCACCTGACGGGCGCTGTATCCGAGGCGCACGGCGAGCCCGGCGACGCCCTCGCGGTCGACGACCCCGTCCCCGATCAGCCGCATGGCGCGGCCCACGACGTCGGCGCGCACGTTCCACTCGGCGGACCCCGGGCTGGCGTCCGGACGACACCGCCGGCAGGCCCGGAAACCCGAGCCCTGCGCGGCGGCGGCCGTCGCGAAGAACCGTACGTTGCGGCGCTTCGGGGTCACGGCGGGGCAGCTGGGCCGGCAGTAGATGCCGGTCGTCTCGACGGCGAAGTAGAACGCGCCGTCGAACCGGGCGTCCCGGCTGCGAACCGCCTCGTACCTGCTCTCCTCGTCCATCACGGACCCCAGTCTTCGCCCGCACGGAGAATGCCGCTAGCGGAAATCGGACGTGACGGTACGGTCCCCGGCCGGTTCCCGCTCACCGGTACGGACCGGGCGCGAGACCGGACCGGGGCCGAACCGGGCGCCAGACCGGGAGGCGGAACCTCGCCGGGCAGGGCCGACCTGGACGGGCGGGACGGTGCCCACACGTGGCCGAGCACGGCCGACCAGGAAGGGCGATGCCGGACTGGCGAGGCCGAGCGGACTGGACGGGGCCGCCGGACAAGGCGGAGCGGGGCAGACCGGACCGAGCCGAGCCGCTCAGGGAAGGCGGGGAGAGTAGACCGGACCGAGCCGCACCGGGCGAACCTGGCCGGGCAGGACCGGCTCGGGGCGGGCGGGACGATGTCCGGACGGGCCCGGCCTCGTGGCCGGGCCCGCTCACCCGCTCAGGGAGCCCCCCTACCTCACCCCACCGCACCCGCACGGCGACGCCGCCCCGTTCGGCGTGCCTGCGCCCTCGGCGTGCCTGCGCCCTCGGCGTGCCTGCGCCCTCGGCGGCACGGTGGCTCGGTCCGGCCGCGGTGCCCCGCGTTCACCACTCGCCCGCGCGCTTGGCGCGCCCGGCGGCCCGCCCGGCCGCCTGCTTGCGTTTCCCGTCCTGGCGGACGTCGCCACGGAGCCGGGCGTCGGACTTGGCGACGATCCACCGGTTCTCCCGGACGAGCTTGCGGTAGCTCTCCAGCCGCCGGACCGGCAGGTCGCCGTTGTCCGCGGCCGCGAGTACCGCGCAGCCCGGCTCGCGCTCGTGGGCGCAGTCCTGGAAACGGCAGCCGCGGGCGAACTCCTCGATCTCGGCGAACACCTGGCCGACGCCGCGCCCCGCGTCCCACAGCCCGACGCCGCGCAGTCCGGGCGTGTCGATGAGGACGCCTCCGCCGGGCAGCGGCAGCAGGTTGCGGGTGGTCGTGGTGTGCCGCCCCTTGCCGTCCATGTCGCGGGTGGCCCGCACGTCCATGACGTCCTCGCCGACGAGCGCGTTGGCGAGGGTCGACTTGCCCGCGCCGGACGCTCCCAGCAGCACGGACGTGCCCCGGCCGAGGAGCGCGGCCAGCTCCCCGACACCGTGCCCGGCCAGGGCGCTGGCGGTGAGCACCGGCACGCCGGGCGCGCTTTTCCGGACGTCCTGGACGAGGTGGGCGAGCGTGGCGGGGTCGGTGACGAGGTCCGCCTTGGTGAGGACGACGACGGGCTGGGCGCCGGACTCCCAGGCCAGCGCCAGGAACCGTTCGACCCGTCCGAGGTCGAGTTCGACGGCGAGCGACAGGGCGACGATCGCGTGGTCGACGTTGGCCGCGAGGATCTGCCCCTCGGACCGCTTGGAGGAGGTGGAGCGCACGAAGGCGGTGCGGCGCGGCAGGTACGCCCGTACGTAGCGCGGGCTGCCGTCCGTGTCGACGGCGACCCAGTCTCCGGTGCACACGACGCGCAGGGGGTCGTGCGGGGTGACGAAGGCGGTGTCCGCGCGGACGGTGCCGTCATCGGTGACGACGTCGCACTGCCCGCGGTCGACGCGGACGACACGGCCGGGCAGCAGACCCCGCTCGGCGTGTACGGCGAACTCGGCCGCCCATCCCTCGTCCCAGCCGTAGGGGGCGAGCGGGTGGGACGGATCCGGGGAGGTGGAGAGGTTCAAGACAGACCCTTCACAGGGGCGGTCCCGGCGGCGCGCCCAGGGCGCGCCGAAGCTCGTGTGGTCAGCCGGGGACCGCTGAGGTGCGGTGGACGAACGTCTGGTGGCTGCGGACAGCACCCGTCTTGGCGACAGTCATCGGTCACACCTCCTGTATCCGTGTCGTGGGCGCCCTGTACGTCATGTGCGCCGGGCACGTCGTGCGCGTCGTCCGGGTCACGCCGGTGGCGGCCGGGAAGCCCGGTCAGGATAGGAGCGCGCCGACGGCCGACGCCATCGGTTTTCCCCGGCCCGTACCGTCCCGCCGCTACGGGTTCGCGTCACCTGTGACACGCGTCTCGCCACCTGGCCGATGACTTCCGCGTCTCCCTCAGGTCATCAGTGCGCCATCCCGCCGCAGGAAAGGACGCGACACCCATGAGCGCTCCCGTGAAAGGTCCCGCCGGCCATTTCCCCTCGATCGAGAAGAAGTACGGCCGGCCGGTCGCCGAGTGGCAGCGGCTGATCCGCAGCTCGCCGCTGGCACGGCACGGGGAACTGGTCGCCTGGCTCAAGTCCGAGCACGGTCTCGGCCACGGCCACGCCAACGCCCTCGTGGCGCACACCCTCGCGGAGGACGCCGACCGCTGAACCGTCCGTCCCGTGGGACACCCGGGCGAGCCGGGGGCGGGAAGGCATGGCCGCGCCGCCGGGGGGAAGCCGCATGGCACGGGCGGAGTGACGCCGCCCGAGCCGCCGGACGGGGGTAGGCTGCATGGTCGGAGAAGCGCCGTCCTCCGTCCACGCCACGCGAGGACGAAGCAGACGGTCGGCGACCGCGGAGGAGACCGAGTGTGGATGGCACGCGCGACTGGGGTAACCCCGCTCACGCGCACGGCAATGCCGTGCTGGAGGTGAGCCCGTTGTCCGGTCGTGCCGGAATCCGCGTCAGTGGTGAGATCAACATGACCACCCGCCCGTCCTGGGAGGGCGCGCTGGCCGAACTGGCCCGACGACACGCGGACGTGTCCTACGTGGAACTCTCCCACGTGCGCTTCGTCGACGTGGCAGGCGTGTCCGCGCTCGCCGTCACCGCGATGAACCTGCCGGGTGGACGGGTCGTCGTAGAGTCCCCTCCCCCGCAACTGCCGCGCGTGCTGGCTCTGTTCTGGCCGACGCTGCATGGGATCGAGGTGGCGCCGTGATGATGCCGACAGCCGACGAGAAGTTCGTCCATCCGGCGCTGTTCTACCGCACCGGACAGGACTACGCCGACCACACGGTCACCTTCGTCCGGGAGGGCTTGACCCTCGGTGAACCGGTCGCGGTGGCCGTGCCCGGCCCCAACCTGGGGATCATCAGGGACGAACTGGGCCCGGACGCCGAGGATGTCCTCCTCCTGGACATGACCGACGCCGGCCGCAACCCCGGACGGATCATCCCGGGCGTCCTGCGCGCCTTCGCCGACGCCCATCCGCACTCGCGGGTGCGGATCATCGGCGAGCCGATCTGGGCCGGCCGCACCTCCGTCGAGTACCCGGCGTGCGCGCAGCACGAGGCGCTGATCAACGCGGCCTTCGAGGGCCGGGCGGCCACGATCCTGTGCCCGTACGACGAGAGCCGCCTGGACGACGAGGTGCTCGCCGACGCACGGATCACCCATCCCACCCTCATCGCCGGGGGCCGTGAGCGGACCAGCGAGGCCTACGACTGGCGGGCCGTGGTGGACCGTTACAACGAGGCGCTCACCCCCGCGCCGGACGCCGCCGTCTTCTCCTTCGGCTCCGCCGAACTCCCCGACGCCCGCCACTTCGCCGTGGACCGGGCCGCACAGCTGGGCCTGGCCGGGCAGCGGCTCCAGGACACGGAACTGGCCGTCGCGGAGCTGACGACCAACAGCGTGATCCACGGCGGCGGCCAGGGCGTGCTGCGGATCTGGGCCGAGGCGGGGCAGGTCGTGTGCGAGGTCCGCGACCAGGGCCGGCTGGCCGACCCGCTGGCCGGCCGCAGGCCGCCGGAACGCGGTCAGATCGGCGGCCGCGGCCTGATGCTGGTGCACTACGTGTCCGACCTGGTGCGTCTGCACACGGCACCGGACGGCACGGCCGTACGGTTCTACGTCGGCCTGTAGAGGTCCCCCCCCCCTTCCCGCGCTGACGTCCGCTCAGAAGGGGCCGCGCGCGGCCCTGTCGGCGACCACGACCCCGAAGAAACGTCACGCCTGCCGGGATTGGGAAGATTGTCCGTTTAGCATCTAGGAGCCCGCGCCGCGGGCTCCGGCCGCCGAGGCCGCAGACGCCCCCTGATCCTCACGGGAGCCGAGCCCCATGCGTCCGACCGGCCGTCACCGAACCCCGCTGCTCCCCGGCTCCGCCGCCCCCCGGCACGCCGCGCTCCTCCACGGCCCCGAACCGCACGCCGCCGCCCGGCACTTCGGCCGCCGCCGCTTCCTGACCCTCACCGCCGCCGCGGCGGCCCTCGCCTTCGCCACCCAGGCACCCGCCAGGGGCGCCGCGGCGGCCGGCCGGCTCGACCCGGCGAGGATCTCCGAGGATCCCTTCACCCTGGGCGTCGCCTCCGGTGACCCGCTGCCCGACTCGGTGGTCCTGTGGACGCGGATCGCTCCGGAGCCGTACGCGCCCGGCGGGGGGCTCGCCGGCCAGAGCGTCGCGGTGCAGTGGGAGCTGGCGCACGACGAGCGCTTCGGCCTGGTGGTGCGCGGCGGGACCGCCCTCGCCCTGCCCGAGTACAACCACACCGTGCACGTGGACGTCACCGGCCTGGACGCGGGACGGCCGTACTACTACCGGTTCAGGACGGGCGCCTGGATCAGCGAGACCGGCCGCACCCGCACCGCGCCCGCCCCCGGCGCCGCCCCCGGCTCGCTCGCCTTCGCGGCCGTGTCCTGCCAGGCGTACCACGACGGGTACTTCACGGCGCACCGGCACCTCGCGCAGGAGGACATCGACGTGGTGTTCCACCTCGGGGACTACCTGTACGAGTACCCGGTGAACTCCGTCGGCGGGGCGCGCGCCTACGCGGACCGGGTGCTGCCCGCGGTGTTCGA
Source organism: Streptomyces sp. NPDC006259 (assembly GCF_042870975.1). Taxonomy (NCBI): domain Bacteria; kingdom Bacillati; phylum Actinomycetota; class Actinomycetes; order Kitasatosporales; family Streptomycetaceae; genus Streptomyces; species Streptomyces sp. NPDC006259. Next base: position 105,545 of record NZ_JBIAHY010000003.1, on the reverse strand, counting down.
CCGGGAGACGCTCACCCTGGAGGACTACCGGCTGCGGTACGCCCTCTACAAGAGCGATCCCGACCTGCGCGCCGCGCACGCCGCCCACCCCTTCGTCGTCGCCTGGGACGACCACGAGACCGAGAACAACTACGCCGGCGCCGTCGACGAGCACGGCAGCCCGCCCGCCGAGTTCCTGCTGCGGCGGGCCGCCGCCTACCGGGCGTACTGGGAGCACCAGCCGCTGCGCGCCGACCGGTCGCCGGTCGGGCCCGACATGCCGTTGTACCGGCGTCTGCACTGGGGTTCGCTCGCGCAGTTCGACATTCTCGACACCCGCCAGTACCGCTCCGACCAGGCGTACGGCGACGTCCAGCACCCACCCGGCCCGGAGTCGGACGATCCGGCGCGCACCATGACCGGCGCGGCGCAGGAACGCTGGCTGCTGGACGGCTGGCGGGCGTCCGACGCGGTGTGGAACGTGATGCCGCAACAGGTCTGCTTCTCCCAGCGCAGACTCTCCCTCGACGCGCAGGCGAAGATGTCGATGGACGCCTGGGACGGCTACCGCGCCTCCCGCGGCCGCCTCCTGACGGGGGCGCGGGCGGCGGGGGTGAGCAACCTGGTCGTGCTGACCGGCGACGTCCATGTGGGCTACGCCTTCGACATCAAGGCCGACTTCGACGACCCGGACTCGACAACGGTCGGCACCGAGATCGTGGCCACGTCCGTCGCCAGCGGCAAGGACGGCACCGAGCGGCCCGCCAACTGGCAGACCTACCTCACGGCCAACCCGCATCTGCGCTTCTACGACGGCCGGCGCGGCTACGTCCGGGTGGAGCTGACCCCGGACGCGGCCCGCGCCGACTTCAGGACGCTGGCGGCGGTGACCACCCCGGGGTCCCCCGTCTCCACGGCGGCGTCCTTCGTCACGGAGGCGGGCAACCCGGGCCTGACACCGGTGTGACGCGGCGGCGCCGCCCGGCGATCACGGCGGACGGCGCCGCCGGGCGTGACGGCGGACGGAGTCGCCGAACGGTGTCGCCGGAAGGTCAGGACAGGGTGCAGGTCTCGCCGTTCAGGCTGAAGGCGTACGGTGCCGTGTTCTTGTTCTGCCAGGAGGCGAGGAAGCCGAAGGAGAGGCTGCCGTCCGCCGGGACGTCCTTGTTGTAGTCGGCGGCGGAGGCGGTGACCCGCGAACCGTTCTGGGCGACGCTCGCGTCCCACATCTGGTCGACCCGCTGACCGTCCCGGAAGGACCAGGAGACCCGCCAGGAGTCCAGCGCCTCGGTGGTGGTCACGGTGACGGTGGCCTGGAAGCCGTCGGGCCACTGGTTGACGAGGTCGTACGCCACCTGGCAGGCCGCCGTGCGGGCGGCGGGCGAGGAGGTGCCCTGGGGTTCCGGATCGGTCCGGGTCGTGGCCGAGGGGGTACCGCTGCCGGAGGGCTTCGGGGAGCCGGGGGCGGTGCCGGTGCCCGTGCCGGTCGACGACGGTGAGGTGCCGGGCGCGGCGGACGACCCGGACGGGTTGCCGGGGCCGGCCACCGGCGTGCTGTCGGTGGGGAGGCCGCCCCGCGCGTCGACGTCGCTGTCGCCGAACGGCATCAGCGACACGGCGAGGGCCAGCGCGGAGACCAGGACCGCGGCGACGAGCAGCCCGTTGCGCAGGGTGCGCGCCTTGTTCGCGGCCGGGTCGCCCCACTCGCCGTCCGGGTCGGGCGCGGCGGGGCGGCCCGCGCCCATCCGCACCTCGGCGGCGCGGCGGCGGCGCTCCAGATAGGCCAGTCCGCCCCAGCCGATCACGCCCTGGGCCAGCGCCGCGGGCAGCCCGCCGCCGTGCAGCCGCAGACACGCCGCGGCCTCCGCGCACTCCACGCAGGTGGCGAGGTGGCGGGAGAGGTCCTCGGGCGTCTCGGCGACGGGCGAGCGGGTGACGGCGTCGAGGAGCCGGACGTAGCTGCGGCACTCGGCGTCCATCGGCGTGTCGAGATGGTTGCGGTGGCAGCGGTCCCGGAACAGTCCTCGGACCTGGTTGAGTTCCTCCATCGCGGCGGCCGGGTCCAGCCCCTGCCGGCGGGCGACGGCGCGCGGCGGCAGCGCCTCCACCTCGGCCAGCCACAGCAGCGCGGCGTCCGGCTCCTGCATGTCGCGCAGCCCGCGCAGGGCGATGGGCCGGCGCAGGGGCGGTCCCGTGTAGCGCGCGGCCTTCTCGGAGTTCAGCCACAGGCGCAGGTCGGGGTCGAGTTTGTGGCCCTGCCCCTGGACCTCCCAGGCGGCGGCCGTGGTGCGTACGGCGGTCAGCAGCAGGGGGATCCGGGGCAGCCGGGACGCCCGGCGGCCGGCCGCCTGCCGGGTGCCGTCCTCGGCCGCACGGGCCTCGCGGATGCCGAGCGCGAACGCCTCGCGGGCCAGTTGGTTGGCCGCAATGGAACCGGAGGTGCACAGGTCGGCGTACGACAGGACGGCGTCCCAGCACTCCGAGAAGAGCGCGGCCTCGGCGGCGTCCTTGGGGGTCGGCAGGTCGGGCATGAGTCTCCGGCATCCACAAGCAAGGTCAACTCGACATGTCGGCAATGGAGTTGGGGGAACCTCGCGGCAGAGGCAGAGCTTTTCACGACTCTCGCACAACTGACAAGCGCCCTGTTCAGATGTCAGAACAGGGCGGTCCGCGCCCTCACGACCGGGCCTCTCGGCCTCCAGTACGGGCGCGGACCGCCCTGCGACTCAATGCGGTGGAACCTTTTTCCGGGCGCGGTTCCCTCAGACGGTCGAGGGGCCGGCCGCCGTGGCCGAGGGCTGGTTCGCCGGCAGGCTGTCCATGAAGGAGCTGACGGAGAAGACCGCGCGGCCGGGGCCGGGCGGGCCGTAGCCGGGCGGCGAGGCGAGGCCGAACTCGTCCATCGTGGCCCGGTAGGCCTCCAGCAGACGGATGTGGTATTCCAGCGGCGCGCCCTGCGGGTTGGCCTTGCCGAGCGGGGTGGTCGGCTCCGGGCACCAGGTCGTGAAGCGCGGGGTGATGCCGTGCGACATGAAGAAACGCAGGCCCTCGGTGGTGGACGCGATCGCCTCGTCCACGGTGGTGAAACCGAACGGCTCGGCCATCTCCACGCCGGCGACGAAGTTGGGGATGACGTTGCGCGCGCCGAAGATCTCCGCCGAGTCGAGGATGCGCTTGTGCCACTCGTCGCGGCCGACGTAACGCTCCTTGCCCGGGCAGTACAGCTCGAACAGGCGGCGGTCCCACACCTCGTAGTTGGGGTGGTAGATCTGGACGCCGTGGTCCTTGAAGCGCTGCACGTCGTCGCGCGGGAGGGCCTGCGCGACGACCTTGCCGATCCAGCGGCCCGGGAAGCGCTCCTCGATGGCCTTGGCGTAGTGGCCGTAGAAGTCGGCCTCGTCGCGCCCGGCGACCGTCCTGGTGATGGCGCCGCCGGTGAGCGTGTAGGCGGTGGAGACCTTCGCGGTGTCGTAACGGTCGATGATCTCCAGGGCTTCGAGGACCTCCTCGACGTCCTTGACTCCTGTATACGGTCGACCGGCGGCCTTGTGCTGGCGCCAGTTGTGGTTGATGTCGCAGTACTGGCACTCCTCCTTGGCGCCGAAGTACTGGCAGACCCGGAAGACGGTCAGGTAGATCAGATAGCCCCACTGGATGGTGGGGGCGACCTCCATCACGGACTTCCCGTTGGAGAGCTTGTGCCGGTAGTACTCGGGCATCGGCGGCACCCCGACGTCGGAGATCCGCTTCCCGTCGAGGTAGAGGCCGAGCATGCCGTCCTCGTCGGCCGCCACCCGGTACGGCGAGGCGGGGTTCACCCGGACCGAGACGACCGTGCGCCGCAGGTCGTAGGGGCCGCCGGTGAGGATGATCTCCTCCGGCGGGCGGCGCAGCGCGGCCTCGCCCAGCTCCGGGAGGGTGCCGTGGTCGAAGGAGAAGATGAAGTACGACTTCGGCTTGACCTCACCGCCCTCGTTGTCGCTGAGCGCGGAGGGGTCGAAGGCGACGCCCCCGCGCAGCAGGTCCTCCTTGAACACGGCCTCCCGCGGCACCTGCGGAAACCGCCTCATCAGATCCTCGACCAGCGCGGTACGGCTGCCCATCGTCTCTCCTCCCGGCTCAGGCGTACGACTCCTCACGGTATGCCCCTGCTCGCGCGGGGGTGGGGGCGGGGGCCCTGTGTCGGGGGCAGGGTAGGTTCCACCTGGGAATTCCTGGTTCTCGATCTCCTGGGGAGGGCGACCGCATGGCCGAGACCGTGACCAACTGGGCGGGCAACATCACGTACACCGCCAAGGAGCTGCACCGTCCTGCCTCGCTGGACGAGCTGCGCTCGCTGGTGGCGTCGAGCGAGCGGGTGCGGGTGCTGGGCAGCGGGCACTCCTTCAACGCGATCGCCGAGCCGGGCGCGGACGGGGTGCTGCTGTCGCTGGGCGCGCTGCCCGCCGAGGTCGAGGTGGACGCCGCGGCGCGGACCGCGCGGGTCGGCGGCGGGGTGCGGTACGCCGAGCTGGCCCGGCGGGTCCACGCGCACGGGCTGGCGCTGCCGAACATGGCCTCGCTGCCGCACATCTCGGTGGCCGGCTCGGTGGCGACCGGCACCCACGGGTCGGGGGTGGGCAACGGCCCCCTCGCGGCGCCGGTGCGGGAGGTGGAGATCGTCACGGCGGACGGGTCGACGGTCGTGATCGGGCGGGGGGACGAGCGGTTCGGCGGGGCCGTCACCTCGCTGGGCGCCCTCGGTGTCGTCACCGCGCTCACCCTCGACCTGGAGCCGGCCTTCGAGGTCGAGCAGCATCTGTTCACCGAGCTGCCCCTGGAGGGGCTGGACTTCGAGGCCGTCGCCGCGGCCGCGTACAGCGTGAGCCTGTTCACCGACTGGCGGGCGCCCGGGTTCCGGCAGGTGTGGCTCAAGCGGCGCACCGACCAGCCCCTGGCCGGTTTCCCGTCGGCGGCGCCCGCCACCGAGGCACTGCATCCGGTGCCGGGGATGTCCGCGGTCAACTGCACGGAGCAGTTCGGGGTGCCGGGGCCGTGGCACGAGCGGTTGCCGCACTTCCGCGCGGAGTTCACACCGAGCAGCGGGAACGAGTTGCAGAGCGAGTATCTGCTGCCGCGGGAGCACGCCGCCGACATCCTGTACGCGATCGACGGTATCCGGGAGACGGTCGCCTCCGTACTGCAGATCTGCGAGGTGCGCACGATCGCCGCCGACGAGCAGTGGCTGAGCCCCGCCCACGGGCGGGACTCCGTCGCCGTGCACTTCACGTGGGTGGACGACACGGCCGCCGTACTCCCGGTGGTGCGGGCGCTGGAGGCGGCGCTGCGGCCGTTCGGGCCCCGGCCGCACTGGGGGAAGGTGTACGAGATACCCGCCGCCGTGGTGCGCGGACGGTATCCGCGGATCGACGACTTCCGGGCGCTGGTCCGGGAACTGGATCCGGCCGGGACGTTCACCAACGCCTTCGTGCGGGACGTTCTCGACGCGTGAACCACCTGAGCCCGGGCTTTGTCCAGCCCCTTTCCTAAGACCTTGTCGAACCGTCCCACGCGCCATAACCTGGCGCCGCGCCGACGCCGTCCCGGCCCGGGCACGTCGGCATCTCGGCATCTCGGCATCTCGGTGTATCGGCACATCGACACATCGGCACATCCGTGCACCTGGTGCACGGGCACGCCGTCACGGAAGAGAGGGGGCTCTCCGGTGAAGCGCACCTCGCGTGACATCCGCACCGCCAACCGCTACGAGGTGCTGCGCCAGATCATCGCCAGGTCCCCGACCTCCCGACAGGAGCTGGCCGCGGCCACCGGCCTCAGCCTCGCCACCGTCGCCACCCTGGTCGGCGAGCTGCTCGACCTGCGCATGATCACGGAGGTCGGCTTCGAGGACTCGGCGGGCGGCCGGCCCCGTGGTCTGGTGGCGGTCAACGCCACGGGGGGCGCGCTGATCGGCGTGGACATCGCGGAGACGTACGTCCATGTCGAGCTGTTCGACCTCGCGCTGAACGTGCTGGCCCGCGCCGAGAAGGACATCCGGCCCGGCGAGAGCCGCCCGGAGCAGGTCGTCGCCCACGTCGCGGCGGCCGCGGGCTCGGTCGTCGCGCAGGCGGGCGTCGAGGCGGCCCGTGTCCTCGGCGTGGGCGTGAGCGTGCCGGGGCAGGTGGACCGGGAGACCGGGATCGCCGAGTACGCGCCCAACTGGGACTGGCACGACGTGCCGTTGCTCGACCTGCTCCGCGAGCACATCGCGTATCCCCTGTACCTGGACAATCCGCTGCGGGCCTGCGCGGTGGCCGAGCTGTGGTTCGGTGCCGCGCGCGGACGCGGGGACGCCGTCGTAGTCAACCTCGGCACCGGGGTCGGCGCGGGGCTGGTGCTGGGCGGCGGACTGCACCGGGGGGTGAGCAACAGCGCCGGCGAGTGGGGGCACACCACGCTCGTGCTCGACGGGCGGCTGTGCCACTGCGGCAACCACGGCTGCGTGGAGACGTACGTCGGGGCGCCCGGGATCATGCGCAATCTCGCGGATCTGAGCCCGGGCAGCGCGCTGCTGCGCCCCGATGACCAGACCGCCACCGTCGAGGCCCTGGCCCGCGCGGTCGCCGACGGCGACCCGGTGGCCGTCGAGGTGGTCCGCGACACCGCCCGCTATCTGGCCGCCGGCATCGCCGACCTGGTCAACCTGCTCAACCCGGAGGTCGTCGTGCTGAGCAGCTGGGTCGCCGCGCGGCTCGGCGAGCCCCTCCTGGACGAGGTGCGCGAGGCGGTCGCCCGGCATGCGCTGCGGCGCCCGCTGGCCGCCACGGAGATCGTCCTCTCCCCGATCCCCACCGATCCGGTCTGCCTGGGCGCGGCGACGTTCGCCCTGGAAGGGGCGCTGTCGTCGGTGGGGCAACGGAGCACGCGACGCGAGGCGAGCGGCAGGATCCGTACGGCACCGTCCGCCTGAGGGAGCGGGGGCGCCCGCCGGGGGGGCGGAAGGGCGAGCGGCCCTCGGCGTCCGGCCCGCGGACGCACACCATGCTTCGAAAGACTCCGGACTTCGCCCCACCATGCCTCGAGAAGACTCCGGACTTCGCCCAACCCCTTGCCGAAGCCTTTGCCGAAGGTTAACGTCCCGCTCCGCACCCCTTCGAGCCCTTGGCGCCGCGCCCGGGGCCGGACAAGGAGACCGATGTCTTTGCGCACCTCCCCCACTCCCGGCGCAGCCCGAGCGGCGGGTCCTCCCTCGGCCGTCCGCTACGTCGAGGACGTGTCACCGGGCTCCGGGGCCCTCCCGCCCCGCGCCTGGTACGCGTCGTCCGACGCCACGTCTCTCTCCCTGAACGGCAGTTGGCGCTTTCGTCTGTCGGCCACGGCCGACGCGCAGGACGAGTCGTTCGCCGCGGCGGGGTACGACGCCGCGGACTGGGCCGAGGTCGCCGTCCCCGGTCACTGGGTCCTCCAGGGTCACGGCTCCCCCGTCTACACCAACCACCTCTACCCCTTCCCGGTCGACCCGCCGCGGGTGCCGACCGAGAACCCCACGGGTGACCACCTGCGGGTCTTCGACCTGCCCGAGGACTGGCCCGCCCCGGCCGAAGGCGGCGCGGTCCTGCGCTTCGACGGGGTGGAGTCCTGTGCCCGGGTCTGGCTGAACGGCACGGACATCGGCGAGTTCAAGGGCTCGCGGCTGCCGCACGAGTTCGCGGTCGGCCATCTGCTCAGGCCCGCGGGCAATGTGCTGGCGGTCCGCGTGCACCAGTGGTCGGCGGGTTCGTACCTGGAGGACCAGGACCAGTGGTGGCTGCCGGGCATCTTCCGTGACGTGACGCTGCTGCACCGCCCGGCGGGCAGCGCGCTCGACTTCTTCGTACACGCCTCCTACGACCATGTGACGGGCGAGGGCACCCTGCGCGTCGACTCCGACGTCGACGGGCGGGTGACCGTGCCCGCCCTGGACATCGATGTCGCCACGGGCGAGCCGGTGACGGTCCCCGTCGAGCCGTGGAGTGCGGAGACGCCCCGGCTCTACGACGGCGAGCTGGCGACCGAGGGCGAGCGGATCCCGCTGCGCGTCGGTTTCCGCACCGTCGCCCTGGAGGACGGCCTGATCAAGGTGAACGGCACCGCCGTGCTGTTCAAGGGCGTCAACCGGCACGAGTGGCATCCCGTGCGGGGTCGCGCGCTCGACCTGGAGACGATGCGCGAGGACGTGCTGCTGATGAAGCGGCACAACATCAACGCCGTCCGCACCTCCCACTACCCGCCGCACCCCGCCTTCCTCGACCTGTGCGACGAGTACGGCCTGTGGGTGATCGACGAGTGCGACCTGGAGACCCACGGCTTCGTCGAACAGGACTGGCGCGACAACCCCGTCGACGACGACCGCTGGACCCCCGCCCTCCTCGACCGCGCCGCCCGCATGGTCGAGCGGGACAAGAACCATCCGTCGGTGGTGATCTGGTCGCTGGGCAACGAGGCCGGCACCGGCCGCGGCCTGACCGCCATGGCCGAGTGGATCCACGGCCGTGACACCTCGCGCCTCGTCCACTACGAGGGTGACCTCGACTGCCGTGACACCGACATGTACTCGCGGATGTACGCCTTCCACGACGAGGTCGAGCGCATAGGCCGGGGCCTGGACGGCGGCACGGCGAGGCGGCGCCGACTGCCGTTCATCCTGTGCGAGTACGGCCACGCCATGGGCAACGGCCCCGGCGGACTCGCCGACTACCAGCGGCTGTTCGAGGCGCACGAGCGGCTCCAGGGCGGCTTCGTCTGGGAGTGGATCGACCACGGCATCGAGGACGGCCGCTACGGCTACGCGTACGGCGGCGACTTCGGGGAGGAGCTGCACGACGGGAACTTCGTCTGCGACGGCCTGCTCTTCCCGGACCGCACCCCCTCCCCCGGGCTCGTCGAGTTCAAGAAGGTGATCGAGCCGGTCCGGATCGGGGGCGACGGCGCCGACGGCACCGTGCGGATCACCAACGGCCATGATTTCGCCGACCTCTCCTCGCTCGCCTTCGAGTGGTCGTACCAGGTGGACGGCGAGAGCGTCGGGACCGGAGTGCTGGACGTGCCGCCGCTGGCCCCCGGCGAGTCGGCCGACGTGGAGCTGCCGGAGCCGCCGGTGGACGCGCGGGGCGCCGAGTCGTGGTGGACCGTGCGGGCGCTGCTGGCGGCCGACACCGCGTGGGCGGCGAAGGGGCACCAGGTGGCGTGGGGACAGTTCGCGGCGGCCGCCGCCCGGCCGCGCCCGGCCGTCGTCCCGGCCCGCGCCCAGGTGGCCGGCGACCGGCTGATCACCCTCGGCCCGGGCGCCTTCGACGCCCGCACCGGCGCGCTGACGTCGATCGGCGGAGTGTCCGTGGAGGGACTGCGCCTCGATGTGTGGCGGGCGCCCACCGACAACGACGACGGCGCCGAGTGGCAGTCGGACACCCGCTACGCGACGCTGTGGCGCCGGCTGGGCCTGCACCGCATGCGCCACCGCCTGGACGGTGTCGAGGTGGACGACGACGCGTTGACGGTGCGGACCCGGGTGGCGCCCGCCGCCCGCGAGGTCGGACTCGCCACCGTGTACCGCTGGACGTCCGACGGCAGCCGGCTGAGGCTGACGGTGTCGGTGACGCCGGAAGGCGACTGGACGCTGCCGCTGCCCCGGCTGGGCATCCGCTTCGGACTCGCCGGGGCCGACCGGGTGACCTGGTTCGGCGGCGGGCCCGGCGAGGCGTATCCGGACACCCGGGCGGCGTCGATGGTCGGCCGCTGGCAGTCGACCGTGGACGATCTCCAGACGCCGTACGTCCGCCCGCAGGAGAACGGCGCCCGCGCCGACGTCCGCTGGGCGGAGATCGGCGGACTGCGCGTCGAGGGCGACCCGGAGTTCTGGTTCAGCGCCCGGCGCTGGACGAACGAACAGCTCGACGCGGCCCGCCACCGCACCGACCTGGTGCCCGGCCCGACCGTGTGGGTCAATCTCGACCACGGGCAGCACGGCATCGGCTCGCAGTCCTGCGGTCCGGGCCCGCTGCCGCGGTACTTCCTGAACGCCGGTCCCGCCGAGTTCTCCTTCGTGTTCGCGGAAACCGACTGAGCCGGCCCGCCGAGCGGTCTCGCGCCCCGGGTCCCGCAGGAGAGCGGGAGACGGGGCGCGGGGTCGGCGGTCGCCGGGTCGCCGGGTCGCCGGGCGCCGGGTCGCCGGGTCGCCGGTCGACGGAAACGGTCGGCGGTCGGCGGTCGGCGGTCGGCGGTCGGCGGTCGGCGGACGCCGGACGCCGGACGCCGCTCGGCGGAAACGCTCGGCGGAAACGGTCGGCGGTCGCCCGGACGACGGTCGCCGGGTCGCCGGGTCGCCGGGTCGCCGGGTCGCCGGGTCGCCGGGTCGCCGGGTCGCCGGGTCGCCGGGTCGCCGGGTCGCCGGGTCGCCGGAAACGGTCGGCGGTCGGCCGTCGGCGGTCGGCCGTCGGCGGTCGGCGGTTGACGGTCGCCCGGACGCCGGACGCCGATCGGCGGTCGCCCGGACGCCGCTCGACGGTCGGCGGTCGCTCGGACGACGGCGGGCCTGGAACCCCGGCGTCCCCTACAGCGCGACCGGGCCGCCGGCCCGCCGGGACGCCACCTCAGCCGCTCCCGCCGCCCCTGGTCGCCGGGTGCGCCGGGTGCATCGGCCAGCCGCCGGCGGCGCCGACCCTCTGCAATCCGCGCGTCAGGGGGTCGCTTCGGGCTCCGCGAACGGCACCGGGGTGCCGCCCACGACGGGCATCACGGCGAGCACCGGCCCACCGCTTCCGCCGCCGCGGAAACACCTGATGGTGCGCCACCAGCCGCGCGGCGGACGCCGGTCGGCCGGACACGCGCAACACCGTGACACGGTCGACCGCGGACACCGACAGCACCTCCACCACCGGTCATCGTGCCGCGCAGCCGGTCCGCCCCGCGCGGTACAGCACCACGGGCCCACGGCGTCCGGGGCGCCCTCGGTCACCTCGTACCCCACGTGGCCCGCAGGCGGGTTAGTAGCCGCCCCGGGTGATGTCGACGGATCCGGAGACGGCGGCTCGCCTCGTCTCCCACTGTTCCCTCAACCGCCCTTTGCCGTCACACTGATCGCCATCGAACCTGAGCAGCGTTCACCTTTCCAGCAGTCCGCCCCGACCGGGAGACACCCCCACATGAGACGACGACTCCTCGGCACCCTCGCGGCCTCCGCGCTGGCCCTCACCGGCCTCGCGGGCACGGGCGCGACACCGGCCGCGGCCGCCACCTCCGCCGCGACGGCCACCACCGGTTCGTTCAACGTGCTCACCTACAACGTGGCGGGCCTGCCCGAAGGGCTGAGTTCGGGCCACCCCCAGACCAACACCCCGCTGATCTCACCGAGGTTGGGGGCGTACGACATCGTCAACGTCCAGGAGGACTTCAACTACCACGCGGCCCTGTACGCGGGCGACAACCACCCCTACCGGACCGCGACGAGCGGCGGCGTACCCTTCGGCGACGGCATCAACACCCTCTCCGACCACGCCTTCGAGGACTTCGAGCGGGTGCGGTGGAACACCTGCACGGGCACCAACTGCCTCACCCCGAAGGGCTTCTCGCTCGCGCGTGTACGGCTCGCCGAAGGCGTCTTCCTCGACCTGTACAACGTGCACACCAACGCCGACTCCGCGGACGACGCGATGGCCGCCCGACGCGCCAACATCGAGCAGCTGTCGGACTTCATCCAGGCCAACTCCTCCGGCAACGCGGTGCTCGTGATGGGGGACACCAACACCCGCTACACCCGCGCCCAGGACAACATCCGCACCCTCGTCACCGAGAACGGGCTCACCGACCCCTGGGTGAAGCTCGTCAAGGGCGGTACGCCGCCGGCCCAGGGCGCGGACCCCCTGCTCTGCCCGACGACGGCCCCGACGAACGACTGCGAGGTGGTCGACAAGATCCTCTACCGCGGCAGCAGGCTCCTGTCGCTCGACGCCACCCGCTACCAGAACGCGTGGGCGTCCTTCCTCGACTCCGCGGGCGGCAACCTCTCCGACCACTTCCCCCACACGGTGGACTTCTCCTACACCCTCAACCCCACCCTGCGGGCGAGCGACTTCGTCGGCGGCCCCCACGGTACGGCCTTCACCGAGGCGGACGACCTGCCGGCCACACCGGCTCCCCGCACCCTGACACTGCGCGGCGGCTCCCGCGTGGACGCCGTCTCCCTGACCCACGACGGCGGTACGACCCTCACGCACGGCGGCACCGGCGGCACGGCCACCACACTGACCCTGGCGGCGGGCGAACACCTCACCTCCGCCGTACTGACGCAGGGTCAGAAGGACGGACGCACCCGCGTCTTCTCGGCGTCCTTCACGACCGACAGGGGCCGCACCCTGGCGACGGGTACGGCGACCGCCGACACGAGGACCTTCACCGCCCCGTCCGGCTGGCAGATCGTCGGCTTCACGGGCCGCGCGGGGTCCGAGGTGGACAAGCTGGGCGTGGTCTACGCACCGATCGGCTGAGCCCGTGGCGGGGGCGCCACCCACGCCCGGTGCAGGTGGCGCCCCGGCCCGTCTCGTCGTCCGGGCCGGCCCCCGCCGCGAGCGGTGCGGCGGCCCGGGCCGCTCCCGCCCCGGCCCCGGGAAGACCCGTCGCGGCCGGTGCCCGCCCTCTCCCCTCCGCACGTGTCCGCGACACGGCCAGCGCGCGGACGGCCAGGGAGACACCCAGGAAAGGCCACGCCTTCCGCCACCGCGAGCGGTCGCCCGGAGCCGGGCCGCCTCGCCACGGCGGGGGCACCTCGCCGCGGGCGGCCTGCCCCCGCAGCCGCTCGGTGACCATGCGGGCGCGGGCGGAGGACTCCCTCGGGGCGGAATCGACCGCGCCGCGTTCGCTCTCCTGGAGGAATGCCCGCAGTTCGTCGTCGGACGGGGACGAGCCGTCGTTCCCGGACTCCTCGGAGGATCTGCCGGCCACCTGTGCATGCCCTCCCGGTGTTCACGAGTGGGGACGGTGTCAGCGGTCCCTCAGCATTCCCCCGCTTCCCCCGCTTCTCCCGCTTCTCCCGAGGACCGTGACCATGATCACGCCGCGTTCGCCGCGAAGCCGCCGCGTCGAGACAGCCCTTAGGATCCTCCCCGACCCACCCAGGCCCCCGACGAACAAGGCGCCCCCCATGCCCCGAGCCGGCCTCACCGCGGATCTTCTGGTCGCGGCCGCCGCCGACCTCGCAGACGAGGCCGGGTTCGACCACGTCACCCTCTCCGCGCTCGCCCGCCGCTTCGGCGTCAAGGACGCCAGCCTGTACTCCCACGTCCGGAACGTCCAGGACCTGCGGACCCGCCTCGCGCTGTACGCGGGCGCCGAGATGATCGACCGGATCGCCCCGGCCGTCGCGGGCCGCTCCGGCCGGGAAGCCCTCGCGGCCTTCGCCGACGCCTATCGCGCGTACGCGCTCCAGCATCCGGGGCGGTACGCCGCCACCCAGATCCCCATGGACCAGACGCTGGTCGCCGAGGCCCCGTCCTTCCGCCGCACCGCGGACATCACCTACGGCATGCTCCGCGCGTACGGCCTGGAGGAGCCCGACCTCACCGACGCGGTGCGTCTGCTGCGGAGCACCTTCCACGGCTACTGCGTCCTGGAGGCCGGCGGGGGCTTCGGCGCGCCCCGCGACGTACAGCGCTCGTGGGACAAGGCGGTCGAGGCCCTGCACACGGCGCTGACGCACTGGCCCGGCGAGAAGCGGCCGAACGGCGGGTAGCGGGGCGCGCGCCGGCCGTCGAGCCGTCAGCCCGCCCGCTCCGCCGCGCTCCGCTCCACGCAGAACTCGTTTCCCTCCGGGTCCGCGAGGAGGGCCCACCCGGTGCCGTCCGGTCGGCGGTGATCGGCGACGAGGGTGGCTCCGAGGGCGAGCAGTCGGTCGACCTCCTCGTCGCGGGTGCGGTCCTGCGGCTGGAGGTCGACGTGGACGCGGTTCTTGACGGTCTTGCGCTCGGGGACCGTGACGAAGAGCAGCCCGGCTCCCTCGATCAACGCCTCCTCGTCGCCCGGGTTGTCGTCCTGGTGGAGGGGTTCGCCGAGGACCGCGGACCAGAAACTGGCCAGGCCGTACGCGTCCGCGCTGTCGATCGTCACGTGCCGGATCTTGGATGTCATGCGGGGAGTCTCGTGCAACCGGCCACGCGCGGCAACGCGGATTCCGTGTCGGCCGGGCCGACGGCAGCCGCCCGACGGCCGGAAACCCCCGGCGGATGGGCGCCCCGGCCCGGCAGCACCCGCCGCTCGCCCGGCAAGTCGTCCCTCGGGCAGGCGGCTTGACCGAGCACGGCAACGGCAACGGCAACGGCAACGGCACACCATGACAGCCGGACGACGCGCAACTCGCGCCTCACAAACCGGACATGAGAACCGAACCCGCGACTCACCGGCACCGTGTCCGCGCGGCCGCGCATCCCGCCGCGCCCGGAACCGGCCCATCGGCCCGGCGACCCGTCGGCCCGGCGGTGGCCACGGCCGACGCCGTCGCCACTCGGGTCCCCGCCGTACCGGTGCCGTACGCGCACGGACGACGGGCCGAGGCCGGTCGGCGGCGGTCCACCGGCCGCGAGAGGCGGGGGTTCGGGCCTGGGGGCGTCCCGGTTCCGGTCGGGGCGCCCCCAGGGGTCTCATCCCACCCGCACGAGGCCTTCCGGCACCAGCCGCAGGGCGACGAGTGCGTCACGGACCAGGCCCGCGTAGACGGTGGCACCGTGCACGGAGGTGTGCGTGTTGTCCCGTTTCTCGTTGTAGAGATACAGGGCCTTGGAGCCCTCCACGCCCAGGGCCTCCACCAGCGCCTTGGTCTTCGCCGTGAGGTCGATCAGCGGGACGTCCCGCGCCGCCGCGACCGAGCGGACGACGGCGGGGTGGTCGACGCCGAGGCCGTTGACCAGCAGGGCCGTGCCGTTGTTCAGCGTGCCGTCGGCGTTGAACCAGCGGCGCACGATCGGGGTGACGAGGACCGGCGTCCCGCCCCTCGCGCGGACGCCCGCGACCAGCGTCTCCAGGTTCGCGCGGTAGGTCGCCTCGTCGGTCGTCTTGTCGTTGTGCGCGAGCTGGATCAGGACCAGGTCGCCGCGGTGGATCCGTGGCTGGACGGCGGCCCACAACTGCGGGTTCCCCAGATAGGTGACCGTACTCTCCCCGGAATCGGCGTAGTTGGCGACCGAGACGCCCTTCCGCAGGTACTGCGGGAGTTGCTGGCCCCAGCCGGAGTAGGGGTCGCCCGGCTGGTCGCAGACGGTGGAGTCGCCGACGAGGAAGACCTGGCGGCTGTGGCGGGCCGGGGTGACACGGATGCCGGCGAGGGCGGGCGCCGAGCCGCCGAGGACGAGGTCCAGGCCGGGGGTCCCGTCGGCGCCGGTCGGCTCGCCCTCGGGGGTGCGGACGTCGACCGTGAAGGTGCGGGCGAGGCGCTCGCCCGCCGGGACGGCCGTCTCGGGCAGCAGGGAGCGCCGGGTCTCGCCGCCGATCGCGGTGCTCGACGCGGCCTCGCCGCCGAGGAGGACCTTCACGTCGTAGGTGCCGGGCGGTACGTCGAAGTGGCAGGCGGTGGCGGTGCAGGCGGCGATGCCCGGCGCCGGGCTCCGGCCGTCGTCGGCCCGGGCGGCGGGTACCGCCGTCAGGGCGGTGGCCAGGGTCAGCGCCGACAGCACGGCGGGGGTGAAACGACTCACATGCGGCTCCTCGGTCGCGGCAACAGGACCTGGCGGAGGACCGTACCGCCTTCGGCAAGCGCTTTCTAGACCCGGGGACGACTTCACAGGATCGCCAACTTCCTACGCGCGAAAGCCCTTTCGGAAAATCGATTCAACTGCCACTCTGGCGAATCACCCGCACCCCCCACTCCTCCCGAAGGAGGCACCCCCATGTCCGGATCCGAGAGCCGTCACCCGGTCCGACGCCGCACCTTCGTCCTGGGCACGGCGGCCGCCGCCGGCACCGCCGCGCTCACCGGTCCCCTCGCCGCCCCCGCGTCCGCCGCGGCCTTCGGCTACACCGACGACGGCTCGAACTACGTCGTCGCCACCGGCGCCGACCTCGTCTTCAAGGTCGGCAAGTCCAACGGCGATCTGACCTCGCTGGTCTACCGCGGCGTGGAGTACCAGGGCTACGGCGGCATGAACTCGCACATCGAGTCCGGCCTCGGCGCCTCCACCGTGTCCGTCAAGCAGTCCGGCGCGACGATCCTGATCTCCGTCGCGTACGGCACGCTGAAGCACTACTACGCGGCTCGCAGCGGCGAGAACAACGTCTACCTGTGGACCAACAAGGCCGACACGTCCGTATCGGCGACCCGCTACATCCTGCGCGTGAAGAAGGGTCTGTTCCTCAACGACGAGCCCGACTCCTACACGTACACCACCAGCACCATCGAGGCGTCGGACGTGTTCGCGAAGTCGGACGGCCAGACCCGCTCGAAGCACTACTCGAAGCTGCGGGTCATGGACTACGACTTCATCGGCTGGAAGACCGGCAGCGTCGGCCTGTGGATGGTGCGCAGCAACCACGAGAAGGCCTCCGGCGGTCCGTTCTACCGCTCGCTGCTGCGCCACCAGAGCGCGGACGGCGGCGGCCTCTACGAGATCCTGTACTACGGGCAGAACCAGACCGAGGACCAGCGCTTCGGCCTCCAGGGCCCGTACGTCATCGCCTTCACGGACGGCGGCGCCCCCTCCTCGTCACTGTTCCCGGGCACCCTGACCACCTCCTGGGCGGACTCGCTCGGCATCTCCGGCTACGTCGGCGCGAGCGGCCGGGGCAAGGTGGCCGGCGTCGGCATCACGGGCCGTGACACCGCCCACCCCTACACGGTCGGGCTCGCCAACACAGCGGCGCAGTACTGGGGTTCGGACCGCTCGTCCGACGGCTACTTCGCCATCGGCGGGGTGCTGCCGGGGACCTACACACTGACTGTCCACAAGGGTGAGCTGGCTGTATACAGTACACAGACGACCGTGTCCGCAGGAGGGACGACCACCCTCAACTCGATCGCGATCCCGTCCTCGAACGACCCCAGCAACGCCGGAACGCTCTGGCGGATCAACGACTGGAACGGCACCCCGAGCGGCTTCAAGAACGCCGACCTGATGACGTACGCGCATCCGTCCGACGTGCGGGCCGCCTCCTGGACCGGCAACGTGGTGATCGGCAGCGGCAGCGAGACGTCCGCCTTCCCCTGCTACCTCTGGAAGGACGTCAACAGCGGCCTGCTCGTGTACTTCAAGCTGACCGCCGCCCAGGCCGCCGCCGCGCACACCCTGCGCATCGGCGTGACGACGGCCTACGCCAACGGGCGCCCCCAGGTCACCCTGAACGACGCCTGGACGTCGGCCATCCCCTCCCCGCCCACCCAGCCGAACACGCGGTCACTGACCAACGGGTCCTACCGGGGCAACAACCACACCTTCACCTACAGCATCCCGGCGAGCGCCTGGCGGACGGACACCGGCCAGTACAACGTGCTGAAGATCAACGTGGTGAGCGGTTCGGGAACGACCGGCTTCCTCAGCGCCGGGACGGCGATCGACGCGATCGACCTGCTGGCCTGACGCCACCCACCTGACCTGACGTCATGTCCCGCGCGTCCACTGCTGATTAGTGCCACTGCCACACGTGTACGTGATGACGGTCGCGCCATTGGCGGTGGACGCGCCGTTCACGTCCAGACACTTGCCGCTCGCACGGGACTTGATGTTCACGTAGGAGCCGGTGGTGGTGAGTGACCACTGCTGAGTGGTCGCCGATGCGCTGCAGTTCTCCTGGGTGACCGTGCCGGCGTTCTCCTGCACGCACAGGGAGCTGTTGCGGACCATCAGCCGGTAGTAGCCACTGCCGACGGACTTGAACCAGTACTTCTGGTTGGCGCCGCCGTTGCAGTCGTACTGCTTGATCTGGGCGCCCGGCCACAGCGACTGGCTGGTCACGTCGGCGCACTTGGCCGAGTGCCGGGCGATCAGCGTGTTGTACGTGGCGCTGGTGCCGCTGACGGTCCCGGCGGCCGTGTCGATCGTGACCTCCGGCGACCAGGACATGGACATCGAGGTCGAGGTCGGGAAGGTGAGCGGCAGCCACACGTACCGCGAGTCGTTGACCGTGCCGCCGAAGGAGTTCCCCCACCGGTCGCCCAGGTAGAGGTAGGAGGTGCCCGAACTGCCCTGCACGGGAAGGACGTACGCCGTCTGCGAGCCGTACGTCGTCGAGTCGCCGACGTTCGTCATCGCCGACCAGGGCCCGGACAGGGACGTGGCGGTGGCGTACTGCTGCTGGTTGGGGTTCCAGCCGGTGGCGGCCGAGGTGAGCATGAAGTAGACGTTGCCGCGCTTGAACAGTGCGGGGGCCTCGCGGTGGCCGCCGTGCCAGGGGTCGGCGACCAGACTCGCGATGCCGGTGTAGTCGGCGGTGAGCCGGTAGATCTGGAGGTCGTAGTTCTCGCGGGCGGCCGAGACCATGTAGCCGCTTCCGTCGGTGTCGACGAAGACGGTGATGTCGCGGGACATGTGCTGGCCGAGCGGGCGGAAGCTGCCCTGCCACGCGTAGTTACCGTCCACGGTGTCGGAGACGGCGACGGCGGCGCGCGCCTCGCTGTAGTCGGTGCCGTTCTCCTTGTGCATCCACATGACGAACTTGCCGGTGGCGGCGTTGTACATGACCTTGGGCCGCTCGATGTTGGCGGTGGCCAGCTCGGGGTCGCTCGCCTCGGTCAGGACGTGGTTGCGGAACTCCCAGTTCTTCAGGTCGGTGGAACGGTAGGCGTCCACGTACCGGAACGTGTTGTCGGCGTTGCGGTTCTCGCCGAACCAGTAGTAGTAGGTCCCGACCTTGAGCACCCCGCCGCCGTGGGCGTGTACGGGGTTGCCGGACGTGTCGGTGAACTGTGTGCCGGTGGCGACGGTCTGGGGCGCGGCCTGGGCCGGGCCCGCGGTGGCGAGGGCGCCGGTCAGCGCCAGACAGAGGGCGAGCAGGATCGCGTACGCACGTCTCATGTCACGCACTCTCCTTCACGTTCACGGTGTCGGCGACGGGGAGGCCGACGTCGGGGGCGCCGTCCGCGGTCCGGGTGGGGGCCTGGAGGCGGGTGGGGCGGTGGATCCGGGCCCGGGGGGCCGGTTGGGTGGCGGACGAGGGGATGGGCTGCACGCGGCTGCCTCTCGCCTGGGGGTCGTTCCGGCCTCGAACCACCCTCCGGTTGTTCGAGATCGCGAACGGCATGTGGAATGACGAACGCCGAAAAGGTAAGGGCGTGTTACGACGAGGTCAACGGGTCCGGCGAGACTGGGAGGGAAGTACAGAAAGCCCTTTCCCCAGGTTTCCGGCCGGGTGGCGGATTTCTGTTATCGCGCCCTGCCCCGGACCGTCTCCGAACACGTGCGAAGTCCTCTCCCCACCACAGCAGCGGCCGCCGGCGCACTCGCGGCGGTCGCCGCCCTTCTGACCACCGCTCCCCCGGCCGCGGCGGCCGGTGCCCGGGACGTCACCGCCGACGTGCTCGCTAACCGCGACGTGACCCTCTCCGGCCCCACGGCCGTCACCGTGCCGCCGGGCACCACGACGTACGACGGGGTCTTCCGCGGGCGGGGAACGCTCACCGTGCGCGGCCGCGGCACCCTCGTCCTGACCAGGGACAGCGACTTCACTCTGCCCGAGCCGCGGCAGACCGTGCGGACGCTCGGCGGCAACCACCCGTACGTGACCGTGACCCGCCCCGATCCGCCCGCGGTCACCGTCGAACGCGGCGCGACCCTCCAGTACGGCGACGGCGGCACGGCCGGTCTGATCGGCCACTTCCCGTACGACACCCCGGCGTTCCGCCTCAACCAGGACAACATCCGCGTCGACGGAACGCTGCGGCTCTCCCTGCGGAGCGCCTACAACCTGGGCACCATCAGCGGTTCCGGGCTGATCACGCAGCCGCGGTTCCTCTGGGGCACCTGGGACCTGTCGGGCACCCACCCCTTCTCCGGAGTGATCGACAACGGCACCCAGGTGAACGCCGGCCGGCCGGAGTACGCGACCTCCCTGCCCCACGTGCGCAAGGTGCTCAACCAGGGCACGTTCACCGTGGACACCCCCCTGGGCCGGACGGTCACCATGGGCATGGACTTCTACCAACGCGAGTACGGCAGCGACATCAACATCCAGTCCAGGCCGGGCGGCCGGGTGGTGCTCACCGGCCGGTACAGCTGGTCGGACCGCGGCGGCGACACCGATCCCTCGCTCAGCGACCCGGCCCTGAACTGGACCCCGGCGCGCGGGAACGTCAACAAGCGCGGCACCAACATCAAGGGGGCGGACGTCCGGTGGGGCGACGGCACCACGAGCGAGATCTTCATGCCGGGCACCGCGAAGACCGTGTACATCAACCTGCTGGCGGCCCGCTCCCGTTCGAAGCTGACCTTCGACTACAACGGCCCCGTCACGCTCGGGGCTCCCATCGGCGGCGGCCGCTTCCACGACACCCTGGCCGCGCCGGGCGCCGGGGACATCGTCATCGCCGGCACCAGGGGAAACGACGTCACCTTCGCGGCCGCGCAGCACTACGACGGGTCGACGACCGTCGAGAAGGGCGCGGTGCTGCGCCTGGGATCGGGCACGGCCGGGGGCGACGGTTCGCTGCTCACCGGCACGGACCGGCGGCGGATCGTGAACGACGGCACCCTTGTCGTGCGCAACAGGAAGACCGCCGTCTCCCTGTCCCGGATCAGCGGGAGCGGATCGCTCGTGCAGGCCGGCGCCGCGACGACGACGCTCACCGGGCCGGCCGTGACCTACACCGGGACGACGACCGTCCGCGAGGGGACCCTCGCGCTGAGGGACGGCGCGACGCTCGCCGACAGCCGTTCGGTGCGGCTCGACTCCCAGAGGTCGCGGCTCGACACGGGAGGTTCGGCACTGCGGGTGACGGGCACCCTCGGCGGCCGGGGCACGGTGCGCGGCAGCGTGACGAACGAGGGCGTCGTCACCGGCGGACCGACGGTGGACGGTGACTACACACAGCGCGCGGACGGCGAACTCGTCGTCCGCACGCAGCCGTTGAAGGTGACCGGCAAGGTGCGACTGGCCGGGGGGCTGGACCTGGCGGCGGTCGGCGACACCACCGCGAGGGAGATCACCCTCCTCGACCACGCGGGAACCACGCCGGTCGGCGGGGTCTTCGAGGGGCTGAGGGAGGGGGCGGAGGTGAAACTCGCCGACACCGTCCACCGGATCAGTTACCGGGGCGGCGACGGCAACGACGTCGTCCTGACGGCCACCACCGCGAGCCCTTCCGGCAAGGCGGCCGACCGCGCCTCGTCGGGAGCGGTCACGACCGAGGCCCGCGGTACGGCGGCGGCCGGCACCGACGGTTACGGCTGGTGGCCGTACCCGCTGGCCGCGAGTCTGCTGGGCGGCCTGGTGCTGCCGGTGACACTGCGCGGCCGCCGCGGCGGGCGGCGCGGCGGGGGCGGGCGGCACGCGGCGTAGGCCCGGCCGTCGGATTCCCGCCTGCCGGCCGGACGACGGGACTCCGACGACGGAACAGCCGTCGAACATCAGGAGTGATTCGCCTGTTCACACGCCCACTCGGGCGGCCGGTGCGGTCGCGGCCCCGGACCGCACGAAGGCGGGGGCGGCCGGACCGGCGGGCGCAACGCAGCTCAGCAGGACCACGGGCCACGCCGCCGGCCACGAGCAACGAGGTGGGGACACCGGCGCACACGGCGGCCACTTCGGCCTCGACGGCGCCAGCGGACCCAGAGGCCTGACCGGACCCGAACGGGAAAGGCCGGCCGGCCGCGTGGTGCCGGCCGGCCGACGAGGGATACGGGGAGCGGTCAGCTGAGCCAGCTGCCCGGCGCGCACTCGGCTGACGTCACCCAGCGGTGGGATCCGATGCGATTGTCCACGACGAGCCCGTCCGTGAAGTGGTTGTCGGTGAGGTTGTCGGCGTACAGCTCGTAGGGGGACAGGCAGGTGTAGCCGCCGATGTAGCCGGGACTGTGGTAGAAGGCGACGACGTCGCGGCCACCGAGGGTGCCGCTGTTCATGACCGAGCTCGTGTCGTAGTAGGCGTCGTAGCCGAAGCCGCCGGCCCCGTCACCCCAGTGCGAGTCGTCGCCCGTGGAGGCGCCCAGCAGGATGCCCTGGCAGTCGGGGTGCTGCCAGGCGCGGACGTACCCGTCCCGGCCGGGCCACTTCGCTTCGCAGCCCGCGCCCTGGCCCGCCGCCTGGGCCGAGGTGGTCGGGACGACGAGGCCCACTGCGGCCAGGGCGAGTCCCGCGAAGGCCGTGCTCACCTTGCGCATGTTCATTGACGTGCCTTTCTTGTCGAAGCGTGCCGAACCACGGCGTTGACCGTGGACGTGTGAGGTGACCGCGGGAGTGACGCGGTCAGGTCCGGGGGCCCACGACGGCCATGGCGCGTCGCAGGGCCTCCCGCTGACGACGCGCGTGCGCGTCCAGGGCCGTGCCGTAACGGTCGCGCAGGAGGTCGACGTAGTGGGTTTCGCGTTCCGTCCCGATGGCCTTGAGTGACGTGTTCCGGGCGCAGGTCGCGTCCGCGACGGCGAGTGCGCGTTCCCTCCGGAACGCCGCCCCGGCGGGAATCGTTTCGTCCGGTCGGAGCGCCGCGGCACGGACCGCGGCCGGTGAGTCGAAGGGGTGGCCGACTCGCCGCATACAGCGTGACCAGGCCGCGACCGCCGCTGAGAAGCGCTTGTCGGCGAGCACCTTGGGGACGTAGAGCGGCTGGAGGTTGTCCACCGTCTTCTCCAGCCGGAACCAGGTCGCCGGGTCGCCGTACAGGCGTTCCTCGGCGGCCGCCGCGCATCCGCCCACCCGTTTGCGGACCGTGGCGCCGGAGGGGAGTTCGGCTGAGAGGACCGGGGCGTCCGTGCCGCCGTCCAGCGCCGCGTCGTAGGCGGCGCGCCGTGGCGGGGACAGGGTCAGGCGGTAGGCGAGGTTGGGGTTCGTGCGGCGTGCCCGGTCCTCCTCGGCGCGTATGCGGCTGCCGTAGCCGTGCTTGCGCGCCCAGGCGACGTCGTCCGTCACATAGCCGAAGGTCCGGCTTTCCTCCAGGTTGGGCCGCGCGGGCTCCCGGTAACGGAAGCCCTTGCCCCGCATGCACTCGGCGATGAGGCGTTGTTGGGCGTCGGCGATGCGCAGGTGCTGCGCGTCGGAGAGCTGGGGCGGACGAGCCGCCGTCGTCCCGGGATGGGCGTCCGTGTTCCGAGTGCCGCCGCAGCCGGCCAGGGTGGCGGTGGCGAGGACCGTGACGAGGACGGCCATGGGGCGTCGCGGGGAGACCGGATCGCGTCGGGTGGCGCTGCGGCGGGAACGGCGCTCGGGTGGCGCGGTCGCGTCCATGGACGTCCTTTCCCGGGGGTGAGGGGCTGCTGGGTATGCAGTCATCCTGGGCAGGCCGGGCACGGGGGGCGAGCCTTTGCATGTTTTTCGAAAGGTGGGGCCGGAGCGGGCCGGCCGCGTCAGGTCAGCGGATCGGTCCGGCCAGCAGTTCGACCAGTTCGGCGCCGCGGCGGGTGAGCCGCTGGCGCACCTCGCGTCCGTGCCGTTCCCGTTGCAGCAGTCCCGCCGCCTTCAGGTGTTCGCAGTGATAGGTGATGGTGCTGACGCCGACGTTGAGCAACGCCGCGAGTTCGCTGACGGTCGCCGGTGGCTGGACCGAGCGCAGCACCCCGGCGCGCAGGGGGCCGAGGAGCTGGCTGAGGGCGTCCTTGCGCGGAGGCTGTTGCCGGGTGGTGAGTCGCCCCTGGCCGGGCAGGGGATAGCCCAGCCAGACCTCCTGCTCGGAGTCCAGGCTGTACATCGCCGCCTTGCTGCCGGAGGCCACGGGAATCAACACCAGCCTGCGGCCGCCGAGTTCGATGCGCGCGTGACCGTCGCCGTGCGGCAGTCGCAGACAGCCCTGCTCGTAGCGGTAGCCGGGGTCCAGGCCGGTGAGCACGGCGTCGAGGTTCCGGCTGACGACGGCGGCGCCGATCCGCTCGACCTCCTTGCCCAGCAGGGGGTCGGCCGCGTTCCACAGGGGCTGCATGACCCGCGAGGCCGCCGTCACGACGTCGCGGTACGCGCGCAGGGTGCCGGACGGGTCGCTGACCAGCCGCTGCCATGACCGCGGCGGCCGGCCCTGGAAGTGGTGCGCGACTTCGAGGCCGAGTTCCCGGGGGTCCGCGTCGTCCAGCCGTGCCAGGACGGCTCCGATGGAGGCGGCCCGCAGGTCGGCGGTGAGCGCCAGTGTGTCGGGCGCCCAGTGGGAGCCCGCTGCGAACAGCGGGCCGACCAGTTCCGCGGCGGACGGCAGCGCCGCGGCGACGGCCCGCCGCCAGGGTCCGGGCACGCCGTGGTGCGCACCGTCGCCGAGGACGTCGTGCAGCAACGGAAAGAGGGTGGGTCCGGGGCCCCTGACCACTTCGACGTGCACGTCGTCCAGCGGACCCAGCGAGAGGTAGGTGCCCGGCATAGGAAGTCCTTCGTGAGAGGCCTGCTGTCGTCGTTTCGGACAACACGGCACTGCGCAGGGTGCTTCCGGGCCTCGCCACGATCCGGCCACTCCCCCGATCCCACCACTCGCCCCGCTGCCGCCGGTTGCCGTGGACCACCGACGCCGGCGCCGGGCGCATCTGCCCACCCACTCGACGAGACCGCGACGGAGCAGGCGGCACCGCCCGCTCGAACAACTCCGCAACTCCTGCGGAACGAGCCCATCCTCGACCGTCAGCCGCAGGGTCCGGCCGGTAGGCGTGATGCAGGGCGGCTGGGCCTCACGCGCCCGGAGCGGTCACCTCGGTGGGCGCGGGCGTCGGCGCGGACGGCTCCGGCGTCTCCCGGCGCCCGCGCAGCCACACGTACACCGGGATGCCCGCGAAGAGGAAGAGCACGCCCTGGTAGACGGCCGCGTAGCCGGCTCCCGCGATCAGCCAGAAGGAGAACGCGAAGGAGAGGGCGGCGACCACGACGTCCCGGACCAGACCCGCGGGACGGACGCGTTCGCGGCTGCCTCGCGCCAGCCAGTACAGCTGGGCGGCGGCGGACAGCAGGTACGGGACGCAGCCGGTGAACGTGGTGATCAGGACCAGGACCCGGAACGTGGTGTCGGGACCCGCCGTGTAGTTGAGGCCGATGAGCACCGTGCCGAGGACGGCCACGGCCCACACACCGAAGGCGGGCACCCCGCCCTTGCCGACACGGGCGAACGGCCGCGGGAACAGTCCGTCGCGGGCCGCGGCGTACGGCATCTGCGCGGCCAGCAGGATCCAGCCGTTGAGGCAGCCGACGATGGAGGCGACGGCGACCAGGGAGATGGCGGTGCCGCCCCACGTGCCGCCGGTGATCGCGTTCACGGCGTCGGCGAAGGGCGCCCCGGAGTCGACGAGCCGGTCGTGCGGGACCAGGCCGAAGACGGCCACCGTGCCCAGCAGGTAGACGAGCGCGGATCCCAGGGTGCCGAGGACGCTCGCCCGGCCGACCGTGCGCTCGGGGTCGTCGACCTCGCCCGCGCTGACGGCGGCCGACTCCACGCCGAGGAAGCTGTAGAGAAGCAGCGCGGCGGAGGCGGCGAGCGCGCCGGGGACACTGCTCCCCGAGGCGTTGAACGGCCCGAAGTTGTCGGTGTCGACGAAGAACAGACCGACCGTGGCGACCACCAGCAGCGGAACGAACTTCAGGACGGTGGAGACGATCTGGACCGTGCCCACCCAGCGGGTGCCCGCGAAGTTCGCGGCGGTCGGCAGCCACAGCGCGGCCAGGGCGACGACCGCTTCCAGGGCGTGATCGCCGTGCAGCGGTATCAGCACGTCGACGTAGCCGACGACGGCGACGGCCAGCGCCGCGATGCTGACCCAGCACATCGTCCAGTACGACCAGGCGGACAGGAAGCCGGCGAAGGGGCCGAAGGCGTCGCGCGGGTAGACGTAGAGGCCGCCGGTGACCGGGCTGCGGCGGGCCAGCCTGCCGAAGAGGAGGGCGAGCAGGAGCGCGGCCACGGAGAGGACCACGAAGGCGAGCAGGCTGACCGTGCCGTACGGGGCGACCGCCGCGGGCAGCGCGAAGATGCCGCCGCCGATGATGTTGCCCATGACGAGGGCGGTGGCGGCGACGAGGCCGAAGCCGCGACGGCGGGGGGCGGGCGCGGGACCGGCGTCGGTGCCGGTGGCCTCGGTGGGGCTGGGGGCAGTCATGGCGGATCCGTACGGGTGCGGTGGGGCGGGGGGACCGTGATCGTAGCCCGGCATCCCACATGGTGGGCGCTTTGTTCATCTGTTGGACACAGTCGGCTTCTCCGCGACGGCTTCGACTAGCGTCGGGGCATGAGCAGCGACACCCCCACCCCGCACGGGCCCGCCGCGCAGGACGCCCCGGCCCCCGCCTCCTCGGCACCCGGTTCCGCCCCGCGCCGCCCCGCCCTCGCCGAGGCGCTCGCCGCCGGCGCCGTGGTCCTCGACGGCGGCATGTCCAACCAGCTGGAGTCGGCCGGACACGATCTGAGTGACGAGCTGTGGTCGGCGCGGCTGCTCGCGGAACGGCCCGAGGCGATCACCGAGGCGCACCGCGCCTACTTCGAGGCCGGCGCTAACGTGGCGATCACCTCCAGCTACCAGGCCACCTTCGAGGGCTTCGCGAAGCGCGGCATCGGCCGCGAGGAGGCGGCCCGGCTGCTCGGGCTGAGCGTGGAACTGGCGCAGGAGGCGGCCCGGCAGGCTCGGGAGGCGGGCGTACGGCAACCGTTGTGGGTGGCCGCGTCGGTGGGGCCGTACGGGGCGATGCTCGCGGACGGCTCCGAGTACCGAGGCGGCTACGGGCTGACGGTGGACGAGCTGGAGCGGTTCCACCGGCCTCGCCTGGAGGTGCTGGCGGCCGCCGGGCCGGACGTACTGGCACTGGAGACCGTGCCCGACGCCGAGGAGGCCGAGGCGCTGCTGCGGGCGGTGCGCGGACTGGACGTGCCCGCCTGGTTGTCGTACAGCGTCGCGGGTGACCGCACCCGTGCGGGGCAGCCGTTGGAGGAGGCGTTCGCCCTGGCCGCGGAGGCCGACGAGGTGATCGCGGTCGGCGTCAACTGCTGCGCTCCCGAGGACGTCGAGGGCGCCGTGGCGACCGCGGCGCGGGTGACCGGGAAGCCGGTCGTCGTCTATCCCAACAGCGGCGAGGCCTGGGACGCCGGGACCCGCGCCTGGAACGGCCGCTCCACCTTCACCCCCGAACAGGTCCTCGCCTGGCGGGACTCGGGCGCCCGGCTGATCGGTGGCTGCTGCCGGGTGGGGCCGGACGCGGTCGCGTCGATCGCACGGACGCTGACGGTCGCCTAACCGGCGGGGGTGCCGGCTGGGAGTGTCCGAGCATCGGCCGGATATCGGCCGGGGGCCGCTCGGGGGGTATCCGGGCATCGGCCGGGGGTGCGCGGGCATCGGCCGGATATCGGCCGGGGGCGGCCCGGCCCGGGGGATGTCCGGGCACCGGCCGGGGATGTCCGCCGTCGGGCAGTGGCGCGCGCGTCTGCGGCGCGCGGCTCGGCGGCCGGAGCCCCGGGAGCGCCCCGGGGCGCTCCCGGCCGACCCCTCCGGCCCCGGGGCAGGCGGCCTTCGTCTCCCACCCGCGACGGACTCGCGCCTCCCGCCGCCGACGGACCCATGATTCCCACCGCCGACGGACCCGCGCCTCCTGCCGCCGACCGACCCGTGATCGTCACCGCGACGGGCCCGTGAGTCACCGCGACGCCCGTGCTTCTCACCGCCTGATTCCCGGCCCCGCCCCCGGGGCGACGCGGAAGCCCGTCGGCCCGATGGCACGTGATGCGCGCTCGTCACCGGTGCGGCCACGGCTGCCGAACCGTCACCGGGGGCGCCCACATCAGCCGAACAGTTCCCTACGTCTTCACGCCGCGCTGGGGCGCACCTAGGATAGCAAGCGCTTTCTGCGAGCCGTCGGGACAGGATCGGCTCCGAAAGGGCGGTGGTCGAACTTTCGCTGGCCCTCGGGCGGGCCGGAGAGGTGGTTCCCGATGGTCCGCACGGGCAGTGCGAGCGTGGCGGCCGGGCCGACCCTGGCGGTCGTGGCCCGCGAGGCGGGGGTGTCCGTGCCCACCGCGTCGAAGGTGGTCAACGGCCGCGAGGACGTGGCTCCCGAGACCCGACGCCGCGTCACCGAGGCGCTGGACCGGCTCGGTTACGTCCGCAGACCCCGCTTCGACCCCGCGAAACCGCCCCGGCTGGTCGATCTCGTGGTGCACTCCCTGGCCAGTTCCCGGTCCGGTGCGGTCCTGCACGGGGTGGAGGAGGCGGCGCACGACGCGGGCCTGGACGTGGTCGTCTCGGCCGCCTCCTCCCGGAACCGGGTGAGCCGTCCGCAGCGCGGCTGGCTGGACAAGCTCACCGCGCGCGGCTCGGCCGGAGTGTTGTTCAACCTGACCGAACTGGCCGAGTTCCAGTACCTGTGGCTGGAACAGCACCGGATCCCGTTCGTGATGATCGACCCGGTGGTGGAGCCGCCGCCGGGCGTGGTGTCGGTGGGAGCGGCGAACTGGCAGGGCGGCGTGACGGCGACCGAGCACCTGCTGGCCCTCGGTCACGAGCGGATCGCGGTGGTCGCCGGAACGCGCCGCAGGATGTGCAGCACCGCTCGTGTGGCCGGTTACCGTTCCGCCCTCGCCTCGGCGGGCCTCGGTCACCGCCCCGAGTACATCCGCCACGGCGGCTTCGACGAGTCCGTGGCCCGTCACCGCATGCGTGATCTGCTGGACCTGCCCGAGCCGCCGACGGCCGTCTTCGTGTGCTCCGACCGTATGGCGCTGGGTGTCTACGAGGCCCTGGCGGAACGGGGGTTGAGGGTTCCGGACGACGTCAGCGTGGTCGGTTTCGACGATCTGCCCGAGTCCCGCTGGGCCACTCCGGCCCTGACCACGATCCGCCAGCCCCTGGCCGAGATGGCGGCGACGGCCCTCCGGCTGCTGGTACGGATGATGGACGGCGAACACCCGGAGGGGACCCGCACGGAGCTGTCCACACGGTTGGTGGAGCGAGCGAGCACCGCACCGCCGCGTCGGTGACGCACGCGGCGCGCCCCGCCTCCCACCTCCCCGCAGCCCGGGGACGGCCCGCCCGCCCCTCCTCATGGGCGCGGCGTGTCGTCGGCCCGGCCGGGCCGACGGTGAGCGTCCGACCGGCGCGGAGTCCGGCGGCCTGGGCGGCGCCCGGCCCGGCCCGGCTCGCTGTCCGGGTCGCCCAGGCCGCCGGGCGTCGGCTCGGTGGTCACCCGGCCCGGCACCGCGCGCCCCCGCGCCGGCACGAGGAGAGGGGGCCGCGGCCCCCTTCGTCGGCGGGCCGGGGCGGGGGCGCGGAGCGGGGTCCTGCCCGGCCGGGACGCCGCGGACGGCGCCTCCCGGCTCATCCCCGGGCGCTCTGCGGCACGGAGCGCAGCCGCGCGAGATTGCCCTCCAGCAGCCGGGTCGCCGTGCGTACGCCGACGCCACCGGTCTCGTCCGCGTCCGGCAGGCGGCCGTCGGTCCGCTTCAGGTCGCTCAGCGCGGAGTGCATGGCCTGGTGGGCGGCGAAGAGACACGGCGTGCTGTAGATCGCGACGTCCACGCCGAGGTCGGTGAGTTCGCCGAGGGACAGGCTCGGGGACTTGCCGCCGGCGATCTGGTTGAACAGCAACGGCTTGTCGCCGACGACGCCCCGGATGCGGCGGATCCACTCCACGCTGCGCACGCCGTCGACCAGGACGACGTCCGCGTCGGTGGCCGCGAGCGCCTCGGCCCGGCACAGGATGTCGGCCTCGTCGGTGGCGTCCGTGCGGGCGACGACGACCAGGTCGCGGCGGGTGGCGAGGACCATGTCGAGCTTGGCGAGGTAGTCGGCGAGCGGCAGCACCTGCTTGCCGTCGGCGTGCCCGCAGCGGCGGGGCCGCTTCTGGTCCTCCAGGATCACGCCGGACGCCCCGATCCGCTCGAGGCCTTCCACCACATGGCAGGCGACCTCGGGATCGACGTAGCCGTCGTCGATGTCCACCAGCAGGTGGTGTCCCGGGAAGGCGCCCCGCAGCCGCTGGACGAACGCCATCATGTCCGGCCAGGCGATGAAACCGATGTCGGGCAGTCCGTAGTAGGAGGCCGCGAAGCCGAATCCGGAGACGAACATCGCGTCGTAGTGCTGGGCCGCGATGGACGCCGAGTACATGTCGTACACGCCGATCAGCGGTGTCGTGCCCGGTGCGGCGATCCGCTCTCGCAGCTTGGTCCCGTAAGTCAACGTCCGGCCTCTCGTGCTGTGCCATTACCGGGACAAGAGGATCTCCGCGGCCGGGGGCCGGCGCCGTGCCCGTCCGGGCGGTCTCACCCCGATGGCGCAAGCGGTTCACCGCAGAAACGTCACTCGAGGTCTGGACGTGTCCGGCCCCAAGACCTGGACGTGTCGGACCGCCTCACCGCTCCACCCCGGCCGCCCATCCGATTCCGCCGGCCAGATGTGCCACGAAGCCGGGGTCCCGGTAGGCCTCGGACGCGTGGCCGAGCGCGGTGTAGAAGACCCGGCCCGCCTCCTGTTCGCGGCACCAGACGAGAGGGTGGTCGGGGCCCATCCGCCCGCCGTCGTAGGAGGACTCGTCGGCGGTGGCCAGCACGCGGACGCGGCCCCGCCCTCGGCCCTGCTTCCGGGGGTTGGTGCGGAAGTCGTACCACTCGTCGGTGAACTCCCAGACGGCCGGCAGGTGGCGGGTGGCGGGATGGGCGCGGTCCTCGACGAGGGCCCTGCCGGGCTGGAGGGCGGGGTGGCGGGCGAAGCGGGCGCCGAGGAGTTCGCCGTAGTACGGCCAGTCGTACTCGGTGCAGGCCGCCGCGTGCACCCCGGCGAAGCCGCCGCCCGAGTCGACGTAGCGGGCGAGACGTTCCCGCCCGGCCGGGGTCAGCACCTCGCCGCTGGTGGAGAGGAAGACCACGGCCGCGTAGCGGTCCAACGGGGCCTCCAGGGCCGCCGGGTCCTCGGTGTGGTCGACGGTGTACCTGCCCAGCGCGCGTACGGCGGCGACGGCGTCCGGGATGGAGTCGTGGCGGTAGTCGGTGGTGCGGGTGTACACGAGCAGGCGGGGGGTCATGCCACCCGACCCTATGCGGACGGCGGGGAGCCGCCCGGGGGAAGCGGTTGCCCCGCGCTCTCCGGCCGGGCACGTGCGGTCGTCCTGCCGCACGGGCGATCCGTCGTCGCGTGACGCGGAGGGCGGGCACGCCGTCCCGGGCGGCGTGATCCGACGCGGTGCGGTGGGTCCGTTTCCTTCAAGACCCCTCGGGCGGCCCTGCCTACGGTGGCCGTATGAGTCCACGATTCGATGCCATCGGCCTGGTCGTCTCCGACATGGCCGCCTCCGTCGCCTTCTACCGCCGGCTCGGTCTCGCCTTCCCCGAGGGCGCCGAGCGGGAACCGCACGCCGAGGCCGCTCTGCCGGGCGGGTTGCGGCTGTTGCTGGACACCGAGGAGACCGTCCGGTCCTTCCATCCCGGCCGGCGGACGCCCTCCCGGGGCGGCCGACACTCCCTCGCGCTGCGCTGCGAGGATCCCGCCGAGGTCGACGCGGTGTACGAGGAGCTGGTGGGGGCGGGCCACGAGGGCGAGCTGAAGCCGTGGGACGCCTTCTGGGGTCAGCGGTACGCCGTCGTGCAGGATCCGGACGGTCACGGAGTCGACCTGTTCGCACCCCTGAC
Source organism: Streptomyces sp. NPDC006259 (assembly GCF_042870975.1). Classification (NCBI taxonomy): domain Bacteria; kingdom Bacillati; phylum Actinomycetota; class Actinomycetes; order Kitasatosporales; family Streptomycetaceae; genus Streptomyces; species Streptomyces sp. NPDC006259. The sequence continues at coordinate 73,861 of NZ_JBIAHY010000003.1, read as the reverse complement.
CCGGCCGTAGGCCGTGCCGACCTCTAAGGGTCGTCCCGCAGGAGCCGCGTCAGCGTCGTACCGCCCAACGCGCGCACGTCGCGGGAGAGGTGGGCCTGGTCGGCGTAGCCGGCGCGGGCCGCGGTGTCCGCGTAGGGCACGCCCTGCCGGGCCAGGGCCAGGGCTCGCTGGAGGCGCAGGACGCGGGCCAGCGTCTTGGGTCCGTAGCCGAAGGCGTGCAGGGAGCGGCGGTGCAACTGGCGTGCTCCGAGGCCCAGTTCCGCCGCGGTCTCGGCGATCGGGCGGCCCCTTGCGAGGGCGTCGACCAGGCGGCGGAGGTCGGGGGCGGGCGGGGCCGCCCGTTGGAGCGCCAGTTCCTCCAGCGCGGTCGCCGGGTGCGTCGCGGCCTCGATCCCGTCGCGCAGCCGCCGTACCTCCGCCGCGGGCCACAGATCGGTCAGCTCAACCCGCCGGTCGCGCAATTCGTGGGCGGGTACGCCGAGGAGGGCGGGCGCGGTGCCGGGGTAGAGGCGCAGGCCGGCCCAGGCCGTGGCCGGGCCGTCGGGGACGTACGCGCGGGTGTCGGGGCCGGCGACGAGCAGCCGGCCCTCGTTCCACAACAGGTCCATGCAGCCGTCGGGCAGCACGGGACGGGGGACGCCGCCCGTCGGGGTGCTGGTCCACAGCACCGCACCGGCGAGCCGGGAGGGCCGTTCCTCGTACACGGGGCCAGGCTACGCGTCGCCCCGCGCGGGGGTACCGGCCGGGAGGCCGGTACCCGTCCGGGCCCGGTGTTCCTGCGGGCTGATCCCGTACACCCGTTTGAACGCGCTGGACAGGGCGAAGGCGCTTCCGTACCCGACCTGGCGGGCGATCGCGCCGATCGTCTCGTCGGTGTCGCGCAGGAGGTCGGCGGCGAGGGCGAGGCGCCGGCCGGTGAGGTGGGTCATCGGGGGTTCGCCCACCAGCTCGGTGAACCGGCGGGCGAGGCCGGCCCGGGAGACACCCGCCTTCACGGCGAGGGACGCCACCGTCCAGGGATGGGCCGGGTCGTCCTGGACGAGACGCAGGACCCGGCCCACGACGGGGTCGGCCATGGCCCGGTACCAGGCAGGTGCCTCCGCCTCCGGCCGGGAGAACCAGGCCCGCAGCGCGGCGATCACGAGCAGGTCCAGCAGCCGGTCCAGGACGACCTCCTGGCCGGGCTCGTCGCGGCCGATCTCCTCCATGAGCAGCGGGGTGAGCGGGCACGGCCACACGTCCGGGGTGAGCGACAGCAGGGGCGGCAGGGCGTCCAGCAGCCGGCCGCCGATCTCGCCGTCCATCATGTACGTCCCGATGAGCAGCAGGGTGGAGCCGTCCGGGCGGTCGCCCCAGGCGCGCACGCCCAGGTCCATCGAGCCGTTCAGGGACCGGCCGTCGGGGTAGGCGCACCGTCCCTCGGGGAGGATCAGCGCCTGCGGGGCCGTGGCGGGGTCGTCGGCGCAGGTGTAGGGGGCGGGGCCGCGGGCGATGGCGAGGTCGCCCGCCGCGAGCCGGATCCCCTCGCCCCCGTCGGGCACGACCCAGCCCTCGCCGCGCACCATGAGCATCACCGTGAGCGGGGCGCGGTCCTCGACCCGTACCGCCCAGGGCGGGTCGAAACACGCGCGGATCATGAGGGCGCCACGCGCGCGTGGACCCTCCAGGAGGCCGGTGAGGGGGTCCCCCCGGGTGAGCCCGTTCGAGCGTGGGGCAGCGTCCATGCGGCCAGCGTAGACGCGCGCTTATGGGAATGAGCCGTTCGGCGATGGGCCCGTGCGACGCACGGCAGTTGACTGGCGACATGACACAGAGCGCGGCCGGGAACACGGTCCGGAACACGACGACGAGCACGAGCACGACCACGAGCACGAGCGCGAAGGTGGACGCGGCGCGCGACGCGTCCGGGACGACGGTGGTGGTGACCGGCGCGACCGGTCGCACGGGCGGGCGCGTGGCGGAGGCCGCGCGGGCGGCCGGGCTGACGGTGCGGGCTGCCTCGCGGGCGACGGGCTTCGACTGGGGGGAGCGGTCGACCTGGCCCGAGACGCTGCGCGGCGCGCGCGCCGCCTACCTGGTGTTCCCGACGGACGTCGGCTCGCCGGAGGCGACCCGGGCGGTCGGGGAGATCGCGCGGGAGGCGGTCTCCCTGGGCGTGCGGCGGCTGGTGCTGCTGTCCGCGCGGGGCGAGGAGCGGGCGCGGCCGACCGAGGAGGCGCTGCGGGAGTCGGGCGCCGACTGGACGATCGTGCGGGCCGCCTGGTTCGCGCAGAACTTCAGCGAGGGTCCGCTGGCGGAGGAGGTCCGTCTGAGCGGCGGGCTGGTGTTCCCGGCCGCCGAGGGGGTGCGGGAGCCCTTCATCGACGTACGGGACGTCGCGGAGGTCGTGGTGGCCGCGCTGACCTCGGGGGAACGGTATGCGGGGCGGGAGATCGAGGTGACCGGGCCGCGGCTGGTGGCGTGGGGCGCGGCGGTGGCGGAGATCGCCGCGGCGACCGGGCGGGAGCTGTCGTACCGGGCCGTGCCGGCGCGGGAGTACCGGGACCACCTGGTCGGGTTCGGGGTGCCCGGCGAGGAGGCCGACTTCCTCGTGGAGCTGTTCGAGGAGCTGCTCGACGGGCACAACGCGCAGCTCACGGACGGTGTGCGCCAGGTCCTGGGCCGTGCGCCGCGCGACTTCGCCGCGTTCGTGGAGGAGGCCGCGGCGGCGGGTGTCTGGGGGTGAGGAGGCGGTTCGTGGAGAGCGCGCCGGACGGCCTGGGCACCGTCCCCGCCGTCCGTCCCGCCCCCGCCGTCCGCCGCGTCCCCGGCGCTCACCTCTCCGGGGGCGGGCACTCCTCCCCGCCCCCGCTTCCCTTCGGCGAGGTCTTCGCGTGGGTCCGCAGCCGGCCCGTGACGTCCTCGGGGGGCAGGAACCTGGACCAGCGCTCGGGGAACTCGGAGGGCATGTCGGGGTCGTCGGGGTCCTCGTGGGGGTGGGCGGCGGCGAGGCGGGCGACGTACTCGGCGGCCTCCTCCTGCCGCAGCCGTTCGTTGGCGGCACGGGCGGCGGCCGTCGCGGCGGCCGGCCAGACGCGGTCGATGGCGGCGTTCATGGCGGCGCCGACGAGGACGGCGAACGCGGACACGCCGATCCACAGCAGGACGGCGACGGCGGCGGCGAGGGAGCCGTAGATGGTGGCGCCCTCGATGGTGTTCTCCAGGTAGATGCGGAGCAGGAAGCTGCCGAGCACCCACATGGCGAGGGCGACCAGCGCGCCGGGCACGTCCTCGATCCACGGGGAACGCACCGGCACGGACACGTGGTAGAGCGTGGTCAGGAAGGCGATCGACAGGACGATCACGACGGGCCAGTACAGGACCTGGACGAGCGTCGCCGACCACGGCACGATCCGTACGACGGCGTCGGGTCCGGCGACCATGAGGGGCAGCGCGACGGCGCCGAGCAGCAGCGCGGCGACGAACAGCAGGAAGGCCACCAGCCGGGTCTTGACGATGCCGCGCACCCCGTCGAGGCCGTACATGACGGTGATCGTGTCGATGAAGACGTTCACCGCGCGGGAGCCGGACCAGAGGGCGAACAGGAAGCCTATGGAGATGACGTCGGGGCGGCCGCCCTTCATCACGTCGTCGAGGATCGGCTGGGCGATCTGGGCGACGCCCTTCTGGGACAGGACCGTGCGGGAGGCGTCGAGGAGGTTGGACTCCAGGCTGCTGATGGTGTCGGTGCCGGTCCAGTCGTCGACGTAACCGAGCAGGCCGATGAGGCTGAGCAGCAGCGGCGGCACGGACAGCAGCGTGAAGAAGGCGGCCTCCGCGGCGAGGCCGAGGATGCGGTACTCGATGCAGGAGTTGACGGTGTCCTTGACCAGCAGCCAGGCGGTCCTGCGCTTGGAGACGTTCCGGTAGAGGGCACGCGCCCGATGGAGACGCCCGGCGGGGGCCTCGGGTTGCTCGGGTGACTGACTTGCTGGCTGCACGTCCTAAAGGTATCCGCCGTACGGGACCCCACTCACCTCCGAGGGTGAGCCGTCACCGCGTGCCACGCGCCGCGGCACGCACGGGCGGCCGGCCCGCGCGCGGTGCCGCTCGGCGCGTTCCGCGGCCCCCGCGGCCATGACCGGCGTACCCGGGGGTACGTTCGCGGTATGGCAGGCAGTACGCACACCGTGTCCAACCAGCCCCCTCCCCTCACCGGGTACGACGTCTACGGCACCGACCGGGCCCTGGTGGCCGCGGTGGAGCGCCACCTCGATCCGGATCTGCTCGACGAGGCGGGCGGCGAGCTGTCGGCGCTGGGCCGGGCCGCCGGGTCGGCGCAGCTCCAGGAGTGGGCGGCGCAGGCGAACGAGAACCCACCCGAGCTGCACACGCACGACCGGTACGGGCACCGGATCGACGAGGTCGTCTTCCATCCGGCGTGGCACCGGCTGCTGGGCAAGGGGGTCGGCGCGGGGCTGACCGCGGCCTGGACCCGGCCGGGCGGCCATGTGCGGCGGGCGGCGGGGTTCGTCGTGTGGACGCAGGTGGAGGCGGGGAACGGCTGTCCGCTGTCGATGACGCACGCGGCCGTGCCCGCGCTGCGCGCCGACCCGGAGCTGGCGGCCGAGTGGGTGCCGCGGCTGACGTCCACGACGTACGAACGGGAGTTGCGGCCCGCCGGGCAGAAGGCGGGGGCCCTGTTCGGGATGGGGATGACGGAGAAGCAGGGCGGCAGCGACGTCCGGGCGAACACGACGTCCGCGCGGCCGCTGGCCGAGGCCGGGACCTACGAGCTGACGGGGCACAAATGGTTCTGTTCGGCCCCCATGTCGGACGGTTTCCTGGTGCTGGCGCAGGCCGCGGAGGGGCTGACCTGTTTCCTGGTGCCGCGGGTGCTGGAGGACGGTACGCACAACCGGTTCCTGATCCAGCGCCTCAAGGACAAGCTGGGCAACCGGTCGAACGCCTCCGCCGAGGTGGAGTTCGACGGGACGTGGGCGCGCCGGGTCGGTGAGGAGGGGCGCGGGGTGCGCACCATCATCGACATGGTGGCGGCGACCCGCCTCGACTGTGTGCTGGGGTCGGCGGGTCTGATGCGGGCGGCTGTCGCGCAGGCGGTGCACCACTGCGCGTACCGGGAGGCGTTCGGCGGGAAGCTCCTCGACAAGCCGTTGATGCGCAACGTGCTGGCCGATCTCGCGCTGGAGTCGGAGGCGGCGACGGTTCTCGGCCTGCGGCTCGCGGCCGCCTGCGACGACGACGGCGAGCAGGAGCGGGCGCTGCTGCGGATCGCGGTGCCGGCCGCCAAGTACTGGGTGACCAAGCGCTGTACGCCGGTGACGGTGGAGGCGGCGGAGTGCCTGGGCGGCAACGGGTACGTGGAGGAGTCGGGGATGCCCCGGCTGGTGCGCGAGTCGCCGCTGAACTCGGTCTGGGAGGGTGCGGGCAACGTCCAGGCGCTGGACGTGCTGCGGGCGTTGCGGCGGGAGCCGCAGGCGCTGAACGCGTTCCTCCACGAGGTGGGGCAGGTCCGCGGGGCGGATCACCGGCTGGACGCGGCGATCAAGGACCTGCTGACCGAACTGGCCGATCTGGACGGTGCGGAGGCGCGGGCGCGGCGGATCGCGGAGCGGTTCGCACTGGTGTTGCAGGGGTCGTTGCTCGTACGGTTCGCGCCGCCGGAGGTGGCCGACGCGTTCTGCGCCTCGCGGCTGGGCGGCGACGGCGGCGCCGCCTTCGGCACGCTGCCCCACACCCTGGATCTGCGGGCACTCGTGGAGCGGGCGCGGCCCCTGCCCTGACCTGCGGGAAGAGAAGCGGGAACAGGAGCGGGGGTGGTGCTGCGCCGACACGGCACCACCCCCGCGGCAATGGCCCTGCGAGGCCAGGAACGCCGCTCGGGACGGCGTGCCACAAGTTTCGGACAGCCCGTGGTGGTTGACCAGGGTTGCAGGGGGTTGCAACGGGGCGGATCGAGTGACCGGACTGTGCCCCTCCGTCACCGGCGGACGGCAGTATGGGACCTCCAGCAAGACCGGAAACAGTCGGCGCAGGAGCTTGACATCCGGTCCTGTGCCCGTGTGCTCACCAGGAGGCCCCGTGGCGAAGTCGCCGTTGAACGTGCCGCAACTCGCCGCCGTCGACGCCGCGCGGGCGGCGAGGATGCTCAGTCAGGTGCGGGACGCCAGGCTCGCCGGCCGACGGGGCGGACTCGCGCACCGGCCGGTGATCGAGGAGTCCTGGGAACGGACGCTGCGCAGTGGCGTCGATCCCGAGAGCGGTGCCCGGACCAGGCTGCTCAGCCCGGAGGAGTTGCGGCGGCGCCGGGAGGAGTCGCCCCTGCGGGACGTGCTGCCGGTGCTGCGCGAGGGCCTGCTGTCGGTCGCGGACGCCGCCCGGCACATCATGGTCGTCGCCGACGAGGACGGCCGGGTGCTGTGGCGGGAGGGCTGTTCCACGGTGCTGCGCGCGGCGGACGGAATCGGTTTCGAGCCGGGCGCGGACTGGCGGGAGGACGTGGTCGGCACCAACGGGGTGGGCACGGCCGTGGCGGTGCGGCGGCCCGTGCAGGTGTTCGCCGCCGAGCACTTCGTGCGCTCGCACACCGCCTGGACCTGCGCCGGCGCCCCGATCACGGATCCGCGGAGCGGGCGCCTGCTCGGCGTGGTCGACGTCAGCGGCCCGCTGGACACGATGCATCCGGCGACCCTCGCCTGGGTCGACTCGGTGGCGAAACTGGCCGAGGCGACGCTGCGCGAGCGGCACCTGGGCGCGCTGGAGCGGTTGCGGGCGGTGGCGGCCCCGGTGCTGGCCAGGATCGGCGGCCGGGCGGTGGTGGTGGACCGGGACGGGTGGACGGCGGCGGTGACCGGGATGCCGTACACGAGCCGGATCGCGCTGCCCAAGTCGCCCTCGCCGGGGCGTCGTCGGCTGCCTGCGCTGGGGTTGTGCACGCTGGAGCCGCTGGCGGGGGGCTGGCTGGTGCGCCCCTTCGACGGGGCGGTGGAGCCGGAGGCGCCCGGCGCGACCAGGATCGTGCTGGATCTGACCCGGCCGCGCCGGTGGTCGGTGACGGTGACCGGCGGCACCGGTGTGTGGTCGCACGAACTGAGTCCCCGGCACGCGGAGTTGCTCTATGTGCTGGCGGTGCACCGCGCGGGGCGCAGTGCCTCGGAGCTGGCCGAGGAGGTGTTCGGGGACCCGGCGCGCAGGGTGACGGTCCGGGCCGAGATGTCGCGGGTCCGGCGGTATCTCGGAGGGCTTCTGGAGCATCGGCCGTATCGCTTCGGCGAGCAGGCGGAGGTGGCGGTGCTCCTGCCCGACGACCCGAAGGACCTCCTCCCGCACTCGACCGCTCCCGCGGTGACGGGCGCACGCGTCACGGGTTCCGCTCCTCGGTGACCGGGGCCGGAGCCGGGACGCGGTCCGGTGCGCCGGAGGGCGAAGCCCGCGTTCCCCTGCCGGGAGCCCGGGACGGGGCCGGTGTGCGGGTTCCGCCCGCCCGCGATGGGGGCTTTCCTACCGTAAATCGACTTACGGCGCGGCGGCTTCCGTACAGATCCGAGGTCTTCGCCCCCATCCGGGGCCGACTGCCGTAGCATCCCTCTACGGGTCACCCCACCTGCTCCTCCGTCAACGCAAGGATCAACAGGCGCAGTTGGCCCGCCTCGGGAGGACGAATGAAACAGCGTGGCCGACATCGCCGACGCAGGCGGGGCAGGGCGGTACGCGGTTTCCTCGCGGGAACCGCTCTCGCGCTCACCGCGGCCGCCACCATGATCAGTGCTTCCCAGGCCACGGTGGCCGGCGGTCCGGGCGCGCTGAAACCCCTCACGTCCTCCGCCGACACGGCCGCGTTGCGGCTGACGGAGGAGGCGGTACCGCCGGCCTCCCTGGACCGGCTCGCCGCGGGCATGGGCCCCTCGGTCGGTGTCGACGAGGCGCTGAGCGGTGCCGGCCGTGCGCTGCGCGAGGAGGCCGACTGCACGCGGGACGAGCGCGAGGCCCTGCCGGTCTCCCCCGCGGCCACCCGCGCCTACTGCTGGAACGCCGACGACACCGAGGGCTGGGAGCCGGGCGCGGTCACCACCTCGGGGGACGCGGACGACGACGGCCTGTGGGGCGCCCACCGGGTGATCGTCTCCGGCTGGTCCCTCGGCTCCGGCCAGGTCGCCGACCACGGGCTGGCGCGGATCGCGCTCGTGGACGCGGACGACCCAAACCGCCTCGCCTACACCTGGGCGCTGCTCGCCGTCCCCGTCGACGGGGGCCGCGACTACCGGGGGCTGGTCTCCCAGGTCTCCGGCATGGTCTGGTACCAGGACAAGCTGCTGGTGACCGCCGACGACGGGGACCGGGCCGCGCTGTACGTCTACGACGTCAACCGCATCCACCGTGCCACGGTGGCCGGCGAGGCGGTCGGCCGGGTGCCCGGCGGCTGGTCGGCGCACGGCGCCCCGTACGTCCTGCCGGCCGTGGCCTCCTACCGGCTGAGCGGCGGCTCCGGCGCGCCGCACCCCGCCACCGTGTCACTGGACCGCAGCACCGCGCCGGACAGCCTGGTCGCCGGGGAGTGGACTCTCGACGACGGCGACCGGGGCGCCCGCCTGTGGCGGTACCCCTTCGACTCCGCGCCCGGCCGGGCCGGGTTCCTCGCCGGTGACCTCGCGGGCCGGGTGCACGTGACGGAGGCGTACCGGACGAAGGCGACCGGGGTGCGCGGTGTGCTGTCGTACGAGGACGGCTGGTACCTGAGCCGGGCCGGTGGCGCCGAGGGCGGGCACGGGACGCTGTGGCGGCAGGACGCGGACGGCGCGCGGGCCGCGCGCTGCGGGGCCGACGACAGCCGCGACTGCTGGAGCCCGCGGACGGCGTCCCTCTCCTACTGGGCGCAGACCGGCGACGTGTGGACGCAGTCGGGCCGGGTGCTGTTCGCCCTGCCACTGGCCTCGATCGACAGATCGGCGGAGTAGATGATTGCCTGACGGGCATGACCCACATCCCCGTGACCACCTGGTCCCTGGAGCAGACCGCGCCGGGCGACCTGCTGCCGGCCGCCGCGCCCGAGGGCGACGTGCGGATCGTGCGCGCCGAGGTGCCCTCGCCCGAGTTCAGCCGTTTCCTGTACGCGTCCGTCGGCGGGGACATCCGCTGGATCGACCGGCTGGGCTGGACGTACGCGCGCTGGCGGGAGCATCTGGGCCGGCCGGGCGTGGAGACCTGGGTGGCGTACGACCGGGGGACGCCCGCGGGGTACGTGGAGCTGGAGCCGCAGGACGGCGGGGCCGTCGAGATCGTCTACTTCGGTCTGATCCCGGCCTTCCGCGGGCGGCGGATCGGCGGCCACCTGCTGTCGTACGGCGCCGCGCGCGCCTGGGACCTCGCGGACCGCTGGCCCTCGCTGCCGTCGACGAAGCGGGTGTGGCTGCACACGTGCAGCCTGGACGGCGAGCACGCGATGGCCAACTACCAGCGCCGCGGGTTCACGCTGTTCGACACCAGGGTCGAGGCGGAGGCGGAGGTGGCCGCTCCGGGCCCCTGGCCCGGCGCATACCCGTCCTGACCTGCGTCGACAAGACCTCGCGCACAGCATGTGACCGACACCACCCTGGTCTCACATAGCGGGACCAGGGTGTCCACATGACGGACGAAGCTGGACTGTGTCCAGATCGTCGTGCCACGCTTCCGTCATGTCCGGAACTGGAATTGCCTTGGTGAGTCGGCGCCACGTCGACCTCGGCCGCATGTCCAGCGCCATCTGTCCGGCGAGCTGACGAGCCGAAGCACCGCGACAGCCCCTTCCGGGCCTCCCCTCCGCGCAACGACGCGCACGCATGCCCCCGTGCACCCGCCGACGCAGGTCAGAGCCGCCCGCCCGTCGCCCGACCACCGCCCCTCATGGCCGGCGCCACGCGCCCGACCCCTTCCCGTCGCTGTCCCGAAGGACGTATTCACCATGGCCGCCACCCCCCAGGACCCCGCCGCCTCCGCGCCCCGCCGCAAGGTGAGCCGTCACCGCGGCGAGGGACAGTGGGCAGCGGGACACTTCACCCCGCTCAACGGCAACGAGCAGTTCAAGAAGGACGACGACGGTCTCAATGTGCGGACACGCATCGAGACGATCTACTCCAAGCGCGGCTTCCACTCGATCGATCCGAACGATCTGCGCGGGCGGATGCGCTGGTGGGGCCTGTACACCCAGCGCAAGGCCGGGATCGACGGCGGCAAGACCGCGATCCTGGAGCCGGAGGAGCTGGACGACGAGCACTTCATGCTGCGGGTCCGCATCGACGGCGGCCGGCTCACCACCCAGCAGCTGCGGGTGATCGGCGAGATCTCGCAGGAGTTCGCGCGCGGCACCGCCGACATCACCGACCGGCAGAACGTCCAGTACCACTGGATCCGCATCGAGGACGTGCCGGAGATCTGGAACCGCCTGGAGGCGGTCGGCCTGTCCACCACCGAGGCCTGCGGCGACACCCCCCGCGTGGTCCTCGGCTCGCCGGTCGCCGGCATCGCCGAGGACGAGATCATCGACGGCACCCCGGCCATCGAGGAGATCCACCGGCGGATCGTCGGCAACCCGGCCTTCTCCAACCTGCCCCGCAAGTTCAAGACCGCGGTCTCCGGTTCGCCGCTGCTGGACGTCGCGCACGAGATCAACGACGTGGCGTTCGTCGGCGTGCACCACCCCGAACACGGCCCCGGCTTCGACGTGTGGGTCGGCGGCGGCCTCTCCACCAACCCGAAGATCGGCGTCCGGCTCGGCGCCTGGGTTCCGCTGGACGAGGTGGCGGACGTCCACGAGGGCGTCATCTCCATCTTCCGCGACCACGGCTACCGGCGGCTGCGCAACCGCGCCCGGCTCAAGTTCCTGGTCGCCGACTGGGGTCCGGAGAAGTTCCGCCAGGTGCTGGAGGACGACTACCTCCAGCGCAAGCTGGTCGACGGCCCCGCCCCCGCCCAGCCGGTCGAGCGCTGGCGCGACCACGTCGGCGTGCACCGCCAGAAGGACGGCCGTTTCTACGTCGGTTTCGCACCCCGTGTCGGCCGCGTGGACGGCGCCACCCTGACGAAGATCGCGGAGCTGGCCGAGGCCCACGGTTCGGGCCGGGTCCGGACCACCGTCGAGCAGAAGATGATCGTCCTCGACGTCGAGGAGGCGCAGGTCGAGTCGCTGGTCGAAGCCCTCGGGGCGCTGGACCTGACCGCCAAGCCCTCCCCGTTCCGGCGCGGCACGATGGCCTGCACCGGCATCGAGTACTGCAAGCTCGCCATCGTCGAGACCAAGCAGCGCGGCTCCGTCCTGATCGACGAACTCGAGCGCCGTATCCCGGAGTTCGACGAGCCGATCACCATCAACATCAACGGCTGCCCGAACGCCTGCGCGCGGATCCAGGTGGCGGACATCGGTCTCAAGGGCCAGCTGATGCTCGACGCCGCCGGCGAGCAGGTCGAGGGCTTCCAGGTGCATCTGGGCGGAGCGCTCGGCCTCGAAGCCGGATTCGGCCGCAAGGTCCGTGGCCTGAAGGTCACCTCGGACGAGCTGCCGGACTACATCGAGCGGGTGCTCAAGCGGTTCCAGGCGGAGCGCGAGGACGGCGAGCGCTTCGCCGTCTGGGCCGCGCGGGCCGACGAGGAGGCCCTGTCGTGAGCGAGCGGGCCGCGCCCTTCTACTGCCCCTACTGCGGCGACGAGGACCTTCGTCCGAGCGAAGCCGTGGAGGGCGGCCACGGTGCCTGGGAATGCGCGGCATGCAGTCGCGCATTCCAGCTGAAGTTCCTCGGGCTGCTCGCCCGGGGAGTTCAGCGAGCCGACAACGGAGGGGACCCGATATGACGACGGCTCAGGAATCCCGTACGACCGAGGAGTGGAAGGCGCTCGCCGAACAGGCGGGCCGCGACCTGGAGGACGCCCCCGCGCTGGAGATCCTCCGGTGGGCCGTCGACACCTTCGGCAAGGAGTTCTGCGTGACCTCGTCCATGGAGGACGCCGTGGTGGCCCATCTGGCCTCCCGCGTGCTCAAGGGCGTGGACGTGGTCTTCCTCGACACCGGCTACCACTTCCCCGAGACCATCGGCACCCGGGACGCCGTCGAGGCCGTGATGGACGTCAACGTCATCACCCTCACACCGCGGCGGACGGTCGCCGAGCAGGACGCCGAGCACGGCCCCCGGCTGCACGACCGCGACCCCGACCTGTGCTGCAAGCTCCGCAAGGTGCAGCCCCTGGAGGAGGGTCTGAAGGGCTACCGAGCCTGGGCGACCGGGCTGCGCCGCGACGAGTCCCCGACCCGGGCGAACACCCCGGTCGTCGGCTGGGACGAGAAGCGGCGCAAGGTCAAGGTCTCCCCCATCGCCCGCTGGACCCAGGACGACGTGGACGCCTACGTCACGGAGCACGGCGTACTGACCAACCCCCTGCTGACGGACGGCTACGCCTCCGTCGGCTGCGCCCCCTGCACCCGCCGGGTCCTGGAGGGCGAGGACGCGCGCGCCGGCCGCTGGGCGGGCCGCGCGAAGACCGAGTGCGGACTGCACGGCTGACCCCATGACCGCGCTTCCTACCGATTTGGAGAACCACGTGACGACCGGAGCCACCGTCTGGCTCACGGGTCTGCCGAGCGCCGGCAAGACCACCATCGCGTTCGAGCTGGCCGCCCGGCTGCGCGAGGAGGGCCACCTCGTCGAGGTGCTCGACGGCGACGAGATCCGCGAGTTCATCTCCGCGGGCCTCGGCTTCAGCCGCGAGGACCGGCACACCAACGTGCAGCGCATCGGCTTCCTCGCCGAACTGCTCGCCCGTAACGGTGTGAAGGCGCTCGTGCCGGTGATCGCGCCGTACGCCGACAGCCGCGAGGCGGTGCGCAAGCGTCACGAGGACGGCGCCACGGCGTACCTGGAGGTGCACGTGGCGACGCCGGTCGAGGTGTGCAGCGAGCGGGACGTGAAGGGCCTGTACGCCAAGCAGGCGGCGGGCGAGCTGACCGGACTCACCGGGGTCGACGACCCCTACGAGATCCCGGAGCGGCCCGATCTGCGGATCGAGTCCCAGGACCAGACCGTCAAGGAGTCCGCGGCGTCGGTGTACGCCCTGCTCAACGAGAGGGGACTGGTGTGACCACCGTCGCACGGACCGAGGAGGGCACGGACTCCCCGTACGCCCTCAGCCACCTGGACTCCCTGGAGTCGGAGGCGGTGCACATCTTCCGCGAGGTGGCGGGCGAGTTCGAGAACCCGGTGATCCTCTTCTCCGGCGGCAAGGACTCCATCGTCATGCTGCATCTGGCGCTGAAGGCGTTCACGCCGGCGCCGGTGCCGTTCTCCCTGCTGCACGTGGACACCGGGCACAACTTCCCCGAGGTCCTCGAGTACCGCGACCGTACGGTGGAGCGGCACGGTCTGCGGCTGCACGTCGCCTCCGTGCAGGACTACATCGACCGGGGTGTGCTGAAGGAGCGTCCGGACGGGACCCGCAACCCGCTCCAGACCCTGCCGCTGACGGAGAAGATCCAGTCGGAGCGGTTCGACGCGGTGTTCGGCGGCGGCCGGCGCGACGAGGAGAAGGCCCGCGCCAAGGAGCGCGTGTTCTCCCTGCGCGACGAGTTCTCCCAGTGGGACCCGCGCCGCCAGCGCCCCGAGCTGTGGAACCTGTACAACGGCCGGCACGCCCCCGGTGAGCACGTCCGCGTCTTCCCGCTGTCCAACTGGACGGAGCTGGACGTGTGGCAGTACATCGCCCGTGAGGGCATCGAGCTGCCCGGGATCTACTTCGCGCACGAGCGGGAGGTGTTCCAGCGGGCCGGGATGTGGCTGACGCCGGGTGACTGGGGCGGCCCCAAGGCGAACGAGTCCGTCGAGAAGCGACGGGTGCGCTACCGCACCGTCGGGGACATGTCCTGCACCGGCGCCGTCGACTCCGACGCGCTGACGCTGGAGCAGGTCATCACCGAGATCGCCGCCTCCCGGCTCACCGAGCGCGGGGCCACCCGCGCCGACGACAAGGTGTCCGAGGCCGCGATGGAAGACCGCAAGCGCGAGGGGTACTTCTAAGCATGAGCACGATCACGACCGAGGAACTCTCGGCCACCACCCTGCTCCGGTTCGCCACCGCCGGCTCCGTCGACGACGGCAAGTCCACGCTCGTCGGACGGCTGCTGCACGACTCCAAGTCGATCCTCACGGACCAGCTGGAGGCCGTGGAGCGCGCCTCGGCGGGCCGCGGCCAGGAGGGCCCCGACCTCGCGCTGCTCACGGACGGCCTGCGCGCCGAACGCGAGCAGGGCATCACGATCGACGTGGCGTACCGCTACTTCGCCACGCCCCGGCGCCGGTTCATCCTCGCCGACACGCCCGGTCACGTGCAGTACACCCGCAACATGGTGACGGGTGCCTCCACGGCCGAGCTGACGGTGATCCTGGTCGACGCCCGCAACGGGGTGGTGGAGCAGACCCGCCGGCACGCGGCGATCGCGGCCCTGCTGCGGGTCCCGCACGTCGTCCTCGCCGTCAACAAGATGGACCTCGTCGCGTACCGGGAGAGCGTCTTCGCGGCGATCGCCGAGGAGTTCACGGCGTACGCGAGCCAGCTGGGCGTTCCCGAGGTCACCGCGATCCCGATCTCGGCGCTCGCCGGGGACAACGTGGTGGACCCGTCGGCGAACATGGACTGGTACGGCGGGCCGACCTTCCTGGAGCACCTGGAAACGGTGCCGGTGAGCCACGACCTGGCGCACTGCCACGCGCGCCTGCCCGTGCAGTACGTGATCCGGCCGCAGACCGCCGAGCACCCCGACTACCGCGGCTACGCGGGTCAGATCGCCGCCGGCACGTTCCGGGTGGGCGAGCAGGTCACGGTGCTGCCGTCCGGCCGCTCCACGAAGATCGCCGGCATCGACCTGCTCGGCACGCCGGTCGACGTGGCCTGGACGACGCAGTCGGTGACCGTCCTGCTGGAGGACGACATCGACGTCTCGCGCGGGGACCTGATCGTGCCCAGCAAGGACGCCCCGCCGACCACGCAGGACGTCGAGGCTACCGTCTGCCATGTCGCCGACGCGCCGCTGACCGTCGGCCACCGGGTGCTGCTCCGGCACGGCACCCGCACGGTCAAGGCCATCGTCAAGGACATCCCGTCCCGTCTCACGCTCGCCGACCTGTCCCTGCACCCGCACCCGGGACAGCTCGTCGCCAACGACATCGGCCGCGTGAAGATCCGCGCCGCGGAGCCGCTGCCGGTGGACTCCTACGCCGACTCGCGCCGCACGGGCTCGTTCATCCTGATCGACCCGAGCGACGGCACCACGCTCACCGCGGGCATGGTCGGCGAGTCGTTCGCCTCCCCCGAGCCGGTCAAGAGCCTGGCCGACGAGGACGGGTGGGACTTCTGACGTGAACTCCACCGACTACTACTCCACGTTCGCGAAGGAGGGCGGCCGCGTCGGCAGCGGCGCCCTCGGCAGCGGGCAGGGCGGAGTGGCGCGATGTGTGCGCTGACGTACGCGCACTGCCTGCGCGCCCGCACCCCCCACCGCCGTAGACGAAAACCTGCCGACCTCCCGGCCACGACCTGAGAGACCGTGACCGCCGGGCCAACGAGGGGAAAACCTCCCGTGCCTGCCACTCGCTCAACGCTTCTTCGCCGCGGCCTCGCCGCCGTCGCCGCACTGCCCCTCCTCACCCTGGCCGCCTGCGGCTACGGCTCCGACGCCAAGGACGAACCGGCCGCGCAGAAGGTCGCCGCCGGGGCCGCGAAGATCGACGGTCTCGACTCCGTCAAGATCGGCTACTTCGGCAACCTGACCCACGGCACCGCCCTCGTCGGCGTGAACAAGGGCTACTTCCAGAAGGCGCTGGGCGCCACCAAGGCGTCGTACCAGGTCTTCAACGCCGGCCCGTCCGAGATCGAGGCGCTGAACTCCGGCTCGATCGACATCGGCTGGATCGGCCCCTCCCCGGCGATCAACGGCTACACCAAGTCCGCCGGCAAGAACCTGCGCATCGTGGGCGGTTCGGCGTCCGGCGGGGTGAAGCTGGTGGTCAACCCGGCCAAGATCAAGTCGCTCGCGGACGTCAAGGGCAAGAAGATCGCCACCCCGCAGCTCGGCAACACGCAGGACGTGGCGCTGCTGAACTGGATCTCCGAGCAGGGCTGGAAGGTCGACGCGGAGAGCGGCAAGGGCGACGTGTCGGTCATCCGCACCGACAACAAGGTCACCCCGGACGCCTACAAGGCCGGTTCCATCGACGGTGCCTGGGTGCCGGAGCCGACCGCCTCGAAGCTGGTGGCCGAGGGCGCCAAGGTGCTGCTGGACGAGTCCGACCTGTGGCCCGACAAGAAGTTCGTGATCACGAACATCATCGTGTCGCAGAAGTTCCTCAAGGAGCACCCGAAGGCCGTCGAGGCGGTCCTGAAGGCGTCGGTCGACATCAACAAGTACATCAACGCCAACCCGGACGAGGCGAAGGCGGCGGCGAACGCGCAGCTGAAGGCGGACTCCGGCAAGGAACTGCCCGCCGAGATCCTGGACCCGGCGTGGAAGTCCATCCAGTTCACCAATGACCCGCTCGCGGCCACGCTGAACAGCGAGGCCGACCACGCGGTCAAGGCCGGTCTGCTGGAGGACCCGCTGCTGGACGGCATCTACGACCTGGCACCCCTGAACAAGGTCCTTGAGGCCGCGGGTCAGCCCACCGTCGACGACGCCGGTCTCGGCGTCAAGTAACCCCGAAACCCCGACAGTTCCCAGGAGGTGACGACCATGGCCACCACCCTCGCCAAGGCCGCCGACGGCACCGAGTCGGTGGAGTACGCCGCCCGCATCGAGCACGTCTCGAAGTCCTTCTCCGGGCCCGCCGGGCAGCAGCTCGTCCTGGACGACATCACCCTCGATGTCGCGCCGGGCGAGTTCGTCACCCTCCTGGGGGCCTCGGGCTGCGGCAAGTCGACGCTGCTGAACCTGGTGGCGGGGCTCGACGCCCCGACCGCCGGTCACATCGGCACCGACGGGCGACCGGCTCTGATGTTCCAGGAGCACGCCCTGTTCCCGTGGCTGACCGCGGGCAAGAACATCGAACTCGCCCTGAAACTGGGCGGAGTCGCCAAGAACGACCGGCGCGAGCGCGCCGAGGAGCTGCTGGAACTCGTCCGGCTGAAGGGGTCGTACGGAAAGCGCGTGCACGAGCTTTCCGGCGGTATGCGCCAGCGGGTGGCGCTCGCCCGCGCCCTGGCGCAGGACGCCCGGCTGCTGCTGATGGACGAGCCGTTCGCGGCGCTCGACGCGATCACCCGGGACGTGCTGCACGACGAACTCACCAGGATCTGGGCGGAGACGGGTCTCTCGGTGCTGTTCGTCACGCACAACGTGCGCGAGGCGGTGCGGCTCGCGCAGCGCGTCGTCCTGCTGTCCTCCCGGCCGGGCCGGATCGCTCGCGAGTGGACGGTCGGCATTCCGCAGCCGCGCCGCATCGAGGACGCTCCCGTCGCCGAACTGTCCCTGGAGATCACCGAAGTCCTGCGTGGGGAGATCCGCCGTCATGGCCAGCACTGAGACCACCGACCCGACGGCGAAGGCCCCGGTCCGCGACAACGGCATCGCGGGCGTCGAGGCGGGCCTCGACGCCCTGGAGACCTCGGCGGCGGCCGGTACGTCCTTCCGGCAGACCTTCGTCAACAAGATCCTGCCCCCGATCGTGGCGATCGCGGTGGTCCTGGTGGTCTGGCAGGCGCTGATCACCTTCAAGATCGTCGACGACCCCGCGAAGCTGCCGTCCCCCTCGGACGTGGGCGACGAGTTCAAGGACGCGTGGCTGGAGGGCAAGCTCCTGGGGTACATCTGGACCAGCGTCTCGCGCGGTCTGCTGGGCTTCCTGCTGGCCCTCGCCATCGGCACCCCGCTGGGCCTGCTGGTGGCCCGGGTGAAGTTCGTGCGTGCGGCGATCGGCCCGATCCTGTCCGGCCTCCAGTCGCTGCCGTCGGTGGCGTGGGTGCCGCCCGCGGTGATCTGGCTGGGCCTGAACAACTCGATGATGTACGCGGTGATCCTGCTCGGCGCGGTCCCCTCGATCGCCAACGGCCTGGTCTCCGGCATCGACCAGGTGCCGCCGCTGTTCCTGCGGGCGGGCCGCACGATGGGCGCGACCGGGCTGAAGGGCGCCTGGCACATCGTGCTGCCGGCCTCGCTGCCCGGCTATCTGAGCGGACTGAAGCAGGGCTGGGCCTTCTCCTGGCGGTCGCTGATGGCGGCGGAGATCATCGCCTCCTCCCCCGACCTGGGCGTCGGCCTGGGCGCGCTCCTGGAGAACGGGCGCAACGCCAGCTCCATGGCGATGGTGTTCGAGGCGATCGTCCTTATCCTGTTCGTCGGCATCGCCATCGACCTGCTGATCTTCAGCCCGTTGGAGCGGCGGGTGCTGCGCGGGCGCGGACTGCTGGTGAAGGGCTGACCCTCGTGTTCCGTCAGCCGGTTCTCCTCGTCATCGCCCACGGCAGCCGCGATCCGCGGCACGCGGCGACCGTCCACGCCCTCGTCCGGCGGGTGCGGTCGCTGCGGCCCGGGCTGCGCGTGGAGACCGGGTTCCTGGACTTCAACGTCCCCTCCGCGCAGGGGGTGCTGGAGTCGCTGGCGGCGGAGGGCGTGCGTGACGTGGTGGCGCTCCCGCTGTTGCTGACGCGGGCGTTCCACGCCAAGGCGGACGTGCCGGCGGTCCTGCGGGACGCGCCGCGCCGGCTGCGGATCCGCCGGGCGGAGGTGCTCGGCCCCTCCCCGCTGCTGCTCTCCGCCCTGGAACGGCGGCTGTACGAGGCGGGTCTGACGTCTGCCGACAAGTCCTCGACCGGGGTGGTGCTGGCCTCGGCTGGGTCCACGGACCCGGAGGCGATCGCGGTGATCGCGGACATCGCGCGGGAGTGGCGGCACACCGGTTGGTGCGCCGTGCGACCCGCGTTCGCCTCCGCGTCGCTTCCGCGCACCGAGGACGCGGTGCGCGAACTGCGCGAACTGGGGTGCTCGACGGTGGCGGTGGCCCCGTACGTCCTGGCGCCCGGCTTCCTCCCCGACCGGATCGCCCGGGGCGCGGCGGGGGCGGACGTCCTGGGCGAGGTGCTCGGGCCGTCCCCCGAGGTGGCGCGCGTGCTGCTGGAGCGGTACGACGCGGCCCGCACCCCGGCACTGGCGGCGGTCGGGGCCTGACGGGCCGCCCGGGGGCGTCACCCGAGGGACAGCCCGCCCACCCGCGTCCGCTTCAGTTCGAAGAAGTCGGGTTCGGCCGCCAACACCCGGAACGCGTCGAAGAGTTCCGCCGCTCGCTCCCCGCGCGGGACGGCGCGCAGCACGGGGCCGAACCACACCGTCCCGTCCACGTGGATCGTCGGCGTGCCGACGTAGCCGCCGGAGTCCGGCTCGGCCCCCGCCTCGTGGCCGCGGCGCACGGCCTCGTCGTACGACGGGTCGTGGGCGGCGGACGACAGGTCGGCGGGGAGGCCGAGTTCGGCGAGGGAGTCGGCGATCACGGCGTCGAAGTCCTTGATCCCCCGCACGTGGATGCGTGTGCCGAAGGCCGTGTAGAGGTCGCGCAGGACGGTGTCTCCGCGCAGCCGGGCCGCCGCGACGGCGACCCGGACCGGGCCGATCGACCTGTCGACCAGCTCGCGGTACCAGTCGGGCAGTTCGTTGCCCTCGTTGTGCAGGTACAGGCTCATGACCCGGAAGCGGAGGTCGAGGGGGTGGTGCCGTTCCACCTCCAGCAGCCAGCGCGAGGTGATCCAGGCGAAGGGACAGGCGGGGTCGAACCAGAGGTCGACGCGGGGCGGGACGGGGTGGGACCTGAGGGACATGCCGGTGACACTAGTGGGCGATCGGATCCTCGCCAGGGCCCATTGCGGAGCTGTTTCCGTGGTCCACCGGGGCGCCCTGCCGCGGATCCCGTCGCTCGCCGCCGACGCCCGTCCGAAGGCCGAAGTGGAGTCCGGCACCGCCACCGGATCGGCGGAGGGTCCTCGACGTCGTCGAACGCCACGGCGACCTCCACCGGGGGTACGACGGGTGGGTCTCGTCGTCCTTCGTGTTCCCGACCCCAGGCAGGGGGGTGCGGGGTCCTGGGAGACGGACGCGGCGGGCTTCAGGACCCGGTCATCTCGACGAGCTTGGCCACGGTGTTCCAGTTGCGGGTGGTCGCGATCAGCCCTTTCAGGGCCCGGGGCCGGGACAGCTGTTCGCCGAGCCTGGAGCGGCCGAGGCCCTCGGGGGCGTACAGGTACAGGGCGCGGTCGCCGAGCCGGAACTCCTCGGGCAGGAACGCGGCCGGGTCGATCGCCGCGAAACGGCCGGCGTCGACGGGGGCGGAGAAGTAGGTGACGTGGAGCTGCTTGGCCTCCAGGTCGGCCGCCGGGAAGGGGCAGGCGTCGGCGACCGCCCTCAGGTACGCGTGGTCGCGCACGATCACGTCGACGGTGAAGCCGAACTGCTTCTCGATCGCCCGCGTCAGTTCCCGCGCGAGACCGTCCTCGTCGCCGTGGCGGCCGGTGGAGAAGACGGCCTGGCCGCTCTGGAGGTACGTACGGACGCCGTCGTGGCCGAGGCCCTCCATCAGGGTCCGCAGGGCCGCCATCGGGACCTTCCGGCTGCCGCCCACGTTGATTCCGCGCAGCAGTGCGGCGTACGTCGTCGTCATCCGGACAGCGTAAGCGGCCGTCGTGCCCCGTGGGGGGTGGGCACGACGGCCGCTCGGGCCGTGGGTACGACGGCCGCGGATCCCCGGTCCGTGGAACGGGGTTGCGCGAGACTTTCGCCGATCGACGGGTGCCGGATCAACTTCTCCGCGCGTCTGTGACTTATTCAACAAGGTTGCGCAATCCCGTTCGGGGACCGGTCCGGCGGATCGGACAGCGGGGCGCGACCCTGATCGTCGTCCCCGAGGCCCGGCGATAGATGTAGGGGGTCGCTGTCCTCCCCAGCGGTGAGACGGCGGGGTCCGAGGGGAGGAGTCCGGCGGCCCACACCTCGTCGAACAGCACGACGAGATGGCTTTATACCGGCCATACCTTCGAGGGGAGAGGTGGCGGCAGGGGGCCGCCACCGCACCTCGAGGGGGAAAGCCCGTCATGGGGAACGGAGATTCACGGGTGCGGGGCATCGCCGCGCGGGCCGGCGGCTGGAGTGCCCGGCATCGCTGGACAGCCGTCGGTATCTGGGTGCTGTTCGTCGTCCTGGCCATCGGGCTCGGGTCGGCGGCCGGCCGGGTCGACGTCAAGGACAGCGACCAGCTCAAGGGCGAGACGCACACCGCCGCCAAGATCATCGAGGACGCCGGAATCGAGGAGCCCGCCGGTGAGACGGTCCTCGTCCAGGCCAGGGACGGGAAGCTGAAGGCCACGGACACGGAGTTCCGTGCGGCCGTCGAGGCCGTCGTCAAGGCCGTCGAGGGCACCGGTGAGGTCACCGAGGTCTCCTCGCCGTACGACACGCGGACGATCTCCGAGGACGGTCACAGCGCGCTGGTCCAGTTCGACGTGCGCGGCGACTCCGACACCGCGGGCGAGCGGATCGAGCCGGTCCTGAAGGCCGTGGAGGGCGTGCGGCAGGACCACGAGGCGCTGCGGATCGAGGAGATCGGCGGCGCCAGCATGATGAAGACGTTCGACGACGCGTTCGGCGACGACTTCAAGAAGGCCGAGTACAGCGCGGTGCCGGTGGCCCTCGGCATCCTGCTCATCGCGTTCGGCGCCCTGGTCGCCGCCCTGCTCCCGGTGCTGCTCGCGGTCACGGCGATCATGGCGACGATGGGCCTGATGGGCGTCGTCAGCCATGTCATGCCGATGAGCGACACCGCCAACTCCGTGATGCTGCTGGTGGGTCTGGCCGTCGGCGTCGACTACTGCCTGTTCTACCTGCGCCGCGAACGCGAGGAGCGCGAGGCCGGCCGGGACGGGCAGACCGCGCTGCGGATCGCCGCCGCGACCAGTGGCCGCGCGATCATCGTCTCCGGCGTCACCGTGTGCGTGGCGATGGCGGGCATGCTGTTCACCGGGCTCGCCGAGTTCGAGGCGATGGGCCTGGCCTCCCTGATGGTGGTGGCCGTGGCCATGGTGGGCTCCGTCACCGTGCTGCCCGCGCTCCTGTCGCTGCTGGGCGAGCGGGTCGAGAAGGGCCGTCTCCCCTTCCTGCGGCGCCGCACCCGCAACCCCGGGGGTGGCGGCGAGAGCCGGTTCTGGTCGGCCGTCCTGAAGGGCGTCCTCGCCCGGCCCCTGGTCTCCGTGCTCGTCGCGGCCGGCGCGCTGCTGGCCATCGCGGCGCCCGCGGTCGGCATGAAGACCCAGAACCTCACCCTCGACCAGGAGTTCGGCGACTCGCTGCCGATCGTGCAGACCTACAACCGGGTCAACGAGGCCTTCCCGGGCGGCTCCGACCCGGCCGAGGTGGTCGTCCACGCCAAGGACATCAACGCGCCCGAGGTGAAGTCCGCGCTCGCCGACTTCCGCGCACTGGCGATCAGTTCGGGGGCCTCGCGCGGCCCCGTCGAGATCAAGCTGCACGACGCGCAGAACATCGCCTTCGTGTACGTGCCGCTGGTCGGCGGTTCCGACCTGGACAAGGCGGGTGCGAGCCTGGACAAGCTGCGCGACGACGTACGGCCCGCCACGCTGGGCAAGGTCGACGGCGTCGAGGCACCGATCACCGGGCAGGTGGCGGGCTCGAAGGACTTCAACGACCAGCTCGCCGGAGCCGTCGTCCCGGTCTTCGCGTTCGTCGTGGTCTTCGCCTTCGCGCTGATGCTGCTCTCGTTCCGCTCGCTGACGATCGCCCTCACCTCGATCGTCCTCAACCTGCTGTCGGTGGGCGCCGCCTACGGCATCCTCGTGGGGGTCTTCCAGCACGGCTGGGGCGCGTCCCTGGTGGGCGCGGAGGGCGTCGGCGCCATCGTCACCTGGCTGCCGCTGTTCCTCTTCGTGATCCTGTTCGGGCTGTCGATGGACTACCACGTGTTCGTGGTCTCGCGGATCCGCGAGGCACGGCTGCGCGGCCTGACCACGCGGGACGCCATCACGCACGGTGTCGTCACCACGGCCGGTGTCGTGACCAGCGCCGCCGTCATCATGGTCGCCGTGTTCGCGATCTTCGGCACGCTCTCCATGCAGTCCATGAAGCAGATGGGCGTCGGCCTGGCCGCCGCCGTCCTGATCGACGCGACGGTCATCCGGGGCGTGCTGCTCCCGGCGGTGATGGCGCTGCTCGGCGAGCGCAACTGGTACCTGCCGAAGTGGCTGCACCGGCTGCCCGACCTGACGCACGACGAGGCGGCCGAGGCGGTCGGGCCGACGGCCAAGGACGACGAGGGGGAGCCGGTGCGGGTGTGACCCGCTGATCCGACCGCACCCCCCTGGATCCGCATTCCTGGATCCACCGGAGCGAGGGCCCGTCGACCACCGGGGAGTCGACGGGCCCTCACCCACGTCCGCCCGGACGGGGCTGTCCGCCGCGGAGGGCTACCGGTGGGGCTGCTCGGCGGGCAGTTCGGCCTCGATCAGGTCGGCCGCCCGGCGGGTGCCGCCCTCCTCGGCCATGGCGGCCCGGATCCGCTCCAGGCGCCGGGCGACCCCGGGGTCGCCGACCAGGGCCAGGGCGGCGGCCCGCAGCGTCTCGGCGGTGGCCTGCTCGGCGGGCACATGGCGGGCCACCCCGAGCGCCTGGAGCACCTCCGCGTTGCCGAACTGGTCCGCGGCCTGCGGTACGGCGATCATCGGCGTCGCCGTCGCCATCCCCTCCTGGCTGCCGCCGGCGCCGGCGTGGGTGACGAACAGGTCGGCCTGCCGCAGCACCGCCAACTGGGGTACCCACGAGCGCACCTCGACGTCGGCGGGTACGTCGCCCAGCTCGGCGGGGTCCACGTGCTTGCCGATCTGGAGCACGAGGTGCCAGCCGGGCAGGCCGGCGAAGGCCTCCACGCAGGCGCGGTAGAAGTCCGGCTGCTTGGTGAAGGCGGAGCCCAGGGAGACGAGCACGACCTTCTCGGCGCCGGCCGGCCGGGTCCAGTCGCCCTCTCCGGCGCGGTCGCCCTGGCAGGCGCCGACGAACGTGTACACGCTCTCGTCGACCCGGTCGGCGTTCGGCTGGAGCGCCTTGGGGATGAGCACCAGGGAGCGGGCGGGCCGGCCCGCGAAGTCGTCGGGGTGGAGGGTGACGCCGTTCTCCTCCAGCCAGGCCTGGAAGCGGGCGTAGTAGGCCTGGCCACGCGCGGTCCGCCTCGGTTCGGCCCACATCGGTTCGGCGACCTCCTGCTCGTACCCCTCCCAGGCGACGAGGGCGGGTGAGAGGGAGATCGCGGGCACGCCCCAGCGGTGGGCGAGGACGCGGGCCGGGTAGGAGGCGATGTCGTGCAGGACGAGGTCGGGCTCGTCGCCGTCGTAGGCCTCGATGAGCTGGGGCAGGGCCTGGATCGCGTCGTCGAGGAAGGGCTCCACGTTGTCGAGGAGGGTGGAGCCCCAGGCGGACGGGTCGGCGTCGGGCGAGGGGAGGGTGGAGTGCCAGGGCTTCACCTCGGCGCCGGTCGCGGCGGCCTTGTCGGCGAGGGCGGGCGGGACGGCGTAGGTGACCCGGTGCCCGCGTGCGACGAGTTCGCGGATCACCTCGAGGCTGGGGTTCACATGGCCGTGGGCGGCGATGGAGAACATGGCGATGTGCGCGGGTGCGGTCATGCGACCGACTCTAGACGAGACGATACGTCTCGTCCAGCCCAATGGCTCGCCGGTGCCGTCAGCGCTGGTAGCGGGCGAGCACCAGGTTGCCGTCGTCCTCCAGTCGGTCGCGCAGCTCGTCGAGGCCGATCGCGCCGCTGTAGTACTCCTGGAAGGCCGGGGTCGCCACCTTGTCCTTCCACTCCGGGTAGCCGCGCACCGACTGCGCCGGCGCAGGGCGCAGGTGCGCGGCGAGGGCGGTGCCGACGGCCCAGTCGTGCTCGGTGGAGTGCAGCGCCGGGTCGGCGAGTGCCGCCGTGCCGGTGGGCAGCATCCAGTCGCCCAGAGCCAGGCGGACCATGTGGGGCGGGCTCAGGAGGAAGTCGATGAAGGCGGCGGCCTCCTGCTGGTGGGGGCTGTCCTCGGCGACGGACAGCGTCTGCGGGCTGACGCCCTGGGTGAGGCCCTCGGCGCCGGCCGGCGCGGGCAGTACCTGCCAGTCGAAGCCCTTCGGGGCCTGCTGGACGATCTGCTGGCGGTAGGAGAAGCCGAGCGGGACCATGGCGTACTTCCCGGCGAAGAAGCCGGGCAGGGTGTCCGAGCCACCGCTGCCGAGCAGCGAGCCGGGCGCGCTGCGGTCCTCGCCGACCTGGTCGTGGACGGTGCGCGGCACGACCTCGTCGCCCGCCCCGAAGCGGACGGTGACCTTGCCGTCCGGCCCGCGGTGGAACAGCTGTCCGCCGGCCGAGAGGGAGAGGTTGAGGGTGGCGGAGACGGGGTCCTTCAGCGGCCAGGCCACGCCGTATCGGCCGTCGCCGCTGAGCTGTTCGGTGATCCGGCGGAACTCCGCCCAGCTCCAGGGCCGTTCGGGCGTCGGGACGCGGACGCCGGACTCCGCCAGCCAGGTGGCGTTGGCGACGAGGACGCGGGGTTCCTGGAGGAACGGCACGCCGTAGACGCCGTCGCCGAAGGTCGTCGTCTCCCAGCTGCGCTGCGGGATGTCGGACCTCAGCCGCTCGGGGAGCAGGTCGGTGAGGTCGGCGAGGTAGCCGCCGTGGGCGAAGTCCGCGAGGTCGTCGGAGGCGTCGTGGATGACGTCCGGTGCCTCGCCGCCCTCGAAGGAGGTGAGGAGCTGGTCGTGGACGCTGTCCCAGCTGCCCTGGACGTACTCGACCCTGACCTCGGGATGGGTAGCGTTCCACTCCTTCACCAGCTGCTTGTTGGTCTCGACGGACTCCTCCTGCCACGCCAGGGACTGGAAGCGCAGGGTGATGGGCCCGGTGTCGGACCCGTCGCCGCCCGAGCAGCCGGCGCAGCCCGCCAGGAGCAGGGCGAGGACGAGCAGGAGGGAGCCTCGGGTGCGCATCAGCTCTTCACCGCCCCGGCGAGCATGCCGCCCGTGATCCGTCGCTGGATGAGCGCGAACACGAGCAGGGAGGGAAGGGTGGCCAGGAAGGCGGCGGCCGCCAACGGCCCGAGGTCGGCGACACCCTCCGCGCCGATGAAGTGGGTGAGGACCACCGGCAGAGTCTGCTTCTCCGGGGTCTTCAGCAGGACGAGCGCGAAGAAGAACTCGTTCCACGCCGTGATGAACGCGAACAGGGCCGTCGCCACGATGCCCGGCGCGAGCAGCGGCGCGGTCACCGACACCAGGGTCCGCAGCCGCCCGGCCCCGTCGACCGCCGCCGCCTCCTCCAGCTCGACGGGTACCGACCGGACGTGTCCGACGAGCATCCACAGGGCGAACGGCAGGGCCCACACCACGTACACCAGGACCAGTCCGGGAGCCGAGTCGACGAGCCGCAGGTTCTTCAGCACCAGGAACAGGGGGATGATCACCAGCACCAGCGGGAATGCCTGGCTGACGATCACCCAGCCGGTCGCGGCCCGCGCGAGCGGGGTGCGGCGCCGCGCGACGACGTAGGCCAGCGGGAGCGCGATCAGTACGGCGATCAGCGCGGTCGCGGCGGCGACGAGCGCGGAGTTGCCGGCGGCGCGCAGCAGCGGCTGTTCGTCGAACGCCTGCCGGAAGTTGGCGAGGGTGGGGTTCTCCGGGATCCAGGTGGGATGGAGACTGCCCAGTTCGCGGGGCGACTTGAAGGCGGTGGAGATCAGCCAGAGGAAGGGGAGGGCCAGGAAGAGGAGATAGCCGATCAGGGCCAGGTACTGGCCGGCGCGGCCCGCCCTGCTCGTCCTCATGCGCCGTCACCTCCTCGGAGGCGGCCGACGAGGACGAGGGCCAGAAGCACCGAGACCACCGCGACCAGCACGCATCCCATCGCCGCCGCGTACCCGAACTGTCCGTAGCGGAAGGCTTCCTCGTAGGCGAAGAGCATGGGCAGCCGGGTGCGGCCGCCGGGGCCGCCGCTGGTCAGGACGTAGACCAGGGCGAAGGAGTTGAGGTTCCAGATGAAGTTGAGCGCGGTGATCGCCAGGGCGACCGGGCGCAGGGCGGGCCAGGTGACCGTGCGGAAGCGTCGCCAGGAGCCGGCGCCGTCGACCGCGGCGGCCTCGTGCAGTTCGCGCGGGGTGTTCTGGACTCCGGCGAGCAGCGCGACCGCCGTCTGGGGCAGCCCGGCCCACACGCCGACGACGATCACGGCGGGCAGCGCGGTCGTGAGGCCGCTCAGCCAGTCCCGGCCGTCGCCGAGGCCCAGATCGCGCAGGCTCTCGTTGAGGACACCGGCGTCGGGGCTGTAGACGAGGCGCCACATCACGCCGACCACGACCTCGGGCATCGCCCAGGGAATGATCGCGAGGGCGCGGGCCAGCCAGCGCAGCCGCAACTCCTGGTTCAGCAGGAGGGCGAGGCCCAGGGCGAGCAGGAACTGCGGGACGGTCACCCCGACCGCCCAGACCAGCCCGATGCGGAACGACTCCCAGAACAGCGTGTCGTGCCCCAGGTCGCGGAAGTTCAGCCCGCCGACCCACTTGGTGGCCGCCGTCCGGCCCGACTGGGCGTCGGTGAAGGCGAGCAGGACGCCGTAGAGCAGCGGGCCGACGCTCAGCACCAGGATCGGCAGCAGCGCGGGCAGCACGAGGAACCACGCGCCGCGGTCGGTGGCACGGTGCGGTGGGCCGGTGCCGGACACGCGGCGGGGCGCGCGGCTCCGCTCGGTCAGCGACGGCACGATGCGGTCCCCCTTCCCGGCAGCTTCGACGGGCCCCGCCATGGTCGTGAAGCCGCGGTACGCCGTCAAGGCACCTCGCACACGGTGCGACCTGTGCGAATGCGAGACTTGACGTCGGATGGCCGGATCCCGACGCCGTCCCGGCAGGAGCGGACGGTCACCACAGGAAGGCGGACGATGGACGAGGGACGGGCGAGGGACGTACTGGCCGCGGCGGGGCTGGCGGCCGGGGAGGCGCGGCTGCTCGCCCTCGGCGAGAACGCGGTGTTCGCCGCCGGTGACCTGGTGGTGAAGGTCGGCCGGGACCCCGAGTTGCTGGGACGGGCGCGGCGCGAGCTGGAGGTCGCGGCCTGGCTGGCCGGTGCGGGCGTCCCCGCGGTGCGGGCGGCCGAGCCGGAGCCGCTGCTGGTCCAGGGACACCCGGTGACGGTGTGGCACCGGCTGCCCGACCCGGTACGGCCCGCCGAGCCACGGGATCTGGCCGAACTCCTGCGTCTGGTGCACGCCCTGCCCTCCCCCTCGTTCACCCTGCCGCCGCGCGATCTGCTGGCGGGTGTGGAGCGCTGGCTGCGGCTGGCCGGTGACGCGATCGACCCGGCGGACGCGGCGTATCTGCGGGAGCGGCGGGACGGTTTCGCGTCGGCCGCCGCCGCGCTCACCCCGCGGTTGCCGCCCGGTCCGATCCATGGCGACGCGCTCCCCCGCAATGTGCACGTCGGCCCGGACGGGCCGGTCCTGGTCGACCTGGAGACCTTCTCGGCCGACCTGCGCGAACACGACCTGGTCGTGCTGGCGCTCTCCCGCGACCGCTACGGCCTGCCCGCCGAGGCGTACGACTCCTTCACCGCCGCCTACGGCTGGGACGTGCGGGAGTGGGAGGGCTGTGCGGTGCTGCGGGGCGCTCGTGAGACGGCGAGCTGCGCGTGGGTGGCCCAGCACGCGCCGGCCGACCCCAAGGCGCTGGCCGAGTTCGGACGGCGGGTGGCGTCGCTGCGGGACGGGGACGAGTCGGTGCGCTGGTACCCCTTCTGAGTCCGGCTCAGATGCCCGTGGCCGGCCGGGTGGTCCCTCGGGGCCGTCCGGCCGGACTCAGGCGGTGTGGCTGTCCGCCGGCTCCCGCACCGGCCAGACGCCGTCGACGACCGCTTCGGCGTCGCCCTTGCGGCGCAGGAAGTCCTGGAAGTCCGCCGCCCAGGCCGCGTACCACTCGATCTGGCCGCGGTGCAGCTCCGCCGGGCCGAGGGCGGCGACCTTGGGGTGGCGCTCGGCTATCGCGCGGGCCAGGCGGGCGGCGGCGAGGGCGTCGGCGGAGGCGTCGTGCGCCGCGTCGAGGGTGACGCCGTACTCGGCGCAGACCGCTTCGAGGTTGCGCTTGCCGCGGCGGTAGCGGTCGGCCCAGCGGTCGATGGTGTACGGGTCGACGACCGGGGCGGGGTCGAGGCCGCCCAGCCGGTCGCGCAGGGAGGGCAGGCCGTGTCTGCGTAGTTCGGCGGAGAGCAGGGTCAGATCGAAGGCGGCGTTGTAGGCGACGACCGGGACGCCGGTGCGCCAGTAGGTGGTGAGGACGCCGGCGATGGCGTCCGCGACCTCGTCGGCCGGGCGGCCCTCGGAGTTCGCCCGCTCATTGCTGATGCCGTGGACCGCCACCGCGTCCGCGGGGATCTCCACGCCCGGGTCGGCCAGCCAGTCCCGGCTTCCGAGGACCTGCCCGTCCCTGACCTCGATCACGGCGCCCGTGACGATGCGCGCCTCGCGCGGGTCCGTCCCGGTCGTCTCCAGGTCGAAGCCGATGAGCAGCTCGTGGTGCCAGGCCATGACGGCCCCCCTTCTCGGTGGTGCTTCCCCCAGTGGTTTCCCACCTTCGCATGCGCCACTGACAACCAGAGGAGTGCGTTCCGCTCACCGGCGGGACGGTTCCGGACAACTGCCGCACATCACCAGCGAACGGTCAGGACACCGGCCGCGAGTCCGCCCAGGCCAGCTCGAACTCTTCGCGATAGGCGCCGAAAAGTCCGCCTTCGTCGGACTCGCCCGACTTGACCACCCGGTTGCCGTTGCGCAGCACCAGCACCGGTGCCTCCATGCCGCGCATGCGCCGCAGATAGGACTGCACGACCGCGATGCCGTCGGTGCCGTCGCCGTCGACCAGGTAGGCCGTGAAGCGGGGCGTCTCGTCGTAGACCTGGATCTGGAAGGCGCCGGGGTCGCGCAGCCGGGAGCGGACCCGGCGCATGTGCAGGATGTTCATCTCCACGGCGCGGCTCAGTTCGCCCCGCTTCATGCCGAGTTCGCGCTCGCGGCGCTTCACCGCGCTGGAGGCCGGGTTGAGGAACAGCAGCCGCACCCGGGCGCCCGCCTCGGCCAGCCGCACGAGTCGCCGGCCGGAGAAGTTCTGCACGAGCAGGTTGAGGCCGATGCCGATCGCGTCGAGCCGGCGGGCCCCGTCGAAGATGTCCTCGGCGGGGAACCGGCGCAGCAGCCGTACCCGGTCGCTGTGGACGGCGACCACGTCCGCGTACCGGTCGCCGATCAGGTCCTCGACGGCGTCCACGGGCAGCCGGCGCGCGGAGGGCACGTCCCCGCCGGTGCCGAGCATCTCCAGCAGGCGCGCGGAGGCGCGCTCGGCCTGGCCCAGGACGGCCTCGGACAGCGCCCGGTTGCGGGAGACGACGTTGCGGGTCACCTCCAGCTCGTCCAGGGCGAGTTCCACGTCCCGCCGGTCGTCCAGGTACGGCTCGAAGCACGGCCAGTGCTGGACCATCAGCTCGCGCAGCTGCGGCAGGGTGAGGAAGGAGATCACGTTGTCGTCGGCCGGGTCGAGCAAGTAGCCCTTGCGGCGGCTCACTTCGCGTACGGCGACGGCGCGCTGCACCCACTCCTGGCCCGCCGGGCCGGCCGCGGCGACCACCCACTCGTCGCCGTGGACCGGTTCGTAGATGGGCCGCAGCACGGCGGAGACCACGGCGCGCAGCCGCTGTTCGACGAGGTTGAGCCAGATGTAGGCCCGGCCGGCCCGCTGGGCGCGGGTGCGCACCTCGCGCCAGGCCTCGGCGTCCCAGTCCAGCTCCGGTCCGATGGCGCCCTCCATCGGCCGGGCCAGGGAAACCGTGCCGGGCGGGACGTCTGCGGAGCCTCCCTCGTGACGGTCGTCACCAGGGGGCAGCTCCAGCCCTCCCGAGCCCACCCGCGCACCGCCTTCCGCTCCCCCGAGCATCCCCGTCCCAACGATCAAGGAAGGGTACTCCGGTAGCGGTCGGCGGTGCAGCCGGATGGACAGGGTCTTTTATCAACTGTCGTTGTCGGGGCGGCCGTTCTGACCGGCCAGGGCCGAGGGAGTGAGCGGGCTCATAGCGGTGACGTCCCTGGGGACGATCGAGAATCCCTGCCAGTGCACCGGCATGGGCTGCTGGTCCTCGTCCCGCGCCACATGGTGGAAGCCCACGTTCACCCAGGCCACGGGGTGGGTGAGGGCCTGTCCGTCCACCCACTTGTCGACAGCCGTGGCGTGCCGGGGAGCGCACAGGCGGACGTTGTTGTTGGCGTACTGCTCGCACTTGTCGTACTGCGTGAAGTAGACGTCGTGCCGGGTGAAGGCGCGTCCCGGGTACTTGGCGCTGACGCCGGGGACGATCTCGTACGAGCGCGGGTGGCCGTCCTTGTTCTTGCCGGTGGTGCTGACCACGCGCCACCAGCGCATGCTCTTGGCGTCGCCCGCGAGTTCCTTGGTGACGGGGGTGCGGGTGGTCTTGTTGGTGGGGGCCTGGGCGCCGGCGGCGGGCGGGCTGACCACCGAGTCGTACTGCTCGACCTTGTTCTTCGAGGAGCCGTCCAGCCCGAAGTCCAACCGCCAGAACACGTTGTGGTTGTGGCTGGTGGCGTAGGCCTTGGCGCCCTTGCCTATCGGCCAGCCGCGGCCGTCGCCCGCGTCGTAGTCGAAGGGCGAGAGGCTGCCGGTGGCGCCGACGTTCATGGAGACGGTGCCGTCGTCGGAGAAGCGCCACTCGGTGATGTACTCGTACCAGCTCACCTTGTTGACGGTGTAGACGAGCAGGTCCTTGCCCTGCGCCTGGTAGACCTTCCCGGAGTCGGTCTGCATCCGGTAGGCGTGGCCGCGGGCCCGGGTGGTGGTGCACAGGCCCTTCACGTTGGGGTCGACGGAGTTGTAGGCGTCCGGGACCTTCACCGTCTTGATCGTGCCGCCGGGGCACTCGGCGGGGGTCATGTTGACCAGGCCCGAGCCGAAGTTGTAGTCGGTGATGTCGTTGTACTCGTTGGAGCCGTCGTCGTACGGCACATGGATCTGGGCCAGCTTGGCGCTGTTGAGGACCCGGATCGGGCGGGCCTCACCGGGCGGCTGGTAGGCGACCTTCTCCAGGACGAGCCCGGACTTGGACTCGAAGCGCCAGCACATGCTCCACGTCGTGCCGTTGGAGAGCTTCTGCTGGATGCGGTAGGCGGCGCTGCAGTCCGGGGCGGCCGCGGGGGCCGCCTTCGGGCGGGCGGTGGCCGGGGCGGTGGCCGTCGCGGACGCACCGGCGGCCAGCGCGACCACGGACAGTCCGAGGGCCGCGCTTCTGCGGGCGCGGCTGATGCCGGGCGGCCGGTGGCCGCCGTTCGGGTGGTTCAGGCGCATGAGGACATGACTCCCTGGGCGTCACCCTCCCGGGGGCGGGGGCGCGACAGCGCGGCCCGGCGCGGGAGGCGTGAGTCGGAAAATCGGAAATCGGAAAAGTGGACGGAGGAGCGCTCAGCGGGTGAGCGCGGCCACCTTGCGGGTGCTGAGGTCGATGACCAGGGACCGGGTGTCGATCCACGGGCCGTTCTTCACCTTCAGCAGCAGCCGTGCGCAGCGGTGGATCCCGCAGGAGTCGAAGGCGGCGGGCTGGGCGCCCGGCACCGCGCGGTACACCATGCTGGAGAGCTGCAACTGTTCCGGTGAGGTGAGTTTCTTGCCGGTGGCGTCCTTGTAGTCGGCGCGCAGGCCCGCGCCGAGCGGATCGGCGATCAGCAGCGCCGCCGCCTCGGTGTTCTCGGCGCGGCCGAGCGGCGGCTGGACGCCCTGCGCGCTGCCGGTGGCCTCGACCTTGCCCGTGTCCAGGTTCACGGTCCTGGTGACAAGCGTGTCGTCCTGGTAGTCGTAGAACGTCACCTCGGCCCGCCGGGGGGCCGAGGGGTCGTCCACCTCGTCCGCCTCCGGGTCGGCGAGGTCCACGCCGAGGGGCTGCGGGCCCCGGTCGCCGTCGACGTCCCGGCTCGCGTCGAACAGCTGCCGGCTGAGCGCGATGCGCTCGACGCGGGCGATCTCGTCGTCGGTCAGCGGGTCGCGCCCCGTGCCCCGCTCGCCCTCGGCGGGCGCCTGCTCGACGACGCCGGGCGCCACCGCCGCGGAGCCGCCCTGCCCCGCGGCGCCCTGGCCGGCGCCCTGCTGCTCCGCCGCGGTCTTCCCGCCGGAGCCCCCTCCGGTTCCTTCCGCCCCTGCCGTGCCCGGCAGGGTGATCGCGATCATCGCGGCTGTCGCGGCCACCGCGACGGCCGCGCCTGCCACCACCTTGCCCAGGTGGCGGCGCACTGTCGTGCGCACATCTTCCCCCTGCTCCCCCTGTGCCCCGGGAGTACGTTGTAGGCCCCACTGGTTCGGCGTACGCCAAACGGGGCGTATGCACTGGTCGTCCGGTAAGAGGGACGTAAGTCACAGGTGGTTCCCTCACTTTCCGGGAGACTCGGTACGAAGGCGTCCCCGACGGGGACGCACACCTGAAAGAGTCGTGTCCATGCAGGTCTGGCCTGGAGAGGCATATCCCCTCGGCGCCACGTACGACGGCGCCGGTACGAACTTCGCGGTCTTCACGGAGGCCGCGGACCGAGTAGAGCTGTGTCTGCTGCACGACGACGGCTCGGAGACGGCGGTGGAACTTCGCGAGAGCGACGCCTTCGTGCGTCACGCGTACGTGCCGGGCATCATGCCCGGACAGCGCTACGGCTTCCGGATGCACGGGCCGTACGCGCCCGAGCGCGGCTTGCGCTGCAATTCGGCGAAGCTGCTGCTCGACCCGTACGCGAAGGCGATCAGCGGATCGGTGACGTGGGGCGAGGAGGTGTACGGCTACCACTTCGGAGCGCCCGACAAGCGCAACGACCTGGACTCGGCGCCCCACACGATGACGTCGGTGGTGGTCAACCCGTACTTCGACTGGGGCGACGACCGGCGCCCGCGCACCGAGTACCACCACACGGTGCTCTACGAGGCGCACGTCAAGGGCCTCACGATGCTCCACCCGGGGCTCCCGGAGGAGCTGCGCGGCACCTACGCCGCCCTGGCGCATCCGGCGATCATCGAACACCTCACCGAGCTGGGCGTCACGGCGCTGGAGCTGATGCCCGTACACCAGTTCGTCAACGACCATCGTCTGGTCGACATGGGCCTCAACAACTACTGGGGCTACAACACGATCGGGTTCTTCGCCCCGCACAACGCGTACGCCTCCTGGGGCGACCGCGGACAGCAGGTCCTGGAGTTCAAGTCGGCGGTGCGCGCGCTGCACGAGGCGGGCATCGAGGTGATCCTCGACGTGGTCTACAACCACACCGCCGAGGGCAACCACCTGGGCCCGACGCTGTCCTTCCGGGGCATCGACAACGCGCAGTACTACCGGCTGGCGGACGATCCGCGGTACTACATGGACACCACCGGGACCGGGAACTCGCTGCTCATGCGGTCCCCGCACGTGCTCCAGCTGATCATGGACTCGTTGCGCTACTGGGTCCTGGAGATGCATGTCGACGGGTTCCGCTTCGACCTGGCGGCCACCCTGGCCCGCCAGTTCCACGAGGTGGACCGGCTGTCGTCGTTCTTCGACCTGGTGCAGCAGGACCCGGTCGTCTCCCAGGTGAAGCTGATCGCCGAGCCGTGGGACGTGGGCGAGGGCGGCTACCAGGTGGGGAACTTCCCGCCGCTGTGGACGGAGTGGAACGGCAAGTACCGCGACACCGTGCGGGACCTGTGGCGGGGCGAGCCGAGCACGCTCGCCGAGTTCGCCTCCCGGCTGACCGGGTCGTCCGACCTCTACCAGGACGACGGGCGCCGGCCGCTGGCCTCGATCAACTTCGTCACCTGCCACGACGGGTTCACCCTGAACGACCTGGTGTCGTACAACGAGAAACGCAACGACGCCAACGGTGAGGACAACCGGGACGGCGAGAGCCACAACCGGTCCTGGAACTGCGGCGTGGAGGGCGAGACCGACGATCCGGAGGTGCGCGAGCTGCGCGCCCGGCAGATGCGGAACTTCATGGCGACGCTCATGCTGTCGCAGGGCGTGCCCATGATCAGCCACGGCGACGAGGTGGCGCGCACCCAGCACGGCAACAACAACGCCTACTGCCAGGACAGCGAGCTGTCGTGGGTGGAGTGGCCCGACCCCGAGGGGGAGGGCTCCGCGATGCTCGACTTCACGCGGGCGATCGTGCGGCTGCGCAAGGAGCACCCCGTGTTCCGCCGCCGCCGCTTCTTCCACGGGCGGCGCGTGGAGGGGACCCACGACGACCTGTCGGACGTCGCGTGGTTCACGCCCGAGGGCAAGGAGATGGACCAGCAGGACTGGGACTCGGCGCAGGCCTCCACCCTGACCGTGTTCCTCAACGGCAACGCGATCTCCGAGCCCGGCGCGCGCGGGGAGCGGATCACCGACGACTCCTTCCTGCTGATGTTCAACGCCTCCGGGGAGACCCTGGAGTTCGTGGTGCCGGTCGACCACGGTCGGCAGTGGCAGGTGGTCGTGGACACGGCGAACCCGGAGGCGGTGCAGGGGGAGGAGGTCGCCGAGGCGGCGGCCGGAGACCGGCTGACGCTGGTGGGCCGGAGCATGATCGTCCTCCAACGACCGGCGTAGACGGTCACCCGGAGGACGGATGACACGAAAGGGGGCAGGGCGGGTACGTAGGTCTGCATGACCTCTGAGCGCCCTGCCCCTGTCGTGCCCACGGCCACCTACCGGCTCCAGCTCCAGCCCGGATTCCCCTTCGAGGCCGCCGCGGCGGCCGTGCCCTATCTGGCCTCGCTCGGCGTGTCCCATCTGCACCTGTCGCCCGTGCTGGAGGCCGTACCGGGCTCCCCGCACGGCTACGACGTGGTGGACCACGCGCGCGTGCGTGCCGAGCTGGGCGGCGAGGAGGGGCTGCGGGCCCTGTCGCGCACGGCGCGCGAACACGGACTGGGGCTGGTGGTGGACATCGTGCCCAACCACATGGCCATGGCCCCGCGCCACAACCGCGCCCTGTGGGAGGTGCTGCGGGAGGGACCGAAGTCGCCTCACGCGCGCTGGTTCGACATCGACTGGGAGGCGCAGGGCGGCCGGGTGCTGCTGCCCGTCCTCGGCGGGCCGGTCGGCGAGGTGATCGACGAGCTGCGCGTCGACGGGGACGTGCTGCGCTACTACGACCACGCGTTCCCGCTCCGCGAGGGAACCGGGGACCTGCCGCTGCCCCGGCTGCTGGACGCCCAGTGGTACCGCCTCGGGTGGTGGCGGCTGGCCCGCACCGAGCTGAACTACCGGCGGTTCTTCAGCATCTCGGAGCTGATCGGGGTGCGGGTGGAGGATCCGGAGGTGTTCGACGCCACGCACGGCAAGATCCTCCAACTGCTGGACGAGGGCGTGGTGGACGGGCTGCGGGTCGACCACCCCGACGGGCTCGCCGACCCCGACGCCTATCTGGCGCGGCTGCACGAGGCGAGCGGGGGCCGCTGGACCGTCGTGGAGAAGATCCTCGCCGACGGCGAACGGCTGCCGGACACCTGGCCGGTCGCGGGCACCACCGGCTACGACGCCCTGCGCCATGTCGACGGCCTGTTCACGGACCCCACGGGCGCCGGGGAGCTGCTGGAGCTGTACCGGCGGTTCGCGGCCCCGCAGACGGACCGGGGCGGCGACTGGGCGGCAACGGTGCGGCGGGCGGCGTACGCGGTGCTCCGGCACGAGCTGGCGACCGAGCTGGACCGGCTGACGCGGGCGGCCACGCGCGCGTGCGCCGCCTCCCCGGACCCGGCCCTGCGCGACCGGGCACCCTGGGCGCTGCGCACCGCGCTGGAGGAGCTGCTGGTGCGGATGGAGGTCTACCGGCCGTACGTCTCGGGCGACGCGGCCGCCGTCGTCACCGAGGAGGCCGCGGCGGAGGCCCGGCTCGCCTTCGTGGTGCCCGAGGAGGCGGGCGCGGTGGACGTGGTGCGCGCTCTGGTCCTGGGGCGCGAGGACGGTCCGGCGGCGGTGGAGTTCCGCACCCGGTTCGCGCAGACGTCGTCCGCGCTGCGGGCCAAGTCGGTCGAGGACACGGCGTTCTACCGGTACGTGCCGCTGCTCTCGGCCAACGAGGTCGGCGGCGATCCCGGCCGGCAGGGCGTCTCCCCCGCCGGCTTCCACACGTACTGCGCGCGCGTGCAGCGCGACTGGCCGCTCACCGGCACGGTCCTGTCCACGCACGACACCAAGCGCAGCGCCGACGTCCGGGCGGCGCTGGCCGTGCTCACCGAATGCCCGCGGCGCTGGGCGGAGGTCCTGGAGCAGGTCACGCACGCCGAGGAGAGCGTGCCAGACGGGCAACTGGCGTGGGCGGCCTGGCAGACCGCGTTCGGGCTCGGGCCGGCCGCCCCGGAGCGGGTACGGGAGGCTCTGCTCAAGCATGTGCGCGAGGCGGGCATGTACACGAGCTGGACGGAACAGGAGCCGCCGTACGAGGAGGCCGTGGCCGCGTTCGTCACGGCGGGGCCGTGCGGGGCGCCGGGCGAACGGGTGGCCGCGCTGCGGGAGGCGCTCGCACCGCACATCCGGGCGAACGTGCTCGGCGCGGCGCTGGTGCAGCTGACGATGCCGGGGGTGCCGGACCTCTACCAGGGCACGGAGGGCGAGTACCTCGCCCTCGTCGACCCCGACAACCGGCGCCCCGTCGGCTTCCCTCCGGCGGACGCCGGCGCCAAGGACGCCGTGACCGCGGCGGCGCTGCGGCTGCGCCGCCGGTACCCGGACGCCTTCGATGCGGCGGCGACGTACGAACCGCTGCCCGCCGAGGGCCCGGCCGCCGGGCACTGCCTGGCCTTCGCCCGCTCCGGCCGCACCGTCACGGCCGTCACCCGGCTGTCCCTGCGCCTGGCGGAGGCCGGCGGCTGGGGGGACACCCGCTTGACGCTCCCTCCGGGGAGGTGGGTGGACGCCCTGCGCCCCGGCCGGGAGTTCACCGGGCACGCGCGCGTGGAGGAACTGTTCGAGCGACTGCCGGTGGCGCTGCTGGAGAGGGCGGAATGAGACGCGGGGCGGGTGCCGCCCGGGGGCGTCGCCGAGGCGGCGGGCCCCTCGCGCCTCCGCGGTCGTCGGGCCCGCCACCGGGTGCTTCCGGGCGCCCCCCGAACGCTCCGGTGGCGCGTTCTTGACAGGTCACCGAGTCCGTGGGGTACTGCGGATGCGAAGGCCGGGCGGACATGACGGGGGTGAGTCTCCTGCCGGAGCTGCGCTACCCCACGGTGACCGAACTGACCTCGTCCGCCAGAGCCCTGGCCGCGCTCCGCCCCGGGCTGTGCACCCTGCGGAGGGTGGGCCTGTCGCGGGCGGGGCGCCCCCTGCACCTGCTGTCCGTGGGACGCGCGCGACGGGCCGTCCTAGTCGTCGCGGGGGCCCACGCGAACGAGCCCACCGGCGGCCCGACCCTCCTCGCCCTGGCCGAAAGGGTGCTGTCCGAACGGGAGTTGCGGGACGGCACGTCCTGGCACTTCCTGCTCTGCGCGGACCCGGACGGGGCGAGTCTGCATGTGACGCCCGCGCCGCGCAGTCTGCTGGAGTACCACCGGGGCTTCTTCCGGCCGGCGGGCCCGGAACAGCCCGAGTGGTCCCCCGCCGTGTTGCCGGCGGACCGGCTGCCGCCCGAGACGCGTGCGCTGACCGGCGTCATCGACGAGCTGCGGCCCTACCTCCAGGTGACGCTGCACGGCACCGACCTGGGCGGCAGCTGGGTGCAGCTGACGAGGGACATCCCGGGACTGGCCGAGCCGTTCGCCAAGTCGGCCGCACAGTCGCACATCCCGGTGGAGACGGGCGCCTCCGACGCGGCGGGCTGGCCGGCGTCCGGACCCGGTGTGCATGTGATGCCGGAGCCCGGCGCGGGGATGGCGTACCCGAGCATGCCGGACGACGCGCGGCACAGCACCTGGTACCACGCCCACCGCCACGGCGGCCTGACCGCGGTCGTGGAGGTGCCGATGTGGGCGAGCGACCTGGTGGACGACCCCGCGCCGCACCCCGACCCGGCGGCGGAGATACGGCGGCTGGCGGGCCGGCTGCTGCGGGACGCCGGCCAGGTGGAGCGGGTGCTGGCGGAGGCCTCACCCCGGCTGGAGGGCGTCGACGGGCCGTTGCTGCGGGCGGCCCGCTGGGCGCTGGAACTGGTGCCGGGCCTGGCCGCCGACTGGACCCACATGCCCCCGGCCGACACCACGATGGCGTACGTCGGGAGTGTGGACGCCTTCGGCCGCCGGCTGCCGTTGCGGGCGGCGGCGATGCTGTGGCGGGTGCTGCGGGAGCGCGACGACCGGGCGGCGCCCCGCCTGGAGCATCTCGTCGAGGTGTGGAGCGAGGCGTTCGCCGAGCGGTTCCGGGCCCGCTGGGTGCCGTTGGAGCACCAGGTCGAGCACCAGTCCCGCACGGTCGTGGCGGCGGCGCTGCACGCGCGCGAGGGGGCGCCGCGGGAGCCGTAGGACGCGGGCGGTCGCGGGCCGGTCACGGCGGTGCCGGCGGTCACGGCGGTGCCGGCAGTCACGTGGTTCCCGCGGTCACGGCGGTCACGGCGGTGCCGGGTACGCCCAGCGGGCGTGCCCGGCACCGGACGGGCCGGTCTCAGACCCCGGGCAGCTCGGTCATCTCGGGCAGGTCGGGGAGCTGCTCGTCGTCGAGGTCGAACACCGCGCCCGTCTCCGCCAGCATCACGCAGGTGTTGGAGAAGGTCTTGGCGTACGCGACCGGGCGGCCGTTCCACCGGCCGGTCGCACGGGCGGTCACGGGCGCGTACAGCAGGGAACAGACGGCGTCCTTCGGCGCGATGGCGTCGATGGAGCCGCCGGCCGCCGTGAGGTCGGCGCAGGCCTCGGCGGCGCGGGAGTGGCCCTGTGGGGGGTCGCACAGCAGGAGGGTGCCGCGGGTGTCGCTGGAGTGGGCGTCCCCGGTGGTGACGCTGAGCCGGAGCCCGCCGACCGGGAGGAGGGCGGGGGGCGCCGCGGCGTGGGCGGGGGCCAGGGCGGCGAGGAGGAGGGCGGCCGTGACGGGCAGGGCGCCCGGGAGGCGGTGTGTGGGGAAGGGCTTCATTCCCGGTGCATCGGCACGGCGGCCCCGGTTCCCCAGTCCGGCTCACCCGATCGTGCGGGTGCGGGTACGCGTCGTGCGGCCAGTCGGAACGCGGCGAGGACGACTCTCGTCTGGTACTCGGCCTGTCGGGCGACGGGGATCCAGCGGGCTCCGAAGCCGTCGTGGTAGTCGGCGCACCACGTGTCGATGAGCGCGTCCAGCTCCGGCAGCGCTCCGGCCGGATCGTGCCCGGATCCGGTGACGAGCTGGTGCAGCAGTCCCGCGGTGCGTACGGCGATGCGGCGGCCGGCGATGCGCAGGGCGGCCAGGTGGGCGGTGGTCAGGGGCGGGAGCGGACGGGCCGGGTCGCCGGCGTCGGGGTCCCAGGCGTCGGCGAGGCCGGGGCAGACCAGGAGGTAGTCGTCGACCGGGGCGAGCAGGCGGGCCGTGTCGGGCGTGCCGGGGAGATGGGGCCGCACGCGCGCCAGGACGCGTTCCAGGAGCCGGGTCTCGTGGCGCAGGGTCCGGCTCACCGCGCGCAGCGCGGCGTCGCGGTCGGTGGGCGGTGAGTCGTCCTCGACGGCGGCGACGCCCCACATGGGCGCCTCGACGACCGCGGTGACGGTGCCGTGCCGGTGCGGGTGATACCAGGTCGACTCGACGGCGGCCTCGGTGATGGCGGCGGCCAGGTCGCGCGGGCGCGGCGGCGGTATCCGGTAGACGGCGGGTCCCAGGGCCGGCCAGTACAGGGTGTCGTAGGGGCCGAGTTCGCGGGGGATGCCGAGACGGGCGGCGGCGTGGGCCACGCGCTGCGGGAGTCCGGGCAGGTCGCGGGTGAGTTCCACGAATCCGCCACCGACGTCGACGCCGTGCAGCGAACACTGGAAGAAAGGTTTCAGCTCGTCCTGGAGGCCGAGCAGCGCCCGTGTCTCCGGCAGCGCCGCGGCCTGCGCCCCGTCGGGCAGCCACTCGGGCTGTTCCAGGAAGCCGGGCCGGAAGAAGTGCCGGAAGTAGCGGCCGAGGGTGTACGGGCCGGACAGCCAGCCCTCGTTGCGGCGCAGGCCGTCGGGGTCGAGGCAGAGCAGCAGGTTCCAGGTGGCGTCGGCGTCCTCGGTGAGCCGGGGGTCGGCGAGGAGGCGTTCGGCGAGCCGCAGGACGGTGGCACCGCCCACGGGTTCGTTGGCGTGCGGCCCCGCCACGATCAGCGCCTGACGGGTGCCGTGGCCGACGGAGAGCAGCCGCAGGGGCGTGCCCGCGCGCGAGACGCCGACGCTGCGCAGGCGGGTGTCGTGGGGCCGGCGCGCGACGAGTGCGGCCGCGTGGGCGGCGAGTTCGTCCGCGGTCGGGTAGCGCGGGAGTGACGGCAGGACACACCTCCGCGTCGGGAGTGCCTTCGGGTCACCGGGAGTGCCGGGGGTACGCACAGTGAGTCATGGCACGGGAGGTACGTCAACACCGCCCCGCACGCCCGGACTTGCCGGCCGGGTCGCGGCCGCCTCAGTCGACCGAGAGGCGGAACGCCATCACCCCGAAGGCGACCTGGTCGCCCTCGCGGACCACGGCGGCGCCGATGACCCGGCGTCCGTTGACGGTCGTGCCGTTGGTCGAGCCGAGGTCGCGCAGGATCCACATGCCGCCCTGGCGGCTGAGTTCGGCGTGCACCCGCGAGACGCTGTCGTGGGTCAGCCTGAGGCCGCTGGCGGGGTCGCGGCCGATGCGCAGGGCCCGCGCGGTGCCGGGGTGCGGCAGCAGCAGCTTGGGCAGCCGCTCGGCCTGCCAGGCCCGGCGCAGCCGTACGGTGAAACCGGAGACCGCCTCGACGGTGCCGAAGAGGGCGCGCGAGAAGCGGTTCTCGCTGGGCAGGTCGGCGGTGAGGACGGCGAGTTCGTCGGAGCGGCGGGCGGCGAGCGCCAGTTCCATGCGCCGGATGAACGTGTCGTGGGAGAGGCGGCCCATGGCGGCACCGTCACGGAGCACCTTCAGCGCCCTGTCGCGCTCCACGTCGGACAGGCGCGCGGGGTACGTGTTGAACTCGAATGACGACGTCACGTTCGTGATTGTCGGGCAGTGAACGGCGGGTGTCCAGAAAACGGGAGAACGGCCGCCGTGCGCGCGTGCCGACGCGGTCCGCCGCGACACCTGCCGCGAAGGGGCCGTTCGTGCGGCGGATCG
The DNA here is from genome assembly GCF_042870975.1 of Streptomyces sp. NPDC006259. Taxonomy (NCBI): domain Bacteria; kingdom Bacillati; phylum Actinomycetota; class Actinomycetes; order Kitasatosporales; family Streptomycetaceae; genus Streptomyces; species Streptomyces sp. NPDC006259. The sequence continues at coordinate 31,590 of NZ_JBIAHY010000003.1, read as the reverse complement.
ATCTCGTTTGGAGCACGATGGACGGGTCGGGCCACCTCACGGTGAGCAGGCTGTGAGCAGACGAAGGGGAACCGTCCGTGCAGTTCGAGGTGTGGGCACCGCAGGCCGAACGTGTGACGCTCCAGTGCGAGGGCGTGACGCGCGCGTTGGAGCGCGACGCCGCGCGGCCGGGGTGGTGGATCGGTGAGGCGGAGGCGCGGGACGGCACCCGGTACGGCTTCGCGGTGGACGACGGTCCGGTGCTCCCGGACCCGCGTTCACCCCGTCAGCCGGACGGGCCCGACGGCCTGAGCGCGGTCGTCGATCACGGCGCGTACGCGTGGCGGACGCGCTGGTCGGGGCGTCCGCTGCCGGGCGCGGTCCTGTACGAGCTGCACGTGGGCACGTACACGCCGGAGGGCACCCTGGACGCGGCGGCCGAGCGGCTCGGCCATCTCGTCGAACTGGGCGTGACCCACGTGGAGTTGATGCCCCTGTGCCCCTTCCCCGGCCGGCACGGCTGGGGCTACGAGGGGGTGTCGCTGTGGGCGGTGCACGAGCCGTACGGCGGGCCTGAGGCGTTGAAGCGGTTCGTCGACCGGGCGCACGAGCTGGGCCTGGGCGTGGTCCTGGACGTCGTGCACAACCACCTGGGCCCGTCGGGCAACTACCTGCCCGTGTTCGGCCCCTACTTCACCGACACGCACCACACGCCGTGGGGATCGGCCGTCAATCTGGACGCGCCCGGCTCCGACGAGGTGCGGGCGTTCCTGCTGGGCAGCGCGCTGGCGTGGCTGCGCGACTACCGGATCGACGGTCTGCGGCTGGACGCGGTGCACGCGTTGGCCGACACGCGCGCGTACCCGTTCCTGGAGGAGCTTTCGGAGTCCGTGGACGCGCTCGCCGAGGAGACGGGCCGGCCGCTGTTCCTGATCGCCGAGTCCGACCTGAACGACCCGCGCCTGATCACGTCCCGCCGGGAGGGCGGCCTGGGTCTGCACGCCCAGTGGAACGACGACTTCCACCACGCCCTGCACACCGCGCTGACCGGCGAGTCCCAGGGCTACTACGCCGACTTCGCGCGCGATCCGTTCGCCGCCCTCGCCAAGACCCTCACCGGCGGCTTCTTCCACGACGGCACCTTCTCCAGCTTCCGCGACCGGGCCCACGGGCGGCCGCTGGACCGTACGCGACTGCCCGCGCACCGGCTCCTCGGCTACTCCCAGACCCACGACCAGGTCGGCAACCGGGCCCAGGGCGACCGGCTGGCGGCCTCCCTCTCCCCCGGTCTGGTGGCCTGCGCGGCGGCGCTGACGCTGACCTCCCCGTTCACGCCGATGCTGTTCATGGGCGAGGAGTGGGCGGCGGGCACACCCTGGCAGTTCTTCACCGACCACACCGACCCCGACCTCGCGGAGGCCGTACGCACGGGCAGGCGGCGGGAGTTCGCGGCGCACGGCTGGGCGGAGGAGGACGTGCCCGACCCGCAGGACCCGGCGACCCGGGACCGCTCGTGCCTGGACTGGTCGGAGCCGGAGCGCGAGCCCCACGCGCGCGTACTGGCCTGGTACCGCCGGCTGATCGCCCTGCGGCACGCCCATGCGGACCTCACCGACCCCGACCTGGCGGACCTCAAGGTCGCTCACGACACCCAGGCACGCTGGCTGGCCTTCCGCCGCGGGGACGTCCGGGTGGCCGTGAACCTCGGCAAGGCGCCGGCGGCGATCCCCCTGGGGACGCGCCCCGCGCGCGTGCTGGCCGCCTGGGAGCCGGTGGAGGCACCGGGCCCGGACGGGCTGCTGCACCTGCCCGCCGAGTCGTGCGTGGTGCTCGAACAGGACTGAGGCCACCGCGCGGGGAGGGCGCGCGGGCAGGCGGTGGGCCGGGCCCTCGCGTCACGTCCTCGTGGTCCGCACGGTCGTCCGCTCCGTCACGTTCCCGGCGTCCGCTCCGGCGTCCGTCCCGGCGTCCGCCCCGTCGCCCGTCCCGTCGTCCGCACGGAGGGGCGGCCGGGCGGCGTGCTGGGCGTGCTCCCGGTGTGCCGGGCGGGCGGCCCGGGAGCGAAGGGGCTCGGAGCGGATGGCCTCGTAGCGGACGTGCTCGGGCGTTCGCCCGGCGCGGCGCAGAGCACGTGCCGAGGGGGCCCGGCAGGCGGGGATTCGCCGGCCGGGCCTGCGGGGCGTCCCGTGCTTTCCGACGGCTCGGCGCGGATGACGGGACAGCCCTCAGTCGTCCGCCCCGTCCGCCCCGTCCTCCCGCAGCTCCGTCACCCGTTCCAGCAGGATCGCCTCCCAGGCGCGTCGCAGCTGGGTGCGCAGCAGGGCCGGGGACTCGGTGCCCTGGCCCTTCAGGCGTTCGCCGAGGCGTACGACGGTGTCGCAGCGGGCCAGCCACAGGCCGCGCAGGCAGGCGCGGGCGCCGTACCCGGTGAGGGTGGCGGCGCGGACGGCGGCGCCGGAGCCGACGGCGAGGGTGAGCCCGGCGATGTCCTCGGCGGGATCGCCGACGACCGCGTCGGTCCAGTGCAGGACGCCGCGCACCCGGCCGTCGGCGCTCACCACGAGGTGCTCGCCCCGCAGGGCGTGGTGGACGAGGACGGCGGTGGCGGGCCGCGCGGCGAGCTGGGCCGCGCCGGGCGGGGTGAGCTGGTGCAGCCGGGCGGGGTCGAACTCGTCGGCGGCGGCGAGGTGTCCGGCGGCGGCCACGGCCATGCGGCGCAGCGCCTCCAGGGAGCGAGGGGCGACGCGGGGCACACCGATGGCCTCGGCCTGCCGGGCCGGCACCTCACGGAGTCCGCCGAGCAGTCCGGCCAGGTCTGCCTCGCCGACGGCGGAGACGTCGTGGTCCTCGGCGGTGCCGCCGGGCACCTTGGTGTCGAGGGTGTGGGCGAGGCCGGGCGACCACTCGCCGTGGGCGACGGCGGTCGGCACGGCGACCGGGACGTGCGGCCGGACCAGGTCGCGCAGCCGCACCTCGCGTCGCATGCGGACGGTCGCCTCGCGGTCGGCGGCGAGCCGCAGGACGTGGCGGGTGCCGACCCACCAGGTGCCGTGGCCGCCCTCCGCGGTGACGGGCCGGACCTCGGGACCGGGACCGCTGTCCCCGGCGTCCTTGAGGAGCGTTCGGACCAGCCGGCGGACGGTGTCCGCGGTGGGTGTGGGTGCCTGGGTCATGGTCGCGTCGTAGCCGTTCGGGTGGGTGCCGGGACTCCTGGTGGGCTTCAGTGGACGATGACCATCTCGCGGGTGGTGTCGTTGAGGCGTCGGCCGCCGTCCTCCGTGACGGTGACGATGTCCTCGATGCGCACCCCGAAGCGGCCGGGCAGGTAGACGCCGGGTTCCACGGAGAAGCACATGCCGGGCACGAGGGGCTGCTCCTCGCCCTCGATCATGTACGGCGGCTCGTGGGTGGTGACGCCGATGCCGTGGCCAGTGCGGTGGATGAAGTACGCGCCGTAGCCGGCGTCCGCGATGACGGCGCGGGCGGCCCGGTCGATCTCCTGGCAGGCGACGCCGGGCCGGACGGCCCGGAAGCCGGCCTCCTGGGCCTCGCGGACCAGGTCGTGCACCCGGCGTTCCTCGTCCGTCGGTTCGCCGACGTGGACGGTGCGGGAGGTGTCGGAGCCGTAGCCGTCCTTGAGGCCGCCGAAGTCGAGGACGACCATGTCGCCGTGCTCGATGACGCGGTCGCCGACCTCGTGGTGCGGGTTGGCGCCGTTCGGCCCCGAGGCGACGATGGTGAAGTCGACCTGGGAGTGGCCGAAGCGGCGGAGCAGGTCGGCGAGGTCGGCGCCGACCTCCGACTCCGCGCGCCCGGCGAAGGGAAGCCCGCGGATCGCCTCGTACGTCGCGTCGGCGGCCGCTCCCGCGGCGGCCATCAGTTCCAGTTCGGCCGCGTCCTTGACGGCGCGCAGCATCGGCAGGGCCTCGGTGAGGGAGGCGTAGGAGCTGTCCGGGAGGGCCTTCTGCATCCCGAGCAGGTGCATCGCCCAGGCGTTGTCGCTGACGCCGAACCGCCCGCCGGTGTCCAGGAGGGCGGCGGTGGCGGCGTAGGGGTCCTTGCCGTCGGTCCAGTCCCGCAGGGTGAGCGCGGGGGCGCCGGCCGCCCCGGCGGCGTCGGGGGCCTCCAGGGTCGGCACGACGAGGACCGGGTCGTGGTCGGGTGTGAGGACGAGCAGGGTGAGCCGTTCGGTGGCCGCGGGAGGCGCGTAGCCGGTGAGCCAGACCAGGTCCGGGCCGGGTGCCACGAGCAGCCCGGCCAGCCCCGCGTCGCCGGCCGCGTGCACGGCCCGTTCCATGCGGGCCCGGTAGTCGTCGGCGGTGAAGCGCGCGGGCGTACGGCCGGTCATCCGGGCCTCCCTGGGGGACGTCATGACTACGGGCAGCATCCTGCCCGGTCAGCGGGGGCGGCGCGACCCGATCGCCGGTGTTCTCGCGGGGAACGCGTTCTCGGCGATGCTAACGGGCATGGACTGTCCGCCCATTAGGACTAATGGTTAGATCGGGAATAAGCATTATTCCTCCTGCGGAAGGCCGACGCCGTGCTCGTACTCGCCCACATCAGTGATCTGCACCTGGACGGGAGCGCCCGCGCCACCGAGCGCGCCGAGCGGGTCCGCGAGCACCTGCGGAATCTGCCGGGGCGGATGGACGCCCTGCTGGTCACGGGGGACATCGCGGACCACGGGACGGAGGCCGAGTACGAGGAGGCCGCGCGCGTCCTGGGGCTCCAGGGCCCCGACACCCCCTGGCCGGTGCTGACCTGCCCCGGCAACCACGACCGCCGCGCCCCCTACCGCAAGGCCCTGCTCGGACAGCCGGCCGCCGACGGGCCGGTCAACAGCGTCCAGGTGTTCGACGGGGGCGCGGTGCTGATGTGCGACTCCAGCATCCCGGGCGAGGACGAGGGAGCCCTGGCGGACGAGACGTACGCCTGGATCGAGGAGACCCTCGACGAACTGGACGAGGACCTGCCCGCGCTGCTCGCCTTCCACCATCCGCCGGTGGCACTGCACCACCCGCTGCCCGACTCCTACCGGCTGGGCGACCCCGGCCGGCTGGCCGCGCTGCTGGAGCGGCGGCCCGAGATCGCCGGGATCATCACGGGCCACGCCCACACCCCGGCGGCCACCCTCTTCGCCGGGCGGCCGCTGGTGGTGGGCCCCGGCGTGACGTGGACGCTGCGGCTGCCCTGGGAGGGCGACCGGATCGCCGACCGGGAGGCGCCGGTCGGTCTGGCGTTCCACGTCCTGGACGAGGAGCGGCGGCTCACGAGCCACTTCCGGGTGGTCGTCTGACTCCGACACCCACGGCGAACTCCGGCACCGACGGCGACGGCGACACCGACGGCGCGCGGACCGGGCGGGTCGGGTGGTGTTCCGCGGCGCTCGCGCGCCGGCCGGGCGGCCGGGCGGCGCCGGAGCGGGTGGTCAGGTCACGATCCCCGGCACCACGGTCAGCTGCTGGTAGCCGCCGCTGTCGTGGCGGACCGTCACCTTGGTCCGCCTGCCCGGCTTCACCCTGTCGACGGCCCGTGCGAGATCCGCCGCCGAGTCGATCCGGTCCCGGCCGAAGTGCAGGACGACGTCCCCGCGCACCAGACCGGCCGAGTAACCGGGGCCGGGCACGTGGACGGCGACGATCTCGGCGCCCGCCTTCTTCGCGTCCACGATCTCCACCCCCAGGGTGGCGTCGGCGGACGCCGGCGCCGGGGAGGCCGGCGCGGAGGGGCCCCGGCCGGCCGCCGGGGGTGCGACGCCCGGTGCGGCCCCGCCCGTCCGCCCCTGCGACTCGGCCAGTCGGCTCGCTCCGATCACGGTGGCGCCCACCGTGCCGAGGCCGACGCCGGACAGCACCAGGACCGTGCCGACGAACAGGGCGAACAGCGAGGTCACCAGACGCCGGCCGCGACGGCGGGCGGCGTGCGGATGGCGCGGCCGGCCGCACGCCGGGGTGCCGCCGGGCGGGGTGGCGCCGCCGGGCTCCTGGCCGGGCATGGGCTTGGGACGCAACGCGGTCTGTTCCATGGATCGCCTCCGGCTGGTGCTCTACCCGTCGCACCGCGGCGCCACGAGCCACGAACGAGTGAGACTGACCAGTCGTCGACAGCGGTACGGCGCCCGGGGGCGGGGTGGCCGGCTCACGCGCGCGGGGAGAGCGCGTCGCCGTCGGCTACGAAGGGCGGCTCACAACCGGCCGGCTCACGCGCGCGGGGAGAGCGCCGCGACCAGGGCCCGGGCCGCGCCCGTCGAGGTGGACGAGTTCCACCCGGTGGACGAGCCGCGGCGCGCCCAGCGGCACGGTCGCGGTGCCCGGGGCGCCTGCCGCCGCCGAGCGGGGCAGGAGGGTCAGACCGTGGCCGGCGGCGGCGAGCGCGGTCAGGACACGGACGTCGGTGCCGTCGTAACGCAGGGCCGGGCGGAAGCCGCTGCCGCCGTTCGCGGCGCGGAGCTGGGGCAGGGGCAGTCCCGTGTCGGGGGCGTCGATCCAGCGGGCGTCGGCGAGGTCGCCGAGGCGCAGGGCGGCGCGGCGGGCCAGGGGGTGGTCGGCGGGCAGCAGGACACCGACCGGCCCCTCACCGACGCCGTACGTGGTCAGCGGTGCCACGTCGGGCAGCGGAAGGGGGTCGCTGGGGGCGGCCAGCCCGTCGACGAGACCCAGGTCGGCGGTGCCCGCGGCGACCGCGGCGGGCACCTCGTCGCGGGCCAGCACGCGCAGCGTCACACCTGCGGGCGGCAGCGCGGCGAGGGCCGCGGCGGTGAGCGCGGTCGGGGAGGCGGCCAGCGTCAGACCGTGGTCGGGGGCCGTCCGTACGACGTCGGCGCGAGCCGCCGCCAGGCGCAGCAGCAGCGGTCCGGCGTGTTCGAGGAGCCGCTCACCCGCCGCGGTGGGGGCGACGGGGCGACGGGTGAGCAGCGGCGCGCCGAGGTCCTGTTCGAGGGCCGCGATGTGCTGGGACACGGCCGACTGGGTATAGCCGAGATCACGCGCCGCCTCGGAGAAGGAAGCGAGGCGGGCCACGGTGACGTAGGTGCGCAGGAGGTGCGGGTCCATGGCCACAGGTTGCATCAGTTCGGCTTATCGCGGGTGCAGGAATCATCGTTGGACGTGAAGTGCGGGCGGCTCCGAGGATGGACGCATGACCGACAGCCCCGCTCGGACCACCGGCACGGCCCGGATCGCCAAGGTCGCCCTGGTGGGCGACCACTCCCCGGACGTCGTCTCGCACACCCGGATCCCGCTCCTGCTCGACGCCCTCGCCACCCGGGACCGGCTGGTCCTGGACGCGTACTGGATCCCCTCGTCCGACGCGGAGGCCGAGGGCGCGGTGCGCGGCTTCGACGCGGTGTGGGTGGTGCCGGGCAGCCCGTACCGCAGCGAGACCGGTGTCCTGGCCGCCATCCGTACGGCCCGCGAGGAGGGCATCCCGTTCCTCGGCACCTGCGGCGGCTTCCAGCACGCGCTGCTGGAGTTCGCCCGCAACGCCTGCGGGCTGGCCCACGCGGCGCACGCCGAGAACGACCCCGCCGCCGAGGACCCCCTCCTGGGACCGCTCGCCTGCTCCCTGGAGGGCCACGAGGACACGGTCCTGCTGGAGCCGGGCTCGCTGGCCCACGCGGTGGTCGGCAGGGAGTCCACCGTCGAGCGCTACTCCTGCCGGTACGGCCTCTCCCGTCATTTCTCCACCCTGGTCGCGCACGGCCTGCGGTTCTCCGGCCGGGACGCGGCCGGCCAGGTCCGGACGGCGGAACTCCCCGGCCACCCCTTCTTCCTGGCCTCCCTCTTCCAGCCGGAGCTGTCCGGCGACGGCTCGCGCCCGCACCCCATGGTCCGGGGGCTGGCGCGAGCCGCGGTCGCGCACGCGGCGCGACGGTCGGCGGCGCGGCCGGTGTGACGCGCACACCGCGCCACGGTCGCGCGGCGTACCCGTGCGAGCGGTGACGGGGCGGCGACGGACGGGAGTTCGCGTGAGCGGCGGCGAACCGCCCCGCGGCGAGGGGCGGGCCGGGTGGGCGGTCAGCCGACCGGCAACGTGACGGCGGTCGGCCGGCGGTCGGGCATGAAGCCATGGGACCGGCGGGACAGATAGCCGGCCTTGTAACGGTCCACCACCCGATGCCAGTTCAGGATCCCGGCCATCCAGTTCTGCAGGTCCGTGACATATCCGCGCATCGCGTCACGGGCCTCCGCCGACAGGTCGAAGTCGTCGTACAGGACGGGCAGTTCGTGCGCGACGACGTGCTCGAACTGCTGCATGCGCTGGGTCATCAGGTCGTGGACGACGCCGAGCGCGGTCGGGTAGTCGCAGCCGAAGAAGTTCTGCACGACGAGGATCGCGTTGTGGATCTCGCCCTCGTACTCGATCTCCTTCTGGTACGAGAAGACGTCGTTGAGCAGGCAGGCGTAGTCGATGGCCGCGTTCTCCAGCGAGCGGACCGGGCCGCTGGCGTACACCTGCGGGGGGACCGCGGGGCCCTGGCCCATGCGGCACAGGCTCAGGGTGAGGTCGGATCCGAAGGTGGCGCGCCGCATCTCCAGGTAGTCGACGGGGTCGGGGATGCGGTTCTGGAGCTGGTTGGCCAGCTCCCACACCCAGCTCTCCGTCATGGTGTCGACCGCCGCGCGCAGGGTGCGTCGCTGGTCGGGGGTCATGTCGGCGGTCGTGCGCGCCCACAGGTCGATCAACGACCGTTCCATGGCGTTCAGGGGGACGAGGGTCTCCTCGCCCTCCACCGGCATGCAGGCCGAGAGGCGGGCCGTGGTCACCTTCGCGGCGGCCAGGTCCCGGCGGTTGCCGTACACCAGCGGGTAGTAGTCGTCGCCGTAGGTGCCGAACGCCAGCCACGAGGCGCTGAGGTCGAGGGCCTCCGGGGTGGCGTCGGGGTCCAGTCCGGCGGAGCACACCGCGAGGTCGCAGGAGGCGAGCTTGTCCTCGTCCCACACCCCCTCGGAGAGCATGCCCATCCGGCGCGTCCACTCGACCAGGTTGTGGCGGGCCCGGTCCAGGTGCGGGCTCAGCTCCACCCGGAAGGGCATGAGAAATTCGGGCAGGCGGGAAGGGCCGACCTTCTGGAACGGCACGTGCGTGTACACGCGCAGGCGTTCCGCGGCGGCCGAGGCGAGCAGGGCGCCGACGTCGGCGGCGGAGGTGCCGGGGTGGGTCAGCTTCTCCCAGGGCGAGGCGGCGGTGGCTCCCTTGTTCATGTAGCGGCTGGAGCGCATGTGCCACTCGTGGCCGCCGGACTGCCAGTCCTGGAGTCCCTTGGTGTAGGCGGCCACGGCGGCCACCTCGTCCGGGCGCAGGCCGTTCTCCAGGGCCAGCGCGGGCACTTCGGTCACGGCCGTGTGCTCGAACTGGTGGAGACGGGAGGTGAGGATGGAGTTGACGGTGTCGGCGGCCTCCTGGGTGGTGCAGCCGAAGAACGTCTCCAGGACGAGCACGCCGTTGCTCAACTCGCCCTCGTCCTCCACCTCGCGCTGGTAGGAGAACAGGTCGTTGCGCAGGTGCACGCCGTCGGAGAAGGTCTCCATCAGCACCCTCAGCGGCCGTGACCCGGCCACGGCGGCGGGCACTTCGGCGGTCGCGTACTCCACGAGCCCCGCCGACCACGGGGCGCCGCCCACCTTGCGGCGCATCTCGATGTACTCGACGGGGTTGGAGACCCGCCCCTCGTTGATGTTGGACAGCTCCCACATCGACTCGTTGAGGAGGTGCTCGGTGGCGACGGCGAAGCGGCGGCGCCAGTCGGCGGACATCGCCGGCACGGTACGTGCCCACAGGTCGGCGAGGCCCGCCTCTACCGGGTTCTCCGGCTCCGGCACCGGCGTCGACAGATCGAGCGGCATGAACAGCGGGAGCCGGTCGAGGTGGGCCTTGCCCGCCGCCCGGTCCGGGGTGCGTTTGAACATGTCGAGGAAGTGGTCGTCGAAGAAGAACACCCACACGTACCAGTCGGTGATCAGCGACAGGGCGGGGCCGTCGCAGTCGGGGTGGGTGTAGGCGCAGAGCAGGCCGTAGTCGTGCGCGTCGAGGTCGGCCTGCTCCCAGATCCCGGAGCCCTCCAGCATGCCCATCTCGCGCGCCCACCGCGTCGAGTGGGCGCGGGCCTCGTCGACGTGGGGGTTGAGCCGCGCGGGATACGGCATGTAGAAGTGCGGGAGTTCGAACGGCTGCGTCATGGCCGGGCCCTACCCGGGGGATTCGACCGTCATCCGCGGCGCGGCACATGATCACACCATCGCGTGAATCAGGGGTGAATCCTTGCGAATCGGGCGCCCTTGACAGCGGGCGGACGCGACGGTGCGCGCCGTGTTCACTTCCCGGTCTGGATCAGCGCGTGCGTCCCGCCGGTGCGCCAGCTCTGTCCCTCGGCGGCGGTCAGTTCTGCCTCCGTGCCGGCGGACAGGCCCGTGATCACCTCCGACTTCAGGGTGCGCAGGGCGACGACCGGCCCGGGGAAGTAGGCGGTCACGTCGGCGAAGGGGGTCGTCGGCGGCCAGCGCCGGTCGCCCACCAGGCGACGGTAGTTGAGGTCTCCCTTGACGATCGTCACCGCCGCGTCGGCGAACTCCGCCCGCAGTTCGTCGGGCATCCGCTCGTACGGCAGCGGGGCCGCGGCGAAGGGGTGCGCGCGCACCGTCAGCGTGCCGTCCGTCATGGCGGACCACAGCCGCCGCCCGTACCCGGCGGCCGCCCCGGGAGCGTCCGTCAGGCGGCGCAGGGCGTCGACGACGTCGGCGGTCGTGGCGTCCGAGACGTAGTAGGGGTACGGCTTCACGTGCAGCACGACCCGGCCGACCCGCCCGTGGGCGAGGAGATGGGCGGCGAGCAGCAGATCGGGGATCAGCTCCCGGCCGGCGTTGTCGGCGACCAGGCACAGGGTGCCGTCGGCGGTCCGCGGGGACGCCAGCAGCGCCCACAGGGTCCCGCTGTCGTCGGCGACGAGTGCGGGGACGGCGGCCCGGTCCTCCGCGCCCGCGTCGGACAGCCGGAAGCCGAGGTCGGCGCGGTTGCCCCACAGCGATCCGTGCAGCAGGGCCTGTGCCCGCTCCCGCACCGGACGGCCCTCCAATTCGTCCAACGCGGCAAGTTCCTCGTCGGTCTCGGGGGCGTCCAGTTCGGCCAGCTTGAACGGGCGGAACGGGTCCAGCCCCTGCCAGGGTCCCGGCCGGAAGTAGCCGACGGCTTCGAGGAGCAGGCGGTAGAAGTAGCTCTCCGACCACAGCCAGGGCACCTCGTACCAGGAGCGGCCCGCGTATGCGTCCAGCCCCCAGGCGCGCCAGCGGTCCCGGTCGTGCGCGTCGGCGGGGAGCGGCTCGATCACGCCGTCGGCGCAGTTCGCCAGCAGGACGTCCAGCGACCGCCGGACGTCCGGTCCGTAGGGGAAGGCGTCCCGCACCCGCCGAATGATCGCCGGGTGCCGCTCGGCGAGCACACCGCGCGGGAAGGAGCCGGGCTCGTCGCCGAGGATCACGGGCGGAAGGGGGGTGTCGGACATGCGGATCACGCTATCGCGGGAGGGGCGGGGCGCGAGGCAGGCGGACGGCGGGGGGGGGCGGCGCTGGGGTGCGGAGGCGGCAGGGGCGGCCTCGGGGTCCGGAGGCGGCGGGGGCGCCGCTGGGGTGCTGAGGCGAGGGCGGCCTCGGAGTGCGGAGACGGGGCGGCGCTGGGATGCGGAGGCGAGGGCGGCCTCGGGGTCCGGAGGCGGAGGGGACGCCGCTGGGGTGCTGAGGCGAGGGCGGCCTCGGGGTGCGGAGGCGGGGGCGGGGCGATCAGCGCGGTCAGTTCCGGATCGTCGGGGTGGCGGAGCGCGCGGGTACCGGCAGGTGCGGAACGGGTACGGGCGCGAGGCGAGGCAGGCGGACGGCGAGGGCGGCGGACGGGAACGGGCGCCCCGCGCATCCGGGCAGGGGCCGGGGCCGGCGCGGCGGAAACCCGGCGCGCGCGGAAGGCGGCGGCGGTTCAGACCGCCGCCATGACCTCCCGTTCCAGTCGGGCCGCGAGGCTCAGGTAGCGGGGGCGGCGGGGGACCGGGACCAGGCCGCGGATGAGGACGTGCCACATCTCGGCCATGCGGCGCGGGAGCCGGGCGCCGGGTTCGCGGGAGCGGCCGACCACGCGGGTGCCGACGAAGAAACAGACCAGGGAGTGGGCCACGGCGTCCACGTCGACGTCCGGATGGATGTCGGACTCCCGCACCGCGCCGACGAGCCGACGGGAGATCAGCTCCAGCCACTCGGTGAACGGGTGGGGCACGGGCGGCCGTACGGCGACGCCGCCGGTGGCCAGGCGCAGACCGGCGCGGGCGACCGGACCCTCGACCGACAGCCGCGCCATGCCGAAGGTGAGGCGCATCAGGGCCTCGAGGGAGGGGTAGCCGCGGTCGTCGATCTCACCGGCGACCCGGCGCGAGGCCTGGGACTGCAACTCCATGATGGCGTGGGCGAGATCCTCCTTGGCCGCGAAGTGGAAGTAGAGCGCGCCCTTGGTCACTCGGGCGTGCTCGACGATGTCACTGAGGCTGGTCGACTCGTAGCCGTTCCGGTCGAACAGATCGGCCGCGGCCCTGATGATCGTCGCGCGGGTCTGTTCCGCGCGTAGTTGCCTCGCCATCGGCTGGTCACTCCTGGGCGTAAAGAACGGGTCATGCCGTTTGTTTTTCACCCCCAGTAAACAACAGTTCACGATCCGGCGGTACCGACCAGACAGGCGAAGACGGTCGACTCGCCCTGCACGCCCACGACTTGCACATCGGTGCCGGGACCGTCCCTCGTCTCGATCCAGATGGGTTCGTCCAGCTCGCCGTACCGGTGGAAGACGGCGTGGTACGCGGTCGGCACCCGCTTCCCGGACGTCTCCAGCAGGACCGCCTGGCGGGCGGACTCCAGCAGGAGCATGCCGGGGACGTGGTCGAGCGGATGGTCGAAGAAAACGGGGTGCGCGGTATTTACTCGCAACTGCCAGCGGCCCGGGCGATCGGTCGGCGCGAGGACCACGTCCGTGGGCAGCGCCCGGTCGACGGTGTCGGCGGGCACGCCCGGCGGGACGGGCACGGCGGTCACGGTCTCCGGCGTACGCCCGCCGCGCAACCGTCGGTAGACGGGTCCGCTGACGCAGGCGAAGGCGACGTCCGCGGTGGCGACCCGGGTGGCGCCGCGCAGGACGTGCGCGGTGTAGCGGGCGGCGGCGGGGTGCCCGCCTCGGTACTGGACGTCGGTGAAGAGGAGTTCGACCTCGGGCTCGGCCGGCAGCGGACCGAGCGCCAACGTGCCGGGAACCGTGCTGACTCGGAACTCGTTGAGTACGAACTGCCGCTCCAACGGCACCTCGTACTCGGCATGAGCGACCAGGGTGCCGCTCTGCCGAATCGTTTCGACGACGAGCAGCGGGTCGTACGCGACCCAGTCGGGCGACACGTGCAACCCGTGTGCGCGCGGCCACTGGGCGGACACCGTGAACCGGTCGGCCCCGGTGCGCCGCCAGCCGGTGAGGAAGGTCTCGGCGACGGCGGCGCGGTGGACGAGTTGACGCGGGACGGTTGCGGTCAGGGACGGCGTGTCGGCAAGCTGCCGCGGTCGAGTCATCTCTCCCCCTACGGTCCCCCGAAGGCCACGGAGGACGGCGAACCGTCCGCTCGCTGAGCGTTAGAGTACGAGGCGACCGGTTTGTTTTCAATGAGATCAGTCGACGGCATCCTATGATCGGACCGACACCGCATCCGGCGGCGGGGACGGCCGACTCGGTGCCGTGAAAGGGCTCTCAATGGCGAAACAGGAGCGCGCGATCAGGACGCGCAGGGCGATCGTGGAAGCGGCGGGCGCGGTGTTCGACGAGCACGGCTACACCTCCACCACCATCGCCATGGTCCTGGAGCGCGCCCAGGTCACCAAGGGTGCCCTGTACTTCCACTTCGCGTCGAAAGAGGCCCTCGCGCAGGCCGTGCTGAACGAGCAGGTGCCCTTCGGGTCGGTCCCGCCGCAGCCGTGCAAGCTCCAGGAGATCGTCGACATGACCTTCGTGGTGGCGCGCCGGCTGCTGGACAACGCCCTGTTGCGGGGCAGCGTGCGCCTGGCCGTCGACCAGGAGACGCCGTCGGGGGTGGACCACGGCGAGCCGTTCCGGCAGTGGGCGCAGGCGCTCACCGAGCTGCTGGAACTGGCCCGCGAGCGGGGCGAGTTGCTGCCCACGATAAAGCCCGCGGAGACCGTCGAGCTGCTGGTGGGCGCCTTCACCGGCGTCCAGTTGATGTCCCGGGCGCTGTCCGACCGCGCCGACCTCGGTGACCGGCTGGCGGTGATGTGGGCGCACATCCTGCCCAGCATCGCGGTGCCCGGCCTCCTCCCCGGCCTCGACGCCCGCGCCGACCGCGGCGCCCGGGTGCTGGCGTCGCTGGAGCAACGCGTCGCGTCCTGACCCGGCGCGTGCCGCCCGCGGTCGGCGGTCGTGCAGTCGAGGAGGGTGACGTGCGGCGGGCCGGTCGGTGTCCATCCACACCGGCCGGCCCGCCCGTTCGTGCGGCCGGAGGACCGCCGCTGTGTACGGCCACGCGGCTGGGGCCCCTCGTCCGGATCAGGCCGGGCTCGCGGGTCCGGCACCGCGCCTCGCCGCGTCGGAGTCGGTCCGCGGGGCCCCGCCCCGGCTCCCTCCTCCGCCTTGCGACGCACGCCACCGGACCCCGCTCCCTGATCCGGCCGATCCGAACGAAAGCCCCTAGAAGGTCAGCTTCCAGCTGTTGAGCCGGCCGGTGTCCTGCGCGGCCACGTCCTGCACCCGCAGCTTCCAGGTGCCGTTGGCGACCTCGCCTGAGGCGTTCACCGAGTAGGTGGCGACGACGTTGTCCGCGGAGTCCGAGGTGCTGGACGCCTTGAGGCGGTAGGCCGTGCCGTCGGGGGCGACGAGGTCGACGACCAGGTCGCCGCGGTAGGTGTGGGTGATGTCCACGCCGACCTGGAGGGCCGTGGGCGCGTTGCCGGTGCGGCCGGTGACGGCGATCGGGGACTCGACGGCCGACCCGTTGTCCGGGATGCCGACCGCGGTGGTGCTGGTGAAGGTGGTGCCCCCCGTGGAGCCGCCGGAACCGCTCACCGCCTGCACCGTCCTGGCCGCGTCCGCCAGACCCGCGCCGCAGCCGCCGGAGCAGGCGCCGGGCAGGGCACGGGCGTTGCTCTTGATGGCCGTCTCGATCTGCGCGGGGGTCAGCGAGGAGTTCGCCGACTTCATCAGCGCGACGAGGCCCGCGATGTGCGGGGTGGCCATGCTGGTGCCCTGGTAGTAAGCGTAGGACTCCGTGGACGCCGTCTTGGTGCCGGAGTTCAGGGTGGACAGGATGCCGTTCGCGGTGCCGGTGCTGGTCTGGCCTCCGGGCGCCGAGATGTCCACGAGGGAACCGTAGTTGGAGTACGAGGCCTTGGCGCCGGTGCGGCTGGTCGCGGCGACCGAGATCACGTTGTTGCAGTTGCCCGGCGAGTGGTTGGCGACGTTGTCGTTCTCGTTGCCGGCGGCCACGGCGACGGTCGTGCCCCGGCTCACGGCCGCGTTGATCGCGCTCTGGGTGGCCGAGGTGCAGGCGCCGTCGCCGCCCAGGCTCATGTTGATGACCTTGGCGACGTTGGTGTTGGCGGGAACGCCGGAAACCGTGCCGCCGGACGCCCAGGTGATGGCGTCGATGATGTCGGAGTCGTAGCCGCCGCACTTGCCGAGGACGCGGAGCGGGGAGATCTTCGCGCCGTGGGCGATGCCCGCGATGCCCTTGCCGTTGTTGGTGACGGCGGCGATGGTGCCGGCCACGTGGGTGCCGTGCCAGGAGGAGTTGCTCGCCGGGACGCCGGAGCCGCACTCGTTGGCCGCGTAGTAGTCGCCCGGGTCGGCGGGGTTGCCGTCACGGCCGTCGCCGTCCACCGACACGGCGGTGTCGGCGATGAAGTCGTAGCCGCCGACGATGTTCGCGGCGAGGTCGGTGTGGGCGACGTACCCCGTGTCGATGACGGCGACCGTCACGCCGGTGCCGGTCGCGGTGGACCAGGCGGCGGGCACGTTCATGCCGGCGGTGGCCTCGAACAGGTCCCACTGCTTGGCGTACTCGGTGTCGTTCGGGTCGGCCTTCGCGGTGTTCAGACGGTCCGGTACGACATAGGCGACCTGCGGGTCGGCCCGGTACTCGGCGACGACGTCGGCGACGTCCGCGCCGGTGAGGCCGGAGCCCAGGTCGACCAGGGCGGCGCCGGTGCCGAGGCGGCGCGTGAAGTCGACGTCCTCGCCGGCCTCCTCGCCCTTGGCGGCGGCGTCGGCCTCGGCGGCCCGGTTCGACCGCGCCTCCTCGGCGCCGGACCGGTAGCCGACGATGAGGCGCTCGGCCGGGGTGCCGGGCGCGGCCTCGGTCTGGGCGGCGGGCACGGCGGACGCCGCCGGCTCGCCGCCCGGCGACGCGGCGGAGGCGGCGGTGGGGGCGGCGAGGAGGGCCGCGGAGACCGCGGCGACGGATATCAGCTTCCGTCCGAGAGCGGGTGAGGTGCGCATGGGGCGTGCCTTTCGTGGCCGGCTCCGGGCAGGGGGGAGCCTCGGTCGATTCGCTTCGTCGTCGAAGCGGCGGGGGTGAATCGAGGAGCAACGCGATGGCCGGCCTGGCGGGCTGCCGCCCCAGGGGTTACCTGTGGGTCAGCTGTGCTGGAACGATAGGCAGGGCGCCTGTTCCCCGGATACGGGGGAAACCCTCGATCCGGCTGGAACGGCACCCTTGACAGCGGCAAGTGGACGGTGAATGACCGGGTTTGCTCGGGAGACGTCCGGTAGGTCGGCGTGGTGAACGCGCCGGGCCGCCGCCGCGTACTGCACGTCGACACCGTTCCCGCGCCGGCCGGAGGAGACGTCCCCGATGCGCCGCACGACCGCACACCGCACCGCCGCCCTGGCGGCCACCGCCCTGAGCCCGCTCCTGCCGGCGCTGCTGTGGGCGGCGGCACCGGCGCAGGCGCACGGCGCGCCCACGAACCCGGTCAGCCGGGTCTACGCCTGCTCCCCCGACGGCGGTTCCGCGTCCGGGTCCGCCGCCTGCCGGGCCGCCGTGGCCGCCAACGGAGCGCCCTTCACGGCCTGGGACAACCTGCGGGTGGCGAACGTCGGCGGCCGCGACCGGAGCACGATCCCCGACGGGCGGCTGTGCAGCGGCGGTCTGCCGGCCTACCGGGGGCTGGACCTCGCGCGCCCGGACTGGCCGTCGACCCGCCTGACGCCGGGCGGCACGCTGCGCATGACGTATGTGTCGACGATCCCCCACACGGGCAGCTTCACGTTCTATCTGACGAAGCCTGGCTATGACCCGTCACAGCCGCTGACCTGGGACGACCTGCCCGAGCGGCCGTTCGCGGAGGTGACGGACCCGGCGCTGCGGGACGGCGCCTACCGGCTCACCGCCGAACTGCCCGCCGACCGCACGGGGCGCCACGTGCTGTACACGGTCTGGCAGAACAGCAGCACGCCCGACACCTACTACTCGTGCTCGGACGTGGTGTTCCCGGAGAAGGCCGCGGCGGCGTCCTCGCCGTCGGCGGCCACGGCCGTCGCGTCGGCGAAGCCGCCGTCCGCCGCCCCTTCCGTCCCGGCCGGTACGGCGACCGCGGGCAGGACGTCCGCCGCCCCCGCGCGGGGGGCGGCGGCGTCCGGCGCACCGGCCGCCGCGACGCCCGTGGGCACCCCGGTGGCGTCCGCCTCCGGGGCCGGCTCCGGGCCGTCCGCGCCTCTGCTGGCGGGTGGCGCCGCGGCGGTGCTGGTGCTCACCGGCGGCGCCACCCTGGTTCTGCGCCTGCGACGGCGCTGAATCCGGTTCCTCGGTCTCCGGCCCGCCGCGGCACCGGTTCCCGAGCCGGTTTCCCGGTCCTTTCCTCGGTGGTGGTCAGTTGACGGTGACGACGGCGCCCGCGTCGGTCACCGGGGCGTACTTGGCGGTGAAGTAGCCGTTGGCGAAGCACAGCGACGAGCCGGACGACTTGGTGAAGTGCTGGGCGGTGAAGGTGATGCTGTTGCCGGTGTTGCTCGCGACGCCGGTCAGGCTGGGCGCCTGGTAGACGCAGTTGATGCTGCCGAGGAGGGTGCGCAGCACGACCGTCGTCTGGATGGTGGAGCCGGCCGCCGGGGTCACCGTGACGGTGCCGCCGGAGGACACGGCCGTGGAGTACGCGAGGTTGTTGACCGTGACGCTGGTGACGCCCATCACGCCGACGACGTTCGCGGAACAGCTGCCGAAGGTGTGGCCGGTGAGCGACTCGGAGGCCGTGCCGGGGGCGGCGGGGTTGTTCGTGACGGTGGCGGTGAAGCCGGAGTTGGCGCAGGTGACGCCGCTGGTGCCGGTGGCGGAGGAGTAGAGGGTGGCGTTGGTGCCGGCGGCGAGGGAGGCGGTGAGGACGTCACCGACCGCGATGTCGCCGTTGGCGGTGGTGAGGACGGCCGGGCCGGCCGCGGATGCCGGGGTGACCGCCGTCAGCGAGAGGGCGGCGACGGTACCGGCGAGGGCGAGGAGAGGGCGAGTGCGCATGCGGGTGCCTCGTTTCTCGAGTGGGGGTGTCTCGGAGGTGTTCCGAGGGGTGTGCTCAGGGGAGTTGCGGGACGCGAGTCGACTCCCGACCGGTGCCGGCCCGGAACGCCTTCTCCGTACGTGTCGGACCGGCGGTGGCGGTCGGCGGCGGGCACGGCCGGCAGGGGGAAGCGGCCGTGGCGGCGCCTGATGGGAGTCGGACTCGGGGCGCGTGAGGGCCCGTGCTGGATGCCCGGGCGGGTGGTACCCGTACTGACAGGAGGTCCGGCCGTCGGTTTCGGGTGACGGCCGGACCGGGGGTCCGGGAGCGCGGAGATCGGCTCGCCGCGCTGCGGATCCGGCGCCACGGATCCGGGCTGAGTCACCGAGAGTTGTAGACCTGATGGTCCGTCACAGTCAAGGGTTTGTACGGAAGTTGATGACTGTGCAGATATATGCGAACGGACCGGCGAACACACCGGCCGACAGGCGGCACACTTCGCACACTCTTTTTCCACATCTCCCTTGACCCTGTGGTGTAACCATCGGTAACTTCCTCGTCGGCTACTGACGCGTAACGAGAAAGCCCTTGCGGCTTCCGGGAGTTGCGAGGAGACGTGCGCGGCAGCCGCTGTCCGCGCCAGGACAACACGCCACTGAAGCCCAACCCGCATGACTATGCCCATGGGAGCAGACATGGCCTCGTCCTCGGACGTCACGTCGTCCGCCGAGAACACCCCCGGGAACCCGGAAAGCGGTTCCGCAGACAGGCGCGGCCGAGTCCGGCTGCGTCGGGCCGCCGTGATGGCCGTGCCCGCGACCTTCGCCGCCGCCGGCCTCGCGGTGCTCACCGCCCAGGGAGCCCTGGGCGTGCAGTTCGCGATCTCCGGCATGCCGTTCGTGGTGACCGCCGACAAGCTCGAGGGAAACGGATTCGCGCAGTTCGGATCGCTGGACCACATGATCGAGAACAGCCCCAACGAGGGGGACACCGGCGGTCAGGTCCTGGTCGTCACCTCGGTGGTGAAGTCGGGCAAGCTCACCAGCCTGTGCCAGAGCGTCGACCTCGGCGGCATCCAGCTCGTCCTCACCGCCGGCGACAAGGGCACCAAGGTGAGCGTGGAGAACCTGGCCATCGACTCGGACGACATCACCGGCGACGCCGCGTTCACCAACATCGAGATCGGCCGCGACGCCAGCACCTTCGACAAGGTCGACACCCGCGGCATGCCGGGCGTCTACGGCCAGCAGGCGGAGAAGGTCGTCATCAACAACCTGTACCAGCACAACTACGCCGCCACCGCGGCCGTGTTCAAGCTGCCCGACCTGCACATGCGGTTCGGGGGCGAGGGCTGCCCGCGGTGAACCGCTTCCGACGATGGACCGCGCGACGGCCCTTCCCGGGCGGGCTGCTGCTCGTCCTGGGCGGCGCGGAGATCCTGGTGACCATGAAGGCACCGCTTCCGGTGATCCTTCACATCGGCGCGCAGGGCCTGGCCGGCTATCTCCTGCCGACCCTGATGGTGCTGATCGGGCTGCTGATCCTCTTCAATCCGACGCAGCGGCTGTTCTACTCGATCATCGGCGTCCTGCTGTCCCTGGGGACCTGGCCCACCTCCAACCTCGGGGGCTTCTTCGTCGGCCTGCTCCTCGGGGTCGTCGGCAGTTGCCTGGCCTTCGGGTGGCTGCCGGACCAGGAGGGGCGCGGCGCCCGCAGACAGCGGCGCAAGGAGGAACGGGCGGCCGGCCGGCCGCCGTTGACGCGGGCCGGAAAGCCCGCCTGAGCGGATGTCCGTCGGGCTCCGCACGGGGGCCGGGAGCGATCACCGTCGAGGGAGATCGCTCCCGGCCCCTTCCCGTCGGTGCCGCTACGGCGTGGCGGCGGCCGTCGCCGCGCGCAGTACGGCGACCGTCTCGGGGTGCGGTCCCCGCTCCGCCCACTCCAGCGGTGTCCAGCCGGTGCCCCGGTCCTCGCGCAGGCCCGGGTCGGCGCCGTGGGCGAGCAGGACGCGGACCGTCTCGGTGTGCCCCCAGCAGGCCGCGGCGCACAGCGGGGTGCCCTCGGAGCCGGCTCCGGCGCTCTCCGCGTCGGGCGGGGCGCCGGCCTCCAGCAGGCGGCGGACGATGCCGGCGTTGCCGTGGACGGAGGCGAGGTACAGCGCGGTGGTGCCGTCGCGGTCGGCCGCCGCCGGATCGGCGCCGGCCCGCAGCAGTGCGTCGACGCGGGAGGCCTCGTCGAGCAGTGCCGCGAGGACGAGTTTCGTGGCCAGTTTCTTCTGGCGCCGCCTGTTCATGATCGGCCAGGGTAGCCGGACGGCGGCGCCGACCCTCACAACTGGGCGAGCAGCGGCAGCAGTTCGGCCGCCGCGGTCACATCGCCGGTCAGCGGGCGGTCGTCCGTGCCGTCGGGGAGGGCTGCCGCCGCCACCGTGAAGGCGGCCACCGAAGGGGGCACGGGGTGCATCCTCGCCGCCCGGACGGCGGCCACCAGTTCACAGCCGAGGACCGTGCGGTACGCCCGCGCCGCGCGCAGGGTCTGGCGGGCGGCCTGGCCGGCGAAGCTGGCGGCCTCCTCCAGTCCGTGCGAGAGGACGGCGTGCCCGACGGAGGCCGGAGCGGTGCACGCACGCAGCTCCGCGAGCGCGGAGTTGGCGGTGTACTCCAGGATCATCGTCCCCGAGCTGCTGGCCGGGCCGGCGGCGAGGAACGCCGACAGGCCGGTGAGACCGGGATCGCCGAGTGCGGCCAGGCGGGCCGCCGAGAGCTGGGCGGTCTGGAGCAGCGTGAGGTTGAGCGCCTCCAGTGCGTGGCCCAGGGGCGCGGCGAAGAAGCCGCCGTGGTGATGGGCCGCGGTGCCGTCGAGGGCCAGAAGGGGGTTCTCCGAGGGGCAGTTGATCTCCACTTCGACGACCTCGCGCAGTCGCTCCGCCGCGTCCAGGGCACAGCCGTGGACCTGGGGGAAGGCCCGGAAGCCGTACGGGTCCTGGATACGGCGCCCGGAGCCCTCGGGCCGGTCGGGCAGTCCGAGCAGCCGCCGCACCTCCCCCGCCGCACGGACGGCGCCGGGGTAGGGCCGCAGGGCGTGCACGGGCGCGGCGTACGCCTCGGCCGAACCGGAGACCGCGGCCAGTGCCAGAGCGGCCACGGCGTGCGTGGCCCGCAGCGACCGGTCGACCTCGTGCCAGCCGAGCGCGGCCTGCCCCAGCGCGAGCGCGTTGCTGCTGAGCAACGCGAGCGCGTCACCGGGGCGCAGGACCACCGGGGCGGGGAGGGGTCGGGACCCGGGGCCGCTCCGTGCCGCGTGCGTCTGTCGTGCCGGGCTCCGTCCACCGCGGGCGGGGACGCCGACGGCCGCCGTCCCGGCGGACGGGGACCCGCCGTCGCGTGCCGTACCGGCTCCCGCCGGCCGGACACCGGGCGCGCCGCCGCGGGGCGCGCAGTCGCCCCCGGTCAGCTCCGTGGGCGGGGCGGAGGGGTTCCGGGAGGCGGGGTCCGCCCCCGAGGGACGGGACGGGGACCCGCTGTCAGCCGGCGGACCGCCGCCGTCGGACGGGCCGCGGTCCGCGGGGACGTCACCGCCGCCGCCCACGATCGCCACGTACCCGCCGCCGGGGCGGGCCTCGGGCGCGCTGCCCGTCCGGGTCGGCCCGTCCGCGCCGTCCGGGTCGTTCGGCCGGCTGTCCAGCCAGGGCCGTTCGCCCAGCAGGGTCAGGCCCGTCTGGGCCAGGGCCGTCAGGTCGCCCGTGCCCACCGAGCCGTACTCGTTGACGGCCGGGTGGACGCCCAGGCGGAGGGCCTCGACGAGGGCGTCGACGAAGCCGGGGTGGATGCCGGAGCCGCCGGCCAGAAGCTGGTTGGCGCGGATCGCGAGCATCGCGCGGATCTGGCGGGCGGGCAGCAGCGCCCCCGCGCCGCCGGCGTGACTGCGCAGGACGCGCAGGCCGTGCGCGGTCTCGTCGTCCGCGTCGACGGACACCGCGCGGTGGGCGCCGACGCCGGTGCCGCGGCCGTACAGCCGCCCGGTGGCGGCCAGCCGGCGTCCGGCGTGGAAGGACCGTACGGCCCGTTCGCGGGCCTCGGGGGCCGTCACGGGCACCGCCGCACCGTCGGCGAGCGCGATCAGCCCGCCGACGGTGAGGGTGGTGCCGTTCAGGACGACCGGAGGTGCTGTGGTGTCCAACGCGGTCGGGTCAGCCCAGGCCGACGGACTTCAGCCAGGCCTTGGCGACGTCCAGCGGGTCCTTGCTCTCCAGCTGCACCTGGGAGTCCAGGTCCAGCAGGGTCTTGGTGTCGAGCTTGGCGGAGACCGCGTTGAGCGCGTCGACGCCCTCCTTCGAAAGCCCGCTCTTGTAGACCAGCGGGGTCACGTTGGCGAAACCGAAGAGGTTCTCCGGGTCCTGGAGGACGACGAACTTCTCCTTGGTGATGGTCGGGTCCGTGGTGAAGATGTCCGCGGCCTGCACCGTGTTCTTCTTCAGCGCGGCCTGGGTCAGCGGGCCGCCGGCGTCCAGCGCCTTGAACGTCTTGAACTTCAGCCCGTACACCGATTCCAGGCCGACCATGCCCTGCTGCCGGGTCTGGAACTCGGGCGAACCGCCGAGAACCAGGTCGGGGGCGATGTCCTTGAGGTCGGCGAGGGTGGACTGCGCGGTGAGGTCGTACTTCTCCGCGGTGTCCGCGTTGACCGTGACGGAGTCCTTGTCCTCGGCGGGCGAGGACTCCAGCAGGGTCAGCTTGGGGTCGAGCTTGGCCTTGGCCGCGGCGTTGACGGCCTCGAGCGACTTCTGCTCGGCCTTGGCGTCGAGGTACGCCAGCAGCGAGCCGTTGTACTCGGGCAGGACGGTGATGGAACCGTTCTTGAGCAGGCCGTACGTGGTCTCACGGCTGCCGATGTTGGGCTTGTAGGACACCTTGATGTCCTTGGCCTTGAGGGCCTCGCCGTAGATGTCGGCCAGCAGGATGCTCTCGGCGAAGTTGTTGGAGCCGACGACGACGGTGTCACCGGCCGCCTTGTCCTCGGAGAGCGGGTCGTCGTCGGAGGAGGAACAACCCGCCAGCAGGGCCGTCATCGCGGCGAGCGCGACGGCCGCCGCGCCTGGGTGGTTCCTGAAGGACCTGCTGCTGTGGGCGTTGGAAGTCACGTCTGCCGTTCCGGGATCGGAGGTTGGTGGAGAGAACGAACGCTCCACCTGATCCAATCCAGCGCGTTCTCAGTCAGTCAAGTGCAACCGGGTCACCGATTGGCTTCGATGCGCGGGCGGTTGTGTTGGTTTGTGAAGGAGAAAAGGCCAGTTGGACACCCGGGGGACGACGCTTTGTAATGGATTCTTGACGTGGGGCCACGCGCTTGATCGATCGAAGAGGCGATAGTCTCGCCGGAGTTGGCGTCGGCCACAGCGGTGTGCGGGGGCCGCTCGGGTGCCGTGACGCATCATTCGTGGTGATGTCGCGCGTCCGGCCGTGGGGCCACAGACGTCGATCACGATCGGACAGAAGCGTGCGTCGCGCGGTGCGCACGACCTCATGAAGGAGGCCTGGTGTCCACGACCGAGGTGGACGCGCCCTCCCCCCGTCCCTCGGCTTCGCACGAGCGGCACGAGCAGGGGGGACCCCGACGGTCGGCCGTCTCGTCCGTACGCCGGGGTCTGCGGGGTTTCGCCGACAGGTGGCCCTTCCAGCGCAAGCTCAACATCCTCGTCGGCGTCCCGCTGACGGTGATCGCCCTGCTGCTGACGTGGGTCATCGCCGACCTGGTGCAGGAGTCCAACCACTCCGAGTCGGCGGCCCAACTGGTCCGGGACAGCGCCGAGGTCGCCCAGCTGGTCGCCGACGTGCAGGCCGAGCACCAGCAGGCCGTCCTGCTCTCGGTGCGGTACGAGGCGTCGTTCGACGGGGGGACGCCCTCCACCTCCGCCTACCGGATCGCCCAGCTCGCCGTCGACACGCAGATCCAGAAGGTGCGCGACACCTTCGGCGACCGGCTGCCGGAGACCGAGGGGCAGGCGCTGCGCGAGATCGAGGGCCTGGCCGGCCTGCGGGACACCATCGAGCAGGGCTATCTGCCCGCCGACAACATCGACCCGGCGTACTCGGGCGCCGCCGACGGACTCATCGACGGCCTCGGCCTCGACCGCAACACCTCCCTCGCCACCACCTTCACCGGCAGCCTCCTCGACTCGCTGCTGCGCGCCGACGCCGCCCACGGCGCCTACGAGACCGGCGTGTTCTCCGCGCGGACCGGTGACAGCAACGCCCTCATCGAGTTCACCGGCGCGGTCGGCTCCCACGAGCTGTACACGTACCAGGCCGAACGGTTCGCCCGGTTCGCCACCGAGGCGCAGACCGACCTGCTCGGCGACATCGAGCACAACCCGGCGCAGGCCGTCATCGGCCAGCACTACGCCGAACTCGCCGTGGACCCGAGCGAGTTGCAGGCCGAGTCCAAGCAGGAGATCCGCGTCGCGTTCCGCGAGGCGCTGGACTCCTACCACCGGTACAACGAGCAGGCCGAGACCCGGCTGGAGATCACCGGCTCGCTCATCGACCAGATCGCCGACCGTGCCGACTCAGCCGCCTCCAGCGCCGAGTGGCGCGCGGGTCTGCTGCTGAGTCTGGCGCTGCTGGGCTTCGCCGTCTGGATCGCGCTGGCGGCCCTGGTGCGCCGCTCCGTGATCCGTCCGGTGCTGGCCCTGACGGGGGCCGCGCAGGAGGTCGCCGACGTCGCCGGGCGCGAGCTGGCCCGGGTGGCCGACGACGACGCCGAGGAGAGCGGGCCGCCGCGGCTGCGCGAGCTGCCGGTCACCGCCGACGACGAGATCGGGGCCCTCGCGGAGGCCCTCAACAACGTCCAGACGACCGCGGCCGCACTGCTGGAGCGTCAGGTGCTCAGCCGGCGCAACGTCGCCGAGATGTTCGGCAACGTGGGACGACGCGTCAGCAATCTGACGACGCGTCAGCTCGCGTTGATCGACGCGGTGGAGCGCGGCGAGACCGACCCGGCGCTGCTCGAACGCCTCTACTCCATCGACCACATCGCGGTCCGGCTGCGCCGCAACGCCGACAGCCTGATGCTGCTGGCCGGAATCCGCGAGACCGTACTCGACTCCGGTCCGGCCGCCCTCACCAACGTGGTCCGCGCCGCGCTCGGCCAGATCGAGGGCTTCCAGCGCGTGCAGCTGTACGCCGGCACCGAGGTCATGGTCGAGCCCGACATCATCGGCGATCTGACCCTGATGATCGCCGAACTCCTGGAGAACGCCGTGTCGTTCTCCCCGGAGGGCAGCCCCGTCGAGGTACGCGTCCGGCCCGGTGACGACGGCGCCACGATCACCGTCGCCGACCACGGCCTGGGCATGAGCGCCGAGCGGCTCGCCGAGGAGAACGCCCGCCTGGTGCGCCGCGAACGCCTCGACCTCGTCCCGACCAAGGTGCTGGGCCTGTTCGTGGTCGGCGCGCTGGCCCGCCGCTGGGAGGTCGACGTCACCCTCACCCGCACTCCGGGCGGCGGCGTGACGGCGGAGGTCGCCATCCCCTCGGCCCTGCTGCTGACAATGAGCGGCGACGCCCTCCAGGGAGCGGCGCCGGCGACGGCGGCGCTGCCGTCCGGTACGACGGCGGGTACGGCGCCCGCCGCGACGGCCGCACCGACGGGGGCGCCGGACTCCCCCACCACGGCGGCCCCGGCCCCGGCCGGCGGCCCCTCCCGGGCGGCGTCCGTGCCGGCCTGGGCGACGGCCGACGCCCAGGACCCGGTACCGCTCCCCCGCCGGGTGCCCCGACGCGAGCAGGCCGGGGCCGAGGAGAAGGTTCCGCTCCTCCCCGGCCCCCGCACCGAGGAACCGACGGTCCACGACCGTACGGCGGAACCCGCGCCGCCCGCCCGTACCGAGCGCTCCGGCGCCGAGCCGACCCACGGCGCCGTACGCCCCGAGGCCCGCGTCGGGGACAGCGTGCCGGGCGCCGAGGAGCCCGCGGCCCGCACCCACCACGACCGGGGCCACGACCGCGGCCCCGGCGACGCGACGCGCCCGGCGGCGGATCCCGCACCCGACGGCGCCCGCCCGCTCCGCCGCCGGGTCCGCGGGGCGACCCTGCGGACCACCGCGGAGGCCGCCGTCCAGCAGGCCGCGCGTCGGCCCGCGCCCCCGCCCGCCGATGCGGACGCCGTCCGCAGCGCGCTGGAGGAGTTCGAGGCGGCCGTGGAACGCGCCCACCGCGACACCGGCGAGCACCCTCGCCCCCTCACCGACGACGGGTCCGCCCGCCCCGGTGAGGCCGGACACGACGACCGTGGAACCGGCCACCGCACCGACGACCGGAACACCACGAACCACCAGAACCACCTCCCGGAAGGAGCCGAGCAGTGAGCACGTCGACAGGTGGCACTCCCGCGGGAGACGCCACGCCGACCGATCTGCGGGCAGCCGCGGCCGACTTCACGTGGCTGCTCAGCCGTTTCGCCACCGAGACGGCCGGGGTGGTGGACGCCATCGCGGTGTCCACCGACGGCCTGCTGATCGCCGTGTCGGAGCTGCGCGAGCACGCCGACTCCGAACGGCTGGCCGCGATCGTCTCCGGCATCACCAGCCTGGCCGCCGGCGCCTCCGGCAACTACGGCCTGGGCGCCCTGAACAAGGTCATCATCGACCTGGAGGGCGGCCATGTGCTGGTCTCCGCGATCGGCAGCGGCGCCGTGCTGGGCGTGGTCACCGACAAGGAGGCCAAGCTGGGCAACATCGCCTACGAGATGACCGTGTTCGCCAACCGCGCCGGCACCGCGCTCAGCCCGCAGCTCGTGCTGGAGCTGAAGAACAGCGTCGGCGCCACCAGGTCGCGCTGAGCGTTCGCCGCCGGTCCAGAGAGGAAACCCACCACCGATGGCGGACGGCCGCACTCCGCGCGGCGCCGGCGAGGACGGCGTCACACCCGTCGGCCCGGCGTCCGCCGTCCGGCCC
Organism: Streptomyces sp. NPDC006259; assembly: GCF_042870975.1. Classification (NCBI taxonomy): domain Bacteria; kingdom Bacillati; phylum Actinomycetota; class Actinomycetes; order Kitasatosporales; family Streptomycetaceae; genus Streptomyces; species Streptomyces sp. NPDC006259. The sequence goes on along the minus strand of NZ_JBIAHY010000003.1, from coordinate 4,152 downwards.
TTCCTGGTCACCGCCGGCCGGGTGGCGGGCGCGGGCGAGGCCGCGACCGGCCGCCCGATGCCCGTGGAGACCCAACTGGTGGCCACCGCCGCGGGGCTCACCGCGCTCGACCGGCTCTCCTTCGAACAGCACGACATCGTCGCCGCCTGCCGGCAGCCGCAGTCGATCGCCGAGATCGCGGCCCGGCTGCGGCTGCACCTGAACGTGGTGCGGGTCCTCGCCGAGGACCTGCGCGCGGCCGGGCAGCTGTCGGTGCACGTGCCCGACTCCGGCGTCACCCATGACGCGTCCGTCCTGCGCAGGGTTATCGATGGCCTGCGGGCCATCCCCGACTCCCGGGGGGTACTCCGTGACTCCGACTGAACCGCTTGTCGGCCGATTCGCCGGTCAGGCCGCCGTACGGCCGCCGCTGCCGGTGAAACTGGTGATCGCGGGCGGCTTCGGCGTGGGCAAGACCACTGCCGTCGGCTCGATCTCCGAAATCGAGCCACTGACCACCGAGGCCGCCATCACCGAGGTGGCGGCGGGGGTGGACGACCTCAGCCACACCCCGCGCAAGACCACCACCACGGTCGCGATGGACTTCGGCTGCATCACCATCGACCCGACCCTGAAGCTGTACCTGTTCGGCACGCCCGGACAGGAGCGGTTCGGGTTCATGTGGGACGACATCGTGGAGGGCGCGGTGGGCGGGCTCGTCATCGTCGACACCCGCCGCCTCGACGACTGCTACGCCGCGGTCGACTACTTCGAGCACCGGCGGATCCCGTTCGCCGTCGCCGTGAACGCCTTCGACGGTCAGGTCGAGCACGGCCTGGACGAGGTCCGCTGGGCCCTCGACGTGTCCGAGGGCGTCCCAGTCCTGGTCTTCGACGCCCGCGAGCGCGGCTCGGTGCGGGACGCGCTGCTGGTGGTGCTGGAGCAGGCGCTGGCACGGTCGCAGGGGTGACGGACCCGCCGGTCCGAGCGGCTCGGCGCCACCCGGGGCCCCACCGCTCGGCGCCGCCCCTCGGCTCCGCGCTCGGCGCCGCCGCTCGCCGCCATCGCTCGACGCCGTCCCTCGGCTCCACCGCGAGGGCCCGGTTGTCGGCGGCCGAGCCGCTACGCGTTTCCGCGCACCCCCGGTGACACCGTCGCCTTGCCGACCGCCCAGAACACCGCGAGGGTGGCCAGGGCCATGCCGGCGGTGAGGGTGGCGCCGCCGACGACCTTCTCGTAGTCGCGCTGGTAGAGGCCGTCGATGATGTAGCGGCCGAGGCCGCCCAGGCTGACGTACGCCGCGATGGTGGCGGTGGAGACGATCTGGATGGCGGCCGAGCGCAGGCCGCCGAGGATCAGCGGGAGGGCGACCGGCAGTTCCACCTGGAGGAGGATCCGGGTCTCCGCCATGCCCATGCCCCGTGCGGCGTCCACCGGGGACGGGTCGACGGAGCGCATCGCCTCGTAGGTGGTGACCAGGATGGGCGGGACGGCGAGCACGACCAGCGGGATCATCACGGGCAGCATGCCGAAGCCGAGGAGCATCGTCATCAGCACCAGCAGACCGAAGGTGGGCAGGGCCCGGCCGGCCGTGGCGATGAGGGAGAGGGCGTTGCCGCCGCGGCCGTAGTGGCCGGTGACCAGGCCGACCGGCAGTCCGATCGCGGCGGCGAAGGCGAGCGCCTCCAGCGTGTACCCGAGGTGTTCGCTCAGGCGGGTCGGGATGCCGTCGTAGCCCTGCCAGTGGGCGCTGTCGCCGAAGAAGGCGCTGACGAAGTGGAGTACGTTCACCGGGCTGCGTCCTTCAGGGCGGGCTCGGCCGCCAGGGGCCGGGCTCCGGTGGGTCCGGGGGCCGGGCGGCGGCCGGCACCGCTCGGCATCCAGGGGGTGAGCAGGATGCGTACGACGACCAGGGCGACGTCGGCGAGCATCGCCAGGACGGCCATGGTGATGACGGCGTTCCAGGCGAGTTCGGGACGGTTGTAGATGGTGGCGTCGTGCAGGAGGTTGCCGAGGGCGCCCTGGTTGCCGATCAGGGTGCCGACGCTGACGAGGCTGATGCTGGAGACGGTGGCCACCCGCAGTCCGGCGATGATCGCGGGCACGGCGATGGGCAACTGCACCTGGAGATAGCGGCGTACCGGCCCGAAGCCCATGGCGGTGGCCGCGGCGAGCGTCTCCTGCGGCACCGAGCGCACCGCGTCGACGATCGCGGGGACCAGCACGACCAGGCTGTACACGGTCAGCGGGATCATCACGGTCAGCTCGGTCTGGCCGGTGTAGTCGATGAGCACGACGAAGAAGGCGAGCGACGGGATCGCGTAGAGCACGGTGGTCACCCACAGCACCGGCGCGTACAGCCAGCGCAGTCGCACGCAGAGCTGGCCGAGCGGGAGGGCGAGGAGCAGGCCGGCCAGGACCGGCAGCAGCGCCTCGCGCAGATGCAGTCCGATCAGCCCCCACCAGCTGTGCTGGAGGTCGCTGGGAATGTCGAAGAAGCCGCTCATCGCAGGGCCTTGGGCCGGCTGACGCTGTCCTCGTGGGCCCCGCGGATCGCCTCGCCGATGCTCTGCTGGGAGACGACTCCGGCCACCCGGCCCTCGCCGTCCACGGCGACCGCCCAACCGGTGGGCGAGAGCACGGCGCAGTCGAGGGCGGCCCGCAGCGAGTCCTGTCCGGCCACGAACGGGCGCCCGTGGGACAGCAGTCGGCTCCCGTCGATGCCGCCCGCGGTGAGCCGGTCCGGCTCGCTCCAGCCGAGGGGCCTGCCGTCGAGGTCGGTGACGAGGAGGTAGGGCGCCCCGGCGCCGGCGCGGGCGCCGATCTGCTGGGCGGTGGCGTCGACGGCGACGATCGGCGCGGTGAGCAGGTCGAGTCCGGCGGAGGAGAAGAACGACAGGCGCCGGATGCCGCGGTCGGCGCCGAGGAAGTCCTCGACGAACGCGTCGGCGGGGTTCGACAGGAGTTCGGCGGGCGGCGCGAACTGGGCGAGGCGGCCACCGGTGCGCAGTACGGCGACCATCGTGCCGATCTTGACGGCCTCGTCGATGTCGTGCGTGACGAAGACGATGGTCTTGCCCAACTCGTCCTGAATCCGCAGAAGTTCGTCCTGGAGGCCCTTGCGGACGACGGGGTCGACGGCCGAGAAGGGCTCGTCCATCAGCAGGACGGGCGGGTCGGCGGCGAGGGCGCGCGCGACACCGACGCGTTGCTGCTGTCCACCGGAGAGCTGGTAGGGGTAGCGCTTGGCGAGCGAGGCGTCGAGGCCGACGCGTTCCATCAACTCGCGGGCGCGGGCACGGGACTTGTCCTTGCTCCAGCCGAGCAGCCGGGGCACGGTGGCGATGTTGTCGACGATCGTGCGGTGCTGGAAGAGACCGGCGTTCTGGATGACGTAACCCATCGAGCGCCGCAGGGTGTTGACCGGCTGCCGGCGGCTGTCGACGCCGTCGATGTGGATGGTGCCCTCGCTCGGCTCGACCATCCGGTTGATCATGCGCAGGGTCGTCGTCTTGCCGCATCCCGAGGGGCCGACGAGGACGGTGATCGCGCGGTCCGGTATCTCCAGGGAGAGGCGGTCGACCGCCACCGTCCCGTCCGGGTACCGCTTGGTGACTGAATCTATCCGTATCAAGGCGCCGAATACCCTTCGGGTCTGGCCGTGTCCGCCCGCTCTCGACCACACGGGTTCCGAGCCGTTGCGGGGAGAGTCTAAACCGCTCGTGTTGCGGGGGTTTTGACGGGCGGTACGGGTTTCCCCGCGGCCCCTCACCGGATCGGCGGGCTCCCGGCCGAGCGGCTGTGCGGACACCGCGCGGGCGTGGTGTCCCGCGCTTCTCGGCTCACCGGGTCGGGTGGTGGGTGGGCGAAGGCGCGGGGGTTCTCGCGCGAAGCCCCCGGGGCCGGGACGGGAAGCGGCGGCGGGGCACCACCCACGCCGCCCACGCCGCGCCCCACCCGAGCCCCCACACCGCGACCACCAGCACCCCCACCCCTACGCTCACGCCACCCACACCCTCGCCCGCACGTCCCCGCTCACGCCGCCACCCCGACCCGGCTCACGCCACCCACACCCTCGCCGCACGTCCCCGCTCACGCCGCCACCCCGACCCGGCTCACGCCACCCACGCCCCCGCCGCACGTCCCCGCTCACGCCGCCACCCCGACCCGGCT
>NZ_JBIAHY010000002.1:812838-1259224 GCF_042870975.1 Streptomyces sp. NPDC006259 | reverse complement strand
CCGATCTCCCGCTCGCCAGCCCTGCTGCGCAGGGCTGGCGATGCTCCGTCCGCTGCGCTCCCGGAGCTGCGGGTGGCCTTCGCTGCGCTCCAGCCACCCTGTGGCGCTGCGCGCCACCAAGGTCGGCCCCGCTGCGCGGGGCCTGGTCACGGGCCTTCGGCCCGAGCGGCAACAAGGAGGGGTCTGGTGGTGTGGGTCGAGGCAGCCCGCCGGCCTGAGCGGCCCGGCTCTCACGGCGGTGTTCAGGACTGCGGATCGCTGCTCTCGGAAGGGAACGCCGCGTACAGGGCTTCGGCATGCACCGCATCCCATTGGCTGATCAGCAGGCGCTCCACCCCGCCCTCGTGCCGGCGCAGTTCTATTTCCTGTCCCTTGTCGAACTCCACCCGCACCTGGGGGTTCCTGCAGACCGCCACGGCCTCGCCGCGCATCATTTCGAACCAGATACCGCGTATGGCGTACTGGAGGTCATTGCCCTGGTGGCGCAGGTACTCGTACCCGATGGTCGGTCAACAGAAGTGAAGCGCGTCGTGGGAGCAGGCCCCACAGTGTGCGTCCGTATGTCACCGCGCAGCCGGCTGTCATCTGCTCGCCCTCAGGGACCCACTGGGTCAAGCGTTCGCGGTCTACCGACCATTTGGCTGCTTCCATCGCCATCCCCTCTCGGCTTCCGTACGGCAGCGTCATTGTTCGGTGCTCCTGCCGGGAGGCAGCACAAGGGAGCGGGCTGGCCGAGGTGGTCAGGCAGATGGGCGGCCGGTGATGGCCGGCAGGGTCGTTGTCCCGATCCGCCGGTAGGTCCTGAAGCCGTACACGGTCATCGCTGTCCAGATGACGGTACTGGCTAGAGGCCACCACAGGTCTCGTCCCCCTTCGCCCTGGACGAGATTGACGATCCAGCTGACCGCCCAGCTGGCCGCGAGAACAAGTGCCGCCCACCTGGCCCACCGCCAGATCCGCATCGTTCCTCGGGCACGGGTTGCCTGTGTGCCCTGATCATCTGGTCGGAGTCGTGTGCCATCCATATCTATCCGAGTACCCCCTGCCCTCCCCTTGCCTCCCGATGTCTGGGAGAGGGCCGAAAACAGACGGCCCCACCGGCTTCAGAGATGCTCACAGGGTTCGGTCTTGCCGGGGTCCTTCATCCAGCCACACTGTGAGGGCTGTTTATTGGCCAGAAACGGTTGGGGGCAACGACTCCAACCAGGCCCGCGAAGAGGCGCAGAAACACGAGGAGACCAGGGGTCGCGGGTGGTACTGCCGTGCCGGCGGTTTGGTCAGGCGTGCGCGTGGCGTGGTGCGGTGGCCCTGTGTGATGCGGGATGGTGCGCGGGGCGTCGCGAGCCTGCGGCTTGGAGGCGGTGTAGCCATAGGGAGGCTGTGAGCAGGAGGCCGTTGAAGGCGGTCAGGAGGAGGGCGGATACCCACATCTGTCGGCTGGCGGGCAACTGCCAGCCTGTCCAGGCGGTCAATACCGCCCACAGTAGGGCGCCTCCCGCGTAGAAGGCGCGGACCCGGCGCAGCTGCCGCACGGCCCGCAAGGACATGACGCGATCAGTTGTGGATGTCATGCCGGCCCGTGTACCCCAGTGCACATTCTTCAATGGGTCGGGTTGGTCGGGTTCGTCCTTCGGCGTCGTTCACTCTTGCTGCTGGGTGCGTCCTTCGAAGTCGCGTCGTATGGCCGCGCCTTGGTCCTCGACCAGTCCTGCAGTGTCGGGGAGGTCCAGGACGGCGTTGCAGTGGTTGCACAGTTTGCCGTCTTCGGCCGGCGTGCCGCATGCCTTGCAGAACCGGTTGCCTTCGCCGGTTCCCGTCTTCTGTGTCATGGCTCTCTCCTACAGGGTGGACAGTGATGGGGAGGGAGTACCCCGGGGGTCGGTGCTGATTCTCTGCTTGTTCTGCTTCATTCTATGCGTGCGATAGGCTCTGGAGTTGGATGGCTCCATCGATGTGAGTTCCGTGGCCCCGTTTGAGGGTGGTCATCTGTGTCCCGGAGCAGAGGTGTGACTGCGGTGTCTTGGTAGGGCGTCGTGCCCCATCCATGGCGGTGGCATGCTGGTTGCTGGCCTTTGGCGTGTGGGATTTTTCGTCCAGTCTGTAGAAAAGGGCAGATCGGAATGGCTGTGAAGGAACTCCGTCCTCACCAGCGAGAAGCCGTGGACGCGGTTCTCCGGGCGCTCGAATTGCCTGCAAGATCTACTGTTCCGGAGCGGGGGCTGCGCATTCAGGTGATCATGGCGACCGGAACCGGGAAGACCCTCGTGGCCACCCGGAGTGCGGAGGAGCTCCGTGCGGGCCGGGTGCTCGTCCTCGTTCCTTCGCTGGACCTGCTCGCCCAGACCGAGACCGCGTGGCGCGAGGGAGGCCGCACCGGCCCGATGATCGGAGTCTCCTCCCTGCGCGGTCAGGAGGTGTCCTTCCCCAACACCACAGACGTGGACGAGCTGGTGGAGTGGACTCGCCACCTGGACAAGGTCACCGTGTTCGCCACGTACGCCTCACTCGGGCTCGGCACACTGGAACGCGCGCACGCCGCCGGCCTTCCGGGGTGGTCGCTGATCGTCGTCGACGAGGCTCACCGGGTTTCGGGCAGGATCGGCCGGCCGTGGGCGGTCGTTCACGACAACACCCGCATCCCCGCCCTGCGCCGCCTCTACATGACCGCCACGCCACGGCTGTGGCAGCTCGATGAGGACTCCCAGCAGGGGGCACCAGGTGAACTGGTGGCCTCGATGGACGACGATCCGGACGGGGCGTTCGGCAGCAGGTGTTTCACCCTTACGTTGTCGGACGCCATCGACAGGGGAATCTGTGCCCCCTACCAGGTCGTGTGCCTGGACATCACCGACACCCAGCTCCAAGCCGCACAACTCCTGGGCGAGGACGCGCGCTCCGAGCAGGTACGCGGGACCCGGCTCGCCGCCCTGCAGACCGCTCTGGTGAAGGCGTCCTCGGAGGAGGGCTTCCGGCGCACGCTGGTCTTCCACCACATGGTGAAGGAGGCCGAAGCCTTCGCGGCCGGCCTCCCCCACATCGCCAAGCAACTGCACGACGCCGACCCGGAGCTGTACCCGCGGATGGTCTGGGCCGGCTGGCTGTGCGGCGACCACAAACCAGGCCACCGGCGGCAGGTGCTGAGCGAGTTCGCCGACGGAATCGCCGCAGACGGTACCGTCGTGGAGAAGGCCTTCCTGAGCAGCGTCCGAATTTTGGGCGAGGGTGTCGACACCCGCAACTGCGACAGCGTGTACTTCGCGGACGTACGCGGCTCCATGCCCGACCTCGTCCAAGCCGTCGGCCGCGCACTGCGCATGCAGCCGGGCGAGGGGAAGATGGCCTCGCTCGTGGTGCCCGTCCTGCTCGGCCCCGGAGAGACAGCCGACAACATGCTCACCTCTCGGGCGTACGGCGGACTGGCCAAGCTGCTTGAGGCACTCAGGGCGCACGACACCCGCATGGTGGAAGCACTCGCCGAGCCGCAGGCGCAGAGCCGTGTCAGGGGTGTGCAGAGCCGCAGCGGAGCGGAAGGCGAGGAAGCCAAGAGCGACCGAAGCGACCGACTGTCGGTGCCGGCCCGGGAACTGCTGAAGTTCTCCACGCCGCGTGACCCTACGCAGCTGGCGGCGTTCATCAACCTGCGCGTGATCAACCCCGAACACCAGCACTGGCGCCGCGGCATTGAAGCCGCCACCATCTACAACCGGCTCCACGGCGACCTGAAAGTGCCGTTCACGTACCGCGTCTCCGAGAGCGGGGACCAGGAAGCCGAAGGCCAGGGGTGGCCGGCCTCGCTCGCCTCCTTCCCACTGGGGCAATGGATCGCCGACGCGAGGCGCATCTACGTCCGCGGTGTCATGGATGCCGACCGCATCAAGCAGCTGGAGAAGCTGGGCATGGTCTGGTCGCACTTCGACGTCGCCTGGGAAGAGGGCCTCGCGGCGGCGCGCGGGTGGGCTGCCGAAGCGGGCCATCTCCTGGCGCCACTGGACGCCACCTACCAGGGCTACCGGGTAGGCATCTGGTTGAAGAACGCGCGCGCCGCCGCCCGCAAGGCCGCTGAGATCGAGCAGCGGCGCGCCGAAGGCCTGCCCGTTCCGTCGTCGGCCGGCGCGCTGCCGGAAGAACGGCGCGAGCAGCTCGAGGACATCGACGCGTCCTGGTGCCCCACCTGGCCGGTCGAATGGCAACGCTGCTTCCACCTCACCCGGCAGCACCTGGAAGCCGGCGGGACACTGCCGACCGAGCCAGGCATGGTCGTGCACCAAGGCGAGGATCTGGGGCGGTGGGTGCGCTCGGTCCGGCTCGGCTGGGACAAGCTCACCGGCGTGCAGCAATGGATGTGCGAGCACATCCTCGGTATCGAGCCCGCGGCCGAGGACGAGAAGCCGCGCCCGCGCCGCACCCAGGCCGACAAATGGGCCATGAACTACGAGGCCGCCCGGCAGTTCTACGAGCGTGAGGGCCACCTTCGAGTGCCGAGGAAGCACGTCGAGCGGATCGTCGGCGACGACCAGGAGGAGCGGGAGCTTCGGCTCGGGGCATGGGTCGGTAACCAGCGCAGCAGGGCCGCGACGCTGACCCCGGAGCGGATGGAGCAGCTGTCCACCATCGGCATGCGATGGACCTGACCATGCACGGGACGGCCTGATCATGACAGCCCGCCGTCACCCTGGCATGACTTCCTCGGAACCAGCCGCTGGGCCGTCGCCGCACCTGCAGGGCGCTGACCTCGCCCCAACACACGCCGTTGCCAGCCGCACCCCCAGGAGGGGCTCAGTCACTCTGGGACGGAATCGTCGATTCTCCGCGAGTGCGGGGCCGTTCCGACTCCTCCTCTTCGTCGGCCAGGTCGGCTTGGTCCGGAGCGTCACCGCTCCACGCGACGGGCGGTGTCGGCGCCGTGATCGTCTGCGGTTCGTCGGAACCCGGGCGGACGCTCGGCTGGGATCCCGGTGTATGGGACGTCTGCACTTCGTCATCGGAGTTCGTCATGAAGTGTGTGTTCCCGCCGTTCTCATTCGAATGCCCTGATCAAGCCAGCTGGCGATCATCGTCATGCCGAGAACCTAGGAACCCCCCGGCTACGGCGGGCTAGCCTGGTGTGAGGCCGTGACAACGCCTTCCGACAAAGCAGCCGGACCCTGCCTGCGATGACCGCTTGCGTTCGGCTGGCGACGGCAGCGCAGAACATGGAACACCTCCCACACTGTGACCCATGAAACGTACGGACAGCGTTCGATCGACGTACATATTGCGTACGAAGTGCGTGGTCTGTCACATGAAGCTCGTCGGCGTTGTTCCGGGCCGGTAGTGGGCGACCCCTGCGTATGACATGCCCAGCGATGTGGTGAGTACCTTGATGTCGAGTTCGTCTGCGAGGGTGAGCAGGCGGGTGGAGCGCAGGATGCGTGGCAGTAGGCCGACGGGGGCGAGGCTGTCGCGGACGTGAGCGGCGCCGGCGGGGCCGCGGCGCGTCCGGGTGAGGCGTGTGACGAGCAGGTGTGGGTTGTCCGAGCCGAGGCGGCGCCGATGTTCTTGGCAGCGCTGCAGGGCCCCCAAGTCGCGTCGTCCAGCGGGAGGGCCACTGACCTGCCGGGAAACTGAACGCTCTGGTGGTCAGGGTCGATTCCGGTGTCGGTGAGCAGGCGTAGCTCCGTGATCGTTGCTGCGTGGAGCCGGGCGGCGAGTCCGATGAAGGCCTCGTGCGGGTGGATGTCCTGCTTGGTGGTCCACCGTCTGTGCAGGGCTCGCTGCTGAGCCAGTGCGAGGGTAGGTCCATGAAATCCCCGTTGCTGCACCGCGGTTACCGGGTCGGCGGGGTTGTGGAGGACCGCCTTGGAGCGGTGGGCATAGGCGAAGAACTGACGCAGTCCCGCGAGGCGGGAAGCACGACGGGCCGGGGCGAGGGCCAGGAAGGATTCCAGCTGCGCGGTGGTGACACGGACGAAGGCCTCTGTACAGCGGGCCTGGAGAGCCCACTCATCTAGCGCCTGGTCGACATCGGATACCGAGGTGGCAAGCCCGCCCTCGATCAGCCTGAGAAACCGCTCCCCCACACCGCACCACCATCCCGCGACAACCGTCATTCAGGTGACACCTGAACCATGCGCGTGCCACCGAAGCCATCAACGAGACACCAGAAGAAAAGCAACCCCGCCTTACACATACCCCTCCAATCCACACGACGGCCCCGGAAGACGCTGTGCCTCGTCCAGTACCAGCACGCGGGGCTGTCTCAACGCGTTCACCAGCATCAAGTCGGCCTCCCCCGCCCCGCGCGGCAGACGCCTGCCCAGCTCAAGGGCGTCCGCGAGTACCCGGCGCAGTTCGGGAACCGTCGGGTGCACACCGACGTGGACCCGGCGGACCCTGGCCGGGTGCGGCAGCTGGGACAGGGCGTACTGCAACGCGACGGTCTTGCCCTGTCCGGCGTCGCCGTACAGACACACCACCGCCCCGACCGCGGCCGCGTGCGCGACCGTCCGCAGCACCGACTGCACAGCGGACGTATGCACCACCTGCGCGCCCGGCACCAGAACCGGGACCTGCGCCAGATGCTTCTGCTCGCGCAGAAAAACCTGCCCGCCTGTACCTTGGCCGGCCACGACGTTCAGGCCGAGCTCGCTGAGCGGATCGGACCTGCGTGGCCCCGCCACCTCAGGCTCCCGCTCGACCATCAACGCCCGCCCCGCCCGGCGGTCCCTGCGGATCACCCGGTGCAGTGTCGACGCCGACGGCACCGAGGCCCCGCCGCCATCCCGGCCAGCCGGCGCCTCAGCTCAGCAACATTCCCTCCCACCTCGCCCAGCAGCGCCCACACCTCGTGCGACACCGCATACCCCTGCCGAACCGGCGCCTCCACCTGCCCGGTCGTCTTGGCCTGCTCCGGCCAACGCCACACCGTGCGCTCCGAGACACCCACCGTCTCAGCGACCGCACGCACATGCCGCGTGGCCAGCTCCCCCGCCTGCTGCCGCTCCAACAGACGACGCACCACCAACCCCCTGGGCAGCACAGGCCCACGACCGGCCCTTACCTCTTGGTCCACCCCACGATCACACCGACCCGGCCCACCTCACCGCAAAAGAACTCACGAACCTGAGACAGCATCAGCCGCCATGCGATAAAGCCCCACGACAGTGGTCCTGTCCCTCAATCTCTCACCTCATGACAGCGACCTACCCCACCACAACATCCGCTGACCAGCCCTGTAACGCCCCACCCCAGAACATCACCACCGACTCTCACCACCACCGACGCGACGCCGAGAGATCGCACTTGAAGAGCCGGATCGGTGGGGCGTCTGGGCAGTACCGTGCCCTGTCCCGCGGCACGAGGTGCGCTCCGCGCGAAGCGGCCGCCGTAGGGCGAAGGAACGGACCGACAACCGCATTCGTGAACGGCAACCGCTTCTGCCCACGCTGGTTGAGCATGTGGAGGAGAGGCACAGGAAGTCGCGCGCCCTGCTCCAGGCCGCGTCGGCTGTCCCGCTCGGCGAGGAGTTCACTCATGCCGGCCGCTCCTACCGCCGGACGAACAGCCGAGCCGACCAGGCAAAGACTCGTCATTCCAAAGCGCCGGTGCGTGTGGAGGACCTCGCCACCGGCGAAGCAATCCATGCTGAAGGAGCAGAAGAGGATGCCTTCTGGGACTGGGCCTACGTGGAGACACTGAGGCTGAGCGGGGTCCGGATCGAGGAGCTTGTCGAGCTGACGCAGCTCAGCATCCGGCAGTACCAGAGGCCGAACGGCGAGGTGGTCGCCCTCCTGGTAATCGCGCCGTCGAAGACCGACCGAGAGCGCGTCATCCCCATGTCGGCGGAGCTCTTCCACGTGATCGCATCGGTGATTCGCCGCCATATCACCGGAGAGCGGAGGTCTGTTCCTCTTACCCAGCGCTACGATGCGCACGAGCGACAGTGGTCTGCATCCATGCCTTTCCTGTTCCAACGTGGCTCACGGGGCGGCCGAGGCGTGATCAGCCCTAACACCATCGCCAATCGGATCAGGACGCTCTGCCGCGAACTCGCCGAGGCGAACCCGGCCTTCGTCGGCCTGACGTTCGCCCCCCATGATTTCCGCAGGTTGTTCGCCACTGAGATCGTCAACAACGGGCTACCCATCCATATCGGTGCGGCACTGCTGGGCCACCTGAACATCGAAACCACCGGCGGCTATGTAGCTGTCTTCAACGAGGATGTCGTTCGCCACTATCAGGAATACCTGGCTCGCCGTCGGGCCGTGCGCCCTGTCGAAGAGTACCGATCAGCAACGTCCGATGAGTGGGACGAGTTCCAAGAGCACTTCGACCGCCGCAAGGTCGAACTCGGAAATTGCGCCCGCCCCTACGGAACACCTTGCCAGCATGAGCACGCTTGTCTGCCGTGCCCAATGCTTCAGGTGAATCCCAAGATGCTGTCACGTCTCGACGACTTGGAAGAGGATCTGGAGGCCCGCCGGAAGCAAGCAGAGACCGAAGGCTGGCTGGGTGAGATCGAAGGCATCGACCTCACACTGCAGTTTCTGCGCGAGAAACGGAAGCAGGCCCTGAGGTCCGAGCAACCGGGCCGGTCAGTCGATCTCGGGATCCCTTCTTTCCTACCTCGTCCCTGATCAGGGCTCTGCCACACGTCCAGCAACACTGCTCCTTGCTCAACCCGGCTGGAGGGCAGGCAAGTTGGCGTGGCGGGTGTGCGCGGGACCTGCGTCCTATCGCGTGCCCGATGCAGGCTGGAGCCGTAACTTCACCAACCCTCGGCTCTGCGCAGCGATCTTTGGGGACGCGGGCCTGCGCAGCAGCCACTGAGTTCCGCAAGCCGGGCCGCCAGCAGGGCGGCGAGCACTCCTCACTCCACCCCGAGCCCGCCTCCAAGGTCGCCCGCGAAGCCAACTCGGCCTCGCGATGCGGTGGGCGACGGCAGGTAGTCGTCGACGGTCATGGAGTTGTAGAGGCGTGCGCTCTTGGTGGTGAGGCGGAGGAGGGCGCGGCTGGGCCCCGCGGGCAGGGCGGAGATCAGGCGGGCGCCCTGGGCCAGCCCCTGCACTCCGAGGCGTGAGGTGGGGATCAGGGTCTTCGCCGCGCTGAGCGCTGCCGCGCGGCTGCCGCGCACGTGCTCCGCCATCGCTCCCTCGTAGGCGGGGAAGGCGCGCTCGTGGTCACCGCCCGCCCGCGCCAGCTCCCCCGCGAGGACGTACGCTCCGACCACGGCCAGGCTGGTGCTGCCGCCGACGGCCGGGCCGGGGCAGTAGCCCGCGTCGCCGACGAGCGTCGCCCTCCCCCGCGACCAGGTGTTCATGCGGAGCTGGGTGATCGAGTCGAAGTAGAACGCCGGGGTGCGGTCGAGCTCGTCCAGCCAGTCGTCCACGTCAGGGTGCATGCCGCCGAACGCACCGCGCAGCAGCTCCTTCTGCCGGGGCACGTCGTGGTGGTGATAGTCGAGCTCGCGCTCGCTCCGGAACAGGAACAACGCCCGCGCGTCGCCGAGGTGCCGCGCGCCGTACATGCCGACGGTGCGGCCGACGCCGACGTGCATGAGGAGCTCGCCATCGAGCGCGGAGACGTTCGGCAGGGTCAGTACCCCGAGGTACGCCCCGGTGAAGGCGCTGAAGCGGGACTCGTCTCCGAACACGAGGCGGCGCACGTTGGAGTGCAGCCCATCCGCGCCGACGACGAGGTCGAAGCGGTGCGGTGCGGCCTTCTCGAACCGCACCAGTCCGTCGGACGAGATGGCGGTGATCGAGTCGTCGAAGATGTACTCGACGTCGTCGCGCGCGGCGTCGTAGTAGATCTCACTCAGGTCGTCGCGCATGACCTCGACGTGCCGGTCGGAAGCGGCACTGAAGATCTTGGAGAGGTCCACCCGGACGGGACGCCGTGCGCCCTCCTGCTGGACAGTCATCCGGTTGGTGCCGGTGGCCCGCTCCTCGATGCGCGGAAGCACGCCCATCTTCTCAGAGATGTTCATCGCGGGCCGGAACAGGTCGACCGCGTGGCCGCCGGTCTTGCGCGGAGTCGGCGCGCGCTCGACGACGGTGACAGAGAAGCCGTGTTTGGTGAGCCAGTACGCCAGCACCGGGCCGGCGACGCTGGCGCCGGAGACGAGAATCCGCATGGCACCCCTCATTGTCATTCAGTCCACCCGTACGGCGTGGATCGTGGTGAAGGCCAGCAGGGGAGTTGCGGTCCGCGGGGGATCCTCGAGTATGGGTGAGTGTCCGAGACCGGGCAGCAACTCGACTTTCGCGCCCGGAACTGAGCGGTAGTCGGCGGCGGATGAGGATCGCCACCTGCGGTCGTCCTCACCGAAGATCACCAGTAGCGGCTTGCCGAGCGCCGTCAGCCGGTCCGGGAGCGCGCGCTGCTCCAGGTACTCGCGGGTGGCCTGCATCGTTGCGGTGAGCGAGTGGTGGGTCATGCAGCGCACGTCGTCCAGGAGCTCCGGTGGGATCTGGTAGCCCGCACGGCTGCAACCGGTGCTCGCGAACCGACGGAGTTGCTCGTCGGTCGGCGGCCACTGGGAGAGTCCGATGGCGACGGACTGCGGTGCGATGAAGGCGTCCAGGCTGGGTCCGGTGTTGACGAGCGCGAGCGCGGTCACCAGGTCGGGTCGCTGCTCGACGAGGGCGGTGGCGACCACGCCGCCGCTGGAATGGCCTACGACCACGGCGTGCTCGACGCCGAGCCGGTCCAGTGCCGCGCCGGCCCGGCGTGCCTGGTCCGGGAGCGCATAGCTGCGGTCGGTCGGTTTGGCCGACCGGCCGTGCCCGAGCAGGTCGATCCGGATGACGCGGTGAGATCCGGTCAGCAGGGGAACCAGCGAGTCCCACGAGCGGGTCGAGGATGCCGACCCGTGGATGAGCAAGAGTGCGCGGGCGTCGCGGGGGCCGTCCTGACACACGTGGATGTCGCCGTCGTCCAGCGCCAGGGTCGAACTCTCGGTGGCCTCTGCGCCGCCGTTCACGTACGGTCCGCCGTCAGAAACAGTCATGAGCCCACTGTCGCTGCCGGTCCCCGTCGGCGGATTGGATAAATGTTCCCGTCAGCCGGCTCAACTAGCATGGGACGGTGCGGACTTTCATGCATGGTGCGTCTGTGTGGGACGTCGCATGCCCGCAGCGGCCCAGCAGGGTGGCCTGTCTCACCATGGCCGGGTTCCGTGTCCGTGACTTGGACGCGCTCCGGATGGTCCCGCACCCGGCCGTGACGCTGCTCCTGGAGTTCGGCGCCGGCTCGCCCGTCATTGACTGTGCCGCCGGGCAGCAGCAGCGGGGAAGCCTCGTCGCCGGGCCCGGGCTTGGGACCGGAGGCGCGGTCCGGGCGCGGGGAGAGAACGTCGAGTGCGTGCAGGTGCGCCTGTCCCCGGTGATCGCCCGCGCGGTTCTGGGCGTCTCCCCCGCCGACCTCGACGGCGCCGTCGTGTCCCTGGGCGATTTGTGGGGCCGGGAGGCGTCCCGGATCCGCGAGCAACTCGGCGATGTCTCGTCCTGGCAGGAGCGTTTCGCGTTGACAGACGCGTTGCTCGCCCGTCGGTATGAGGCGGAGCCGCACGTGGACCCTGAGGTGGCCTGGGCCTGGCACCGGATCGTCGGCAGCCGTGGCCTGGCCCGGGTCGACGGACTCGCGGCCGAGGTCGGATGGAGCCGTAAGCGCCTGTGGTCCCGGTTCCGGTCGCAGCTCGGGCTGCCACCCAAGCGCGCCGTGAAGCTGGTCCGCTTCGACCATGCCGTCCACCGCCTGGTCGCAGGTGAAGGCGCGGCCCGAGTCGCGGCCGACGCCGGCTACGCCGACCAGTCCCACCTGCATCGGGACGTCATGGCGTTCACCGGGGCAACCCCCGTTACCGTGGTCGGCGAGCCGTTCCTCGCCGTTGACGACATCGCATGGCCCAGCCGCGGAACACCCGTCAAGCCTCACGTCTCCAGGGATTTCCGGCTCGACCGCCCTCCGGAGGTGAGACGACTACCGCTGTGAACGTCACCGCGCTCACCTGCGCCGGACCGGTCCGGCGGCGCTCAGCGGTCAAGGGGCGCACGAGGGTCGCCGGCCCCACCGAGCCAGGCCATCTCGCGGCAATACGGTCGAGGACCGGTTCAAGTCGACGGGCGCTTTCCGTATGGCGATCAAAGGTGAGCTGCTGGCCGGAGAGCCGAGCGGTCGTCAGATCTTCGGCTCTCAGGGAGAGAGCTGTTACCCGTGCCCGTTGAAGTCCCAAGGCGTCGTGCAGTGCTTGTGCGGTGCCCGCCAGTACTGGAGTGTGAGCCGTGGGTTCTTGAAGCACTCGCGTCCGGGTGGTCTTCGACCGATCCGCGTAATGAACTGTGAGTGTGAGCGCGCGGGCCACCTGGCCGTCCGTCCTCAATTGCCTACCGACGTCAACGGCAAGTCCAAGGAGTGCACCGCGACGTACCGATCCATCGACCTCATGCCTGGCGAATCGCAATTCAGCGCTGGCCGACTTGGGCGGAGCGTGCGGTACCACACGTTTCCGGTCGATACCTCGGGCCCGTTCGTGCACAAGACGCCCCGTTTTCGCACCCAGGATCCTCTGCAAGGTGGCCTCAGAAGTTTCTGCCACCTTACCGATACTGTCCAACCCGTACTCGCAGAGCATGCGCGCCGTCTTCGGCCCCACTCCATACAGGACTGCTACTGGCTTTGGGTTCAGGAAGCCGGATATTCCCTGTGGGGTATCCGTGATACAGCGAACGGCACCAGATGGTCCGTGATGCCCGGCCATCCTGGCGAGCATGGGATTGGGAGCCACACCGACAGCACAGTCAAAGCCGTACAACGCCAACATGCGCACACGCACAAGTCGCGCAATCTCAACAGCGTCGCAATCGAAATAGCGAACGCTCCCGCTCACATCCGCCAATGCGGCGTCGGGGGGAATGGCCTCGACAACCGGGGTGATGTCACCCAGGACCTGAAGAAGTGTCTCCCACGTCTCCCAAGGTGGCTCTGGTGCCTGAACATAGATAATGAGGCTTTTCCAACGGTGGTTGCGTAGCACGTCGGTTGGCTGAGGGCGGCGTTGAGGAAAAGGTGAAGCTCCTGGTAGATGGGTTGTCGACCAAGATCAACCTGTCCGCCCGGAGCTTCACATGCTTGTCTACCCATCGGGGATCGATCTGTCCAACTCGACCCTGCGCTACCTGTCCGGCCTGCTGAGAGCCCGGCGTCGTGAGCGCGGCACGCGCTGGCGCCGCCTGACCGCGGACCGACAGGCTCTGCTCGCGCTGGCCCATCTGCGCTGCGGGCACACGTACGCCCAGCTCGCGGCCGGCTTCGGGATCGGGCTGGCCACCGTCTACCGGTACATCGTCGAGGCGGTTGAGGTCCTGGCCGCCCTTGCCCCCACCCTCCAGCAGGCTATGACCGTCGCCGCCAACAAGGCATTCGTGATCCTGGACGGCACCCTGCTGCACATCGACCGCATTGCCGCCGACCGCCCCTACTACTCTGGCAAGCACAAGCGCCACGGCATGAACGCACGTCCAGGTCATCGCCGATGCGTTCGGACGCCTGCTCTGGGCCTCACCTGCCCTGCCAGGTGCCGTCCACGATGTCAAGGCCGCACGCATCCACGGCATCATCGAAGCGCTCACCCAAGCCGGCATCCGGACGTGGGCCGACAAGGGATATCAGGGAGCGCAGGGGACGATCCGGGTGCCTTACCGGGGCCGCTGGAGCACGCTCCCAGCCGGGAAGCGGGCGGTGAACTCCTCCCACGCCAGGATCCGAGCCGTCGGAGAGCAGGCCAACGCCACCCTGAAGAGCTGGCGGCTCCTGCGCAACTCCGTTGCAGCACCACCCGCATCACCGACATCGTCAAGGCCGTCCTGGCCCTGCACCTCGCCACGGCAGCCTGAGATCGCTGCGGCCGGAGGTATGGACAAGGACAGCGCCACCATCAACGACAGCAAGGGAGACCGCTCACCGTGACAGACGTCAGAGTCACCTACGACAAGACCGTCAACGCAGCGTACGTATACCTCACCGAACCGCAGGCCCGCGTGACGTCCGCGCGCATGTATCCCTGCGATCCAGTGGACGTCGATGGCATGATCAACCTCGACTTCGACGAGCAGGGCCGCCTCATCGGCATCGAGGTGTTGGCGGCCAGTTCGAAACTGCCCGAGTACCTGCTCCAGTCCGCAGAGCGACTTGACACCGAAGGTGCATGACCAGCCGAGCACCACGCTCGCGGCGAACAGGTTGGAAAAGGCTCAGTGCTTTTTGTTCCGGCAGGGCGTCACTGGACGGTAGGACCATGCGTACTCTGGAGATATGGACAGGCGGGTGCGTTGCTGCGCCTTCTGCCGTAAGCCGCTGCCGGTGTTGGCTCGGTCGGATGTCCGCTATTGCCGTCCTGCCTGCGGCGCGGCTGCGCGGCGGAGGCGTGCTGCCGACCTGGAGGCAGGGCCTTTCGATACGACGTCGAGAGCGCTGCAGAGCTGCCCTGTCTGCGGTAAGTCCGTCGCCGCTGGGCAGGATCGTCGGCGCGATGCGGTGTACGACCGGCCTGCCTGCCGCTCTGCCGCCTACCGGGCCCGCGCCTCGATCCTCGCGTGACGGATAAACGTCGTGCTACAGAACCCTGGCCTGCGGGAATGCGGTAGATCCGTAGGTCCGCTCCTGTACTCCCGCACCCCGATTTCAAATCCGGCTTCAGCGAGCGCGCGCGGTTACTGACGCAGGGGGCAGCAATGAACAGCACCCTGCCGTTCAGATAAACCAGCCAATCAATAAACAAACGTGACATAAGGTTCTAGATTGGGAGTAAGGGCACGGGCGTGAGGTTTGATGTGCCCGCTGGACCTGTACTCGCGCCTCGGCATGCAGGGAGGCTAACCATGGTCAGAGAAAGAATTGTCAGCCCCTTTCCCCAGCGCTACACCGACCGGCAATGGGGGCGCTACGTGCGCCAGGGCCGCGACCTGGTCCTGGAGGAGACCCGGATCCAGTTCGAGCTGGGCGACATCACGTTGAAGATGGTCGACAAGTCCGAGCCCGGGGAAAAGCGCGGCGTTTTCGCGATCCTGGACCGCTACGCCGACCAGATCGGTATCAACGTCCACACGCTGCTGGGCTACCGGTTCACCGCCATGCAGTGGCCGCCCGAGCACAGGGAGCCGGGCGTGTCCTGGTCGGTCCACCGTGCCCTGGAATCCCTGGACGATCGTTTCGAGCTCATCCA
Source organism: Streptomyces sp. NPDC006259 (assembly GCF_042870975.1). NCBI lineage: Bacteria > Bacillati > Actinomycetota > Actinomycetes > Kitasatosporales > Streptomycetaceae > Streptomyces > Streptomyces sp. NPDC006259. The sequence goes on along the minus strand of NZ_JBIAHY010000002.1, from coordinate 1,244,022 downwards.
GGAACCACCGGACGGAGCGGGCCGCTGGACTGAGGACGCCGCTCTCAGGCGTGCCGGCCGTCTGCCTCACCGGCCACTTACCAAGGAAGAGAAACTCGACCGGGTGCGCACCCTGCTGACGAACTCCGAGAACGCGGTGGGCGCGGTGGAGGAGATCATCCGACGGCCTGATGTCGCGCACCGGGTGATGGCCAACCCGGCCAACCAGCGCATCCTGTACCGCGCACACCACGAGCAGCGGATGGAAGCCGCGGCAGACCGGCTGGCGGCCGCGCACGAACGCGATAGCGAGCCCGCAGATAGCGGCCCCTGGGAGCAGGAGGAGACGACGGCCGCGCCCCAGACATCAAAGCGGTTGCGGGAACCGGCCGTGGACTACCAGCGTGCCTCGCGTGAGGCACTGGAACTGATCGGCACCGGCACCGCGTTTCTGGTCGACCTGCAGGAGATGGTCCCCCGTCTGCACGTCGCGGAATTCACCGACCGGGAGGTGAGAGCGATCCTGGACAACCACCGAAGGATCCGTGCCGCACTGGACTGGTGCGACTCCGCGCTCGCAACCGGCGACAAGACGATGGACGAGGAACTCGCCCGCATCCTGTCCGAAGGAGATGACGAGCCATGACTCGTCCAGCCCGCACCACGGCAGCCTCGGGCACGGGCCAGCGGGCCGCCCCGGTGCCTACCCAGCACCTGGCAGAACTCGCCTGGCACCTCTTCGACGAGGCCGGCGACGACGTCCTGCTCCCCCGCGAGCACATCACCGACCGCATCCACGCCACCGACGGACAGTTCGAGCGCACCAAGGGCTACATCCGCGACCACCTCACCATGGAGAAGGGCAAAGCGTTCCTCGCCTACCGCGGCGGCTACATGATCACGACCGACCCCGCGAAAATCGCCGAGAACGCCTCGTTGCGGATGCGCCGGATCAACACCGAACTGCGCCGCCTGCTGTCGGGGGCCATCAACCCCCTGGGCGAGCAGGTGGCCGACTACGAGGTGCTGGCCATGTTCCAGGACGAGATCGCCCACATGACCCGCACCTACGACCGCATGAACAAGGCCACCATGACCATGCCCAAACCGGTACGGACCACGAAACCCAAGCGGCGCCGCCACGCCACTACCCGGACCTGACATCAAGCCACAGCCAGGACAAGCGTGATGGCGCGTCCGTCCGCCCGACGCCCATCCAGCGCGCGTGCCCTCTACCGCGCTCTGGACGAACTCGGCGCTGCGCCCGTACCGGACCCGGGCCTGCGGCCGGACGGGCCCAAACGCACCGACAGCGCGCTGCTGCTGGGCGTGCTGCTCGCCAAGACGGAACTCGACGCCGCCGTGCGCGCCGACCCCACGCAAGAACCCCCGCGCGGCCTGATCCAGCTCCTGACCGGCTACCGCTCGACCATCCCCTCACCCTCAGACGAAACCCGCCTGCGGCTCCTGAGCATGCGACTGATCCGCAGCGCCATCGAAGCCACACTCGACGAGGACTCCAGCCCCCTGGCACAAGCAGCGGGCGACGCCGCCCTGGCCGCTGCCGGCCTCATCGACGCCGAACGGCTCAGAGGCACCGGAGCCACCCCCAAGACAATCAACACCACCATCGACGCCGCCACCCAGTCACTGCAGGCAGCCACCATCAGCCTCATCACACCAGGGCCAGAACCGAACGCGAAGCCATTACCGGATCTGATGATCAGCAGTTGAGCCGGTATGCAGGGACGAGAAGCGGTGGCAAGTCCGGTGGGTGCTGATCCTGCTCCCTTCGAGGCGCGGTTCCTGGATCTGGTGGGCAGCAGCCACCAGATGCCGTGGATGGACGCCATACGCGGCATCCGGCTGGAGGACTGCGCGCCGGTGCGTCCATTTGCTGTGCAGCCCGGGAGGCGGATCGCGCCCGGGTGGTGGTGGTCGGCGACCGACGGCCATCTGGTGCGCTACGGGTCGGGCGTCATGCGGACCCAGGTGATACTGCTCGACCGTGATCCGCAGGTTGTGGCGATGGCGTGCCGCCCAGTGGAGCTCATATGGCGCGAGGCCGACGGATCCGCGCGAGGCCGACGGATCCTGTGTCCGGCACGCACCGCATCTGATGGCCCGGCTAGCCGATGGCAGTGGTCTCCTCCTCGACTGTGCCGGACACGACGAAATCTCACGCCGGCTGGCGCATCGCGCAGAGAGGGTCACGGCTGCTGCTGGCTCGGCAGGGTGGGAGTACAAGATCGCCCGGCCACCGGACCCGGTTGTGGCCGCCAATCTCAAGTGGCTGGCCGGCTACCGGCATCCCCGCTACAGGGGCGGCGAGCTGGCCGGGCGCGTGGTCAATGCCTTTCTCCGTCCGCGGCCTCTGATAGAAGGCGCCCGGGAGGTCGGGGATCCCGTCGAGATCCTCCCTGTGGTCTTCCACGCGCTATGGCACGGCGCCTTGTCAGCTCCGCTGCTCAAGCCGTTGCACGAGCAGGTGACCGTGTCATCGGACCAGGCCGGCCAGGGGGCGGCGTGACCTACACGGTGCTTGAGCCCGGAACGCAGCTGCGCTTCGCACAGCGGACCTGGACGGTAGTCATGCTGGAAGAACCTCGCGCCCGGCTGATCGACGCGGACGACTCCGTGGCAACGGTGCTGGTGAATCGCCTCTTCGCTGCTCCCGACTTCGAAGTCGTGGGCGCACCTCGGCGCGGCGTGGCGCCCTGCGGGCTTCTTGAGGAACTGCCGGAGGCTGTACGCGAGCGGGTGTATGCCTGGGAGCGCCATCTACGACGGCACCGAACGCATCACCAAGAAAGCACTGGACGCCATCCAGCTCGACCACCTCGCCGAACAACACAAGCGCCCCCGCACCCGCCGACCGTCCACACCGCCATGATGCGGACGTGAAGAAGACCAGGGAAATGCCCACTGACGATGAATGCACTGCCGTCTGCGGCCAGGCGTGGGACGTCCTGATCCCCGCCCGTGCCGACTACCTGGCAGGAGTCTCACCGCACTACGACGAGGTGTTCCACGACGTCGCACAACGAACCGAGCACGCCAGCAGCCTCGGGAAGACGGACATCGCGGCCCTGGTCGTCTGGAAACGGCTTTCCGCACAGACCCCGTGGGTATCGGCGCTCATGTCCCTGCCCGACACCCAGGTGCGCGAGGTCACCAAGCGGGCCGTCACCGCAGTCCGCGACACCGCGGTCCCGCGCAGTGAGGCTGCCCGCACAGGACGCAGCATCATGTGGGAACTGCCCGGCTTCCGTACCGGCGACGCCCTCGCTTCAGCCGCCCTGACAGCAGCAGCCCCCACACGGATGGCCGTCTACGACCGCCGAGTCCAACACGCCCTAGACACCCTGGGTCTCACCCTCACCCCCGCACCGGGACGCTACGGCCGCTACATGCAACTCCTCGACAACCTCCTCCAACACAGCCGAGCACCCGCCGACGGCTGGACCCCACGCGACCTCGACACCGCCCTGTACTGGACCGGCAAAAACCCCCAACCCACCGACCACCGAGCCAAGAGCTACCAGCCCCCCCCCAAAACGTCCCTACAACGCACCGACACCACAGACACCAGGCCACGCCTCTGACCAGGCACAACACGCCTGACCAGCCAAAACACACCCCGGACCATTAGACGCAGAAGCTACCCACAACACCCCGGAAATTCCCACTCCAACCCACACAACCCCAGCTCAGCCCCACCCCACCCCCACCAGAACCCATTCTCAACCAACACCCAACCCCGCAGCTCACACCCCACCCCACACACCAACTACCCACCCCCGGATCGACACCCAGGTTGTCCCGGCCCAGCCGACGAAGGGCGGCTCCGTACGGCCCTCGCCGCCGAAGCCGCCGGTGCGGCACCACCATGCCGAGTGCGACAAACCGCTGGTCGCCGGCGGCACCTGCACCTGCGATCTCATCGAGCAGTACGGACCGCCCTCCGAACGGGACGACTACTGAGAAAGCCTCTGCCTGCTCCCTCCCCACCGCGCCAGACCCGGGCCCTCCCTTCAAAAGGCCTTGGGCCTCGTGCTGTCGGCACGGGCGGGCGGACGTCGCCTAGTGCCGCGGCAGGCAACGTTTGCCCTGTAGCACCGCTGGAAAACTCGTCGAAATAGTCTCCCCGCCGCAGCCGAGGATGGCCCCATTCTGGCCCTTGATGGCTGGCTGGGCGGACGCGGAGTCGGGGGCGGGAGTTGGGGCTTGCCAGTGGCCTCCGGGGCCTGCAGCAGCCCATTCCAGCCGTCGCAATACTCCCTCTGACCTGGCCTTTTGTCATCCTCGTTCCTATGATCGACATCGGTCGAAAGGGGGGCCGGATGGACCGGACCGTACGCACCGTCGAGGACGTTCTCGCGCTCTTGGACGGGCTCTTCGTATCTGAATCCGAGGCCGGCCGCTTGGCGACGGGCGACGGCAAGGACTTCTGGGACCGCTTCTATGCCGACCGGTCAAGGCCCGTCCCGTTCTTCGTGGCGAAGCCGGACGAGAACCTGGCCGCGTACCTCGACCAGGGTCTGATCGCTCCCGGCCGGGCTCTGGACCTGGGAAGCGGACCCGGCCGCAACGCCCTGTACCTCGCCTCACACGGCTTCGAGGTGGACGCCGTCGACCTCTCCCCGGTGGCCGTCGCCTGGGGCAAGGACCGGGCTCACGAGGCCGGAGTCGACGTCCGCTTCCTGTGCGGTGACGCTTTCGCCCTCCCCGCCGCCGAGTTGAGCGGCCCCTACGACCTGGTCGTCGACTCCGGGTGCTTCCACCACCTGCCGCCCCACCGCCGGGTCAGCTACCTGGCCCTCCTCGACCGCGTCCTCGCCCCTGGCGGCCACCTCGCGCTCACCAGCTTCGCCGCCGGCGAGGCCGGAATGGGGTCGGAACTCACCGACGCGGACATCTACCGCGAACGCGAGTTGCAGGGCGGCCTCGCCTACACACCGGAATCGCTGCGCTGGATCTTCTCCGACCTGGTCGAGGTCGAACTGCGCCGCATGCGGGAGGAGCCCCCTGACTCAGCACTGTTCGGCGTGACCTTCCTGTGGACCGCGTTGTTCCGTTGGGGTGCGGCTGCCTCAGGCGACGTTCGCCCTGTTCACGACCTCGCGTAGGCGCTCGTCCTGGGCGTGCTTGTTCCGCCAGATGATGTAGCGGCGGATCATGCTGCCCTGCTGCTTGTGGCTGGCGTGGTCAGTGCCGTCGAGGGTGAAGTAGCGCAGGGCGGTGAACTGGGCCTCGATGCGGTTCAGCCATGAGGAGTTGGTCGGGGTGTAGGCGATCTCGACGTTGTTGGCCTCGGCCCAGTTGGCGACCCGGCGGCACCGCTTGGTGGTCAGGTGGGGCGAGAAGTTGTCACACACGATCGCGATGCGCTTCGCGATGGGGTGCAGGGAGCGCAGGTAGCGGCAGAACTCCAGGAACTTGGAGCGGTTCTTGGTCTTCTTGATGTGGCCGTAGAGCTGGTCCGTGCCCAGGTCGTAGGCGGCGAACAGATGCCGGACGCCATGCGGGCGGGTGTAGGTGGCACGGCGGCGGGGCCGCGGCTCACGGTCGGGGTCCTTGTGCTTGCCGCCGCGCTCTGCCCACTGGCGTCCGGGGTGGGGCTGGAGGTTGAGCGGGCCGAACTCGTCCATGCAGAAGATGACTTCGGGCTCTCCTTCCTCAGGGATGACCTCGCCGTCGGCGATGGCGTAGAGGTGCTCGACCCGGGCCTTCTTCGCGGCATAGTCGGGGTCGTTCGAGGACTTCCAGGTCTTCACGCGTTGAAAGGAGACGCCCTCCTCGCGGAGCAGGACCCGCAGGCCCTCGTGGCTGATGTCGTCGACCACCCCCTCGGCGACCAGGAAGTCGGCCAGCTTGACCAGGCTCCAGGTCGAGAACGGCAGGCCGTGCTCGGCCGGCTTGGACTTGGCGATCTTCTTGATCTCGCGACGCTCGGGCAGCGTGAACGTCCTGGGGCGCCCACCCTTGTACTTCGGGTAGAGCGAGTCGAAGCCGTCGGCATTGAAGTTGTGCAGGACGTCGCGGACGCGGTCTGGGCTGGTGAACGTCACCGTCGCGATCTTGTCGACGGGCATGCCCTGCGCGGACAGCAGCACCATCTGGGCGCGCCGCCAGGTCACCACGGACCCAGTGCCCCGGCGGATGATCCGCAGCAGTCTCCGGCCCTCATCGTCGTCGATCTCCCGCACCCGCACCCGTTCAGCCACCAGGACAGCATGGCCCACGCGCGCCCTTCGGGCCCGTACCCGGACGGCGCGTCACAATGAGGCAAACGTTGCCTGCCGCGGCACTAGGTCAGCCGGGCCGATGCGGGACCCACTCGTGGGTCGTCTCCTCCCGAGCACGGAGTTATGAGATGAAATTGTCAAATGTTGACGTCCAGAACGCCATAGATCGCAAGCTGAACACGCAAGGGTTCCGAGCATCAGATGCGGGCCTGCCTGCGGCTTTTGGTGAACAAAAGTTTCCTATCGGGGTCATCTGTTATCTCATGTTTTCCGACTAGCCGAGCTGAGCGGGCGTCCGGCCGGGCGTGCGCTCCCGTATCCGGCACCCGAACCGCCCTGTCTGGGGCGCATAGTTGGGCCTGTGAACACCGAACTGACCGTGCTCAAGCGGGACAAGGTCGTGAGCCAGGGCGAGACGATACGGATGCTGCTGGACGAATCCAAGCGCTCCAGCCGTGCTGTCCCCATCCGGCGCGCGTTCGTTCAGGACACTGTCCCCGGCCCTCGCCTGGTCACGCGGCCCGGCCCTCTCCGTCACCTACTGCGCAGCCCCGAGCGGCTGGAGCTCTTCCTCCTGGTCCACTGCGTCGCCGCACGGGGCCCACTCCCGCGCGGTCGCGTCGACGGCGACTGGGGCGTGACTCGCCGGTCCGAGACATGGGGCCGCGCCGCAGGGATCTCGTTCGCCACCGACGGCACGGCGAGCGCCGCGGTCTCCCGGCACCTGGCCAAGCTGAAGAAGCTGAAACTGATCAGCACGGCGCCGGACGGCCGGATGACCCGCATCATCAAGCTGCACGAGGACGGCTCCGGGGACCCGTACACGCTGCCGTCAGGCAACTGGGAGGGCTCCCGCAAGGACATCTATTTCAAGGTGCCCTTCGCGTACTGGGAGCAGGACTACTACAAGTCGCTGACGATGCCGGCGAAGGCGATGCTGTTCATCTTCATGAGCCAGCGCAGCCGGTCCTTCGTCCTGTACAAGGACAAGCAGTTCGCGTCCTGGTACGGGATCTCCCCGGCGACCGTCGGGCGCGGCATCACGGAGCTGAAGACGAAGGGGCTGCTGTACGAGTTCCTCACCGAGCAGTACCTGGACGGCTCCTCCATCTTCGGCCAGAGCACGGGTGTGCGCTGGGCGCTCGCCGCGCCGTTCGACCTGAACATCAACAAGAACGACCGGGAGGCGGCGGCCGCCGCCTGGACCCCGGCGGGGGCCGCCGCCACCGCGCTGCGGATCGCCTCCGGTGTCCCCATGCTCTCGGGGGCGTTGGCCCCGAAATGAGAACCGCCGGGCGCTGCGGCGTCCCGGCCCCACGACTCCCGGCCCGGCACACACGGGTCGGGCGCGGCGCAGGCCGCCGCCCCGCAAACGGGCGACGGCCCCCTGTTGGAGCAGGGAGCCGCCTAGTGAAGAAACCGACAGTCACTTCCCAAGGAGGCACCATCAGCATGTTCAACGAGCCTAAGGGCACCGCCCGGCCGGCGTCGACCCGGCACCACCAGGGCAACGGCAAGCTGCGCAACATCTGGTCCGAGATCCGGGCTCGGCTGCGGCAGCTGCTGGACGGCGGCCGCCGCCGTCGCCTGCGCGCCCTCGCCCGTACGGCGGGCTACGGCATCGTCCGCGGCTCCGCTGGCGCCGTGGGCGCGAGCGGAACCGGCTGGATCATCTGGTGGATCCAGCAGCGCTGACCCGGCGCCCCCGCTGATCCCATCTCCGCCGACGTGGTGGTCCCGCTCCCTGGCCGGGGCCACCAGCGGCCGGCGGGGTCAGCCTGTTCTTGTACGAATTGCTCCAACGGACCGTTGCGATCCGTGTGCGGATGGTGATCTACTCCGATGCCTAGAGCGTCCGTTGGGGGCACGATGCGAATAGAAACCTGTGCCGTTGAGCTGGTGGTCGGCACCGGCCGGTTGCGTAAGTGGAGCGCCAGTGACGCTTGCGCCTGCTGATGGTGGCCGGCGCAGCCGGCGCGGCTTCCTGTACCAGGATGCGGTCACACTCCTGGACTGCCTCGACATGCTGGACGGCCACTGGACGCAAGTCTCGTGGGAGGATCTGGAGGACATCCTCTGCTACAAAGCTGACGCGCCTTCTTACCGGCAGGTCAAGACAGTCGAAGGAGCGAAGCGCCACAGCATCGCCGACATCTGCAAGCCGGATGCGGCGAAGAAGGCAGAGAACAGAACGGCGGCAACGAGCTACCTCGGCAAGTTGTTCGGCGGAAAGCCACTTCCTGAGGGAACACGCTTCACGCTGATCGTGAATGAGACCCCCCAGCGAGATCTGTTCCAGTTTGTCTGTGAGCGCGGCGGAGCACACGGGCCGGTCAGCGCAGACGATCGTGAGCGGATCATCGACAAGCTCAACGGTCTGAGCCTGCCCGACGGCCGTGACGTCGGATGGTGCGTCGATCGTCTGGATGTACTTGTCACAGCGCGCACTTGCGATCAGGTCGAAGATGAAGCCCGCAGACGTCTGATTCCACTGATTACGACGTACCTCGGCCAGGACCCGCTGGCGCAGGAGGTGGACAACGTTCTGCTGGGGCTTGTCTCCGGGTACATCGCGCGCCGTGCGGCCGAACCAGAACCTCAACGCCACACGGCTCACGAATTCCGGATCATCCTCGAGAAGTCCATTCTCCAGGTGACCGGGCAGCGCTCCGATGGTTCCACCGAGCCGCTCATGACCCTTCAGGCGAAGCTGCGGCCGGCTGGTGTCCCCGATGCCGAGGCGGAACGTCAACATGAAGCCATGCTGACGTTCCGCCAGGCCCAGCGCCGCAGCCTGGGTAGTGAGCGCCAGCGTCTCGCCGAGCTTTCGGACAAGGTCTACGCCATCTGCCAGCTCACCTCGATGCAGAGGCGCGGCGGTCTGATCGAGGCAGGCGAACCCGCCTATAGGGAAACGATGCTCAAAGTCAGCCAGATGCGGGAAGTGGTCTCTGGAGCGGTAGACCTCAGCCAGGCTCTGGCTGTGCTGAGCGACATCACCGCACGCTGCCAGAACAGGTACGAAGATGCCTCATAAAATCGGCAGCAAGGTCGTGCCGCCCCTCCATAGGGCATGGGATCCCGACGACTCGGTCGATTTCCATGCCTCGCGCCTGTTGCTGCTCATCCACCTGTGCGGTCAGAGCCCGGGGCCGTACATCGAAGGGCGCACGAAGTTCGCGAAGCTCGACTTCTTCCTGCGCTACCCCGGATTCCTGGAACGAGCGCACGCCGCTCTGCTGCCGGGCAGAGCTGGTCGGCCAGAAGTGTTCGTCGCTCCGGACACCTCCGAGATCGAGGCGCCAATGGTGCGATATCGGTACGGCCCCTGGGACCACCGTTACCGCCAGTTTCTGTCCTTTCTCACCGCCCGCGGCCTCGCAACCATCACCGTCAGCCATAACCCTGAGCGGGTGAAGCTCACGGCCGCCGGCAAGGCGACGGCGGCCCGGCTTACGGCGATGGAGCAGTTCCAGCCCTTGGTCCAGCGATGCCGAGCCATGCAGGGCAACCTGGCGGACATGTCAGGCACTGACCTGAAGAACCTCATCTACGACCTATTTCCGGACGAGGTCGGCAACGCGACCTTCCATCAGGAGATCCGCCCATGAGCGAGCCCAGCACATCCGAGCGCGGGCTTCGGATCGCCAAAGTCACGCTCGTACACCCAAGCGGCGAGTTCGACGAATATGCCTTCGAGTCCAGCAAGCTCAACATCCTCACCGGCGTACGAAATAGCTCCAAGACCACGACACTCCGAGTGATCGACTATTGCCTCGGTGACCGGGACAGTCCCGCCGAAGCTCTCAAAGCGGCGGTCGCCGATGAGCACGTAGAGGTCAGCACCGACATCAGGATCCACGGCCAGCCCCATACCCTCACCAGGTACCTCACGCAGGGACGGATGGGAAAAGTCAGCATCGACGGCTCGGAGATCACAGCCGCCGAATTCTCTGACTGGATCTTGGGTGAACTGGGCTGGCCCAACCTGCGCATACCCAAGGGGCTTCATCCGCCTGCGGCCACTGAACAGGTCCCCCTGTCCTTCCGCAACACCTTGCGTCACTTCTACCGAAACGAGGACTCCTGGACCAGCTTCGCGAACAAGGAGCATGAGTTCGTCCGGCGAGCCGTCGTCAGCCAGCTCCTAGGGTTCGCCCAATCCCGAAGCGCCCAGGCGAACCGTGACTTCGAGCTCGCACAGGCAAAACGGCGCCGAGACGAAGCAGAGGCCGTGAGCAGGGAGGTCCGGGAAAGCACTCTGCAGGCCATCACCTCCATATCCGAGAACCTGGGCCTGCCCCTCACCCACAGCGCAGAGCAGGTCGCCTCAGCACGCCGCGAGCTGCAGGGCGAGCTCAATGCCATCCACGAACGCCGTCGAACCCTGACAGCTGAAATCCAAGGCATTACTGAAGGAAGCACACCTGCCGGGGCGCCCGCGGGATACGACTCCTCCCTGACCGTTGCCTACGGGGAGGTCACCAGCCAGCTCAGGCGCGCGACCGAGGAAATGGCGGACCTGGAACATCTCCTTGAGGAACACCGCCGCTCGGCTCGCACGGTCACAGCCGAGGTAGGTCGAATGGAACGTCTGATCACCTCCATCGAGGTCTTCGACGCCCTGCCAGTCCGCTTGTGCCCTGCCTGCGAGCAGAGCGTCGATCCCCAGCGTGCTCACCACGAGGACGCCTGCTATCTGTGCTTCCAGCCGGTGGACGATGACAAGCGCCAGCGCAGGGCACAGGTGGAAATCAGATCCCTGAAGTCAGAACTGTCCGAGCTGGATGACGTCATCACACACACCGCAACCGACCTCGAAGCCACGCGAATGCTTCAGCAGACGTTGCATGCACAGCAGGCCGAACTGGCGCAGCAACTCAACCAACAGCGCGCCGCACAACTTGCCCCGTTCATGGCGACGCTGGAAGGACTCGCCGCGCAGATCGCCCAACTGGAGCACAAGATGACTGCCCTCCCGGCGATGGAAGAGATTCTGCAGCGCCGCGACGAAGCGCACCGCACCTTGCTCTCCGCTCAGCAGACCGTGGATCAGATCGAGAAACAGCAGCCGGCCTCGAGGACATCCGTGCTGTCTCCCATGGACCGGTGCTCCGCCTTCGCCGACCGCATGAACGATTTCCTCGCCCGCTACCGCGACACGCTCTGGGTGACCCGGGACGTGACGATCAGGGACACCGATCTCACCTTCTACGTCGGTTCCCGGCCCTGGGACCAAGGTCTGGGAGCAGAGGCCAAGGTTCTGTTCTTCCTGGCATATAGCTACGCCATCCTGTTCCTCGAAAGGGATCTCGACCAGGAGTGCGCCTTCCCTGGGCTGCTGCTGCTGGACAACCCTCACCAGCAGGGCATCGCCCACGACGTAGTGCGCCAAGCTCTCACGGAACTGGCCGCAGCCGCCCGCGACACCGGAACCCAAGTCATCAGCACGCAAACGCTGAGGCCACCCAACAATCCAGAAACCATCCGCGAGATCGCGATGCCGAAGGTATACGCCGCCCCATAGAAAAATCGCAGTGCAGGGGACGTACAGGCGACCCCGGTCACGTCGCCGACAGCTCCCGACCACCCATCGGGCCGCCTGCGAGTCAAATGATCCCGGCCGAACTCAGGTCCGGCTGGGACTCTCCCGCCTCCGCCGTGTGCGGCACTCTGCACTAGGAGGACAGCACCCGAGCTCTCGGTGAAAGGGATCGGGTATCTGGCCGTACCGGCGGCGCAGGGCCGCACTGGAGTCCGTGTTCACCGCCCGCCGGCTCGTCGCGCCGTGGGCACTGTATCCGTCGACCACCGATCCGGACACCGTGCCGGAGTGGCTGACGTGGGCGTCGGTCGGCATGGGGCGGATGGTCTTCAAAAGGCTGGACGACGCCGACCGGCCCTCGGTGCGAGGCTGGGAGAAATACAAGGTCCGCGAGAGGAGCGGGGCGGGCGGCCGCCCGGACAGGAGGGCCGCCCACGCGCGCTGTCACAAGCTGAGGTAGAAGCGCACGGTCGTGCCGTCGTCGCCGGTGTGCATGCGCACCAGGTCGGCGACGTAGTGGACCAGGATCAGGCCCCGGCCGCCCAGCTGGCCGCGCTGCGGCGGGCGGCGGCCGGCCAGCGGATCGGTCAGCCGGCCCTCATCGCGGACCTCACACACCAGCTGCCCCCGCTCGGCCCAGACGGCGAGCGTCCCGCGGCCTCCGCCGTGGACCACGCTGTTGGTCGTCAGCTCCGCGACCGCCAACTCCACATCCATCAAACGCTCCCCGCCCATGCCCAGCCGCATCGCCTGAGCGAGCGCGAACCGGGTGCTCGGGGCCGGCCCCACCGCGCCCGGGCAGTGACCGCGGCTGTGCCCGACGCGGTGACACCGCCGGCTGTGACATGCCCCCGTAGCGTCCGCCGACCCGACTCAGGCCCAGCTCTCACTCAAGACCGCTCAGCGAGTGCAGTTGCGCGAACTCGTCAGCGAGTATGCCCATCACGACGAGATCATGGTGCTGGCCGGCGAAGAACACGTGATCACGCAGGCGCCCCTCCTCGGTGAAGCCGAGCCGGTGGTGCAGTGCCAGCGATGCCTCGTTGTGCGCGAAGATCCGCGCTTCGCACTTGTGGTAGCGCCGCTCGGCGAACATGAACCGCAGCAGCATCACCACAGCCTCTGCCGCGTAGCCCTTGCGCCGGTGCCCGGCGCCCATAGTGATGCCGTACTCGAACCATCCCGCACGTGGATCTGCGTGGTGCGATCCGACAGCCCCGACGATCTGCCCCGTGTCCACGGCTTCGATGACCAACCCGAAGCAGTCGCCGTCGGACTTCGCGACGGCCTGGTCCTTCGCCCAGGCGCGGAACCCCTCGGCAGACCGGGGCGGGTGCAGCAGGTCTCCCAAACGCTCCTCGTCGACGGCGAAACCCATGAACGCCGTCCAGTCGTCGGGCTCGATACCGCGCAGACGTACCCGCTCACCAGTCCAGAACGAAGCCATCCCCTATTCGATCATGTCGCATGCGCGAGGCACAGGCCCTCCAGACCCCTGCCTGAACTGCCTGGTCATACCGGTGAAGCCAGATCAACTTGGTACGTCAGTAGAGCCACGAAACGCTGGTGCCCTGGTGCCCAAGGAAGTGCTTACAAACAACAGGACACCGATCTGCGCGTGGGCACAGAACTCAGGCCAATGCAGGTCCTAGCGGTTGAGGTCCGCAATGTAGGCGGGAACCAGGGCCCGGATACGGGCTTCCGGGACGTCACCGGGGGCGAGGGCCTGGACCGCAAGCTCTGTTCCGGGTGTCGCTGGGGCGCCAAAGAGAGCGTGGAGGAACTCAAGGCCGTGCTCGGTGACGGTACTGACGCGGGGGTCGCTGCGCAGGATGGCGAAGGATGCGGCGACTTCAGCGGGTCGGATGGTGATCATGATGCGATAGACATCGCCGGCGTCTTTGGCGCTCAGCCGTTGTGGTTTTCCGCGGTTAGCGTCCTCGATGCGTTCGTACAGCTTGTGTGCCTTGGCGATCAGGAGGGCGGCCGGGCCGGCGACGTAGGACTCGATCGTGCGGGTGTCTTGAGCGTTGAGGCTGGTGATGGTCATCAGGGAGCGGTCGACAGCTGCTGCTTCGAGGCCGGGGGCTTGCTTGACTGCCCACTCGTCGTGAGGCGGGAGTCTGTAGCGTTTCACTCCAGCCAGAGGACATGAGCAGAGCGGCCGCAACGGGGATGTCAGCACTCCGACCACGGAGAAACCGCGTGGTGACCTGCGAGAAGGCGGAGACGGCCCATCGGGTCGCGCAACAGTAGGCGCAACCTCCAGCGCAACAGCCAGGCGCAACCCTTGCCCCAACCCAGTGCTCCTGGTCGACCCGAGGCGGCCGGTCACGCGACCCGGACGGCTCCCCGGGCACGGGCCATCTGACGCAGCTCGCAGCGCGCGGCCGGCACCGAGGGGACGGTCTCCCAGTAGGGGTGCCACCACAGCCGTCCGGACAGGAGCAGCAGGCGGCGGCGCAGGGCGGTGGTGTTGCGGGGGCGGGGTGCGGCGAGCGCGTCGTAGGTGGCGTTCCAGGCGGCTTGCGTCTGCACCAGGTCGTCAGGGAAGTCGGTCATGTCCATACCGGTATTAGATCGCTTGTTCGAATTCGGTGTCACATCGGACACGCCCCGACCGGAGCCGTCGTCGGGGCCGCACCCGGCGTGGTCGGCCTCATGGGCGGGGCGACCGCGCGGGCTCAGCGGCGGCGCAGTTCCTCGGCCCAGTTCCGAAGCGGTCCTTCGAGGACCAGGTTGTCTCCGCGGGCCACGGTCTGGAGCAGCTGGGCGCACACTGTCGCTTCGGCGGCGAGGCCGGCCGGGCTGCCCAGGATGGGGAAGGCGTCGCGGACGCGGGTGGCGACGTCCTCCTGGCGCAGCGAGTAGGCGTAGAGCATGGCGGCGTCGAACCCCTCCGGGGCCTGCCCCCAGCCTTCCCAGTCCAGAAGCCGCAGAGGCTCGGTGAGGTTCGCCCAGTGCAGGTCGGCGTGGGCAGTGGTCCAGCAGGTAACGGCGGGGGCCGGGATGCCGACGAACTCGGGGATCGCCCGGTTCATGTACTGCTGCCGTACGGCGACACGGTCAGTGACAGTTGCCGACACTTTCTCCAGCGTCTTGGTCAGGTCGGCCCACCAGGAGCCGGGCAGCTGGAGGTCGTGCTGGAGGATCGGGTCGCCGGACAGGACGGGCTGGTCGACGCGGGCTGACAGCTCCGCCCGGTAGGCGGTGCCGTCGTCGACGGCGTCGTGCACGGCCAGGAGCTCGGGGCGGTGCCCGTCGAGGTCGCCGAAAGCGTGCTGTGCGTCCATGGCGCCGTCCCACAGTTTCCCTGACGCCTTGGCCTCCGGGGCGGACACCAGCCGCAGCCACGCCGGGGCGCCGGCGGCGGTGCGGGCCGGGGCACCCAGGGTGCGCCCGGCCCAACCCCAGAACTCCCCGCCCGGCTCGGTCTGCACGTCCAGGGCCTTCGCGGCACGGGCGTGGTGGGTGCGCATGCGCTGTTCGGTGTCCGGGTCAGGGGGAGGCGAGTACATGAGTGATCTCCCGCAACTTGGCGGCGGTCAGGGAGGGTTGGGCGACGACGTCGGCCGCGTCCCTCCAGTGTGGCGTACTGGAGGCCGCGATGAGGACGTCCGTCACTCCTGGGCATGACGCGACGGTGAGGAGGCACGCCTGTGCGGGGGTCAGGCCCGGCCGGATGAGGTCGGCGAGCTCCTGGTCGACCATGCCGGGGAGCTCGCCGCCGTGCAGCGGAGCTGAGGCCATCACCCGCAGGCCCACGCCCACGGCGGCCGGGAGCGGCCCCCGGCCGTCCAGCGCCTGGACGATCGGCGTCATCATCACCAGGCTGACCGGCAGCTGGACCGCGACCAGGTGGTGGTGCTGTCCGCCCGCGGCTTCGGCGGCCAGGGCGAGCAGCTCCCCCACCGTGAACGCTTCCTGTTCCAGACCCGCCCAGGTGGCGACCCCGTACCCGGCCACGTTCCCGGCCGCCACCTCCTCCTCCAGGACCACGAAGGCGTCCCGCATCGCCTGGTGCAGGGCGGGACGGTCGCCGGGGTGTGCGCGTTCCGGGTTGTGCAGCAGGACCAGGTCCAGCCGCTCACGTCCGAGCTGTTCGCGGTTACGGGGGACCTGCCAGCGCACGTAGTCCGGGGCGAGGCTGTGCCCGGTCACCGCCTGGTCCTCGGTGAGGACACCGGCGTTCACCGCGTCGGTGCCGGTGGCCGCCGTGAAGTACCCCGCTTTCGTGGAGACCCGCAGGGACGAGTGGGCGGCCAGGACCGGAGCCAGCACGTCCTGGGCGCGGCCTGCGGCGTAGTTCGGGGCGGTGTCGATCCACCGCGCGCCGGAGGCGGCCGCACGGGCAGCCGCCTCCGGGATCGCCCGGCACCGGTAGGTACCCAGAGCGAGCTCCGCTGTCACAACAGGCTCCCCACCACGGCGGCCTGCCCGGCAACGAGCTCCTGGACCAGCCCGACGACGTCCTCCAAGGCGAGGCCAGCCGTGTCGGCGAGCGCGGCCAGGTCCACGGTGCGGCCGTCGACCAACGGGCGCAGCACCGCCTCCGCCTCGAGGGCGAAGTCGTACACCGTGCCGACGGCGGACAGGGTCACGACGTCGTCGCCGACGTCCAGCACGGCGCGGGCGGTGGTCAGCCGCACCCGCAGGTGTGGGTCGGCCGGGATGCCGTCGATGTACGGCAGGCTCGGCATCATGCGGCCGACGGCCTGGCCGTCCATCGCGGCCCGGTAGCGGGCGAGCAGCTCGGGGTCGTCCAGCAGTTCGGCGAGCCGCTTGCGCATCCCGTCCATGCCGTCGGCCTGGACGTCCGGGGCGGCGAGCAGCGGCAGGTCGCGGCGCCAGTCCTCATGGGTGAGCAGCTGCTCGGACACCCACGCCATCAGGTCCGTCGCGGTGTGGGTCTGCAGGCCGCAGGTGACGTGCAGGGAACGGGTGCCCTGGTCGGCGGAGACCGCGTGCCACACGCCGCGTGGCACGTACAGCACGTCCCCGGGATGGAGGACCAGGTCGGCGACCGGCTCGGTGGGTGCCTCGCCCGGGTCGTCGATGTCGCGGTAGAGCGGGAACGGGCGGGTGGTGCCGTAGATCCGCCACCGCTTCGCGCCGTCCAGCTGGACAATCACGGTGTCGTGGTCGTCCCAATGAACACCGAACCCCTCGGTGCTGGTCCACGACGCGTACAGGTTCGCCTGCACGCGGGTGCGCAGGTCACGCTCAATCGCTTCGCAGAGGCTAGCGAGCGGCGGGTGGAGTTCGTCGACGCTGTCCAGGGCGAGCGAGGCGCCCTCCTGGAGGCGGGCGTGCAGTTCGGCCGGGTGGAGGCGGTGCCACACCGTGTGCCGTCGCGTGGCCACCGGCGTGGTGTAGGCGCCGACCAGCAGCGTCTCGCCGTCGCGGGACAGCCGCATGCGCGGCGGCTCCAAGCGGTGGGCGGCGAGGATGTGGTTGAGGTCGTCCCAGGTCATCAGTCCGGCGACATCGAGCGCGCCGGGTACGTGGCGGTGTTCGCGGTGCAGTGCCTGGGCGAGGAAGTCCTCGCCCAGGCACGCCGCGATGGACAGATCCGTCATCGCGTCAGGGCTCCCGATCCGTCAGTCGTTGCCGTCGCTCTTGCCGGTGCCGCCGCCGTCCGAGGGGATGGCGTTGCGGCCCCGGGCGGCGACGATCGCCCGGCGGGAGCGGACCAGGCCGCCGGTCGACGGCCCGGACGTGGCGGGCGGGGGCGTGGCGGGACTCTGCATGAGGACCCTCCTTCTGATCGGTCGGCCGAGCCCTGACGGCACGGCCGCGACACCCGCTAGTACAGCCACGAGAACGGCTGGCGATAACCCCGTCATGGGGCCCCCATGGTGGGTATGGTCGTCAGGCTGACGCAGCGTCATTCCACGAGCTTTCAGGGGGACTTGTGGACGACTTACCGCCGTCACCCGCCCAGATGCCGCACTGTCTGCTGGCCGACCCCACGTTCGTGAGGGCCCTGCGCGTGCGCGACTTCACCACGGTGTTCGCCATGGCGCACGACGAGGGGATCTCCTACAACCGGATTGCGGAGGCGTGCGCGCTCAAGTCCGAACGAGTCAGCCAGATCGCTCGGGGCACCGCAGCTGTCACCGCGCTGGCAACTGTCGAGCGAATCTCCGGCGGTCTGCGCATTCCCGGTGCCCTCCTGGGGCTCGCTGCGCAACCCTGGGAGGACACCGCCGCCCTCGGCACGGAGTCCGACCATGGAGATGACCCGATGAAGCGCCGCAACATGCTGCGTGGCGCGCTCGCCGCCGGCCTCACCGCCCCGGCACTCGCCGCCCTCACCGCCGCCCGGACCGACGTCGACCAGACCCTCTCCCCCGACACGCCCCAGGACCTGGCCGACCTCGAGGCCGCAGCCGAGAGCTACGGGTACGGCTACCACGGCCAAGCCCCCACCCGTGTGCTGGCCGATCTGGTCTCGGACTTCGCTGGTCTGCGTCCGCTGCTCACCATCCCGCAGCCCGCACCGGTCCGGGCCAGGTTGTGCCGGACGGCCGGGCAGATGGCCGGGATGACCGCGATCGTCTTACACGACCTGGGCAGCCGGAAGGAGTCCCGCGCGTGGTTCGCCACCGCCGCCCGGGCCGCCGCCGAATCCGGCGACCAGCAGCTGCACGCGTGGGTCCTCGCCCGTGAGGCGATGGTGCCGCTCAACTACGGCGCCCCGAGGGCAGCGGCCGGCCTCGCCGAACAGGCCCGCCACATCGCCGGCACCCGGCCGACCGCTGCGGCGACGCTGGCGGCCGCGGTCGCCGCTCGCGCCTACGCCCTCAACCACCAGAGCGAGCAGGCCCGCCAGGCGCTCGCCGATGCCGACGCCCTCATGGAACGCCTCCCTGAGGGCGAGCGGTCGGACACCTGGCTGACCTACGGCGAGCAGAAACACCACGTCCACCTCAGCCACGCCTTCACCACCCTCGCAGACACCCGCCGCGCAAACGAGAGCCAGCAGCGCGCCCTGGAACTATCCGCACCGACCAGCACCATGACGCGCACCCTGCTGACCATCGACGGTGCCGCCTGTGCCCATCACGACGGCGACACCGAGCAGGCGTGCCGCCGTACAGTCACCGCCCTGACCGCACTGCCCCCGGACTACCGCACCGGCCTGGTCCGCCGCCGCGCCCTGGACCTGTACGAGGCGATCCCCGCCCAGCACCACCGCGAACGCGCCGTACGGGAACTACGCGACGTCGTGGCCGGCTGAGAACGACGGCTCCCATAGTGGGCGGGCGAATTCGGTGCCGTCGCAGTGAACGCAGCGCCCTCCCCTGGTGTGCTGCGGGCGCCGACGGAGAGCCGGGTGAGGCCGACGGTATGGGCCGCGTGCAGCGGGGGTTCCTGCCGTTTGCCGAGCGTGACCTCCAGTGCGACGTCAGGGCCGGTGTAACGCGTGTTCCAGGACAGGCCGCAGGTCAGGGTGCGGAGCGTCTCGATCGTCCATGGTCTCCGCGCCGGACAGCTGGACGCGGGCCGCGAGCACGATGTCGGTGGCCGCGGCGAAGGACACCAGCGCGACCGGCCCGGCGAGCGGCCCGGCCCACGGGCTCGGGGTGCCGGGTGGTGCCAACGGTCAGCTGTGGGCCTGCGCGTGGAGGGCCCGCGCCATGGAAGAGGACCCGTCGGTGACGAAGGAACGGATCTGTGCCAGGTAGGCGTCGCGGTCGATACGGCCGTCACCGTCCTCGTCCAGCGCGTCGAAGGCCGCACGGGCGTTGTCGGCGGGGTTGCCCAGGGCGTGGCGCAGCCGGGTGAACTCTGCCCGGTCATGGTGTCCGTCGCTGTCGGTGTCGGCCAGGTCGAACAGCGATCCAAGGGCCGGCCTGCATACCTCGTCGAAGGCCTCCGCGCCCGCCCATGCCTCGTACTGCGCGAAGGTCACCCGTCCGTCCTGGTTCACGTCCATCGACGCGAACACCCGCTCGTGGGCGGTGCGCGCCACGGACAGGAGCGGGTCGTCGTCGGCCCGGCCCAGTGCCTGCGCTGCGTGCTCGGGCCGGGCAAGATACTCCGGGCGGGAGATGACCCCGTCGGCACAGTGCCGAAAGTGCCGCCACGGCCGGCAGGCATCGCACGCCAGCGCAAGACCGGTTCGAGCGCGTTCACAGCACCAGCGAGGAACCAGGCCATGCGTTCGTGAGTGCGAGCGAGGGAGACCGCCAGGACGGCGAGCGTCTCCCGCAGTCGTTCAAGCCGCTCGATCTGCGACAACGCCTCCTGGACATCCTGCGGACCGACAGCGTCGCGCAGGCCGGTCACAGCCTTAAGAGCGAGTGCGCGGTCACTCGCCGCCGGTTCCCACACCTGCTCCTGGATCTGCTGCTCGACTTCCCCAGCCAGCTGCGCGACGATCCTGCGCATGTCCATACGGCTCACTCTATTCGGCGTGCCAACCCGACTAACCTGTTCGATCACGTCCGGGTGCGCGGCAGTCAGACGGTCCCCGTGACGAGTGCGGTCGCCAGGCGGTCCAGGCGTTCATACAGGGCGCGGACGAGGCGGGCGCGGTTCTGGACACAGTGCACGGTGCCCTCCAGCGTCGCGGATAGTCGACCTTCCGCCTCGCGCAGGACGACCTCGGCGAGCGCCTTGGGGCCGCTGTCCTTCGGCAGCTGGGCGGCGCGGCGGCGGACGTCGGAAGCGGCCGCGCGGGCGTGACCGGTCAGCTGGAGGGCGATCTGCTCGTAATCGCGGGTCGTGAGCGGGTCCTCGCCGGTCCACGCGAGGACGGCCTTGACGAGACTCTCGTACGGTTCGCGGTCCAGCGGGAGTTCCGCCGGGCCGGACGCCGGGCAGCCCCCTTCGCGGCAGGGGTGTGCCCGGCGTCGCGTGCGGCGTCAGCGGCCGACGGGCTCGGGATAGCGCTCGCGGCGCCGGTGCGGGTCGTCGACGCCGATCTCGTACCAGGGCTCGCCGCGCTGCAGCCGGGGCAGGGTGTTCACCCACACCGCCACGGTGATGCCCTTCGCGTGGGAGACGCACGAGAACGCCTGGCGGCAGTCGTCCCGGCCCGCCTCCCCCGGCTGGGATCCCCAGGACGCGGCGGAGATCGCGCGGCTACGGGCGCGGGAAGCCGAACTCGCCACGGCCATCGTCACGCACGCGTACTGGAGCGAGTTCGCCCCGGCCGATGTCCTCGCGGCCCGTGACGCACTCAAGCGCCACCACGAGCAGCAGATGGCCGACACCTCCAGCTAGCCGCCGACCGCTGACATCCTTCGTCAGCTGCGAGACGATGTCGACGACATCACCTGCAGCACAGACACCGGGACTTGCCGTCGGCGCTCAACTGGGGTGGGCGGCGGTCTTCAGCTTCCAGCCACTGCCGCTGCATCCGTTCTGCAGCGGGGGAAAGCGGTGGCCTTTGACGTCCGTGCTGTACTCGTGCGACTGCCCACAATCACATTGGTAGATCCCAGACTGCGGCACCACTTCGCCCGGGTGGTAGACCTGATCATCAGCGTTCATGTCTTGTTTCTACGGCGCGGGCCGGCGAAGCGCGATCTGAGCACCATCACGCGGGTGGGAGCACGGATGTACCTGCTCCGTAGGGTGCGTCCTGCTTGTGGGCGTCGGCGATGGCTCCGGCCCGTGGTTCGAGGCTGGGCTACCTCAGGAAGGTGCCGGGTGCTTGCTGTACACGTAGCCAAGAATGCCACCCACGACGGCACCGTTCTTCCATCCGAGGCCGCCACAGTTGTTGGTGGGCGAGCCGACGGGCACGGCCGCGTTCAGCGCGTTCACAACACCTGGTCCCGCGGTGGTAGCGCCACGAAGCGTAGGAGCGCCCGTGTTGGTGCATGCGTTGTTGCTAGCCGCGTTGCCGAACCCGATGATCGTGGTAGCTGAGGCGTTGACGGCACCTGCGGCAAGCAGCACCACCGTACCGGCGGCGGTTGCCTGGAATCGAAAACGCTGTCGCATGGACATCACCAACCTTCTGTTGGAATAGACGGTGATCACTGCTAACGAGGCAGGAGACCGTTGCGTCACGCGACGTTCTTCGCAAGCCTGTAGTCCCGTGGTCATGGCCCTGTAGTCCCGCGATCACCCGGCCGCCACCCGACACCAGCACGCACCCGGCCCACCCCGGCCGCGGGATCTCCCGCATTCCGCCGGCGGGGCGGTCGGGCGGCATCGACGACCGGTCTAGATGATCAATTCCAAGGGCTCTGTGGTTAGTGGTCGTAGTCGGTCAGTGAGCGTAGGACTGGCTGTCCGGTGTGGTCGTTGTGCCAGATCGCGGTGGTGAGCGCGAGGATGCGCTGCATGACGCGGGCCATGACATCGCCGGGTGTGCGCCCTCGGTGTTGTTCGAGATCGAGTTGGCCCTTGAAGGTCTCGTTGACCGACTCGATGACCTGCCGCAACGGCCTGAACAGGGGTGCCCCGGGCCGTTCTGGCCCGCCTTTGCGGGCCGGCCGCAGCAGCCGGATGTCCTGCTCGGCCAGTTCGTGTTCGAAGCCGCAGCCGAAGTAGTTCTTGTCGCCGATCAGCGTCTGGCCGGGCAGGGCGGTGACGAGTGCCGATTCGGCGGCGAGGAGGTCCAGCAAGGTCTCGCGTTCGTCGGCCTTGGCCCCGGTCAGGGCGAAGGCGACGGGCAGACCCTGGAGGGTGCAAACCAGGTGCAGCCGCAGGCCCCAGAAGAAGCGGCTGTGGCTGGCGCAGTAGCCGTACTCGGCCCATCCGGCCAGGTCGGAGCGTTTGACGGTCTCGCGGGAACGGCCGCATTCCACCGGTGTGGAGTCCACGATCCACACGTCGTCGCTCCACACGGAGGTGTCGGTGGCCAGCAGCCGGGTGACCCGGCGGAGCAGTCCGGCGGCCTTGCGCAGCCGTTTGTCGTAGCCAGGCTGCTTGGGCAGGTACGGGAAGAGATGTTGCAGGTGGGCGCGGGCATGGCGGAGCCACTTGGCCTCGGAGGTGAAGCCGAGCATGGCCTGCATCATCGCCAGCGTGACCAGTTCGGCGTCGGTGAGCCGCGGGGCGATCCCCACGACCGGCCGCCATGGTGCCAAATGTGGAGACGACTTCAGCATGTCATCGGTTCTCACATGCAGTGCGGTCGCGAGGGTGTCCAACTCTGTCTTCACACACTGATGTTGGACGCCCTCGCTTCGTGCGTGCAGCCAGTCCGTTCGAAGAGGTCAGTCGGTAGCGACCTGCGTGTTCTGGCAGGCGGTCAACAGCCAGCGGCCGTCGTTCTGCTTGGTCATCACGTACAGCGGAGCACCCTCGCTCTCGTCGTCCGGGGAGAGGTAGCGCTGACGCACTTTGACCGCCGCGACATCGGGGCGGATGAAGAGCACGTGGATCACCTCGTAGCTGACCTTGCCGTCCCAGCTGGCCGCGGGGAGTACCTTCCGGGTGAACTCCGAGATCGCTTGGAGGCCGATGAGAACCTTGCCGTGGGCCGTCGTCCAGACCGCGTCGGGGTGGAAGAGGGCGAGGAATTCGTCGGGGTCCTTGTGTTGCTGAGAGTGCTCGACGGTGGCAACGACCTGCTTGACGGCTTCGATGTCTGCGGCGTACGCCGTGGAATCCGTGTTCATGCCGACGATGCTGCTACCTCAAGCATGGTTGAGATCAAGAGAGGTGACCCGCCCCCACGGCCCACGGCCACTGCCCCCTTGGAATCGATCATCTAGGAGTCGGACGATCACAGCGGTACCTCCATCCCGGCGGGAACCCCTCCCGGCTTCACCCCTCAGCGGGACTTGGCGGCAGAACGACAGCAGCCGTGGAGCCCCGATCAGGATTGGGCGGGCAGCTCTACACCCGAGACGGACCGGCGGGTGGGCGGTCAAGGAGGGTGTCGAAGAAGCCAGCGAGCAGAGGTCGGGCGCGGTCGCGGTCGCGGAGTTCGTCGTGGCCGAACCGGAACACCTCGTAGCCGCGGAGTTTCAGGTCGCGGTCGCCGGCCATGGTGGCGGCGTACTTCGCGCTGTCGGGCTCGGTGCCGCCGTTCCGGGTGAAGTGCCGCATGCCGTCGACTTCCAGCACCACTCGCCGGGTGCCCAGGAGCAGCATGAGGAAATCCATCCGCAGGTTCTGCATGGCGTGCACGCCGCTCAGGCGGTCCCAGTTGGCGTGGTGGTAGTACCAGAACAGGTTCTGCTGCCCTGTGGATTCTTTGGGCAGGGAGTCCTTCATACGGTTGTAGAGGGCCCGGGCTGCCTGCTCCTGATCAGTGATACCTCGGGTTTCCTGCCACCAGGGCAGGAGGTGCTTCCAGAGCAGTCCCTCTTTGCCGACGGGGTGGTCGTAAACCAGCACCTTGTCGTCGCGCTCGGCTACCTCGATGTCGTTGTCGAGGGCGCTTCATCTTCGCCACCCTGGGCAAGCCCGACATCCGCTTCACCTGTTGCGCGGGCGGCGTGCGGTGCCGCTGCCGTGCTCGACGAGCTGGAACTGGGGATAGCCGTCTGCCCCTCCACGCGGTCGGCCCCGCCGCCTACTGCACCGCGCGTGCTGGCCGACCGCACCATGGAGGGTTCAATTTGCGTACTAAGCGCGTACGGACGGCATGCACCTGCCCGGCCCGTCGGCGTGGCCGGGCAGATTTTCCTCCCCCTCCGTGCCCCCCGCCGAGGCCCGCCGAGGCCCAGGCCGAGCGTGAGATCCGCACCCAGCGCACCCGCATCGCAGAACCGAGAGCCGAGGGACCGGGGAGACTGCCCGGAGCACCCCCGCGTCGGCGGGGAGGACGCCGGGGACGGGAGGCCGACCGCCCGGCACCTCGCGGGCCGCGTCGGCGAGCACCACCGGATCGCCGGAGCGGCGGGCCGCGGCGCCGGCCCGGCTCGCATAGTCGCCGGCGGCCTCGGTGCGGTCCTGCTTGACCGCGAGCTGGGACGCCGGCGGCCCGGGCGGCGCCGGCCGGGCCCGGCTCGATGCTGTGCGCGGCGCCGTCCAGGAGCAGCGGCAGCACTTGGTCGAGCCGGGCGTAGACGCCGGCGGCGAACAGCCGGCCGCCCGCGGCGACGTCGCCGGCGGACAACCGCGGCGCCGGGGCCGCCCACGCTGCCACCGGGTCGGCGAAGATACCGGCCCCCAAGGCAACTCCCGCCGCCAGCACACTGCGTCGCTCCACACCCGGCGCCTTCCGCAGCACGGCCCCGGCGGGCAGCCAGGGCCTGGTCGTGACGCTACGGCCGGGCGGGCCGGCCGCGGCAGGGCGCACGACGTCGACCGTGCGCGCCCTCGCCCCCGCCCCCGTCGCCCCCGCGCCGTGCCGAGGCGTGCCGGCCGGGCCTGCAAAGTCCCCGGGCGGCACCGATCTCGTCGGGCGCCGACGATCCGGGTACGGGGCAGTGCGACGGTCGCAGACATGGCCGCGGACCGTGCGACCCGGGATGGTTTGCGTCGCGTGCTGCCTACGCCACCTGCCGTCGAGGCGTGGGGCGTATCCCGTGTCATCGGGACCTGGCCAGGAGCGGACCCGGAAAGTGTCAGGAGTCCGGCACGAAACCTCATAGGGCCGCACGCCCAGGTGTGACAGGAGGGGACGCGTTGCTGCTGGTGGTCTCGCACCGTCCGTACGCTGCACGTTTTCCGGGCGAGTTCCTGTACGGATCGAACGCGAAATCCTGCACGGAATGCACGCGCAATCTTACAGGGAAACTGCCTCTAAGGGTTCCCGGCCCACTCCCGGCACGGGTCCATGGAAGATGGCTGTATGGCTACTGTTGTGGCGTTCCACGCCCACCCCGATGACGAAGTGCTGATGACGGGGGGCACCCTGGCGTGCGCCGCGTCCGAAGGGCACCGCGTCGTACTGGTCACGGCGACTGACGGCAACACCGGCGAGGCAACCGGCGAGGAGTCCGTGCGGATGCGGGAACTGCGGGCAAGCTCTGCTGCGTTGGGTGTCCACCGCGTTGTCCACCTCGGGTACGCGGACAGCGGCAGGGACGAGCCGATGCTCCCCGATCCTCCCGGCCGCGTCCGTTTCGCCAGGGTTGACACGGACGAGGCGGCAGAGCGGCTCGCGGAGATCCTCAGGGCCGAGCGGGCAGACGTCCTGCTGAGCTACGACGCCAACGGTGGCTATGGCCACCCTGACCATGTGAAGGTCCACGAGGTCGGCCGTAGCGCCGCCACGCGTGCCTCTGTCGCTCTCCTGCTAGAGGCGACGCTGCCAAGAGAGCCCCTCGTCCGAGCGCTGCGCCTGGCTTGCTGCCTTGGCTTGTCCCCGCGCGAGATCACCGAGGCGTTCCGTGGCGCCTATACCCCACGCGCTGCCATCACGCATCGCGTCGACACACGGCGTGCCGCCCGCCGCAGACGGGCGGCACTGGCCGCACACCAGTCGCAGGTGCACGGTACGGGTCGACTCGCCCCATTGATGCGCTTCGTCCTGCGACTGCCAGTGGCCGTCTTCGGTCTGCTGCTGGGGCGGGAGTGGTACGTGGAACCTGGAGCGACACCTGCGTACGGCCTCCGTTCCTCGATCTTCGCCGAACCACTCCGCTGATCCGGGCCCGCCCCGTCCTCTACCTCGGGGACGGTTCGGCGAAGGTGCGGCGGGGGATTCCTCATGGGGGACGCCTTGGGGAGGGGACATGCCGCAGCAGCTCCCGCGCGAAGACCTGAAGGAACTCCTGGACATCGCGCTCAGGGAATACGAGTGGCTCCGTCGCGAAATTGACCAGCGCATCGTCGCCCGCAGTCAACTCATCAACTTCATAGGCGCGATGGCTGTCCTGGCGTCGGCCGTGGGTACGATCCTGCTCACGGGTGGAAAGCAGGGGCTGTCGGGCATCTTCATCGGGGGAATCGGCGCCTTCTTCGTACTCGCCGTCGTCTACTGGCGGACGAGCAACAAGTCCATCATTCGGCTGGGAGCCTACCTCCAAGGACTGGAGGGGAAGATCAATATTTTGACCGTGGAGCTGTACGGAGAAGTAACGGTCGAATGGGAGACTCGGCGCGAGGACGTGCGCCAACAGTCCCCGAAATGGCTCATCAAGATCGCCGGCCGCGTTCTCGCCCTTTACCGCAGGGGCCGGTTGGCGCATCCCACGGACTTCAAGCACATCGGAAGGCCCTGACGAACTCGTGCACGACAAATGGTGAGACGTCGAGCCTGCAATGGTGGATCTTGGTCGGGTGGTGGGGAAGAGGGCTCGTGCAGTGATCATCAGCAACCGTCGCATCACGGGCCTGACGGGCGATGTGATCGCTGAACTTGTAGCTGAGAGAGGTCCTTTGCGGCATGAGCGGCACCAGGCCAAGCTGGCCTCTCGGCCGCGGAAGGGGGTCGTGGGTGGCGGGCCGAAACATCGCCTGATGTTCGTCGACCGCTTGCTGGCCACCCTCGTCCATCTTCGTCATGGAGCCACTCCCGACGTGCTGGCCTGCTGGTTCGGCTTGGACCGCTCCACCATCACCCGAGCCGTCGATGAGGTGCGGCCTCTGCTCGCCGAGCAAGGCTGCACCGTCAGCCCCGACGTGAGGAATGTGGACCCTGGCCGAGGTCATCGACCGCCTCGGCTCGAGCGGAACGACTGGCATCATCGATCGCACCGAGATCGACGCGCCCGACGTCGGTGCCTTCGGTGCCAGCCAACACGCCACCGTCCCGAGGACAGGCCGCACTGGTCACCACTCTCCGACACCGCAACAGCCGGGTGCACGCCCTCACCCGCACCGGGCTCCTCCTCCTCACGCTGCACAGCTGACGCAGGCCCACCCCCCAGGACAACGTCTTCTCCCGAGAGAGGCGGTCTTCCAGAGCCGCAGAAGTGCCTCCGACCGTGGACTGGGCGGAGATCAAAGGGATGAGGTCCCCACCGGAGTTGGCGGGGTAGGTCAGGAAGGGCTGGGGCTCGGCATCGGGGTCGACGACCGGTGATTCCGACCCGGACGGTGAAGGCACCAGCAGCAGCCCCCGGCCTTCCAGCCGCAGGTCATCTTGCATCCCGGAAGTGCAGGGTCGGGGGCTGGCACGCTGGCGTAGTGCGTACGCTCCGCTTCCAGCCCCGACCTTACGTCCATGCGGTCCGGCTGTGGGTTACCGGCTGAACTCCTCCAGGAGCCAGGAAGTGAGAGCTCGGAAGGCGCCGGCAACGGCACCGCCCAGGGCTGATCCGGCCAGGGCGAGGCGTTCACGGCGCGTCAGGTGAGTGCGGAGCATGGGATCTCCATGAAGTCGTGGCGGATGATGGGCAGCCGGCCGGCTTGCTGTCCACGTTGAGACCCATTTGGAGATCGACTATGAGTTGCGATGCTCCGCCGACTTGGTTGTCTGTTTTTGCCGTTCAGATTCACTGGCCCCTTATGTCGGGGACGATGGTGCGATGGATAGCGACGCGGGAGATCGCGCGGCAGGCAGAAGGAGGCCGCGGCCGGTGGCGCGTGCCCAGGCAGGGTGGCCGCTTGAGCTGCGACAGCTGAAGGACTTGCTGTACGACCTGTACACGGCGGCAGGCACGCCCAGCCTCACCAATATGGCAGCAGCCATCTCCGACGATGACAGCCTGCCGGGCGCACCGAGCCGGGACACCATCGCACGCTGCATCAGTTCGCCCACCCTCCCACCCGGCCGGGCGGACGCGGTCTCGGTCGCGGTCGTGTTGGCACGCTGGGCCAAGCGGGACCATGACCACGCTGCCGATGAGGTACGCAGGTTGTGGGAGGAGGCGCGGAAGAGCGTCCCTGCCGGCCGGCCGATCGGCGAGTACGACGACCGGCTCCTTGTCGACGATCTGGAGGTGCACCCGGCGCTGTCGCCGACGGAGGTCGGCACCGGGCGAAGCGCGTTGCCCGCCTACGTCCACCGGGGTTTCGATGCGAACCTGGCCCAGATGGTTGCCGCCGTAGTGGAAGGCGGGCGCAGCGACGTCGTGGTGCTGGTGGGCGGTTCGTCGACAGGCAAGACCCGGGCTTGCTGGGAGGCTGTCCGACGGCTGCCGCACGGCTGGCGGCTGTGGCATCCCGTTGAGCCAGACCGTGCGTCGGCCTTGATCGACCAGTTGGACCGGGTGGCGCCGCAGACCGTGGTGTGGCTCAACGAGGCCCAGCACTACTTGCTCGACCCTGAGCACGGCGCGCGGGCCGCCGCCAGCCTGCGCGCGTTACTCAACGCCTGCGACAGGGGGCCGATTCTGATCCTGGGCACCGTCTGGCCCGAGCACTGGGCCTCTCTGACCTCCGAGTCGAGCCGGGGCTCGGACCCTCACGCCCAGGCCCGCCAACTGGTCAAAAACCGAAGCATCGCCGTCCCTGGTGTGTTCACGGGCGAGGACTTGGTGGCGGCCCGGTCCTCGGCCGCCAGCGATTCCCGCCTAGCGGAGGCCCTCCAGCGCGCCGAACAAGGCCAGATCACCCAATACCTCGCCGGCGCACCCGCCCTGCTCGAACGCTACGGCGCCGCGCCGCCAGCAGCGCGGGCGCTGATCGAAGCCGCCATGGACGTTCGTCGGCTGGGTCACGGTCCCGTACTTCCGCTGCCCCTGCTGGAGGCCGCCGCCGAGGGCTACCTCACTGACATCGAGTGGGATCTGCTGGACGACGACTGGCTGGAACGCGCCCTTGCCTACACGGCAATGCCGTTGCGCGGTACCCGGGGCCCGCTCACCCGGATCCGTCCCCGGGCCGGTCATCGGTCGGAATCGGCCCGGCCGGACTACCGCCTGGCCGACTACCTCGAACAGCACGGCCAGCAGCTCAGACGCGGCGACCGCGCACCTGGCGCGGCGTGGGACGCGCTCGTCCGGCACGCGGCCCCGGGCGAGCGTGCCCGCCTCGCGAGTGCCGCCTGGGACCGGGGCCTGCTGCGGATCGCGATGCGCCTCTACGCCGCCGCTGCGGACGGCGATGGCACCGGCCGTCGTGAGGGGTGGCGGCTGGCGTCAGCCCTGCTCAAGGACGCGGGCCGAACGGATGAGCAGCGCACCTGGCACCTCCGTGCTGTTGCGGCCGATGACGCCGACGCCGTCCACACCGAGGCGCGGATTCTGCAGAAGGCGCAGGGGGTCGACACGGCGCTTGCATGGCTGCGGGGCAGGGCCGAGGCCGGAAGCCTCGCCGCGGTGCGGGCCATGGCCAGGATGCTGAAGGACGAAGGACGGTTGGAGGAAGCCCTCGAGTGGTTCCTGCGCGGTGACAAGGCCGGTGCTCCGCTGGCGTTGCACATCGCCCAGACTCTGCAGAAGCTGGGCCTGATGAACGAGGCGCTGCCCTGGTACGAGAAGTCCTTCGATCAGGGCGACTCAAGCTCCTTGCAGTGGGTTGCCCGCAGGCTGGACTCGGCGGGCCGGCGGAAAGAGGCGCTCGGCTGGTACCTGCGGGCCGTCGACGTGCTCGGTGGATTCCTCTTCCTCGATCGCGCGGCGGAGTTGATGCAGGAGTTGCAGGGGACGAAGGCGGCGCTCACGTGGCTCGGCGAGCGCGCCGACGCCGGGGACACCATGGCGCTGGGGGCGGCGGCATCGCTGCTGACGGAGGCGGGCCGGGAGGAGGCAGCATTCGCGTGGCTGCAGGAGCGGCAGGAGGCCGGCGATGCGGGGGCACTGCGGGAGATCGCGGTGGTTCTGAAGCGAGCGGGGCAGGAGGCGGAGGCGCTGACCTACTACGACCTAGCGGCCGGGGCGGGCGACGAGCTCGCCCTGATGTGGGGTGCGGAGATGCTGAAGCTGGCGGGGAAGAAGGACCAGGCGCTCACCTGGTACGAGCGCGCCGCAGATGCGGGAAACCGCCACGCTCCGTTACATGCGGCGAGGATCCTGCGGGAGGCAGACCAAGTGGACAAGGCCCTCACCTGGTACCTGCGTGCGGCGTCGGACAGCCCTGGCGAGCTGAGCAAGGCGGCGTCGATGCTGTGGGAAGTCGGGCGCCGACCGGAGGCGCTGGACTGGTACCGGCGCGCCGCTGCCGCCGGGGACCGCGATGCCCTGCGGTCAACGGCGGAGTTGCTGAACGAGATGGGCCGGGCCAAGGAGGCCGCCCAACTGACACGGGACGGATGGGAGCCCGACGGCACAATCGCCCAGCCGTGGAAGGTCATGGAGGAGGCTGCGTCGGACAACAGCGGCCTTTGAGCATTGGTCCGACTACCTGGCCGGTCGCCGGCCTGCTGGCGCCAGACGGTTTCATCAGACCGTAGGCGTACACGGCGAGGGTGGCTTCACGCTGGTGGCAGCCGACAGCGGAGTGGGCCGTTGTGGGAAAACCACGGACATCATGCGAAGGACGCCTCCCTGCCGGGCAGTTCCCGTCTCGAACAACCAAGGTCTTACAACGGCTAACACAATGAGATGGATCGGCCCTGATGGCCCTGTCCGGTGCGCGCGTTGAGCGGTTGGCTCGCTCTGGGAACGTCGCCTGGCTCGTGTCGGATGAGCTGTAGGACCGTCTGGAGCCGCAGCTTCCACAGCGTGAGCGGCGCTTCTGGAACCCGGGGCCACAAGCCGTTGCCGGACCGGGCGTGCTGTGCGGGATTCTGTTTCGCTCAAGCTGTGCCACGAGACGCGCAGCTGCCGAGCGGGGTGGGGCCATTCATCGGTTGCTGCTAATCAGGGAGCGCAGCACCGGCACTGCGGAACCTGATCCGGCCAGCCCGGCGAGTACGGCGCCTGCGACAGGTGCTCCGGTCAGAACAGTCAGGCAGCCCACCACAAGCCCTATGACGACTGCAGTAAGCAGTACGACGGTTGTGTGGAGGGAGAGGAACGGCGGTTCCGGCGGGGAACCGCCCGGGCAAGGGCCCGCCGGCGGCGGTGTCATGTGCGTCATGTCAGCACAGTGACCTCATACACGCGGCTGGCCTGCACAGATCGAACAACTCCGGTGTAGTCCGATCAAGATACATATATGTTCCGCTGTGTTCGGCCGAGTTCGCCGCTGTTCCGCCCTGACTGCCTACCCTTCCACGGAGGACGAAAGGGGGCGGCAGCGTGACGATGAAGAACAAGAGGGACAGCGACTCCTATCGGGGGGGGCGCTACGGACGCTGGGCCAGTCGCTCACCACCCTTAAACGCGCACGCCAGGCTCCCTCCTACGAACGGATCCGCTCCCGCGGCGTGGAACTGCTCGGTGAGGAGTGGGCAATCTCGAAGCCGTCCATGAGTGAAATCTTCGCCGGACTTCGTGGTCCCTCCACGATGGAGAGGCTGCTATGGCTGGTGCGCACGCTGCTGTCCTACAACGACGGCGAAGAGATCACCCCTCCTGAGCGCCAGGATCCCCGGCTGAAGCCATGGCGGGAGGTGTGGGGGAACTTGGAAGCTCTGCGTGCCGTGTGCCGAGGGTCCGCAGCCGTGAGGAGGGACGGTGATGCCCAGGCGCTAGTATCCGCGCTCGAGACGGCCCTGGTGTCCGCGCTAGAGTCGGCCGTGCCACCAGGCTCAGCCTCGCCGGGGACTCCCGCCTCGCCAATCAGCTCGGCCCCAAGCGTCGAAGGGCTCCTGGAACACTCTCGCGACTACCGGCGCAGCCGAACGGTGGCACAGTTGCGTGTCCTGGCCGAGAAAGGTATGGCGTCTGAGACGCTTCTTACGGTCCTCAGAAGCCGAGCTGTTCTCCTTGCCAGGTTGAACGACGGACGGGGCTCGCTCCACCGTACTGTTGCCTTTCATCCTGATGGCATCGCCATCGCCACCGCATGCTCGGCGATCTCCAGCGGAGGGGTGTCGTGGCTGTGGGACCCCATCACTTGCCGATCGCTTGGTGAAATATCTGGACACGAGGTGGGCGTATCCACAGTTGCTTTTTCCCCAGATGGACTACGCCTTGCAACGATCGAAAACTGGGGGCAGGTTCGACTGTGGGATGCCATGACCCTGCAGTGCACGGGAGAAGCGGACAGAGGGCACCATGGCAACGGAATAGCAGCTGCTTACTCCCCCGACAGTTCTCTGCTGGTCACCGCAGGAATCGACGGAGTAATGCTGTTTCGAAACCCGGTCACTGGGGATGTTGTGGGATCTCAGGTCAACTTTTTGGATGGAGGGTACTCTGCGGTCACTTCGATGGCTTTCTCACCGGATGGTCGTCTTCTGGCAACCGCCAACGCCTGGAGCGAGTACAGCCGGCCAGGGGATGTTGCCGTACGCATCTGGCGAGTGACCGGGCGGGACCCGGTCACGTGCGAGCTCGCCTGTGACCCGCTGCCTGGTGATGAGAAGGGTGTGAACTCCGTAGCATTCTCACGGGATGGATCTCTTCTGGCCTCCGGCCACGCCGACGGGTCTGTGCAGCTATGGCGGGTTGAAGGACTGGATCCGGTCACTTGCGAACGGGCCAAGCCACTGCGGGCTAGCCCAAATAACGCGGTTGGCGCCGTCACGTTTTCTCAAGATGGATCCCTCTTTGCCTCCAGCTGGAGGAACGGATTGGTGCTGCTGTGGCGGGTGAAGGGGCCGGACCCGGCTGCCTGGGAGCCCGCCTGCGAGGCTCTACTCGTCCCCGACGGCTCTGCCAATTCCCTTGCTTTTTCACCGGATGCGACTCTCCTCACTACCGGAGGGAGGGATCTGTTTCTTTGGATGTTGCCAAGTAGCCTTTAGACCATGTCCTACATGGTCATTTTGAGGAGCCGTTTGTAGCAGCAGAGAGCTGCAGCGAAGCCGAGGAAGGCCAGGTAGTTGGCGGGGTTGCGCTCGTAGCGGTGGTTGAGTCGGCGGTAGCCGGTCAGCCAGGACATGGTGCGTTCGATGACCCTACCTTCGGCGGCCGAGTCGTTCGCTGGACTCGATGCCCTTGCGGGCGATGCGGACGCCGATGTGCTTGCCCCAGAGCCATCGCCGCAGGTGAGGGATGTCGTAGGCCTTGTCGGCATGAAGCCGCACGGGCTTGGAATCAGCTGCATGGGATTCGTGTCCCATGTGGAAATGGGACAGCATCGGCTTCAGCGCGAGGCTGTCGTGGGTGTTGGCTCCGGAGAGTCCGACGCGTAGGGGCAGTCCGTCCGCGTCGGACAGGACGTGCATCTTGGAACCTGGCTTACCCCGGTCCACGGGGCTCGGACCTGCAAGTTCGCCCCCTCTTTTTAGCGCGGACGTGGGCTGAATCGAGGACCGCACGGGACAAGTCCACCAGACCCCTCTCGTCCAGGAGTTGGAGAACCTTCTGGTGCAGCCGGCCCCAGACCCCGGCGCGCGACCATATGAGGAAGCGGCGGTGGACGGTCGATTTCGATGCTCCGAAGCAGGGCGGCATAGCCCGCCAGGCGCAGCCGCTGACGAGCACGTAGATGATCGCGGCGAAGACCGCCTCATCATCGATGTTCGCGACTCCGCCGCCCTGCGGCCGAACCCGTGCAGGCGGCAGTAACGGGCTCGCCAACTCCCACAGCCCGTCCGGAACGATCCATCCCCACCGCCCACTCCCCATGACCGAACCAACGACCAACAGACCATGTAGGACACGGTCCTAGCGCTCTACTTGGCCGTTACGGCCAACCCGAACGCTCAGCGGCGGGACCGACGAGCTTGGCCTTCGGGGGTCAGGTGCCACCCAGGCCCCACGCATCGAGTCCGCCGTAGATATGGGCCCTGAGGCAGTGGGGGGCGTCAAAGCCCGAGGCTTCGCCGCGGTAGACGGCGATCAGGGAGTCCTTGCCCTGCCACCAGGTGTCAGCAAGTCCCTGGACTTCAGGTACCGGCTCGAATCCGTCGAGGTCCAGCTCCTCAACGGCGCCACCCTTGATCTTCGTGATCGTCTTGGCCCAGTAACCCGCATGGGCGGCCAGAGCCAGGGCTTCGACCCAACCCTGGGTGCTGGCGTGCAGCGGTGTCCAGTGGTCGGCGTCGATCCCGAACTCGCCTCCCGGCCCGATCATGAACCCGTAGGCCATCGAGACGCGACAGCCGCCTGCCGAGAACCGCCATCCGTCCACGGCCGAGCCTTCGGGCACATCGGCTTCCAGAACCCGTGGGCCGCCCTCGTATGCGGGGGCAGGGGGCAGAGCGATGCCGCCCCAGCGCTCTTGGAAGGCCACGGCCCGGTCGATCTCCGCAGGTGGTATCCCGTGTTGTAGCCATACCTCCCGACAAGGCGTGAGGTCGCGGCGGGGAACACGCAGCCCGTGCCCCTCGACGAAGTAGCGGGCTCGTCGGCTCAGGCCTTCAGGCGCCTGAGGGATCAGTGGCAATCGAGTGTCCGCCGTCATCACTTCTGCCTTTCGCAGGGAGAGGTCGATTCGGCCGGGCGCGGCGGTGCGAACGGCTGCGGAGCGCGGGACCAACGGACGGGGTCGCCGCCGGCGCCGCCGGTGAGCCAGGAACCGTCACCCAGGGGAACCAGCTCGAATGGGTTGCCCACCTCGACGGTGATTTCGCCGCTCAGCGTGCCGGTGCGTACGTCGACCAGGTGGTAGCGGAACCACTCCTCCTCGTCCTGACTCTCACCACCCAGGGTGACGATCGCCGTGTCCTCGGTCAGGTAGCCGCCGCTCCATTCCACGAAGGCCTCCTCCGGGTCGTACCCGAAGGCTTCAACGGGGAGGGTGAAGAGCACGCCCCCGTCGGGGTGATCGTGGAAGGCAACGTCCGCCTGCCCGTGGTCCACGGTCATGAACTGCTGCCCTGACGGCGCCAGGTCGATCAGGCAGCGGTCCGACCACGGGTACGTCACGAACTCCGGCTCGCTGTCCGCCCCGCCCGTACCCCGGAGAATGACGGAGCCGTCCTGGCCCTCACCAATGTCGAGGTAGACGCTGCCGTCCACGGGATGCACGTGGTGGAAGGCACCGTGCCCGACCGTCTCCAGCTCCCGGCGGGCGACAACCACACCACTATCGGCGTCGTGCACCACCCACTGGTCCCCACCCCCGCGTCCCGCCATCGCGTCCGGCCGGTAGACCCACACTGTCCGGCCGTCCTGAGACAGCGCACAGCCAGGCCGGTGGCCATGGCGTACGTCAGAGTACGGCTCGAAGCCCAAGGCCCACATCAGGTCGCCGGCACGCGTGAGGCAGACGACTCCGTTCAACGTCGTGTACACGACCCGCTCCAGATCCTGCCGGACCACCGACGCTACGACCTCGTCACCACCCCGCGGCTGGAACACCGCTGCCGGCTCCAGCGTCCCGTAGACGCCGGTGCCCACGACGTAGGCGTGGATCCGCCCGTCGCGGTGACGCGTGATGACCTTCGGTGGCGGCTGAGGAATCATCCGCTGAGGCTAACGCCCAGGCCAGGCTGATCAGGAGCGGGGGCGGTGAGCGCCCGAGCAGGGTAGGCGCGGGTCAGCTGGAGTGCGAAGTGCTCCGGTACGCGAGCGCCGCACGCTGGCAGGACACCATCCGCGAGAACCGGCCCCGGTCCAGCAGGCTGGACCCCTACAAGCCCTACTTGGAGCGACAGTTCGCCGAGGGATGCACCAGCGTCACGCGGCTGCACGGCGAGCTGGTTGCCGAGCGCGCTCCCGTCACCTACGCCATGGTTCGCGCCCACATCGCCACCTTGCGCGCGGCTCCTTACGGTGCGCCACCCCGGCTACCGACGGTGCGGCAGGTGACCGGCTGCTCACCCGTCACCCCACCGCCCCGAGCGAGGAGGACCGCACAGGCCTGAAGGATGTCCTGGCCCGCTGTCCCGAACTGGACACGGCCGCCGGCCATGTCCGCGACTTCGGCGAGATACTCAGCGACTGTCTGGGTGCCAGGCTCCTGGATTGACGCAGCTGATGCCAGCCAACTACCCGGCCTCACCGGCTGCGCGCTCCACCTGCTCCGAGACCTCCACGCCGTGACAGCCGGACTCACCCTGGACTGGAACTCCGGCAGCATCGAGGGCGCCGTCAACCGCATCAGGAAGATCAAGAGGCAACTCTACGGGCGAGCCGGATTCGAACTTCTACGCAAGATGATCGTCCTTCAGTAACCCTCCGCAATCGCTCCGCAGTTGCTGTCTCTGTTGCGCAGCTTCAGCCCCGGATCATCGACATCAGCAGCTGGTGGCTCTCGTCGTCGGCGGCCGCTACAAGTCCGCGGCCTGCCTGTCCAATGGGGGCGCCGTCGATCCCGGTGACTACGCAGCCAGCTGCCTGGCACAGAGTGATGCCGGCAGCGAAATGCACGCTCCCCACCAGGTCGATGCCATCCGTGACGTACGCGGCACGCTTGCCGGCGGCAACCCAGGCCAACGCCAGAGTCGTCGACACGACCCGCGGCCGGAACCGTTCCACGAACTGGTGCTGGGCCAGCAAGTCCACAGTCCGGAAGCCGGGTGCGCTGGGGAACGGCGGATCCAGATTGACATCCACGAGTCGGGTGGCAGACGACGGCGCCAGCTGGGCGTCGACACCATTGTGTCGCACCCAGGCAGTCACACCATCGGTGAAGAAGACCTCTCCACTGAACGGATCGGCCACTGCAGCCGCACCGCTGCGCAGCGCCACGTTGACGGCCACGAGCATATTGCCGACAGCGTAGTTGAGCGTGCCGCACAGGGGATCCACCAACCACTGGCGCGCGGCCCCTGCGGCACCCTGCTGTCCGCCTTCCTCCCCAAGCACACCGTCATCGGGCCGGGCAGCGTGGATGATGCTGAGAATCATCTCCTCGGCATCGACATCAGCTGCGGTGGCGAAGTCCCCGGCACCCTTCTCCGTGCGGGAGAGCCGCTGGCCGTACAGGTCGCGCACTACGTCCGCACCGGCACGTGCCGCAACTATGGCTACCCCGACATCGTCGAGGTCTGCATGCGAGTTGATCATGCCTCGCACGATATCGGCAGCCGAGGCTCAGATCTTCGTCTGACAGACCAATCCCGAATCCTCGGAATCGAACGCATTGCTACGCTCCGCGACCGCTCCCCAAGATCTTTGCCAGAACCGACAAACGACGGCACTGTTGTGTCTGGAGATGCGGGACGGCCAGCCGCCCGTCAGGGCGGCTGGCCGTCGTAGGTGGGAGTAGTGGCAGAGGTCGACCGGAAGGGAGACCGGTTGCGGTTCAGGCCACGTACGAATCTCGTTTTATGGCGCCATGTCACGCAGGTCTGGGCGGTTCCTGGGCAGTCCGAAGCCCGCCATCTCCTTTTCCTCGTAGGTCAGGAAGCCCAGACTCCGGTAGAACGCGTGGTTGCGCTTGCCCTCCGGTGACGCCTCGTGGTCCGTGGACAGGACTCGCCGGGCAGGGTGCGAAGGAACATCGCGAACCACCGGGCCGCTCGGAATCCTGGCCCTCCTCCACGCGGCCTCCAGCAGTGAGGTCCGATTCCTGTGCGTGGACGACCTCGACCCCGCCAACCGCACCGTCCGGCTGGACAAACGGCCGCATCCGGTGCCCATGGACCCGGCCAGCTGGTCGGTGCTTCAACGATGCCTGGCCCACCGCGAGAGCCAGCACACCGACAACCTCCACGTGATCGTCACCAAGATCACCAAATCCGGCCAGGCAGCAGCCTCGACCGCCTATGTCAGCCACGTGCTCGACCCCTGTGGCGTCCCACCGCGGACCCTGCGGAGCACCCGGCTCGCCGAGCTGGTGAACACCCTTGACCCCAAGCTCGTCGCCGCAGCTCTCGGCATGGACCCCGAAGGCGTCATGATCTACCTCGCCGACCACGTCGACCCGGGTGGCCTGCCCGACCAGCACCAGCAAAGGAACTGACATGCGACACCTCACCCCCGCCTTCGCCCTCGGTGCTCTCCGGCGCGGGAAGCAGATCGAGCAGTTCCTCGGCGCCACCGAAACCGACGGCCGGCACGGGCTCCGCTGGATCGCCATCAGCCCCGGCCGCACGGGCGTCACCATCTACCTGAACGAGGTTGAGGACGTCGGCACCGACACCTTCCTCGATATCACCGAATTCCCGCCCCTGGACCCCGACGAAGAGACTTGGGGACGGGAGATCGCCGTCCTGCCCACTCCCGAGGAAGCCCTGCACCTGGCAGAGCAAGAACTCACCGCGGACCCCCAACGCTGGGTCAACGATGGTGTCGTCTGCGACGAGTACCAAGACTTCCGGGCCGCACGCAGGTCGAACCCGTGAGGTTTCGGCACCACCTCGCACGGGTTCGGCGGAACATGTGCGCTTTGCCGAACGACTCGTTCGAGGCGATGGCGACGCTGCTTTTCTCCTCGCGTTCCGTCAGCGGTCGCGAAGGCATGGGGTCATGGGCCGCAGATGCGTTGGGCTTGGGAGGCCGTCCTGTCGCGGTCGGCCTTCGCGTCGGCCAGGGCCTGCTGCTCCGCGATGCCGGGGTGGCCGCCCTGAGCGATCAAGCCGTTGTACCACTTCAGCCAGGAGTCGTAGTCCTTCTGTGTTTTCTCGGCGACCGCGAGCGCTTTGGCACAGTTGTCTGCCGCGACCGCTGGCGTGGCGTGTACCGCTGTGGCCGAGAGCGCGAGGACGAGCGCGGTACCGGCCGCGCCGGTGAGCAGGCGAAGAGACACCACAGGAAACCTCCATGGGGTGCTTACGGTGTGTGCGGCCATTGGCGCCAGTTCGCCGCGGCCGCGCACGTCCGACGAGCGGAGCAGCGACGTGGCGCTGCCTCCGGGGTCACCGCCCCTTGACACCACCATCACCCGCCCGGACTTGCCCTGCCACTCGGAAAGCCCTGTGTTGATGGCAACTCTTGAAAAC
Organism: Streptomyces sp. NPDC006259; assembly: GCF_042870975.1. NCBI lineage: Bacteria > Bacillati > Actinomycetota > Actinomycetes > Kitasatosporales > Streptomycetaceae > Streptomyces > Streptomyces sp. NPDC006259. The sequence continues at coordinate 1,204,673 of NZ_JBIAHY010000002.1, read as the reverse complement.
GGCCGTGCAGGAGCCAACTGACGCCGGGCCTTTGCATTGAATCTTGCTGCGATCGTGGGGTTTGAGTCTGCTCCCCTGGTTCGCTGCACAGGACCTGTCATGGTCTATTGCGGTGGGAACATCGAGCCGGGGAGGAAGATGGACCGAGGACGGACCTCTGGGTTAGTCGGTCTCGGGCGGACTGATGACGGGGAGGTGAGGGACTCTGCCGGTCGTCGCTGGACGCAGTGCCCAAGGTAGAAATCGCGACGGCACCCCCGCACGTCGGTTGCGTCGCACCGCGGGCAACAGTACTTCCGAGCTGGTACCGGGCGGCACCACCGGGCTCGCTGGTTGGAACTTTCGCCGCTGCTACCGGTACCCCTAGGAGGTGGCCCTCGGTGCCTGCGACCCCCCAAGTCCCGAAGGCCAGCCGGATCGACCTGCCTACTGTTCACCGTGGTGTCGATGCCCATCTCAACCGCTTCTTGGACGCCAAGGCCCGTAGTGCCGCCGCAGAGGGTTTTCCGGCCGAGGTCACTGAGGTCCTGCGGGACCTCATCCTGACCGGCGGGAAACGCATCCGCCCCGTGCTGTGTGTGATCGGTTGGCACGCGGCCGGCGGCAGTGGCGACATGGCCCCAGTGCTGCGGACAGCCGCGTCGCTGGAGATGTTCCACGCCTCTGCCCTCATTCACGACGACGTCATGGACGGCAGCATCACCCGCCGCGGACGCTCCAGCGCGCACAAGGCCCTCGCTGCCCGTCACGCGGACCATCCCCATGCCGCCCGGCTGGGCACCAACGCTGCCATCCTCCTCGGCGACCTCGCGCTGTCCTGGTCCGACGAAATCCTGCACACCGCAGGCCTTAGACCATGTCCTACATGGTCATTTTGAGGAGCCGTTTGTAGCCGCAGAGAGCTGCAGCGAGGCCGAGGAAGGCCAGGTAGTTGGCCGGATTGCGCTCGTAGCGGTAGTTGAGTCGGCGGTAGCCGGTCAGCCAGGACATGGTGCGTTCGATGACCCTACCTTCGGCGGCCGAGTCCTTCGCTGGACTCGATGCCCTTGCGGGCGATGCGGACGCCGATGTGCTTGCCCCAGAGCCATCGCCGCAGGTGAGGGGTCCATTTCGATGCTCCGAAGCAGGGCGGCATAGCCCGCCAGGCGCAGCCGCTGACGAGCACGTAGATGATCGCGGCGAAGACCGCCTCATCATCGATGTTCGCGACTCCGCCGCCCTGCGGCCGAACCCGTGCAGGCGGCAGTAACGGGCTCGCCAACTCCCGCAGCCCGTCCGGAACGATCCATCCCCACCGCCCACTCCCCATGACCGAACCAACGACCAACAGACCATGTAGGACACGGTCCTAGCGCAGCTCAGCTCAATGGCGCCGCCACAGTGGTGAGCACCATGCGCACAGAGCTGATGTTCGGCCAGTACCTCGACCTCGTGGCCACCGGCCGGCCCACAAGCGACATTGACGCGGCCTTGGTCATCGACCGCTACAAGAGCGCCAAGTACACCGTGGAGCGTCCCCTGCACCTGGGCGCCGCGCTGGCAGGCGCCGACGAGGAGCTGCTGACGGTCCTCTGCGCCTTCGGCGTACCGCTCGGGGAAGCCTTCCAGCTCCGTGACGACCTGCTGGGCGTCTTCGGCGACCCGGCCGTGACGGGCAAAGCCGTTCTTGACGACCTACGCGTGGGCAAAGCCACCGCTCTGGTTGCCCTCGCCCTGACGCGAGCCAACCGGACCCAGCAAGACCTGCTGCGCGCCCTGATCGGCGCAGCTGACCTGGACGAGGACGGAGCAGCCCACGTGCGCGAAGTCCTGACCGTCACCGGAGCCCGCGAGTCAATCGAGAAGATGATCAAGGAGCGTTGCGCCCAGGGGCAGCGGGCCCTGACATGCAGCGCTCTACCAGGCCATGTGACCACCGCTTTGCGTCAACTCGCCGACATCGCCACCGTGAGGATCTCATGATCACGCTGCCCGAGCTGCCCACCACCCTTCCGCTGCCCGAACTGCAGTTTCCTGTTCCGAGCGTGATACATCCGGGTGCAGATCGGATCGAGGAACAGCTGGCCCGGTGGGCTACCGACCTGCACCTGCTGGACGATGAATGCGCCGCGCGGCGCTTCGCACATGCACAATTCGGCCGCTTCTCCGCCTCTTGTCATCCACGTGCCGCCGACTTGGAAGTGGCCGCCGCGTGGAACGCCCTGATGTGGCTCGTCAACGACGTCATCGACGAACAGCAAGGCAGCGACGAGGCGATGCTCGACCTCGCACACGACCTACTCGCTCAGATGCCGATCTACCTGCACGCGCCCAGACCGACGCAACCAATGACCCGCGCGATGGCCGACCTGTGCCGCATGGCGCCGACTCAATCTCCGCACTGGCGCGCCCAAATTGCCAGCCACTTCCGCACGGCACTGGCCTGCGCCCTGCAGACCCGCCATCACCGTGCTCACCCTGAGGAGGGGAACGCCGGCCTGCAGGCCTACATCCGGCGTCGCCGCCAGCACTCAGGCACCCAGATGAGCCTCGACCTCATCGAACTCGGTCACGAAGTGGTCCCGGTCATCGCCGACAGCGATCTCAACCTCGACATCCGACTCCAAGCCGCCAACATCACTGGCTGGGACAACGACTTGTGGTCTCTGCCCAAAGATCACAACAACAACGACCCCGTTAACCTGGTCGTCGTCCTGTTCCTATCCCGCGGCGGCACGTGGGAACAGGCCCTGGCGACTGCGACGTCCATGACCGAGGAAGCGATCAGCGACTTCTTCACCGCCTGCGATGACCTCCGCTGCGCCCGCCCCCTCTACGGTACCGACGACAGCGAGTGGGGCCAGCTTGAGGACTATCTCACTGGCCTCGCCGATTGGCTCGCGGGCACCATCCGATGGCACGCCGAAAGCAACCGCTTTTGGGACACTGCTCGCATTCCATGGGACCAGAGCGAACGCCTGCTACCCGGCCCGTAGCACGTGCAGGCTTCGGCGGTCCGGATCGCGGAGCTGTCGCCTTGGCCGTCCTACACCGTCAGCCCCTTCAGCGGAGCTCGTTGCCGGGCAGGCCGCGACGGTGGGGAGCCTCCTGTGACGGCGGAGCTCGCTCTGGGCACCTACCGGTGCCGGGCGATCCCGGAGGCGGCCGACCGTGCGGCCGCCTCCGGCGCGCAGTGGATCGACACCGCCCCCAACTACGCCACCGGCCGCGCCCAGGACTTGCTGGCCCTCACGCTGTCTGATCCGGCCCGGGCGGAGGTCTGGGTCCGCCCAAGAGCCCTGGCCGCCAGACCGTGACGCCGGAGGCGGCGGCGAAGAAGCGGGGGCGGTGCTGGAAGTGTGCCCAGGAGTGGTGGCAGGCCAACGAGAAGCGGATGAAGGCGGAGCTGTCCGCCGCGGCGAAGGCCGCCGCCGGCCGCGCGTCTGAACTGCTGGACGCTGTGCCCGTGGCCGCTGACGTCCCGGCGCCGGTGGTGACCGAGTGGCGGTGGTGGGCGGCCAAGTACCTCCAGGGCGCCATCGCCGCCGAGGAGGTCATCGGCAAGGACGGCGAACGGGAGCGCGTGCTCGCGCGGTCGTCGGCCGCCGCCGCGACGCTGCTGCCGACGAAGGAGCAGGCGGGCCGCGCCGCGTCGGCCGAGGGGGTGCTGCGGCTGGTCGACCAGGCGCACTGGGCCGAGGGCTGGCTCCACCAGCTCACCGGACGCGGGGCCCGGCCGGTGCCGGCCGACGACCTGGAAAACTGCTCCTCGCGCGTGAGCTCACCGAGGACGAGGTGAACGACTTGCTGAGCGACGAGGACCCCGACGTCGATGGAGAGGACGACGAGTACGAGTGGGTGCGGTGACCGTGCCGGGTGCGAGGCCTGGGCAGCACTCGGCCCCGGCGGCGCCCCACGGGGGGAGGGCGGCGCCGGGGCCGAGTGCGGACACCCTAACGCGGAGTCAGGTGACGGGGACGATGTAGGCGCGGGCGAAGTGGGTGCCGATGTGCGCTTCGCATCCTGCCGACGGCGGGCCCGGGCTGCCGCTCGCCGCGCGCCTGGCCCGGGCGTGCGGCGGGTGCCTGACCGCCGACCGTGTGTTCCACCAGAAGCCGGATCTGCGCGACGAACAGACCGTGGCGCTGCTGCTGGCCGGGAGACCGCCGCCGACCGGCGCGCGGTCGCCCGGTACGCCGATGCCCTCGTCTGGGCTCGCCGTAGGCGGCCCGGGTTCTCCACCGCGGCGGTCCGTGACGAGGTGGCCCGCGATCTCCTGCTGCGGGTGTGGCGGTGCCCGGAGGTGGAGTTCGACGCGGAGGCGTTCGCGCGGGGACTGGTCCGGGCGGCGAGCGCGGTGGACGCGGCCAAGCGGCTGGTGCCTGGGTTCTGGGAAGAGACCGAGAAGAGGGCGGAGGCGGCCCATGGCGGGCGTTGAACAGCTGGTGGCGCTGCCTGGAACCGTACGGGCCCGGACACCGGAGGAGACATGGGCGGTGGTGGCCGGGCGCCTTGAGGAGTTCGGTATCACCCGGGTCGCGGACCTGACGGGCCTGGACGTGATCGGGCTGCCGGCGTGGACGGCGATCCGGCCCGCCTCCCGGACCCTCAGCACATCGCAGGGTAAGGGGGCCACCGCGCTGCTGGCAAAGCTGTCGGCGGTGATGGAGGCGATCGAGCTGTGGCACGTCGAACAGCGGCTGCCCGTCGCCGCGTACGGCCCCGCTGCCGAGGTCGCCCCCGACTGCCCCCTGTCCGCGCTGTCGACTACCGCCTCGTACCCCAAGGACGCCCTCGCCAGGGTGGTGTGCGACTGGGCGGCCGGCACCGGCCTGGTGACCGGGGCGAAGGCGCTGCTGCCGGTCGGCCTGGTCCGCCGCCGCGGCCAGCGCCCCGCCTGGACCCCGGACGTGTGGCGCGTGACCAGCACCGGCCTCGCATGCGGCAACACCCGCGACGAGGCGCTGCTGCACGCCCTGTTCGAGGTCGTGGAGCGCGACGTGCTGTACCGGGATGCGCAGTCCGGCGGCCGGCGGCGCACGCTGATCGAACCCGGCACGGTCGACGACCCGCTCGGTCGGGAGGTGATCGCCCGCCTCGCGCCCTGCTCAGCATGCTCGACCGGCAGACGTCACAAGACGCGGCGGCCGGCCACCAAGCGAACCTGCTGCCGTACACGAGCCGTTGGCCAGGCCCGGCCAGCTCGTCAGGCGCCTTTGTTGGGGGGCAGGGGATAGCGGGCCAGCCACTCCTGCAACTCCTGGTGACGGAACCGGTAGGCGACTCCTGACTGACGGAGCATCCCTCCCGCCCGCGCCCATCGTAGGAAGACCACCACTTCGGCCGGGAGAAGCCGTCGTGCCCACGCACAGAAGAGGAAGACGAGGAACCGCCTTCCGACACATGAACCCAACTGACACAGGACGATGAAGAAAGCGGCAGTCACGCCTCCAAAGAGAACAAGGGCGAGCGAAGCGAGCATGCTGGCCGCGAGGACCAACACGGTTTCGAAGACCAAGGGCTTCCACGGGTCGGTGAGACGCCGCTGTCCTTCGCTCTCCTGCCGCTCTTTGCCCCACGCCCATACCCCCACCGCACCGAACGTGACACCCCACCATGCCGCTCCGACTACCGAGATGAGGAGCCCGTACTCGTCCGCTGCGTACTTCCACGATAAGTAGGCGAATCCCAGCGAGGCCCCCAGCGTGGCTCCTTTGGCAAACACCTTCCTCGACATCCGTCGGGTCGCCAGGGGCCAGCTGCGGATCTTGGGAGGGACCAAAGGCGCGGGCGACCCGTTCCTGGCGGACCGCACCAGCAGCAACAGGGTGAGCACCAGCAGAGCAAAAGTAGTGCTGTAAGGGATCATTTGATCCCCGAAGGCCCGGAAGTACAGCCAGATAGCCACTGCCGCGTGGGAGGCGGTCAGGATCAGGTCGATGCTCCTCACCAGTCGCTGACCCGCCGACGGCCACAGTTCGTGCAGAAGGATGCCGGACCGGTGTCCGTCCTGTCCGCCGGAGGTGGGGCCGTGTAGATGGAGGGACAGCACCGAGAGCCACCTGTGGACGTCCCGCGCGTCGTAGCGGTCCGGAGCCGACGGGTGCTGGCGGGTGAGGGCAGGGATATACAGGGATAAAAGGTGGTCCCGCAGGGCGTTCGCGTCGGAGAACCGCAGCAGTTCGGAGGGATCTCTTGAATGCGCCAGGGTCCGTGAATCCCTCTCCTCATACGCGGTCAGCGCAAGGTTGAGGAGCCAAGGCGTCGACAGGACGGAGAAGAGGGGCGGCTCGCTCTCCGTGCGCCGCCGCAACCGCAGAAGGGGCTCCCACCGGCGCAGATCCGCCCCCCGGGATTTCAAGTAGACGCGCGCCTGGCCCAGGGTGAGCGATTCCAGGGTGATGTGCGCGGCGCCCCGGACGCGGATCCCCGCCGCGGCGAGTTCGGCGTATGCGTCCGACCGGCACGTCACGATGAGCGCCGCCAGACCGCGGGCGTCCTGGTAGAGGTTGATGGCCTCCACCGCCATGGCCGCACGGGGACGCAGCGGCGCGGCGAAGCCTGTGTCCATCTCGTCGAGTCCGTCAAGTACCGGAAGAACGTGACGGCGCGTCACCAGCCGGTGGGCGGTCCTCAGGGAGAGGACCTTGGGCGGGAGCTGTGAGCGGACCTCCTGCGCGAGCCACTCCTCGAAGGGAGTGGTGGTGTCCCAAGACGTCAGGCTGATCCTGACGGGCACCGGACCGTCCGGATCGGCGTCCACCAGGCCAAGTAACAACTCCGTTGCCACTGCCGTCTTACCTGAACCCGCCACCCCCGTGATGACAAGCCGCTGGGGCGACAACGCCCGGTAGAGCGTGAGGACGCCGGCCAATCGCCCATTGGCGCCGACGGCGGAGGCGTCGTCCCGACCAGCCCGCACCACTCGGTACGACAGGTTAATCCGGTGAGCCCCCTCGCCGGTTAACTGCACCCGCTGCGCTGTCTCCACCGCTGTTACCTCGGCCGCCAACGCGGACACCCAGTAGTCCGGTTCGTCGGTGTGGTCCACCCGCCTCCGCGCCGAAAGCGCCACCGCCAAGCCAGCCCCTGCTGGCATCAGTGCAGCGAGGACGCTCCATCCGAGGGGGAGACCCAGAAGGCTGCCGAGCGGCAGGGCCGCGACCGCGCAGATCCCGAGCGCTACCTCGACGCCGTACGCGAGGCTTCGCCGGGGCTCGGCTAGGGGATGCGGTGCGTTCGTGACGTAGTCCCCCGCCACTTGGATTACCTGGGCGCGGCCCGAAGCCTTGGCGTTCTGTCGGACACGCCGACCGCCTCCCTTTCCACTCCACATGAATCCGGTCGCCCTCTCGGTCCGCGGGCACCCTCAGGGCAGCCCCGCCCCTCTGTCAGATCAGGCACTATCGTCGATTCAGGCGCCACCGGCGGTGTCGTCACCGCCGGTCTGCCGGATCCTGCCGTTGCCCGATGCCTCGGCGTCCATCTCCACTCGGCCCTTCACCGCTACTCCGTCCGGGCCACGACTGCCGGCAGCTTGGTCCACCTCGCCACTGTCGACCGCGCGGGCTCGGAGCACCCGGTCGCCCTCCAGGACCGGCACCGGTCGGGCAGGGCGTTCACGGCCGGCCCACCAGCCAAGCGGTGCCCCCACTGCACCGGCCACCACCGTGGCGAACGCGGCAGCTACCCCCCACCGCTCCGCCTCGCCGTCCGGCAGCCAATCCCAGGACAACCCGTGCCCCGCCCACAGACACGACCCGAACGTCATCACGATCACAACCGCGGTTACCAACCACCGCACGGAACGCCGCATCCCACACCCCTATTTGGATGGCCAGGTCTGCACTCTGCCACCAACGCGCTGCACTCAGGACCGTTTCGACCGAGAGAGATGTGCCTGGAGATGGCCTGGATGGTCCTTGAGCGGGGAGAGGCGGGCCACGTCCTCGTTCCGGATGTCGTATCCCTCGGCGCGCACCGGCCACGCCAGCGCCGAAGGCCCCGCCCTGGCCGCCTTCAACAACCACCTCTATTCCGTCCACCGCGGCGGCTCCGACGGCAAACTCTGGTGGACCCGCTGCAACGGCAGCACCTGGAGCACGACACCAGCCTGCCCAACCACTACAGCGCCCAGGGACCGGTCATCGTCGCCTACCGCGACAAGACCGGCATCCAAGACCAGCTCATGTGCATCCACCGCGGCTCATAGCCCCGGCGCGTCGAAGGAACCCACGCCGCCCGGCCCCTCACGGCGCCGAGGGGTCGCATTCCACGGTGCTGACGGCATCCGACGTCATGGTGGACACGTGGCTGGCCCGAACGCAGAGTCGGAACAACGGCTGCCGGTCACCGGCTCGTCAGCGCAAGGTCAGCGGTCCAACTTCGATGTCAAACGGTCCTACTCCAGTGTTAGAGGACACAGGAGGAGCGCACGGTCCCGTGCCACATCTTGACCGTTGGCCATCGGACTTTGACGGATGCGAGTTTGTGTCATCGGAATTTAGTCACCGCAGGTCAGCGACTCAGCGCACCGAAGGTGCGCTGAGTCGCTGACCTGCACTTATGTGCAGGTCCTCGTAAACGTCCAGGTCAGAGCCTTGCTATCGTCATGCAGGCTGCTCGATTTGTGGGGCGGGGGTCAGGAAGGCTTGACCGCCGAGACCGGGGTGACGGTCACCTTGTTGTCGCACTCGGCCCATACCCCGTCGTTCAGGGCGACCTGGTGCTTCCCGGAGTGCGGCAGCCCGATGACCATCGTCGGATACGCCTTCGGGGTCTTGCCCGACACGCAGTAGCCGTCACTCTCGCCCTGGACCTGGACGAAGGTCAGCTTCACCCACGCCTTGCCGTGCGGCCGGACCGTCACGGTGGCCGCCCTGCCGGTGGGAGTGACCTTGAGCGGGGTGTTGTGGGAGGGGGAGCCGTTGCCGGCGCCCGCGACCGTCGGGTGGCCCTTCAGGACGCACGTCCTCCCGGAGACGTTGGTGAACTGCACGACCGCCGCCCCGGTCCCGGTCCCGACGGGCGGGTGGGCGGCCTGCCAGGCACTGACCTGGAGAGCGGAGGCCCGGCAGGCGGGCGGCGGGGTGGAGGTGGTGGTGCTCGCCGCCATGGCGGTGCCGGGCAGGATGCCGGTCACCGCCGCCGCGACGGCCGTGACCGCCGTCGTCGCCAGAGCCGCCCTGCGAATGCCGTTGCTGTGACGCATGCTGTTATCCCCCTGAGTCGTCTCGTCCGCGGGTTTCGGTCGTCGGTTGTTGCCCCGCGGTACGCGTGGTACGTGAGTGCAGATAGGGCGGGAGAGCGGCAGAGTTCCGTGCGGCGACTACTTGTGACGGAACGGTGACGACAAGCTGCACCTGTGCAGGCGGCCGTCAGGGCAGACACCGCCGAGCAGCTCGGCGGTGGCCGGCCGCTGGCCTCGGTGGCGGACGACGAGATCGCCGAAGCCCTGGAGCTGCTGTGGGGCACGGCGGGAAGACTTCATGCCGCCCCCGGTGCCTGTAGGCACCCCGTGAAGCTGAACAGGCTGTGCGTCGTGACCAGGGGTGCACATCACCAGTCCAAGCACGTGAACATTGCCCCCGCGGGAACACACGGCAATCCCTACGGGGATGGTTCACGCAAGGGACGAGAGCGCGCCAACACTGGGGGGTGCCCCTATCTGTTTGGTCAAGCCGGGTGGGGATGGTCGGCATGACAGATCGGGATCGGTCGGAGCGGACGGCGATGCACTATGCGGCCGCCGACGGGGACGCGGATGGCCTGAGGGTGCATGAGGGCTGGCCGAGGCCGGCAGGCCGCGGCTCAGCGCGGGAGCGGCGAGGACAGCCTCGGCCGGACCGGAGGGAAACGCATCAGAGCGGCGCGCGACGGTCGCGGCACCGGCGAGGTTGAACACGCCGAACTCCGGCCGGACCAGCGCGGCGAGCACCGCGGGGACATCGGCCGTCCAGGCGGCGGGCGAGGCCCGCACCAGGCGCTGCAGCACCATCGCGCAGCCGTCGGCACCCGCGCCCGGGGCATCGGCGGGGACCGCGGCGGCCGCGAGCAGGACCGGCCGCGGCCCTCAGCTCCCGCAGGTCCTCCAGGGCGACGGCGGTGTGATGGCGCAACGCCGGGCGGGCGACGGTCCGCGGGTCGGACGGGCCGGCCCGCTTGAGCCGGCGCAGCGCCGCCAGCAGCGGCGCGAAGCCAGTGAGCAGCGGCGCGGGCAGCACCGGCGACCAGCGCCACACCCGCAGCCAGGACGCGAGCGACTCAGCCCGGCCACTGGCCTGATCGAGGCTGGAACTGGGACCGAGGACGGCGGGCAGGGCCTGGTCGACATCGTCGGCGGCAGGGGCCGGGCCAGCACGGCGCGCGCCCGCTGGCCCAGGCCGACGGCCCGCTCAGGCGGGCAGGTGTCCAGGTCGAGTGCGGCAGAATACGGAACCAACGCGGCTCCTGCGCCTGTGGGTTGAGACTTCGAACACCTCCCCCAACGGCACGGGAGCCTCGTGCGGTGCGCACACTGCCGGTGTCACCCGATCAGTGGCCACTCTGAAACAGCTCACTCGGTCGCCTCAAGTCTCGTGCACACCGGCATCCAACGGCAGGCCTCTCGCAACCCCAACAAGTCGATGCTCTCTGCCACAGCGGCCGGTCGCCCGGAGAATGTCGAGGAAGCCCGAAAAGCCGGGGGTGGCACGACGGACCAACGGCGACCTCGGCCGGACAGAGGCGAACGCAACCTCGCCGACCCTCATGGGAAGGACCGCACGCGTTCTACGCTGCCTGAGATCCAGGCACGTATGTGCGGTATGGGGGTTCTGGGAGGAATACCGGGGAGTACCGCATCGGCTGGCCAGTCTCGGAGGGGGCGAGAGGTTGATGACGACGCCCGGTCGCGAGGACAGGACGAATCCGGCGACTCCCCGCCGGGGGCTGTGGTCTCCCGGGTCAACGCCTCCTCCCCCACCCGGTCCGCCGCCCTTCACCTCTCGAGCACGACAGCTAGACCTTGGCCGACGCCGATGCAGATGGCCACGACTGCGATACCACCGCCCCGGCGGGCGAGTTCGTGGGCCGCGCGACCGATGATGCGCCCCCCGGACGCTCCGAGCGGGTGCCCCATCGCGATCGCCCCTCCGTGCCCGTTCACCTTCTTCGGGTCGAGGCCGCTCCACAGCCGCAGACAGGCGAGCGACTGCGCCGCGAAGGCTTCGTTCAGCTCGACCAGGTCGACGTCGGCCCATGTGCGCCCGGCACGGGCGAGTGCGCGGTTGGCCGCCTCGACGGGAGCGACTCCGAAGACGTCGGGGTCGTTGCCGAACGCCGCGCGGCCGGCGATGCGGGCGAGGGGTTCGCCGTCGAGCACGCCCTCGCGTGTGACGAGCACGGCGGAGGCGCCGTCATTGATGGGCGACGAGTTCCCGGCGGTCACCGTGCCGCTCGCGGAGAACGCCGGGCGCAGGCCGGCGAGCACCTCGACGGTGGACTCGTCGCGGATGCTTTCGTCGCGGGCGAGGTGGTGGCCGTCGACCTGGACGATCTCGCGGTCGAAGATGCCGTCCGCCCAGGCTCGGGCGGCCAGGCGATGGCTGCGCGCCGCGAAGGCGTCCTGCTCCTCCCGTGAGATCCGGTGGATTCCTGCAAGCTTCTCGGCAGTCTCGCCGTTGGAGATCGTCCATTCCTGCGGCAGGCGAGGGTTGACCATGCGCCATCCGATCGACGTGTTCCACATCGTCTGGTTGCCCGCGGGGAAGGGCTTGGTGCTCTTCTCGACGACGTAGGGTGCACGGCTCATCGATTCCACGCCGCCCGCGAGAACGATGTCGGCGTCTCCTGCCTCGACGGCTCGTGACGCCTGGATGACGGCCTCGACCGAGGACCCGCACAGCCGGTTGACGGTGACCCCCGGGACCGAGGTGGGGAATCCGGCGAGCAGCGCGCCGAACCGTGCGAGCTCGGGCTGCCTCTGGACGTCACCGACACACCGTCCTTCGAAGACTTCCTGCACACCGTGGAGACCCGGCTCGGGCCGATCGACGTACTGATCAACAACGCCGGAATCATGTGGGTGGGCCCCTTCGCGGAGGAACCGGAGGAAGCCGCCCTGCGCCAGTTCGACGTCAACGTCCACGGCGTGCTGCGCGGGATGAAACTCGTGATCCCGGGGATGCGGAAACGCGGTCGCGGCCACGTGGTGAACATCGCCTCCGCCGCCAGCAAGGTCGCCCCGGCCGGCGAGGCGACCTACGCGGCGACGAAGCACGCCCTCCACGGCTACAGCACAGCCGTCCGCGCCGAACTGCGCGGCACCGGCGTGCACGTGTCCCTGGTGATGCCCGGCGTCGTGGACACCGAACTGGCCGTGGGCACGGCGACCGGCCCCACCCGACGCCTGACGACGGATCAGGTGGCCGACGCGGTGCTCGACGTCGTGCTGCGCCCGCGGTTCGAGGTCTTCGTGCCACGCCAGGTGGCCGCCCTGACCCGGTTGGCCGCGGTGCTGCCGGGCCGGGCCCGCGACACCCTGCATCACTTCCTTGTCCCCGACCAGCTCGCCGCCCTGTCCGACCGGTCGGTCCGCGCGGCCTACGAGCAGCGCACCCGGACCGCCCGCCATCCCGAAGGTTGAGCCCGTGACCACCACGCCCAAGCCGGCGCCCAGCGCGGAGCAGGCCAAGAAGGTCGAGGACGCCGCCGCTCTGCGTCCCATCCCCGAATTCGAAGGGGTCCACGACGTATGGCCCCGCGGTGACCGGCTGCGCGCCGTACGCGGCGCCGCGGCCGCCTACCGTGAGCGGTTCGTCCAGCAGGGCCGCATCCGCGCCGTCCGCAGTTTCGACATCGCCGCAGCCCCGTACCCGACCCGGTTCGGCTTCCACGGCGCCGCGCTCTCCGTCAACCCGTTCGTGAGCATCGTCAACCGGATGCTCGTCGTGCAGTTCGACGGCTTCGACGGTGAGCCCAAAACACTGGTGTGGGAGCCGACCGTCGCCGCCGGAACCGCTCAGGCGCCGTTCTACGCCCAGCTCAAGCGGCTGGCGGGTGACTTTCTCACCGAGCACGTCTTCGCCCGCTTCTATCAGGACCCGAACACCGTCCTGCCTTCCTGTGGTCTGCGACCCGAGGACGTGGACTTCGTCAGCTTCGACCACCTGCACGTCCAGGACGTGCGCATGATCATGGGAAGCACCAGCATCATTCCCGGCGAACGGGCGCCCCGCGAAGCGCTGTTCCCGCGCGCCCGGTTGCTGGTGCACCGCAGGGAGCTGGGCACCTTCGCATCGACGCATCCGATGCAGTGGGCCTGGTACGTCGACGGAGGCATGGACGGGGTACCGCCCGAGCGCGTCGCCGCCTTCGACGGCGATGTCGAACTCGGCGTAGGTGTCAGCCTGTTGTGGACCCCCGGCCATACGGACGGCAACCACTCCCTGGTGCTGAACACCCCCGACGGAGTGTGGGTCTCCTCCGAGAACGGCATCTCGGCCGACAACTGGCAGCCCGAGCTCTCCCGCATCCCCGGGGTGCGCCGCCACGCCGCGTTCTACGGCCATGAGGTGGTGCCCAACGCCAACACCCTGGAGGACTCCCTCGACCAGTACGACTCCATGGTCAAGGAGAAAACCCTCGCCGACCCCAGCCGGCGCGATCCGCGCTGGCTGCAGATCCTGCCCTCCTCGGAACTGGCCCCGTTCAAGCGGCAGTGGCCGGTGCTGCCCAGCTTCTTCCACGGCGGTCTGAACTACGGCGAACTGACCGCTGTCGGCGGTGGCCGGTGACCGGCCCGGCCGCCCGCCGAATCACCGTGGACGGCGCGGACGGCGTGGACGGCGTGGAGCTGGCCGCCTACCAGTGGGGAGCGTCCACGGCTCCTCCGGTGGTGCTGGTCCACGGCTATCCGGACACCAGCGCCGTGTGGCACCCGGTCGCCGAACGCCTGGCCGACCGCTTCCACGTCACCGCCTTCGACGTGCGGGGAGCCGGTGCCTCCCACCGGCCCAGGGGACTGCGCGCCTACCGGATGGACCGCCTGGAAGCCGACCTGGAGGCCGTTCTCGACGCCGTGAGCCCCGACCGCCCGGTGCATCTGGTCGGACACGACTGGGGATCGATCCACTCCTGGGAGTCGGTCACCGGCACCCGCCTGGCCGGGCGGATCGCCTCGTTCACGTCCATCTCCGGACCCTGTCTGGACCACGTCGGCCACCTGATCCGGGCCCGCCTTCGACCGCGGCATCCGGATCTGCCGAAGCTGCTGCGGCAGGCCGCACGGTCCTGGTACGTCGCCTACTTCCACTTCCCGCTCCTGCCCGCCCTGACCTGGAGAGCACTGGGACACCGCTGGCACGCATTCCTCACCGGCTCCCAAGGCGTGCCCGAGCACACCCCCTACCCCGCGCCGACGCTGGCCCGCGACGCCGTGTCCGGCATCGCGCTGTACCGGGCCAACATGCTGCCCCGCCTGCTGCGTCCCCGGGACCGGCCGACCACCGTCCCGATTCAGCTCATCATCCCCACACGCGACTTCTGCGTCACGCCAGTGCTGTCGTACGGAGTGGAGCACTGGACACGCCAGATACAACGGCGCCCGATAGACGCCGGGCACTGGGTACAGCTCAGCCACCCCGAGGAGGTCGCGTCCCGGATCGCGGAATTCGCCCACCGCGTCGAAGACGGCTCCCGCCGCGGTACGGACCACACCGCGCACCCGATCTGACAGCCAGCAGCACTGGACGACTGCCTGACGTGCCCCTTCCCACACACCGATCGCTGACGGAGGAGGAACCTGTCATGTTCCGAGCCGCACATGCCGCACATGCCCACCCGGAGCGTCCGTCCGAGCCCATCGACCACCACGACCTGGTGCTGCAACCCCGGGACGTCACCTTCGACTGGGGCACCACCCCGCTGCATTGGCTGCCGGGTGAGCCCTTCGCGACGCACACCTTCGATGTGCTCCACCTCATGCTCCCCGAACTCGAACGCTGGTTCGTGCGCACCTTCGAGCAGGCACTGCCACTGATCACCGACGACCGGCTGCGCGAGGACGTACGCGGCTTCATCGGCCAGGAGGCGATGCACGCCGAGGCGCACCAGGAGGTCCTGGAGCACCTGCTCAGCAAGGGGCTGGACCCGGCTCCGTACACCCTGCAGTCCGAATGGATCTTCCGAAGGGTGCTCGGAGACCGGCCGGAGCTGACACCGGCCGCCGCACACGCGCACCTGCTCCAACGGCTCGCCCTCATAGCGGCCTTCGAGCACTTCACCGCGTACATGGGGCACTGGATTCTCAGCAACCGGCACCTGGACCAGGCCGGCGCGGACCCCGCGATGCTCGATCTGTTCCGCTGGCACGGCGCGGAGGAGGTCGAACACCGTTCGGTCGCGTTCGACCTGCTGGTGCACCTCGATCCCCACTACCGCCGCCGCGTGGTCGGCATGCTCGTCACCGCTCCGGTGCTGACCCGGCTGTGGATCCGCGGAGTCCGCTTCCTGATGAGCGCCGACCCCGAACTCGACGACCGGGTCAAGGTCCGCTTCCGCGACTACCTGACCGCGGCCCGCAAGAACCTGTTGCCCCCGCCGGGCGCGTTCGCCCGCTCGGTGCTGCGCTACTTCCGCCCCGGCTACCACCCGACCCAGGAGGGCTCGACCCAGCAGGCGGTCGCCTACCTGGCGGCGTCCCCCGCCGCCCGAGCGGCTGCCCGATGAGCCGGCGACCAGCGAGGCAGCCCATGGACATCAGCACATCCGTCACTCGGCCGCCGGACCTGTACGGCAGGCCGCGCAGCGACTCCTTCATGCAGAAGCTGGCGGCTTTCAGCGACAAAGCGGTCACGCGCCTTGAGCGGCGCAGCACTCGGCCTGGGCGCCCGCCGGCCACCGAGATGCCCGCGATCCGGGAACTGGTGGTCGCCACCAAGCAGCAAGAGGCCGAGGATGTCGTCTCCCTGCGGCTGACGGCACCCGTCGGCGGAACACTCCCGCCCTGGCAGCCCGGCGCCCACATCGAACTGCACCTGCCCTCCGGCCGCAAGCGGCAGTACTCCCTGTGCGGAGACCCTGCCGACCGGCACGGGTACCGCATCGCGGTGCGCCGCATCGCCAACGGCAAAGGCGGTTCGGCCGAGGTGCACGACACCCTCGAAGCCGGTGTGCGGGTCGCCGTCACCGCGCCCCGGAACGCCTTCCCCTTCGCCGCCGAAGCATCCGTCCTGCTCATCGCGGGCGGCATCGGAATCACCCCGATCCTGCCGATGGCCCGGGAAGCCGCCCGACGCGGGCTGGACTGGAGGCTCGTGCACACCGGCCGCAGCCGCGGCTCGATGCCCTTCGCGGCAGAGCTGGCCGAACTCGCGGCCGCGGCCCCCGGCCGGGTCTCCATCCGTCCTGACGACGAGTCCGGCGTGCCCGAAGCAGCCGAACTGCTGAGCTCGATCCCGGAGGCGGGTGCGGTGTACTGCTGCGGGCCCGCGCCCATGATCGACGGCGTTCGGCGGGCGTTCGGTGGCAGCCGCGCGTCCTCCCTGCACTTCGAGCGTTTCGGCCCGGTCCCGATCACGGACGGCCACCCCTTCGAACTTCAACTGGGCGACACCGGACAGGTTCTGCAGGTGCCCTACGACCGCTCCGCCCTGGATGTTCTCCACGAGGCCCTGCCGGCCCTGCCGTTCTCCTGCCGCCAGGGGTTCTGCGGAACCTGCCGGATACGGGTGGCCCAAGGCCAGGTCGATCATCGTGACCGTCGGCTCACCGCCACCGAACGTGCGGCCGGCGCCATGCTGCCCTGCGTCTCGCGTGCACCGGAAGCAGAGCGGTTGGTGCTGGAGCTGTGAGCGATGGCCGAGTGCCCATAGATCGCATCCGTCGCCGCGAGGTACCTCAGCGGCAGCGCTGATACCCGGCCCTCGGCGCGACCCACCACCTGGACGATGAGACGGTCTGGACACCGGCCAGAGCCAGCGGCAAGTGGAGCCACCAGGCCGGCCACCGGGCGCAGCGCGAACGGTTGAGGGACATCACTTGGCTGATCTTCACCCCGATCTCCGAGCTTCCCGCGCCGGTGTCGCGGATCAGCCGGCGTGGCCGACCGCTGCGACAGTCCGGGCAGTGCGCGGTGCTGACGCTACGGCGACTTGGAGGCGTGGCAGCTGATCCAGCCGGTCATCACGTCCTGCAAGGGAAAGCACCGCTCGGTCAGCGATCATGAGGGCCGGTACGAGATGCAAGAGATCGTCGATGCGATCCTGTACCAGGCCCGCGCGAGCCGCCAATGGCCGACCCGGCTCGCGTGGGCGCCGGCGGCCTCGCTGCGGTCCTGCTTGACCGCGAGCTGGGAGGCCAGCACCCACACGCCGGCGGCCCGGGCGGCGCCGGCACCGCGAGCCCCACGGCGTCCTGCACACTTACGCCGCACTCTCCAAGCCGCAGGAGTGGATCTCCGCATCGACTTCACCGACGGTGCCGCCGTGACGGCCCGCGTCGGGGCGGAGTTCGAGGGGTGGGCGCCCGAGCTCACCGCCCTCATCACCGACGGCGAGACCGCCCCTGTCCTCCGTCCGGTCCATGCCCTGCCGATCGGCCACCGCTGGGACCGGGTGCCGGGCGTCACCCTCCTGGGCGACGCCGCCCACCTCATGTCGCCCTTCGCCGGGGAAGGCGCCAACCTCGCCATGTACGACGGCGCCGAACTCGCCAAGGCCATCGCCGCCCACCCCCGCGACCCCGAGACCGCGCTGTCCGAATACGAGCAGGCCTTCCTCCCCCGCAGCGCGCAGTTCGCCGCCGAATCGAACCGGAACCATACTCTCCTGTTCGGCGAGAAGACCCCCCAAATCATGATCGACCTGCTCACCGGCAAGGCGCCGACCGCATGAGCGCGGGGCGGCCGCTCAGGCCGGCGGCCGGGTCACCGCGGCGACCCGGACTCTGCGCCGCCACCGCCATAACCCTGTGCACGACACCGGAGCCCGGCCGGTGGCCATGTCCTTTACCGAGAGTCTTGTCCACCGACCCCGAAGTCGTGTTCCCCGGCGGGCCGATGTAGTCGGCGCTCCGGAAGCCGTGTGATCGCGGCGCTCACTGCCAGCCCGAGCGTGACACCGACAGCGGCGGCGACGCTCAGCGCCCAGGCATCGTCGAGGGAGCCGGGCAGGACGGCGCTGGTGAGCCGGGTGGCGCCCCACAAGACTGCTACCGCGGCCAGTGCGGCCGGCCAGCGGTGCCGTACCCCGTCGCTGATGTCGTCGACGATATGGAAGAGGAACAGCAGCGCCATGAGGTGGCTGCCGCCGAAGTCATCGTCCCAGCCGAGCGCGGTGAGCCCGGCCCCGAAGGCAAGCATGAACAGCCAGAACCCCACCAGTCGCCGGACGGACGTGGGCGGCTGTCGCCTCGCACCACGCGGGAGCCAAAAGAACGGTGTGACGTGCTGGCCGATCGCGTACTTCTGCATGACTCGCGTCCTGATCCCCCGGGGTAGCCGACTCCTGTCGGCGCTCAGTAGTAGGACGCGCAGGAGCAGGACGCGGTTGTGGTGAAGTGTCGCCGCATGGAACCGCCTCGAGGAGCCAGAGGCTGTCGATCTTCGCTTGTGGTGACAGAAGGGCCGCCGAGTGAGCATGTGTGACAAGCCGCGTGCTTCGCTGGAGCGACCGGCCTCGAAGGTGTGCTGTTCAAGCCGCTGGACAGCGTCTACCGCCCCGGCGCGCGAGGCGTGTGGAACAAGTACAAACCGCGTAAGACGACGGAAGCCGTCTTCCCTGTCAAGTTCTTCTGTTCAGCTTCCGGATGCCCGTGGCTTCACGTCGTTTTTCGCCTCTGCGAAGATCACTTCCATGACCGTCTCGTTCCGCATCGATCGAATCCTCGGTGACCGTCCCTTCGCCGAGGTCGGTGATCCAGTCCTCGCCGTCGACGACGAGAGTCGCGGCTTGTTGGCAGTGGCAGGCACACACGTGGCGGTGGCGGGCGTCCCCGACTTCGGCAGCATCGCACCTGTCGGTGTCTACGACACCGACAATCTGGCTTGCCGGGCCCTCCTCCGTGCGCGGTATCCCGTACATGCCATGGCTTTCCACCCCCGGCTCCCCCTGCTTGCCGTCGGTACAGGCGAATACGACGGCGGTTACTTCTTCGAAGGGGAACTGCTCCTTTTGGACCTGGAAACAGGTAGGAGCACATCGCTCATCGAGCACGAACTCGGCCGCCAGGTCCTGAGCCTGGAGTGGCTCAACGAGCAGGAACTTCGCGTGCTGATGGCGCCGTATGACGACTGGCAGGACAAAGACGCGTGGAGTGAGGGACAGGTTGCGGTAGTGCGCCGGCCCGACTGGAGGGCCGTACCGCCCCGGTCGCTCACCGGACACGACCTGGCCGGACCACGAGCAGCGGCCCCGCGAACCGACCGTCGAGAGGACGCACGTCAGGGGATCTCCAGCCTGAGTAGCGAATGGGACCCGCGTCGCAACGTCCGCGCAGTCGAGGAGCTGTCCGACGGCAGGATCGTGGCGACCCTCGACGGGATCCAGTTGGAAGCCTGGTTGCCCTCAGGACAGCGGCAATGGGGTGTTCAGGACGACGACGGTGGCGGCCGCGACCTTGTCGTAGCCGCAGATGAGCGATCGGCGTGGGTCAGCCTGATGCGGCCCCCGTGGCAGGAGCACGCTCAGGCCGTGGTCCGACTGTCGCTCCAGGACGGGGCGCGGCTCGACCGCTTCACTCCGGCGGGGGCGGTGTCCCTGGTGCGATGTGCTGACGGCCTGCCCGCCCTTGCACCCGCCGGCAGGAACGGAGCGCGAAGCAGATTGCGTATCCGGCGTGGCAGCCGGGTCTACTTCCGGGAAAGTCTCCCCAGCAAGAGCGGGCAGAAACCCGGATCAGGTGACGCCTGGCTCGCGGCCGTGGAACCGAAGAGCATACCGGTCGCCGAACGTCCGCGTGAGCCCAGAATGGCGGAGGCCCGTCGTCTGTCTCCCTACTCCTGGACGCCTGGCGAGACACACTTCGCAGGCCCCGGCGTGGAGACTGCCGACGGCGACCTGATCCATGCCGGCACTGTCTACCACGGCCACGGATTGCAGCCAGGTGGATCGTTCGTAGTAAGGCGCACGGTGGCCGGAGACAAGCCGACATGGGTCTTCCGGACAGACCGGAAAGCCACGGACCTCGACCGCGACATGGAATCCGTCTACGTCGCTTACGACGACGGCGAGCTCGTCATACTCGATCTCCATGACGGCAACGTCCGCTGGCGCCAGCACCTGGTTGTGGCCGGATTTCCCGTCGTGGCGACCGCGCTGACCGTCACCGAACCCGGCCGCCTGCTCATCGGTACCACTGACGGACGACTCCTGGACTGCTCGACCTTGTAGAGGTGCTGATGCTGTAAGGCACACTGCGATCCTTACCAACGGGAGCAGTCCTATTAGGTTGTCGATCGAGAAATCGGAGTCACGTTATCCGCTGGTGGTGCCAGCTCGTCATGTCCTTGGGTCAGAACTGCACTCGCGAGGGTCAGGCGGGTCACCAGTTGGCGGAGCTCTTCGAGTTCGGCTCGTTGGTTCGCGATGGTCTTCTTGACTTTGGCGACGGTCGCCCGTAGCTGCTTCTCCGTTTCTGGGATCGGATCGCTCAGTGAGGGTGGCGGGTCGGCTCTGGCGCCCGGGACTGGGTCGCTGTCCAGCTGGCGAGGAGCCTGAGCCGCTCTTCGTCGGCGGTGTCCGGCTCGGCGGTGAAGAAGGTCAGGTCGTGCACCGCCCGGTTGGCCACGGGCAGGTCCAGGGACCGGTAGACCAGCTCCAGACGGCCGACCTCAGGATGCTCCAGCCGCTTGGTGCCACCGTGGCGGATGCGAACGTCGTGCGTGGCCCACATGGTGCGGAACTCGGGACTGAGCGTGGAGAGCTCGCCGACGAGGTCGCGCAGCCCGCGGTCGTAGGGTTCGCGCCCGGCTTCGGCGCGCAGCAGCGCGACAGTGGCGCTCGCGCCGGCCTCCCAGTCCACGAAGAAGTCCTGGGAGCCGGGGTCGAGGAAGAAGTAGCGGGCGAAGTTGGGGCAGCCGTGCTGGTCGGTGGTACGGCTGTCGAACATCCGCGTGAGCAGGGCCCGGCCCAGCGCGTTGCTGGCGACGATGTCCGGGCGTCCGTTGCGCACGAAGGCGGCGGACATCGTCATCGAGTCGAGCAGCCACTGGACGGAGGGCGGGATCGCGACGTCCTTGCGACGCGGTGGAGTTCGGCGGGCGGGCCGGGCCGAGCGGGCCAGGTCGAACAGGTAGGTGCGCTCGTCCTCGTCCAGTCGCAGGGCCTGGGCGACCGCGTCGAGAACATCCTCCGACACACCGCCGATGTGCCCCTTCTCCAGCCGGGTGTACCACTCGGTGCTGACCCCGGCGAGAACGGCGACCTCCTCACGCCGCAGCCCCGGGACGCGGCGACGGCCGCTGGTCGGCAGCCCGGCCTGCTCCGGTGTGATCTTGGCGCGCCGGCTGGCGAGGAAGTCCCGGATACCGGCGCGGTGTTCGGCGGGGTCGCCGGATCGGTGGTCCATCCCTCCACGGTAACCACGGACGGTCGCGGAGGGAGGTCGAGGTTATACCCCCCATAAATGCGACCTTCTTCGCGCGCGGCGAAGCCCGTTACGTGGGATCGAGAGCTCGCCACCATCTGACCGACCTTCCTTCGCGGCCGTCTCGATCACCGCGGAGATCATCGCCCACACCAACCGGGGCACGAGCCTGCCCTTCACCGAGATCACCGGCCCGATCCACAGACCACACAGGCGAAGACAACCTGCCTTGCCAGGTGAATCACGGAACCGAAGGAAGAAGGACAAAAGAATGTTTCCGAACGACAACTACATCTTCGACCTGGACGAAAACGTCACGCGGAAGGCGGTCTCGTACAAGAACAGGTATGGGATCAGCATCTCGGCGGACCTCTATCAGCCGAAGGGCTTCGACGAGTCCCAGCAGAACGCAGCCATCGTCGTGGGCCCGCCGTACGGCGGCGTCAAGGAGCAGGGCCCCGGCATCTACGCCCAGAACATGGCCATGCGCGGTTTCGTGGTTCTCGCCTTCGACCCGTCCTTCAACGGGTACAGCGGCGGCGAGCCGCGACACCTCTCCTCCCCCGAGATCTTCGTCGAGGACTTCAGCGCGGCGGTGGACTACCTGGGTACGCGTCCTTTCGTGGATAGGGAGCGTATCGGCGTGATCGGTATGTGCGGGAGCGGCGGATTCGCGATCAGCGCGGCGCAGGTCGACCGGCGCATCAAGGCGGTCGCGACGGTTTCCATGTACGACATCTCCAGGGCCTCCTCGAAGGGCTTCCAGGACTCGTTCACCGAAGAGACGCGCAACCTCATCCTCGATCAGGTGGCGGAACAGCGGTACGCGGAGTTCCTGGGCAACGCGCCCCTGATGCCCCTGCGTGGAGCGCCGATCGGGTTCGACGAGAACACCGATCCCGTCGGTCGCGAGTTCGGCGAGTTCTACTCCACACCGCGGGGGTACCACCCGAACTCCATCACCCAGTTCACCGCGACGAGCACCATGTCGTTCATGAACTTCCCGCTGCTGACGCACATCAAGTCGATCTCGCCGCGGCCCATCCTGTTCGTCATGGGAGAGCAGGCTCACTCGCGGTACTTCAGCGAGGATGCCTACGAACTCGCGGCGGATCCCAAGGAGCTCTACGTCGTCCCGAATGCCGGCCACGTGGATCTGTACGACAAGACGGACCTGATCCCGTTCGACAAGTTGGAAGAGTTCTTCACCAAGAACGTGGCGTGATCGATCACGGACGCCGGCTGGCGCGTCATGCGCTCGGAGGCCTGGCGCAGCCTGGAGTCGGGCACGGCGCCGAACGGGGTGCCGATCGAGCTGCTGGACGTACGCGAGCTGGAGGCCATGGACGAACGCCGCGCCACCAAGGTCCTCCTCACCCTCTGACACGCCTGCCGCTCATCCTCGGGCTCTGCACCGCACCAGGCGGTGTGGGCCGGAGGGTGCTTCTCGGCCCGGCCCGGCCCGTGCCGCGGACAGCGGAGGCTCCCCTGCCGACAAAACCTGGGTATCGCCGCTTACCGCCTGAAACCGGTAGGCGTTGAGCGGCCACCCTCTGAAACCGGTAGGCGTTGAGCGGCCACCCTCAGGCCGAGACCATGGAGTCCCTGCCCGCGGCCCGACACTCGACCGGAGTTCGCAGTCGCGGCAGCCCAGCCCCATAGGCGCGAGCCGTCCAGTGGCGTGGATGCTCCGAACACGCTCGTGGCTGCCGCAAGTCGCCCACCCCGGGCAGGGAGCACCCGGGAGAGGGAAGCACCCGGGGCCTTGCCGCGGCGGCCGGATTCACGACGGGCGTCCGGTGCAGGTGCCCCATGGCGCGACTTTCTTGCTTCCGGCCCATTGACAAGGCGTTGCGGGGAGCCGAAAAATCACGCCTGCAAGTACCTGATTGAATCGATTCAAGTCTCCCTCCGCCCGTTGGCTCTGCGTTCGTCGTCCCGGTGACTCGCACCCCTCCCGAAGCCGGTACGACCCATCTCGGAAAGCCAGGGGTTTCGGCGTCTTCCGCGGCCCCGCCGCCTCCACCACCCCCTCGTCGACAGCACTCCTGGGAAGGTTCGCTCCATGCAGTACATCTCCCGCCGGTCTGCCCTGCGCTCCGCCATAGCCGTGGCTCTTGCTCCCACCCTGGGTCCCTTGGTCCTTCCCGTCCTTGCTCCGGCGGCGTCCGCCGCGGTGTCCTGGAGCGCGAAGTGGGTCTGGGCACCGTCCAGCTCGGCGAACCAGTGGGTGGCCTTCCGTAGATCGTTCACCCTGGGTTCCGCGCCGACGAGAGCGGTGACGCAGATCGCGGCGGACTCGAAGTACTGGCTGTGGGTGAACGGCACGCTGGTGGTCTTCGAGGGCGGGCTCAAGCGCGGTCCGAACCGTATGGACACCTACTACGACGAGATCGATCTCGCCCCGCACCTCACCAGTGGCAGCAACACGGTGGCACTGCTGGTGTGGCATTTCGGCAAGCAGGGCTTCTCGCACAACAGCAGCGGCAAGGGCGGTCTGCTGTTCCAGTCGGACATCGAGGTCGGTTCGACCACCACCCGGCTGATGAGCGACACGAACTGGAAGCACACCGTCCACCCGGGCTACGCGAACAACACCAGCGGCACGCAGGTCAACTTCCGGCTGCCCGAGTCGAACGTCTACTACGACGCCCGCAACGCCTCCGCGATGGCCGGGTGGCAGTCCCCCGATTTCAACGACAGTTCCTGGAGCGCTCCGACCGACTTCGGTGCCGTCGGCACCGCCCCCTGGAACGCCCTGGTGGAGCGGCCGATCCCGCAGTTCCGCTACTCCGGCCTGAAGTCCTACGCGAACGCCGCCTCACTGCCGTCGACCGGCCAGGGTTCCACGGCCGTCTCGGCCACGCTGCCGTCCAATCTCCAGGTCACCCCGTACCTGAAGGTGGACGCCCCCGCCGGTGCGGTGATCGGCGTGCAGACCGATCACTACGACGACGGTGCGGGCCTGGTGGGTATCGAGCCCGGGACCCAGTACAACATGCGTGCCACCTACGTCTGCTCCGGCGGAGTGCAGGAGTTCGAGGCGCTGGGGTGGATGAGCGGTACGGCCGTGCGGTACACGATCCCGGCGAGCGTGACGATCCTGGACCTCAAATACCGGGAGTCCGGCTACGACACCGACTTCGCGGGCTCGTTCAGCAGCAGTGACGCCTTCCTGGACACCCTGTGGACCAAGGCCGCGCGCACGATGTACGTCAACATGCGGGACAACTACATGGACTGCCCCACCCGTGAGCGGGCCCAGTGGTGGGGCGACGTGGTCAACCAGCTCAAGGAGGGCTTCTACACCTTCGACACCAAGTCCCATGCCCTGGGCAAGAAGGCCATCGCCCAGCTCGCCGCCTGGCAGAAACCCAGCGGGGCGCTGTACTCCCCGGTGCCCACGACGATCTGGACCGCCGAACTGCCCGTCCAGATGCTGGCCTCGGTGTGGTCGTTCTGGACGTACTACCTCTACACCGGCAACGCCGACGCCGTCATTGTCGCCTACCCGGCGGTCAAGAAGTACCTCGACCTCTGGACCCTGGACAGCGACGGCCTCGTCAACCACCGGGCGGGGGACTGGGACTGGGAGGACTGGGGCTCCGACATCGACGCCCGCGTCCTGGACAACTGCTGGTACTACCTCGCCCTGGACACCGCCGCCAAGCTCGCCGACCTCAGCGGCAACAGCGGCGACGTGGCCGGCTGGAAGAGCAGGCGCGACAGCATCAAGGCCAACTTCGACCGGGTGCTGTGGAACTCCTCGCGGGGCGAGTACCGCTCGCCCGGCTACACCCGCGACACCGACGACCGCGCCAACGGCCTGGCCGTCGTCGCCGGCCTGGCCCCCGCCTCCCGCCACCGGGCGATCACCGAGGTGCTGCGCACTCACCTCAACGCCAGCCCGTACATGGAGTTCTACGTCCTGGAGGCGCTGTATCTGACGGGCGCGGCTACGGTGGCCGAGGAGCGGATGCGCAACCGCTTCGCCGCCCAGGTCGCCGACCCCGCCTGCCACACCCTGTGGGAGCTCTGGGACAAGGCTGCCGGCACCGACAACCACGCCTGGAACGGCGGCCCGCTGTACGCGCTGTCCGCCTACGCCGCGGGCGTCCGCCCCACCAAGCCCGGCTGGGAGACATACGACGTCGTGCCGCAGACCGGCACGCTCACGAAGATCAACACGGTGGTGTCCACCGTGAAGGGGGACATCCGCTTCGGGACCGATCGCGATGGCACCAAGGTGACGCTGACCCTCACCTCACCGAACGGCACGACGGCCCGGGTCGGCGTGCCCACGTACGGCGGCTCCCAGCCCGTCATCAAGGCGAACGGCACCACCGTATTCTCCGGGGGCTCCGCCACGGGCAGCGTCAGCGGCCTGGGGTACGAGAGCAAGGACTCCTCGTACGTCTACTTCACGCTCAAGCCGGGCACGTGGACCTTCACTGTCACCGGCGCGGGCCGTCTCGACAACCTTGCCCTGGGCAGACCCGTCACCAGCAACAACAGCCTGGAGAACAGCCACTGGGGCAGGAATCGGCTCACCGACGGCACCCTCACCAGCGTGAGCGGCGCCAAGGGCTACACCAGCAACGAGTTCACCTCCGCCGACGTGAGCGCGAACCCTGTCTGGGTCGAGATCGACCTCGGTGCCGACACCGACCTGGACGCCGTACGCCTCTTCCCGCGCACCGACACACCGGCGGCGGGGGGCGGTACGGCAGGGTTCCCGGTCGACTTCACGATCCAGACCCGTCCCGACGGATCCAGCACCTACGCCACAGTCCGCACCGTCACCGGCCAGCCCGACCCCGGTGGGCTCGTGCAGACGTACGGCTTCAGGACGACCACCGCTCGCTACGTCCGCTTGCAGACCACGCGGCTCGGTACCCCCGCCTCGGACGAGACCAGCAAGTACCGCCTCCAGCTCGCCGAACTCACCGTCCCGACCGCCGCGACGACCGTCACCAGCAACTGCACCCTGGAGAACAACGACTGGGGCAAGACGCGGGTCCTGGACGGCACCCTCACCAGCGCGACCGGCGCCAAGGGCTTCACCAGCATCGGCTTCCCCTCCGCCGACGTGAGTGACACGCCGGTGTGGATCGAGGTTGATCTCGGCGCCGATCGGGCTATCGGGTCCGTCACCCTCCACCCGCGCACCGATATCGCCGCGACCGGCGGCGGCACGGCCGGCTTCCCCGTCGACTTCACCATCCAGACCCGGGCGCAAGGCGCCACCTCCTACACCACCGCCCGCACGGTCAGCGGCCAGTCCAACCCCAACGGTGCCGCCGAGACCTACGCCCTCACCTCGGCCACCGGCCGCTATCTGCGCCTCAAGGCCACCAGGCTCGGCAAGCCCGCCTCTGACGAGACCAGCCAGTACCGCCTGCAGTTGGCCGAGCTCCGCATCACGTAGCGGAATCCACCTTCCGTGGAAGGGCCTACGGCCTTCCGGGCGGCTGAAACGCTGGTGATCTGGGTGGCGCACGCACAGCGCCAGGAGTGCGGCGCGGGGCCGCGACCGGTCCCCGGTTCCGGTCGCGGCCCCGCGTGCAGGGGTGTTGAGGTCGGTCACGAGCCGCAGCAGCCGCCCGCCGGCGCCTCCTCGGCAATCACGGCAGCGGGCGGGCCGACGCCGATCTGAACGCGCGCGGGCGCCGGGGCGCAGCAGCCGCCGGTGTCGGCCTGTCCGGTGGCCGGGTCGTCGAAGAGGCCGGCGCCGCCGCACACTCCGGTTTCGGGGAGGGTGAGTTCGACGCGGTCGGCGGAGGCGAGGTCTCCGGCGATCGCCGGGGTGACGGAGCGGACCTGCTCGTAGCCGGTCATGGCGAGGAAGGTGGGGGCGCGGCCGTAGGACTTCATGCCGACCAGGTAGACGCCGGGTTCGGGGTGGGACAGCTCGCGGTGGCCGTGTGGGTAGACGGTGCCGCAGGAGTGCTGGTTGGGGTCGATCAGCGGGGCCGGCTCGGTGGGTGCCTGGAGCCGTTCGTCCAGGCCGAGGCGGAGCTCGGACAGGAAAGACAGGCCCGGGCGGAAGCCGGTGAGCACGATGACCTCGTCGACCGGGTCGAGGCGACGGCCGTCCTCACCGGCCAGCACCAGGCGGCCCTCACCGTCGCGCTCGATGGCCTCGGTGCGGAAGCCGGTGACCACGTCGGCGTAGCCGTTGTCGAGGCATCGAGAGCCTGTTCCCGGCTGACCGGTCGGCACCGGCCGCTCTTGGCCGCGGCCCAGCAGTCGCCGGTGTGGACGGCGTCGAGGTTCGCACGGTCCAAACCGTACTGGATCAGCCAGGCCGGAGGCGGCGGCCGCCGCTGCTCCCCCTGTCGGCGTTCACCCTGGCGCCGTTCCTCGTCGGCGATCCACCCGTCTATCTGGTTCAGTGCCGCGGTCGCCTGCTGGACCACGACGCGGCGCGCGAAGTCGAGCAGGTCGAGACGAGACGGCTGATCGTTCGCACGTTCGATTCTAGGTCGAGGCGCCCACCCGAGCCTCACCCGGCTCGACATCGACCTGCTGCGCAGCGACGGCTGAGCGATTCTCACCGAAGGTTGGTCAGAGTTCAGTCCTCCGGCTGCACGACCCGCTCAAGCACTGGTGGCCAGCCCGGGCGAAGAAAGTGGTCGCCCACTCCAGCGACCGCCCATGCTTGCCCATCCCGCCGGAGGATGACGTTCGCCACCCGGGCAGAAGCACCTGGCGCGAACGAGTAGTTGCCGCCGCTGTCCACCTCCAGATCGGGTAGGTGGAGGAGGCGCATCAACTCCAAGTCCGGACCGACAACCCCTGGGGCGCGACGCGATCCCCAGCTGGTCGGCGCTCAGGCTGTCGTAGCTGTTCCTGATCTCCCTTTAAGCGCTTGCTCAGCCTGTGTCAGTCGAAGTTACTCATCGGTCACCCGGTCTGTCAGAGTCCGAGTCTGTGATCCAGCGCCCTTCGGCGGAGTCGTGCACGTACGCCGGCCTCCCCCTGGTCCCGCTCGTGCGGAACGGCTTCCCGCCGTCCGTGATCCGCACCGTCCCCGTACGGCCCCCGGCGCTCCACTCCAGCTCCAGGTACCAGCGGCAGTCGCAGCCCGCCGTCCGCGCGGAGACCAGCAGCTCCTCGGGGTCGGAGGAGGTGACCTTGTACGGGAAGGAGACGGCCGGGATCTTCCGGACCTCGGCGCCGGAGGCGTCAAGGCCGTCGACGGGCCTCGCGAGCGGGCGCGGCCGGTCGAGGTCCACGGTGAAGTGGCGCGGGGTGACGGCGCCGCCACAGCCGTTGTCCATCCGGTACGCGTTCCATGGCAGCGGCGCGGCGCGGTCGACCACGCGCACGTGCAGGGCATGGAGGACGACGGCGTCGGACGGCGAGCGGCCCTGGACCGTGATCCGCACCAGCGCCTCCCCGCCGTGCACGGCACCGTGCGTCCCGGCCCACGCCCCGGAGTCGGCCGCGACCGGCGGCGGGGCGACCGCGCGGGGGGCCCGGTCCACGAGGTAGGTGTGCCCGCAGCCGCCCTCCCAGAGCTGGGAACCGATGCTCCAGGTGAAGGGGAGGGGGGCCGCGGTCCGCCCCGGAGCGGTGGAAGCGGGAGCGGGGGCGGAAGCCGTACGGGTGGGATGGCCGAGCAGGGCGGCGGCGAGGGCGAGCACGACGAGGGCGACGGCGGCGGCGACGAGGAGGGGAGCGAGGGCGCCACGACGGGGGCGGGCGCGGGGCGCCTCCGGCGCGGACGGATCCGCGGCGGACGGGTCCGGCGCGATCGGGTCCGGGGCCGTCGGGTCCGGCGCGGGGCCGGGGCCCGGTTCCGGCGCGGACGGTTCCGGGTTCGATTCCGGCGCGGCCGACACGGCCGGCACAGGCGTGGGCGCGGGCGAGGCCGCTCGGCGGCGGGCGCGGTCCGCCTCCGTCCAAGCCGCCTCCAGGGCCCGCCGTTCCTCCTCGTCCGCTCCGCACAGCAGGGCGAGGCGGTCGACCACGGCGAACTCCTGTGGGACGGTCGCGCCCGAGCAGTAGCGGTGGAGGGTGGACGCGCTGACGCTCAGCCGCCGGCCCAGCGCCTCGTAACTCCTCCCGTCCCGTGCCTTCAGCGCGCGCACGAGCCCCGCGAACTCCTCGACGGCGGCGTCCTTCGGCATTCCATCCCCCTCGACCCTGCGTCACATCCTTCACGTCCTTGCACGTCAGCGGGGGTGGAATGGTTCCGGGACGGCTGGTGGGCGCGTGATCGTTGCAGCCGACGGGCGCCGGCCCCACGCTGGTTGAGCACTGACCGAACGAACGACCCGACGGGGGATCCACCACCATGAACAGGCTCCGCACCGCACTCGCCACCGCAGCCGCTGCCGCACTGGGCCTCGCGGCCCTCGCCACAGCCCCGGCGCAGGCCGCTGCCCAGCCCGCCTTCCTCGCCGCCTCCCAGATGCCGCCGTCGTCGACGCCGTGGACCGCCACCCAGGTCTTCACCGGCGTCCCGGAGAACGGCGGCGTCCTCTGCGCCCCGTACAAGATCCCGGCGCAGAACACCCGCTACCGCGAGTTCAGCACCGAGCTCGACACCAACGGCGTCCAGGTCACCACCGTCGCCCGTACCGAGGCCGACGCCGTGAAGCTGGTCGACACCCTCCGCGGGGCCCTCGCCGGCTGCGGCCCCCTGCTGGAACAGCAGAACCCGGGCCTGCAGGCCGTCAGCGCCTCCCACGGCAAGCTCGCCGTCGAGGAGGGCGCCTGGGTCTACAGCCTGGACACCGCCGACCCGCAGATCGGCATCTCCGACATCCACCTGTTCTCCGTCGGCCGCGACGGCCGCACCGTCACCCTCGTCCGCTGGGGCCAGATGGGCGACCTCGAGGACGCCCCGCTGACCGCCTTCCGCACCACGACGAAGACCGCCGTCAACAAGCTCCACTGACCCGGGGGCTCCCCCGAGGGCTGACCACACCTCGACAGCGGCGCGGCCGGAACCCGGGCGCGCCGCTGTCGTGCCCACCTGCTCCACCGGCGGCGACCACTTCCTGGCCTTCACCAGCATCGCCTGCACCCTCATCTGCTACCGCAGACTCGCCAAATGAGATGGTCACTAAGACGGCTGTGTCGCTCCAGCAGGCGAGAGCGGCTGGGTACACCACGGCCGCAACGTCCGCGACCGAACCCGGCGACGCTTCCCATGCCTCGTGGTACCGCCTCGAACTGCGCGACGCAGACCGCCTCGACGCCGTCATGGCCGAGGTGAACCCCCGCGTCGTCCTCAACGCATCGAGCCGCGGCGCCGACTGGGCGGTCACGGCAGAGGGCCCCATCCGGCTGGCGATGGCCGCAGCAAAGACGCGGGACGGGTGGGCCGGCACGGTCTGGAGATCGTCATGGCCCTCGTCCAGGGCCGGAGAGATCGTGCGCTCGATCGACATCGACCGAGGAACTGGTCGGCCCGGGGCGACTGGCACGGAAAGGCATCCGAGGTCCAGGTCGGAGAGGTCCTGCATGCTCCGCGGCCGGGAGCTGAGCGCGACCGGCGGTACCTGTTTGGCAGCAGGGCCCCCGGCTGCCCGTCGCAGTCCGGGGGCCCTGCCCCGTGCGGTGCCGGTCTGCGGCGGCGGTCCGTCAGTTCTGTGCGGTGTCGTCGCCCGCCTGCCCGGCGCCCTCAGCTGCGTCTGTCGTCTCGCGCACCAGTTCCGCCTTCTGGTCCGTCGCACCCTGGCGGTCAAGGTTTCGGTGCGGACCGTTGTTCTGCCGTTCAGCGCGGGACAGCTCTTGCGCTGGCCGCCGCCCATGCCCACGGGGTTGTCGATGTTCTCGCTCACGGTCAGGGCGGTAGTGATGTGAAGTGATCTACGGAATCAGAGCAGTGCAACACGCTGGGGGCAATCGAACGCTGTTGTCCTCGCCCCTTCAGGACATGTGCCGAATAGCCCCGGTCCGTCAGACGTCCACCCCGTCTGCCCGCACGACGATCTTGCCCCGGTTCTCGCCCCGCAGCATTCCCAGGAACCCGTCCACGATGCCGCCAAAGCCGTCGACCACGGTCTCGTCGAGCTTGACGCGTCCACTCTGCAGGTGCGGTACGACGAACTCGTACAACTCGTCCTGCACGTCACGGTGGTTGCGGACCAGGAAGCCCTCCATGCGCAGGCTTTTCTCGACAATGTCGGGCAGGTTGCGCAGGGCATAGGGCGTACCGGTGTTGTTGTACTGGGAGATCGTCCCGATCCGCACGATCCGCCCGTACTCACGCAGCGAGGAGATCGCGGCGTCAAGGTGCTCGCCGCCAACATTGTCCATGTAGAGGTCGATCCCGTCGGGCGCCGCCTTAGCGAGCAGCTCGGCCGCCGGGCCCGAGTGGTAGTCGAAGGCCTCATCGTAGCCGACGTGTTCGGTCAGGTAAGCGGCTTTCTCCGGCCTGCCCACGCTGCCGACCAGCCGTCCCGCGCCCATCAGCCTGGCGAGTCGCCCGGTGGCCGTGCCCACACCGCCCGCCGCCGCTGAGACGAACACGTCCTGCCCCTCGCGGAACTCCGCGATGCGGGTGAGGCCGACGTAGGCCGTCAGGCCGGTGCCGCCGAGGATGCTCAGGTGCGCGGAGAGCGGTACGCCGTCGAAGCGGGGGACAGTACGTGCCTCATCGGAGGTGATGACACTGTGGGTGCGCCAGCCCTGCCGGTGGAAGACGATCTCGCCCTCGCGGAGGGCCGGATGGCGGGAGTCCACAACCCGACCGATGGTGCGCCCCTCCAGAGGAGCGTTCAGCGAGAAGTCCGCGTCCATCATTTCGCGGTGGTAGGGGTCCACCGACCAGAACAGGTTCTCCACCAGCGCCGTTCCTGGGCCTGGTTCCGGTATCGGGGACTCGACGAAGGTGAAGTGGCCGGGGGTGGGAAAGCCATGGGGGCGGGCGGTCTGGTGCACGAAGAACGCGGTCTCGGTCATGACGGTGAGCGTACGGAGGAACGCGGAAGCTGGGGAGGAAGTTGCGCTCATGGAACGGTCCGGCCCACGAAGGGCCCTCGTAGAAGCAGATGGGACACCATGTCAGCCGCCCCCCTGCAGCCCCCGCGCCCACTACGACTGCTGCCACGGACCTCGCCCCGCGCAAGCTCCGCATCCTTGTGACTGTCGACGGCGAGCGCGGGTTCTCGGTGGTCGCCTGGGTTTGTTCCTCGCGCTGCCGGCCTGATGCCAGGCGGTGCCGAATCCCGTCGCCGCGTACTTCGCTGGGTGGCGGAGCCGAACTGACACGGGTTCAGGGCCCTGGTGTGCCGCCGGGCGACGATGGAGCCTCGCTGCGAAGGCTGCGGTGTGACGTGGACGCTGCCGGAGCTGCTCTTCACCAACTTCCACGCTCTCTTGGTGTCCGCCGCCGGGGGCCAGCGCGTGCGGTCGCATTCTGCGAGGGCGCTGGGCGCAGTCGATACACCCCTGACGCTGGGCTGACCGTAAGCGCCCCCTGTGCCGCCCGTGCACCCGTCCCACTCGATCGTTGATGTTTGGGGGTATTCAGCACTTGTTGCCGGTCTCTTGGGCTGACGATCGGTATGCGGCATTCGGCACACCGAACTGCGGCACACCAAAGCTCGTCCGCTGCCCCGCGGGCTCGCCGCGCAGGTCGAGCGACGAGCAGGAAGGAGAAGCGAGTGCACCTGACTCCGCACGAACAAGAACGCCTGCTGGTCCATGTGGCCGCGGACGTCGCTCGGCGGCGCCGTGAGCGGGGCCTGCTGCTGAACTACCCGGAGGCCATGGCACTGCTGACGGCGCACGTGTACGAGGAGGCCCGGGACGGTGCGACGGTGGACGCGGTCATGGAGTCCGGCCGCCGTGTGCTGACACGTGACGACGTCATGGACGGCGTCCCGGAGATGATCAGCAATGTGCAGGTCGAGGCGACGTTCCCGGACGGGACGAAGCTGGTGACGATCCACGACCCGTTCGACGAGGCAGCCGGGGACGTGAGCGTCCATCCGGGCAAACTGGAACTTCTGCCGGACGACGAGGAACACCGGATCGCCTTCAACGAAGGCCTGGAGTATGTGGACCTGGTCGTGCGCAACCCGGCGGACCGTCCGGTCCAGGTCGGCTCCCACTATCACTTCGCCGAGGCCAACGAGGGACTGGACTTCGACCGCGCGGCCGCGCGCGGCATGCGCCTGCACATCCCCTCGGGCACCTCGGAGCGTTTCGAGCCGGGTGACGAGCGCGCCGTGCGGTTGGTGCCTATTGCGGGTGAGCGGATCGTCCGGGGTCTTCAGGCCGGCAAGAGCGAGCAGGAGATGAACCTCGATGCCCAGTGAGACTGGACGGCCCTACGATCCGCTGACGCGCTCGCGGTATGCCGACCTCTATGGTCCGACGGCCGGTGACCGGGTCCGGCTCGCCGACACCGGCCTCGTGCTGCGGATCGATGAGGACTGGTGCGGCGGTCCCGGTCGCAGCGGTGATGAGATGGTCTTCGGCGGCGGCAAGGTAATCCGCGAGTCGATGGGCCAGTCGCACATTCCGCGGGATGACCCCCGGATGCCGGTGGACACCGTGATCACCGGTGCGCTGATCCTGGACCACTGGGGTGTGGTCAAGGCCGACGTCGGGATGCGTGACGGGCGGATCCAGGCGATCGGCAGGGCGTACAACCCCGAGACGATGTCTGCCAGTTCGGACAGTCTCCACCCGGCGTCGGACTTCGTCGTGGGGCCCGAGACGGAGGTGATCTCCGGAAACGGGCGCATTCTGACCGCGGGCGGCGTCGACACGCACGTGCATTTCCTGTGTCCCGGGCAGATCCATGAGGCGCTCGCCTCGGGGGTAACCACGCTGATCGGCGGTGGCACGGGGCCCGCCGAGGGCAGTAAGGCGACCACCGTGACGCCGGGCAAGTGGCATCTGCAGCGGATGTTCGAGGCGCTGGACTCCTATCCGGTGAACATCGGTCTGCTGGCCAAGGGCAGCACGGTCTCCGAGAAGGCACTGCGCGACCAGGTCGCCGCCGGCGCCCTGGGCTTCAAGATCCACGAAGACTGGGGCGCCACACCGGCGGTCATCGACGCGGCCCTGAAGATGTGCGACGAGACAGGCGTCCAGATCGCCCTGCATGCCGACTCCCTGAACGAGTCGGGGTTCGTGCAGCACACCTTCGGCGCGACGAAGAAGGACCCGAGGACCAAGGACTCCAGGTACCGCAGCCTGCACATCTTCCACGTCGAGGGCGCCGGCGGCGGACACGCGCCCGACATGATCAGCCTGGTGAGCAAACCGAACGTACTGCCCGCCTCGACGAATCCGACCCGGCCCCTGACGGTCAACACCGTCAAGGAACACGTCGACATGATGATCGTGTGCCACCACCTCAATCCCGAGGTCGATGCGGACCTGGCGTTCGCCGACTCGCGGATCCGGCCCTCCACCATGGCCGCCGAGGACCTGCTGCACGACATGGGCGCCATCTCGATGATGTCCTCCGACGCGCAGGCCATGGGCCGCATCGGCGAGATGGTCATGCGGACCTGGCAGACCGCGCACGTGATGAAGTCCCGCTACGGACACCTTGGCGAGGACGACGCCCAGTCGGACAACTTCCGCGCACGGCGCTACGTCGCCAAGTACACGATCAACCCGGCCATCACTCACGGCATCGACCACGAGGTCGGATCCGTCGAGGTGGGCAAGCTCGCCGACCTGGTGCTGTGGGAGCCGAAATTCTTCGGCGTCAAGACACACATGGTCATCAAGGGCGGCCAGATCGCCTACGCTCAGATCGGCGACGCCAACGCCTCCATCCCTACCCCGCAGCCGTTCCTGCCGCGCCCGGTGTGGGGCTCCGGAGGCCGCTCCCCCGGCGCCAACTCCTTCAACTTCGTCTCCGAACTCGCCGCCGGCGGTGAGCTGTCCCGCAGCGGCCTGCTCAAAGAGCTGCGTGTCATCAAGGACACCCGCGAGGTGACCAAGGCCGACATGGTGCACAACAACGGCCTGCCGGAGGTCGTCGTCGGCCCCGACACCTTCAACGTCACCATCGGCGGCGCCGTCGAATCCGACGTACGCACCACGGTGGACGGACATCAGATCGCACTCAACTACGCCACCGAACTTCCCATGGCCCAGCGGTACTTCCTGTTCTGACCGCCTCGGCGGCCCGGCCGACGCCTTACCGCCGGGCCGACCTGTCCACGTGAAAGGCAGGCCGCCGCTATGAGCCGTGCTGCTCTGCTCGTCCTGGCCGACGGCCGATTCCCGGCCGGCGGGTACGCCCACTCCGGCGGGATGGAGGCCGCGGTGGCCTCCCACAGCGTGCACGACAAGGCGAGCCTGCAGGCATTCTGCCAGGGGCGCCTGCACACGGCCGGACTGACCGCGGCCGGACTCGCCGCCGCCGCGGCCGCCGGACACGACCCCCTGACCCTGGACGAGGCCGCTGACGCCCGCACATCCGGTCCGGCACTGCGCCAGGTCGCCCGCAGACTCGGCCGGCAGATGCTGCGGGCGGCCCGCGTCACCTGGCCCTCACCCGACCTCGACCGCCTCGCCCGCCTACGGCCGCAAGGAGTGCACCAGCCCGTCGTCCTCGGCGTCACAGCCCGCGCCGCCGGCCTGACACCGCTCGACGCCGCCCGGTGCGCCGCCTACGAAAGCATCGGCGGACCGGCCACCGCGGCGGTACGGCTACTGAGCCTGGACCCGCTCGATGCCACCGCACTCCTGGCCGGGCTCGCCGGTGAACTCGACGACGTCGCCGGCGCCGCCGCAGAGGCGGCGGACCGTGTCACCGCCGACGGCGTCAGTGCGCTGCCCGCCGTCTGCGCACCGCTGCTGGACATCCTCGGCGAGCGGCACGCCGCCTGGAACGTCCGCCTGTTCGCATCCTGAACCCAACCACGGGAGTCACCGTGCACCTCGACCACCCCGCGATCTTCCCCCACCGCCACACCCACAGCGCCGACGCCATGCGCCCCGACGGCAGCCGACGCGCACTGCGCGTCGGCCTCGGCGGACCCGTCGGCTCCGGCAAGACCGCTACCGTCGCCGCACTGTGCCGCACGCTGCGCGACCGGCTCTCCATCGCCGTGGTCACCAACGACATCTACACCCGCGAGGACGCCGAATTCCTGCGACGCCAGGCCGTCCTGCCCCCGGAACGCATCACCGCCGTGGAAACCGGAGCCTGCCCCCACACCGCGATCCGCGACGACATCTCCGCCAACCTCGAAGCCGTCGAACAGCTCGAGGAATCGCTGCACCCCCTGGACCTGATCCTCGTCGAATCCGGCGGCGACAACCTCACCGCCACCTTCTCCCGCGGACTCGTCGACACCCAGCTGTTCGTGATCGACGTGGCCAGCGGCGACGACATCCCCCGCAAAGGCGGCCCCGGCATCACCACCGCCGACCTCCTCGTCATCAACAAAACCGACCTCGCACCCCACGTCGGAGCCGACCTGGACACCATGGCCGCCGACGCGAAAAAACAGCGCGGCACCCGACCGGTCGTCTTCACCAGCCTCACCACGAGCGACGGAATCGGCCCCATCGCCGACTGGATCACCGCACGCCTGGCCGCCTGGCGTACCGAGGGTGCCGCGTGACCGGCACCGCACAACTCTCCTTCACAGCACCAGCCCCGCCCAGCCACCAACCGGCAGGTGACGCCGACGAGACGCACAGTGCCGCTCCAGCGCATGAGTCCGGCAACTCCGAGGGTGACGCCAGTACTCCCCAACCCCCCGGCGTCCACGCCACCGCCCGTATCCGAGCCCGACACAACGGCCGCACCACGACCGTCCCGCTCCTCCACAGTGACGGCCCCTTCCACCTGCGCCGGCTGCGCCCCCGCGACGGGCGGGCACGGGTCAGCGTGATCGGGGCCATGAGCGCACCCCTGGGCGGAGACCGCCTCGCACTCGATGTCACGGCCGCAGCCGGCTGTGAACTGGAGGTCACCACGGCCGCCGCCACCATCGCCCTGCGCGGACCCACCACCGCACCCGCCAGCTACGACGTCCGCCTCACCCTCGGCGAGAACTCCTCCCTCAACTGGCTTCCCCAGCCGCTGATCAGCACACGCGGCAGCACCCTGCACCAGACCTGCACCGTAGAACTCGCTTCGACGTCCCGGCTGCTGCTGCGCGAGGAACAACTCCTCGGCCGCACAGCCGAACCCCCCGGCCACCTCTCCACCCGCCTGACCGTACGACGCGACGGCCAGCTACTCCTCGACCAGCACACCATCTACGGCGAACCAGCCCCCGCCTGGGACGGTCCCGCGATCCTGGGCGCCCACCGCGCCGCCGGACAACTCCTCGCCGTCGACCCCCGTCTCAACCCCCACCACCAGCCACTCCTCCTCGAAGACGACCCCACCCAAGGGCACGCCGTCCTCACCCCTCTGGCGAACGGACCCGCACTGCTCATCACCGCGATCGCCCCCACACCAGCCCGCCTGCGCCACCTCCTCAACGCCGGGCTCGCACACATCCAGACCGCCACCACGTGAGGCGGGTCAGCACGAGGGGCTCTCAGGAAACAGATGTGGTTCGTTCGTCCGCTTGGCCCACTGGCTCTTCGGTGGGCCGATCGGCTCGCAATCGTCCGGGGGTGCACCGGAGAGGAAGGCTTGGCGAAGCACCGCGGAGCGACCGGCCCTGACGTGAGCCGGCCGGGCTGGCCCACGGTTTCACGTTCGCGCTCTGTCAGCGTGACACGCCTTCGGGAGTGACCCTTGGCACGCGACCTTGATCGTTTGCCAGATGAGTTTGACCGCTTAGCTCCGATCACTTCCCGTGGCGATGCTTGTGCCGAATTCCCGTCCTCCAGTCGGCGATGATCAGCTCGTCGGGGTGTCTTGCACGTCCGGCTACGGCAGGCGATTCAAGGAGTGGACATGGCAGAGCGGCAGAGCGGCACCGTGAAGTGGTTCAACGACGCAAAGGGGTTCGGCTTCATCACCCCGGAATCGGGTCCGGACCTGTTCGTGCACTTCAGGGCGGTCCAGGGGAACGGCTTCAAGAGTCTCCAGGAAGGCCAGAAGGTGACCTTCGTGGCTGTGCAGGGCGAAAGGGGTATGCAGGCGGACGAGGTCCAGGCGGAGAGCTGAGTCCTGATGGGGCATCCGATCGCTTGACCATCGGTCAAGATCACTTGCCAGAGGACAGGGAGCGTGCGGCTCCCCCTGTGCCACAGGGTTACAGGTCGCCTCCCGGAAACGCGTCTGCCTGGGGAAACGGCCCCACGGGCTCACCCAGACCTCACAGGTTGTCCCGATGGAATCAGGGAGGCTGGGACATAGCGGAGGGTGAAATCAGCTCTGCCCGAACCGGGCGCGGGCGTGGAACGCGGCGACGTCGCCGGTGGCCTCGGGGTCGGCGGCGGTGAGCCGGGCGGCGAACGCCAGCTGGTCGACGCCGGCGCCCGGCGCGAGGTGCGCGAGTGGACTTGTGGTCGCGGGAGCGTCCAGGACCGTGCCCTCCTCGGTCCACCAGCCGAAATGCAGCCCCGCGGCCTACCGGACCTGTGCTCGCCGACGCCCTGTACGGCGGCGCGATCGGGACAGGGATGCGGGCCGAGGGGCACATGCTGGGGTCAGGAGTCGTCGATGCCGGCTTCGCGGTCGCGGCGGGCTTCGTCGTCGGCGCGTTGGTCAGGGCTGAGGCGTTTGCCGAGGTGGCCGTTTTCCACCAGGGTCGCAAGGGTGTCCATGATGACGCGGGCGCCGAGTTGAGAGGTGGTGTCCGAGACGTCGTAGGGCGGGGAAATCTCGACCAGGTCCATGCCGATCAGGCCCTCCTGCGCGACCTTGCGGACGGCTTTGAGGGCTTCCCGGGGGGACATGCCTCCGGGCTCGGGTGTTCCGGTGCCGGGCGCGTAGCCGGGGTCGACGACGTCGATGTCAAAGGACAGGTAGACGGCGTCGGCGTCCTTCCAGGCGATCTCCAGGGCGATGTCCAGGACATGGTCGATGCCGAGTTCTTCGACGTCGGCCATGGTGATGACGGTGGTGTCGCGTTCCTCGGCGACCTGTACGCCGGAGTGGTTGCCGATCCATCCGCCGATGCCGATCTGGACCAGGTTGGCCGGCGGGACATTAGGCAGGTCGGTGGCGTGGGACCAGTGCGTAGTGTGCATGCGCTCGTCCATCGTGGTCACCGCGGTGTCGATGTGCCGGTCGAAGTGGATGATGCCCAGGCGTCCGTCGATGTGCTTGGCCAGCGCCTTGGCATCGGGGTAGCCGATGCTGTGGTCGCCGCCGATGATCACGGGGAAGGTGCCGGTGTCGAGTAGGTGGGAGATGCCGAGGTCGACCTGGTCGAAGGTCTTCTCGATGTTGGCCGGAATGACGAAGATGTCGCCGGCGTCACCGATCGTGATTTCCTCGAGGAGGTCCATGCCCAGGTCAGGGCTGTAGGAGTCGTACAGCGCGGAAATGCGACGCACCGCCTCGGGGCCGAACCGGGCGCCCGAGCGGTAGGTGGTGCCCATGTCGAACGGCACTCCGACCACTGCGACGTCGAACCGGCCGGTGTCGCTGACGTTCTCCACGTACGGCGACTTGAGGAAGGTGTTGATCCCCGCGAACATCGGGTCCAGGCTGCGGGAGAACAACGAGATGTCGCGGTCATTGATCGAGGGCGCCGAGGACAGGCCCAGATCGAGACTCCGCTCCACCAACTTGCGGCGCCTGGTCTCCGGTACGTCCTTCAGGCGGCGCCGGGCGCGCATCCCTGAGAGCCGGGCCCGCTCGGCGGCCATGTCCTCGGGCCTTCGCTCTGACTTGGGGGCGTTGGGACGCAGGGGATTCCGGTGATGATGATCGTTGTTGGGCCGGCCTGTCATGGAGGCTCCCTCCGCCGCTTCTGCGCTGCCAGAAGTGATCCAGGTCAGTGGACCTTCGCGTGCGTGTTCCGTCAGTTCCAGCCTGTGCGGCTTCGGCACGGATGCAACCGGAGCAGAAC
The DNA here is from genome assembly GCF_042870975.1 of Streptomyces sp. NPDC006259. Lineage (NCBI taxonomy): Bacteria > Bacillati > Actinomycetota > Actinomycetes > Kitasatosporales > Streptomycetaceae > Streptomyces > Streptomyces sp. NPDC006259. The sequence continues at coordinate 1,164,204 of NZ_JBIAHY010000002.1, read as the reverse complement.
ACGGCACGGGCCCTCTCCGGCTCACCCAGGCCACGTGCAGTGACGAACGGTGCCACGTTGCCACCCCCGTCGCGCGCGGAGGTCCCGCACCGAGGCCGCCCTCGCCCGGCGTCGACACTCAGATTCGCACCGTCCGCCCCGGACAGATCAGATCATGCAGGAGCATCACCCGCCTATCCGCGGCGCCCTCCTCACCGGACGCGCCACCCTCATCACCCCCGCACGCCAGGCACCACGCGAACCATTCCGCGACGTCATCACCGGCATCGAAAGCAACCTCGGTCTCCAACAGCACAAGCCCGGTGCCCTCCCCCGCCACGCCCCCCTACCTCCGCCGACGCGCCGCAGGCCGCATCGGATCCCTCACCCGACTCATCCGTCAAGCCGCCAACAGTGGCGGCAGTGGCGGCACCGAACGACGCGTGCCGGTCCCTGCTGCCAGGCCGGTGTGTCGGTCCGGCAGCGGCTCGGACGCGTTCCGGCGCCGCTGCGGGCGCTGGGGGTGACGGTCCGTGAGTACGAGGTCTTCCCGTTGCCGGCGGAACCCTTTCAGCAACAGGGCCATCGCCGGCCGTCTCGCCCCGTACGGTCGAGAAAGCATGTGGCGGCCCTGCTGACCGGGACCGCGCGTCCGGACCGCGAGGCGTTGTGCGACCTGTCCGCGTCGGACGCGGTGGCCGGCCACCGCTGATCCACCCCCGCGGGCGGTCCTCGCGGGGGACGGCCGAACCGCTGACCACCCCCGCGGGCGGTCCTCGCCGGGTACGGCCGGCCCCTCATGTGCCCGGCGTGCGGGGACTAGACTGCGGGCCCGAGCAGCCGGTGCACGCACCCTTCGCCGGTTCCGCCGCCCTCACACCCCTCTGGAGGGGCGAGCTTGACCGCATCCACTGCCTCCCATCCCCTCGACCGGTACGGCTGGAACGACGCGTGGGCCACCGACTTCGCCCCCCACGAGGCCGACGGTCTCCGGCCCGGCCGTGTGGTGCGGGTCGACCGTGGGAGCTGCGAGACCGTCACCGCCGCCGAGGACGGGCGGGTGACGACCGTTCGGGCGGGCATAGGGCCCGTGGCCTCCCCCGATCCCCTGCTGACCCCCTGCACCGGGGACTGGGTGGCGCTCGACCCGCACCAGGCGGTCGTCCGGGTGGTCCTGCCGCGGCGCACGGCGTTCGTCCGTGCCGTCTCCTCGCAGCGCTCCGAGGGTCAGGTCCTGGCCGCCAACATCGACCAGGTGCTCATCGCCGTCTCGCTCGCCGACGAGCTGGATCTCGGGCGCGTCGAGCGTTTCCTCTCCCTGGCGTGGGAGAGCGGCGGGCAGCCGGTGGTGGTCCTCACGAAGGCCGATCTGGTTCCCGACCCGGTGACGGTGTCCCATCTCGTCGAGGACACGGAGAGGGTGGCACCAGGAGCGCGCGTTCTGTCGGTCAGCGCGGCCACGGGGCAGGGCATGGACGCCCTCGCGGCCCTCGTCGACGGCACCGCGGCTCTCCTCGGCCGGTCCGGTGCCGGCAAGTCCACCCTCGTCAACGGGCTCACGGGAGCGGACGCGCAGCGGGTCGACGCCACGCGGGACAGTGACGGCAAGGGGCGGCACACGACGACGACCCGCGACCTCCTGCCGTTGCCGGGCGGCGGTGTCCTGATCGACACCCCGGGGCTGCGCGGGGTGGGACTGTGGGAGGCCGACAACGGCGTCGCGCAGGCCTTCACCGACGTGGAGTCCCTCGCCCGGGACTGCCGTTTCCCCGACTGCGCGCACCACGGAGAGCCCGGGTGCGCGGTGCTCGCGGCGGTCGAGGAGGGTGAGTTGCCCCTGAGGCGGCTGGAGAACTACCACAAGCTGCTCCGCGAGAACGAGCGGATCGCCGCCCGGAGCGACGCGCGACTGAGCGCGGAGATCCTGCGGAGCTGGAAGCAGAAGAAGGCGCTGGGCCGCCACATGATGGAACGCAAGCGCGGCCCGCAGCAGTGAATCCATCCGGCCCACCCGTCGGCGGACCGGGGCGCAGCCGTCCGCTTCCGGGGCGGTCGCCGGCCGGACGGACCGGGTGTCCTCGTACGGCCGAGACGAGGTGCCACTTTTCTCGTACGGCACTTCGAGGTGCCGCGGTCCTCATACGGCCGTGTCGAGGTGCCGCCGTTCTCATACGGCCATGTCGAGGTGCCGCGCGTCGTCGAACCGGAGCAGGCGCCACCGTGAGCCGTCGTGGACGAACTCGTTGATCGATGTCGCGGCGGGTGTGGAGTCCGTGAACAGCACGGGCGGGACGACGTCCAGCAGCGCGGACATCACGGCGACGACGAACCCGGCGTGGCACACCACGAGGACCGTTCCGCCCCGGTGGCGGGAGACCAGGTCGTCGACGACCCGGCCGGCCCGTGCCCGGAACCGGTTCCAGGTCTCACCGCCGGGGGCGAACGGGCGGTCGGGATGGGTGGTCATGTCGAACGCCCCGTGCACACGCTGGTATTCGTCGATGGAGAGACCCTCGGCCGCCCCGAAGTCGAGTTCCCGCGCCTCCGTCTCGACGACCGGTGCCCCGAGCTCCAGCCCGCTCGCCAGGATTTCGGCGGTCTCGCGTGCTCTGCGCACCGGGCTGGTCAGCAGCGCCCGCGGCCGCGGTGGTTCGGCCGCCAGCCGTGCGGAGAGCCGGGCGGCCTGTTCCCGCCCCTGCTCCGTGAGACCGGGACAGGTGCGGGACCCGGCGATCAGCTTCTTCACGCTGGCATGCGACTGGGCGTGCCGCACCAGCAGTACCCGGGTGGTGGAGCTCTGTTCCTGTTCGTGCGCCATTCGCGTCATGGTTCCTTGGATCGGCCTGCGTGGGCAGGTCAGTGGAGATCCCAGCCGCCGTCGACGGTCAGACCCTGGCCCGTGATGAAACCGGCTCCGGGAGAAGTCAGAAACGCAACGGCCGCGGCCACGTCCTCGGGGCGTCCATGCCGTTTGATGCATTGTCGGGCGAATTCCCGTCGCCGCCAGGAAGGGTAATCCGGGTGGGACCTCTGCCCGGTACTCAGTTCGATCGATCCCGGTCTGACGGAATTCACGGTAATGCCGTGCGGGCCGAGTTCGCGGGCCAGGGCGCGAACGAATGCCTCCAGGCCCCCTTTCGCCGCGATGTACGGGGCGAGTTCCACGCGCCCGATCTGTGTGAGCACCGTGGAGACGGCCACGATCCGGCCGGTTCCGCGCGCCACCAGATGGGGTGTGGCGGCACGGACGCAGGCGATGTGCGCCAGGAGATTGACGTCCACGGCCGAGCGCACGTCGTCCCACGTGGTGTCCTGCCAGGGCGTGTAGGTGTACGCCCCGGCGTTGCAGACCAGGACGTCCAGTCTCGGCCCGCAGGCGTCCATGGCCTGTCCGAGACGGTCCACGGTCTCCTCGTGTGTGAGGTCCCCGACCACGGTGGCGACGACGTCCGCGCCGGCCGCTGACGCCTGGTCAGCGGTGTCGGCGAGCCCGGTGTCCCGGGTCAGATGGGTCAGCACCAGGTCGTGGGTGGCGGCCAGCCGTACGGCGATGGCGGCCCCGAGCCCCGATCCCGCCCCCGTGACCACGGCGACGTCCCGAGACGACATCACATTCCTCCTCAGCGACGCGCGCCGATCAGCCCGTCCGATACTGCCATCCAAGACAGGCCGATCACCCCCGCGATCCGGCCATTCCGGTAACGACCGCTGTCGGGCCCGATATCCCTGGGGCATTCTGTGATGCCGGATCAGGCCGCCGAAGCTGGAGGATTTCAGTGGGTGCCATGGACGCCGAACGTCGGACGAACGCCGATTTTCTGGAGGACATCAAAGAGGTCATCGCCGGTGGTGTCAGCAGCAGCATGCGTGCGGCGGCCGTCCCCGTGCCACTGGTCGTGCGGCGTGCCGAAGGCTGCCTGATCCGCGATGTCGAGGACCGCGAACTCGTGGACTTCAACATGGGCTACGGTCCGCATCTCTTCGGCTACGCCGACCGCGACGTGGCCGACGCCGTGGCCGACCAGTTCACCAAGGGCCACATGACCGGCCTGCCGCACGAATTGGACGCCGAGGCCGGCTCCCTGGTGGCCGAACTGGTGCCGGGCGTGGAGCAGGTCAGGTTCGCCAACTCCGGCACGGAGGCGGTCACCTCCGCGCTGCGGCTGGCGCGCGCCACCACGGGCCGCTCCCTGGTGGTCACCTTCGAAGGCCATTACCACGGCTGGAGCGAGACCGTCCTGCGCGCGGGCAAGACCACGCTCCAGATACAGGGCACCCGGCCGACGGACGTCGTCGCGGGCGCGCCCGGAATGATCCCCGAGGCCCTCGCCCACACCGCGCAGCTGCCGTGGAACGACGCCGAGGCCGTCGAGGAGCTCTTCGCGCGGGACGGTGACCGGATCGCGGCCGTCATCCTGGAGCCGGTTCTGGTCAACGCCGGGGTGATCGCCCCGGTACCCGGCTTCCTCCAGCTGCTGCGCGACCTGACCGCGCGCAACGGCGCGATGCTGATCTTCGACGAGGTGATCACCGGTTTCCGGGTCGCCCGAGGAGGGGCGCAGGAGCTGTACGGCGTCGAGCCCGACCTCACGGTCCTGTCCAAGGTCATGGGCGGGGGTTTCCCGGTCGCCGCCTTCGGCGGGCGGAAGGCCGCGATGCGGATGCTCGCCACGAACGAGGCGCACCACGCGGGCGTCTACGCCGGAAACCACGCGGCCCTGCGTGCGGTCGTCACCGTACTGACCAAGATCCGCGCGCTGTCCGGCCTCTACGCGGAGCTCGAGGCCATCGGCGCCGACGCGGAGGACGCCGTGCGCGAGGTCTTCGCCGTGGAGAGGCGGCCCGTGCACATCGCCCGGGTCGGCACCCTGATGGGCGTGGCCCTGCTCAGGAAACCACTGGAGAAGGCCGACACCCTGCGCGACCTCGCCGAGGCCGTCGACTTCTCCCGGCACCGCCGCTTCCAGACGCTCGCCCAGCGGGAGGGCGTCTACTTCCACCCGAACGCGCTGGAGCCGTGGTTCCTCAGCACCGCGCACACCGGCGACGTCCTCGACAAGGCGGTAGGGGCGCTGCGGCGCGCGCTGACCGGTCTCGGATGACCGCCGCTCGTGCGGAGCTGCTCTCCCTGCTGCGCGCCCAGAGCGCCCGTGCCGGGGACGCGCCGCTGATCGGCGACGACTCCGGGACCACCAGCGCGGCGGAGTTGGCCGAGCGCGTCGACGCCAGGGCCCGTGCCCTACGGGAGGCCGGCGTCGGGCCGGGCACCCTGGTGGGAACCGTCGCCTGGCCCGCGGCCGAGTTCGTCGGCGACGTGTTCGCGATCATCTCCACCGGCGCGGTCGCGGTGCCGCTCTCGCGCCGGTTGACGCCGTGGGAACTCCAGCGGATCCAGGAACGCTGTCCGCTCGACTTCCTCTCGGCCCCGAGTTCGTCGCCGGCCTTCCCGGTCACGGCCGCGGACTGGGGGGAAAGGATTCTGAGCGTCGGCCGGGAAGGAGCCCGTCGGCCCGCCTTCGAGGAGGCGGCGACGGCGCAGATCACGTCGGGCACCACCGGGTACCCCCGGGTCGCGCTGCGCCCCGCCGCCGCTCTGCTGGCCGAGGCGGAGCACTACCGTACGGCTCTGGGGCTGGGGCCAAAGAGCCGGTTGCTGTGCCCCGTACCCCTCCAGCACGCGTACGGCTTCGGCCTGTGCGCCGTCGCCGCGCCCCTGGCGGGCGCGCCCGTCCGCTGCACGACGCCGGACAAGCCGCGGCTGCTGCTACGCGATATCGCCGCCGGGGACGTGACGTTGTTCGTCGGTGTGCCGCCGATGCTGCGGCTGCTCGCCAAGGCCGCCCGCACCGGCCCGCACGACGGCCCCGCGATCGGTTTCCTCTCCGCCGGCATGGCGCTGGACGCGCACACCGCCGAACTGGTCGCGACCCGGCTCGGCGGGCACGTCGGCCAGGTCTACGGCACCACGGAGACCGGGCCGATCTGTGTGAGCCGCCCGGCCCCGTGGCAGCCCGGCGTTCCTGGGCCCGGCGCCCCCCTGCCCGGTGTGCGCGTCGGACTCTCCCCGGTCCCGGGGACCGGGGACGGTGCCGGCGACGCCGTGACGGGGCTGGTGACCGTCAGGTCGCCGTCGATGATGCTCGGGTACGCCGAGGGCGGGGCCGTCGACGCGACCCCGCTGCGGGACGGGTTCACCACCGGCGACCTGGCCCGCTGGGAAGGACGGAACCTCGTCCTCGCCGGGCGCCTGTCCACCAGCATCAACGTCGCGGGCGCCAAGGTCAGCCCCGAGGAGATCGAAGCCGTCCTGCTCGCCTTCCCGGATGTCGCCACCTGTCTGGTGTCCGGTATGGACGATCCCGTCCTGGGACAGCGGATCAGGGCGACGGTGACGCCCGACACGGTCGACCTCGACAAGCTGGAGCGCTTCTGCCGGGAGCGGCTGTCGCCCTCCTGGGTCCCCCACGCCTTCGCCTCCAGGGCGGAACTGCCGACCACCGAGACCGGGAAGGTCATCAGGCCCCGGACCGGTCAGTGAGGACATGTGAGAGTGAGAACAGAGAACATCTTCCTGGCCGGGACCGGGGCGTTCATTCCGCCCAGGGTGAGCGTGGAGGAGGCGGTCCGGCGCGGCGCGTACGACCGGGAGCGGATGGAGTCCTGCGGGTGGCGGAACATCGCCGTGGCCCACGGCACCTCCGCGCCGGACATGGCGGTGGCGGCCGTCCGGCAGGCGGTGGACCGCTCGGGCCTCGGCCCTGAGGACATCGACATCCTCGTCCACTCCTGTGCGTACCACCAGGGCCCCGACGGCTGGTCGGCGCCCCACTACATCCTGCGCTCCACCCTCGGTTCCCCCGTGCCGGCGCTGACGGTGGAGCAGGGGTGCAACGCGTTCCTCGCCGCCCTGGAGATGGCCACCCAGTACCTGCTGTGCGCGCCGTCCCGCACCGGCGCCGTGGTGAGCAGCGCGGACAACTTCGGCGCCCCCTCGGTCGACCGGTGGTACGCCCACCGTGACGCGGTGCTCGCCGACGCGGCCACGGCGGTCGTCCTGTCGAAGCGGTCCGGCTGGGCCGCGCTGCGCTCCGTCGAGTCGGTGTCGCTGCCCCAGTTCGAGATCCTCAACCGCGGGCACGAGCCGATCTTCCCTCCGGCGGTCACCACCGGGCGCGCACTCGACATGAACGAGCACCTGGAGGCGATGGTCGAGGAACTGGGCCCGAAGGCGTCCGAGATCGGCCAGGAGTACGGCGCGAGCGGGGCCAAGCTGGTCGAGCAGGTGACGGGCGAGGCGGGGATCACCGTCGCGGACCTGTCGAAGGTGCTCCATCTCGGGGCGGGCACCACGGACTTCCTGGACAGCCATCTGCGGCCGATGGGCCTGGACGCGTCGCTGGGCTCGGTCGACTTCTTCCGCGACGTCGGCCATGCGGGCGCCGCCGATGTCGGGTTGCAGCTCAACCACCTCGTCGAGGACGGGCAGGTGAACGCCGGTGACCACCTCCTGCTGCTGAGCGCCGGCCCCGGACTCATGATCACGGCGGCCGTGGTCACGGTGTTGGAACCTCCCGCCTGGCGCGCCACGGGCGCTGAGGGGAGCCCGGTGTGACGAGTTCGGTGGCCCCGCGGGGGCAAGCCGACGGGCGCGGGGAGCCCCTCGCGGTCGTCGGGCTGAGCTGCCGGTTCCCTGGTGACGCCGACTCCCCCGACGCCTTCTGGGACCTCCTCGTCCAGGGCCGGGACGGCATCGGCGACGGAGCGGAGCGCTGGGCTCCGTACGCGGACACCGGGCACGAGCACGCGGCCGTCGTACGGGAGACCCCGACCCGTGGCGGCTTCCTCGCCGACATCGCCGGTTTCGACGCGGAGTTCTTCGGGATCGCGCCGCGCGAGGCCGAACTGATGGACCCCCAGCAGCGGCTGCTGCTGGAACTGGCGTGGGAGGCCCTGGAACACGCGGGGATCCCGCCCCTCGGTCTGGGCGGCACCGACTGCGGAGTCTTCGTGGGCGTCGGTTCGGACGACTACGGGCGCCGGCTGCTGGAGGACCTCGCCCGTATCGAGCCCTGGACCGGTATCGGCGCGGCCCTGTGCGCCACCGCCAACCGCATCTCCCACAGCCTCGACCTGCGCGGCCCCAGCCTCGCCGTGGACACCGCATGCTCCGCGTCCCTGGTCGGAGTCCACCTGGCGTGCCGGAGCCTGCTCTGCGGGGAGTCCGACGTGGCGCTGGCCGCGGGCGTGAACCTCATGGTGGCGCCCGGCCTCTCGGTCACCCTGGCCCGTGCGGGTGCCACCTCGCCGGACGGCCACAGCAAACCGTTCGACGCCTCGGCGGACGGCTACGGCCGGGGCGAGGGGGCGGGTGTCCTCGTCCTGAAGCGCCTCTCGGACGCCGAGCGGGCGGGCGACCGGGTCCTGGCGGTGATCCGCGGCAGCGGGGTGAGCCAGGACGGCCGGACCGCCGGCATCATGGCGCCCAACGGCGAGGCGCAGGCGGACCTGTTGCGCAGGACGTACGCGCGGTGCGGCATCGCCCCGGAGACCGTCGACTACGTCGAGGCCCACGGCACCGGAACCGTCGCGGGCGACCCGCTGGAGGCCGGTGCGCTCGCCGCGGTCTTCGGCGCGGGCCGGCCGGCGGACAACCCGTGCCTCATCGGCTCGGTGAAGGGCAACATCGGGCACCTGGAGGCCGGCTCGGGGATCGCCGGGATGATCAAGACGATCCTCGCGTTCGTCCATGAGGAGATCCCGCCCAGCGTGCACTTCTCCACCCCCAACCCGCGCATTCCCTGGGCGGAGTCACGGCTGCGGGTGACGCAGGAGCGCACCCCGTGGCCCCGTGGGGAGCGCCCCCGCCGAGCGGGTGTCTCCAGCTTCGGCTACGGCGGCACCATCGCCCACGTCGTCCTGGAGGAGGCACCGGCGGCCTCGCAGGACGCACCGACGGTCCTGGAGGAGGCACCGGCGGTCCTGGAGGAGGCACCGGCGGTCCCCGAGGACGCACGGACGGTCCTGGAGGGCGCACCGCCGGCCGCGCAGGAGGTGCCCGCACGACCCGAGCCGTCCGCCGCGTCCGGGGTCGTCCCGGAGTCGCCCCGCCTGTTCCCGCTCTCCGGCCGGTCCGGGGCGGCCGTCCGGGAGGACGCCGCCCGGCTCGCCGACTGGCTGGACGGGCCGGGCGCGGGCGTTCCGCTCGCCTCCCTCGCGCAGCACCTGGGAACCCGGCGCAGCCATCTGGACCGCCGGGTCGCCGTCGTCGCCGCCGACCGCGCGGAGCTGGAGGGCAGGCTGCGCGGCTTCGCCGCCGGTGACCCGACGCCCGGCCTCGCCGACGGCACGGTGACGGACGAGGGCCTGGACAAGGTGGTGTGGGTCTTCTCCGGGACCGGCGCCCAGTGGCCGGGCATGGGCCGCGAACTGCTGGCCACGGACACCGTCTTCGCCGAGGTGATCGACCGGATCGGGCAGGTCTTCGCCGAGGAGTTCGGCACGACGGCTCGGGAACTCATCGAGGACGGCGACGTCACCCGCGTGGACGTGGCCCAGACGATGATCTACGCGGTGCAGATGGGCCTGGTCGCCGTCTGGCGGTCGCTCGGGGTCCAGCCCGCGGCCGTCATCGGCCACTCCATGGGGGAGATCGCGGCCGCCGCGACGGCGGGGATCCTGTCGCTGGAGGATGGCGCCCGGCTGGTGTGCCGGCGCAGTGTCCTGCTGCGGCGGGTGGCCGGCGCGGGCGGCATGCTGATGATCGGCCTGCCCGCCGACGAGGCCGCGGCACGGCTCGGCGGCACCGACGGCGTGGCGCCGGCGGTCCTCGCCTCACCCACCACGACCGTGGTGGCCGGCGGGGTCGCGGAGATCGACGCCCTCGCCCGGGAGCTGGCCGCGGACCCGTCCCTGCTGGTGCGCCGCGTCGACAGTGACGTGGCCTTCCACAGCCCGCAGATGGAACCCCTGATGAAGGAGCTCGCCGAGGCCGCGGCCGACCTCACCGTGCACGCCCCCCGCATCCCCGTCTACAGCACCGCGCTGGACGACCCGCGCGACGCGGCCGTCCGCGACGGCACCTACTGGGCGACCAATCTGCGCAGCCCGGTACGGCTGTCCGGCGCCGTGGCCGCGGCGGCCGAGGACGGGTTCCGCACGTTCCTGGAGGTGTCGGCCCATCCGGTGGTGCGGCACTCCGTGCAGGAGACGCTGGACACGGTCGGGGCCGACCGCCACTGTCTCGCCGCCTCCCTGCGCCGCGACACCGGGGAGCGGGAACACCTGCTCCTGAACGCGGGGCTGCTGTACTGCCACGGCGTCTCCCTCGACTGGCCCTCCGCTCCGGGCGCGCGGCCCCTGTCGCTGCCGGTCCGCAGCTGGCGGCGCCAGCGGTACTGGCGCGACCTGCCGGTCCACCGGGCCGACCGGGGGCGGCACGATCCGACGAGCCGCACCCTGCTGGGGCCGCGTACCACGCTGGCCGGGACCACGCCGCTGGACCTCTGGCGCACCCTCGTCGACCTGGAGTCCCGGCCGTATCCGGGCAGCCACACCATCCACGGCGTGGAGATCGTCCCGGCGGCCGTCGTCCTCCAGACCTTCCTGGACGCGGCCGGCGGGAGCCGGGGGACGGGCGGCCTCTCCGACGTGTCGTTCGAGCTGCCGCTGACCCTGTCCACGGCCCAGGACGTCGACGTGATCGCGCAGGACGGCGTGATCCGCCTGCTGTCCCGCACCGCCGACCCGAAGGAGCCGGGTCCTGGCGATCCGGGCGCGGACGGGCCGGACGAGGACGAGCGGTCGTCGCTGACCCACGCGGTGGCGTCCGTGTCCGGCGACACCCCGCCGCCACCCCTTCCGCCGGCCGCGGCCGGACCGGGGACGGCGCTCCCCTCCGACCGGATCGCCACCGGCCTCGCCTCGGTCGGCGTGCCGAGCATGGCCTTCCCCTGGCGCGTGGACCGTCTGGAGCGGGTCCCGGACGGGCTGCGCGCGGACGTCGTCGCGGCCGACGAGTCGGCGTCCACCCCGGCGACATGGGCCCCGCTGTTCGACGCCGCGCTGTCCATGGCGGCCGTCGCCTTCCCCGGACCCGCCGCGCTACGGATTGTGGCCGGCGTCGGCCGCGTGTGGACCACGGGCGAGCCCCCGTCCCGCGCCCGCCTCGAGGCGTACGTCGACGGCAGGGGCTCGGTGGGTGTGCGGATCACGGCGGAGGACGGACGGACCGTGGCCGTGCTGGCCGGGGTTCGGTACGCGGGCGGCGAGGCCGAGGCCCGCCCGGCCCCGCCCGGGGAACTGCTGTTCCGGACGGACTGGAAGCCCCTCCCCCTCGACGGCTCCGACGCCCCCCGCCCGCACCGGTCCCTGGTGCTGGTCGGCGGGCACGGGGAGCTGACGGCGGCACTGCGGGCCACGGCCGACGAGCACGGGATCCCGTGCCTGGTGGCGGAGGATCCGGACGGTCTCGACGGCCTGCGCGGACGGGTTCCCGGTCCCGTGGACGTGCTCCTGCTGCCCCTGACGGACCGTCCGGCCGGGGAGACCGAGGCCGCGGACCGCGCCGTGGGTGAGGCGTGGCAGCTCGCGTCGGCGGCGCGGCGGCTGGGCACGTGGCCGCCCGGTGCAGCGCGGCTCTGGTCACTGACCCGCGGTGTCCGTGAGGCCGACCGGCTGGAGGCGGTGGCTCAGGCGGCCCGGTGGGGTCTCGGCCGGGTCGTCGGGGGCGAGCACCCCGGACTGTGGGGCGGCACGGTCGATCTCGGCCCACGGCCCACCGGGGACGACCTGGTCGCCGCGCTGCGCGTGGTCGCCGCGAACCCGGGCGAGGACGTCGTCGCCGTCCGTGAGGGCGGGGCGTGGGCGAACCGGCTGGTCCGCTCCGAGGGCGCGGGGGCGGACCGCGCCCCGCTGCGGTGCCGGCAGGACGGCACGTATCTCGTCACGGGCGGTCTGGGCAGCCTGGGCGGGGAGATCGCCCGGTGGCTGGTGGAGCGTGGCGCACGCCGCCTCGTGCTTGCCGGACGCGGTGCCCTGCCGCCCCGTTCGGAGTGGGACGCCGTCACCGACGAGGTCCAGGCGCGCCGCGTCGCGACCGTCCGCAGGCTCGAGGCCCTCGGGGCGACCGTACGGGTGCTGTCCCTGGACCTGTCCGACGCCGAGGCGGCGGCCGCCGCTCTGACCCCGGACGCGCTGGGCATGCCCCCGGTCCGCGGGGTGGTGCACGCGGCCGGCGTGCTGCAGGACCAGCTGGTCGACCGGCTCGACGCCGACGCCCTGGCGGCGGTGATGCGGCCGAAGGCCGGCGGTGCCCTGACGCTGCACCGGCTGTTCCCGCCGGGCACTCTGGACTTCCAGGTCCACTTCTCGTCGTGCGGACAGTACCTGGGCCTCACCGGCCAGGCCGCCTACGCGTCGGCCAACGCCTTCCTCGACGCCATGGCCGGGTACGACCACACCCTCGGTGGCGTCGGCAGCATGAGCCTGGCGTGGACCTCCTGGCGGGGCATGGGCATGGCGGCCAACGCCGCGGTGGACGCCGAGCTCCAGGCGCACGGTGTCGGCGACATCACGGCACCCGAGGCCTTCGCCGCCTGGGACCTCGCCGGCCGGACCGGCGCCGCGTCCCTCGCGGTGCTGCGCACCGTGCCGCTCCCGGACGGGGTCCGCCGTACGGGCCTGCTGCGCGACCTCGCCGACGAGGACCCAACAGGGGCGGCGGGAGAGGGAGCATCGGCCGGGGCCCGGCCGTCCGAGGAGCTGTCGGAGGAGGCGCTGCGGGCTCTGCTGCACGAGCAGACGGTCTCCGTCATCGTCAGCGAGATGAAGTTGGACCCGGCCGAACTCGACCCCAACCGCTCGCTGTTGAAGACGGGCATGGACTCCGTGATGGCGATCGTCATCCGCCGCCGCCTGGAACGGCTGCTGGAGCGCAAGCTGCCGGCCAACCTGGTCTGGCACCAACAGACGGTCACGGCCATCGTGGACTACCTCGTGAGCAGTTCACGCTCCTGAAGGACGGAAGGACGGATCGGTCGGCCGGGCGGACGCCCTCGCCGACCGGCCGAAATCCGCGCATGGCCGGCCGGGCCCCGCTCTTGGCCTCTGTCTGTCACGGCCCCCGGCGGATAGCATCGCGGAGTGCTGCGTGACGTGGATCAGACACCGGGTCAGGACGGGGCGAGCGAGGCACCGGTGACGCTGAACTGCCGGGTCACCGGTGATCCGGCGGGGAGACCGGCGGTTCTGCTCCACGCGCTGGGGAACACCGGACGGAGCTGGGACCGGCTCGTCTCCACGCTGCTGCTCCGGGGACGCCGGTTGTTCGTACCGGACCTTCGCGGACACGGGCGCAGCCCCCGGGCGGACGCGTACACCTTCGAGCTGATGTACCGGGACGTGCTGTCCCTGCTGGACCGGCACCGCCTGGACGAGGTGGACCTGGTGGGCCACTCCATGGGAGGGCATGTGGCCTGGCTCATCGCCCAGCGCCATCCCTCACGGGTCCGCAGGCTGGTGATCGAGGACACGCCTCCGCCGCCACGGGACGCGGCGGCGGAGGCGGAGCTGCGGGCGCGGTCCGGGCCGGCCGACGGACAGGCGCACGTCATCTCGTTGTACCAGGAGTTCCGCGAGCTGCGCCGGGCCGGAGAGCTGGACAGCGCCGCGGTACGCCCCGTCATCGACGACCTCCGGAAGGCGGACCCCGTGTGGTGGCGGCGGCTCGCCGACGTCACCGCCGAAACGCTGGTGATCAGCGGCGGACTGTCCAGCCCGGTCCCCCGCTCCCTGCTGGCCGAGGTCGCCGAGACGGTGCCCCGGGGACGGCTGCTGGCCATCGACGCGGGCCACTACGTGCATCGCACCGAACCGGAGCGTTTCTGCGCCGAAGTGGCCCGCTTCCTCCGATGACCGACCGTCACCTGCCCTGCGGCAGGAGCGCCGTCGAGGTCCTGGCGCGCCGGTAGGCCGACTCCACGACGAGCTGGACCTCCAGGGCCTCCTGGGCGGTCACCTTCGGATGGGGGGCGGGAGCGCCCGTCACCAGGTCGAAGTAGGCCGAGATCGCTGCGAGTTCAGGTCCCTGTCCGGCTGATTGGACCGTGCCGTCCGCCCGGCGCAGTTCGTTGCGGCGCAGGTCCAGGACGTGGTCACCGTCCGCGGTGGTGACGGTGACCGAGGTCTCCAGTCTGCGCGCGGCCCGGTCGATACGCAGTGTCGCCGGCACTCCCTGGAACGACAGGTCCAGCCGGACCCGCTCCTCCACGCCGGGCGCGTCCACCTCGCACGCCTCCACGTCCGGCGGTCCGAAGACCGTCATGAGCAGGTCGAGGGCGTGTGGCCCGAGGTCCAGGAGGGCGCCGCCGCCGGCCCGTCGTGCGTCGCCGTACCAGGGCGTGCAGGCCCGCCACACCCTGTTGCCGGGGGTGGCGAAGGAGAAGTCGACGCGCTGCGCGCCGGACCGTGCCGCGTCGGCGAACGCCTCCAGCAACGGATGGAAACGGAAGGGCATGTTCACCCCCAGCAGCTTCTCGGCCGCCGGATGGGCCACCATCCGCCGCGCCTCCTCCACCGTGGCGGCGAGGGGCTTCTCGCACAGCACCGCGATGCCGGCGTCCAGCGCCGCCAGCACCGGCTCGGCGTGGGCGTCGTTGGGCGTACAGACACTGATCAGGTCCGGCCGCGTCTCGTGGATGAGGCGGTCGACGGACGTGCCGGTCCACACCTGAGGGCGGTCCGCCGTCAGCGACCGGGCCCGTTCGACGTCGGCGTCGACCAGACCCACCAGTTCCATGGCGTCCCGTTCGTCGGCGCAGGGCAGGTGGTAGCGCTGGAAGACCCTGCCGCAGCCCACGGCCGCGAACCGGATTCGCTCGCGGGTCATCGCCTCAGCCCCTCACCTGGGCGAGGGCGTGCTCGCCGCACGCCTTCGCCGTCTCGACGACGAAGTCCGGGAAGGCGTGGCCGAGGTGTTCGCGGTCGTAAGCGGTGATCATGGCGCGCAGTTCGCTCTCCAGCCGGTCGGCGAGTCCGGGTGGGTTCTCGTCCGCGAGCAGCAGCCCCGCGTTGAGGAAGGCGATCAGCAGCCCGGCGAGCCCCTGGTCCCAGCTGCGCAGCCGGCCCAGCAGGGGGCGCAGGGATTCGGCGCCGGTGCCGCGTCGGGCCCGGACGGTGTCCGCGATGCTCTGCGCGAGGAACGGGACCTCGTTCTCCTTGCGGTCGTTGATCTCCGAGGAGACCCGGCTCCAGGCCGTCCACAGGTGTTCCACCCGCTCGTCCTCGACGCGGTAGTCGCGGCGGGCGTGCCGCAGCACCTCCCAGGCGGCGCCCTCCACTCCGGGGATGTCGGGCTCCTCGTACCGCGTGGCCTTGTCGTAGATCTCGGTTCCGCGTAGTGCGATGGCCCGGTTGATCAGGAAGAACGGGTTCTCGCTCTCGTGCACCCGGGCGGCCACGATGAATTTCAGGTTCTCCCAGAGTTCGTCGAGGGTCGTGCCCGGTTCGATCATGATCCAGCCGGGTTCGAGTTCGATGCCCTCCTGCTTGAACAGGCGGGCGGCGTCGAAGTTGTACTCGACGGTGGTCCCCTTGCGGAACCGCTTCATCATGCCGGGCGACCCGGTCTCCATGCCGAGGAGTGCCAGGTCCATGCCGGCCCTGCGCAGGGTGCGCAGGGCCTCCCGGTCGATGAGGCCGGTGTCGACGCGGAACTCGCAGTGGAAGGTGATCTTCAGGTCTCGGCGGAGGATCTCCTCGGCGAAGCCGACGGCGTGGTGGTAGCCCTCCTGGAAGGCGCCGCCGAAGTTGTCGTCGTTGAACCACAGGAACCGGGTGCCGAACTCCCGTTGCAAGTACTCGATCTCGTCGACCGCGTCCTCCACCGGCCGTACCCGCCACGGCCCGTCCACCACTCCGGGCTGCCGAGGCGCGTAGCAGAAGGTGCACTTGGCGTGGCAGCCGCGGCTGGTGTACGTGGACGCGCGCGGTGTGGGGATGCCGCTCTTGCGATGGTGCACGAGCAGGTCCCGGGCCGGCCAGGGTTCCTTGGCGAGGTCGGGGAGTTTGGGCGGGCCGCTGCTGCGGACCCGGCCCTCCTGCCAGAACCACAGCCCGGGCACACCACGCCAGTCACGCCCCGCAGCCAGACACTCCATCAGGCCTTCCACCGTCAGCTCACCCTCACCGAAGGCCACACAGTCCGCCTCCGGGATCCGCTCGGCGATGAGCTTGGCGTTGTACGTGCAGAACGCCCCGCCGATCGCCACGAACACCGACGGATCGGCCTCACGGACACAGCGCAGCAACCGCACCGCGTCGACGATGTGCAGGTCGTACATGATGCTGATCCCGACGAACTTCGGCCGCTCACGCCGGATGAGGTCGATGATCACCTCGTCGCTGGGGTTGCGCCCGTGCAGGTTCAGCGCCCGCACCGAGTAGCCGCACGACCTCAGGTGACCGGCGATGCAGGCCACCCCCAGGTTCTCCCGGACCCGCTTGTAGAAGAGGCGCATCGCCGGATCCAGGGACAGGTACTCCTCGTCGTTGATCAGGACGTTCTGGTTGTTCAGGCTCGCGGCGCCGGTGGGGATCTCTCGGGGGGTCAGCAGGACCACATCCGCCATGACCGGTCTCCTCTCTCTTCATGTGCGCGTCCCGACACAGCCGGGTCAGCCGGCCATGGCCTGCTCTCCGCACAGCCTCTTGGTCTCTTCGACGAACACCTGGTAGGGCTCGCCCAGGACCCTGCGGTCGTAGGCGTCGACCAGCGTGCGCAGCTCGGCCTCGAGCCGCTCGGCGAGCCGCGGCGGGTTCTCGTCCGCGAGGAGCAGCCCGACGTTGAGGAAAGCCACCAGCAGGTCCGGCAGGCCGTCGGCCCACCCGCGCAGCCGGCTCAGCAGCGGGCGCAGCCCTTGCTCCCCCCGGGACCTGCGCGCCCTGGTGGCGTCGACGATGATCTGGGCGACGAAGGGCAGCTCCTCCTTGTGGTCGGCGACCTCCGCGCTCACCTTGCTCCAGGCCGCCCACACGTCCTCGACCCGCGGGTCCGGGATGCGGTACTCCCGGCGGGCCTCCAGCAGGACGTCCCTGGCCGGCCCTTCGACGCCCGGGAGTTCCGGAGGAGTCGGGTCGGCGATCTTGTCGTACATCTCCGTGCCGCGCAGTGCGATGGCGCGGCTGATGAAGGAGAACGGGTTCTCGCTCACGGCGATGTCGGCGGCCACGATGAACTTCAGGTTCTCCCAGAGTTCGTCGAGGGTCGTGCCCGGTTCGACCATGATCCAGCCGGGCTCGAGTTCGATGCCCTCCTTCTTGAACAGGCGGGCGGCGTCGAGGTTGTACTCCACCATGGTTCCCTTGCGGAACCGCTTGGCCATCCCCGGGGCCCCGGTCTCCATGCCGAGCAGCGCGGAAGCCATGCCGGCCCTGCGCAGGGTGTGCAGGGCCTCCCGGTCGATGAGGCCGGTGTCGACGCGGAACTCGGAGTGGAAGGAGATGTCCAGGCCGCGGCGGAGGATCTCCTCGGCGAAGCCGACGGCGTGGTGGTAGCCCTCCTGGAAGGCGCCGCCGAAGTTGTCGTCGTTGAACCACAGGAACCGGGTGCCGAAGTCCCGTTGCAGGTACTCGATCTCGTCGACGACGTCGACCGGCGAGCGGACCCGCCAGGCGTTGCCCGTCACGACACCCGGCGCCCGGGGCACGTAGCAGAAGGTGCACTTGGCGTGGCAGCCGCGGCTGGTGTAGGTCGACGCCACCGGTGTGGGGATGCCGCTCTTGCGGTGGTGCACGAGCAGGTCCCGGGCCGGCCAGGGTTCCTTGGTGAGATCGGGGAGTTTGGGCGGGCCGCTGCTGCGGACCCGGCCCTCCTGCCAGAACCACAGCCCGGGCACACCACGCCAGTCACGCCCCGCAGCCAGACACTCCATCAGGCCTTCCACCGTCAGCTCACCCTCACCGAAGGCCACACAGTCCGCCTCCGGGATCCGCGCGGCGATGAGCTTGGCGTTGTACGTGCAGAACGCCCCGCCGATCGCCACGAACACCGACGGATCGGCCTCACGGACACAGCGCAGCAACCGCACCGCGTCGACGATGTGCAGGTCGTACATGATGCTGATCCCGACGAACTTCGGCCGCTCACGCCGGATGAGGTCGGTGATCACCTCGTCGCTGGGGTTGCGCCCGTGCAGGTTCAGCGCCCGCACCGAGTAGCCGCACGACCTCAGGTGACCGGCGATGCAGGCCACCCCCAGGTTCTCCCGGACCTTCTCGTAGAAGAGGCGCATCGCCGGGTCCAGGCGGAGGTACTCCTCGTCGTTAATCAGGACGTTCTGGTTGTTGACACTGGAGAACCCGGTGAGGATCTCCCGTGGTGTCATCAGCACCGCGTCAGCCATCCGTACTCCACTCCCTGCGCCCGGCCGCGCCCCCCGTCAGGAGGAGCGCGGCGTTGTTGCCGCCGAACCCGAAGTTGTTCACCAGCACGGAACGAATCCCGTCACAGGGCTCCGGATCCCGCAGCACCCGCACATGCCGCGCGTCGAGGGGCTTGCGCAGCCCGGGGGTTCCCGGAAGCACCTGATGACGCAGGGCCCGGACCGCCGCCACGACACCGGGGAACACCGAGGCGTGCAGCAGATGGCCGACCGCTCCCTTGTACGAACTGACGGGGACGCCCCGCCAGTCGTGCTCGGCGCCGACCTGGTCCAGCGCCAGCAGCTCGGCCTCGTCGCCCTGTCGGGTGCCGGGGGCGTGACCGTGGACGTAGTCGACGGTGGTGAGGCCGGCCATGGCCAGCGCGTCGCGCATGCAGGCGGCGCCGATGTGCGCATTGAGCCGGCTGATGCCCGTTCCCGCCACCCGACAGGAGATCCCGCTGAGCGTCGCCAGGGGCGTGTGGCCGCGGGCCGCCGCGCGCTCGGCGGTCTCCAGCACGATCATCCCGGCGCCCTCCCCGACGGTGACGCCGGAGCGGTCCTCGTCGAACGGGCGGGCGGCGGTCGTACTCGTCGCGCGCAGCACGTCGAGACAGGCGTAGTCGTAGGCGTTGAGGGACGACACCCCGGTGACGAGGGCCACGTCCGCCAGGCCGCACAGCAGCCACTCGCGTGCCATGGCCAGCCCGAAGGCGCCCGACGCGCAGGCGTGGGCCATCAGCACCGCGTCCGGCGGGGCGATACCCGATCCGTCTCCGTCCCAGTCGGGCTCCACCGCTATCTCGTCGATCCGGGGGGCGTCGCCGACCTGCGGGAGGTGCGGGACCACCCCGGCCGACACCAGCAGGGTCCGGCCCGGCAGCTCGTCGAGTCCTGCCTCCCGCAGCGCCTCCGAGCGCGCCCGGTCCAGCAGCGCACGGCGGGTCGGGCGCCCGGGCAGCTCCTCCACCCGCGTCTGGCACACCGTCCTGCTGCGGAAGCGGGACGCGTCGAACCGGGTCAGCTCGGACAGTTCCCGCCGGCCCTCCAGCAGGCCCTGCCAGAACGCGGTCCCCCCGTCACCGAAGGCGGTGACCAGGCCGGTGCCGGAGACGACGACGGACGATCCGCCGGGTCCGCCGGTCGTGGGGACGCGGGCGCCGTCGGCGGCGGTCACCGGGACGGCCGCGATCCGGTAGCCGTCCTCGTGCGCGGCCCGTACGACCTCGCACACGACCATCGCCTCATGCAGCCCCGCGGAGACGGCGCCCCACGCCCAGCGCACCGCCTGCAGGGTGGCCGCGCGCGGGCTGATCAGCACATGGCCCGGCCCGTTCCAGCCACTGGCCTCCGCCAGCTCCTGGATCAGCTGCGCCGGCTCCGGGGTCATGGCCTCGGACGGCCGCAGCCTGCGGCCCCCCGCCTCCGCCTCCACGCACCGGCCGACGTACTGGGAGGTGGTGGCCACGCAGTAGTCCGTGGCCGCCATGACCACGGGCACACCGCCGCGCAGGGCGGCGGGCAGGCGGTCCAGCGCCGCGGACAGCACGTCGACGAAGGCAGCGGACAGGGACTCTCCGGCGGCGAGGACGGACAGGTCCCGCCGGGAGCGGAGACCGTCCAGCGACCGCGGCGCCGTACCGCCCACGATCACCGCGCCTGCCTTCGGGTGCGTCATGAAACCGCCGTCCCGGGCGCCAGGGCACGGTCCGCGGGACCGAGCCGCGCGGCCAGCTCGTCGAGGGAGAGCCGGCCGGCGAGGAAGGGACCGACGTCCGCGAGGCGCGCGTCGCCGTGCCGGTCGGCGACCCGCCGCCAGAACCTCGGCAGGAGGTCGCCGGTGTCCCGGCGGGCCGTCGGCAGGTGGTACGACGTCTCGTCGAGCAGTTCGAAGGCGGCGCCCGCGGCGGCGAGCCGCAGTCCCAGTTCGAGGTCCTCGCCACCCCACAGCTGTCCGTAGTGCTCGTCGAAGCCACCGACCCCTTCGAACACCGTGCGCCGGACGCTGGTGCTGGTGCCGATGCAGCTCAGCCAGCGCAGCGGGGCATACTCGGGCGACCGCGTCACCTGCCGGGCGGTCCTCTCGATGAACGAGCGGCGCGGCCCGAGCAGGGGGACGGCGGAGTCGAGATCGGCGACGGTGGCGGGCTCGATCGTGCGGCCGCGGGCACCGGTCAGGGCCGTCCGCAGGGGCCGGGGTTCGGGTGTCAGCGTGAACGCGGACAGGTCGGTGACGGCGCCGTGCACCACGGTGGCACCGGTCCCCCGGTGGGCCGCGAGGTGCGCCTCCAGGAGCCCCGGTGTGGCCATGGTGTCGTCGTCGAGGAAGAGCAGGAGTTCCCCGCGCGCCAGCCGGGCCCCGGTGTTGCGCGCGCAGGCCACACCGCGCCCGCCCGTGGTGGCCGACCGGACCGGCAGGCCCGCGGGAAGGGCGGACAGCACCTGGTCCACCGCACCGCGCTCCGGTGCGTCGTCGACCAGGACGACCTCGAACCGCTCACGGTCCAGGGTCTGGTGTCCCAGGGCCGTCAGGGTGAGCAGGAGTCGGGTGGTCCGGTCACGGGTCGGCACGACCACGCTGACCGCCACCTCCCCGGGCGCTCCACCCGACCGCGCGGCCGCCGGTGTCATGGCCGTCACGTCAGGGAGCGGCTCTCGCCGGCCCTCTGTTGGAGGATGTAGGTGGCGAGGCCCTCGATGGAGAAGAGCGTCTCCTCCGTCAGGTCCTCGTCCTCGAAGACGACATCGAACTTCTCCTCGAGGATCAGCAGGTACTCCAGGGCGTCGAGGGAGCTGAACCCGTACTGGTCCACGAGGCTGGCGTCGCCCTCCTGGGGCGCCAGCCGGTGCTCGCCCTTGGTCATGCCCGCTGCGATCTCGTGGAGTTCCCGAATTAGCCCGGCGCGGTCCATCGTCTCTTGTCTCCCGTGGTGAAGGATCTCGGGTCAAACCTTGGTGAACTGTTCGTCGAGCTGCTGCTCGGTCAGCCCGCGGAAGCGGTCCATGCGGAAGTAGTGCTGGAGGTCACCACCGAATTCGGTCCGGTAGTAGAAGTCCGCGGTGTGGCGCTCCGGCTCCGTGCTCACCGTCTCCCCGCGCCGCAGCGCGGCGATCAGCCGGGGCACGGGGTGGGTGAATTCCGTGTCGCTGCGCAAATACCAGCTTTCGCCGTACTTGGTGACGACCGGGAGGTCCTCCTCGGGACCCGATCCGTCGGGCAGCTGGCGGACCGGCTGGCACAGCAGGTCGTAGCGGAACACCTCGTCGAGGACCGGCAGCAGGTGCTCGGGCAGAGCGGGACGCATGGCCTCCTCCCACCACTGCCGCAGCAGCCGCTTGGTGAGCAGTCGCCAGACGTTGGGGTCGACGAGTTCACTGGCGGAGCTGGCCGGCCTGGCCACCGCGTGCAGTTCCCTGGCCTCGGGGTCTTCGCTCTTCTCGACCCAGTCGGAGAAGCTGAGGAGCACCTGTGACTGGGGGACGCCGGCGAGCGCGCGCAGGGCGACCCAGATGTTGTGCAGGAACAGACTCCGGGCCAGGACCCGGTTCCAGCAGATGAAGCGGAGCATGCGCTCGTTGTCCGCGAGCGTCATCGTTCTGTGGGCGAGCACGTAGTCGAAGTCGTCCTGCTCGCCGCGCACGGTCACCAGTCCGTGCTGTTCGCGCTTGTCGTGGTATTCGGTGTTCGGCAGCAGCATCAGCGGGTGGACCGCGATGAACGGCGTATGCTGTGCCGCCCGGTCATAACCCTCCAGGAACGAGGTGACCGTCTCGCCCGGAGCGCCCCAGATCAGCTCCAGATACGGTGTGATGCCGTGGTCGGTCAGCCAGGCGACGAGGCTTTCCCAGTCGTTCAGCTTCATGTTCCGCCGGCGCATGAGATCCAGCACGGAATCATCCATCGTCTGCAGGGCGAGGATGAAGGCGCTGTGCATCCCGGACTGCTTCATCTTCTCCATGATGCGGTAGAAACCGGGAGACTTGTTCTTGGCCCAGGAGGTTTCGAGTCTCTTCGGGAACCCGTACTTTCGGCGTACCCGGAGCAGATCGTCCAGGAATTCCTCGTCCTGGCGCAGGAGTCCGAAATTGGAGTCGGCGAGCATCAGGATTTCCGCGCCGTGCCGTCCCAGCAGCTCAAGTTCCTCACGCAGCCGCTCCCGGGAGAACGCCCGCATCTTCTGTCCGGTGGCGCCTCCCCAATAACAGAAGGCGCACTTGTACGGACATCCGCGGTTCGTTTCCATCAACGCGTAGTCGTAGGGGAAACGACCCTTCCCGTCGACCAGCGGTACCGCTCCGGTCAGAATGGGGGACGGCAGGATCTCGAGGTCCTGAATGCGCTCGCGTTCGGGGGTGGTGACCAGGTTCCCGTCGGCCTCGCGGAAGGAGATGCCGCTGATCTCGTGGAGTTCGCCGCGCTGGGCGCCGTCGAGGTAGCCGTTCAGCAGGTCCCGGAAGATCAGCTCCCCCTCACCGTTCACCACCACGTCGACCTGGGGGAACATACGGAAGACCCGCTCGGCCTGGTGGGCGACGTGGTTGCCGCCGAAGACGACCCAGCCCTGCGGGTTCATCTGCTTGAACGTCTCCGCGAGGGTGCCGAAGGCGCGGAAGTTCCAGCCGAGGACGGAGAAGCAGAGGATGTCGGGACAGCCGTCCCGTATCAGGTCCCGGGCCATGGCGTTCAGGCCGGCGTCGCCCGGGTAGTTCCTGATGGAGATGTCCATACGGTGTCGAATGCGGTCGTCCGCCTCGGCGTAGGCCTTGAGGTAGCCGATCGCCAGCGGCATGGAGACCGCGGAATTCCCCCAGACTCCTTGCTGAACCAGCAGTACGCGAGTCTCCATTCCCTGCCTCGTCCTCTAATCGTCCGACAGGTCAAATCGCACTTAGAGGCTACAGCAGAAGATCCCCGGCGCAATGGCGCCTCCGAAACCGGGTCTTCGGCATGGCCTATTCCCTGCGTTTCGCACGTGTTCGGCCATGCCGACGGCCTGATGACGGCCGCCGTCCGGGCCCGGTCCGGCCGCTCGTAGCGCCTCCGGATACAGGGGTGCTGACATGGGAACTTCGTCGGGCCCGTGCCGGCGCGGTCACGGCCGCCGCCGCGGTCCGGGGCGGGTCCCCCGAAGTGAGCTGCGAAGCGGAATGAATGACCGGAAAGCTATCGTCCCGGTGGTTACCGAAGAAGATGGTGACCACCCGGGCAAGGCCTTTTCGGCCACCCGTCCCCCCATTTTTTGCCTCTTTGGATCAGGCTCTGGGCGCACGTGGAGGCGATCTGTATGCTCCGGCCATATCGCGTCTGTCATTCGTCACCGCGGGCTCGGAGTTACATGACGGAGATTCCTGACACTTGGTGCCCGACGGCCCTGCCGCACGTGGAAACAGCCGACGGGGAGCTCCGTTTCATGGGGCGTCAGGTCGAGGGGTACGGCCGCCTGTCGGACCGTGACGCCGCCCTGCTGTCCCACTGCGACGGCAGTCGGCCCCTCGACGGGTTCCCCGCGGCGGACCGCGAGACCATCGGCCTGTGGCGCCGGCACGGGCTGCTGCTCATGGCGCCCCCGCTCACGCCCGGCCCCCCGGCCACCGAACCCGCGGTGGTCGTGTCCCCGCATCCGGACGACGCCGCGCTGGCCCTCGGTGGGACGGTGGCCCGGCAGGGTGCCCGGTTCCTCGACGTCTTCAGCGTCGAGACCTGGACCAAGGACCCGTACTACGCCGAACGCCCGGCGCTGACCCAGCGCCTGCTGCTGGACGAGGAGGGCGTCGCCGCCCGTGTGCTGCGCGCCCGGGTGGAGCTGCTGGGATTCGTCGACGCCGCCGACCGCGACCTCAGACGGGACCGGTTCTTCACCGACCCGGCCTGGTCCGACGGGTTCGCACGGGAGGAACCGCAGCTCTTCGACGCCCTCACCGAACGGCTCGCCCTCCTGCTGGACGGCGCCGGCCCGATCTACGCGCCCCTCGGAGTCGGCGGCCACGTCGACCATGTCGCCTGCCGGGAGGCGGTGCTGGAACTGGCCCGGACCGGCCGGCTCGGCACGGCGCGGGTCGCCTTCTACGAGGACCAGCCCTACTCCCTGTTCTCCTCCGCGGAGGAGACCGCGAAGAACCTCGGCGCGCGTCTGGCCGAGCAGGGACTCGGCGCCCTGCGCCCAGAGCTGCTGCCCGTGGACGACGAGGCGGCGCTCACCAAGTGCGAGGCGCTGGGCGCCTATCGCATCCAGGTACGCAAGGGCATCATCCAGCGCATCCGCCGGCACGGCGTGCGCCTGGCGGAGGGCTCCGGGTTTCCGGCCGCCGAGCGGATCTGGCTGATGCGCCTCTGACCCTTTCCCCACCCGACAAGCGACCGCGGCCCCGCCGCTCTGTGAAGGGTTTCCATGTACGCACTGGCTCAGTCCCTGACACCGGCGGACCTCGAGGTCCTCACGGAGGCATGCGCCGAGGTGGGTCTCACCCTGCATGTCACGGACCCCGCAACGGGCCACGCACCGCCGCCCGGCGCGCTGCTGGTCTCCTTCCACCGAGTCGCCGCCGCCCGGCCGGACGACCTGTCCGTGGCGGACCTCAAACGCCGGGGCGGTTACCCCGTCGCCGTGCTGGACGGCGTTTCCGCCACCGAGGTCCTGACGGCGGTGACCGCCGGCTACAGCTTCAGTCTGGCCAGCCCTCTGCGGCGGTCCCGGCTCGTGGAGACCCTCAGCTACCTCAAGACGGTCACGCCGTCCGAGAACACCCAGGTGCTCACTCTCGCGAACGGCTCGCTGAGCTCCGCCGCGAAGTCGTTGCCCGTGACCGATGCGGAGGCGGAGCTGCTGCGCCTGCTGTCCAACCGGCAGGGCCAGATCGTCTCCCGCCAGGACCTCACCGAGGCCACGGGCGGGGAGGACGTGAACAAGGTGACCTCGGTCCTGAAGCAGAAGTTCCTGGACATCGACTCCGGTGCGAAGCTCCTGAAGATCCCTCACCTGGGCTTCCGCCTGGTCGGCACGGTCCGCGAGGGGGCCAGCTGATGCGCGCCGTGGTGATCACCGGTGCCCCGGGCGTGGGCAAGACCCGACTGGGACACCAGTTGGTGACGCGGTACGACGTCCCGGCCGCCGCGATGGACTGCGATCCCATCGTCCATCCGTGGAACGGCGGCGAGGAGGTGTACGACCTGATGGCCTCGTCCGTGCGCGCGGCCCTGCCCGTCTACCGGGAGTGGGGGGCTCGTGTCGTGATCGTCACCGGGGTGGTCCTCGCGGGCCGTGCCTACGAGCGCTTCCAGAAGGTCTTCGAGGAACTCGGCGCGGAGGCGGTCTACTACGGCCTGCGGGCGGACGCGGAGGCGCTGGCCACCCGGATCGAGAACGACGCGGGCGGCCGGCTGTTCGTGGAGGGCCGGCTGGCGGAGCGTCACCTCGACGCGGAGGTGCCCGACGTGCCCGGCGTCCGGCTGGTCGACACCACGCACCTGACGCTGATGGAGGCGGCCGACGCGGTCGCAGCCCTGGAACGCGCCGAACTCGGGCCGCGGTGGCTCGGGTCATCAGGTGCTCCCACGGTCACCGGGTGACCCGGGGGTGGAGCCGTGGGCCGGCTCCACCCCCGGTCCCGGGTCACTGGAAGCGGCCCACCGCCAGGCCCTCGCCGTCGAGTCGCACCGAGAGGACGAATCCGTAGTAGTGGGTGGCACCGATCCGAGTGACGTACTCCCGGACCTCGTCGCCGAGCGGGCCGGTGAGCTGCTGCTCCTCGTCGCGGGGCGCGAAGGCCGGCCAGCGCGGGGGCGTGGAGGGCCGCAGCAGCAGCCGCCCGGAGACCCCCAGGCGCCGCAGTTCGGCCTCCAGCTCCGGGACGAAGAACGGCCCGCGCTCGTCCCCGTAGGCCGCGGCCTGCAGCAGCGCCTCACCTTCCTGGGTGAGGAGCCCGGGGACCTGGCGCAGGAGTTCCCAGAAGAACTCCAGGCCGTCCAGCCCCGCCTCGCCGGCCAGCCAGCCGAGCGAGCCACGGCGCAGCGGGAGACAGGGCGGGTTGGAGACGACCAGGTCGAACCGGGAGTCCAGCGACAGGGACATGATGTCCCCCTCGGTGGCGGTCAGCCGGTCGGCCAGCCCGTTGATGTGGGCGTTGACCGTCGCGGCCGCCGTGCACTCCGGGTTGACGTCGACCGACAGCACCTCGGCGCCGTTGCGGGCCGCCGACAGTCCGAGGATGCCGGTCCCGCATCCCAGGTCCAGGGCCGACCGGGCACCGCGGCGCGCCGCCACCAGCCGGGAGAGCGTCATGGAGTCGGTGCCGACCCAGGGCGCATACGTGCCCGTGTCCCGTCCCGCCGCCCGCCAGGCGGCCAGCAGCGACATGCCGTCCCCGCGGACCAGGCAGTAGTCGGCCGACACCTTCCCGGACTCCTCGGACAGCACCCGGGCGCGGAGCAGGAGGTCGAGCAGGGGTCCGGGGACCTCCGAGCGGACGTCGGACTCCCCCACCTGTTCCCCGAAGACGAACAGGGAGGACAGGACGGACTCGGCGGCCAGGGTGGTGGAGATCGCCGCCAGGGTCTCGGGGTTCCGCCACGGCGCCAGTTCACCGAGCCAGTCCCCGGCGAGCGTGAGCAGATCGTGCTGCGGGAGCGTGAGAAGCCTCTGCAGCCCGGCACCCGCGAAATCGTCGCCGGAAATCCCATCCACGGAAATCATTTCGTCTCCTCGAGGCCTCGGTATGCTCTGGTCTTCTGGCATCCCGCCGCCCACGGGATCAGCGGGGTGACGGTTCCCCGGCCGGCTCGGAGACCGGCGTGAACGCCGATTTCAACTCTCGTAGCCGTTCCAGAGCGCGGGGTCCGGCGTACGGGGCGCAGCGCGCGATTTCCTGCTCGGAGATGCCGCCGAACAGATAGAGATTGACCACGTCGATCGGTCCGGTGCAGCTCTTGCAATACGGAAAACGCGGCCGGGGCTGCATGAACATATCGTAATGCTGGTGCTTCCCGAACTGTTCTTGGATGAGTACGGGATTCTCCTTTATGTTGCCCATGGGTTTGAGCCAGGCGTACGGGCAGCAGGAGACGTCTCCCTGTCCGAAGAGTTGCACCATGGTGGCCGTCGCGGCACACCGCAGGGTACGGACGCCGGTGCGCAGTTGATTCCCGATGTGTTCCACGAAGGCCCGCGGGGGAAGCACTGCGGACAGTTCGTCGTAACGCTCGAGGAGTGGCGCGAAATGGTCGCCGAGGGGTGGTGCGTGGGTGGTCCTGGTCTCGCCGCGCACCGGGAAGAAGTAGAGCATCACGCCGCGCCCGTACCGTTCGAGCAGGAACTCGGCGAAGTCCGCCTGACCGGTGGCGTTGAGGTCGCTGAGCACCGACTGGATCTCGATGGGGATGCCCAGCTCCACCGCGTGGTCCAGGTGCCGCATGATCACGTCGAAGAGTCGGTGCTGCTTCGGCGGCAGGCGGTGGCCGTTCAGCTCCAGCGTGTGGCCGTCGAGGGAGAGGCACAGCTGGACGTTGCCCAGCGCGGCGAGTGCCTCCAGCCGGGGCGGCGTCAGGAAGGCGCCGTTGGTGATGACCTGCACGACCTCGTACTTCTCACTGCACTCCGCCACGAACTCGGTGGAGCCTTTCAGCCAGAAGAACTCACCGCCGCTCAGGCGCATGATGGGGCTGTCCACCTGACGGTGATAGGCGTCGAGGATCTCGTGCCAGTCCGCTCGCCGGTCGGTGGTCAGGCGCAGTCGGGCGTCCGGGACCTCCATGAGGAGGTTGAAGTCCTCGGTGAGGCAGTAGGAGCATCGCATCTGGCACAGTTGCTCCTCGATGACCATGTCGTTCATCAGGAGTTTGAGACGGTCCTGCCCATCGCGATGCGCGAACATCGCATCACGATAATGACTTTTCAGGGCCATGCCTTATCACCGCACCCAGGTCGTATTCGCGCATGACTCTTCCGATGAGCGACGATCCTAACTTCACCTGGAAGTCGGGGTCAATGAGCCCTACCGGGGGCACCGTCGGTCGGCCGGAACTCGACTTGATCCGGCCCGAGGATGGCTCATATTCGCCTGCTGACTGACCCGTTGCGACCGGGTAGCGTTACGCCCCACGTACTCGCCAAATCCGCAGACCTGCAACGGGAGTAAGGACGGCAGTATGCTCGCTCTGGGGCTCGGCGGTTCCAACCACGACTTCTCGGCCTGTCTCGTCGAGAACGGTGAGATCGCCGTCGGTATTGAAGAAGAGCGGCTGACCCGCCGCAAATACGCGGTCAATGTGAATTCTCTGGCGAACCAGTGCTGGCGGTACTGCCTGACGACGCACGGGGTCCGTCTCGCCGAGGTGGACGCGATCGTCGCGGACGACACCCTGCTGCCCAGCTGCTACTTCCCGTTCCGCAGCCGGACGACGCTCATCCGCCATCACATGGCGCACGCCGCCAGCGCCTTCCTTCCCTCGCCCTTCCCCGAGGCCGCGGTCCTCGTGGTCGACGGGGCGGGCAGCCTGTTCGAGGGCCAGGGCGTCGAGACCATGACCATGTCGGTCGGCAACGGCACGGAGATCACCGAGATCTCCAAGGTGTACGGGACCAACTGGAGCACCGACGGCCTGCGGGAGACCCGGGTCTACCAGGCGGGTGACAGCGACCACTCGCTGGGCTTCATGTACAAGGCGGTCAGCAGGGCCATCGGCTTCACCCTCTACGAGGAGGGCCCCTGGTACCTGACCGAGGACGGCAAGACCATGGGGCTGGCACCCTACGGGACCGACCGCTACCGGGCGGAGTTCCGGCGCCACCTCGACCTGCTGCCGCAGGGCCGGTTCGAACTCCACCTCAAGGACGGCGGACTGCTGCACTTCGTCGAGCACGCCCTGGACGGACTCGAGGGGGACGAGCGCTTCGCGCGCGGCGCCGACCTCGCCTGGGCCGCCCAGGACCTGCTGGAGACCGCCGTCCTGCACGCCGCCGGCTGGCTGCACCGGGAGACCGGCCTCACCCGCCTGTGCCTGGCCGGCGGTGTCGTCCTCAACTCGGTCGCCAACGGCAAGATCCTGCGGAACACGCCGTTCACCGACGTCTTCGCCCAGCCTGCCGCGGGGGACAACGGCTGCGCGGTCGGCTGCGCCTATTACGGCTACCACGTCCTCGGCGAGCAGCCGCGGCCGCGTGGTCCGAAGGCCCCGCGCACGGCCCCCCGGCCGCAGCGCCACACCTACCTCGGCCGCCGGTACGGCACCGAGGAGATCCAGCGCGCGCTCGACGCCTCGGGCCTGCCCCACCGGCGTGTGGAGCGGCCGGCCCGGCTGGCCGCCGGCCTGCTGCCGCAGGGCGCGCTCATCGGCTGGTTCACCGGAGGCTCGGAGTTCGGACCGCGCGCCCTCGGCCACCGCAGCATCCTCGCCGACCCGCGCCGCGCGGAGATGAAGGACATCCTCAACAGCAAGGTCAAGCACCGCGAGGCGTTCCGTCCGTTCGCCCCGGCCGTCCTGGCCCACCGGGCCTCCGAGTACTTCGACCTCGACATCGAGTCGCCGTACATGCTGATCGTCGCGCCGGTGCGGGACGACAAGCGCCAGGAGGTGCCGGCCATCACCCACGTGGACGGAACGGCGCGGGTGCAGACGCTGACGCCGGAGGCGAACGGCGCCTTCTACGAACTGGTGGAACGGTTCGGCGAGCTCACCTCCGTGCCCGTGGTGCTCAACACCTCCTTCAACGACCGCGGTGAGCCGATCGTGGAAACCCCCGAGCAGGCGCTGGCCTTCTTCGGGCCGAGCCAGCTCGACTATCTCTTCCTGGAGGACTTCCTGGTGGCGCACAGCGCGACGGACCTCGACACGGTGACGGAGGCGGGCGCGTGACGGGCGACCCGGGGATGCGGTACGAGACCTGGCGGTCCCTCGCGCTGTGGGGTGAGGAAGAGGAGGCTGCCGCCCTGGAGGTGATCCGGTCACGGTCGCTGTTCCGTTACTACGGGCCGGACCTGCGCCACCGGACCGACCAGTTCGAGTCCGCGTTCTCCGAGGTCGCGGGGGTTCCGCACACCGTCGCCGTGTCATCGGGCACCGCCGCGCTCACCGCCGCGATGATCGGCCTCGGGATCCCGGCCGGGGCCGAGGTGATCGTGCCCGCCGTGACCTTCGTCGGCAGCGTCGGCGCCGTCGTCGCCGCGCGCGGCATCCCCGTCTTCGCCGAGGTGGACGACTCGCTGACCCTGGACCCCGCGCTACTGGAGGAGCGGATCACCGAGCGAACCTGGGGTGTCATGCCGGTGCACCTCAACAACGTCGCCGCCGACATGGAGCCGATCCTGGAGGTCACGCGGCGGCACGGACTGCGGGTGATCGAGGACGCGGCCCAGGCCGCCGGCGTCCGTTACGGGGGACGGCCCGTCGGCAGCCTCGGCGACGCGGGCGCGTTCAGCTTCCAGCTCGACAAGAACATCACCGCCGGCGAGGGCGGCGCGGTCACCACGAATGATGCCGACGTGTATGACCGGGTGGCCCGGTACCAGGACCAGGGCGGCCAGTTCACCACCTCCAAGGGCGCGACGCGCGGAGCCGGCGACAGTCCGCCGTTCGTCGGCGTCAACCTGCGCATGACCGAGCTGACCGCGAGCGTCCTGTCCGCGCAGCTCCCCCGGCTGGCCCCCATGTGCCGGCGTCTGCGGGACGTGGCACGCCATGTGCGCGGCGAGATCGCCGATCTGCCGGTCCGCTGGCGAAGGCTGCCGGACGAGGAGGGATCGGGCGGCGATCTCACGCTGTTCCTCGACTCCCGCCTCCAGGCGCGTGCCTTCGTCGCCGACCTGAACGCCGCCGGCGTCCCGGCACACACCATGTACCAGGGGCAGCCGGTCACGGCCAACCGCGCCGTACGGGAGGGGCGGACACCCTGGGGCGTGGAGTGGGAGCGCCCCCCGCGCTACCGGATCAGCGAGGGACTCCTCGGCCGTTCCGTCACCGTCGGTCTGGGCGCCGCCATGACCGACGAGGACGTCGACGCCGTCGTCGCCGCCTTCCGCAAGAGCTACCAGGACGTCACCGGGACCGGCTGACCGATCCCGCCCGACCGAACCGCCCGACCGATGTGACCGAACGATCCGAACGACCGTCACCGACACAAGCGGAGCGAAGCGCCGACATGTCCCTGTACGACATACCCGTCCGCACACTCGCCGGGGAGCCCGGTGACCTGAGCCCCTACCGGGGCAAGGTCCTTCTCGTGGTGAACGTGGCCTCGCAGTGCGGGCGCACACCGCAGTACGCGGCGCTCGAGGAACTGCACCGGCGCTACGGACCCCGCGGGTTCGCCGTCCTGGGCTTCCCCTGCAACCAGTTCGGGCAGCAGGAACCGGGCACCCCCGAGGAGATCCAGGAGTTCTGCTCGACCACGTACGACGTCACCTTCCCCCTTTTCGAGAAGGTGGACGTGAACGGCGCGCGACGGCACCCGGTCTACGAGATCCTCACCGCCACCCCCGACGAACGCGGGGTGGCCGGGGACGTCGAGTGGAACTTCGAGAAGTTCATCGTCTCGCCCGACGGTGCGGTGGCCCATCGCATCGGGTCACGCGTCAAGCCGGACGCTCCCGACGTCATCGCCCGGATCGAAGCACTGCTGCCGGCCTGATCCCGCGCCGGGCCGCGCCACGGAGAGCACACATACCCGCGCACGCCCACGCTCGAGGACCTGACACTCTCCGGGACGGGCCTGGCCGGCCATCCCCATCCCTGCCTCACCCGTCCGCGCGCCCAGGGGGACCCGTCCACCGCATCCCGACTGCGGACTCCGGGGGGTCCGGCTGCTCGTCGGCCACGACGAGGCCCGGGCCGCCCTCACCCACCCCCGCGGCTGCGCAACGACGTCCGGCACTCGGCAGCCTGGGAGGACGAGGGGAAGAGGGTGCGCCTCCAGGAGTTCCTCGATCCGCCCGGCCAGTAGTTCGCGCTGGTCGAGCACGGCCGCGAGCGAGGCGGGAGGCTCGGGACGATCAGCGCGGCCGTCTCGGTCCCCGGGACCGTCACGGTCTGTTCGTCCAGGGCTTCGAAGACGTCCTCGACCAGCCGCTCGGCCATCCTCGGGGCCTTCGGCCGCAGCAGGGTGAACAGCCGCCGACGGCCGGCTTGCGTATCTGGGCCGGGGACCCGAATCGTTCCGGCAGAGTGGGGACAGCCGGGTGCTGCAACCGCGGCCCCAGGATCCGTACCAGCGAGAGGGGATCCGGGTACCGCGACGGACTTCCTCGCCGCTGACCAGGTGGGACACCCGCAGATGACACCTGGCCGGAGCTGTACGGGCAGAACCGGGCCGATTCCTCACGCGGAGTACCGGCCGGCCTGACCGCGTACCCATGACTGTTTCCGACTCGGCGTGACCGCGTAGACGCCCTGACGCCGGAGCCGTCGGCCGGGGGGCCGGGTTCCGGCGTCAGGGTTCGGGCCGGTGGGTCAGTGTTGGAGGAGGGCGATGCGGATCGCTCGCTCCACCCGGACCGCGGTGTTTGCGTGTCCCGCAGCGTTGGGGTGGATCATCGTGGCGCGCTTCCCGATGGGACCGCAGTCCACCGACGTGCCGGGGAACGTGGTGGGCCAGTAGTCCGCGGCGCTGCCGCAGATTCCTTCCATCCACTTGGTGCCCGCGGGCTGACAGACGTCGTGGCCCTCGCTGGAGGGGTAGAGGTCGACGTAGCGGTCGCCGTAGAACGACGCGGCTCGCTTGATCGTTTTGTTCAGCGGCTTGAGGACGTCGTCACGAAGCCAGTCGATGTCGGCGTGGGTGGTCGCGCCGAGTTCGGTGAGGGACCCGCGGTCGCAGTCACTGGCCTTGTTCGGCATGATGGCCGGGTAGCCGACGTTGATCACCTTGGCGTTGGGCGCGGCCTGGTGTACCTCGGCCAGCATCTCGATGTACTCGTCCTGGACCCGGGCGAGCCTCTCCCTGATGCTCTCCACCCCCTCGGGCGGGTCGGTGAAGTACTCACGGCAGGACTTGCCTATCGTGCCCTGGTCGAGGCACACGGGGAAGATACCGCCGAAGGGCAGGCTGTTGCCGCCGATGGCGATGGTGACCACGTCGGTCTCGTCGTCGAGCCCGGCCCGCTTGATCTGCGTGTCCACCGCGGGCCAGCCGTCGGCAGGGGTCTGGACCGGGCTGATCGGCGTCTGCTTGACCTTGGCGATGTTCGCGATGACGGCGCTGCTGCAGGCGACGTTGGTCAGGCGGACCGACTTGCCCGGCGGAAACTCGGCGAGTTCCCGTTCGACCACGCTGGGGTAGGAGCCGCTGGTCCGGGCGCAGCCGTCCTGGGACGGATCCCCCAGCGGGGGCTGCGGGTCGCCGACGAAGACGCCGGCGGTGAACGAGTCGCCGAGCGCGGCCCACTCATACTCGTCGGCCGCACCGGCGGAGCCGGAGGGTAAGAGCGTGGCCGCGGCGAGCGCGAGCCCGACAGCCAGGGCTCGCGTGCGTGGGCGGGAGACGGGATGTCGCATGGATCCTCCAGGATCAGCGGAAGACATCCGGACGGCCGGAGTACGGCGCCCGGGGCGGAACGCACCTCATCCAAAATCATCCGCGCTGTCGCCCCGCTCTGTCCGGTGAAGCGGTCCGCCATCAGCCGATGGGACTAATTGGTCGAATCTTTTGCGTCGCTCCGTGCGAAGCCTGCTACGATCGCGCGCGCGATGAGGTGACCGGGGTCAGTGGACGCAGGATTCGTTGCCTTCGGGTCCGTCATGGCCGTCCACGAGCCGCCCTGTTGCGTGACCTCGCGGACGAGGGCGGCGTCCAGGGACTCCCAGGCGGGCGACCTCCTCCTTGCGGTGCCAGGGGACAGGTGAGGGCGGTTCTTGCCGGCCGGCTTCGGCTCTCGCTGGAAAGGGACGCGCTGGAAGGGATGCGGCGGCCGGGGCCCGTGTCCGAGGCCTCGTCGAAGGGCTCGTCCGGGTGGCGGACGGGGGCCAGGTCGGGCAAGCGGGGCGGCCGTCGACGGTGAGCGTGGTGGCGGGCGGGACGACGCCCTCGTCCAGGAGCCGGGAGACGAGGGCGCTGCGGTCCTCGCGGTGGTGGTCGAGGGCGGCCCAGAAGTCGGCCTGTGCGTGCGGGTCCGTCGCGTCGACGACGAGCTTTCAGTGAAGTGCGGTCATGGATCCCTTCGACCTCGAACAGGCAGAGGGGGTCAGGCGATCGCCATGAAAGGACGGTTGACAGCCGGAGGAGTTCGGGGGCGTGGTACCGGGCCGGATCGGCCGCAGGGCGAGCGCTGGTGCCGGGGGCAGCAACAGCCTCTGTCGGTCCGGTCGTTGCCAGTCGGCTGGTCGAAGAGGCCCTCGCCGCCGAAGGAGAGCAAGTCCCCTTGCCCTTGAAGGCGTCCGCGATCACCGGATCGGTAAGGACGACCATTTCGGCTGAGACGTTCTCCTGAACGATCCGGGCGAGATTGTCCAGGGCGACGAAGACCGGGTCGCGAGGGACTCCGACGGTTGGCAGTTCGATCAGGTGGGTGGGGACCTTGGCCGGAGAGTTCCGGAACATCAGCATCCACGGCGAAGCCGCGCAGATCTACGGCAACGGCGATGTGCGAACGGCCGCCGAGATTGCCGATGTGGTCAATGCCTCTCGACCCACCCCCTTCACCGTGCGCAGAGCGGCGCGACGGGCCCGGTGATCGAGACAGGTGTGGAGGTTTTGGCGGGTATCGACCCCGTGGGCAGCGAGAAGGTCGGTGACGCCGTGAGCCGTCGCGACCTTCTGTGCGTGGTCGAACAGATCATCTCGTTCCGTTCTGCGGGTAACGTCGAGGTATGAGTCATCCACACCCCGACCTCAAAGCCGCCCCTCCCCTGCCCGAAGGAGGGCTGCGGGTCACCGCCCTGGGCGGCCTTGGTGAGATCGGCCGCAACATGACCGTCTTCGAACACGCCGGCAAGCTGCTCATTGTCGACTGCGGCGTGCTGTTCCCCGAGGAGACCCAGCCCGGCGTGGACGTGATCCTGCCGGACTTCACCTCGATCCGGGACCGGCTGGACGACATCGTGGGCATCGTTCTCACCCATGGCCACGAAGACCACATCGGTGGCGTGCCCTACCTGCTGCGCGAGCGGCGCGACATCCCCGTCGTCGGCTCCAAGCTGACGCTGGCGTTCCTGGAGGCCAAGCTCAAGGAACACGGCATCCGGCCGCGCACCGTGCGGGTACGGGAGGGCGACCGGCGCAGCTTCGGACCCTTCGACTGCGAGTTCGTGGCGGTCAACCACTCCATCCCGGACAGCCTCGCGGTCGCGATCCGCACCAGGGCCGGCATGGTGCTGCACACCGGCGACTTCAAGATGGACCAGTTCCCCCTCGACGACCGCATCACCGACCTGCGCGCCTTCGCCCGCCTCGGCGAGGAGGGCGTGGACCTCTTCCTCACCGACTCCACCAACGCCGAGGTACCGGGCTTCACCACCTCCGAGCGTGAGCTGAACCCGGCGATCGAGCAGGTGATGCGCACCGCGCCGCGCCGGGTCATCGTCTCCAGCTTCGCCAGCCACGTGCACCGCATCCAGCAGGTCCTGGACGCCGCCCACCAGCACGGCCGCAAGGTCGCCTTCGTCGGCCGCTCCATGGTCCGCAACATGGGCATCGCCCGTGACCTGGGCTATCTGAAGGTCCCCTCCGGTCTGGTCGTGAGCACGAAGGAGCTGGAGAAGCTCCCGGACCACAAGATCACTCTGGTGTGCACCGGCTCCCAGGGCGAACCGATGGCCGCGCTGTCCCGGATGGCCAACCGTGACCACGTGATCCGCATCGGCAAGGGCGACACCGTCCTCCTCGCCAGCTCGCTCATCCCCGGCAACGAGAACGCCATCTACCGAGTGATCAACGGACTGACCCGGTGGGGCGCCCACGTGGTCCACAAGGGCAACGCCAAGGTGCACGTCTCCGGGCACGCCAGTGCCGGCGAACTCGTCTACTGCTACAACATCGTCAAGCCCCGCAACGTCATGCCGGTGCACGGCGAGTGGCGTCACCTGCGGGCCAACGGCGACCTCGCCATCCGCACCGGCGTCGATCCGGAGCGGGTCGTCATCGCCGAGGACGGCGTCGTCGTCGACCTCGTCGACGGGCGCGCGTCCATCACCGGCAAGGTCCCCGCCGGCAACGTCTACGTCGACGGGATGGAAGTCGGCGGCGCGACCGAGGCGTCCCTGAAGGACCGCCTCACCCTCGCGGAGGAAGGCGTGGTCACGGTGGTGGCGATCGTCGACGCGGACACCGGCGCCCTCGCCGAGGCCCCCGACTTCCTCGCCCGCGGCTTCGTCCATGACGACGCCACCTTCGAGTCGGTCGTCCCCATCATCGAGAAGACCCTGGCCACCGCGGCCCAGGAGGGCGTCGGGGACGCCCACCAGCTGGAGCAGCTGGTCGCCCGCGCCGTGGCGAACTGGGCCTTCCGCACCCACCGCCGCAAGCCCCTCATCATCCCCGTCATCATCGATGCCTGAGTCCTGAGTCATGGCCCGGCAGCCCGGCCCCGGTTCCGCTCGCGGTCCTGCGGGCATGGCGGCCGGGCACGGGAGTCAGCAGCCACCCATCTGCACGCCGACACCAGCGACAAGACCACAGGGTGGCCGCGCGTAGATCTCGGGGTGCCTGCCTTCGCGTCCCAGGTACCTGGATGCGATCGCCGACAGCGTCTCTCCACTCACGACCGTGTGGGTACACGCTTGCGCGGCCGGGGTCGTCGGTGGGACCGGAGCCGGGGGCTCGACCGGCGTCGGGACCGGAGCTGGGAGCGTGATCTACTTCTGGGCACAGTGTCGCCGAACGAGAAGCCGAGATCATGACCGACCACTGCTGCGAGGCAATGAGCCGCCGTGTGAACGTGCGCTGCGACCAGCATCAGGATCCCTTCGCCTGCCCGGACGCGCTCGTCCAGTTCAGCCCCAGGTTCCAGGAGTACGGGCTGATCGTTCACGACGGCGGCACATCGAGCATCACCATGGCCTTCTGCCCCTGGTGCGGGCGCCGCCTTCCCGAATCGCAGCGGGACAGATGGTTCGACGAACTGGAACGCCGTGGGATTGATCCGTGGGGGGACAAGGTCCCGGCCGAGTTCCAGGACAACCGCTGGCTCGCCACCCCGGCTCGGGACTGACTGCTCGGATACTGCATGATCGACCCGTGCTGATCGAACTGGTGAAGGTCGCGAGGTTTCCCGGAACCTCCTGGCTTGCCGATGTCCGGACCTCGTTCGGTCACACGGCAGTCCGGTGGTGCGGGGACCGGGCCGCAGAGCCTGGCGAGTACCACGTCGAGTGGACCATCGACGAGGACATCGTCTGGGGGCGGAACGCCGAGCCAGCCGCCGGCATCGGTCCTGGGCTCCGGACCGGCGGGCACTGCGCGTTGTGCTGCGGGGCCGGTTGAGCCTCACGGAGGACGGTGCCGCCCTGCTGGACCTGGACGGCACCACCATCCTGTTGGACCTTGCCGATCAGCTGCCCGAAGGTGTTGCCGGCACCTGGGTCGAGCTCTTCATCGAGCGCGAGAAGATCGCTCTCTACCCCTACGAACCCTGACCCCGGGTCAGTCCTTGGTCGTCTCCCACCCTGACAAGCAGGTCTCGTCGACGCGATCAGATAGATAGATCATGGTGGCCTCGGGCTCCATACCGAACGCGGCGGCGACCAGTTCGGGGTCCATGGTGTCGACCAGGTCAAGCAGTCGAGTGCAGCGGATCATTAGGGGCGGGAAGCCGCAGTCGTCGAGGACGTGACTGACACAGGCGGCGGACGCCGGGCCCCAGCCGGTCTTCGTCCGGCGGGTGACCCGGACGTGGGGGTCGCCTGTCCGCTGGGCCTGGCGATGGGGTGCTCCGCACACCGGGCAGCACCCCTCGGACCAGGCCGATCTTCCCCGGCGAGGCGGGGGGTGCTCCGCAGACCTACGACCAGACCGCGACGCTCACAGCGTCCCCCCGCCGACACGGCGGTGTTTCGCTGACCGACGTCCGCGCCGAGCGCCCACGGCGAGTAGCCGACCGGACCCCGGAAGAGCGCCAGCGGTCACCACGCAGTCCGACCGCGCCATGCAGGAGCAGGACCGCTCAGGCGACCGCCGCTGACCAGCCCCAGCGAACCGGCCCGTACATTTCCTTGCGCAGCTCGCGCAGCACGACAGATCACCGGGGTATCCGCACCGCATGTATCTCTCGAAACCGGTGAAGGCTCTCTTACTCGGCCTCGGCGTCTATGCGCTGCTCGTCTTGATGTTCCGCTACGGGCGCGGCGGCATGGCCTGGGACAAGTCGCTACTGGTCGCCCTGGTCGCAGCGCCGGTGGCGCTGTTTTGGGGGTGGGTGCGGGACCACTGGAACGACCGGGCACGAGAGGCCGGCGCGAGGTGGCGGCGGAAGAGGCAGAACTGACCCGTACACGGCCGTACCGGATTCCACCGCCGGAACCTGGATCATGTCCCGGACCTCGCGGCCGCCGCCGGGGTCCTCCAGCACCGGCACGACTGGCCGATGCACCAGGGCGCGAGCGGGCCCCGCCCGGACTCCGGGCTGCCGGACGTCGACCTTCCACTCCTCCCAGGCGTCGGTGGACCAGCCCCGGTCGCGGACAAAGATCAGGTACAGCTCCGGGTCGAGAAGCCCGTACAGCAGGTCGGCGGCGCGGGCGGTGTCGACGTCGGAGCGGGCGTCGGGCTCGGAGGTCAGTGCCTCGCTGCGGCGTGCTGGACGGTTTAGCGGGTCGGGACCTGCGGGCCACTGCGCGGCGATCTCCGGGTCCGTGGCTGCGGCAGCCGCGATCAACGGCATGATCGGGGCGACACGAGCCGCGCAGGTCGGAGGCCGCACTCGCGCTGGCTCGCCCCACGGTGGGCGGCCGAAGGCCATCGACGACGACATGCTGAAAGAAGGGCCGACAGGGCACTGGACAGCAAGTCCGCGCGCGGACACGATCGCGTTCATGACACCCGAGGACGCCATCGTCGCCACCGCCGACCGGATCGCGGAGCTGCTCCGGGCAGGTGCCGACCCACACACGCCACTGCCGGGCGCAGAGTGGACGGTAGGGGAGGCGGCAGCGCACCTCGCGCTGGCGGGGAAGCTGATGGCGGACATCGGAGCGGGCGAGGACCGCCCCTACGGCGATGGGACGCCGAGCGGTCTCGCGGCGGCCAACCGTGCGGCTCTGGCCGCCTTCCCGCAGCGGGAGCCCGCGGTCCTCGGCGCGGAGATCGCGGACAGTGCGCGGGCCTTCGTCGCGGCCGCGGCAGGCCGCGGTCCGCAGGAGGCGGTGCTGACGCCGATGGGTCCGATGGACATGGCCACCCTGGGCTCCTACCTGCTCACGCACCTGCTCGGGCACGGATACGACATCGCGGTCGCGCTGCGCGGGCCCCACATGGTCAACCCGGAAGTGGTCGCGTTCACGCTGCCCTTCATGCGACTGGCCATGCCACGTGCAGTGAACGCCGGCGCGGCCGGCCACCATGCGTGCTATGTGCTGCGGATCGGCCGCGACCGCTTCGCCGTCACCTTCGCGGACGGCGTGCCCACGGTCACCGACACTCCGCCGCGGCGTCCCGACTGCACGATAGCCATCGCCCCCGTCGCCTTCCTCCTCCTCGCCCTGGGCCGCTGGACCACCCCCACCGCCATGGCCCGCGCCAAGGTCGTCGTCTGGGGCCGCAAACCGTGGCTGGGCCTGCGCTTCCCGATGCTCTTCACCGCGCCATAGACGAGCGAGCAGACTGCCGGAACGTGACACGCTGCCAGAGTCGGCAAGCTCGTCACCACGTCACCGCTACCCGCTCGACCAGGCGGCCACGGCCCAGCAGGTCAGCGACGCCGGGCACGTGCGGGCAATCTCGTCCTGACCGCCAACCCGGACCTTGTCGAGCGGCTCCGCGCCGGTGCGCCATCTGAGGAAGGCGACCATGCCCACCCCCGAACCCCGTGTCCCCCACGACGGCCGGCGCACGACCCATGAGCTACGCGATCTTCCAACCAGCCCGCGCCCACCACGCCGACGCCGCCGCCATGCTCCGCGAGATGGACCTGCATCCCGGACAGGAGTTGGTAGTGCTGATGCACCTCCTCGACGGGACGGCCAGTCCCAGTCCGCGCTGCTCGACAGCGTCGGCGTGGACCACTCCACCCTTGCTCCGGGTTATCGACGGAGACCCTGTCAACGTGGGCGGCGCCAACCGCATCGTGCCGAAGGACACCGTGGCACGGGTACGGCTCGTGAGGACGGACAGGCGGTCGTCTTCCCGCGGCCTTCCAGCTCCTGCCGGGTGCAGCGTCGTCAGCTGCCCGGAAGTCCCGGAAGCACCGTTCCGGTGCAGGGTGGGCTCTCTCGACGACCCACGTCGGACCCCGACAACGCAACTGCACAGCTATGTCCACAGCCCCGTCAGGACGGCTCGTGGGTTTCCTTCGGATGGCTGCGCTGCGCCGGTGTCACGGTCCGAAGTTGCTGTGCGTCGGCGCTCGCTTCCTCGCCGACTGTCGGTCGCAGGCATTCGATGAGGTAGTCGCCGGTGTCGGAGTCGAGCGTCACGCCGTGCGTTTCGCTGCGGAATCCGGGAAAGCGGCGGTCGAAGGATTCGAGGGCGGTGAGGTAGCGCAGCAGCGGCCCGTCGAGGGCGCCGATGCTCTCGCCGGGCATGAGGACGGGGATGCCGGGCGGGGTGACGGTGATCATGGCGGCTGCCACCTGGCCCGGCGCCTCGGTCAACCGTACGCGGTGGGTGCCGCCGCGGATCAGGCGCTGATAGCACAGCTGCGGTGGAGTGACCGGTTCCGGCAACTCCTGGAAGGCAGTGTCCAGCAGCTCGACGAGGCGGACCGAGCGCAGGTGGTCGTGCATGTCCTGGCACAGTTCGCGCAGGGTTTGACCGGCGTACCGCCTGGGGTGCTCGGCGACGAGTGCGGGCAGGACCCGGGCCAGGGGAACGTCCTCGTCGTAGAGGGCCTTGAAGTCCATCAGGGCGTCCAGGAGGGTGCCCCATTTGCCCTTGGTGATGCCCATGGAGAACAGGACGAGCGTCGTGTAGCTGTCGGTCTTCTCCACGACGATGTGGCGGGTGGCCAGGTACGCGGTGAGCACTCGTGCCGGGATACCCCACTCGTCCATCACGCCGGTCGCGTCGATGCCCGGGCAGGTCAGAGTGACTTTGATCGGGTCGAGCATGCAGGAGCCGTCGGTCAGCCCCGGGAAGCCGTGCCAGGCAGCACCGGGTTCCAGATGCCAGCAGGCCGGCTCGGTGCGCAGCAGGTCGGCCGGGATCTCGTCGAACGGCAGCCGGGTGCCGTTGCTCGGGTCGGGAACCGTCTCGGGTTGCCACACGCCGAAGAACCACGGCGGTCGGTCGCCGGCCTCCTCGATACGGCGCCGGATGCGGACCATCTCCTGACGGAACCGGATCGCCTCGGTCACGGCCTCGTCGATCAGCCAGTGTCCCTGCGGCCCGTCCATCATCGCTGTCGCCACGTCCAGCGAGGCGATCATCGGATAGAGCGGGGAGGTGGTGCCGTGCATCATCAGCGCCTCGTTGAACCGGTCGTGCTCGACGGGCGCCCTCGGAGCGGGCTTGACGTGGATCATGGCGCTCTGCGAGAGCGCGGCCAGCAGCTTGTGGGTGGACTGGGTCGCGAAGACCGTCGGCCGGTCCGGGCCGGGGAAGGTGTCCTCGTCCACCGACATGCCGTACCGGCCCGCGTAGAGCGGGTGGAAGCGGGCGTACGCGAACCATGCCTCGTCGAAGTGCAGCCGGGGCGTACTCGCGGCGAACGCCTGTGCCGCCCCGAGGGCGTCGTAACACAGGCCGTCGTACGTGGAGTTGGTGAAGACGGCGTATTGAGGGTGCGGCGACACGGCACCCCGGGTCAGCGGACACGCGGCGATCCGAGCCGCGACGGAGTCCGCCGCGAGTTCCGCCGGGGGCAGCGGTCCTGCCAGACCGTAGCCGTTGCGCGTGGGGATCAGGTAGACCGGGCGGGCGCCGGAGACGACCAGTCCGTGCAGCACCGACTTGTGGCAGTTGCGGTCCACCAGCGCGATCTCGTCGCGGGTGACGCTGAAGTGGCCGACCACGCGGTTGCCGGTGGAATTCCCGTGCAGCGCGAAGTAGGTGAGGTCGGCGCCGAAGACTCGGGCGGCGTTGCGCTCGGCCTCGCCGATCGGGCCAGTGTGCTCGAACAGCGAGCCGAGTTCCCCCACGGAGATCGACAGGTCACTGCGCAGCAGCCGTTCCCCGAAGTAGTCGTGGAAGGCCCGGCCCGCGGGCGACTTCAGCAAGGCGACACCGCCGGAGTGGGCCGGAGTGTGCCAGGAGTACTCGTGCGCGTCGTCGAAGCGACGCAGTGCCCGGAAGAAGGGCGGCAGGACGGCATCCTGGTAGGTACGCGCGGCGGTGATGATCCGACCGGCGATGAACCCAGGAGTGTCCTCAAGCGGCCACACATAGCCCACGACCGACTCCGACACCCACAGCGGCAGGTCCCGTAGGCCGTCGTCGGTCATGACCAGGAAGACCGGAAGGTCCTGGAACCGTCGGCCGATGGAGCGCAGCACCGCCGCGCCTCCGGGCTCGCCGTCCGCACCCCGCTGGCCCGGTAGTTCCCAGGCGACCAAGGCCGCGGTCAGCCCGGCCTCCGTCCGCAGCACCGCCTCGGCGTCTGCGACGTCTACCGCCCATCGGACGTCGAAGCCCCGCTTTCCGATCGCCTCAGCGATGCGCGCCAACTGCTCGGCACCGGCACCTTCGTTCTGTGGACGTTCCCGTACCGCGACCAAGACACTGCTGTCCGTCATGAGACCCCTCCCGGACGGCCCGCACCGCCCCAGGTTCAGTTTCGGAGCGGACCTGCTGAGCGTGCGGCCTCACCGCCGTAAACCACCCGCAAGACGGAACACATGGGCTCGAGCTTCACCCGCCGGCTCTGGACCGCGCGCTCGCAGGGTCCGCCTTCACAGATCGATTGAAGGGGGATCATGGCTGACGGAAATCACGAACCCCCGCCCCGACAGCAGGTCCCTGGCCTCGGGGCCGCTGTCACCGGTGACGACAGAAATCGCGGTACTCCTTGATCTGTCAGCGGCCACCGGGGTAGACGGATCGCAACGCCGGCGCGGGGGATGCATGAGATGTACGGAGGTCGTCCGTTATGCAACGGGACAGTGCGATGCGCCGCATGCTGACGGGGCTGCTCATCGAGAGCCACATGATGTCCTTCGAGCAGCTGCCGTCGCGGGTGGCGGTGCACGCTGCGGCGGCGGGCTTCGAGGATCTCCTCATCTACCTCGGCGACCTGCAGCGCGATGTCCTGCGGCTGCTGACCGGCAAGGGTCTCAATGCCGCCGAGAGCGCGCCGCAGGGCACGTCGGAGCTGCCGGTGGAGGGCACCGTCGCCGGCCGAGCCTACCAGTACGGGCACATCGTGGCCGGCGCCGACAGCGCGGACGGCACCCACGGCTGGTGGGTGCCGCTCCTCGACGGCACCGAACGCCTGGGCGTGCTGTACGTCAAGTCCGTCCAGGACGGGGAGGACGTCCGCCAGGACATGCTGGTGCTGGCTTCTTTGGTGGCGATGCTGGTGGTCGGCAGCCGGGACACCAGTGACTCCTACGCCCGCCTGACCCGGACCCAGCCGATGAACGTCGCCGCGGAGATGCAGTGGACACTCATGCCGCCTCGCACCTACGCCGACAGCAGAGTGATCATCGGCGCGGTGATGGAGCCCGCGTACGAGGTCAGCGGGGACGCGTACGACTACGCCACCGCCGACGACATCGTCCACATCTCGGTCTTCGACGCCATGGGCCACGACACGTCGGCCGGCCTCACCGCCAACCTCGCCATGGGCGCCTGCCGAAACCACCGCAGGCAGGGAACCGGTCTCGGCGACCTCGGTGACGCCATCGAGCGGGTGCTCCTCGAGCAGTTCGGCTCCTCCCGCTACGTCACCGGCATCCTCGCCGACCTCGACACCTCC
The DNA here is from genome assembly GCF_042870975.1 of Streptomyces sp. NPDC006259. NCBI lineage: Bacteria > Bacillati > Actinomycetota > Actinomycetes > Kitasatosporales > Streptomycetaceae > Streptomyces > Streptomyces sp. NPDC006259. Next base: position 1,119,823 of record NZ_JBIAHY010000002.1, on the reverse strand, counting down.
ACCGGGCTGCTGACCTGGGTCAACCGCGGCCACCCGCCGCCTGTCCTCATCCGTGACGGCCGCTGGACCACCCTTCTGCGCTGCCCGCCCGCACATCCCATGGGCACCGATCTGCACCTGCCCACCACTGTCTGCCGCGAGCGGCTCCAGCCCGGTGACCGCGTCGTCTTCTACACCGACGGCATCACCGAAGCCCGCACCCCCGGCGGTCAGGAGTTCGGACTCACCCGCTTCACCGACTTCCTGGTCCGCCACCACTTCGATGGCCTCTCCGTCCCCGAGACCCTGCGCCGCCTCACCCGCGCCCACCTGCACCACCACGGCAACCAGCTGCAGGACGACGCCACCATCCTGCTGTGCGAATGGCTCGGCCCCCACACCGACACCCTCACAACCGCCGCACCGCTGGCCGGAGTACCCCAGCCCCAGACCACCGACTGAACCACCAGCCGGACGGGCGGGGCCGAGGCACCTTGCCGCGCAACAGCTGCTCATCGTCGCAGTTCATCCGACGAGCGTTCCAGCCGGCACCGACGACACGGGCCGGGAGACGGCGCCGGGCCCGGCTTGCCGACGGCATTCCCGCCGTCCACTACGCGCTGTGGTGACCCGACAGGGGCTCAACCCGCCACAGCGGGGCCGCCAGGTGGAGTCGTTTCTCATCTACAGAATCGGCGCCTCCACCCACCGGATGGAGTCAGAACTGACCTGCAAGTGGCGTCAACCCTCACCTACGAAGCCACGCTGACCGTGCACGGGCCCGCTCAGGGGGCTGCGCGAGACGCGATTCCGACCAGGTTCTGTTCGAGAGCACGCTCGCGGAGTGCGACCTCCTGGTCGACGGCCGTCCGACTACTCCGCCAAGCACCGCCTGATGGCGTGAACGTGAAGTTGCTGACCGAGGGCAATGGCCGACCGCCATGGATCTCAGTGCGGATGCCCTTCCGGTAGTCGGCGGATTCGCTTGCTCAGGAGCCCCCGATCACACCTCGGCCAGAGGAAGCGTTACTTCGAAGCGGCAGCCGCCGGGGACGTTGCGCACGGCGGCCTGGCCCCTGTGAGCCTCCACGATGCCCCGGACGATGGCCAGGCCGAGGCCCGCACCGGCCGGAGGAGTACGGGCATGGGTACCGCGCCAACCGGTGTCGAAGACACGCGGCAGGTCCTCCTCGGGGATGCCGCCGCATCCGTCGGTGACGGACAGGACGACTCCGTCGGACAAGCGCTCGGCGGTGACCGCGACGGTACCGTCGGAGGGTGTCCGGCGGATCGCGTTGACCAGCAGATTGCCCAGCACCCGGCTCATCTCCTTGCCGTCCACCTCGACCGGCACCGGCTCGACGCGGTCGCCGACCAGCCACACCCCGTGCTCGCGGGCGAGGGCGTCCGCTCCCGCTAGGGCGTCGCCGACGAGGTCGTACACCGACATGCGGGACGGAGACAGGGCGAGCGCCCCGGCGTGGATGCGCGAGAGCTCGAAGAGGTCCCCCACCATGCCGTTCAGGCGTTCGACCTCCGTGCGCATCTGGCGGAGGTAGCGGTGGGGGTCGGCGGCGACGCCGTCCTCCAGGGCCTCGGACATGGCGCGCAGACCGGCGAGGGGCGTGCGCAGGTCGTGCGAGATCCAGGCGACGAGTTCGCGTCTCGATGTCTCCAGGGCGCGCTCGCGGTCGCGGGACTCGGCCAGCTTCGCACTGGTGGTGGCCAACTCGCGGCCGAGTGCGGCCAGTTCCGCGGTCGCCGGGCCGTCAGGGGCCGCGAAATGGCCACCGTCGCCGAAGGAACGGGCGGCGGCGGTGAGCGCCCGGCTGCGGGCGACCACCCACCGGCCGAGCAGCAGCGCGGTGACCAGGGAGACGACGGCGGCCATCGCCACGACCGTCGTGACGACGCTCAGGTCGTGCGAGGACAGGAACATCGCCTGCGCCACGGCCAGCGTGCCCGCGAGCATGGCGGTCACGGCCACCGCGGCGACCACGGCGAGGGACGCGGTCAGCGAACGTCGCCGGATCAGCCACAGCACACCCGCCCCGAGCAGCCCGGCCGCGACGGCGCCGAGGAAGGCGAAGAGAGCGATGAGGAGGGTGTCGCTCACGGTCGGACCGCCTCCTCGCAGGGCGTGGCATCGAAGCGGTAGCCCACTCCCCACACCGTCTGGATCAGCCGGGGCCGGGCCGGGTCGTCCTCCACCTTGCCCCGCAGCCGGCGGACGTGGACGGTGACGGTGGACAGGTCGCCGAAGTCCCAGCCCCACACCTCGCGCATCAGCTCTTCGCGGCTGTAGGCGCGGCCGTGGTGGCGCAGGAGGAAGGCGAGAAGGTCGAACTCGCGCAGTGTGAGGCTGAGTTCGGTGCCGTTCTTGGTGGCGCGGCGGGCTGCCGGGTCGACGGTGACGCCTGCCGCGTGCGCGGGGTGAGCCGCGACGGCGGGCCGGCTCCGGCGCAGTACCGACTCGACCCGCAGGACCAGCTCGCGGGGGCTGAAGGGCTTCGTGACGTAGTCGTCGGCGCCCAGTTCCAGGCCCAGGATCCGGTCGCCCTCGTCACCGCGGGCCGTGAGCATGATGACCGGCACGGGCCCGTGGGTACGTATCCGGCGGCACACCTCCAACCCGTCCATGCCGGGCAGCATCAGGTCGAGCACCACCAGATCCGGCCGGTGCGCGGCGGCCCGCGCGAGCGCGGAGTGCCCGTCCTCGGCTACGTCCACCTGGTACCCGGCGCGGTCGAGATAGCCGGAGACGACCTCGGCGACGGTGGGGTCGTCGTCCACGACGAGGACGCGGGTCGTACCTCCCTGCCCTCGGGGAGCGTGTTCGGAGCCTGGGGATTCGTGCGGCTGCTGCATGCTCCCAGCTTCCCACCGGCCTCATCCCCGTGCGGAGGGGCCGCTCCGACGTCCGGGTTTCGTAAGATCTTGACGCCCGTTTCACCCTCCCCTCGATCTGGTCATTCCCGCGGCCAACGCTCCCGTCGTACGGCGTCGCCGTGTACCTCGGCGGCGCCCGAACTCGGAAGGGCGCCGGCGTCGCGAGCAGGCCCAAGCCGCGCACCGACCAGATGGCGAAGGCGAGGAGCCCTCTGCAGGACGTCGCACCCGTGTCGTACCGGCGCGGCATCCTGGGGTGGCGCTGGAGGCGATGTCCGGGAAGATCCGTGGAGAAGCGGAGACCGGTGACGCTCCTCCACGAAGGCTTGGGCCGGGTCTCCATGGTCACCATCCCGTCAGCAGAAGGTGGTTGAGGAGCAGGGCGAGGGTGGCCTGTGCGGTGAGCCAGGCGCGGGGTCGGGTGAGGAAGGCGCAGGCCGGGAGCAGCCACGTCGCGAACGGCAGCCAGATGCGTTCTGTCTCCGCTTTGCTCATGCCGGAGAGGTCGGCGGCGAGGAGTGCGAGCAGGGAGGCGAGGACGAGCAGGGCCAGGCGGGGGTCGGGAGCGGAGCTGGGCAGGCGTGTACGAACGCCCTGGCGCAGGGGAGCCGCGCCGGCTCGTCGCAGCCCGGCCACAGTCGCCGGGCCCACGACAAGCGCCGTGCACGCGAGGTTCGCCCACACCCAGTAGCCGTAAGGGCGGACACCGCCGGCCCCTTGGTAGTAGCGGGTGACCAGCAGGTGATACGCCTCCCACCAGTTGAAGCCTGCGAACGTGAACACGGCCGGGACGAGGACGAACCCGGTGAGGAGGTACGGGAGGGGGCGCAGTCGTCGGGAGCCGAGCAGCAGGACGCCGGCGGCGATCACCGCGAACAGTGTCAGCCCGTACGAGAGATACGCGGTGAGGCCGAAGAGGAACCCGGAGGCGAGACCTGTCGCACGTGGCCGGTGTCCCGTGACGGCAAGGGCGAGGAACGCGACGGCCCAGGCGGTGACGGCCGCGAAGTAGCCGTCCGCGGAGGTGCCCATCCACACGGCGGCCGGGGCCAGGACCAGGAAGGGCGCGGCGCGGCGGGCGAGGGCCTCCCCGCACAGCACTCGTACGGTGACGAGCACCGCCACCGCCGCTGTGGCCCCGACGGTGATGCACCAGACGCCCGCCCAGGCGCCGCCGCCCAACCCGATCCGGTCGAGGAGGACGAAGGTGAGGGTCGCCGCGGGGGGATGTCCGGCGACGTGCGCGGGCCAGGCGTCGGGTGAGTGGATCAGGATGTGGTGGGTGAAGTCCCGCAGGGCGGCCGGGATGTCGTGGAAGCGGTTGACGGGGTCGATGACCTGGAGGTACTCGTACTTGGTCGTCAGCCGCCGGGTGATCCCCCGCTGCCACCCGTCGACCAGGGCGAGCGAAAACGTCCACGCCATGGCGGTGCCCCAGGCAGTGCACAGCAGCGCGCGCCAGGGCAGTTGGGCGGCAAGGAGCGGCCCGTACGCGACGACCGCGACGGCCACCATGATCGCTGCGGGGGTGCCGGGGCCGACATGCGGCTCCGCATGCCCGTACAGCGGCGGCCAGCTGACATGAAGGCTCCCGTAACGGTGTTCCAGGACGGTGCCGATCACAGCCGCCGTCGCGACGAGCAGCGCTGCCGCCAGGGCCGCGCACAGGTCGCGGAGAAGATCGCGGTTCACACCGGCACGCTAGGCCGCGGAGGGCCGGATGCGGATCCGGTGAGCCGGGACGTCAGCATTTCGTCATGAGTTGCGGGCCCCGCCCTCGGGCCGTCCCGGCCTACGGTCGGGACATGCGCGACCATCGACGCCCCGACCATCGACTCCCCACCTCTCCCGGTTTCTGGCGCAGCCCGCTGCGCAGCCCGTGGTTCACCTCCGTGCTCGGTGTCGTGCTGCTCGTCGGGATCACGGTGCTCTTCACCACGGGCCTTGCGTCGTACGCGGCCTACAACCCCGGCCTGTCACCGGTGAACGACAAGACCCCGGACAAGGGCCTGCTCGGCTTCTACCTCTTCGCCTGGCCGACCGACCCGCCCTGGCTCTACCGGCTCACCCAGGGCCTTCACGTCACCCTGGGCATCGCGCTGATCCCCGTACTGCTGGCGAAGCTGTGGTCGGTCCTGCCGAGGCTGTTCACCCAGCCGCCCGTGCGGTCCCTCACGCATGCGCTCGAGCGGATCTCGCTGCTTCTGCTGGTCGGGGGCGCACTGTTCGAGTTCACCACGGGCGTGCTGAACGTCCAGCTCGACTACCTCTTCCCCGGCTCCTTCTATCCGCTGCACTTCTACGGCGCCTGGGTGTTCTTCGCGGCGTTCGTGACACACGCGGTGCTGCGGGTGCCGGCCGCGGTACGCAATGTGCGCCGCCTGCGCGAGGAGGAGAGCGACCTCGTCTCCCCGGACCCCGCCCCGCCCACCGTGTCGCGCCGCGGCGCCCTCGCCTTCGTCGGCGGCGGCTTCGTGTTCCTGCTCGCCACGACGGCGGGCCGGAACTTCGACGGACCGCTGCGGGCAACGGCTCTGCTCGCGCCGCACGGCGGCCCGGAACCGGGTCCGGGACCCGGCGGCTTCCAGATCAACAAGACGGCCGCGTCGCGCGGGATCGACACGACGGAGACGAGTGACGAGGCGTGGCGGCTGGTCGTCGAGGGACAGGGACGGACGGTCCGGCTGAGCCGGGCAGAGCTTCTGCGACTCCCGCTGCACAGCGCGGCGTTGCCCATCGCGTGCGTGGAAGGCTGGTCGACCTCCGACCAGTGGTGGCGGGGCGTACGCCTGCGGGATCTGGCGGCGCTCGTCGGGTACGAGACCGGCGCGGCGCCCGACGTGATGGTGGAGTCGCTCCAGCGGCACGGGGCGTTCCGTCGGGCCGCCCTGCGCGACAACCAGGTGCGCGACCCGCGTTCCCTGCTCGCCCTGTTCGTCAACGGCGAGCCCCTGACCCCGGACCACGGCTACCCGGCGCGGATCATCGTTCCTGCGGCGCCGGGCGTGCTCAACACCAAGTGGGTGGCACGGATGACGTTCGGAGAGCTGTGATGCGACGACGTGTGACACGACGGCTTGCGCGCCCGCGTGTGGGCAGCCCGCTTCAAGTCCTGCTCCATGCCTGTTCGTTCGCGCTGGCGGCGTATGCGGGGGTGCGACTGCTCACGGACGACTGGATCTCTGTTGTGCTGTGGTTCGTGGGCGCAGCGCTGGTGCACGACCTGGTGCTGTCGCCGTTGTACGCGGGAGCGGACCGGGTCGTCGCGCGGGCGCTGGGCGTGGTCGGCCGCCGGGAGTGGACGGTGTTCGTGCGCGTCCCGGCGGCGTTCTCCGGCCTTCTGCTGCTGATCTGGTTTCCGCTGATCAGCGGGCAGGTGGCAGGCCACTACACCTCCGCCACCACCCTGCCCGGCGACGGATTCCTGTCCCGCTGGCTTTTGATCACCGCGGTGCTGTTCGGTGGCTCGGCGGTGATGCTCCTGCTGCGGTCACTGCCGTCATCGCGGTTGCGCAGGGCGACGAAGGAGCGGCCGCCGGTCGTCCACTGATGCTCCGGGCGCCAGCCGGCGCGTGTGGCGAGCCGGAGCAGGGCCGGTGTGCCGAGCCGGGCCCAGGGGAAGGGCGGGCCGGCTGTGCCGTGAGTGCCGGCGGTGATGCTCACGACGTGCACGGTGACGCGTTCGTCGACCTCGCTGTCGGGGGCCGTCTCGGCGATCAACAAGCCGTCTGGTTCGAGGAGTTGGGAGATCCGCCGGAGGAGGGCGGCCGGGTCGCCCCCGATGCCGATGTTGCCGTCGATGAGGAGGACCGTGTCCCAGCGTCCTTCCGCCGGGAGCGGCTCGAAGACGGAGCGTTGCAGAGCCTGGCCGCCGAGCCGCACGGTGCGGGCGACGGCGGCTTCGCTCACGTCGACGCCGAGCGCCGGGCGGCCCCGGGCCGCGAGTTCGGCGACGAGCCGCCCCGGACCGCACCCCACATCAAGTACGGCGCCTTCACAGCGCTCCAGAACATTCGTGTCCGCCGCGTCGGCCCTGGCACACCAGCGTTCCACCTCCAGCGGCAGCAACCAGCCGTCGGCGCGACGAAGGAAGAGCGGACCCCGACCTGTGGCCATCGCTTCCGCATAGGGGTCGGCGGCCCAAGGGCGCGGGGCGCTGACGGACGCAACCGGCGCGGGGCGATGGGCGATCGTCTCCGGCGGCGTGATCTCATGTGCGGTGCTCATCGGCCGACAGCCGCCCCGAGACGTCCCAGTTCGGCGGCGAAGCGGCTCCCTGGCGCAGCCGCGGCGACCGCCTCCGCGTCGCCGGCGGTGTCCACGTCTCGCAGGGCGGGCAGGTCGCGTACGCGAAGGCCCGCGACGGCGAGCCGTTCACGCTGTACGGCACCCGTCGTGGGCGTGGACATCGGTACACCCCGCAGCAGCTCGGGGTCCGGGTGGGCGAGGCCCAGCGCCCAGAAGCCGCCGTCTTCGGCCGGCCCGAAATACGCGTCGTAGTCGGCGAAGTCGACGGTGAGCAGTGCGGGCGTCACCTGGGGGGTGTCCATGCCGATGAGCAGCGCGGGTCCGTCGCAGCCGGCGAAGGCGGCGGCCAGCCGCTCGTCCAGACCTCCCGCGCACTGCGGGACGACGTCGAAGCCGGGCGGCAGCCAGGGGCCCGGAGCGCCGTCGAGTACCAGCACACGGCGCCGGGCGGGTGTGGCCGCCACCGTACGCAGGGTGTCCACGAGCGCCGCCTCGGCGAGCGTTGCCGCTTCTCGAGGCGTGAACGGCGGCGTGAGTCGTGTCTTGACCCGTCCTGGCCGCGGCTCCTTGGCGATGACGAGGAGAGTGGTCACTGGGCTGTTCCTCCTGGGAGTACGGCGAACGAGTCGGCGCCTGCCACGCCATGGGGTGCCGGGAGTTCGGCCAGGACCCGGCTCATGTCCCGTACCGCTTGCCAGGTTCCGCGCCAGGTACCGGTGACCTTGGAGGCGCCGGTGCGCGGCAGGTAGGGCACGTCGTGCTCGACGACACGCCAGCCGGCGTCGGCCGCGTGCACGACCATCTGCAGGGGGTAGCCGCTGCGGCGGTCCGTGAGTGCCAGGGCGAGCAACTCCTCACGACGGCCGGCGCGGAGTGGGCCGAGGTCGCGCAGGCGCAGCCCTGTGCGGCGACGCAGCATCCGCGACAGCACCACGTTGCCCAACCGGGCGTGCGCGGGCCAGGCGCCCCGGCCCTGCGGACGGCGCCGCCCGAGCACCAGGTCGGCCTCACGGTCGCACACCTCGCGCACGAAGGGCACGAGCAGGGACGGGTCGAGGGAGGCGTCGCAGTCGCAGAAGCACACGATGTCCGCGGTGGCCGCGGTCAACCCGGCGTGACAGGCGGCGCCGAAGCCGATGCGCGTCTCACGGACGACGGTCGCGCCGAGTTCGCGGGCCAGTTCCGGCGAGCCGTCCGTGGATCCGTTGTCCACCACCAGCGCGCGCCATGTGGGCGGGATACGGGCGAGGACCCAGGGCAGGGCCTCGGCCTCGTTCAGACAAGGGAGCACCACGTCGACGGTTGCCGCGGTTGTCTCCGCTTCCGATTGCGTTGCAGGAGAAGTCGTCACGGCTTTCACCCTACGAAGACAAAAGGAACGTAAGGGACTTCGGCTTCTTACGAAACGCGGACGTCGAGGGAAGGGGCGGAGCACCGAAGTGCCGCCGACAGAGGTCCGGTCGGGTGCGCGAGCAGTCACGCACCTCCGATGCCGAGCCGGCTCTGCCGCACGCGGGGTCACCGGAATGCCGGACACAGAGACCGACATGCGGATGCTGCCCGTCTCCCTCGTTCGTCGGCACTGTCGCGGTCACCGCGATGCTCGCGGAGCCGGCGACCGTGGCGCAGGCGACGACCTTGCCGACCCACACCGTGGTGAAACCAGCCGCCACGACAGCAGCCGATATCCCCGGGGCCCGCGCTGCTGCTCGACCGTCGGTCCGTCGGCGGGGCGGCGCCCGCCTCCCGCTCCGCCGCGGCAGGCCCGGTCGGGTACTACTCCTCGCGCAGCCCTGCTCTGGCGAATTCCCGCATGCCCTCCTCGAAGCCGACCTCGGCCTTCCAGCCCAGTTCGGCCCGCAGCCGCGACGAGTCCGCCGTGATGTGCCGTACGTCCCCGAGGCGGTACTCCCCCGTGACCACGGGCGCAGGTCCGCCGTACGCGGAGGCCAGCGCCCGCGCCATTTCGCCGACCGTGCGGGTCTCCCCACTGCCGGTGTTGTACGCCGCCAACGCTCCGGCCGGGGACTCGGCCTCGAGCGCCACCACATTGGCCGCCGCCACATCCCGTACGTGCACGAAGTCCCGCCGCTGACCGCCGTCCTCGAAGACACGCGGTGCCTCACCGCGGACGAGCGCGGACCGGAAGAAGGACGCGACCCCCGCGTACGGGGTGTCGCGCGGCATGCCCGGCCCGTACACGTTGTGGTAGCGCAGCGAAATCGCCGAGCCGCCCGTCGACCGGGCCCAGGCCGATGCCAGATGCTCCTGGGCCAGCTTGGTCGTCGCGTACACGTTCCGGGGATCGACCGGCGCGTCCTCGCCGACCAGCCCCGGCGTCAGCGCCTCCCCGCACCGCGGGCACCGGGGCTCGAAACGCCCCGCGGCCAGATCGGCCACGGCCCGAGGGCCCGGTCGTACCGGCCCGTGCCGCTCACACCCGTACAAGCTCTCGCCGTACACGACCATCGACCCGGCCAGCACGAGCCGCCCCACCCCCGCCTCGGCCATGGCGGACAGCAGCACCGCCGTACCGAGGTCGTTGCGCGACACGTACTCGACCGCGTCGCCGAACCCCTTCCCCAGCCCCACCATCGCTGCCTGATGGCACACGGCGTCCACACCCGGCAGAACGGCCGCGACCGCCTCCGCGTCACGTACGTCCAGGCCGTCACGCAGGTCGAACACGACCGCCTCGTGCCCCCGTGCGGTCAGCGCTTCGACCACATGACACCCGATGAACCCGGCTCCGCCGGTGACCAGTACTCGCATACGCGAACGCTAAGAGCATGGGCACCCCGCACGGCAGCACCGCGCCCCTCACGTCACGGGTCCGTAAGACCTCCGGCAGATGCAGTCCTTGGCACATCGCTTCGGGGCCAACTCCGTCGGGCAGGCGCATCCGCCGTCCTGATCAGACCGGGGACCACGACACCGCGACCGCCCGCCCCGCCGGCACTCCAGCACCCCGGGCCACGGCCCGCACGGCGTACGGCGTCCCGAAGTGGTCGACCTCGATCATCTGCGCGCCGGCTGCCCCGGAGCCAACCGGCTTCCCGCCGCGCGCTGGGCGAGCAGGCCGCACACGGGAAAGGTCCGGGCCGGGCGGCAAGCGGATCGTGGCGCTCCGGCGTGCGTGGGAGGTGTCCCGGCGGGCGGCAACCTCCGAGCGGTCGGCGGCGACCAGAGGGGGAAGTGAAGGCACGGGAAATCCCGCCCCCCACAAGGGAGATCACCATGTGCACCCGCATCGCGAGACTGCTCACCGTGCTCGCCGCCGTCCTGGCCGTGCTGCTCGCGCCCGGCCTGACGACCCCGTCCGTGGCACAGGCGGCGAGCGACCGATCGGCCCGGGAACAGACCGAGGACCGAGTGGTGGCCCAGGCCCTGGCGAAGGCGCAGGGCCAAGCCGAGGCGGCGGTCGCCTCGGCGGACGTCTGGAACCCACCCGCGAACCTGGTCCAGCCCCTCAACGAGGTCTGGAACCACGTCGAGTCCACCTACGGCAACCTGTACGGCTTCCGCAACTACGGCTGGGACCAGATCATGGCCAACCGCGGCAGCGTCAACTACTGCGTCCGCTGGGAGTCGGACCAGCCGGTCAGCGCCGCCCTGCGCGACCAGATCCATGCCGCGCTGAAGAAGCAGTTCGGCAAGTGGATGGCGGCGATGGTCGACAACGGCGTCGGCCACAACGCCTGGCCGTACACCAACGTCCCCGTCAACATCGTCGGCTGGGCGGTGAAGAACCGCTCCACCCTCCAGTGGAGCGACAACTCCGTCGACATCTACACCAACATGCTGGACGACGGCGGAGCCCCGCAGTGCGCCCCTGACTGCGGCCGCTTCTTCCACCAGGACGGCAACTACTCCCGCTGTCCCGGCGGCGCCGCCCGCCACTACGACCAGTCCCTCTGGCTCACCGAGGGCTTCGGCGGCGGCGCCGGCGGCGACTGGGGGCAGCGCGTGGGCCGCTCCTATTTCACCGGCGCGCTCAACCAGGAGAACATCCACATCTACCTGCACGAGGTCGGCCACACCTTCGGCCTCGACGACTTCTACGACTGGTCCCCGACCGGCCAGTGTTGCTTCTTGATGAAGGCCGGCAGCGCCACCCAGATCACCGAGTTCGACAAGTGGATGTTCCGGGACTTCTGGCGCCACATGAAGTCCCGGTACGGTCTCTGACACCTCCCTCCACCGGCCTTGGCGGGGCCATGGCAGATGTCATGGCCCCGCTGTGAAGATGATTGTCCCCGCGACGGATGGAAGGAGCACCGGCACCCACCGGTCCGCGCGCCGGTCGGCGCGCGGCCGGGTGAGCAGTTCGGCCGGAGCCCCGGGCGCCGGGGCGGTGCCGGCCTCGGCGGGGTGTCGTACGCACGCATCCACGTGTGCGGACCTGCCGCCCGCAAGCTGCCCGGCATCGCTCCGGACCCGGCGATGGCCTGACCTCTCACCAGCGTCTCCGACGGCACCTCCCGGACCCGGTGACACCACCCCCCAGGTCATCCGGTCATCAGGGGGCAACACTCATGCCGGGCCCGGAGGCCAACGGCCCTCTTACAGGACCGCGGAACCCATAACGGGGGGACGCCCCCTCGCCACCATGGCCTGAACTCGACGGACCCTCCGCGTCACCGTCGCCAGAACAGGTGGTGCGTCACACCGCTCGGGCTGGGCACGATCTCCAGGTGGAACCGGTCGAGCAGCTCGTCGGGGGACTCCCACAGGCGCAGTCCGGACCCGAGTTCCACCGGCGAGACCGCCACGTGCAGGGTGTCGACGAGGCCGGCGTCGAGGAACTGCCGGACGGTGGTGACCCCGCCGCCGAGCCGGACGTCCTTGCCGCGCGCCGCTTCCCGCGCCCGTTCGAGGACCGTGGCGGGGCCGCCGTCGACGAAGTGGAACGTGGTGTCGGACAGCGTGAACGACGGACGCTCGTGGTGGGTCATGACGAACACCGGTGTGTGGAACGGGGGTTCCTGCCCCCACCAGCCGCGCCAGTCGTGGTCCTGCCAGGGTCCGCGCTGGGGCCCGAACTTGTTGCGGCCCATGATCTCGGCACCGATGTCGCGTGCGAAGTCCCGTGTGAAGTAGTCGTCCAGGCCCCGGCTGCCTCCGGGGTCCGTGCGCATGGGCCAGCTCGCCGTGGCGCCGGCCCAGGCGAACAGCCTCCCGGGATCGACATGGCCGAACGGCCGCTCCAGACTCTGCTGCTCACCGGCACCGATCCCGTCACTCGAGACGCTGAAGTTCATCACTCTCAGCAATTGCCCCATGGGTTTCCTCACCAGGTCCTGTCGCGTCACCGTGCGGCGGACGCCGCACACCATGACGTCGAAGAGGACGTGGCCGGATCGACAGCGGCTCACGACTTCTTTTCCGATGGGAACGTACGGCGCGCCGAGGGGTCCGGGCCGGCGGCGGACGGGTCAGGGGCGGGGCCAGTGGGGGCCGGTCGCCGCGTCGGTGACGTATTGCCGGAAGGTGCGGGCGCGGTGCCCGGTCAGGCGGGGCACCGTGTCCAGGGGCTCGGTGTCGCCCAGGGCCCGCAGCGCCGAGTAGGAGGCGAGTTCCCGTTCGACGGACTCCTCGGGGCGGCCGAGGGCGGCCTGTGCGGCGCGGTAGGCGTCCTCGCCGCCGTGGAACGTCATCGGCCGGCCGGTGACGTCCTCGATGACGGTGCAGGCCTCGGCGAAGGACAGCGCCTGCGGCCCGGTGAGTTCGTAGGTCCGGTCGGTGTGCCCGTCCTCGGTCAGGACGCGCGCGGCCACGGCCCCGACGTCGTCGAGGTCCACGAATCCCTGCCGGCAGTCCCCCACCGGGACCGCCAGCTCCCCGGCCAGGACCGCTCCTCGGAAGGGCCCCTCGTCGAAGTTCTGGTCGAACCAGTCGACGCGCAGGACCGTCCAGGCCACGCCGCACTTCTTCACGGTGTCCTCGGCCTCGATCAGCCGCTGGTCCCCCATGGTCTCGATGGCGCGGCTGGACAGCAGGACGACCCGACCCACCCCGAGGTCCGCGGCCAGGTCGGTGAAGTCCGGGTCGACGGGGATGCCGTCGGGGGCCATGAGGAACGCGCGTCCGGCGCCGCGCAGGGCCGGTTCCCAGGTGCCGCGGTCGTGCCAGTCGAACCGGGTGGTGGAGCCGTGCCGGGACGCGGGGCGGACCGGTACGCCCAGGGTCCGCAGGTGTGCGGCGACACGTCGGCCCACGGAGCCGGTCGCTCCGAGGACGAGGATCGGTGTGGTGCCCATGCCCTCGTGAACGACGGGCGGGCGGCAAGGCAACGGTCACCCGCAAGGCACACTCGATTGCCCTGGAGCAGTCGTTTCATGTCTGCGTACGGAAAACCCATAGAAATTCGGCCAGTTTTGTCGCCTGCCGTACGTCCATATGATTTCCTGTTTTCAATCATATGGAGGTGACACCCCCGCGTCGTCGCGGGTGGGAGAGGAGGGCCGATGGCCGAGGTCACGCAGACCGACGTGCGTCGCGAGTTCGACCGGGGCATGCCCGGGGTCCGGGTGCCCGGCAGGGTCGTCGTCATCGGAGCGGGTCTGTCGGGCCTCGCCGTGGCGTACGAACTGGCCGAGCGGGGCGGGGACGTCACGGTGCTGGAGGCGTCGGACCGCCCGGGCGGGCGGGCGTACACCCTGCGCGCGCCCTTCGCGGACGGCCTGTACGCGGAGGCCGGCGCGATGACCCTGACCCCGCACTGCCACTACGCCATGCACTACCTGCGCGAGCTGGGTGTGGAGCTGGACACGGCCGACCTGGTCGGCAGCCAATTCTCGTACTTCGCCGGCGGCCGATTCTTCGGCCCCGACGCCGACTCGCTCGACCGTGCCGGCCTCCCGCTCGCCCCGCACGAGAAGGGGCTGGGCGTCACCGACATGATCGACCGTTATGTGCGCCGCACCTACGAGGCGCTGGAGCCCGACATCACGGCGGCCGACTGGGCACCGACCCCGCTGCTCGCACCGTACGACCGGCGGTCGGTGTACGAGGTGCTGTCCGAGCGCGGTGCCTCGCCGACGGCGATCAACCTGGTGGAGCCACACTTCCTGGAGATGCGCGGCGGGGACCTGAAGACCGCCTCGGCCCTGTCCTGGCTGCGGCACGAGGCCAGCCCGCACTCCCTGGCCAACGCCGACCCCCGGTGGTCGAAGGTCAGGGGCGGCACCGACCGGTTCCCCCGCGCGTTCGCCGAGCGGCTGAAGGACCGCATCCGCTACCGGGCTCCCGTGGTGCGCGTCACGCAGGACGACGCGGGCGCGCGGGTCACCTATCTGCACGGCACCCGGATGCACACCCTGGATGCCGACCGGGTGGTGGTGACCGTGCCGTTCAGCGCGATCCGGCACATCGACCTCACCGACGCCGCACTGTCCGACGCCAAGCAGGCCGCGATGCGCCGGGTGAAGTACTCGTCGATCGTGCGCGTCTATCTCCAGATGCGCCGGCAGTTCTGGCCCCAGGACAACGCGAGCTTCTCCACGGACCTGCCCGTGCGATGGGTGCGGGACGCCACGCCCCGGCTGCCGGGCCCCCGCAAGATACTGGAGTGCCTGATCACCGGCTGGCGGGCCCGCGCCCTGGCCGTGCTCAGCCCCGAGGAGCGGATCCGGTTCGCGCTGGACGAGGTCGAGGTGATGCTGCCCGGCGCCCGGAAGCACTTCGAGACCGGCACCTCCGTGGTCTGGGACCAGCAGCGCTACATCGAGGGCGCCTACATCCTGCCCGAGGTGGGGCACAGCTCCCTGATGCCGGCCATGCGCAGGCCGGAGGGCCGGCTGCACTTCGCCGGCGACCACACCTCGTTCGAGCCCAACGGCGGTTCCATGACGCTCGCGCTGGAGTCGGCCGCGCGGACCGTCCTCGAACTGGGGAGCACAACGGCCGCGTGACCGGGTCGGGGCCCCGGCCCGGTGCGCGGCACTCACTCCAGCAGCAGGGTCAGCAGTTCCGCCCCCTCGACGCTCAGCACCGACGTGGGGAGGAACGCACAGCCACCGGTACGCGGGCCCCGCAGGGCCGCCAGCTCGCCGTCGCCGGGGCCGTACCACAGGGTCAGTCCCAGCCGCCGGGCCAGGGCGTCCGTGTGCGGACCGGCCAGCACGGCGTACGCGCCGCCGAACCCCACCGTCGCACGCCGGCCGAGGACGTCGATCTCCTGCTGGGCGGCGGCCTCGCCCCGCGGCCGCACGGATCCGGCCAGACCCAGTTCGACGAGCAGGAGGTGGAAGCCGAGTCCGACCCCGACGGTTCGCGTCCCCCGAGACATCAGGTCGGCGACCAGGGCGCGCAGGGCGGCGATGCGGTCGTCGCCGATGGCGAACGGGTCGCCGGGGCCCGGCCCGACGACCACCGTGGCCCCGGGCGCCAGGGGGCCCACGGCACGGTGTGCGCCGCCGTCGGCCGTGGGGCCCGTGGCGCGTGTCCCGGTGGCACGGGCCCCGGGGTCCGCGCAACGCGTCCCGGCGCCCTGCACACCGTGGTCCGCGGAGCGGAGCCCGGTGGCGCGGGTCACCGCGTCCCGGGGACGCACCCGGACCGCGGGGGCAGCGGAGTGGGCGGAGCCGGCGGAGCGGACCCGGGCGTCGGGAGCCATGGGGTCCCCGGGGCGCACCCCGATCGCGTGGGCCACGTGCTCGGCGGGACACACCTCGACGGCGCGGCCGAGTCCGCGCAGCATGACGGCGAGCGCCGCCGTCTCCTCGCCCCCCGCGTCGACGAGCAGCACCGGGCCGCCGGGAGCCGGCCGGCCGCCCGGCCGCGACCGGCCCCGCCAGTGGGCGGACAGCAGCGCACGGCGCCGGTCCAACTCGGCGCTCACCGACGGCCACGCCGCCGGGTCGACGGGGACGGTGGAGCGGGGCCCGGTGCGCCGGTGGCCGGGTGTACGGCCACCCGGCGCCCCGTCGCCCTGTGCTGCGGCCGGGGCGTCCCCTCCCGCCGACGCGTCGTGCGGCACGGGGTCGCCGGGACCGGGGTCCGCCCGTCGGCGGACGGCGGCGGTGTCGCCGGGGGTGATGCCACCGGGGGCGGTGGCTGCGGTGACACCGGAGGCGGTGGCTGCGGTGCTCTCGAGTACCGACAGCAGGGCCGATGCCTTGGCGCGGGTCTCGGCCGCCTCCTCGGCGGGCACCGAGCGCGGCCCGACGGTGGCTCCGACCGACAGCTTCACCGTGCCCCGCCCGGAGAGCTCGAAGGTGCGGATGAGCACGGCCGTGTCCACCTGCTCGCCGCCTGAGGCGTCGTGGCCCAGCAGCGCGATCGAACCGCCGTAGTAGCCGCGTCCGGAGGGTTCGCGCCGGGCGATGACACTGCAGGCCTCCGCGAAGGGACGGCCCACCGCGGTCGCCGCGGACAGGGTGCCGGTGAGGGTGTGCCGGACGTCGAGCGCGGCGGTCCCGCTGATGCGGCACTCGGTGTGCAGCACACGGGCCAGCGGACGCAGACCGGGTCCCTCAAGCCGTACGTCCCCGGTGGTGACCCGGCAGAGAATAGCCAGCTCCGCGTCGACCACGGCTCCCAGTTCCTCGGTCTCCTTGCGGTCGCGCAGGAAGGCGGCCAGGTCCTCGGCGGCAGGCAGGCCACCGGGCGGGAGGGGCAGCGTCCCGCACATCGGGTGCATCGCCACCCGGCCTCCCTCCACGCTGACGTGACCCTGCGGGGAGGCGCCGGCCAGCGCGGCGCCGCGCGGACCCCCGGTGTGGACCGCGAACGTCCAGTGCGCGCCGTGCTCGGCGGCGGACAGTCGGCGGAACAGCTCCCCCACGGCGGCGGCCCCGTGGCAGGGCAGTCGCGCGGTGAAGTCCCGCCGGATCAGGACGTGCAGGCCGGTGCGCGCCACCTCGTGGGCCAGGAGGTCGCGCACCCGGCCGGCGTACTCTTCGTCGGTGTCGTCGAAGCCCGCATCCTCCCAGCGGAGGTCTCCCGCGGGCCGCACGGCGGCGAGGGCCGCGGTGAGCGCGGCGGTGTCGGCCGTGTGCCACCGATGGATCCTCAGGACCCGCACAGGCGTGCCGTCGTCACGGCAGTCCAGCCCACGTTCGGCCAGGCACCGGTACGGCAGCACGGCGAGCGCATGGGGCCCGCCACCCGGCCGGGGCGGACCCGAGGGCAGGTCCGTCACCCGCCGTACCGTGTGCATGGCGCCGATGTACACGTCGAACGGGTCACCGGCACTTCCGTCGTGCGTGTGGCGGCGCACGAGGGCGAAGGGCGGCGGGTCGGGGGCCGAGAACAGGTCGGCCAGGTCGGCCACCGGGAGCGGGGTGGGCGTCGGGGTGTCCTGCATGAGGCGCCCTTTCGTTGAGGGAGGGACTCGGTGACAGGTGACTCGGCAATGAGAAGCTTGGTGACGTCCGGGAAATGAATGGAGCGGCTCGAAGCGGTAACTCTTGTGTAGTGTCCGGCGGTTGCCTCTTCATTCGTTTCCGTTCGGATATCATGTCCGACACATCCACCCTCCCCTCGGAGCCCCAGTGAGGTGTCATGCGGATAGCGGTGATCGGAGCCGGTCCCGGCGGGCTGTACACGGCCTGCCTGGTCAAGCGCCTGCGGCCCCACGACGTCGTGGAGGTCTGGGAGGCCGACGCGGCCCGGGACACGTTCGGGTTCGGGGTCGTCTTCTCCGACGGCGCGCTCGGCGGCATCGAGGCCGCCGACCCGGCCCTGTTCGAGGCCGTCACGGCCGAGTTCGCCCGGTGGACGCGGATCGACGTCCACTACCGGGACCGCACCCAGCGCAACGAGGGGTACGGGTTCGCCGCGGTCGGCCGCCACACCCTGCTGCGGCTCCTCCAGGAGCGCTGCGCCGCTCTCGGGGTGCGCCTGCACTTCGGCACCCCGGCGCCGGAGGTGTCCCGGCTGCGCTCCTCCCATGACCTCGTCGTCGCGGCGGACGGCGTGGGGTCGCGCACCCGGGCCCGGTACGCGGCCGCGTTCGGCACGCAGCGGCAGGAGGCGGGTTCGCGGTACATGTGGCTCGGCACGGACCGCCCGTTCGACGCGCTGACGTTCGCCGTCGTCGAGACCGAGCACGGCCCCGTACAGGCCCACGCCTACCCGTACGCGCCCGGTCGCAGCACGTTCATCGTGGAGGTGGGCGACGCGGTCTGGCGGGCGGCCGGCTTCCGGTCCGCGGAGCGCCGGCCCGCGGACCCCGTGGGCGACCGGGGCGGCATCGACCAGGTGGCGCGGTACTTCTCCGGTCTGCTGGACGGGCACGCGCTGTGGGGCAACCGGTCGTACTGGGGCCGCTTCACCGCCGTACGCAACCGGAACTGGAGCCATGGCAACCTCGTCCTCCTCGGTGACAGCGCGCACACGACGCACTTCTCGATCGGTTCCGGCACCAAGCTGGCCATGGAGGACGGGCTCGCCCTCGCCACGGCCCTGCACGAGTACCGGACGGTGCCCGAGGCGCTGGCGGCGTACGAGGCCGAGCGGCGGCCCGCCGTGGAGCGGATGCAGCGGATCGCGCTGACGAGCCTGGAGTGGTTCGAGAACATCGACCGGTGTGTGGGGTTGCCGCCGGACGCCTTCAACGCGCACTTGCTGACGCGCAGCGGCCGGCTCACCCGGGACGATCTGCCCGCGGTCGACGCCGAGCACGTCGGGCGGATCCGCCGGCGCTTCGCCGACGCGGCCTGAGCCGCGGAGCCCGGGACGGCCCGGGACGGGTCAGCCGTCCCGGGCCGCCTTCCTGTCCGCCACCGAGGTGCCGCCCACGAACCAGTGCTGCGGCGGGCATTCGTCCACCGTCACCCGGATCGCCTCCCGGGGTGTGCCGAGCGTGGTGTGCGCGGCCTCGGTGAGGGCCCGGCCGAGTGCGGCGATCTCCTCCTCGCTGCGGCCGCTCAGCAGGGTGACGTGGATGAGGGGCATGGAGGCTCCTTGTCGGGGTGGTGCGGCCGGGCCGCGGCACACGGGGGCGCCGGAGCACCCGGTGTGTCGTCGGGTGCTCCGGGCCGGTCGGAGGTGGTGGTGCGTGGGGCCGGTCAGAGGTGACCGTGCGCGGCGAGGTCCTCGGCCAGGCAGCGGCCGGTGTGCACGTCACGGCGGCGGGCCAGGTCCGCGGGGGTGCCCTCGAACACCACCCGGCCGCCGTGCCGGCCCGCCTCCGGGCCGAGGTCGATGATCCAGTCGGCGTACTTCAGCACGTCCAGGTCGTGTTCGATCACCACCACCGTGTTGCCGCCGTCGACGAGGCGGTCGAACAGGGCGAGCAGCTTGCCGAGGTCGGCCATGTGCAGACCGGTGGACGGTTCGTCGAACACGTAGACGCTGCCGGAGGTGTGCAGCCGGTGTGCCAGCTTCAGCCGCTGGCGCTCACCTCCGGACAGGGTGGACAGGGGCCGCCCGAGCGTGAGGTAGCCGAGGCCGACCTCGATGAGCAGGGTCAGCTTGCGGCGGACGGAGTCCTCGTCGAAGAACGCGATCGCCTCCTCGGCCGTCATGGCGAGGACGTCGACGATGGTCCGGCCGGACAGCGTGTGGCGCAGCGCCTCGTCGTTGAAGCGGCGCCCGTCGCAGCGCTCGCAGACGGTGGTGACCGGGTCCATGAAGGCGAGGTCGGTCTCGATCACCCCGCGGCCCTGGCACTCCGGGCAGGCGCCCGCCGAGTTGAAGCTGAACAGTCCCGGGTCGGCCCCGGAGGCGCGGGCGAACAGGCGCCGGACGGTGTCCATGATGTCGGTGTACGTCGCGGGGGTGGAGCGGGAGGAGATCCCGATCGACGACTGGTCGACCACGACCGCTTCGCCCGGGTGCCGGTCGACCAGTTCCCGGGCGAGCGAACTCTTCCCCGAGCCGGCGACGCCGCTGAGCGCCACCAGCACGCCGGTGGGCACGTCGACGGTGACGTCCTGGAGGTTGTGCAGCCGGGCGCCGCGGACCGTCAGTTTGCCCTGGGGGGCCCGCAGTCGCTCCTTCAGCCCGGGCACCGAGTCGAGGGCCCGGCCGGTCGGGGTGCCTGCCTTGCGTAACCCGGCCGTCGAGCCCTCGTAGACCACTTCGCCGCCCTGGCTGCCCGCGCCCGGACCCATGTCGACGACATGGTCGGCGACGGCGATGACGTCCCGGTCGTGCTCCACCACGAGCACCGTGTTGCCCTTGTCGCGCAGCGCGAGGAGCAGCGTGTTCAGGCGGCGCACGTCGCGCGGGTGCAGGCCCACGCTCGGCTCGTCGAAGATGTACGTCAGCCCGGTCAGGCTGCTGCCCAGGTGGCGCACGGTCTTCAGGCGCTGGGCCTCGCCGCCGGAGAGGGTGCTGGTGCGACGGTCGAGGCTGAGGTAGCCGAGGCCGACGGCCTCGATCCTGCGCAGCGCCGACAGGGACGCCTGCACCACCGGTTTGACCGACGGCGCGTCGATGCGCTCCAGGCGGCCGATGAGGTCGGTGATCTCCAGGGCGCAGTAGTCGGCGATGGTGTCGCCGGCGATGCGCGAGGCGAGCGCGGCCGGTGCCAGCCGGGCGCCGCCGCAGACCTCGCAGGGTCCTTCCGTCACCACCTCTTCCACGGCCGCCCGTTCCTTGGCCTTGAGGGCGTCGAGGCCGGCCTTGAGGTAGCGGCGGGTGAAGCGGCGCACGACTCCTTCGTACTCGTTCTTGTAGACGCCGTGCCGTCCGGCCCGGTCGACCTTGAACCCGGAGCCGTGCAGCAGCAGTTCGCGGTCGTCGGCGGAGAACTCGCGCAGCGGCAGGTCGGGGTCGAAGAGGCCGGACTCCGCGTACAGCTGCCACTGGAAGGTGCCGACGGCGAAGGCGGGGAAGCGGATGGCGCCCTCGTTGAGGCTCTTGTCCTCGTCCAGCAGCCGGTTCAGGTCCAGCCGCAGCCGGGAACCGAGCCCCTCGCACCGCGGGCACATGCCGCGGGGGTCGTTGAAGGAGTACATGTGCGAAGGGCCCGCGCTGGGCGTGCCGTGCCGGGAGAACAGCACCCGCAGCATGGCGTGGACCTCGGTCATGGTGCCGACCGTCGAGCGGGCGTTGCCGCCGACCGGCCGCTGGTCGATCACGATGGCGGTGGAGAGGTTCTCGATGACCTCGGCGGCGGGCCGTTCGTACTTGGGCAGCCGGTTGCGGATGAACGCGGGGTACGTCTCGTTCATCTGCCGCTGCGACTCGACGGCGATCGTCCCGAAGACCAGGGAGGACTTGCCCGATCCCGACACGCCGGTGAAGACGGTCAGCCGTCCCTTCGGGATGCGCAGGCTGACGCCCTTGAGGTTGTTCTGCCGTGCTTCCCCCAGAACGATGAAGTCACCTGGGTCCGGTGACAGGTGGGACGCCATGCCGTTCCTCTTCCATCCGCCGAAATGATTTCTCTGAGGAAACTTATCCCCTCAAGTGCAGGTCCTCAATCCGCCACGGCATAGGCCTGCGCGCCGCGCGGGCTGGCCACAGCGGTGACCATGTCGTCACTGCTCAGAGCTGTTGCGCAGACCTTGCTCAGACTGTAGTCGGTGACCGTGCGCACCTGATGGCCGCGCCGCCGCAGTTCCTCGATGGTTTCCTGGGGCATCCCCTCTTCCAGGACGACCGTCCCGGGGGCGAAGCGCCGGGGGGTGAAGGACGTCGGTACGTGGTCGGTGTGGAAGGTCCGCGCCTCGACGGCCTCCTGGAGTCCCATGCCGTGTTCGGTGTGGCGCAGGAAGAACTGCAGGGTCCACTGGTCCTGCTGGTCGCCGCCCGGTGTGCCGAAGGCGAGGCAGGGCCTGCCGTCCCGGAGCACCAGGGTCGGGCTGAGGGTGGTGCGCGGGCGCTTGCCAGGAGCCAGCGCGTTGGCGTGCCCCCGGGTCAGCGTGGCCATCTGCCCCCGGGTGCCGAGCGGGAACCCGAGGCCCGGCACCACCGGCGAACTCTTCAGCCAGCCTCCGCTGGGGGTCGCGACGACCATGTTCCCGCGGGCGTCGGTGGCCGTGACGCAGCAGGTGTCGCCCCGGGCGGCCGTGGAGCGCACCACGGCCGGGATGCCTTCCTCCAGCTCACCGAGCCATGCGGGACCGGCGGGGCCCGCGGACTCGTCGTGGACGGGGGGCAGCACCGGCGTCCGGCCGCCGGGCGAGCCCGGTCGCAGTGCGGTGGAGGCCTCGCGGCCGATCAGTTCACGGCGGGCCGCGCTGTAGGCGGGGTCGAGCAGGTCGTCGACCGGCACGTCCGCGTGGGCGGGGTCGCCGTACCAGGCCTCGCGGTCGGCGAAGGCCAGTTTGGCCGCCTCGGTGACCGTGTGCAGGAACTCGCCGCTCACCGGTCCCATGGCGGTGAGGTCAAAGCCCTGGAGCAGCGCGAGCTGCTGGAGGAAGACCGGGCCCTGCGACCAGGGACCGGGCTTGTGCACCGACAGGCCACGGTGGTCCAGGTGCAGCGAGGGCTCGACCGTGGCTCGCCAGCCGGCCAGGTCCGCCCCGGTGAGCAGGCCGCGGTGGCGGCGGCCGGTGGCGTCGATCTCCTCGGCCGTGGCGAGGTAGCGGTCGATGGTCTCGGCCACGAAGCCCTCGTAGAAGGCGCGCAGGGCCGCGTCGATCTGCTTGTCGCGGTCGGCGCCGGCCGCCCTGGCCTCGTCGAGGAGACGCCGGTAGGTGCGGGCCAGGTCGGGGTTGGTCATGCGCTGACCCGGCCGGGGTGCTTCCCCGCGGACCAGGTAGGTGCGGCCGGACTCGGTCCACTCCTCGCGGAAGAGCTCCTGCAACGCCCCGATCATCGCCGCCGCCTTGGGGAGCAGCGGGTACCCGTGTTCGGCGTAGCCGATGGCCGGCTCCAGGACGTCCTCCAGGTGCAGGGTGCCGTACTCGGCGAGGACGCGCAGCCACGCGCCGAAGGCGCCGGGCACCACCGCGGGCAGCAGTCCCGAGCCGGGCACCACGGAGAGGCCGAGCTGTTCGAACCTCTCGATGGTCGCCGCCCGGGGCATGGGGCCCTGGCCGCAGACGACGTCGACCCGGCCGGACCCGGCCCGGTGGGCGAGGACGGGTACGTCTCCGCCGGGCCCGTTGAGGTGGGGTTCCACGACCTGGATGACGAACGCGGCGGCGACGGCCGCGTCGAACGCGTTGCCGCCCCTGTCGTACATGCGGAAGCCCGCGGCCGAGGCCAGCCAGTGGGTCGAGGCGACCGCGCCCCGGGTGCCGCGCAGCTCTGGACGGAACAACACAGTCGGGTTCCTCTCCTCTTCGTACCGGTTCTTCTTCGGCGGGTTCTTCTTGGCGGGTTCTGCTTCGCCGGGCTCTCCGTGACGAACTCTGCGTACCGTGCGGTGCGGGAAGCGGTGGTTCAACGGGCGACTGCCGCCGTGCGGGGCAGGTGCATGCGGCCCGTGCCGGTGGCCGCGACCTCTCCGGTCACCTCGGCCGCCACCGCCCGGCCCTCGCGCACGGTCACGGCGCAGTCCAGCCGGGCCGGACGGCCCAGTACCGCCCCCTGGCGGACCTGGTACGCGCTGGTGCCGTCCGCCGTCGGCACCAGGCCCGCGCGGACGAGCCAGGCGCCCAGACCCAGGGCCGCGGAGGCGCACGCCGGGTCCTCCGGCATGCCGTACCCGGGAGCGAACACCCGCACGTCGGCCCGCCGGCGGCGACTGTCGTAGGCGACCACCACCGCGTCGGGGCAGTCGGCCCACACAGGGTGCGCCGGCTGGTGCACGGCGCGGGCGACCGCCCCGCTCGTGACGGGCAGCACGTGGAACGCCGGCCCGAAACCGGTCACGCACGGCTCGCCCACCAGATCGTCCCCGGTCAGTCCGCACGCCTCCAGCAGCGGTTCCGCGTCCCAGGCGGCGGGCGGCGCCGGCTCACCGCGCACGGCGAGCGTGGCCCGGTGGGCGCCGGCGCGCACCGCCATCAGCCGCCCGCCGCACTCCTGGACCAGCTCCCCCGCCCGCAGCCGGCCCAGCCGGACCAGGGTGGCGGCCGTGCCGACGGCGGAGTGCCCGCCGTACGGCGACTCCCGCTGCGGGGTGAAGATCCGGACCCGGTGGGTGGCTCCGGCCCTCCCGGGGGGCAGGACGAACGCGGTCTCGGTGAGACCGACCTCGCGGGCGACGGCCTGCATGCCGGCGTCGTCGAGTGCGCTCGCGTCCGGGACGACCCCGAGCGCGCAGCCCTCGAACGGGGTGCCGGTGAACATGTCGACGATCTCGTAGTCGATCACGGCTGCTCCTCGCCGCGGCCGGTCAGCACGTCGCGTGCGATCCGCTCCAGCACCCGCACGCTGCCCCGGTAGGGGAAGGACGGCCGGGGCCAGTGCACGACGAAGTCGGTGATGCCGAGTTCGCCGAAACGGCCGACGGCGTCGCGGTACGCCTCGACGGAGTCGAGGGTGCCGCCCACCATGGCACCGGTGAGCAGCAGTCGGCGCAAGGTGGAGGGGTCACGTCCGGTACGCTCGCACGCCTCGTCCAGGCGTGCCAGCTGCTCCTTGATCTCCGGCAGCGTCTCCTCGTACGGCCGGGCGTCGAAGTCGCCGGGCCGCCCCGCGGTGACCCACAGGTCGGCGTGGCGAGCCGCCAGCCGCATGCCGCGCGGTCCGGTCGCCGCGATGGCGAACGGCACCCGGGGCGTGGCCAGGCAGCCCGGGTGCATGGGCACCTCCCGGACGTCGTAATGGGTACCCGTGTACGTGGTGCTGCGCCGGGTCAGCAGCTCGTCGAGCAGCCCCACGAACTCGGCGAAACGGTCGGCACGTTGCCGCGGGGAGTAGGCGGTCGGGTCCACGACGCGGTCGTCGAGGCCGCCGGCCCCGGCTCCCAGCCCGCAGATGAAGCGGCCGCCGGCGATGTCCTCGAGCGTCATCACGTCCTTGGCCAGCGTCACCGGGTGCCGGTAGGTGGGGGTGGCCACCATGGTGCCCACGGTGAGGGTGGAGGTGGCCTCGGCCGCCGCCGCCAAGGTGGGCACGGCACCGAACCAGGGCTCGTCGCGCAGCCACCGCCACATCAGCTGGTCGTAGGTCCAGGCGTGGTCGAATCCGAACTCCTCGGCGCGAACCCACTGTTCGCGGGCGCGTGACCAGCGCTGTTCGGGCAGGACGACGACTCCGTGCCGCACGGTCCGTCAGCTCCTCTCCTGTCGTGTGTCCGGGGGCGCGGGCTCAGCGGGCGATGCTGCCGTGGAGCAACCGCTCGTCGAGCGCGGCGGTCAGGCCGTCGACGCGGGCGAGCACGGCGTCGAAGTCGCGTTCGCAGGCCCGGGCGTCCTCGCTGCGCAGTTCCTCGGGGAGCGCGGCGTCCTCGGACTCGGTCAGTCCGGGGTACAGGCCGTTGACCGAGACGTCCAGGCGCACCGCGGTCAGCCGGCGCCGGAGCTGGTCGAGGATCTCGGCGGTCGGCACGTCGGCGCGCAGGGTGAGGAAGTAGTTGTCGTAGACCAGCGCCTGGAGCCGGGGATCGTGGGGCCGGGCCGCCGGGACGGTGTCCTGGAGCAGGGACCTGCCGCCGGGTACGAGCTTCGCGGCGACACCCGAGTGCACCAGGTGGTAGCGGCGGACCTCGTCGGCCAGCCGTCCGCCCTCGGGGGTGTCGTGCCACGGTGTCTTCCTGCCGCGCAGCAGCCGGCGGACGGGGGCGAAGTCCGGTGCCCAGGTGCCGCTGAAGCCGCGGTGCTGCAGGAACATGCTGGGCCGGATGACGTCGCCGTAGACGTCCTTGGGGCAGGAGCTGGTGTAGAGCAGCATCGCCGTGTAGGCCCGGGTGAGTTCCGTCATGGCCTTCAACGAGGGGGCGGGGTCCGGCCGCTCGTGCGCCTGGTGCAGCGCGTGGCCGAGTAACTGCCAGACGGCGAAGGTCACCTGGTGCCCGGTGATCCAGCGGAACCAGAAGAGCTGGTGGGCCAGTTCGGGGTGGCCGGGGGCCGGTCCGGTGCGCGGGCAGGGCGGCCCGGCCGAACCGGCGGGTTCCGCGCACAGCACGTCCGGGACGTCGGCCGCGGGCCGGTGCGGGGGTTCGGGCAGGGTCAGCGGTTCCAGGCCGTAGGGGAAGTCGCCGAAGTCCCAGCCCTCGGCCACCGGCAGTTCGGTGACGGTCCTGCGCGTCCCGGCGCTCATGCGGCACCTCCCGGGACGTAGGTGAACTCGAACTCCAGGCCGTTGGGGTCGAACAGGTAGCAGCTGTGCACGCCGTCGGCGTCGACCACGATGTCCGTGGGCTGCTCGTCGGTCGCGAAGTGGTAGCGGCCCGAGCGGTACAGGTCCAGCCAGTGGTCGCGCCAGGCTCGCAGCTCCTCGGGGGATCCGGCGGCGAGGCAGACGTGCTGGAACTGGGGCTTGCTGCCGCCGGGCAGCACCTGCTCGTGCCCGGTGCGTTCGAACAGGTGGAAGCGGACGTCGCCGACGCCGACCTCGGTGAGCCGGGTGATGCCCGGGAGCCTGCTGAGGGTGAGGTCCGAGAAGGTGGTGAGCGTCCACGTCTCGGCGCAGCCGAAGAAGTCCCTGTACCAGGCCAGGCAGTTGTCCAGGTCGCCGGTCTGGATGCCCAGGTGGTGCATCGCCGGCACGAGTTTCGCGGAGGGTGCCTCCAGTGTGGGGGCCGAGCTTTCTCGCATGGTGCGACACTCCTTGAGGGGATGGTTTATCGCAGGGTTCCGAAAAGAGAGGCTAAGGAGCGGCCAGGACCGCAGTCAATGCCGTACCCATGGAATTCGAAGATATCCTCCAGAAACGTCTCCAATTCCCTGAACAGGGATTTTAGGGCAGCTTCGACCAGCACGCCGACCTGCTTGTTCAACAGATCAGCGACAGCATTGCAGCCGAATTACACTCTTGCCGTCCACGATTTTCTCGTGAATTATGGTGGTCATGGAACAAGAGCGATGGAACAGTGTCGACGCCTATTTCAGCTCCCTTCTCGTGAAGGAGGACGAAGCACTCTCGAAAGCCGCCAGGGCCCATGAGCACTTCGATCTGCCGGACCTGGCCGTCAGTGCCCCGCAGGGCAAACTGCTGCATCTGCTGGCTCGCATCGGTCACGCGCGGCGCATCCTGGAGATCGGCACCTTCGGCGGCTACAGCAGCATCTGGCTGGCCCGCGCGCTGCCGCCGGACGGCCGTCTGGTCACCATCGAGTGGGAGCGGTCCTTCGCCGAAGCGGCCGCGTCCCGCCTCGCCGAGGCGGGGGTCGCCCACCTCGTCGAACAGCACGTCGGCCGGGCGCTGGACATCCTGCCCGCCCTGGACCGGCCCGGTACCGCCCCCTTCGACATGGTGTTCGTGGACGCCAACAAGCCCGACATCCCCGAGTACTTCACCTGGGCCCTGAAGCTGTCCCGGCCCGGCGCGGTGGTCGTCGTCGACAACGTCGTCCTGGGCGGCGCGGTGGCCGACCCGGACCACACGGACGCCGGTGTCCAGGGAGTGCGCCGGTTCCACGAGCTGCTGGCCGGCCGCACGGACGTCACCGCCACCTCGGTCCAGACCGTCGGCACCAAGGGGTACGACGGCTTCACGCTGGCCCTGATCACCGGTTGACCAGGTGGTGCGGCAGGGGCGGGCGGTCCTCCCCCGCCCCTGCCGCACCGTCCGGCTCGCCAGGCGGCCGGCGGGCGACGCCGCTCAGTCGAGGTCGGGCGGCACCAGGTCCGGGGCCGTCCAGCCGTCCAGGTCGTACTCCGCCATGCACTGTTCGGCGAACCCCTTGTACTGGTCGACGAGGCCGGAGGCGGTCTGGGCGTGCAGCAGTTCGATGCGGACGCTCTCGTGGTTGCCCGAGTAGTTCCGCTCGTACAGCTCGTGCCGTCCGGCGAACTCCGTGCCCACCGAGTCCCAGATGAGCTTCATGAGCTTGGCGCGCTCCACCGCCTCGTAGCCGCCCGAGCCCCGCATGAAGCGATCCAGGTGGGGCCGGAGTTCGGGTTCCTGGAAGTCCTTGGCGGACGAGGTGAGGTAGATCAGGCCGCTGCTGAGGTCCTGCATGATGATCTCCCGCACCCTCGGGTAGCCGACCGTCATGAACCACCGGTACGCCATGCCGTAGTCGAGGTTGGGCAGCAGGGCACCGTCGTGCCAGGGGTCCGGGTTGTGCGCCATCGCGTCGCTCAGCGCCCAGAACATGTTCCGCCAGGCGAGCACCTCGCCGACCCGGGTCTGGATGCCCCGGAAGTCCTTGGTGCCGGTCACCTCCAAACCCTTGAGCAACAGGCCCGCGAGGAAGTCGAGTTTGACGGCCAGCCGGGTCACGCCGTGGAAGGTGAGCCGGTGGGTGAAGCCGGACGTCTGCAAGAACGTGCCGGCCCGCGCGGTGTCCCCGTAGATGAGGACGTTCTCCCAGGGGATCTTGACCTTGTCCAGAATGAAGATGGTGTCGTTCTCGTCGAGCCGGCTCGACAGCGGGTAGTCGAACGGGCTGCCCGTGCGGCTCGCGGCCAGCTCGTAGGACTGGCGGCAGACCAGCTTCACACCGGGTGCCCCCAGGGGCAGGGTGGCGACAAGGGCGAACTCCTTCTTCTTCACGGGCAGTCCGTAGTGCGCCACGAAGTTGAAGTGGGTGAGCGCCGACCCGGTCGCCACCACCTTGGCGCCGCTGACCACCAGGCCGTCGTCGCACTCCTTCTCGACGTGCACGAAGACGTCGTCGACCTCGTCCGCGGGCCGGTGCCGGTCGACCGGTGGGTTGATCACCGCGTGGTTCCAGAACAGCACCTGCTCCTGGGCGGCGGCGTACCACCGGCGGGCGTTGTCCGCGAAGTCGCCGTAATACTCCGGGTTCGCGCCGAGGGTGACCAGGAAGCTGGCCTTGTAGTCGGGGCTGCGCCCCATCCAGCCGTAGGTCAGCCGGGCCCACTCGGCGATGGCGTCCCGGTCCCCCACCAGGTCCTGCACGCTGCGCGGAACCCGGTAGAACTTGTGGGTGAAGCCGTCGCTGCCGGTGTCGGTGGGCGCGGTGAGGGTGTCGTGGTGCTCGGGGTCGTGCAGGGCGTCGTACAGACGGGCCGTCATCCGGACGGTGTTGCGGAACGCCGGGTGCTTGGTGACGTCGTCGACCTTCTCGCCGTACGCCCAGATCTCCCGGCCGTCGCGAATGCTTTCGATGTACTCGTCCCCCGTCAGCGGCCGGGTGACCCGAGTACCGCCGACGGGCTCCCCGGCCGCGCCGGGTGCTGCGGACTGTCCGTTGTCAGCTGCCATGTCCCTGCTCCCGTATCTCGTGATCGGTGACGAACTGCTCCATGGCCGGTCCGGGGCCGTCCAGACAGAACGACCACACGGCGGCGGGCCCCTCCTGCTGCGGCTCCTCCGGCATCAGACGGGGGAAGAGACCGCGGTGGAACAGCAGCGGCCGGCCCCCGGCCGCGGCGAACTCCTCGACGCGGCCGACGTGCAGCGTGTGGTCGCCGCCGTCGTAGGTGCGCCACGGGTGGCACACCAGGTGACCGAGTGTGCCGCCCAGCCGGGGCCGGTCGCCGTCGCCGTCCACCCAGGGCACCGCGTGCGCCGAGGGGCGGCCGGCGAAGTGCAGCGCCAGGTCCCGCTGGTGCTCGCCGAGCAGGTTGACGACGAAGCAACCGTCGTCCAGCAGGGCCGCCAGGCGGGTGCGGCGGTCCAGGGCGACCAGGACGAGCGGCGGATCGAGCGACACGGAGGTGAAGGAGTTCACCGTCGCCCCGTGCAACAGGGTGCCGCGCCGGCAGGTCACGACCGTCACACCGGTCGCGAAGTGGCCGAGGGTGCGGCGCAGTTCTCGCGGGTCGACGGCGGTGCCGGCCGTGGCCGGGGCGGTTCGGGTCGGGCTCACGCGTGCTCCTCCGCTCGATGGGACGTCAGGACGCCGGTGCGCCGCCCGGTCCGGCGGGCTCGGTCCACCAGTTCGCGCAGGAGGTCCGGACCGTCCTCGGTGAGCAGCGACTCGGCGTGGAACTGGACGGTGGCCAGCCCCGGGCCGTCCAGCGCGACCACCTCTCCCCCGTCCTCGCGCCACACGCGGGCCGCGGCGTCCGGCCCGGGCAGCGCGCACCGGTCGGTGTCGCAGCGCGCGGTGAAGCTGTTGTAGAAGCCGACGTGCCGCTCGCGTCCCCACAGGCCGACCCGCATCCGCGCTCCCTGGCGGGGCCGTGCGAGCCGCACCAGGCGCAGTCCCAGCACCCCGCAGACAGCCTGGTGGCCGAGGCACACCGCGGCCAGGGGCAGCCGCTGGGCGAGGCGCCGGGCGGCCAGCGAGCGCAGCCGCGCCACCCGGGGGTCGGACAGGTCCCGGGGGTCGCCGGGCCCCGGCCCCAGAAGCAGGACGGTGCCGGGGTCGTCAGCCACCTCCAGGGCGGACGACCAGGGGTGGAGGTCGACCCGGCAGCCCACCGCGCCGAGCTGCTGGGCGAGCATGCTGGTGAACCGGTCTTCCGCGTCGACCACCGCCACCCGCGGGCCGGGGCCGCGGGGCCTGGGCGGGCGCGCCCGGTCGCCGAGCCAGAAGGCGGCGACGGCGTCGTTGCGGGCGCGCAGTGCCCCGCGCACCGCCGGGTCCGCGGCCAGTGGGCCGGCCGGGCCCGTGGCGGCGGGGGCCGGGAGACGGGCGCGGTCGTCGCGGGTCAGCGCGGTGAGCAGTCCGGCGGCCTTCGCCGTGGTCTCCGCGACCTCCTCGGCGGGTACCGAGTCGCGCACCACGGTCGCGCCGGTGGTCAGGCGTACGGCGCCGTCCGCGGTGATGTCGGCGGTGCGCAGCACGATGACCGCGTCCAGGGCGCGCCGTCCGTCCTCCCGGCCGGCCAGGGCGAGCACGCCGCTGTAGTAGCCCCGGCCCGCGGGTTCGTGCCGGGCGATGACCCGGCAGGCGTTCTCCACCGGGCTGCCCGTCACGGTGGGCGCGGGCAGTGTGGCACGCAGGATGTCGGTCAGCGGCAGCGCGGACTCGCCGTGCAGGTGGTACTGGGTGTGGGCGAGGCGCGACATCCAGGCCAGCTCGGGCCCGCGGACGTTCACCCGGGGCCCGCACAGCTCGGTCATCATCTTCAGTTCCTCGTCCACGACCATGTAGAGCTCGTGGATCTCCTTGGGGTCGGCGAGGAACCGCAGCAGGCCGTCGCGGTCCGGGCCGCTGCCGGGCGGGTAGCGATAGGTGCCGCTGATGGGGTTCATCGACACCCGCGTGCCGGTCGCCCGCACGTGCTGTTCGGGGGAGCTGCCGATCAGGTACCGGTCGCCGGTGCAGACGAGGTACGTCCAGTAGGCGCCGCTCTCCGCGGTCAGCAGCCGCCGCAGGGCGGCCAGTGCCCGGGTGCGGTCGAAGTCGCGGATCCGGCCGTGCAGGCTGCGGGCGAGGACGAAGTTGGCGCCCTCGCCCCGCTGGATCTCCCGGCGGGTGAGCGCGTCGACGCCGGCCGCGTACCGGTCGTCGTTCAGGTCGAAGCCTTCCTCCTCCACGTGCAGTTCCCGCTCCGGCAGGAGCGCCAGCAGCCGGTCCAGGGGGACGGTGTGCTGGGTGGTGATGTCCATGGCGAGCAGCGGGGTGCCGTCGTCGGGGGCCGCGAAGCCGCGTTCGGCGATCTGCCGGTGCGGCACCAGGGCGAGGACCCGGTGCGCGGGGCCCGGCCCGTCCAGCGGTGCCGCGGGCGCGTCCGGGCCGGGCGCGGTGTCGAGGCGCAGGTCGGCCAGCGTGGCCGCGGTGCGGACGGGCCCGCTGACGACGTCCACGGTGTCGGGGTGTCCCGCACCGGGACGGTGCAGGAGTGCGAACGGGGCGCCGGGTTCGGGCAACAGGGCGGCGAGGCCGTGGGCGCTGTGCGCGGGACCGTTCACGCGGCGGCCCCCAGGACGGCGGGCAGTCGCCAGTAGGCGGTCGCCGCGACGGCCTGCACCAGGTTCAGCCGGGGGTCGCACAGGGTGCGGTAGGCCGGTCCGGGCGCGGGGGTGAAGCCGGCGCCGCTGCACTCGACGATGTCGTCCGGGGACGCCTCCAGATGCAGTCCGACGCTGCGGCCCCCTTCGGCGGAGACGATGTCGACGAACCGGCTGATCTCCGTCATGACGGCGGTGAGGCGACGCGTCTTGAGTCCGTGCGCGGTCCGTTCCCCGTTGCCGTGCATCGGGTCGCACAGCCACAGCACCGGGTGGCCGGCCCGCCGCACCGCGCGTACCAGGGGGGCCAGGCCGTGGATGCGGGAGGCGCCGAACCGGGCGACCAGGGAGAGCCGTCCCGGTGAGCGCTCCGGGTCGAGCGCGGCGCACAGGGCGAGCACCTGCTCCACGGTCGTGGTCGGGCCGATCTTGCAGGCGACCGGGTTGTCCATGTGCGCCAGCAGCCGTACGTGGGCGCCGTCGGGCTGCCGGGTGCGTTCGCCGACCCACGGCCAGTGGGTGCTGGCGAGGTAGTTGCGGCCCGAGCGGTGCCGGCGCACCTGGGGCAGTTCGTAGTCGAGCAGCAGTGCCTCGTGGCTGGTCCACACCCGCGCTTCGGCGGGCGACCCCTCGCCGCGGCCGAGGCCGTCGAGAGAGGCGAGGGCCTGCCGGGCGGCCCGGTGGCAGCGCAGGATGCGAGCGGGGTCGGGGCGGCGCGCCGCGGGGTCGGGGTCGGGGGCGTTCACCAGCGCACCCCGGAAGACCGGCAGCCGGACGCCGTCGTGCTCCTCCTCCGGCTGGGAGCGGGGTTTGGCGTACTGTCCGGCGATCCGGCCCACCCGGACGACGGGCCGTCCGGCGCCGGTGCGCACGATGTCGCTGAGGACGTCCAGCATCTCGGCCTTGCGGGCCATCGCGGCCGGGTCGCACTCGGCGGGGTCCTCGGCGCAGTCACCGGCCTGAAGGACGCACAGTTCACCGTCGGCGGCGCGGGACAGCAGCCGGCGCAGGGCGAGCACGCTGTCGTAGGTCACCAGCGGTTCGGCGCGGGCCAGTTCGGCGTGGACTCGGGCGAGACGGACGGGGTCGGGCCACTGTGGCTGCTGGGCGGCCGGCAGTGCCGCGACCACGGAGGGTATGAGGCTGTCGTATTCGGTGTCGGGGCAGGAGCTCGTTGGCATGGCTTGCTCGTGCTTTCCGGTGTCCGGCGACCGCTGCGGCGATTGCCGTGCTGATGGATGGTCGGTAGGCGCCGGATCGGCGGCGCCGTGGGGAGGGCCCGGCACACAGGGGTCTCCTCAGTCGCCGGCCAGTTCTCCGGCGGAGCGGAAGTAGCGGATCATCCGCGCGATCGCCTGCTGGTCGATGGCGGGCCACGCCAGGTCGAGTTCGGTCAGCAGGCGGGTGGTGGCGGCGTTGCCGTAGGTGTTGTCACCGAGGTCCAGGGCGCCCTCGCGGAAGAGGGGCACGGCTGCCGCCAGGGCGTTGCCGCCGGGGCGTCGGGCGGACTCCTCCAACTGGGAGAGCCAGGTGTCGGCCGGGACGATCTCCAGGCGGTGGCCGTCGGCGCGGAGGGCCTCGTGGACCGGGGTGAAGTCCGATCCGCTCGGGTGGAACACGTGCAGGGTGCGGTTGTGGGTGGCGGGGTGGCGGGCGAGGGCGACCACGGCGCGGGCGACGAAGTCGACGGGCAGCAGGTCGGTGGTCAGGTCCTCGGCCGGCGGTGCCGAGCCGAGTTCGATGAAGCTCTTGATCTGCCGCCACAGGAAGTCGTCGCTCTGGCAGGCACCGGTGACGCTGTCGCCCGAGATCCGCCCGATGCGGTGGATGGTGACGGGGACGCCGTGGGCGCGGGCCGCGAGGGCCATGCGTTCGGCGACCCACTTGCTCTGGGTGTAACCGATGCCCAGCCTCTCGCACGCGTCGGGCACGTCGTCCTCGGTGAGGACCGCGCCGCCGGGCGACTCGCCCGGTGCGAACACGGCGATGGTGGACATGTACTGGAGGTGCTTGGGCCGGTCGGTGGCGGCGAAGCGCAGGACGTGGCGGAAGCCGTCCACGTTCGTCGGTTTCACCGAGGCGTACGGCAGGACGAAGTTGATGTGCGCGGCCGCGTGGTAGACGACGTCGACGGTGCCGGCCAGTGCGTCGTACTCGTCGGCGGGCAGGGCGAATCCGGGCCGGCCGAGGTCTCCGGGCACGGCGTGCACCCGGTCCCAGTCGATCTGCCCGTCCAGCAGGTAGCGGTCGGCGGTGGCCCGCAGCCGGGCCGTGCCGGCCCGTGCGTCGGCCGCCCGCACCAGGCAGTGCACCCGGCCGCCGGGCCGTGCGGTCAGTTCCCGCAGCAGGTAGGCGCCGAGGAAGCCGGTCGCGCCGGTGAGCAGCACGTCGCCGGCCTGGGCGACGGGCACGGGGGTGCCGGTGACGGCGGGCAGGTCGTCGGTGAGTTCCGCGTCCGCCCGCAGCGTGGCGGGGGCGGTGGTGGGCGGCGCCGTGCCGGTGCCGAGCCGGGCGGCCATGCCCGCGACCGTGGGGTTCTCGAACAGGGCGCGCAGCGAGAGGTCCTGGTCGAACGCCCGGCGCAGCCGGTAGACCAGTTCGGTGGCGATGATGGAGTTGCCGCCGATGGCGAAGAAGTCATCGTCCCGGCCCACCGCGGACACCTTCAGCACATCCCCCCACTCGGTGGCGATCCGCTGTTCGAGCCCGGGCCGGGGCGGTTGTGCGGGTTCGGGGGGTGCGGTGCGCGCCTCGGTCGCCCGTGCCGCGGCCAGGCCGGCGACGGCCCGGCGGTCGATCTTCCCGCTCGGGGTGGTCGGCATGCGCTCCACCGGGACGACGAGTGCGGGCACCATGTAGTCGGGCAGCGTGCCGGAGACGGCGCGGCGCAACTCGGCGGTCTGCCAGGTCCGCGCGGACTCCAGGACCGCGACGAGGCGGCGGTCGCCAGGAGCGAGGTCCACGGCGGTGACCGCGGCGGAGGCGACACCGTCCAGGTCGTCGAGCGCGGCCTCGATCTCAGCAGGCTCGATCCGGTAGCCGCGGATCTTGATCTGGTCATCGGTCCGGCCGAGGTACTCCAGCTCCCCGTCGCCGTTCCAGCGCACCAGGTCCCCGGTGCGGTACAGCCGTTCGCCGGGACCGCCGAAGGGGTCCGGCAGGAAGCGGCGGGCCGTCTCCTGGGGCCGGTTGCGGTACCCGGGGGACAGCACGGGCCCGCCGATGTACAGCTCGCCCGGGACGCCGGGGGGTAAGAGGCGCAGGTGGGCGTCGAGGACCAGCAGCCGTACACCGTCCACCGGACGGCCGATCGGCGGGGTGTCGGGCCAGGTGGCGGGCGTGCCGGTGAGGGGGTGCCAGCTGGCCAGGTGGGTTTCCGAGGGGCCGTACATGTTCACCAGCCGGAGCGCCGGGTGGCGGGCGGCGAACTGCCTGATCTGCGGGGAGACGACGAGGGCCTCGCCCACGGAGGTGACCTCGCGCAGGTCGTCCAGGCGCAGACCGGCGTCGGTGATCAGCGAGGCCAGCTGCTGGAGCGCGATGTAGGGCAGGTAGACGCGGTTGACGCGGTGCCGTGCGAGGAAGCCGGCCAGGGCGTGCAGGTCCTTGCGCAGTTCCTCGGGGACGAGCACGAGGGTGCCGCCGACGCACAGGGTGCCGAGGATCTCCATGACGGAGACGTCGAACGACAGCGACATGTACTGCAGCGTCCGCCCGGTCGCCCCGCACGGGGAGCAGCGGTGCTGGGCGCGCACGAGGTTGGCCACGGTCCGGTCGGCGATGACGACACCCTTGGGCAGGCCGGTGGAGCCCGAGGTGTGCACGACGTAGATCTCGTCGTCGGGTGTCTTGGTGCGGCCGAGTCCGACGGCGGGTGCCGCGGCGATCCGCTCGGCGTTGCGGTCGAGGAGGAAGAGCTCCTCACCGGGCGGGAGTTCACCGGCCAGCGTGCTGTCCGTGACGGTCACCAGGACGTCGGCGTCACGCAGGGTGTGGCCGATCCGCGGGCGGGGGTAGGACGGGTCGAGCGGGACGTACGCCGCTCCGGTCTTCAGGACGGCCAGCAGGGCGACGACCATGTCGCGGGAGCGCGGCAGGCAGATGCCGAGCCGGGTGCCGGGCGCCGCGCCACGGGCGCGCAGGACGTGGGCGAGCCGGTTGGCGCGCTCGTCGAGTTCCCGGTAGGTCACGGCGGTGTCGTCGTCCTCCAGCGCCACGGCGTCGGGGGTGGCCCTGACCTGGGCCTCGAAGAGTTCCATGACGGGGGCGTCGTGCGAGGCGTGCGCGGTCAGGTCCCCGCGGGCGAGCACGGCACTGCGTTCCTCGGCGCCGAGCGCCTCCAGTTCGTGCAGCGCCGCGTCGGGATACCGGACGAACTGCTCCATCAGGTGCCGCAGTCGGCCGCCCATGGCCCGTACGGTCGCCTCGTCGAAGAGGTCCGCGTCGTACTCGATCAGGCAGTGCAGGCCGTCGGGTGCACGCTCGAAGACCAGGGACAGGTCGTACTTGGAGCCGTGCGCGGCGCCGCGCTCGACGCGCAGTTCGGTGCCGCCGTGGCGGATCCCGGAGCCGTTCTGGGTGAGCACGAGCATGGTCTGCACGAGTGGCGTGTAGCCGTTGCTGCGCGGCGGCCGGAGGCGCTCGACCACCTTCTCGAAGGGGGCCCACTTGTGCCGCAGCGCGTCGCCGACCTCCTGGCGTGCCTGGCTGAGCACGTCCCGGACGGTCATCCGGTCGTCGATCTCCTGCGCCAGCACGACCAGGTTGACGAAGTAGCCGATCAGGTCGTCGGTGGCCGGGTCGTCGCGGAGCGAGACGGGGCTGCCGATCAGTACCCGCCGCTGGCGGGTGTGCCGGGAGAGGAACACCGCGTAGGCGGCGACGAGGGCCATGAACAGGGTGACGCCCTCCTCCCGGGCGAGCGCGTCGAAGTCGTCCGCCAGGGAGGCCGGCAGGTGCAGTGCGAGGGTGCCGCCGCGGTGGCGCTGCACCGGGGGGCGGGGTCGGTCGGTGGGCAGGTCGAGCACCGGGAGTTCCCCGGCGAGCCGGTCGGCGAAGTGGTCGAGGGAGCGGGTCAGGACCTCGTCGGTGAGCCGGTCGCGGTACCACTGGCTGAAGTCCGCGTAGGTGGGCCGCAGCGGGTCGGCCTCGACCGGCAGGCCGCGGCCGATGCGGTCGTAGGCGTCAAGGAGTTCCCGCACGAAGATGCCGGCGGAGGCCGCGTCGGAGGCGATGTGGTGGATGTTGCAGATCACGGCCGACTGCTCCGCGGGCCCCAGGGCGCAGGTCACGGCGACGACGGGTCCGTGTGCCAGGTCGAGGCGCAGGTTGGCCACGCGGTGCACCAGGGCGTCGAGTTCCTTGTCGTCGCCGTACCGGGCGACGTCGAAGAGGACCGCGTCGTCGTCCTGCGAGACGTTCTGCCGGAGCGTGCCGCCGTCCAGGGTGTAGGTGGTGCGCAGGACCTCCTGGCGGCGCAGTACCCCGCGCACCGCCGCGTGCAGGCGTCCGGGGTCGGCCGGGAACGGCAGCCGGACGAAGAACGGGCCGTTGTAGGCGGCCGGGTTGGGCAGGTACTGGTCGATCAGCCAGATGCCGCTCTGGCCGTACGACGCCTCCACGGCCCGCCCGTCGCGTGGGGCGAGACCGGCGCGCAGTTCCGGTTCCCGGGGCGCTCCGCGCCGGTCGGCCAGGCGTTCGGCCACGTCGGCGACGGTGGCGCCGGCCGCCAGGTCGGCACCGGTCACCTCGACGGCGAACACCGCCGTCAGCGTGGCGGCGAGGCCGTCGAGCGCCTCCGGGCGGTCGCACGGGTCGGCGAGTGGTTCCTGCGCGGTGAGGTCGGCTCTGCCGAGAGCGGTCCGGGCAAGGTCGAGTACAGCGTTTTCCAGGGGGGAGTTCACCGGTCGTTTGTCCTCTGCAGAGATCCACCGGCCGTCAGCGGCGGGCGCCGTACGGCCGCAGCCGGACGATGCCTACTGGGTCCGGGCGGGCTTGCCTCCGGTGTCCCGCGCCTGCTCCACGAAGCGTG
This sequence comes from Streptomyces sp. NPDC006259, assembly GCF_042870975.1. NCBI lineage: Bacteria > Bacillati > Actinomycetota > Actinomycetes > Kitasatosporales > Streptomycetaceae > Streptomyces > Streptomyces sp. NPDC006259. Next base: position 1,081,908 of record NZ_JBIAHY010000002.1, on the reverse strand, counting down.
CCAGCTGCTCGACGGTGCCGTGCCGGAAGACGTCCTCGGTGCTGACCTCGACGCCGAATATCTTCTGCAGCCGGGAGGCGAGCTGGACGAAGTGCAGCGAGTTCCCGCCGTGGCCGAGGAAGGAGTCGGTGGTGGTGAAGTCCTCGGCGCCGGAGATGTCCTTCCATGCCTGGAGCACGACGGTCTCGAGCGGGTTCTGCATGGCTGTGTCACCTTTCTTCGGCTTGTCCGGAGTCGCCGAGGGGTCCGTGAGGGCGGACCGGTCGACTTTTCCGTTGGCGTTCCTCGGCAGGTCGCCGAGGTGGTGGAACGAGGAGGGGACCATGTAGGACGGCAGCTGGTCGCCCAGTCGGCGTGCCAGGTCGGCGCCGTCGAGCGGCCGTCCGTCGGAGGTGGTGTAGAAGGCGGTCAGGGACTTGTCGCCGGCGTCCTCGGGGAACGCCTTGACGACGGCGTCGTGGACCCCGTCCAGCGCGCGCAGAGCGAGGGTCACCGCGGTGAGTTCGACTCGGTAGCCGCGGATCTTCACCATGCTGTCGGCGCGGCCGATGAGGACGACGTTCCCGTCCGCGGTGGTGCGGGCGAGGTCGCCGGTCAGGTAGCGGGGCCGTCCGTCCGGCCCGGTCACGAACTTGCGGGCGGTGAGTCCGGGCTCGTCCTGGTAACCCTGGGCGAGGCCGAGGCCGCCGACGGCCAACTGGCCGGGGGCGCCGGGCGGGCAGGGTCGCAGTGCGTCGTCCAGGACCTCCAGGGTGACTCCGGGCAGCGGGCGCCCCACCGGTACGCGTTCCTCGCGGGTGACGTCGTCGGCGTTGCGGACGGGGTAGAGGGCGGTGATGGAGGAGTTCTCGGTGCAGCCGTAGCCGTTGTAGATGACGGCGCCGGTCGCGCGTGCCGCGCGGGCGAGGTGCTGCGGCGACGGGAAGTCACCGCTGAGCAAGATCAGCCGTACGCCGCCCAGGCACTCCGGCTCCTCGTCCACCAGCAGGTTGAACAGACCGCAGGGCAGCGAGAGGGCGGTGACGCCGTGCCGGACGATCGCATCCTTGAGGACGGGCAGGCTGGGCAGCCCGTGCGGCATCACGACGAGGCGTGCGCCGTGCAGGAAGGCGAGCCAGATCTCGATGGTGGACGCGGCGAAGGAGAACGCCGCGGACTGGACCAGGCAGTCCCCCGGTCCCATCCGCAGGTCACCGCTGTACGGGCCGAGCCGTGCCAGCCCGCGGTGGGCGATGCGCACGCCCTTGGGCCTGCCGGTGGACCCGGAGGTGAACATCAGGAAGGCGGCGCCCTCCGGGTCGGACACCGGCGGCAGCGGGATGTCTTCCTGCGGCTCCGCGGCCGCGGTCAGCTCGTCGGCCCGCACCCACAGCGGTGCGCCGGCGATGCGGGCCGCCGCTCCGGGCGCTTCCGTGTCGTGCACGACGGCGGTGGGCGCGGATTCGGCCAGCACCCGGTCGACGAACGGCGCGGGGTGGTCCGGGTTGACCGGCACCACGCAGGCGCCCGCCTTGAGGATGCCGAGCATGACCGCGTACAAGTCGGGTGACCGGCGCAGGTACACGCCGACCCGGTCACCGGGCGCCACCTTCCGGGCGATCAGTGCGCGGGCCACGCGCTCGGCTCGTTCGTTCAGTTCGCGGTACGTCAGGGTCCGTGTACCGGAGATGAGGGCGACCTCGTCCCCGGTGGTCCGCACGACCCGGTCGAAGCCCTCCGTGAGGGTCAGAGAAACAGCGCTGCGCGCCTCGCCTAATGCGTTCTCCGTGAGCACAGGTGCTCCTTGTCTCGCTGGCGGATGGCCACCGGGCGTCCGCGGAGACGAACACACCTGACGTCCAGTGACCGGCTTGTCGAGAGATAAGCACAAATCGCTTGAAAGGGAATGGTTTCCGTCGGGAAATCACATTAGGTCGACATTCCTCGACGTGTCAACCCCGATCTTGAGGGGTACGAACCCGCGCTCCACCCCTCGCCGCACCTGCTTGTGCCCCGACTTCTCCCCGACACGCCTAGGGCTGCGGACCCAAGTTCCGTCGGCTCGGCACAGCAGGAGGGCCCCGCCGGCCGACCCGACCCCCACCTGCGGAAGAGACCCTTTCGGCCACTTGCTTTCCGCCGGGAAAGCACCTGGGTGCAGATCGCCTGTCTCGCGAAGTGGTTTCCCATGAGAAATCACTCTGCTCGAGTGATGACGCGCCGGCACTCTTGGCGGCCAATCCGGAGGGAATGCTTCCTCTGCCGCCGGAGAGGCAGACCGCGATGTACGGCACCTCCCCGGACGGATGGGTTCCCAGATGAAGATCACTGGTATATAATTTCTTGGAAGAAATCATTCCATGTAGTGAAGTCCATATTGACGCAGCTGCTGCACCCCGGAGCATCCTGGTCGTTGATGATGGGCAACCGATCGGAGGCGCGCCGATGACCCGAACCGACAGTCCACGACGCGCGAGCGAGGCCCCGGCCGCGCCCGGCGAACTCGAGGACGCACTGTCCCACCTGCAGTGCATCCTGGTCGCCCGTCGCACCCGCTCGAACCCGGAGGGCGTCACCTGGCAGCAGTACGACGTCCTGGAACTGCTGCGCATCCGCGGCCCCATGACGCCCTCGGTGCTCAGCGCCTCGCTCGGGGTGTCCCGGGCGACGACCTCCAAGGCGCTGCGGGTGCTCAAGGACCTGGGGCTCGTCGGACAGCAGACGATCGGCGAGGACCGGCGCGAACTGACCACCTCGCTCACGCCGACCGGGGAGTCCTTCCTGACCCGGGTCGCCGAGCAGCGACGCGAGAACGCCCGCATCGTCGGATCCACCTTGAGCCCCGGCGAGCGGGCGATGTTCGTCGAACTGTGCAACAAGGTCGCCGACGCCCTGGAACCGCACCTGGATCCGGCGGAGGAACGCCCCTGAACCGTCCGGTCCGCACGGGCGCCGGTACCGAGCGACGGGCTCCCCCGGCCGCCGGCTCCTTCACCCGGCCCGCGATTGCCCGGCCCGCGCCCGCGTCCGCCCCATGCCCCCATGCCGACGACGAGCCGGTCGATCCCGACGATGTGATCAGCCGGCGGCCTGGTCCACCACCTTCTCCGCCAGCACTACGATGCCACGTTCACCGAGTGGTTTCATGGACCGGACGACGTGTGGGTGCGAGGGCCTGAGGGGCGAAACCGATGAACTGGCCGTGGAAGTCGACGCCACCGGCCACCCGCGACCCGGCCGGCGGCCGGCCGGTGGCGCCTCCCGCACGCTGGCACCGCCCCACCTCGGACTGTCCCTCTCCGACCTCCCCACCTGACGTCCCCGCCGCTCCGACGGCGGCACAGCGCGGCGTCATTGAGGGACGCGGCCGACGCCAAGGGATCACCGGCGGCGCCCGATCCGGCCCACCCACTCACGTGAGTTCGGGGCCAACATCACCCATGTCGCGCTCTACCTGGGGAACGGCAAGGTCGTCGAGGCACCCAACTCGGGTGCGGCCATTCGGGTCGCGGACGTCAACTGGGAACGCTACCAAGGCGCGTTCCGGCCCAACGTCCCGGGTGTGTTCCCCGTGTGGGAGTACGACGGTCTCGGCAAGCAGGTGAAGACCTGGGGCCAGCCCAACCTGCGCGACGACTCCCAGACCGGCAGCGCGGTCAACTGGCAGATCAAGAACGGGATATCCGTAGCCGTGCGCTCCCTGTGCCAGCGCGTCGGGGAACGGGTCACCGTCGACGGCATGGTCAACAACGTCTGGTCCTACCTGCCGGACTACCGGAGCTGGATCAGCAATCTGTTCCTGCAAGGCCCGGCCATCACGCCGGGGGTGCCGTCGTGCGGGGACTACTCGAGGATCGGCGGCACACTCGACGGCGCTGATTCGAACACGTCCTGCGGTGACGGCACCACGCCGGACTCCGCCGACGCCTGGACGGCCAAGTCCACGACCCTCTTCGGCCGCACCATCGAACTCCGCTACAACAGCACGACGGCCTGTGCCTGGGGACGCATCGTCGGCGGCACGATCGGCGACGAGATCTGGATGGACCGCAGCGGCGACGGCGGGGACAACTGGGACCCGATGCTCGGCTACACGACCGTGACGTCCGGTGGCGACGCCCACACCACGCAGTGGAACGACAACGGGCTCGTGATGCGTGCCTGCGGCACCAACGGCAGGGGCGGTTCGATCGCCTGTACGGACTGGTTCTGACGCCCCCGCCGCACAGGCCATGACCGGGCAGACACAGCTCAACCGCTGTCACGCACCAACTCGTCGAGCCGGAACGCGCTGTTCGCGCAGCCTGTCCGGCACCCGGGCCGAGCGACGTGCTCAGCCAGACACGCGGCTCCTCCCCCGCCGGTGGTAATCCCCCGTCGCCGGCTTGTTGACACTGGCTGTAAGTCGCCGTCTGGCCATATGCCTACGCGCATACGCACTGGCTGTGTTTTCGCAGTTCACCCACACATGACGAACTCGATGGACCGGGGTACGCGAGGCTCTGCTTAATGCACTGGCGCGCTCCTCCGGTAGTTTCAGGTCAAGTTACGCCTTTTCAGTATCCCCATGCTTTCTTCACGCGACGAACAAGTAGTCTGACCCTCGTTCCGTCACCAGGTTCTAGGGGTGTGTGAATTGAGCAGCATATTTCACCAGGTGTGGGGTTCATGGAACTCCGCGACGATGACGGCCTTCCGAAGCAGGGTCGCCGCAATTGCAGGAACAGTTGCGTTCCTCATGTCCGTGGTCGTTGCCGGCACCGTCGCCGGTACAGGCAGCGCCGCGGCCGGCGAATCGCAGGCCACGGTGGGCGGCTGGACCTGCCCCGGAACGCCCGTTCCGGACGGCTACGTCATCAGCGCCTTCGACCGCAATGGCTGCAATGGCGCGGGTTCCTGGCTCCAGGTGCCGGTCCGCGACGGGATCTGGACATGTGGCGGCTCGCCGATCGTGACCGGGTACGTCATCACCGGTTACGACCGCAATGGCTGCAGCGGCGTCGGCGCCTGGTTCCACCGACTCGCGCGTGACGGCCTCTGGACCTGCGCGGGTTCGCCGATCGTCTCGGGCTACGTGACCACTGCTTACGACCGCACCGGTTGCAGCGGCATCGGCGCCTGGTTCCACCAGCTCGTCCGCAACGGCATCTGGACCTGCCCCTACTCACCCATCCCGGCGGGCTACCGCAGCACCACCTATGACGCTCGCGGATGCAGCGGCCTGGGTGCGTGGTACACCGTGCGTGCCTGACCCTGCCGCGTCACCGTGTCGAGGGCACCGTTGTTCCAGCGGTGCCCTCGACGCACGCCGTCGTTGTTCGACGCGAACGACGTCGGGCCGGGTCAGCCCGTGTGCGATGGGCAACGCCGACTCCAGTCACTCGCCGCCGCACAGTTCCTCATCCAGACGCCGCACACACCCACCGTCGGCATCACGAGTAACGCCGCCCAGGCCAGAGGCGCCTGACCGCCTCCGCGCGCCGGCGACTGTGCGGCGGTGGCCGGTCGCCGGTCGCCGGTCGCCGGTCGCCGGTCGAAGCAAAAGCCTTCAATGTTTCAATGATGTGGGCCATGCGGCTGCCCCCGCACCTTGGGTCTCTTGTCCCCAACGGCCTCGCCCTATCCGTAATTCGCCCAGACCGATATCACCGCGCTTCCCCGAATCCCGAACGGAAGCGTAGGTGTCGTCATCGGCCTCATCGACCTCGCAGCAGGGGTGCGAGATTCCTCATCCAGTTGCCGCGTACAAGAGCCCACTCCTTTCCGCACCCTGCGGCACGTGTTCCGCGGAGAAGACTTGAATCAGCCACATCCGCATTCCGGCCAGGAGCGGAACCGTAGAGGTAGCACAAGTGGTTGGCGGCACGCAGACGATCCGGCGAGTGCTCATCGTCATCCTCGTGGGCCACCTCGTCCTCAACCATCTCGTCCTCGGTTGCGGAGAGTTCGTATTCCTCGGCGGCCGCCCGCAACTGCCTCTCACCGCTGACGTCTCCGCGAAGGAGCATCAGAGCGGCGAACTGGTCCGCAGCATCCTCTTCGCCCCGATCGGTGAAGGGCAGACCCAAGTCGTCGATGAGGACATGGCCGGCTTCATGGAAGACCGTTTCCACCAGTACGGCGACAACCTCGTCATCAGCCGGGTGGTGTCCGGCACTCTGGAAAAGCTCGCGTTCCTCCGCCACCTCTTCGTAGCAGATCTCGATTCGGCGAGCTTCAGGGTCGTAGCCGGAACCTTCTCCACCGCAGGAACGACCGACGATGCCCACCTGACGGGCCACGCCAACGAAGGCGTTGAGGGTTTCGGAAGCCCCCTCCATCAGCTTCCGGCTGCGAAGGAACGAAGCGCCATCCAGATCGGCGGCAGACGGCTGTTCGTGGCGGACCACGAAGCCTCGGTCCGCGGAACTCCGTGCGTTCGTCTCTGATCCCCCGGTTCCGTCACCCAACAGGCCGCAGCCACCCAGTAGGAGCATCGCCGACAGCCCCGCCCAGGCTCGAACCGGCCGCGGTCCACCACCGTACCCACCCCGTACCCGCATGCTCGGTATTCTGCCCCGGCCCGGCTCGCTCCACGGCGGACGGCGGCCCTGGAGCGTTGCTCTCATCACGCCGCCGTGTCGCCGCGGGTCCCTCGCGTCCTCCGCCAGTGTGACCTGATAGTCGATGGCTGGTAAACGACTCGCCGCCGTTCACGAACAGCACCGAGCCCCTCTTTCCACGGTCCTGACGTCCCTGCCCGGCTTCGGCGTCAGAAGAACACGCCCCAGGGCCGACCGACCCGGCGGTGAGGAGACGGCTTGGACGAACTGAGTTCAGTGCCCGCAAGAGCAGTGAAGAAACCAGGGAAATCCACCGTGTGTTCCTGCATTCGCCGGGCATGAGGAGCCACGGAGGTTGATAACTATGGTTCCCCTGCTTCTCGTTCTTCTGCTGGCTCTGATCCTCTTCGGCGCGGGCTTCGCGCTGAAGGCACTGTGGTGGATCGCTGTCATCGTGCTGGTCGTCTGGCTGCTCGGCTTCGTCATGCGCTCCGTGGACACGGGCGGCCGCAAGGGACGCTGGTATCGCTGGTAACCCGCCAAACAACAGCATGCCTGGGGCCCCGGATGCGTCCGGGGCCCCAGGCATGTCCCGGATCAGGACATCTTTCCGGGCAAACGGTGTAACTACCACCGTCACGGGAACCGGGACCCCATGGCTGGGGCCCGGTGAGCAGTGGAACCTGCGCCTCCGAACCACCGGACCCCAGCCACCCGGCTGAGTGGCCGCCCAAGGTGCACAGGGCGGCATGTGAAGATCACGGGGGTGGCCGGTCCCAAGACGCTTGCGACCGGCCGCCGTCTTCGCCGGATCCGCAAAAGGCGGACGCCGCCGGCTCGTGACACAGCCGAGGCCGAAGGCGCCGGGGACGTCCGAGCGACTGGTCGAGGAGATCTTCACGGGCTGGACGAGCAGGCGGTGGTCGTCCCGGGAACCGATGCGGTTGCGCTGATCGTCCCGAGCCTGACCCGGTTCCTCGACCGCAGTCGTCGACCGGCAGAAGCTGCTGGCCGGACGGATCGAGGCGTTGCTGGAAACCCACTTGATGGGCAGGGATGCCGGGCGTCGCCAGGACCACCCCGTCCGTCGAGGTCCTGGAAGGGACTGCGGGCCCCGCGTCACGCCTGGAGCCGCCGGACTCCTGAGCAGACCGAGGGCCCTGCGTGCCGCTGGGCCGGTGCCTCTCGTGAGCCTCGGCACCGCCGGTGACATGCGGCAGGGTCGGGGCCGCTGGGGCTGTCCTGACCCTGCGGATCGCTGGTCTTACCAGGGCAGGGTCTCCTCGATCGATGTCGGAGAGCCTGCCCCTGCCGTATTGCGGCGCCGGGGCGGGTCCGGCCGAAGGGGACTGTCAGCGCGAACCGAGTGCGATGCCTGTCTCTTCGGTCAGCGTGTGCAGGAGTCGGTCCTGGAATGCCTCGTCGTGGACGGCGGGGTGGGGCTGCCGGCGCCGGCGGTGGTACCAGTAGCCGCCACTGGCCAGCGCCTGGGGATCGTCGCTGGTGGCCAGCCACTGCTGTGTCCGGTGGCCCAGTTCGAGCTCGTCCGGGGCATCGGGCCCGCCCATCTTCGTGGGCACCCAGCCCGGGTCCACCGCGCTGCTCAGCACGTCGGGGTACCGGCGGGCCACTGCGGCGGCGAGCGTGGTGACGAACAGCTTGCTGTCCGCGTACGAGCCCGGGCTCTCGCCTCGCCAGTCGACGCCGTCCAGCGACGGGCGGCCGTCGAAGTGCGAGCTGCTGCTCAGGTACACCAGGCGGTGCGGCTCGCGCAGCTGTGCGGTGAGCAGGTAGGGGGCGATGATGTTGACCGGCATGACGGCCGGTCCGCTCCAGACGCCGGCGTTGTGGATGACGACGTCGAGCGGTGGCTGGTCGTTCAGCTCGGCGGCGAGGTGCCGTACGGCGTCACGGTCGGTGAAGTCGGCGACGACGAGGCCCGCTCCGCGGCCGACGAGCGGGTCGACGGCTCGGGCGCGCCGTGGGTCGCGGGCGTGGACCACGACGTCGTGCCCGGCGGACAGCAGCGCGTCGGCCGCGGCGTAGCCGAGGCCGTCCGCGGAACCGGTGATCAGGATCCGGCTCATGATCGTCCTGTGTGTCGCACGGAAGGGCTCCTCGGGCTCGTGCTCGACATGGCTGTCCTGAACGGCGTTCAGCGTGCCGGGGACTGTGGCGTGGGCGGGTGCGGCTCGTGGGTGGCGGCCCAGGAGGCCAGCAGGCGCAGGCCGTCTTCGGAGGGGGAGCCGGGTTCGGCGGTGTAGATGGTCAGTGAGTGTGCCTCCCGGGCGGACATGGGCAGGTCCAACGGCTGATAGGTGAGTTCCAGGTCCCCGGCGTCGGGGTGGTGGAAGCGTTTGACGCCGCCGTGGTGGATGCGCACGTTGTGGGAGGCCCACCGGGCGCGGAACTCCGGGCTGAGCGTGGACAGTTCGCCGATGAGTTCGCGCAGGGCCTTGTCGTTGGGGTAGCGGCCGGCCTCGGCGCGCAGGAGCGCGGCGGTGGTGGTGGCGGCGCCGTCCCAGTCGGCTGCGAAGTCGGCCGAGTCGTCGTCGAGGAACCAGTAGCGGGCGAAGTTGGGGCGGCCTTGCCCATCAGTGGTCGGGCTGGCGAACAGGGGCGCGAACAGGGTGCGGGCGAGCCTGTTGGTGGCCACGATGTCCAGTCGGCCGTTGGTGACGAAGGCCGCGGACAGGGTCATGGAGTCGAGCAGCCACTGGACGCGGGGCGGGACGTCGACGGCTTTGCGGCGGCGCCGGGATGCGGGGGTCGGCTGGGCGGCTTTGGCGAGGTCGAACAGGTAGGTACGTTCGTCGTCGTCCAGCTGCAGGGTGCGGGCCACCGCGTCGAGGACGTCCTCGGACACGCCGCTGATGTGGCCCTTCTCGAGCCGGGTGTACCACTCGGTGCTCACGCCCGCGAGGACGGCGACCTCCTCACGGCGCAGCCCGGGTACTCGGCGTCGGCCGCTGGTGGGCAGGCCGACCTGCTCGGGGGTGAGCTGGGCTCGGCGGCGGGCGAGGAAGTCGCGGATGTCGGCGCGGTTGTCCGGGCGGTGCTCCATGCCCTCACGCTACGGCCGGAACCCGACGGGAGGGGGGTTGAGCTTCTCCCCCCATGAACGCGGCCTCCCACGCACACGGCGGAGGCGGTTTCGTGGGATGCGCACCACTTCCCGATCCCACGGAGATGCTGTATGACCACGTCAGGAGGAACCCGCCACGTAGCCGCCGACCTGCCGGTCGCTGACGGCGAGCGGACGCCCACCCGGCTGCCACTCGTCGTACACGTGCTGGCCCTTGGCACGTTCCTGATGGGCACGACCGAGTTCGTGGTGGCGGGCCTGCTGCCGGAGATCGCCGGTGACGTGCAGGCCAGCGTGGCGCAGGCCGGAATGCTGATCACGGTGTTCGCGGTCGGCATGGTCGTCGGCGCGCCGCTGATGGCGATGCTGACCCTGCGGCTGCCCCAGCGGTGGACGCTGACCCTGGCCTGGCCGTGTCGCTGTCGGTCACGTGATCGTGGCCCTCGGTTCCAGCTTCGCGCTGCTGCTGGCCGCACGGTTCCTGACGGCGCCGGCCACGGGGGCGTTCTGGGCGGTGGCCAACGTGGTGGCCGCTCGCGCGGTCGGTCCGGCCGCGAGTTCGCGGGCGCTGGGCGTCGTGGGCGCCGGGGCGATGCTGGCCAACGTCGTCGGGGTGCCGCTCGGCGCGTTCGCCGGGCAGCTCATGGGCTGGCGCGGGCCCTTCTGGGCACTTGCCGCCCTCGCCGTCGCCGCCATGGCGCTGATCGCCCGCCACATGCCGCACGACGGGCCTGCCGCTGAGGCGGTCTCGAACCGGTCCGAGCTGTCCGCTCTGCGGTCGGGGCGCCTGTGGCTGGCGCTCGCGGCGTGCGTGACCACGACCGGTGGTGTGCTGTCGATGTACACCTACATCTCGCCGCTGCCGACCGACCGGGCGGACCTGGCCTCCGGCCTGGTGCCGCTGGTCCCGGTCGGCTTGGGGATCGGCGCGCTGGCCGGCTTCCTCGTCGGTGGCCGTCTGGGGGACCGCCGCCCGTACGCGACGACGATCGTGGCCCCCGCGGTCACGACCGTCCTGCTGCTGGCGGTCTGCCTGCTGGCCGGCCATGCCGTGCCGACGATCGTGCCGGTCGCGCTGCTGGGTCTGTTCGGGCTCGGGGCGAACCCGGTGCTCATCGCCCTGGCGGTCCGCTTCGCGGGTCGCGCCCCCACCCTGGGGTCCGCGCTGACGGTGTCGGCGTTCAACCCCGGCACCGCTGCCGGTTCCCGGATCGCCGGATTCTCTCTCGCATCCTCCCTGGGGGCCACGGGCCCGGCCGCGGTCGGCACGGTGATCGCCGCGCTGACCCTGTTCCCGACCATCGCCATCGCGCTCGCCCGGAGCCGCCGCACTGTAGCGGCGTCCGCCTGGACCAGCCGCATCCCCGGCCCTGACGGGTTAGGCCCATCCAGCGGACTCGGCGGCGCCGGGGCCACCAATCCAAGGAAGCCGCGGTGATCCCGTGCCTTCCTGACAACACGAAACCAGCGCCCAGAGCGCCGAGACACCGAACAAGGAGAACCACCATGCGTGGAGTAGTGATGCACACGGCCGGCGACGTCCGCGTGGAGGAGCGCGACGACCCGAAGATCATCGAGCCGACCGACGCCATCGTGAAGCTGACCGCAACCTGCATCTGCGGCTCCGACCTGTGGCCCTACCGCGGCGTCGAGCCCGCCGACCACCAGGTCATGGGCCACGAGTACGTGGGCGTCGTCGAGGAGATCGGATCCGAGGTCAGGAACGTCAAGGTCGGCGACTTCGTCGTCGGGTCGTTCGTCATCTCCGACAACACCTGCGAGATCTGCCGGCCCGGCTTCCAGTCCAAGTGCGTGCACGCCGAGTTCGTCGCGCAGACGATCGGCACCCAGGCCGAGAAGGCCCGCATCCCGCACGCCGACGGCACCCTGGTCGCCACCCCGGGCCGGCCCGACCCGGAGCTGATCCCGGCCCTGCTCGCGGCCTCCGACGTGCTCGGCACCGGCTGGTACGCCGCCGTCGCCGCCGAAGCGGGACCCGGCAAGACCGTCGCGGTCGTCGGCGACGGCGCGGTCGGCCTCATGGCCGTCCTCGCCGCCAAGCAGCTCGGCGCCGAGCGGATCATCGCGATGTCCCGCCACCCCGAGCGCCAGAAGCTGGCCCGCTACTACGGCGCCACCGACATCGTCGAGCAGCGCGGCGACGAGGGCGTCGCGAAGATCAAGGAACTCACCGGTGGATACGGCGCACACTCGGTCGTCGAGGCGGTCGGCACCCAGGAGTCGTTCATGCAGGCCGTCGGCGCCACGCGGGGCGGCGGCCACCTGGGCTACGTGGGCGTGAACCACGACGTCCAGATTCCTGGCATCGAGTTGTTCTTCGCCGGCATCCACACCCTCGGCGGCCCCGCCCCCGTACGCCGGTTCCTGCCCGACCTGATCCAGCTCATCTGGGACCGCACGATCGACCCCGGCAAGGTCTTCGACCTCACCCTGCCCCTCGACCAGGCAGCGGAAGGCTACAAGGCCATGGACGAACGCCGCGCCACCAAGGTGCTCCTCACCTTCTGACACGCGGCGGCCCCACGGGCTCGTGCCCGACGCCCCAAGGGCACGGGCCCGGCAGGGCCGGCGGCCGGACCGGCAGACCCACGCACGAGCCCGCCCGCCGGCTCACCGGCCACACCGGCCACACCGGCCACACCGGCACGGTCGGACAGCCCGCCGGTGGTGTGCCGTCACTCGCGTACGGCACACCTCCCCGACTGGGTTGCCGTCGCCTTCACGGCCACGGCACCCCTGCCCGGTCGTGTCCGCGTGCACGGCCGACTCGTCAACGATGCGAAGGCATACACATGTCCACTGCCCCCGCAGTCCCGCATCCTTCCTCCCCCTCCCCACTCCCCTCTCCTGTGGCGGCGCCGAGCAGGCGCACCGTCATAGCCACCACCTCGACCAGCCTGCCGCTCTCCACCCGCCGACTGCGCGAGTGCTACACCGTCGGCGCCCGGGAGTTCGGCTGGCATCGCCGCCCCGCGAAGCCGCGCTCGCGGCGGGACGGGGACTGGCTGACCGGTAGGGGCATGGCCACCGGCGTCTACGAGACCCGGCGCAACCAGGCCGAAGCCCGCGTCCGGCTGGACGCCGACGGCACCGCGGTGGTCGAGGCCGCTGCCGGCGACATGGGACCGGGCACCTACACCTCACAGAACCCAGGTCGCAGCCGACGCACTCGGCCTGACCATGCGTACCGTCACGTTCCGCCTGGGCGACTTCCGCTCCCCGGCCACCCCGCCGCACGGCGCCTCCCAGACGATGGCCGGTGTCGGTCCGCCGTCCTCGACGGCTGCAACCAAGTCCGCCGCCAAGCCCGTCGAACTGGCCGTCGAGGATGAGGAATCCCCGCTGTACGGGCGTCCGCCGACGACGTCGTGGTGCGGGGCGGCCGGCCACGTGCGGGCCAAGCGGCGAGACCTACCAGCGGTTGTTGGCCCGCTCGGGCCGCTCGGCGTCAAGGGCCTCGGCAAGGTCGTCCACGTCGGCGTGGCACCGGCCCTCGCCAACGCGGTCTTCAACGCGACGGGCCGCCGCCTACGCCAACTCCCCCTCACGGCATAGGCGTTGATCTGATCCAGCCGACACATGTGTCACCGTGCCCGGTTGCCGGCCCTCCGGCCTGCCACCGGGCACACCTCAACCGCACGAAGATCCCCCGCCCCGGAGAAGCCTCATGCTGAACATCGCGGACACACTGCACGCCTGGTGCCGCGCAGGCCGCCCCTTCGCCCTCGCCACCGTCGTCGACGTCACCGGCAGCGCACCCCTGCCCACCGGAACATCGGTCGCGGTCGACGACGACGGCAACGCGGTCGGCGGCATCTCCGGCGGCTGCGTCGAAGGAGCCGTCTACGAACTCTGCCGACAGGTGCTCCACGACCGGGGCGCCCCGCACCGCGCCCGGTTCGGATACTCCGACGACGACGCCCTCGCGGTCGGCCTGACCTGCGGCGGCGAACTCGACGTCCTGGTCCAGCGCATCGACCCCACAGATCACCCGCACCTGACCGCGGCTCTCGCGGAAGTCGTGGAATGCCGTCCGGCGGCCGTGGCACAGGTCGTGGACGGTCCGGACCCACTCCTCGGCGCGACGCTGAGCATTCACGGTGACGATCAGGTGGCCCACGGAACCGTGGGCGACGGACCGGCGAACCGGGCGATCGCCGACCAGGCCCGCGCCCTGATGCGCACAGGCCGCAGCGGACGGGCAGCCGTCGGCGGAGAGGGAGATGACTGCCCCGCACCGCTCACCGTCCTCGTCCACGTCCACGCGTCCCGCCCGCGCTTGCTGATCTTCGGCGCCGTGGACTTCGCCGCCGCCCTCAGCCAGGCAGGAAGCTTCCTCGGCTACCGAGTCACCCTGTGCGACGCCCGCCCCGTCTTCGCCACCGCGGCGCGCTTCCCCCACGCGGACGAGGTCGTGGTCGACTGGCCCCACCGATACCTGGAATCCGCCGAGGTGGACTCCCGTACGGCGGTCTGCGTCCTCACCCACGACGCCAAGTTCGACATCCCACTGCTGCTCCTCGCCCTCGACCTGCCCGTCGGCTACATCGGCGCGATGGGCTCGCGACGCACCCACGGGCAACGCCTGCGACTGCTGCGCGAGGCCGGAGTGTCCGAGCAACGGCTAGCCCGGCTGCATTCACCCATCGGCCTCGACCTGGGAGCCCGCACACCGGAGGAGACCGCCCTCTCCATCACGGCGGAGATCATCGCTCACGCCAACCTGGCCAGTGGCCTCCCACTGTCCCGGACCACCGGGGCGATTCACCGACGGCGATGACAGCCGCGAACCGAACCGGACAGCGGGTGACGAGGCCGGTGATGCCGGCGGCCATGCGCCGCGCGTCGTAGCCGGTCGTGGGCTTGTCGCTGAGGCCGTAGCCGCGCAGGTCGGACGCCACAACAGGGTGGTCGGCGGCGAGATCCGCGAGCACCGGCCGCCAGCCGTCGACGGTCGCCGGCCGGCCGGCGGTCATCGGCCGGCGGAGGCGCGGGCGGCGTCCACCTGGAGCGGCAAGGGCGGGGCCGGATCCCGCTCGGACACTGCTCCTGTCCGCCGAGATCCGGCGCGTACGTGTCTGCGGCGCGCACAGGTCGGCCCTGCGCTTGGTGGACCGCTCCCCCGCCCACAACCGCCGCTGGTGCTCCACCATGTCCCGCTGCGGCACGGAGGTCCGCCTCCGACGGGCCCGGACCGTCCGTGGTGGGCGCACCCGGCGGACTGAGCCCACCACGGACTCCTGGTGCAACCACGCTCAGCTCACTCGGCGGGCCTCAGACGCAATGCCGGGCCGCGGATGCTTTCGATGTCCTCCGCCTGCACGGCGTGGCCCCGTCCGCAGCGGATCTGGGCGTCGACGTGCGCACCGCATCCGCGGTGCCGGGCCAGTACCGGCCGAGCCGTCCGGGTCGGAGCGGTAGCGGTCACCCCACTGGGACCAGGCCATCGGGCAGATGGGCCAGTGGCTCCGCGAGCACCTCGGCATGTGAGCACGAGCCGCGCGCTTGTGCGCGTCCACCACCCCGCGGGGGGCTCGGTACGCCCGCTGACTGCCGGTTTTTCGGTGCTCGAAGCGGGGGCGGACGTGCACTTCCCGACCAGTGACAGGCGTGACGGCGACGCCGTGGTGTCCGGCTACAGAGGCTCCGCGAAAACCCGTTGGCGGAACCACGGCAACCGCTGCTACGTTTCCGGAGGCCGTGCGAGAGAGCGAGGAGGTGGTACCCGTGAACGTATCGACATGGGTGCTCTCCTGCGGGGTCACGGTCGGGCGATAGGTCGTCCGGGAGCGCCGTCCAATGGCACTCCCGAAAGGCACGACCATGCGATTCACGGCTGAACAGCGTCTCGACGACGCTGTTCTCGAGCGCGAATTCACCCTCGGCGAGATCCCCGGCATCCTGTGGACGCCCGGATCCGCATCCACATCCGCACCGGCGCCGCTGATCCTGCTCAGCCCCCCTCCTGTCGGGCTGCGCAAGGCGTACCCCCGGCTGGTGGCCCGAGCCCGGCACGCCGCGGCGGACGGCTTCGCCACGGCCGCCATCGAGCTTCCCGGAAGCGGCGACCGGCCCCGCCTGCCCGCCGCCGAGCAGGCCCTCGCCGACCTGCGCCGGGCCATGGGGGCCGGCGAGCCGGTCAGCGACGAGATCATCGACGCCCTCATCCTCCCGCTGGTCGACAAGGCGGTTCCGGAAGGGCGGGCCGCCCTGGACGCCCTCCTGTCGCTGCCCGAGATCGGCGGCCCGGTGGGGTACTCGGGGGGTGTGATCTCCATCGGCACCCGGCTGGCGGTGGTCGAGCCGCGCATCTCGGCCGCTGTTCTGTTCGCCGGGAGTTTCATCCCTCGCGCCATGTTCGAGGAGGCCCGCCAGGTCACCATTCCCCTGCACGTCCTGCTGCAATGGGACGACGAAGGAAACGACCGGCAGGCGGCCCTGGACCTGTTCGACGCCTTCGGCTCCAAGGAGAAGACGCTGCACGCCAATATGGGCGGGCACACCGGCGTCCCGCAGTTCGCGGGGGACGCCGCGGCCCAGTTCTTCACCCGACACCTGAAGTGACGCCGGGCCGTCAGGCGACCAGCAGACCGTAGCCGTGTTGGCCAGGAAGCCGCTCATCCAGGACCGGTCCCGGCCCTCCTCGGCTCTCTGCAGCACGGGCCCCTGCCAGACTCCCGGCAGGGGCCCGTGCTGCCCGAAGCCAGAAACTGCTCGACGTCTGCAGAGCTTCGAGTGCTGCCCGAACTCGCGCACACGTGCTGTCGGTTCGTGAACGAGGGGACTCGATCACACCCTCTCCGTCACACCAGCCTTGCGACCTGCGACTTCAGTTGGCGGAGGCTCATAGGCCAGTCGGAGTCATGCCGGGATGAAGCCCGGCCACCAGGGTGGGACGTTGGCCGGGCACCGCGGGGCGGGGTAGGAGTCCGGCATGCCGAGCCATGTGACAAGGAACCAGGTGAACCACAGGGTGAAGATGAGCCCTGCGGTCAAGGCTGTCCTGCGATGACGTCTTCCGAGGGTGCTGTGCAGGATCACCCACGGAACCGCAGCGGCGATCCAGATGAGAGGCGCGAGGAACAGCAACGTCATGCTGTTGGCAGCTGCACTGGTGCCGATGTCACAAGCAGCCCATGCCTTCCCAACGGCAGCAACGGTCACCAATGCGGTCAGCCCACCGCAGAGGACTCCCAGGCCAGTTCCTCCGGACCAGCGGCTCGCAGGACTCGACGGCTCCGCTCCCACGATCGTCTCCCCCGCTTCGCCTCAGACGCGGAGAGTACCAACCTTCTGAGGCATCCCTTGCCCCCGTCACAGCTGAGACGTGGGCCAGGTACGCCAACGACAGCTGGACCCACTGCCTCGCCACCCGAGCGTGACGGGTACGGCCGCCCGTCGCCGCCCCACTGCACACGTCAGCTCGCGGGGCCAGGACCGGGTGGGATGTGCACGGTCATGATCAGATGGCAGGTTCCGGTGCCCGAGCCGCGGTAGGTGTGGGCGGAGTCGCCCTCGAAGGTGGCGGTCTGTCCGGCCTCGACGGCATGCTCGGTGCCGTCGACGACGAGCACCATGCGTCCGGCGGTGACGCTGACGGTCTCCACGACGCCGCTCTGGTGCGGGTGGCTGGGGTACTCCTCTCCCGGTTCCAGTGTCCACCGCCAGACCTCGACCGGGGCCGGCCCCGACGTGGTCAGCATGAGCCGCGCCTCACCGCCCTTCTCTCCGGCCCACAGGGGCACGACGGCGTCGGCGGACACGACCCGGACGCGCCCTTCGGCCGGCCCCTCCAGCAGTGCGGACACCGAGATGCCCAGGGTGTCGGCAAGGCGGACGAGGGTGGCGAAGTTCGGGTTGCCCTGGGCTCTTTCCAGGGCGACCAGAGCACCCTTGCTGACCTTGGCGCGGCGGCCGAGTTCGTCCAGGGACAGTCCGGCGCGGGTCCGGGCCACGCGAACGTTGCGCGCGAGCGTCCGCAGTGCCGGTTCGGTCTCGGCCATCGCGTCACCCCTTCCAGGCAAGTAGATCAATGCACTGCACCGAGCGGTCGTTCGGTTGACGACCTTCGGTCGGTTCGTTGTACAGTGCAGTCGCTCCATTGAGGATAAGGGATATCCCGTGATCGCTCCGCTGCTGGCTCTGGGCAGCTCCCTGGCCTACGGCTGCGCCGACTTCCTCGGCGGTCTCGGCGCCCGCCAGGCCCACGTCCCGCGCACCGTGATGATCGCCGCACCGGCCTCCTTCACCGTCGAGCTGCTGCGGCCCTTCCTCGGACCGCATCGGCGGCCCCTGCAAGAGCTGACCCCGCGCCCCTCCCCCACGCCCGCGTCATCATCTCGAACGGACCCCCTATGACCACCTTCCGCATCACCCCCGCCGTCGCGGACGCCTTCCCCGACACCCTGATCGCCGTCGTCACCGCCACCGGCCTGCGCGGCGACGAGCCCTGGCCGGCCACCACCACCGCCCTGGAGAACCTGGAGCAGCAGCTCGCCAACGGCACCTGGCAGCCCGCCGACGAGAGCGACCCGCGCATCGAGGCGTGGCACACCGCCTACCGCTCCTTCGGCACCAACCCCCGCCGCATCCGCCCCAGCGTCGACGCCCTCGGCCGCCGCCTCGCCAAGAAGGGCAGCCTGCCGCGGATCAACCCGGCCGTCGACTCCTACAACACCGTCTCCGCGCGCCACGGTCTGCCCGCCGGCGCCTTCGACCTCGACCACGTCACCGGCGACGTCGAGATCCGCTACGCCGACGGCACCGAGACCTTCACCCCGCTCGGCGAGCCCGACACCACCGAACACCCCAAGCCCGGGGAGATCATCTACACCGACACCACCGACGTCCTGACCCGCCACTGGAACCACCGCGACGCCCACCGCACCCGTGTCACCGAGCACTCCACCCACGTCGCCTTCGTCCTCGAAACCCTCCAAGCCGCCCGCGACGGACACCTTCTGAAGACCGCCGCCGCGGAACTGCGGGAACTGCTCACCCCGCACACCGACCGGACCCAGGTACTCCTCCTCACCCGGGAACACCCGGAGACCGCCTGAATCCGGGCCGTCCGCGCACCCGGGATCACCTACTGCCGAACTGACTTGCGCACGCCACGGATGCGCCGCTTCCCAGAGGGACGCTGGAGACGCCGACATCGACTCCAACTCGCCGAACGACGGCTTCCGTCTGGGCAACGACGGCGTGTCCGCCCATGAAGGCGCCGGTGCGAACGGCATCGCGCCGGACACGCGGTCGCGGGGGGCCGGGAGAACGACTGCACCGCAGAGCGCCGGGACCTCGACGTCGACGTGGCCCTGGGGGGCGGGCGCAGCCCGAGTTGAGCTTCAGCGGGGAGCTGGCGCCCCCGTGCGGGTCTGAGGGACCGGTCCGCCCATCGCAAGGAGTTGCGCTCACCAAGTGACCGCCGTCGCGGGAGGGTTGAGACGGTCCGGCGGCCGACCATCTGCTGTCAGCGAATCCGCCTGGCCGCGTGGTGGTCTCGGTGCTTGTGTGTGGGGATGGAGATCCTGGTTCTGGGCGGAACGGCATGGGTGGGTCGGGAGCTGTCGCGGCAGGCGATCGAGCGCGGCCATCGGGTGACCTGCCTCGCCCGCGGTGCCAGCGGAGAAGTGGCGGACGGAGCGACACTGGTCGCCGCCGACCGGCGCGATCCGTCGGCGTACGAGCCCCTGCTCGACCGCGTATGGGACGCGGTCGTCGAGGTGTCGTGGCAGCCGGGCTTCGTTCGTGGGGCACTCGACGTGCTGGGCAGCAAGGCCGGGCACTGGGTGTACGTCTCGTCCGGCAACGCCTATGCCTCGCATGCCACGCCGGGGGCGGACGAGTCCGCGGCCCTGCTTGCCCCGACCGACCGGAGCGAGGTCGATCGCGAGTTGTACGGCGAGGCGAAGGTCGCCTGCGAGCAGGCGTCGACGGCCGCTGTGGGCGATCGCCTCCTCATCGCACGCGCCGGGCTCATCGGCGGCCCGGGGGATCACAGCGGGCGCTCCGGCTACTGGGTCGCCCGCGCCGCGCGTGACCCGCGAGGGCCCCTGCTGGTACCCGACACACCGGCCATGCCGACCCAGGTGGTCGACGTGAGGGACTTGACTGCCTGGCTGCTCGACGCCGCGGAGACGGGAATCACCGGCACCTACAACGCGGTCGGTCCGGTCGTTCCGTTCGGAGAGTGGATCGAGCTGTGCCGTGCCCTTGGCGGGCACACCGGTCCGGTGGTCGCCGCCGAATCGGCGTGGCTGCTCGCCAACGGCGTAGCCCAGTACATGGGGTCCGCATCGCTGCCGATGTGGCTGGTCGAGCCGGGTTGGGGCGGGTGGTCGGCCCGGGACGGGTCCTCGGCGCGCGCCGTGGGGCTGCGTCACCGGTCCCGGGCCGAGATGCTGGCCGACACGCTGCGCTGGGAACGCGAGCAGGGGCTGGACCGGGAAAGGCGCGCGGGCCTCAGCGCACAGCGCGAGCGCGAGTTGCTCGACGCCCTCGGCTGACGGCGCTGGACCGGGCGGCACGCGATCACGATGCCGACGCACTGTCAGACCCCCTGGGCTGTCTGACGTCTGACGTGGGGTGTCTCACTGCACCGTGACCGGCCCCGCAGCCGTGATGCCGGGAGAGTCCGTAGCCTGGAGAAGGCCGTCGACGACTGCGTTCAGGCCCGCTCCGGCGGCGTACCGGGAACGTTGGACGTCCGCGCCGGATCCCCGGGTCTCCAGCCGTTCCAGGAACGCCTTGACCAGCTCCACGTCGCCGTACTCCTCCAGGACCGGGCGCACGTAGGCGACGAGTTGCGCCGCCTGGTCGGCGAACGGCATGACCGTTCCGGTCAGGATGTCGATGCCGCTTCCGGGCCAGCCGTCGCGGGCCGCGCGCCAGTACCCGGCGCGCAGCAGCTCGCTGCACACCTCCGGTCCCCCGTCGCCTTCCCCGACCCGGCGGGCGGCCGTCACCACCATGGCCCTGATCAGTGCGGTGAGCGCGACCGTGTCCCCGACCTCCGCGGGGACGTCCATGGAGCGCACTTCGAGGGTCGGCAGGTGCGGGTGGGGGCGGATGTCCCAGTACGGCATGTCGGCATTCAGCATCGCCTCGGAGGCGGCCATGGCGGCGGCCAGCTGCTCGTGATGGGCGAGGGACCTGGCGTAGGGCGGTGGGCCCAGGCAGGGGAAGCGTGAACGGATCACCGACCGCCAGCTGGCGTAGCCGGTGTCGCTGCCGTGGTGGAAGGGCGAGTTGGCGCTCATCGCCACCAGGAGGGGCAGCCACGGGCGCAGGTGGTTGCCCGTCAGCACGGCCTGCTCCCGGTCGGGAAGGAGGACGTGGGCGTGGAAAGCGCTGATGTCGAAGTCGCCGAGCATCGCTCGGTACTGCCTGAGTCCCGCCCGGTAGCGGGGGTGGTCGCCCACGTCGGACGCCCGGTCCGGTGCGATGACCGGGGTGCCCGACGCACACAGGCGCAGGCCCTCCCGCCCGGCCGCCGAGACCGCGGCCGCCCGCACGCGGGCCAGCTCGACCCGCAGCTCGTGCATCGTCGTGCACGGCCGCGTCCTGACCTCGATCTGGTACCCGGTGAACTCCTCCGAGACCAGGTCCCCCACCTCCGCGGCAGCGTGTGCCACCACCCGCGGCCCGGCCGACACCACCGACCGCGTCACCGGGTCCACGAGGAAGTACTCCTCCTCCACCCCCACGGTGGGCACCTCTCGCACCTGAATATCCACCGCCTCAGCATCGCGCAACCACGGCATCCCTGTCCCGCACAACGGGCACGAGGAAACGGCGAACACATCGCCGGTACCGCATCGGTCGTTGGAGGTGCGGGCGGGCAGCTGGGCACAGCCGCGGCGGTTCACGGGGCCGGGTGTCCTCGATGGTCTGCCGGCCTCAGCCCTCGGACAACTCCGTGAGGGCGGCGCGTTCGGCGTCCGCGTCTTCGCGAACAAGGCCTGGACGCGGAGGGTTGTCGATGGGGCCTCGTGACGGGAGACCTCATACCTGCGCCCGTCCGAGTCGAGTCGCTCCCGTCCGATCACAAAGCGCCCCGGTCGACGCCGTTTGCGCCCTGGATGCGTCGCGCCGGACGGCAGTACCGAAACATGACCCAGCAGCGCCCCTGCCCCAACGGCCCGTCACTGCCCTCGTCGGGCACTTGCGGGCGCCGTCCCGCCGGGTGCCGACCGGACCATGCACATGCCGCGGTGCCTTCACACCGCCACCCGACGACCCCGGCCGGGACCACGCGCCGCACCACCGCGACGGCGGCCGCCACTCACACGACCCATCCACGACACGCGCTGCCGGTGCGCCCGCAGGGCGGCGAGGTCCGGGTCCGGAGAGGCCGGGCCGGAGCGGCACGGCGGTCGGGCGGCCACACGGGCTCAGGGGTGGCCGGCCTGACAGGTGTCGACCAGTGGGCGCGGGACAGGTCCGCGCCGTGCTATTTTTTTGTGAGCGAGCGTTCAACTATGGAGGCGGGATGGGGCGCAGGCAGCTTTGGGATCAAGGCGAAGTAGTGGCCTCGGCCATGCAACTCTTCCGTCGCCGGGGGTATCTCGGCGCGTCGCTGCGGGACATCGAGGAGGCCACCGGACTGCACCCGGGGAGCCTGTACCGGACCTTCCAGAGCAAGGACGGCCTGTTCCACGCCGCTCTGGAGGCCTACAACGAGCAGGTGGTACAAGACCGGGTCCGGATCCACCTGCTGGAGCCGGCGGACCCCCTGGCCGGCATTGGCTCGTTCTTCACCTCGGCGATCGAGACCGGCACCGAGCCCGACCCGGGCTGCCTGCTCACCAACACCGCCGTCGAGTCCTTCACCCTCCCCCAGACCGCCGCCGGCGTGCACCACGGCCTGGCGGCCATCGAAAGCGGCTTCACCGACGCGCTGACGCGCGCCCGGCACGGCGGCACCACTCCGCCAGACCTCGACGTCAGGACCACGGCCACCCACCTGCTCGCGCTCTACCAGGGCCTGCTCGTGCTCGTCCGGGCCGGCCTGCCCCGCACCACACTGCACAACGTCACCGACGGCGCGATGGCGTCGATCGGCTCCCTGAGGACCTCACGAAAGCAGGACGACCATGAGTGACACCCAGCGTCTGTGGAACGACTACGCCGCCTGCTGGTCGGCCGACCCCGCCGACCGACCCGCCGCCCTCGGCGCGGTCGCGGTCGACGGCGTCGCCTACCGTGACCCCGGAACCGAGGTCGGCAGCCTGACCGAACTCGCCGCCTACATGGCCGGCTTCGCCGAAGCCTTCCCCGGCCACCGGTTCCGCATCGACGAGGTACTGGAGCACCACGACCGCTCCCTCGCCCGCTGGACCCAGCTCGGCGAGCAGGGCGAGACCGCGTCCACCGGCATCAGCACCGCCCGCCATCACGAGGACGGCCGCCTCGCCGACATCACCGGCTTCTTCCTCCCGGCCACGCCGTGAGCGCGCTCACGGCGGGCCGGCCGTGCGTGCCCCGGCCCTGACGGGACGCCGCAGCGCTTCGGCGTCCTCGGGCTCATCGGCTCATCGGGCTCATCGGCTCATCGGGCTCATCGGGCCCATCGGGCCCATCGGGCCCATCGGGCCCATCGGGCCCATCGGGCCCATCAATCCGACAGGGCAACGCGCCGGATGCTGCGGGTACGCCAATAGCCCGTCAGCCCGCCGCTTGCTGGAGGCCGTCGAGGATGAGGTCCAGTCCGAATGCGAACTCGTCGCCGTAGGCGTACCCGGGACGCATGACGTGATCGGTGGCGATCTCGGTCAGATGCGGGTACTCGCCATCACCGAAACCGCTCAGTAGGGAATCCGCCAGTTCGGCGGTCTCCTCCGGGGAGTCGAAGGGCAGGCTCTTCTCCTGCAGGGCGAACCCGTAGATGTAGCTGTCGAGAACCGAGACGGCGTGCGCGGTCAGGGTGAGGGAGAACCCGCCCTGACGCAGACAGCCGAGAACGGCGTCGTGGTGCCGCAGACTGGCAGGGCCGGGAGTGGACCGTGACTCCATCAGCCCGATCGCCCAGCGGTGGCGAGACAGCGCGAGGCGCATGGAGACAGCCCGCCGCCGCATCGCCTGTCGCCAGCCGTCCCCCGGCGTGGGCAGTTCGACTTCGCCGAACACCAGGTCGACCATGCCGTCGATCAGGTCTTCCTTGTTCGTCACGTGGTTGTACAAGGACATCGCCTCGACACCGACGGCCTGGCCCAGCTTGCGCATGCTGAGCGTGTCCAGGCCACCGGCGTCGGCGAGGTCGACGGCGGCACGCAGCACCCGCTGCCGGCTGAGCGGCTCCCGGATCGGCTGCCGGACGGTACGTCGGGTCACGGCGGACATCACTTCCTCTCGTGCTCTCCCAGCGTTGACGAGCTTACGCTGTAAGTGCTGTACTTACGGCGTAAGTCTCGACTGCGCCGCAAGCGCGCGGCAGACGCAACGGGAAGCAGTGACGATGAGCGAGCCGATCGCGACCACCAGTGGGACCAAGACGATGGCGGCCGTCCTGCAGGAGCGTTACGGCGCCGAGCCGGAGGCCGTACTGCGCACGGCGCGGCTGCCCAGGCCGAGCGTCGGGCCGGCCGAGGTGCTGGTCCGTGTGCGCGCCTCCAGCGTGGACCGGGGCACCTGGCACCTGATGGCCGGTCTGCCGTACGCGATCCGGCCCGTGAGCGGACTGCGCAGACCCAAGCTCTCCAATCCCGGCCGCAACATCGCCGGGGTCGTCGAGGCGGTCGGACCCGGAGTGACAGGGTTCGCGGCGGGCGACGAGGTCTACGGCACGGCAGCGGCGGCGTTCGCCGAATACGCCGCCACCCGTGCCGACAGGATCGCTCCCAAACCGGCCGGCCTCACCTTCGAGGAGGCGGCGACGGTACCGGTCAGCGCGCTCACCGCACTCCAGGCGGTTCGCGACCGGGGCGAGGTGAAGGAAGGCCAACAGGTCCTGATCACGGGAGCCGCCGGCGGCGTGGGCACCTTCGCCGTCCAACTCGCCCACACCTTCGGCGCCCGGGTCACGGCCGTGGCGAGCACCCCCAAAGTCAACGCCGTGAGGGCGCTGGGCGCCGACGACGTGATCGACTACACCCGCGAGGACTTCCTTGCCGGCCCGCGACGCTACGACGCCATCATCGACATCGCGGGCAACCGCGGTCTGAGGGATCTGCGCCGCGCCCTCACGCCCCGCGGCAGGCTGGTCATCACCGGCGGCGAGACCAACGGCCCCTGGCTCGGCGGCACCGACCGGCAGCTCCGCGCCCAGATGCTGTCCCCGTTCACCGGCCAACATCTGGGCACCTTCATCGCCTCGGAGCACGCCGACGGGCTGCGCGACCTGACCGTTCTCATCGACGCGGGCACGCTGCGCCCTGTCGTGGACCGCGTCTACCCGCTCGCCGAGACCGCCACAGCCGTCCGACACCTTCTCGCCGGCCGTGCCACGGGCAAGGTGGCGCTCGCCCTGCCCGCGGAGTGACGGTGCAGGCCCACGTCGGCAAGGTGGCCCTCCACCAGCAACTCCCGGACATCACCAGGTCCGGCGACCGACCGCCCCGCCGCACCCGGCAGTGGCAGGACGGCCACCCTCGGCACTGAGCGCGGAACGGCCAACTGAAGCCCTCGGTCCCCGACACCCGGCCCGCGCCCGCGACTGCCACGACCGCCGACGCGAGGCCACAACACGAAGATCCACGACTGCGGATGAGTACCGATCGACTCAGCTCGGAAGCAACCGACCGAAGTCAGTGCGGCCCGAGGGATCCCTCATGCCGCCGTCAGCGCCGCCAGGGCGCGGTCCATCGCGTCGTTGAATTCCTCCGGCGTCAGCGGCAGCCGGGACTTGACGTCCCGACTCCACTGGTCGGCGAGGACCTCGGCGGAGCCCGCCTCGACACCGTCGAGCGCCGCGTCGGCCAGGTCCAACGGCGCGATCTTGGCCACGGGCCAGCCCGCGGCCATGTCGGTGTCGGCAAGGCCGAGGTGCACCGCTGTCACGAGCGTGCCCTGCTCGGCGAGTTCCAGGCGCACGCCGTTGGTCATGGCCCAGGCGGCGGCCTTGGTCAGGTGGTAGGCGTTGGCGCCCTTGCCTCCGAACCACGACATGGCGGAGAGGACGTTGACGACCGCGCCCCCGCCGTTCCCGGCGAGCGTCGGCGCGAACTCCCGGATCATTCCCAGGTGGCCGAACATGTTGGTCTCCAGCTCCTGCCGCACCGCGTCCAGCGAACCGGTCACCAGGTCGGTCCCCGTACTGATTCCCGCGTTGTTGATGAGCAGCGAGACGTCCGGGGCGGCCTCGGCCGCGGCCCTCACGGATGCGGGATCGGCGATGTCGAGGGGCAGCACGTCCACCCCGGGCAGGTCCACACTCTCGGGTCGACGAGCCGTCGCGTAGACCTTGCGGGCGCCCCGTTCGAGCAGGCGCTGGGCGAAGGCGCGGCCCAGGCCGCGGTTGGCCCCGGTGACGAGGGCGACTGAGTTGTTGATGTCCATGCCCGGTACGCTAAAACCTGACGCTAACGTCAGAGGCAAGTGCTGGTCATCAGGGCCGGGGAAAAGGAATCACCATGACCGTCACCGATGCCGCGACCGAGCGGCCGATCCGCATCGGCGAGGTGGCGCGGGGTGCCGGCGTCTCGGTACGCGCCGTGCGCTACTACGAGCAGCAGGGGCTGCTCAGCGCGGAGCGCAGCCCATCCGGCCAGCGCCTCTACCGGCAGGACGCCGTCCCCCGGATCCGTTTCTTCCAGCAGATGTTCGCCGCCGGCCTGACCAGCCGAAGGATCACGGAACTCCTGCCGTGCTGGGACCTCGGACACACCGACGCGGAGCAACGATCCATGCTGCGCGCCGAGCGGGACCGCATCCAGGCCAAGATCGACGACTTGCGGGTCGCCGTGGAACGCCTCGACGAGGTCATCGCGATCACGGACACGCACCCGTAGGCGCGGTCGGTCGGACGCCGTACCAGCGATCCACGGCCGGAGTACCGGGGGCCGTCCTCAAACGGATCCTGCCCCGAGCAGCAAGGTCGCCAACCAGGGTCTCGTGGTCGACCGTTGACCACTTCCTCAGCCGCACACCGGAATGAGACGGCCCGCGCCCGGCCCGCGTCTGCGCCGCCTCGACGTCGCGGGTATCCCCGGGCGACACCCCGTCCTCTATGTGACCGACGCCACATGCCGTTCCTGTCAGCAATCGGCGCGCTGTCCCGCTCAAGTCGCGAAGGCAAGCGAAAAGACAGGAGCGACACATGAAGCACCGCATCGTCGTCCTCGGTGCCGGCTATGCCGGGGCCTACGTGGCCGGGACCCTGGCCCGTCGGCTGTCCCCGCAGGACACCGCGATCACCGTGGTCAACGCCGAGCCGGACTTCGTGCAGCGGCTGCGACTGCATCAGCTCGCGGCCGGCCAGGCGATCGAGGCTCCGCAGCTCACCGACGTCTTCGCGGGTACGGGGATACGGCTGCGCGTGGCCCGTGTCACCGCCGTCGACCCCGAGCGCCAGGTCGTCGCCGTGGCCGACGCCGACCGCGGCGATGAACTCGGCTACGACACGCTTGTCTACGCGCTCGGCAGCCGCGTCACCGCCCACGGCGTCCCCGGCGTGACCGAGCACGCCTTCGACGTCGCCGGCCGGCCCTCCGCCCTGCGCCTACGCATGCGCCTGGACAGCCTGAGCGGGCGGGACGAAGGCGGGAGTGTGCTGGTCATCGGCGACGGGCTGACCGGCATCGAGACTGCCACCGAGATCGCCGAATCCAGGCGCGGCCTGTCGGTGACCCTGGTCGCCCGCGGAGAGCTGGGCACCCACCTCTCCGCCGGCGCCCGTAGCCACCTGCGCCAGGCCTGCGACCGGCTGGGCGTCACCGTCCTGGAGCACACCGAGGCCGAAGCCGTCGAAGCAACGCGGGTGCTGTGCGCCGACGGCACCGCACTGGCGTCCGACGCCACCGTGTGGACGGCCGGGTTCGAGGTCAGCCCCATCGCCGCCGCCGGCGGGCTGGAGGTCACCGAGAACGGCCGGATCGTCGTCGATCGCACCATGCGGTCGGTCTCGCACCCGAACGTCTACGCCGTCGGCGACAGCGCCTACGCCGTCGGCGACAACGGCCGACCTCTGCCGATGTCCTGCGCCTCGGCCGGATACACCGGCATGCAGGCCACGGCCGCGATCGTGGGACGCCTGACCGGCCGCGAGATCGCGAACACCAAGCTTGAGTACCTGGGCAACCACATCAGCCTGGGTCGGCGGGACGGGATCCTGCAGATGGTCGATGACGAAGGGCAGGCGAAGCCGAAGTACATGGGCGGCCGGAAGGCCGCGCGGATCAAGGCGGGCATCCTCAAGATGTCGCTGTGGGCCAACTCCCACCCGACCTTCGGCCTGCCCAAGCGCAAGCACCGCCTGGCCGCCGCACCGGATGCGTCAGCCGAGAAGGCGTACCCCGTGAAGAAGATCGCGTAGCTGCCTAGGGTGGTCCGCGTGGACAGCACCGCCACTGATCGCTTCGACACCGGCCGGTTCCTGGCCAGCCGCAACCGGCTGGCCTCGCTGGCGTACCGGCTGCTGGGCTCCGCCACCGACGCCGAAGACGCCGTACAGGACGCGTTCCTGCACTGGCAGGCAGCCGACCGGCAGCAGATCAAGGTGCCGGAAGCCTGGTTGACCAAGGTCGTCACCAACCTGTGCCTCGACCGGCTCCGCTCCGCACAGGCCCGCCGCGAACGCACCGCCGGCGCCTGGCTGCCCGAACCGCTCCTCGACGGCGACCCGATGCTCGGTCCGGCCGACACGTTCGCGCAGCGTGAATCGGTCTCCCTGGCCATGCTGACCCTCATGGAGCGCCTGTCACCCGTCGAGCGGGCCGTCTACCTGCTGCGCGAAGCGTTCTCCTACAGCCACACCGAGATCGCCGACATCCTCGACATCACCGAGTCCGCGAGCCAGCAGCACCTCCACCGGGCCCGGCACCGCATCACCACCACGCGCCGCCGCGGCGGCGCCGAAGTCGACCCGACATCGGCCCGAGGCATCGTCGAGGAGTTCCTCGCCGCTGCCACCTCGGGCCGTATCGAACGGCTGGTGGCACTGCTCACCGACGACGCGATCGCGATCGCCGACTCCAACGGCGCCGGCCCGGCCAAGACGCTGCTGCGGTACGACACTCCCGAGCGCATCGCCGCCATCGCACGAGCCGGTTTCAAGCCCACACCCGCGAAACGGCGACTCGTCGGCGGCACGCCCGCCGTCCACTACGCGCTCGTCAACGGCGCCCCCGCCATCCTCTTCGTACTCGGCGACCAGGTCGTAGGCACCGTGACGTTCGACGTCACCGACGGCAGGATCGCAACCGTGCGCGGCATCGCCGCCCCCACCCGCCTCGTCCGCCTCACCGAAGCCTGGCGGCAGCACGGGCCGGACATCCCACTCATCACCCAGTGGTGACCCGACGCCGACCGACCGCGGGCAGGCGCACTGCCCAAGCCCAACCCGCCGACCACGGCACCCAGTTACTTGACCGAACGATCCAGATTGACCTAGGGTCTGCGGCGTGGCCAGGACCAAGGAGTTCGATCCGGACGCCGCGCTGCGATCGGCCCTTGAGCTGTTCTGGCGGCGCGGCTACGAAGCGACGTCGGTGACGGACCTCGTCGAGCACCTCGGCATCGGCCGCGCCAGCCTGTACGCGACCTTCGGCAGCAAGCACGAGCTGTATCTCAAGGCCATGGACCGGTACGCCGAGATGTGCGACCCGCCTCTCCTCGCGGAGTTGTCCCAGCCGGGCCCCGCACTGCCTGCGGTGCGGGCGGTGGTGCGCCGCTTCGCCGCGGAGGCCGCCTCCCCGGCAGGACGCCTGAACGGCTGCTTCATCACCAACACCGCGGCCGAGCTGGCCCCGCACGACCCCGCGGCGGCCCGCCGGGTCGAGATCAGCTGGGAGCACATCGAAACCCTGCTGCACTCCGCGCTCGTACGGGCGCAGGCCCGGGGCGAGCTTCCCGAGGACCGCGATCCGCGCGCGGTGGCCCGCATGCTGCTCGTCCTGCTGCAAGGGATACGGGTCGTCGGCAAGGTGTCCGACGATCCCGCCCGGGTGCGGGACGCGGCCGAGCAGGCGTTGGCCCTGCTGGACTGAATCCACTCACCGGAGCCATCGGGCTCCCTTCCGCGCGCCCAAATAATGAACCGATCGGTCAAATATCAGGGGGGACACATGACCGCTACAGGCGCTGCCCGCGTCTTAGCCAAGCGGCACCGATGGGCCCCCGTCCTCCTCGGCAGCGTCCAGACCACGCTGATCTTCACGCTCGCCGCACTCGCCGTACCGCTGCCCCGCATCGGACGCGAACTCGACCTGGAACGCGCCGACCTGATCCTGCTCAGCGCCGCCTACGGACTGACCTTCGCCGGACTGGTGCTCTTCGGCGGACGTCTCGCCGACCGTTACGGCGGGCGGCGCGCCCTCACCGCGGGCCTTGTCCTCTTCGCCGCCGCCTCGGCCGCCGCCCCGCTCGCCCCCGGCATCGTGGCACTGCTCGCGGCGCGCTTCGCACAGGGAGCGGGCGCGGCCCTCGTCGCGCCCGCCGCCATGGCCGTGCTGCGCGCCGTCTTCCCCTCCCCCACCGACTACGGCAGGGCGATGGCCACCTGGGGCGGACTCTCGGTCCTCGGCGCGACCGCGGGCAATCTGCTCTCCGGCGTCATCTCGGCGCTTCTCTCGTGGCGTTGGACCTTCGCCGTACCGCTCGTGGTGGCGGTCGCAGCTCTCGCCCTCACGCCCAGGCTGCTGCCGGACACCGCGCCGAACCGGCACAGGAGACTCGACCTGCCGGGCGCGCTGCTCGCCACCGTCGGGATCACCCTCGCCAGTTACGGGCTCGTCGTCACCGAGGCCCGCCCCTGGTCGTCGGCCGGCGTGCTCGTGCCGCTGCTCGGTGGGACCGCGCTGTTCGCCACGTTCTGGTACGCCGAGCAGCTCGCCCGCGATCCGCTGCTGCCGCCCCGCTTCCTTCTCGACCGGCGGCGGGCTCTCGCCCTCACGGCCATCGCGCTGAGCGCCTGCGGAACCGCGATGACCTTCGTGGTGCTCTCACTCCACCTCCAGCAGGCGCGCGACTGGTCGCAGTTGCGGACGTCGGCCGCCTTCCTGCCGTTCGCCGTCGCGCTCATCGCCTCGGGCCGGGCGGCAGGACCGTTCATCGGCCGGTACGGGGCCCGAGCCGTCACGGCCGCCGGGCTGGGCACGGGCGCGGCCGGACTCGTCCTCCTCGCGTTCACCGGGCTCGATGCGCACACCTGGTACGCGTATGGGCTGCTGCCCGGCCTCGTGCTTCTGCCGGCCGGCACCGCGGCCTCCTTCGCGGGAGCCGCCGTGCTCGCCACCGCAGGCATACCTGAGCAGCAGACCGGGCTTGCGGGTGGCGTGCTGAACACCGCGATGGAATTCGGCCCGACCGTTCTCCTCGCCGTCCTGCTCACGCTCGGCAGCGACGCGTGGTCCCTGGCCGCGACGGGGGCCGCTCTCGCCGTCGTCGGTCTCCTGCATCACCGCACCAAGTAATCCCTCACTCAAGGAGTCACCGTGATGAACCGCTTCACCGGCAAGACCGTCCTCGTCACCGGCGCGGGCTCCGGCCTCGGCCGCGCGATCGCGCGCGCCTTCGCCGCCGAGGACGCATCCGTGGTCGTCGCGGGGCGCACCGCGGCCTCCCTGGACGAGACGGTCGGTCTCATCCAGGCAGCCGGTGGAACGGCCGTCGCCGTCACCGCCGACGTCACCGACTCCGGTCGGCTCCAGAACCTCGTACGCGAGAGCGTCGCCCGCTTCGGTGGACTGGACATCGCGGTCAACAACGCCGGGATACTCCGCGGCACCGTACCCGTCGGCGAGGTGAGCGAGGAGGACTGGGACGCGGTGCTGCGGACCAACGTCACCGGCGTCTGGCTGGCCATGAAACACCAGATCGCGCACATGAAGGAGAACGGCGGCGGCACCATCGTCAACGTCTCCTCCAACCTGGGCGCACACCTGCGGATCCCGAATGCCGCCGCGTACATCACCTCCAAGGCGGCGGTCTCCGCGCTGACCCGCGCCGCCGCTCTCGACCACATCCACCAGGGCATCCGCATCAACGCGGTCAGCCCGGGCGCCTCCGCCGCTCCCATGTCGCTGCGGCCCGGCGAGACCGACGCCGACCGTGCCGAGCGGATGAGGACCGAGAACCCGCTCGGCCGGGTCGCGGAGGCCGAGGAAGTGGCGGCCGCGGTGCTCTACCTCGCCTCGCCCGCGGCCGGCGCCGTAGTAGGCACCGACCTGGTCGTCGACAGCGGAGCCTCGGCCTGACGGCTCGCAGGCGTCGGACAGCCCGAGAGCGATGCAGGAATCCCGAAGTCGCGTCACCCGACCGCCGAGCCTCAGATACAGGAAGAGGCCCCTGGTCACCGGCCCGCACCACCCGCCCCCGAGCGGCCGAAACACGGCCGAGCGTACGGTCACGTCACCGTCGGCACGCAGGGGATTTCGGGCGGGCGCCGACGGGTTTCGCCACCACGCAGGCGACGCCATCCCCCCGCTCGTGGAGGGCGGTCTCCGATCCGGGGCAGGACCGGCCCGACCGCGTCAGCGGGACTCCGTCGCATCGTCCTCGGCCGGACCGGGGGCCGCCGGGCCGTCGGCGGCCCGGCCGGCGGCTCGTTCCGCGCGGAGTTCCTCGGCGACCTCGTAGGCCCGGCCCGGGTCGTAGACGGTGACCGAAGTGCCAGGGCTGTACATCGCGGCGGCCCGGGGCGTGTACCCATAGGTTTCTACGCCGCGCCGGGCGGCTATGCCGTCGACCTCGCCGACGGGTACCCGCCACAGCTCGGCGGTGCGGGACGGGGTCCACCACTCGTCCGGACGCAGGAAGTCGCGCTTGACCTCCGTCTGACGCTCCACCCCCACCTGGACGCCGACGAGTTGCTCGGTCAACCAGCCGGTCAGCGCCTGTGCGTCGACCCGAGAGAGCGGTGCGGATGTCGCCGGTTCGCACTCCACCGTCTCGCTGCCGGTGTGCAACACCACCTTGATCGATTGTCGCTGCCCCAGACTGAGCCGCTCGACGACGACGACTCGCCGCAGATCAGTCATCGCCATGGTCGACGAACGCAGAAAGCGCGCGATCACGACCTGGGCCGGAGTTCCGAGGGGGCGGAACTCGACCCACCGCACCGTCATGGAGACCGCGGCGTACACCATGGCCGCGGCGAGCAGGATCACTGCGCCGACCGTGAGCACCAGGAGGACCCAGAAACCGCCCCAGAAGAACGAGTTGCCCGAGACCACGGCGGCCACCAGAGCGGCCAGCAGAAAAGGGGCTGCGATCATCGGCGGGACCAGGACGCTGCCGCCGAGCGCGACGGCCAGCTCGCGGGCCCGGCTGGGCACGAACACCAGCCGCCATCCGGCTGTCACGGGTGCCACAACGTCCGCCAGCGGGCCGGGATGCCGAGTTTCCATGGCTCAAAGGTAGGACCCCGCAAAGGAGTTCGTAAGGCCACCGCGAGCGAGCCGTACCTTCTCGAGGACGTGCATCGCAGGCGACAGCGCGTCGGCCTGCCAGGCAGGTGCAGAGGTCGGCCACGGCTTGGGGGCCCGGGAGGCCGCGAGCCGACCGTGGAAGTCGACGTGCCCGCACCGTCGGGTCGCTCGCGGTCGTCCATGACCGGGACGCTTCTCCAGCCGCAGCGCGGTCACGGCAGCGCGAACACCCGCGGCCCCCGACCGGTGAGGACACCGGGCGGGGGCCGCGACAGAAGGGGGCGTGGTCGTGGAGGGCGGTCGCCTACGCGGCGAAAGGCTCTGCAGGGCTTCAGCCGAACGATCGTCCCTGCAGGCTATGGGTGAGGCCCGGGGACACTGTCCCCTCCACGACCACACCTCCTACAACCCACCCACCCCGGCAGACATTCCCCACCGGGCCGAGGGCAGGCCGCGGGCCCCCGGACCGGCTCCGGGGACACAGGACACGGCCCCCACCATCCACCTTCCGCACCTGGGCCGATGCATCACGCTCTGCGCGCGGCCTGCGGCCCGGAGCGCGGCCACGACCGCCGGACAGAAGGTCCCCCTCACCGGACGGCGGTTCGGAGTCAGGCGCGCTGCGTCCAGTCCTGGTCCAGGCGGTCGGCCAGGCCGGCGGCGGTGAAGGCGGCTTCCAGCTCGTCGCGGCCCTCGGTGAAGTGGGCCCAGCTGTCGTGGTGGACCGGGACGACACGGCGGGCGCCGAGGATCCGGGTGGCCTCGGCGGCCTGGGCGCTGTCCAGGACGATCGGGTTGCCGTCGAAGAGCATGGGGAAGCGGGGTGCGCCGGCGAACAGGACGGCGGTGTCCACCGGGGCGTAGCGCTCGGCGATCTCCCGAACCGCGTCGAGGGAGGCGTTGTCGCCGCTGACGTAGACCGTCGGCAGGCTCTCACCGGTCAGGACGAAGCCGACGACCTGGCCGGCGACGGGCTCGACCTTCTCGCGCGGGCCGGGGCCGTGGATGGCGGGAACACCGGTGACGGTGACGGTGCCGCCGCCGGGGCGCTCCAGCTCGACCGTCTCCCAGTCCGCCAGGCCCTTGGCCTTTTCCCCGAGGCGCTCGCCGCCGTCGGGCGTGGTCAGGGTGAGGGGGACGTCGGCGAGCAGGGCCCGGCCGGAGGTGTCGAGGTTGTCGGCGTGCTCGTCATGAGAGAGGAGGACCACGTCGACGGGGCCGAGGTCGGCGGGGGTGGCGGTGGACGGGGCGGTCTTGGTCAGAGTGGGGCCGGGCGTGGGGTAGTCGCCGGGACCGTCGAAGGTCGGATCGGTCAGGAAGCGCAGGCCGCCGTACTCGAACAGAGCGGTAGGGCCACCGAACGTGCGGACCGGGAACCGGTCGGCGTTGGGCTGGGACATCACATCTCCGCTTCTCACGAAAAACAGCTTCTCACGAAAACCATCTGTATTTAACGTGAGGCCAGGCTAGGCGGGCATCACGGATAATTGCAAGCGCTACCATGAGAGGCATGGGCGACACCGTGGCCACCGACACAGCGCAGACCGCTCTGCCCCCCGCCCCGGGTGCCGACCGGTACCGTTCCCTGGACTTCGCCGACACCGCGGCGACCCTGCCCGCCGGTCAGAGTTACGACCTGCTTGCCACACCGGAATCCGCCATGCGCTGGCTCGCCGCCCACGACCTGACCGCCCCGGACGTGCGGTTGTACGAGGTGTGCGCACAGCGGATGCGCACGCTGCGTGCCCACGTACGCGCCCTGTTCGCCGCCCGCGTCGACGCGACCGCCCCGCCCGAGGAATCCCTGCGCGCGGTGAACGAGGCGCTCACGGCCGTGCCCACCGCACCCCTCCTCGCCTGGGACGGGGCCCAGGGGCTGCGCCGCGTCCAGGCACACCCCACCGACCGGGCCGTCAACCACGCGCTGGCGACCCTCGCCGCCGACGCCGCCGACCTGCTCACCGGTCCCGACGCCGGCATCCTCGCCGCCTGTGGCTCGGCACCCTGCGACCGCTTCCTCCTGCGCACCCACGGTCGGCGCCACTGGTGCTCCACCCGCTGCGGCGACCGCGCCCGTGCCGCCCGCGCCTACGCCCGGCGCGGCGGCACCTCGGGCTGACGCCACACGCGGGGCCCTCCCGCTTGCGGACGTCCGGTGGCCACAGCCTGTTTCCCAGGCTCCGGAGCGGAATGCCGGTGCCGCAGGCCGGCCCGATCGCTCCTCCCGCACGCCGGCCGGGGGTCTGTACACGGGTTGGAGATCCAGCTCCGGGGACGCTTCCGGCCCGTGCAGAGTGATCCGTATGGTCCCCGCGGAAGATCTCGCCGTTGCCCCGGCGTACCCCGGGGCTGCGCGCCGCGGACCAGCCGGCCTCCGGCCAGGGGCTCAGCGACGACGCGAGGAAGAACGGCGACTCACCCAGCGGCCTATCTTCCGCGATCAGCAGGAGGCAGCCCGTCCTCGGCTGCGCCCCCTGCTCCGTGAAGCCATGAGCGCGGAGTGACGAGCGACTGGGGCGACCTGCTGCGTCGCCCTCAGGAGCCGGGACTCGACCTGGAGGGCGACGAGGGTCTCCTCGAAGCGGGGACCCCGGAGACGCACCTGGCCGTCAGCCGCTACGACCTGCCCTCGGCGCACGCCTGGACCGGCAAGGACCGTACGCCGCCGGTGCCATGGCACCGGCGGGTCGGCGCCGACGACGAGAACCGGCCCCCGGCGAGGGCGCCGCGCGTTGACCAGTCCGGTGATCGGGAGGGCGTCGAGGAAGGCGAGGTCGGCCGGCAGCCGACGTCAGGTGAACGATCGCGGAGTTCATGGGAGGCCTACCGGTGCCCTCTCGACGGCTGGTGGATCGGGCCGGTGATCCGGGTCAGGGGCCGGCCCGTGCCCTGGTTGGCCTGGGCGATGATCTCCGCGGTGATCGAGACGGCCGTCTCCTCGGGTGTGCGGGCTCCGAGATCGAGGCCGATCGGGGAACGCAGCCGGGCCAACCGGTCTTCCCCGACACCCGCCTCGCGCAGGAGGCGCAGGCGCTTGTCATGGGTGCGCCGTGAGCCCATGGCGCCCACGTAGGCGACGGGCAGGTCGAGTGCCAGCCGGAGGAGGGGGATGTCGAACTTGGCGTCGTGCGTGAGGACGCATACGGCGGTGCGCTCGTCCACGCCGGTGTTCTCCAGATAGCGGTGGGGCCAGTCGACGACCACTTCGTGCGCGTGCGGGAAGCGCGTGGGGGTGGCGAAGACGGGGCGGGCGTCGCAGACGGTGACGTGGTAGCCGAGGAAGCGGCCGGCCCGGCTCAGGGCGGCGGCGAAGTCGACGGCGCCGAAGACCAGCAGGCGCGGCGGGTCCGCCTGGACGTGGACGAGGACGGACAGCCGGTCGGGGCATCCGTCTCCCTCCCCGCCGATGTCGACGCGGGCGGTGCGGCCGGTCCGCAGCAGGGCCCTGGCCCGGTCGGCGATCACCCGGTCCGCCGGGCCGTCGTCCACGCGCCCGTGGGTGGCGCGGTCACCGCCGAGCACGCTGAGCGTGGAGCCGAGGAGGTGCTCCGGGCCGTCCACGACCTGCGCCACGGCGGCCGGTCGCCCTTGTGTGATCTCGGAGAGGGCCGTCGCCAGGTGTGGCTGGGCTGCGGAATCGATGCGCTGGACGAGGACGTCGAGTTCGCCGCCACAGGTCAGGCCGACGGCGAAGGCGTCGTCGTCGGAGTAGCCGAACCGGGTCCGCTGCGGAGCGCCCCCGTCACGGAGCACCTGTCGGCTCAGTTCATGGACCGCGCCCTCGACGCAGCCGCCGGAGACGCTGCCGACCGCGGTGCCGTCCTCGTCGACCGCGACCGACGTACCGGCCGGCAGGGGTGCGCTGCCGGTGACGTCGACGACGGTCGCCAGGGCGAAGGGGCGTGCTTCGCGGCACCATCGGTGCAGTGTGTCCGCGATGTTGAGCATGGCAGTTCTCCACGGCGGGACCAGGATCGGAGGGTGAGCGGGCCGCCGCCGCGACGCCGGGAAAAGCGTCATGCGGCGGCGGCCCTGGGAGGTCCGGCGGCCGGACGGGACGCGTGCTGCCGGACGAGCGGTGTGCAGGCGCCGGGCCGAGGCGCACCGGTCAGAGCAGGGCTTCGGCGGTGATGGGCAGTTCGCGGACGCGGCGGCCGGTGGCGTTGAAGACCGCGTTGCCGATCGCGGCCGCCACCCCGACCTGAACGACTTCGCCGAGCCCCTTGACGCCGAGCGCGTTGCCGTCGTTGTCCTCGCCGTCCAGGTAGATCGCCCGGACCTCGGGGACGTCGGCGTTCACCGGCACGAGGTAGTCGGCGAGGTTGGCGTTGACGATCCGGCCGTCGCGGTGGTCGGTGGCCGTGTGTTCCAGCAGGGCGGTGCCGATGCCGCCCACGATGCCGCCGATCGCCTGGCTGTCGGCGAGCTTGGGGTTGATGACGCGGCCCACGTCGTACACGCCGAGCATGCGCCGGACCCGTACGAGGCCCAGGGTCGCGTCGACGGCGACCTCGGCGAAGGTGGCGTTGTAGGCGTGGTAGGAGTGCCGCGCGGGGCTGGGCGGCCCGGTGTAGGAGCCGTCCGCCTCGAGGTGGGTGCGGTCGTTGCGGGCCAGTAGCGTCCGGTACGTCTCCCCGCGGGCCGGGTCGCCCTGCACGTGCAGCCGGCCGCCGCGTACGACCACGTCGTCCGCCTTCACCCCGTACAGAGGTGACTCGCGGTCCTCGACGGCCAGCTTGATCGCCTGCCGCCGCACCTGGTCGCAGGCGTCGTGGACGGCGGTGCCGACGCTGGCCATGGTCGACGAGCCGCCGTGCGGCGAGGTCGGCGGGTAGCGGGAGTCGCCGAGCCGGAAGGTGACCGTACGCATGGTCAGCCCGAGGGCGTCGGCGGCGACCTGGGTCTGGGAGGTGTAGGTGCCCGGCCCCATGTCACTGGTGGCCGCCTCGACCACAGCGGTGCCGTCGGCGTCGAGGCGGGCCCGGGCCTGTCCGGGGTAACGCCCGGGGTCGTAGACACCGGCGGCCATGCCCAGGCCGATCAGCCAGTCCCCCTCGCGCCTCTGACGTGGCCGGAGGGAGCGGCGCTGCCAGCCGAACTCGCGGGCGCCGACGGTGTAGCACTCGCGTAGCCGACGGGTGGAGAACGGCAGGTTGCTCGACTCGTCCTCGTGCGGTTCGTTGCGCAGGCGCAGCTCGATCGGGTCGACGCCCAGCCGGTGCGCGAGTTCGTCCATGGCCGACTCGATCACGAACGACGCCGAGGCGAAGCCGGGACCGCGCATCCAGATCGGGGTGTTCACGTCCAGGGGGACCGTCCGGTACGCCTGGCTGACGTTCGGCATGCTGTAGAGCATCTGCCCCGCGCCCATGACGGCCTCGGTGAACGTCTCGTACGAGGAGGTCTCGGCGTCGATGTCGTGGATCGCCGCGGTCAGCCGGCCGCGCCGGTCGCTGCCGAGGCGCAGCCGGTACGCGTACGACGGCCTGAAGCCGGTGCCGAAGTACATCTGTTTGCGGCTCAGCACCAGCTTGACGGGGCGCTTCGTCTCCCGCGCGGCAAGGGCTGCGACGACGCTGTGCGGCCAGCAGCGCAGCCCGCTGCCGAAACCGCCGCCGACGAACGGGTTGATGACGCGCACCGACTCCGCGGGCAGGCCGAACACGGCCGCCAGCTCGTCGTGCGTGCCCATCACCCACTGCGTCTTGTCCCACACGGTCAGCTTGTCGCCGTCCCAGCGGGCGATGGTGGCGTGCGGCTCCATCGGGTTGTGGTGATTGCGTGCCAGCCGGTACGTCAGATCCAGCCGTACGGGCGCGCCGCGCAGGCCCGCTTCCGCGTCGCCGCGCGCGTAGGCCGTCGGCTTGTCCGGCTCCGCGTCGTGCAGGTCGGTCGAGGGCTGTTCGGCGTCGTAGGAGACCTTCACCAGGCTCGCGCCGTGCTCCGCGGCCTCCAGGGTGGTGGCGACCACGACGGCTACCGGCTGGCCGTGGAAGAGCACCCGGTCGTCCTGGAAGATCCGCTGTCGCCGGCCCGGCGGGTTGTTCGACCCGGCGTTGTCGCGGTACGGCAGCTTCGGCGCGTTGCCGTGGTGGATCACCCGCAGCACGCCCGGCTGGGCTTCGGCGGCGCGCGTGTCGATCGAGGTGACGCGGCCGCGGCCGATGCTCGCGTCCACGATGACGGCGTGCGCCGCCCCGTCGACATCGAACTCGGCGGCGTACCGCGCCTTGCCCGTGACCTTGAGCCGGCCGTCGACCCGGGACAGCGGCGCGCCCACGGCGGCCTGCGGCTGGGGGCTCACTTCGTACCTCCTACGATGCGCAGCTGGCGTTCGACGGTCCGCTTGAGCAACTCGACCTTGAAACGGTTGTGTCGGAGGGGACGGGCGCCTTCCGCCGCCTGGGCGGCAGCGGCCGTCCACAACGAGTCCGAGGGGCGCTCGCCGACGAGGTGTCGCTCGACGGCCGGCAGCTTCCACGGCACCGTGCCCACCCCTCCGGCCGCCACCCGTGCCTCGCGGATCACCCCGCCGCGCACATGCAGCGCCACGGCCGCCGAGGTCAGGGCGAACTCGTAGGACTGCCGGTCACGCACCTTCAGGTAGCCCGACTTCAGGGGACGCGGCAACGCGGGAACCTCCACCGCGGTGATCAACTCTCCGCTCCGGATGGCCTGTTCACGGCTCGGAGTGCTGCCCGGCCGCAACAGGAAGTCGGTGAAGGGGACCTGTCGCTCCCCGTCCGGGCCCAGCAGGCGCACCTGTGCCTCGAGCGCCGCGAAGGCCACGGCTACGTCGGAGGGGTGGGTCGCCACGCAGGCGTCGGAGGTGCCCAGGATGGCGTGCGTACGGTTGACGCCCTCCCGCGCGGCACAACCCGAGCCCGGATCACGCTTGTTGCAGGGGGCGGTGACATCGCGGAAGTACGTGCAGCGGGTGCGCTGCATGATGTTGCCGCCGATGGTGGCCATGTTCCGCAGCTGGGCCGACGCGCTCAGCTCCAGCGCCTCGGAGATGACGGGGAACAGAGTGCGTACCTTGCGGTGGGCGGCGGCCTCGGCCATCGTGACCAGCGCGCCGATGCGCAGGCCGCCGCGCTCGGTGACGGTGACCTCGTCCAGCGGCAGGCCGCTGATGTCGACCAACACCTCGGGACGCTCCACGGTCTCGCGCATGAGGTCGACCAGTGTGGTGCCTCCGGCGATGTAACGGCCGCCGTGGCGACCGGCTTCGAGAGCCTCCCGCGTGTCGGACACGCGCGTGTAGGAGAACGGATGCATGACGGCCGGTCCTCACTTCCGGCGCGCGGTCTGATCGACCGCGCGCACGATCTTGACATAGCAGCCGCAGCGGCAGAGGTTGCCGCTCATCCACTCGCGAATCTCCTCGGGCGAGCCCGTGTGGCCCTCCTGGATGCAGCCGACGCCGGAGACGATCTGGCCGGGTGTGCAGTAGCCGCACTGGAAGGCGTCCTGGTCGATGAACGCCTGCTGCAACGGGTGCAGTCGGTCGCCGTCGGCCAGACCCTCGATGGTGGTGACGTCGGCGCCCTCCAGACGCACCGCCAGTGTCAGACAGGAGTTGACCCGCCGGCCGTCGACCAGCACGGTGCACGCGCCGCAGGCCCCGGCGTTGCAGCCCTTCTTCGAGCCCGTGAGGCCGAAGTGCTCGCGCAACAGATCCAGCAGCGACGTGCGGTTGTCGACCGTCACCGTGCGGCGTGTGCCGTTGACCGTCAGGAGGATCCGGCTGGACGGCGGCCTCTCAGCGGCTTTCGCCTCCTCCGGGCCGACGAGGGTCGTCCCTCCGATCACGCCGCCCGCCACGACGGCTCCGCCGACCGCGGTACTGGTGGCGATGAAGGTGCGCCGAGTGGGCGCCGCGGCGGACTGGCCGGCGCCGGTGGGGGGTGGAACGGCGGACTCAGGAAGTTCAGTGGGCATACGTACGCCTTCGTATCGCGGACGGATCGGCCGTACACATCGGCGGGACAGGAGACTGGATCTCGTCACCGTGTGAG
Organism: Streptomyces sp. NPDC006259; assembly: GCF_042870975.1. NCBI lineage: Bacteria > Bacillati > Actinomycetota > Actinomycetes > Kitasatosporales > Streptomycetaceae > Streptomyces > Streptomyces sp. NPDC006259. The sequence goes on along the minus strand of NZ_JBIAHY010000002.1, from coordinate 1,040,735 downwards.
GAACTGGGCGACCGCGCGGCTTGGCGGCGGCGCCTGGTCACATGGGGAGTCTCGCACCCTCAGGAACGCTCGTGGCAGGGAGACTTTCCTCCCCCCTTCGCTCGCCGTCAGGAGCGGCCGGTCGACATCGTCGGGCCCTGTCGCGCGCGAGGAGGGAAGAGACGGGACGGACCGCGCCGCCGCCTGCTGGTGGGTGCGTCCGTCCTCGTCCCAGGCGCCGTCACGCCCTCAGTGACCCCGGGTCAGGTGATCAATGATGGGCAGGACCTACGGGTTACGGGTGCGGGGACGGTTGTACTGCTCGTCGGTGACCGGCTCGGCCCAGGTGGTCTCGGGGGTGGCGTCGCCGGTGCCCTCCCACAGGGCGAGGTGCTCCATGAACCGGTCGGCGGCGGCGCCGTGCCAGTGTTCCTCGTTCGGCGGGCAGACGACCGTCTCGCCGGGGTGGGCCTCGAAGAGGGTGCCGTCCCTGGTTCCGATCAGGGCGACACCGGAGACCACGTGCAGGGTCTGGCCCACAGCGTGGGAGTGCCAGTTGGTGCGGGCGCCCGGGGAGAAGCGGACCAGGTTGGCGCGCATCCGGGACGGCTCCTGGCCGGCCACGACGACGTCCCACCAAACGTCGCCGGTGAACCAGTCCGCCGGGGCCTTGCTGCTGGGCTGCTGCTTGACGAATTCCATGATGTCTCTCCGGTCTCTGTCGTGCGTGGTCTGTCTCTGGCGGGCGGCGTATCCGCCGTCCAAGGCTGTCCCGTGGAGTCCATGGCGCCGAGTCAGTGCTGCGAGGGCACGTGTGCGGGTTCGTCGTGTCGCCGTTGCGCGGGAGCGCTGCCCCGGGCCACGATCGAGCCCTTGCGGGACGGGCCGTGGACGGCGAGGGCGGTCAGGGGCAGCAGCGTGAGGGCGGCGATGACGGTGCCGACCAGGGGCGGTCCGGTCAGACCGAGGGAGGAGTCCAGGGCCGAACCGGCGAGCGCCGAGCCGGCGGCGATGCCGACGTTGAAGGCGGAGGTGGTCAGCGCCGAGGTGAGGGTGGGGGCGTCGCCCGCGAAGCGCATGGCGAGGGCGGTGACGACCGGGTTGACCGTGAAGCCGGTCAGCCCCATGAGGAAGACGAGGGCGGTGGCCGTCACCGGATCGGTGGACAGCGGGATCATCAGGAGCAGAACCAGGGTGGTGGCCGCGGCGGCCGTGATGGTGGTGACCATCGGACGCCGGTCGCCCAGGCGGCCGCCGGTGGTGGTGCCGCCCAGGGCGCCGACGCCGAAGGCGATGAGGACGAGCGGGACGGCACCTTCGGGGATGCCGGCGCGGTCGGTCAGCAGCGGGGTGACATAGGTGTACGTCGCCAGGACGCCGCCCATGATCAGCATCGCGGCGCCGAGGGCCAGCCACAGCCGGCCCTGCCGCAGGGCCCGGACCTCGGCCCGCAGGGACACCTCGACGCGCCGCTCCTGGGCCGGGATGAAGCGGCCGATGAAGACGGCGGCCAGGCCGGAGAGGACTGCCAGGGCCCAGAAGGGACCGCGCCAGCCGGTGAACTGGCCGGCGAAGGAGCCGATCGGCACGCCGACGACGTTGGCCAGGGTCAGGCCGCCGATCATGACGCCCGTGGCGCGGGTGGCGTTCTGCGGTCCCGCGGCGGTGGTGGCGACGACGAAGCCGACGGACCAGAACGCTCCGGTGGCCAGGGCGGTGACGACGCGGGCGGCGAGGACGACCGTGAAGGACGTGCTGAGGGCGGCGACGAGATGTCCGAGGCAGAACACGGACAGGGCCAGGATCAGCGTCAGGCGCTGAGGCAGGCGCAGGGTCGCCATGGCCATCCTCGGCGCGCCGACGATCATGCCGATGGCGAAGGCGGTGATCAGCAGACCGGCGTGGGAGACGCTGACGCCGAGGTCACCGGCCAGCTCCGGCAGCAGGCCGGCGACGACGAACTCGGTGGTCCCCATCAGGAACGTGCCGGCGGCGAGCACCCAGACGACGAAGGGAAGCTTGCCGGGGGTCGTCCCGGACGCGGAAGGCATACGTGGTTCTCTCCTTGAGTAGAAGTCGGTGGGTCGTGGTGGCGGCGGGGGCCGTCCCGGCGAAGGGGACGGCGCGGCCACGTCCTTCACCGTTCCATGGAGCGAAGCGGACGAAAAGGGGAGAATATTCTCCCCCCTCTCAGATGAGTGTCCGCGTGGGGGGGAAGCGGTGCGGTCGCGCGGATCAGGGCGCGGCTTCGATGGTGATGCGGTCCGCCCCGGCAAGGCGGTCGCTGTCGACGTCGACGTGGCCGAGGATGAGCAGGTCGGCATTGGCGGAGTCGCCGTCGCGGTAGAAGAGGGCCAGATTGCCCCAGGGCGCGTAGTAGGTCAGGTCGCCGGGCTCGGGCGCGGCCGGTTCGGGAGCGCCGGAGGTGGTCAGCCTGCGCGGCAGGTCGGCGATCCGCTCCGTCTGGTGGAAGTCCTCCAGGTCCAGGGTGAGCGGGAGCAACTCGGCGAGGTCACGGGCGGCAGGGCTGTCGTTCAAGGTGGCGTCGACGGGATGGCCGTCGAGGGTGACCCGGATGTCCATGGCGCTGTTCCTGTCGGACGGTGCGGTGTTCCTGTCGGAGGGTGCGGTGCTCCGGTCGGACGGTGCGGTGCTCGCCTCGGCCGTCGGTGTCTGCTGTCGGGTGGAGGAGGCCGCAGGCGGGGAGGCCGGCGAGGTGTCGGTGCAGGACGCGACGGTCAGCAGGACAGCGGTGGCCGTGGCGGCGCGGGCGAGGGCACGGAGGGCGGCCGCGTGCATGGGTGTCGTCCCTGGAATCAGTCGGGCAGGGGCTCGGAGTAGTGGCGGAAGCCGTCCCGCTGCCGGTGGATGTCGAACAGGCGCTGCGCCAGGGCGTCGGGGCTGCTCTGCTCGGCGTCGGGGCGGATGGCACCCGGGATGATCAGCTGAGCGGCGTGAATGTTCTCCGGGGCCAGCGCGTCGTGGAGCATCTGGGCGTAGGCGCTCTCGGCGGCGAAGGCGACCGAGGTGCCGGCCACCTTCGGGTTCGGTCGTACGGCGCTGGAGCCGTTGACGAACAGCAGGGTGCCGCGGCCGAGGTCGCGCATGCCGGGCAGGACGGCGTTCACGGCGGTGACGGGGCCCTTGACGGAGAAGGCGAGCGGGGTGTCGAGGTCGTCGGCGCCCGTGTCGAGCACCGGCTTCATGAAGTCGGCGCGCGGCACCGGGCTGTACTGGAGGATCTCGACGGTGCCAAGGTCGGCCGCGGCTGCGTACAGGGCCGAGGTCAGGGACTCGAGGTCGAGGACATCGGCCGTGTAGCCGCGAGCCTGGATGTTGTCACGGGCGAGTTCGGCCGTCAGGCCGTCCAGCTTCTCCGCGTCGCGGGCGATGAGGGCCACGGTGTGGCCCGCGGTTCCGAAGCGGCGGGCGGTGGCAAGTCCGAGACCGGGTCCGGCACCGATGAGGGCGAAGGTCGTCATGGTCAGTCCTTGTGCGAGCGGGGTGGTTGCCGGTCCGGGGCCGCACCGCGTCGGTGCGGCCCCAGGTGTGGACGCGAGTGCGCTCAGGGCTTGAGGAGGGCCTTGATGGCGCGGCGCTCGTCCATGGCCTTGTAGCCCTCGGCGACCTGGTCGAGGGGCAGGGTGAGGTCGAAGACCTTGCCCGGGTTGATCCGGCCGGACAGGACCCGGTCGATCAGGTCGGGCAGGTAGCGGCGCACGGGGGCGGGGCCGCCGCGCAGACCGACATGCGAGAAGAACAGCTCCTGGCCGTCGACGGCCACCTCGTGCGGGACGCCGACGAATCCGACGTTGCCGCCGGGCCGGGCCGAGTGCAGGGCCTGCCGCATCGACTCGGCGGTGCCGACGCACTCCAGGACGGAGTCGGCGCCGATGCCTTCGGTGAGGTCCTTGACGCGGGCGATGCCTTCGTCGCCGCGCTCGGTGACGATGTCGGTGGCGCCGAACTCGAGGGCGAGCTTCTGGCGCGACTCGTGACGGCTCATCGCGATGATCCGCTCCGCGCCGAGTTCCTTCGCGGCGATGACGCCGCACAGGCCGACCGCGCCGTCGCCGACCACGACGGCCGTGGAGCCGGGCTTGACCTCGGCGGCGAGGGCGGCGTACCAGCCGGTGCCCATCACGTCGGAGACGGCGAGCAGGCTCGGCACGGATTCGGCGTCGGGGTGCTCTTCGGTGGCGACCAGGGTGCCGTGGGCGTTGGGGATGCGCACGTAGTCGGCCTGGCAGGTGCTCATGAACTCGCGGTTCAGACAGGAGGACTGCCATCCGTTACGACAGTTCACGCAGGTGTTGTCCGAGGTGGCGAAGGAGCCGACCACGAACTGGCCCGGCTTGACGTTGGCGACCTCGCCGCCCACCTCCTCGACGACGCCGACGTACTCGTGCCCCATCGGGTGCGGGTCCCCGATCGGTTCCGCGCCACGGTAGGGCCACAGGTCCGAGCCGCACACGCAGGTGGCGACCGTGCGGATGATCGCGTCGGTGGGCCGGGTGATCCTCGGGTCGTCGAGGTTCTCGAAGCGCACGTCGCCGGGGGCGTGAATGACTGCTCCGCGCATGGGGTGCTTCCTTCGGTGCGAGGGTCGGTGTGCCGCAGCGGACGTCGTGACCGGCTGCTCGCTCTCGAGCCTCACACGCGGAGCCAAGCACGAAAAGCGGAGGAATCCGTCCTGGGAGGGAAACATCCTGGGAGGAAACTCTCCCCCCTTCCCCAGGTGCGACCGGTGTCATGCTGTCCAGCATGACCAGCAACGTTCCTCTCAATGAGCTGGGGGAATTCCTCAAGAAGCGCCGCTCGGAGCTGAGCCCGCGCACGGTCGGGCTGCCCGAGACCGACAGACCCCGCCGGGTCGACGGGCTGCGCCGCGAGGAAGTCGCCCAGCTCGCCAGCATCAGCACCGACTACTACACCCGGCTCGAACAGGGCCGCATGCAGGCATCCGCGCCCGTGCTGGACGTGCTCGCCCGGGTACTCCACCTGGACGACGACGAGCGCGGCTACCTCTTCCAGCTCGCGGGCAAGACCACGCCCCGCACCCGGCGCCGCGGCCGGCAGAAGGTCCAGCCACAGTTGCAGCGGGTCCTGGACGACCTCACCGCCACACCGGCCGTCGTGCAGGGCCGGCGCGGGGACGTTCTGGCCTGGAACGCGCTGGCCGCCGCCCTGGTCACAGACTTCTCCCAGCTCGCGGAGAAGCACCGCAACTACCCGCGGATCATCTTCACGGACCCCGCCATGCGCACCCTGTACGCCGACTGGGAGAGTTCCGCGCACATCGCCGTCGCCCAACTGCGCATGGAGGCCGCCAAGTATCCGGAGGATCCCCGTCTGATCGAGCTGGTCGGTGAACTGTCCATGCGCGACAAGCAGTTCGCCCGCTGGTGGGGCGATCACCATGTCGCCGCCCGCACCGTGGGCACGAAGACCCTCAACCATCCGGTCGTCGGTGAACTCGTCCTGGACTGGGACACCCTCACCGCCAACACCGACCCCGACCAGAATCTGACCGTCTGGACCGCCGAGCCGGGATCCCCCACACACGAACGGCTGCGCATCCTGGCCTCCTGGGCCACCGACCATGACCTGCCGGCCTCCTCCCCCGTCGGCTGACCGCGACGGGCCGCCGCCGCACGACGCCCGGCCGCCGGGTCGTTGCGTTCGTCACCACCTCGGCTGCCGGGCCGGGGGGCGTCACTGAGCGTCCGCGCCCCGGCACGGATGGGGACTCCGGGCGGGCCGAGGTGCACGGCCCGCCCGGAGTCCCCGCCCGTCGGGGGTTGCCCTGCGCGTCAGACGACCATCCACTGCTGGTTCGCGCCGGCGGTGCACGTCGCCTGGCCCAGGGCTGCGCCGTTGGCCGTCGACGCCCCGGCGGCCTCCGGGCACTTGCCGCTGTTGACGTTGGCGAAGGTGACGTAGCCGCCGATCACCGCCTTGCTCGTCCGGGTCGCGGACGGAAGACGATGTCGCGGTAGCCCGGCGTACTCGCGTCGAGCCCGGCGACCGTGCTGTGCAGCCACTGGGCGACGGCGCCGAGGGCGTAGTGGTTGAACGAGGTCAACTCGCCGGGGTTGACGGTGCCGTCGGGCAGCATGCTGTCCCAGCGTTCCCAGATGGTGGTGGCGTCGTGCTTGAGCGCGTACAGCCACGATGGGCACTCCTGCTGGAGGAGCAGGGCGTAGGCGGTGTCGTGATGGTGCGTGGCGCTCAGCGCCGGGGCCACCAGCGGAGTGCCGATGAAACCGGTCTGGATGGTGTGCCCGCCCGCCGCGACCAGTTCGGCCAGCCGGTGTCCCGCGGCGACCCGGGAGGCGGTGTCGGGGAGGAGGTCGAGCTAGCCCTGGCCGGCGCGCCAGGAGGTGTCGGTGCCGACGACGGTGACGGTTCCGTCGCGGTGGACGATCTCCAGCTGGGCGAGGAGCGCGACCCGGTCGCCGAAGGGGTCGGCGTGGCCGCCGCCGAAGCCCAGCCGCCCCCCGTACCAGCCGTCGGCCAGCCACGCGCCGATGGCGTTGGCACCGGCGCGCAGGTGGTCGGTGACGTCGTGGGTCTGGTAGCGCAGCCGATGGTGGTAGCTGGTCCAGCCGGGCGCGAGGGCGTGGTCGCCGACGCGTCGGCCGTTGATCTCGATCTCGTACAGGCCGTGCGCGGTGACGTACAGCCGTGCGCGCTCGACGTCCGCGGCGACGGTGAACTCCCTGCGCAGCAGGGGCGGTCGGCGGTCGGCGTCCGATCTCTCCGGCCGGTGGGGCTCGTGCGGCGCGATCGCGCGGGCCGTCCAGTCCGTCGGTGTGAGCAGGCCCGTCTCGATGCGCAGCGGTGGGCTCCAGTCGCCGGCCGCCTGGTCGGTTCCGCGGACCCGCACCCGGACCTCGCAGACTTCCCGGGCGGGATTTCCGCGGACGGTGTCGGTCACCGATTCGCAACGGAGGGCGCGAAGGGGCGATCGGAGGAACCGAGGTGTGGCTGAATATGGTCCCTCAAGCTGACGCGGTTACGTAGGCAGCGGCCGCTGCCACCACGACGGGGGACACATCATGCTCATCCTGCGCCACTGCAGACCGGTCGCGTTTCGTACGCTCGCCCTGAGCGCGTGTGCGGTCGGCGCCCTGGCCTTCACCGGCTGCTCCCAGGACTCCCCGGACGCGGAGGGTACGGCGGCGCCGGCCGTGACTTCCTCGCAGACCAAGGGTGAGCAGGGCGCCGAGGGGACCGCGTCCGCCAAGGCGTTGCCCGCCGGGAAGACCTCACCGTCGGCGGACGGCGAGGTTTCCTCTCCCCCGGCCCCTGCGGGTTCTCCGGCGTCGTCGGCCGCCGGCGCAACGGCGTCTGCGGAGTCCGGCGGTGGGGACGACGGCTGCGACCACAAGATGCCGATCTCGCCGGACGAGATCGCCGTCTACCGCTACACACCCGAAGGCGGGTCCCTGAGTCTCATCGTCCGGTACGGCAACTGGGGCTGCGGCACTCCGGATTCCGACGGCGCGCCGTTCGAGACGGTCGGCAAGGAGACGTATCTGCCGATGGACCAGGCCGCGTACGTCACCGTCACCGACCCCATCGTGGCGAGTACCGAGAACCAGCCCATCGGTGTCCAGGAGTTCCTGGACTGGCTGGAAGCACACCCCGACAGTGGTCTGGTCTTCCAGTACCACCTCGGCGCGGACGGAGTCGTCGACCGTTTGGAACAGGTGTTCACTCCCTGATTCGGCGTCCGAGCCGCAGTCGTCGTCAGGATTTCCCACGCGGCGGCCGCCGACACCCGAACAGAACGGGGAGGCGTCATCGGCAGGGAGTCGTACGCGACCGTGTGACACGCCCTTCGGTCCTCGTCGTTCATCCCCTCCGAGGCGTGCGGGAGGACCGCGGCCTCGTACATCGCGATGCTCAGGAGGACCCGTCGGCAATCCCTGCCGCTTGGCCGTGGTCTCCGGGATCCGGACGGGAGTCACCTGCGCCGGGTCGGGGGAACAACCCCCATCCCGTCCGGGGCGCCGAGCCGACCCGGAGGATGCCATCCGCACGCCGGACACACGACCGTTTCGACAGCAGCCCTGGCCCGGCCGCACAGCCACCACCCGCCCCCAGGTAGGACGTCTTCGCGCATGACAGTCTCGACGTGACCGCATTCGCGGTGCCTACCAGAGTCAGCTGCCGTGCGGTGATGTCGGCCGTTCCCGGACCGGGGCATCTCGTCGATCAGCGGCGCGGCCTGATCCACCTTCCGCCGACGGTTCTGCTGTTCATCCGGTCGGCATTTGCCGGGCTGTCGGGAGGCAGGGTCGGTTTCCGCTCGGGAAGGATCCACGGCAGGGACGCGAGGCTGTCCACGGCGACCGTCGGTGAGCGCGAGGAGGAAGGCTTCGCCGCCCGGCAGGAAGCCTGCCGGGCGGACCTGGTCAAGGATGCCGTTGGTGGTGCCGGGCTTGCGGTGGGTGCAGGACGGCATGTGCTGAGGCGGTGTCCTCAGTGCCTGTTGGGGCGGTGGCCGGGTGCACCGGCTGTCGCAGGATGGCGTGGGTGTGCAGAGGCTGCGGGCCGGCTGCCGGGGAGCGGCTTCTATTCACGTACCTTCGCCCCGGACGGTGCCGGACTGTCGCGAGCGCCTTGTGCGTGCAGGGTCGCGAATTCTGCCGACTGCCGGGGCGCCGGCAGCCGGATGCCGCAGCGCAGTGCCGTGCGCCGGCCGAGGCGAGGCAGGAGGGCGTAGAAGCGGTCGGGGAGGAACACGGCGTCCGCGATGATCATCGCACCCGAGAAGAGGGGCAGTCCCAGGAGGAACGCGATCCCGAGGTGCATGCTCAGCAGCAGGACGAGCACGGGGTACTTCAGCCTGCCGAAGAGCACGAAGGGGAAGGCGACCTGGGTGAGAACGGTCAGGTAGCTGACGGCCGCGATCACCACCGGGTACTGGTCCAGGAAATGGGAGAGCACCGGCCAGGGCCGGAAGAGTTCGAGATTCAGCACATAGTGGACGGCGGTGCCGTCGCCCCACAAGGAGCCCTGGACTTTGTACAGGCCCGCTGAGCCGTAGAGGAGGCAGACCTGTGCCGCGATGACGAAGACGGCGCAGTTGTGTACCACTGTGGTCAGGGTGATGCGGGCGGCCCGAAGCTGTCGCGCGGAGGGTTTGCGTACCCGCTGCGGCCCACCGTCCGTACGTGCGGCCTCCATCCGCCTTCTGCGTGAGTCCAGGGACCAGTGCCGACCGCAGGAGGTGAGCGTGAGGTACAGGGCCATCAGAAGGATCAGGTTGTCGCCCCCGTCCGTCATGAAGATCGCCCTGGCGTGGAACGACGTCACCACGACGGCGAACAGCAGGGACGTACCCCGAGTCCGCCAGCCCAGCGTGAACAGGGCGCACGTCACGAGAGCCAGCGCGTAGCACAGCTCGAAGTAGACCGGGTTGTCCGACAGGAGGAGGACGGAGAACCAGCCCGTCTGGTCGAAGAGCTGTGCCGCGAGGGCAGGTGTCCACGCGGCGCCGGGGCCCCAGATCTCGTGCCGGTGCGAGAACTCACGCAGGAGAAAGGCCAGATAGAGCGACCCGTATCCGATACGAAGAACCGACGTGGCGTACAGATGGACCGGCCGGCCGGTGACGAGGTCCCCCAGAGCACGGGCCCTGATGGCCAGCCGTCCGGTACCCGCGCCCGCCGCCGGCGGCTTCCGGTTTGCGGGGCGGCCTGGCACGGCTGCCGTGCCAGGGGCTTCCCGGAGACGTTCACGCGCCATGGGAGGTCACCTTCCACCAGGGCAGAAGCCGGTTTTCGACGGGCGCCGGCGGACGGTCACCGGACGCGCCAGGCGCGGCGACGGGCCGTGTCACGACCCTGAGTTGAATGAAGCCGAACCTGCGGCCCCGGTCGTGATCGGCGGCACGGTCCGCGGCGATGTTGCTCAGATACTTCCGCATCATCTCGGCCCGTTTCGACCGGGCCGTGTCATCCGCTCCGTGCGTCTCGACGTAGGAGGACCAGGCGCGGCGCAGGAGATTTTGAGCCGTGTGGCTCGGAAACGCGTGGTGCTCGACGGCGACACGGTCCGCGGCTGTCAGGTCGAACCACGGGCCCACCCGCATCGTTCCGTCCGGGGCGGTGTGCGCGGTCCTCGCCAGGACCTGCCGGTTGACCGAGTCGGGATTGGGGGCGAAGAGCCGCCAGTTCTGCTCGAAGAGGGGGTACACCCATGCGTTGATCTGCTGGTCGTACCGCCGTGACAGGGAATTGGGGGGAGCCACCGCCAGGAAGACGACGGTGACATGCACCAGGGCAGTCAGCAGACACAAGCCCACGGCACTGCGCACTCCGGCTTCCAGTACACGCGCACCGACGTGACGTGCGCCAGGTGGGCCCGCGTCGTCGTGACCTTCCCGCGGCTCCCACGAGAGCCGGCCGGAATCGGGCTGCTCGCATTCCCTGACCACCACTGATTCAATTCCGCTCGACACCGTCCACCCTGTCTTCTCACACATAGCTGTCCGGCGCCCGGAAATTCGGTTGAATCGCGCCGGAGGCGCGCGGCGGAATCGATGGTTTCCGCCGCGCGCCGTCATTCGCGGAAAGGACTTCGCGCAGTCTCCTGCCTAGTCCGCGTGGCCCTCGTGGCCCTCGTGGCCCTCGTGGCCCTCGTGGCCCTCGTGGCCCTCGTGGCCTTCCTTGTCTTCGTGGCTCTCGCGGCCCGCGTCACGTCCGGATTCCCCGGAGCCCTCGTGGCCCTTGGAGTCCCCGTAGTGCATGTAGTCCTCGATCTTCGGCTGGTTGCCGTAGCCGTAACCGCCCGGAACGTCGGGCTTGCCACCATGGCCGTGGCCCGGCTTGTCGCCCGCACCCGGGTGTTCCGCGCCCGGCTTGCCCTTGCCGGGGCCGCCCTCCTGGCCCGGTCCGCCCGGCTTCTCGGCGTGGTCACCGGGGGCGCCACCCGCGGTGTTGCCCGAGGTGTTCCCTGTGGTGACGTTGTTCCCGGCGGTGTTTCCGGCCGTGTTGCCCGAGGTGTTTCCGGACGTGTTGCCGGCGGTGTTGCCGGCGGTCACGGGACCCCCGGTGACGAGCGGCCCGCCGAGGAGGCCGCCGCTGACCAGGCCGCCACCGGTCACACCGAGGATGGTTCCGCTCGTCGCTCCGCCGGTGCTGGTCCCACCAGTGGTTCCGGTCGTCGTTCCGGTCGTCGTTCCGGTCGTGGTCCCGGTCGTGGTTCCGGTCGTGGTTCCGCCGGTGGTGTCGGTGGTGCAGCTGTTGAGGAAGATCCGGTTGGTGTCAAGCGTCACGGCGCCGGTGCGGGCCAGTGCCCGGCCCTCGATGTTGGTGCCCGTGGTCACGTGAATGTCCGTCAGGGCCATGATGGTCCCGACGAAGGTGGAGTTGGTGCCGAGCGTCGCCGAACTGCCGATCTGCCAGTACACATTGCACGGCGAGGCGCCGTTCGTCAGGAGCACCCGGCTGGAGGACGCCGTCGTCAGGGCCTCCGGAATCTGGAACACCCACACCGAGTTCGGGTTTCCCCCGGCGTCCAGGATCAGATCACCGGTGAGCCCGACACCGGAGGAAGCGGTGTAGACGCCCGGAAGCAGCGTGGTGCCGTTGCCGATTCCGGCCGCCAGCGCGAAGTCCGTGGCCTGGCCGGCCGCGTTGTTGTACGCGGTGACCAGGTCCGACTTGGCCTGGAGAGCGACGGCGTCAGCAGCGTGCACCGCACCGAGCACCTCGCCGGGCGGGAAACCGGTGATGGACGGATTCGGATGCGTGCCGAGATCGTGCCCGATCACCGTGGCGCCGGTGTTGGTGACACCCGCGCCAGCCAGGACGGAGAAACTCGCGGCCGTGCCCAGCGGTACGGGCGTGGCGATGGCGAGCGCCTGGGTGGGGGTCAGCACGAGCATCGCTGCGGCAACCGTCGCGGAGATCACCGACGCCAGCACGCTGGGCAAGGTGCGGCGGCGAGCTGTCAGGTGGAGCTTCATCTTCATCAAGAGGCCGATTTCTGTGGAGGCCGTGGCGGACCGGGCCCTACCAATCGCCCGGAAGCCTTTGATCTGGTCGCCGCATATTACGGAGGAATCTATCCGCAGCAACAGCAATGGGCCGGGAGTCGAGGGCGCGAAATGTGAATCCCTCGAATGCACGGGAAGATCTTGGGAAATGCATATTTCCGATCATCTATTGTGTTCATCAAAATCAGGGGGATGTCGGGTAAGGCTTTCTGATGGGGGTAGCGAAACCCCGCGGCTGCCCGGACAGCTCTCCTAGTCCGGCGGCCCATGGCTTTGCGGTCGGTCTCACCGGCGGGCTGACACAGACCGGGGAAAAAATGCCAAGGTCACGTTCCACTTCGCCGGCCTTCCGCGCACGGCGGCATGGCGGATGATCAGCAGGCCGTGCCCCATGGGAACCTCGCACCGGACAGGACGTGGAACGGAGGCTCCCCCGGCATGGCGGCGAACATCAACCCGACAACGCGCCGACGTCGTCTGGGGGCGGAACTGCGTCGGCTCCGGCAGGCCAGCGGGTTGAAGAGCACGGAAGCGGCCGAGCGGCTCATGGTCTCCCAGCCCAAGATCAGCCATATGGAGAACGGCCGCCGCGCTGTCAGCCCGCGCGATGTACGCGACCTGTGCGTCATCTACGGGGTGACAGATCAGCTGCTCGTCGACTCCCTGATGCGCATGGCCCAGGAATCCGCACAGCATGGATGGTGGACCGCCTACGGCGACCACCCTCAGAGCGTCTACATCGGTCTGGAGACCGACGCCGCCTCGATCCACACCTACCAGCCGCTGGTGATCCCCGCCCTGCTGCGGACTCCCGCCTACGCCCACACCCTCATCAAGGAAACGATCCCTCCACTCACCCCCGAACAGGCCGACAGGCGGCTCAAGGTGCTGCTCCGCCGGCAACACCGGCTCTACGACACGACCTCCCCGCTGCGACTGTGGGCCGTGCTGGAGGAATCGGTCCTTGGCCGGGAGATCGGCGGCCCTGACGTCATGCGCGAGCAACTGGAACACCTGAACACACTCGCCACCGAACCTCACATCACGGTGCAGGTCCTCCCCGCCACGGTGGGCGCCCACCCGGGCCTGTCAGGACAGTTCTCCATCCTGCAGTTCACCGACGGCCCGCAGGCGGGCGTGGTGTACCTGGAACGCTTCGCCAACGACCTCTGCCTGGAGAAGCAATCCGACGTGCAGTGCTACGGCACGATGCACGAACACCTGCAGGCCGAGTCCCTCAGCCCCGACCGCACGCGCGACCTCATCACGGATGCCACCAAGGTCCACATCGGTGTGACGCGCCGTTCGTGAGTCCCCGTGCGCGGCGGCTTCGCGACCGGCGTGCCGTAGTCGGAAGCGGCTGCTCCGGCGGTATCCGCGCGCGTCAGGGCCAATGCCCCGGAGCCGAGGGACGGGCGCGAGTGAGCCGGAGGGCGCAGTCCGTCACGGTCCACGGCCGTCCCGGGGTCACACCGGCCCGTGACGAAACGCGGGCCACCGGCGGGAGAGGCTGTCGCGCGGAAGCCGTGTGGGCCGCGCCGGACAGGACGCCCGGGTGAGCAAGGTCCGGGCCCGCCGGCAAACTACAGACCGTGGACGGTGGTGAGGTCGGGGAGTCCCGAGATCGTCAGCACGGGGGCGAGGAGCGGGGTGGCCACGAGTTCGAGGCGGTCGGCGCGGGCGAACAGCACGTTGAGGCCGGCGCTGTCCAGGTATTCGACGCCGGTGAGATCGAGGAGGACGAGGCCGTGCGTGGTGTCCAGGGCGTCGGCCAGGGCTTCGGTGTTGGTCATGTCGATCTCGCCGACGGCTGTCAGCAGCGCGGTGCCATCGGGCCGTCGGCCGTGGGTCAGGGTGAGCGGAGTGGTCATCACGCGATCCTCGTGTGCATGTCGACGGTGGTCCCGGCGGCGCCGGAGGTGATGGTCACCTGGTGCATCATCGCTTTCATCAGGGTCATGCCGCGGCCGCGGTGGGCGTTGGCATCGGGTTGCGGGGTCTTCCACTGTCCTGTGTCGGCGACCACCAGGCGCACCTCGTTCACATACGCCTCCGCGCGCAGCCGGACGGGGTCGCCCGGGGTGTGGCGGTGGCCGTGCTCGATGGCGTTGGCGCAGGCCTCGCCGACGGCGACCAGAACGTTCTGCGCCGTGTGCGGGGGGAGCTGACACCGTTCGAGCCAGGTGCGCAGAGCCTTGCGGACCGGCGCGAGCTGTGACGACTCGGCAGGGAAGGTCATCTCCAGCGGGGCGGGGTGGCGGTACAGCAGCAGGGCGACGTCGTCGTCGTAGCCGGTCTCGGGAGCGAGGCGGTTCATGACCTGGGTCGCGAGGTCGTCGACGGCGGCGTCCCTGCCGTCCTGGACGGCTTCGCCTGCCTGGTCGATGCCCTCGCTCAGCGGGCGGCGACGGCGCTCGACGAGGCCGTCGGTGTACAGCAGCAGGGTGGCGCGCGCGGGGATGGTGCATTCCCCCTCGGGGCGTGGTCGGCCGGGGCGGACCGCCAGCGGGAAGGACCGCCCGTCCTCCAGGAGGTCGATGGTGCCGTCGCGGTGGGCGAGAATGCCCGGCGGGTGGCCGGCGCTGGAGTAGGTGAGACGGCCGGTCTCCGGGTCCAGGACGCCGCAGAACGCGGTGGTGCACAGGGCGCCGGGGATGCCGGCGGCGAAGTGGTCCAGGGCCATGAGGGTCTGGGCGGGGCTGGCGTCTTGCAGGAGCAGGGCGCGGCAGGCGCTGCGCAACTGTCCCATGACGGTGGCCGCTTCCAGTCCCCGGCCGACACAGTCCCCCACCACGATGCCGATCTGCCCGTCGGGCAGGGCGACGGTGTCGTACCAGTCACCGCCCACTTCCAGGGGCTGAGTGGCGGGTTCGTAGCGGACGGCGAAGCCGTCGGGGAGGTGGGACGGGCCCAGGATGGCCCGTTGCAGGGCGATGGCGGTCTCGCGCTGCTGGTCGATCTGGTGGACGCGGACCAGCCCCTGGGCCAGGTGTCCGGCCAGCAGCGACAGCAACAGCTTGTCCTCGTCGGTGAAGGGCCGGCTCTGCCCCAGATCCACCCACAGCGCCATCGGGCCGTCGGGGTGCTCGATGGTGATGCCCGCACTGGTGTGGTCGGTGACCGGAGTCAGCAAGGGCCGCTCGCACAGGGCAGCGAGTGCCTCGCGCCGGTCGGCGGGCACCTCCTGCCAGTCCGGCGCGGCGTCCGCGGCGGTGAGTACGGGCTCCGCTCGATGGCCGAAGACGACGGCCAGGACCTGCCGGGCCCGCCAGAGGTCCTTCAGTTCCCTCAGGGCACCGGTCAACGCCTCGGACAGACTGGTGGCCTGGGCGACGCGCAGGCTCAGCGCCGCGAGGGCGCTGTCGCGCTGGATGGCGTAGTGCTCGGCGGTGACGTCACGGAAGGTGCCGACGATGACGTGGTGTCCGGTGTCGGGTTCCTGTACCTGGTTGAAGGCGGCATCGATCCACAGCCGATGTCCGTCGCGGTGAGTGACGGGAACGGTGTAGCGGCCGTGTCCCTCGCCCATCAGACCGGCGAATGCCTCGGCGACCTGCTGGTGAGCGTCCGGATCGCTGTCGGTGTCCGGCCACCACGGGTGAATCGGCGCGTAGGGGAGCTCGTCGGGCCCATAACCCAGGATGTCGGTGAACGCCGTGTTGATCTCGGTGACCGTGCCGCCCTCGTCGCAGACGAAGAACCCCTCCTGCATCGAGTCGATCAGCGCGGTGCGCCAGCGGGCGTGATGGGTGCGCAGCCGGGACAGTTCCACGTTGGCCCGCACCCGGGCCAGCAGTTCCGCCGCCGCGAACGGCTTGACGAGGTAGTCGTCGGCACCGGCCTGAAGCCCCTCGATGGAGGCTTCCTGACCGGCTCGGGCGGAGAGCAGCAGCACGGGCACGGCCGCGGTACGCGTATCGGCGCGCAGCTCCCTCACCAAGGACAGCCCGTCGAGGCGGGGCATCATGACGTCGCTGACCACCAGCTCGGGGGCGTCGGCGCGGACGGCTCGCAGGGCTTCGTACCCGTCGACGACCGCTTCCACGTGGTATCCGGCGCCCCGCAGAATGCGGGTGAGGTATTCGCGCATGTCGGCGTTGTCGTCCGCGATCAGCACCCGTGCCGGTACGACGGGGCCGGAGGTGTAGGGCGCGGCGCTGTCGGACGTCGGCACCATGGGCGCGTCCGGGCCGGACCTGCCGGTGGGCAGCCAGCGCAGCGCTTCCAGGACGTACGGCTCGGCCGTGGCCGAGACCGCCCCGGCGGACGCGACCGGCGCGAGGGCGTCGGCGGGCAGGTGCCCTGAGCCGAAGGGCAGCCGGATGGTGAAGCGGGTGCCCTCTCCCACCGTGCTCTCGGCGGTGATCGTGCCGCCGTGCAGGCCGACGAGTTCCTTGACCAGGGCGAGACCGATGCCGCTCCCCTCGTTGGAGCGGGAATGGGCGGTTTCGATGCGGTGGAAGCGTTCGAAGAGCCTCGGCATCTCCTCGGCGGGCACGCCGATGCCGGTGTCGGCGACCGTGATGACGGCATGGTCGCCCTCGCCGCGGACCGCGACGCTGATGGAGCCGTCGAAGGTGAACTTCAGCGCGTTGCTGAGCAGGTTGAGGACGACCTTCTCCCACATGCCGCGGTCGATGTACACCGGCCTGTCCAGTGCGGGGCAGTCGACCTCGAAGGTGAGGTCGGCCTTGTCCACGGCCGAGCGGAAGACGCTGGACAGCTCCGCGGTGACCGCCGACAGGGCCACCGGCTCGTACCTGGCCTGCATCCGCCCGGCCTCGATGCGCGAGAAGTCCAGCAGGCTGTTGACGAGCTTGCCCAGGCGCAGCCCGTTGCGGTGGATGGCCTCCAGCTCCTCGCGGACCCGGGGGTCGGCACCGTCGAGCCGTGCGCGGAGTTCTTCCACCGGCCCCATGATCAGAGTGAGCGGGGTGCGGAACTCGTGGCTGATGTTCGAGAAGAACGTGGTCTTCGCCCGGTCCAGCTCCGCCAGCTCCTCGGCCCGCCGCTGCTGGGCCTCGTAGCTGCGCGCGCTGGCGATCCCGGCCGCGATGTGTCCGGCGACCAGCTCGACGAAACCGCGGTAGCTCGCCCCCAGGGGACGGTAGCGGTTCAGTCCGGCCACCAGGAACCCGTAGGGAGCACTGCCCTGTTGCAGCAGGGGCACGACCAGGGCCTGCGTGGGCGGCTCGGGCCACTCGCCCTGGGGCAGCGCGGTGAACGGGGCGCCGTCGAGGGCCAGGACCGCGGACTCCCCCCGGGCCAACGCGGCGGTCGGCCAGTGCGTGTCCCCCGCGTCCGTCGGCAGGGTGACGGGCGCCGCGGGGTGCCCGGTGGGCAGCCCGGTGGACCCCGCCAGTCGCGCGGTGCCGTCCGGCTGGAAGAGATACGTCAGCGTGAACGGCAGGTCACGGGGGTTGCGGCTGAGCTGCTGCCCGGCGAAGGCGAGGATCTCCTTCTCGGTCCGTACGACGCTGGGGTCCGAACCGAGATCCCGCAGCGTTGCCATCCTCCGTTCGCCGATGACCCGCTCGGTCTCCTCGCTGACCACGCACAGCATTCCGACGACCGCGCCGGAGTCATCACGCAAAGGGCTGTAGGAGAAGGTGTGGTAGCTCTCCTCGGGATATCCGGAACGCTCCAGAAGGAGCAGCAGCGCCTCGTCCCAGGTGGCCTGGCCCGTGGTCAGCACCGTGTCGATGCGCGGGCCGATGTCGCCCCAGATCTCCGCCCACACCTCGCTCGCCGGACGGCCCAGGGCCCAGGGGTACTTCTGGCCCAGCGTGTCCCGGCGGTAGGCGGCGTTGCAGAAGAAGGTCAGGTCGGGCCCCCACGCCATCCACATGGGAAACCGTGACGAGAGCAGGATGCTCACCGCCGTCCGCAGACTCTGCGGCCAGCCGTCCGGCGGCCCCAGCGGGGTCGCGTCCCAGGCCACCGCGGCAAGATCCTCGCCGATCGCCTCGTCGGCGGCGAACACACCGGCCGCCGCGGTCGGCGGCCGGTGCTCGGCATCTGCAGAACGCCCCACAGGAGACCCTTTCGTTCATGCCATCCACCCGGTCGGCGTGCGGGAGCGAGTGGCCGGATCCGAGTACCGCGTCCTCAACAAGTCGACGTACCCACCGAAAGGGCAGACAGGCCGACACGAAGGGCCTCGGACCGGCATGTGGTCCGCTCGGTACTCTGTTCGTCCTGCCTACGTCGAAGTCGATCGCTTCGTATGATAGGGCGGCGGGTCAGGGCACCAGCAGACGGCATGGTGTCGGAGCGAGTCACAGAGGGGGGCACCAGGCAATGGCTGCGAGTCTCCCGGCACGCCTTCTCGCCCTGCCCTGCGACGAGGACAGACGCGTGGCCACCACGGCCACCGTTCGCAGGTACCCGCTTGCCGACACCTCGTCCGATCACGCTCTCGACAGGAGCGTCTCCCTCGCTGCCGGCATGCTCGGCACGCCCATGGCCGGCACGGCGGTCGTGGACACCGACCGGTTCCGGTTCCGGTTCCGGTTCCGGTTCCGGTTCCGGTTCCGGTTCCGGTTCAAGGCTGCCCGTGGCCTGCCTCACGGTACCGAGGCGGAGCGCCTGCCGGGGCTGTCCGCCTCGGCCGTCCTGCGAGCGGGCTTCCACCTGATCACCGACGCCGTCACCGATGCGCGCACCGCAGAGCACCCCCTGGTCCGCGGTGAACCCGGTATCCGCTGCGACGCCACCGCGCCGATCGCCACCGTCGACGGGCAGCGCCGGGCACCGTCAACGCGCTGGACGCCCGCCCTCGCCTCCCTACCGATCGCCGGCTCAGCTCGGCATGGTGGAGGATCTGACGGCGCGAAGGTCACCAGGCGTCTCACAGCCGTCGGCACACCGTCGACCGACCACCCGCCGCAGACTGTGGACGACCTCCTCGACAGCCTGGGTCCGGGAATCGGCGACGCCCCCACCGCCCTGCAAGCCCTGTCCGTATCCGTACGCGTACCGTCCGCATCACCCCATCAGGAGAACCGGTGACCGAGCCCACCCTGACCGTCGACCAGCAGATCCACGGGACCGGCCCCGTGGTGCTGAAGGTGACCGGCGACCTCGATCATCACACCGCGCCGCAGCTCACCCAGGCGCTGGAAGGTGTCCCCCTCGCCCTTGGCTCCGCCCTGGTGATCGACCTCTCCGGTCTCACTTACTGCGACTCGACCGGCATCACCGTGCTCGTCACCGCCTACCACCGCACCCAGGCCGCCGGCAGTTCCCTCAGCCTGGCCGGACTCGGCCACGACCTCACCCGCGTCTTCCAGACCGTCGGCCTCGACCAGGTGTTCACCTTCCACCCGACCAGCGACGACGCCCTCGCCGCACTGCGCCACTGACCGGCCCGCCGCACCACACCCGCGCCGGTTCACAGGGCAGGCTGCTTGGGCGGTACGGGAGGAGATGTCGCCGGGGGAACGGGCCTGGCGGGGCCATCACTCCGTCTTCACCCACTGATGTTGGCCGCCCTCGCCTCGTGCGTGCAGCCAGTCCGTCCGCCCGCCCGCCAGTCCGCCAGTCCGCCAGTCCGTCCGAAGAGAGATCAGTTGATGAGGACCTGCGTGTTCTGGCATGCGCTCAGCAGCACGGAATGACGTGGTTCTTGCCCGAACCGAACGGCCGCTTGGTGGACGTAATCGGGGAGGAAGCCGGAGCGCCTGGTCGGCGGCATACCCGCGGGTACGCCGCCGACCGGACGACATCGGTTCAGAGCACCGCGTGCGGGTACTGTTCGGCGCGGTGTTGGAAGGCCAGGACGGCGGGGTTCTGGACGGTACCGCCGCGGATCTCGATCGCTCGGCGAATCGTGCCGTCGGCGTCCCACCCGGCCGGCCCTTCGAGGACCGGCCGCAGGAACGGGATCAGCGCCTCGCTGTTCTCCCAGGTGGCCGCATCCCAAAGGTAGGAAGGGCTGTGGTCCACGGCGTAGTAGTGGACGTGGTCGCCGACGGTGAACATCGGTTCGTCGAAGGTGGTAGGCCGAGCCCAGGCGAAGCCCATGCCCTCGTCGCAGGAGACGTCGATGACCAGAGTTCCGGGCGCGAGCTTCGGCAGATCCTCCTCGATCAGGAACATCAGCGGCGCCGCGGTGTCCTGGAGCACGCAGTTGACGATGATGTCGTGCTCGGTGAGGAAATCGGCCAGCGGCTTCGGGCCGTCCTCGGTGAGCGCGACACTGCGCCGCGGATCGAGGGTGCCGTCGGCCACGTCGTGATCGAACTGCACGATCCGTGCCGAGTGGATCGGTGAGCTGACTGCGGCGACGCCGCGGGCGGTCAGCACGTCCACGTCGTGAACGCCCAGCGCACTGAGCGCGGTCACCGCGCCGCGGGCGGTGGCGCCGAAGCCGATCACCACCGCACGCCGCCGACGCCCGTAGTCACCGGTCGTCCCGGTCAGCTGCAGGGCATGCAGCACCGACGAGTAGCCGGCCAGCTCGTTGTTCTTGTGGAAGACGTGCAGGCTGAATCTGCCCTCCTGGGTCCAGTGGTTCATCGCCTCGAAGGCGATCACCGTGAGCCTGCGGTCGATGGCGGCCTGCGTGACCTTCTCGTCCTGCACACAGTGCGGCCACCCCCACAGCACCTGGCCCTCCCGCAGCTCCGCCAGATCCTGGTGCAAGGGCTTGGCCAGCAGGATTACGTCACACTCCGCGATCAGCTCCTCGCGTGAGCGGAAACCGGCGACCTGCGGTGCAAGCTGACGGTCCGAAACGCCGAAGCGCTCCCCATAACCCGTCTGCAGATAGATGCTGGACCGGAGGTCGGCATCGATGCGTGCGAAGTGCGCTGGGTGGATCGGCAGACGACGCTCGTTCTCTTTGCGAGTCTGCGACATGATTCCGAGCTTGAGCTGCTGCAAAATACCCCTTTGATTACTACCTGTTTAACACACTTCGAAGCGCGAGAGCTTGCCGTCAGCGCCACCCTCGCCGACCGGCGGCCGGACGCTGCCACAGTAGGGTCGCGTTCGGTGCGGGCTCTTGTCTCCGTGCGCCGCCCTTCGGGCCGACCACTGGCCGACAGGGAAACGGCCGCCCCGGCCCCGCCCTGGGCGGCTGAACCGCGGCGGGTCCGCCAGAAGCGGGTGCCCGTCCCGGGCCTGGCACGGCGCTTCCTTGGAGAACGACATCGAAGGCCCAGCCATCCTGTCCAATCCGCGGCACCATCTCGGACGACGGGCCCCCCAACGGTGTCGCCTGGTTACGGCGCCCGTCGTGCCGAACGGTGAAAGGACCGGCCCGGTTCATCGGCGCCCTTCACATTTGGGCCAGCCCGTGCCCACTGCGCTGCCGGAGCCGAGTCCGCCGTACCCTGCAGGCAGCCCCCGACCTCTGCGGCATGCTTCACGGGCGTGCATCGGGTGGGGTATGGCGCAGCCCGAGGGGGCCGCGCCACAGGAAGCTCTTTGCCGGGTAGCTGGTGCCGGTTCCTCAGCTGTGGTGGTGTCGACGACGAGGGTGCCGTCCTGGATGACCGCGGGGTCGAAGGTCAGCCGGTCGACGACGGCGCGCAGAGACAGGGATCAGTGAACATCTTGGTAGAGCCGCTGAACGACTCGGTCGAGGCAAGCTCGTCGATGGATTTCCGCTCCTGCCGGGATAAGCGCACAGTCATCAATTGTTGATTCTTGCGTCCTTAAAAGGTGAGGAAGTTGGCTGTCGGGCGGAGCAGCGGATAAGTTCTGCGGCGGGAACAGATGAGGGCGCGCCGGTGTCCCGACAGATCGCGCGTCGGTGGAAGGGCGTGCCGCCCGGGGTGACGTACGAACGGCTCGCCGGGGAAGTCCGCCAGCAGGAGCCGGACGACGGCCATGGCACGAGGGGATGCGCACGCCTGATGAGCAGCTCGCCAACGCCTGCGCTCGAGCCGAGCGGTGCCGACCGCGCACCGCTGCCCTACTCCAGAACCGAGTCCTCCGCGCACCACTCGCAGACAGGCCACGCAACCACACCGCTCTTGCCGCCCCCCACGTATGCGCGTGACCTGCCGGGCTGGCAGCACATCGCTACCGCGCTGCGCCGGACTCCTGCCTCGGTGTGGCACGACAACGTGACCGACTACGCTGCCGCCCTCACCTATTACGCGGTGCTCGCGCTTTTTCCGACGCTCCTCGTCACGGTCTCACTGTTGGGCATCGTCGGCGCCTCGACCACCGACCACCTGATCAGTAACGTGATCGCTGTCGTGCCGACCGAGTCGCGCTCCGTCATGCAGAGCACGTTGCAGGGCATGGCGGAGCAGCACACGGCTGCTTGGACGCTGGCTGTCTTCGGCATGATCGGCGCCCTGTGGTCCGCTTCCAGCTACCTGGGGGTCTTCCGCCGAGCCCTGCACGTCATGCACGGCGTCGAGGACCTGCGCCCGGCGTGGCGGACGGCGCCGCGGCTGGTGATGACCGCCCTGGTGCTGTTGATTCTTCTGGTTTCCAGTGCGCTGGTGCTCATCCTGACCGGCGAAGCGGCCCACACCGTCGGTCGGCTCGTAGGCATGGGGAGCATGGCCGGCACCGCCTGGAACACGCTGAAATGGCCGCTCCTGCTGTGCCTGGTCGCCGTCTTGGTGCTGGTTCTGTTCCGTTCGGGCCCGGCCGGAACACGCGGGGTGCGGCAGAGGCTTGTGGGAGACGCTCTGGCCGTGGCCCTGTGGCTCGTCGCCTCCGCGAGCTTCGCCCTCTACGTCTCGCACGTCGGCACGTACAACCGGCTGTACGGATCGCTCGCCGGGGTCATCGTCTTCCTGGTGTGGCTGTGGCTGTCCAACCTGGCCCTCCTTACCGGTGCCCAGTTCAACGCCGAACTCTCCAAACTCCGCCGTCGGTGACCAACGGGGCGTAAGCTGCCCCGACTTCCCCCAGCCGACCGGCCAACAGCCCTACGCACCCAGACGCCTTCCACAGGCGTAGCGGCGACCCGTACGCCAAGCACCGTAGAGTCCACTGGCAAGCGCTGCCCATCCGTCACACCGCATGCCGCATAAGATCCGCACCGACACTCGTGGTGGGAAAAGGCTGCGAGCATGACACACTCAACTGGTCCTTCGGTGACCGGTGCCCGCCCCGGTCTCCGACTTCGCCGGACCTGGACGGACTCCCGCGTAGCGCCTGCCGCTTCACGTCGCGGACATCGGAACGTCCAAAAGCAAACCAATGTGGCTAGGAGCCTGTAATGGCGCGGATCGTCCTGCGTGATAAGGCCGCGACAAAACTCGGGGACCGAGTTCCCGGGAAACCTCCCATGTCCATGCTCGGCCGGGTACTGGCCATGTTGCTGGCGTTCGCGGCGATGGTGGGGTTCGCAGTAGTGCTGGCCCGGCTGACGCTGGAACCCTCGGCGGCTTCCGTGCCGTTGACGCACAGCAATCTGCGCCCTGGTGACTCCATCCGTGCTTACCTTGCCCAGCCCGCGTCCCTTGACACGGTCAAGCAGCTCGGCGGCAATATCGTGATGGGTGTGCCGTTCGGCGTGCTGCTGCCCGTGCTGGTGCCCCGAACACGAGGACTGGTCCGGGTGGCGGTGGTCACCGCCTTCGTGATGCTCCTCGTGGAACTCGTCCAGGGAGCCCTGATCATCGGGCGCACCTTCGACATCGATGACGTTTTGCTCAACACCACAGGTGCCCTTATGGGTTACCTGCTGCTCGGCCTCTGGTTGGGCCGTGCCGTGCATCCCCGGCGCCGTCACTGGTGGCACCGATTCACCAAACACCCGGTGACTGCCACGGATCGGTCATAGCGGATTCCCCATGCTGTTCGTCAAGGTCCGGGTCATCGGCGTGGTGGTTCTGCTCGCCGACTTCCTCCTCCTCGGCCTGCGCCTGGGCCGTCGGCGCAGGCGCCTTCCCCGGTGACGCGGTCAGCCGGGGCAGAGCACCCCGCGTCGTCCGCCCGAGGCCCGGCCGAAGCGGACTGCTGGGGCAGTCCTTGAGTCATCGCCGAGTGGTCCGCCCCGCCCGTGATGGTGCGGAGGCGTCGCTGAGGTCGGCGCCGGTGGCGGCGTCACGCGGGGAGGAGCCGACGCCGTGCCAGTCCAGGCACATGACGGTCGCGTCGTCCTGCAGATGCCCCTGATTGGCGTCGACGACCGCCCCGATGAGGGTGCGAGCGGCCTCGCGGGGATGCAGCGCGCGTGTACGCACGACCAGGTCCGACAGGTCGAGGCGGTTCGCGTTGCGCTCCAGCATGCCGTCGGTCAGCATCACCAGCCGGTCACCCGGCCGGAGGTCCAGCGACTGAACCCGGTAGGTGTGAGGGGCATGGAAGCCGAACGGCATATCGATCTTCGGCGTGATCTCCCGCACCTGACCGTTCCGCATGCGCAGTGGCCAGGGGTGCCCGGCGTTGACGAACTCGGCCCTGCCGTCGATCAGGCTGATGCGCAGCAGTTGGCCGGTGACGTAGCCCTGGCGGCCGTGCTCCCGCATGGCCTGGTCGGCCTGGCGGGCCTGTTCGGCGAGGTCGCCACCGGCCCGCCGTGCCCGGCGCAGGGCGCCCACCAGGAGGGTGGCCAGCAGCGCGGCGTCGACGTCGTGCCCCATGGCATCGGTGACGGAGAGCTGGACCGTGTCCCGGTCGATCACGTAGTCGAAGGTGTCGCCCCCGACATGGTCGGCCGGCTCCAGCGCCCCGGCCACCGCGAACTGTGCCGCTTCGCACGCCAACGAAGCGGGAAGCAGCCGGTGCTGGATCTCCGCGGCCAGACTCAAGGGGACGGTCCGGCGGCCCCATTGGTAGACGTCGGTGAAGGACCGGTTCGCGATGACGATGTACGCCAGAGCGTGCGCGGTCTCACCAATCTCCCGCATCACCTCCGCGTCCGGCGCCGCGGGCAGGAACAGTTCGAGCAGTCCGATGGCGTCCCCGCGATTGGTCACCGGGGCGACGACCCGCACCAGTGCGCCCCCGCCCTTGTCCTCGGCACTCGGCCGCTGGCTACGGATCACGTCGTCGTACAGGGTGCCCCGCAGCGTGATGCGCCGAGCGGGCTCATCGGTCTCCACGCTGCCCGCCGCCCCCAGCCGTACGACCGAGCCGCCGGTGAAGTCGGTGATCAGGAACGACACCGACACGGCACCGAGGTGTTCCTTGAGCATGCGCGCGACTACGTCAAGCGACTCCACGGGCGCCGCGGCCTCCGCCGCCGCCAGCACCCCGGCCAAGGTCATGGCCCTGCCCCGGCCGCCCCCGTTCTCGGGGGTGGCAGTGGTCGGCCCACGGTCCCCGTCGGGCCCGCCTACGGTCACGGTGACTCCTCGCTGCTCGCTGGTGCTCAGGGCTCCGTCCCGGGTGCGCGAGGGGCTGGCGTCAAGCCGGGTGCGGGACAGATGGTACGGCACCACTGAGCCCCTGAACGGATGCGCCAGTCGGCCGACCGGCCGTCGAACGGCCCGGCATCGGCGCCACTCCGTGGAGCACGCCCGGGTCTGCAGCCACCCGGGCCATCAGAATCCATGCTCCACCGGCACCGGCGGCGACCCATGGTTTTTGTTCGGGTCGCGTTCCAGGACGCTCGATGCCGCCCAGACGCCTCAGGGGCGATGCGAGCTGCACGCCTGCCCAGGGTCTGTGACGCCAGTGGAGAAGTGGACGCGGCCCACGCGGATGAGAACGGGTGATGGTCCGGTGGGCACTGGGACGCGGCGACGGACCCCCGGAACGGTCGCAGCCGGCCCTCCGTCAGGGAGGCCCACACGCTGTTGTCGGTGAGGGTCAGCCGCGGCACCGCGGCTGACACCCAGAGCTGAGCGGTCAGCTCTCGAAATCCTTCGGGGCACGACGTGGCACAGGTGGCGTTCGCACTGGCCCTGCACTGAAGCAGGGAGTACTGACGGCGTGTGGACAGATAGTCTGTGCGTAGATAATCTTCCCGAAGACGAAACGCGGATCTACCGGCCAGGAGGCCCCCATGTGGACGTACGAGCACAGCATCGAGACCAGCGCGGCGCCCGAGGAGGTCTGGCGCCTGTGGGCCGACGTGGAGAACTGGGGGGCCTGGAACGCCGACATCGCGAGCATCCGGGTCAATGGTCCGTTCGAGGCCGGTACCGAGATCGTGATGACCCCGGCCGGTCAGGACCCGGTGCACCTGCTCGTCGCCGAGGCTCGTGCCGACGAACTGTTCGTGGACGAGGCCCGGTTCGACGGACTGCTCCTGCGCACCAACCACCGGCTCGGCAGGGGCGAGCGACTGCGTACTCGGGTGACGTACCGGATGGAGATCACCGGCACCTGCGCCGACGAACTCGGCCCGCAGATCGGTCCGGCCGTCACCGCGGACTGGCCGCAGACCATGGCGGCCCTGGTCAAGCTGGCACAGGGCTGATGGCCCTCAGCCCCGGCGGCAGCCCCGGCTTCCTGCTCTGGCACGCCACCCTGCGCTGGCAGCGCGAGATCGCCACGGTTCTCGGCCCCCTCGACCTCACCCACGTCCAGTTCGTGCTGCTCGCCTGCACCTGGTGGTTGAACACCCAGGGCGAACAGCCCAACCAACTGGCCCTGGCCCGCCAGGCGGGAACCGACGTGAAGATGACCTCGCAGGTCCTGCGCGCCCTGGAATCCAAAGGTCTGATCGAGCGCGAGGTCGACCCCGCCGACACCCGCGCCAAACGGCTCCGCGTCACCAGTGCCGGCGCCGAACTGGCCCCGCGCGCGATCGCCGTCGTCGAGGACGCGGACACACGCTTCTTCCAGCCAGTGGCACGCGACGACGCCGTGACCCTGCTCAGCCGCCTGGCCAAACCTGAATCGTGAACCCCTACTGAAGCCCGCCCCGCCCCGCCCGGGCCCGTCGGCGCCGAACCCGTCGCACGGCACTCAGGAAGCCCGGCAAACTCCCGCCGTCGGAAACAACGGGCAGTCCCGTCGCACCCACCCCGGTCCAGCGGGAGGTTTCAGAGCGTCATGCGGGCCAGTCCGTCCCGGGCGAGGGGACGGATCCGGCCTCGGTCGAGGGTCACGATCTCGTCGGCGGCGGCGAGGCCCGACCGCTCATGGGTGACCAGGAGCGTGGTACGGCCGCGGGTGGCGTCGAGGATGTCGGCGAGCACGGCGGCGGCGGTGTCCGCGTCGAGCCCCTCGGTGGGTTCGTCCAGGACGAGGACGGGCGGGTCGGCGAGCAGCGCGCGGGCCAGGAGCAGGCGTCTGCGCTGGCCGCCCGACATGGTGGCGCCGTCCCCGCCGACGAGGGTGTCCCAGCGGTCCGGCAGCGACTCGACCCAGTCCAGGAGCCGGGCTCCGCGGGCCGCTTCGCGCAGGTCGGCTTCGCTCGCGTCGGGGCGGGCCAGGAGGAGGTTGGCGCGGATCGTGGTGTGGAAGACGTGCGCGTCCTGGGTCATGCCGGTGATCACCCGGCGGACGTCGGCGCCCGCGCAGTCGTGGAGTTCGCGCATCTCCCGCCCGCCGACACGGATGCTTCCGGCTTCGTAGGGGACGAAGCGCATCAGTGCCGCGATCAACGTCGACTTGCCGGATCCACTGGCGCCGACCAGGACGACCCGGCGGCCGGGCGGCAGCCGCAGGCTCACCCCGTCCAGGGCCGGGGGGCCGTCGGGGTGGTGCCGTACCCGCAGGTCGGTGATGTCCACGCCGAGCGGCTCGTCGGTGGCGAGGGGTGCCGGGTCGGGTGGGTCGGTGACAGGGGGCGGCGTGTCCAGGAGGTCGGCCAGCCGGCGCGCGGAGACCCGCACCGCGGCGAGGCGGCGGGCTGCGCCGGGCAGTGGCGCGAGTGCCTCGAAGGAGACCAGTGCCAGGACCGCGAGGACGGTGAGGTGCACGGCGGGCAAGGCGCCGGACGCGTGTGCGCGCAGCGCGAGCCAGGTGACGCCGACCGTCGCCCCGCCCTGGAGCAACAGCACAGCGGCCTGGGCGAGCGAGGTGGTGAGGGCCTCCATGCGCTCCAGTGCGGCGATCCGGGCGGTGGCGCCGCCGACTCGCCGGTGGGCGCGGTCCTGGGCGCCGTACGCGGCGAGGTCGGCCGCTCCCTGGGTCAGGTCCAGGGTGGCGACGGCGAGTTCGGCGCGCGCCGCCTTCTCGGCGCGGCCCGCACGGCGGGAGAGTACGAGTACCAGGGCGGGCACGAGGAGTCCCGCCACGGCCAGCAGCAGCCCGAGCAGCGCGCCTGCCTGCGGCAGCAGCAGCGCGGCCGTCACGGTGGCGGTCGCGGTGACCGTGCAGGCGGCCGCGACCGGGATCAGGACCCGCAGCAGCAGGTCCTGGGCGGCGTCGACGTCGTCGACCAAACGGGTCAGCAGGTCGCCGCGGCGAAAGGCGGGGGTGCCGGCCGGGGCGAGCGGCACCAGTGCCTCGTAGACCCGGGCGCGGAAGCCGGCGACCGCTCGCAGTACGCCGTCGTGGCCGAGCAGCCGGTCGGTGTAGCGCAGCGTTCCGCGCCCCAGGGCGAGGGCCCGTACGGCGACGATCGCGACGCTCACCGAGGCGAGCGGCGGCTGCTGCGCGGCGCGGGTGATGAGCCAGGCGGCGGTGGCCATCAGCGCGGCGGCGGCGAGTTCGCTGCCGGCCGCGGCGAGCGCGGCGGGCAGCAGCCTGCGCCAGTACGGCAGGAGGTGGCGCAGGAGGCGGGCGGTGGGGCGGGGCCTGCGGGCGGGGGCGTCGGCTCGGGGGTCTGCGGTCATGAGGTCAGCAGCCCTTCGGTGGCGGTGGGCTGAAGGGCGGAGAGGCTGCCTGCCCGCACCGTGATGATCCGGTCGGCGTGGGGCAGCAGGCTCGTGCGGTGTGCGACCACGACCGCGGTCCGGCCGCGCATGAGTGCGACTGTGGCGCGCGTGACGGCGGCCTCGCTCTCGGGGTCGAGGTGGGCGGTCGGTTCGTCGAGGAGCAGCACGGGTGCGTCCTTGAGGAAGGCGCGGGCCAGCGCGATCCGCTGGCGCTGGCCGGCGGAGAGTCCGGCGCCGTGTTCGCCGAGCACGGTGTCGTACCCGCCCGGCAGTTCCTCGGTGAAGTCGTCGGCCGAGGCGGCGCGGGCCGCCGCCCGCACCTCCGCGTCGCCGGCGTCCGGGCGGCCGAGGCGGATGTTGTCGGCGACGGACACCGCGAACAGGTGCGGACGCTGCGGCAGCCACGCCACCTGGGCGCGCCAGTCGTCGGGGTCGAGGTCCGTGAGGTCGGTGCCGTCGGCGGTGACCCGGCCGGATGCGGGGACCGTGAAGCCGAGGAGCAGCGAGAGCAGGGTGGATTTGCCCGCGCCGCTCGGGCCGACCAGCGCCACGTGTTCGCCGGGTCGGACGGTGAGGGAGACGTTCCGCAGGGCCGGAGCCGGGCGGTCCGGGTAGTGGACCGTCACCTTCTCGAGGCACAGCCGCGCCGTGCGGCCGTCGGGGGCCGGGAAGGACGTCGGCGTGCGGTCGGTGGCGCGCTCCGTGATCGTGTCCTCCTCGTCCAGGATCGCGAAGACCCGCTCGGCCACCGCGATGCCTTCGGCGCTGTCGTGGAAGGCGGCGCCCGCGGCGCGCAGCGGCAGGTACGCCTCGGGGGCGGTGAGCAGGACGGTCAGGGCCGTACGCAGGTCCAGCTCGCCGCCGAGCAGCCGCAGGCCGACCGGGACGGCCACCAGTGCCACGGAGAGGGTGGCGACCGTCTCCAGGACCAAGGACGACAGGAACGCCACCCGCAGCGTCCGCATCGTGGCCCGCCGGTGGGCGTCGGCCATCTGGTGGACCACCCGCGTCTGGTGCCGCTCGCGTCCGAACGCGCGCAGCGTCGGCAGTCCGGCCACCACGTCCAGGAAGTGGCCGCCCAGTCTGGCCAGCAACCGCCACTGCCGGGCGGTGCGCTGGGCGGTGTGCATGCCGACCAGCGCACCGAACACGGGGATCAGCGGCAGCGTGACGACGATGATCAGCGCCGAGGTCCAGTCGACCCACCACAGCCAGGCGACGACGACGAGGGGTACCACGGCGGTGGCCGTCATCGTGGGCAGGTAGCCGACGACGTACGGGTCCAGGGCGTCGAGGCCGCGGGTGACCAGGGTGGTCGTCTCGCCGTGGCGGCTCGCCGTCAGGCGCAGCGGGTCGGTGCGCCGAAGCCGGCCGGTGATCCGGTCGCGCAGCGCGGCCTTGGCGTCGGCCGCGGCGCGCCGGGCGAGGGCCCCGCGGGCCCACGTCAGCAGTGAGCGCAGCGCCATCAGGGTGGCCAGGGAGGCCAACGGCGCGACCCTCGGCGCGTGTCCGGCGAAGCCGTCCGCCAGGACCTTCGCCAGTAGGGCCGCCTGGGCGACCACGAGCCCGGCGCCGAGCAGCGCCAATACGGTGGAGTACGTCATGTGCCGCCGCAGTGCCGGGACTTCCCGCATCAGGCGGCGTTCGACCGGCTTCATCCTGGGAAGTCCCCTCGTCGTGGGCGCAGCTGCGGACGGGCCGCTCGGCTGTGGCTCACCGGCGGGGCCGTCGTGTACGGCTCAGAAGTAGCTGGGATGGCGTTGGCCCGTCCGTCCCCGGAAGGCCCACCAGCTCCATGCCTGGTACGCGATGATCGTCGGGATCAGCACGATGCCGAACGCGGACAGGATCTTGAGGGTGGCGGCGTCGGTGACGGCCTGGTCGATCGTCAGGCCCGCCCCGGCCGAGCCGATGAGGACGTACGGGTAGTGGCCGGCCCCCACGAGCGGCACGGGCAGCAGCGTCGCGCAGGAGGTGGCGACGAACGCCCGGACGTGGTGGCCCTGGGACAGGGACCACCAGGCGCCGGCGAGGGCCGCCGCGAACAGGGCGGCGATGACCGTCGAGGTGACGCGGTTCGTCATCGAGGCGCCCGCTCCGAAGAGGGTCAGCAGCAGCGGGAGGAGACCGACGGCGCCGGCCGCGCGCACGAGTCCCGCGCCCAGTCGCCGAGCGCCGACCACGAGTTCGGGGGCCGACCGCAGTGCGACGAAGGTGGCTCCGTGTGCGGCGAAGAGCAGCGCGGTGGTCACCCCGCAGGCGAACACGAAGGGCGAGAACACCTCGCCCGTGCCGATGTGGAAGCTCCCGTCGGCCCGGCGGGGCATGCCGTGCAGCAACAGACCGAGGACGAGTCCCCAGCACAGGGCGGGCAGTGCGCCGCCGAACACGATGAGGACTTCCCACCAGCGGCGGCCGCGGGCGCTGTGCGCGCGGCCACGCAGTTGCACCGCGGCGTTGCCGAGGACAAGGCCGACGAGGATCGCCACGATCAGCGGGTGCAGGCCGGACAGCAGGGTGCCCTCCAGGTGCGGGAAGGCTCCGAACAGGACGCCGGCGAAGGCGACCAGCCAGACCTCGTTGCCCAGGAAGAACGGCGCCATGGCGTCG
Source organism: Streptomyces sp. NPDC006259 (assembly GCF_042870975.1). NCBI lineage: Bacteria > Bacillati > Actinomycetota > Actinomycetes > Kitasatosporales > Streptomycetaceae > Streptomyces > Streptomyces sp. NPDC006259. The sequence continues at coordinate 1,009,439 of NZ_JBIAHY010000002.1, read as the reverse complement.
AGCGCGGCGTTCCGGCCACCCCGCTCCGCCTTCCGGCCGTCCGGGGCGCCGAGGAAGGGGTGCAGCATCTGTACGCCGTAGTCGTAGCCGCCGAGCACGAAGTACCCGGCGAGAAGCAGGCCGAGCAGGCCCAGCCAGAGGGTCTCCAGACTCATGTCGTTCAACTTTCCGTGTCAGCAGGGGTGTTCGTGCGGGCATCGGTCCCGTGGGGCGGGCTCAGAAGGCCGGGACCGCCTGCTTGTCGTCGGCGTCGGTCCCGGGGACGTCGTCGGCGAGCGGTTCGGTGGCGCCGAGCTGGGTCGCGTCCGGGCCGCGGCGGGCGAAGCGGGCGATCAGGGTCCAGTTCGTGACCGCGAGAGCGACGAAGATCGCGATGAACACCGCGCAGGACACGGCCAGTGAGGCCCTGCTGACGTGGGAGAGCGCGTCGTCGACCGTCAGCTCGCCGTACACGAGCCAGGGCTGGCGCCCGACCTCGCGGAAGACCCAGCCGCCCACGGCGGCGATGAAGGGGAGCGGGATCATGGCCGTCATCAGGTAGGCGAGGGGACGCCAGCGCACCAGCCAGTCCTTCCAGAGCAGGAAGACGGCGATGAACGTGATGGTGGACACGGTGTTGCCGATGATCGTCATCGTGTCCATCGAGATCCGCAGCCAGTCGTGCGGGGGTACGTAGTCGCCGGGCCCGTGGGCCCTGACGAACTGCGCCTGCAGACGGGCGACGCCGTCGTTGTTCAGGGCCGCCATCTTCATGGGCTGGGTCCGGTCCAGCACCGGGATCTGGAGCTGGCCGACGATGATGACGAAGAAGGAGGCGAGCATGCCCACCCAGACGCCCAGCCGCAGGGATTCACGGAACAGCTGGGTCTCCTTGGTGCCCCGGGCGAAGTGGAAGGCGCTGACCCCGGCGACGAAGACGCCTCCGGTCGTGAACGCGCCCAGGGTGAGGTGGCCGAGGGCTATCAGGGCGTTGGGGTTGGTGAGCAGGGCACCGAAGTCGGTCAGGTAGGCGGCACCGTCGCGCACCTCGTAGCCGACGGGGTGCTGCATGAAGCCGTTGGCGATCAGGATCCAGAAGCCGGAGGCGTACGCGGTCAGGGCGACCAGCCAGATCAGCGTGACGTGCACGCCCGCGCGCATGCGTCCCCAGCCGAAGATCCACATGCCGAGGAAGGTGGACTCGGCGAAGAAGGCAATGAGGGTTTCCAGTGCCAGCGGGGCGCCGAAGACATTGCCCGCGAACTTGCTCAGGCCGCTCCAGCTCAGCCCGAACTGGAACTCCATGACGAGGCCGGTGACGATGCCGACCGCGTAGTTGATGACGTAGAGCTGGCCCCAGAAGCGGGTCATACGCTCCCGGACGGCTCTCTTGGCGGGATCACGGGTGAACGCGGCCCGGGTGTGCATGATCGCCACGTGGGGGACGAGCCCCATGGTGAGGATCACGAACAGCCAGTGGACGGTGGTCGTGGCCGCGAACTGGAGTCGGGCCAGTTCCGCAGCGCTCATGGTGCGACCTTCCTGAGGGACGAGGGGCCGGGTGGATGCGGGGCGGGTCGGGGCCCTCGCTCGGGGGCCGGGTGGATGCGGGGCGGTGCGGGGCCCTCGCTTCGCGTGTGCAGATGGCGGACGCCGTTGCCCGTCACCTGTGCGGTGACCCCAGGAGAGACCGTAGTGACGATTGCTTATGCATTCCAAGACCGGTTTCGGTATGAATAGATAACCCAGAAGGCATGAAGGAAGGTCAGCCGTGGATCTGCTGCAGTTGCGCTACTTCCAGGCCGTCGCCCGTTACGAGCACATCAGCCGCGCCGCGGAGGAGCTGCGCATCGCCCAGCCCTCCCTCAGCCGCGCCATCGCGCGCCTGGAGGCCGAGCTGGGCTCCCCGCTCTTCGACCGGCAAGGCCGCCGCATCCGGCTCAACCCGTACGGCGCGGTGTTCCTGCGGCACGTCGACCGTGCCCTGAGCGAGCTGGACGACGGGCGCAGGGCGGTGCGCGAGGCCCGCGACACAGGGCTCGGCCGGGTCAGCGTGGCCTGCGAGACGTTGCTGACGATCAGTCCGCTGCTCGGCAGCTTCCGGGCCGCCCACCCCCGGGCGGACGTCCGCCTCTTCCAGTCGGACGTGGACGAGATGGACCGCCAACTGCGCGCCCGGGAGGTCGACTTCTGTGTGGCCTCGCAGCCGTTGACCGACACGCACCTGGAGTCGATCGAGCTGGTCCGCGAGGAGGTCCTGCTCGGTGTGCCGCACGGGCACTGGCTGGAGGGGCGCGACAGCGTGACCGTTCCCGAGATCGCCGACGAGCCCTTCGTCACCACCCGGCGCGGCTGGCAACGCGCCCTGCTGGACCGGCTGTTCGCGTCCGAGGGCCTGACGCCGGTGCTGTCCTGCGAGGGTGACGAACCGGGCGCCAGCGGGGACCTGATCAGCACCGGCCTCGGTATCGGCCTCATCCCGGCGATGTCCCGCCAGGTGGGTACGCGCGTCCCGCTGGCCTGGGTGCATGTGGACGCGCCCGACTGCCACAGGGTGCTCCGGCTGGTGTGGAACCGTGACAGCCACCTCTCCGAAGCAGCCCTGAAATTCAGGGAGTTCATCACCAGCAAGCCCTTCATGACCCACCGCCTGCCCGACCGCCCCGGCGCCCGCCAGGCGTCCTAGGCCATGTATCGAAAGTGGATCTTGGGCTTCCGGAGGCCGACTCAGGCGAGTTCTGCGGGGTGCAGCCGTTCGTGCGGACGAAGGTGTCACGCAGTTCCCGTCCCGACGAGGTTCCTCTGAACACGTGGCTGCTTCACGCTCTAGCAGGGTCCGTGGGCTGCTGATTGGCTTCTTCCGACGGACCATGGGTGTTCCACCCGGTTGTCCGGGCGCCCATGTTCGTCCGAGGAGAGGAAGAGCCATGCGCAAGCTCTTGATGGTGATGGTGGTGGCCTTGATGGCGTCCATCGGTTTCACCGCGTCGGCGCAAGCCGCCCCCGTGCCCATGCCTTTCGGCTTTGCCTACGGCAACAGCACCGCCACCGGAACGATCAACTTCACCGACGGGTACACCGCCAGCGTGTCCGGCGTCGTCCACGCCGCGAGCGGCCGACGCAAGGTCTGCGCCACTGGGTTCAACGGCGACGTGGTGTCGGACACCGCCAGCTGCAGCCCGTGGGCGTACGCGGGCGGACCGAACCAGCCCTGGAGCGGATCACTGCGGATTCCGCGCCCGGGCGGCGTCGTGGAGGTCTACATCCTGATGTACGACGAGAACAACACCATGCTGGCCGGCGTGGTCTGTACCCGCAGCGGCTGTTCGCGGCTACAGATCTGAGCCGGCCACTCCGACGGCGGTCAGCCCGACGGTGGTGGCCTGCCTCGGAGTCGCGCAGCAGCGCGTGGGGTCAGCCGAAATCGAGGATGTCCGGGGGGGCGGGGCCGCGGCCGGATGCTGTGGGGCGCAGCCGCCGTACTGAGCGGATTGCCGGCGTGCGGTCAGCTCGTTCTTCCGGCCCTTGGGCGGGGCCAGGCGATGCCCCACTCAGCGAGCACGCGCAGCACGACAAGGAGCGCCAGGAGAAGACCGCCCGTCGCCTGCGTCCGGTCGCACCTCCCATCAGTCTCCCCTCGGCTTCCCGAGACCCTGCCCGCTCGACAAACGTCACTCGTACTCCCCGCAGCTGGCGGGGCGCGAGTAATCGCCAAGACCCGTGGTCAGCTGATCGTCAGCTGCCATCTGATCTCTCCGTCGTGCCATTGGCCGGTGGGAGCGAGACCGGCTGCGACAGCAACGCTGGAGGATGCCTTGTGGTCTGGGTGGATGTGGGCGACGACCGTGTGCACCGAGTGCTTCCCGAGCCAGTCGATGAGTCCTTGGGTGGCTTCGGTGGCGATGCCGCGCCGCTGCCAGGCAGTTCCGACCACCCAGGCGATCTCCGCAGCGGCTCCGCGCTCGTCGGCGGTGATCGTCGCCTGGACATAGCCGGTCAGACAGGCGGCGGCGCGGAGCTGGACAACCCAGTTGCACCAGGATTCGCCGGGGCGGGGTGAGCCGGCCACCCAGCGTTCATAGCGGGCGCGCAGGTCCTGGGCGGTATCCGGGGTGCCGCCGGTGAAGGTGTGCAGGCCGGGGTCGGAGAGCACCGTGACCATCTCGTCGGCATGCTCGACCTGCACGGGAAGCAAGGCCAGCCGGTCAGTGTGGAGGGTTTCGGGCTTGAGAGTGATCACGCTGCCTCCTGACGGGGACGTTCGACGAGTATGCCCCGGTTCGAAGCGGACGCCGGCCCGGACCAGGGCGACGAGGTGGGGCTCGTTCACCGGGTTGCCTGAGTTTCACGCGCCCACGCGCTCGGGACGTTCCGGGGGCGAGGGCCGGGGCGACGGCAGACCGATGGCTGCGGTCTGCGCCGCAGGACGCGGTCGACGAGGCTACGAAGCCTTCGTGAACGCGATGGCGTGGTCAACGGCCCACTGGCGAAACGTCTGCGGCGCCGTCCCGAGGATGTCGGCCACCGCAGTGGTGATGTACGCGGGCTGTCCGACCGCCGCACTCCACGCGGCGAGCAGCATGTCGACGGCCGAGCTGGGCACCGTACCCTCCCACGCACTTCGGAACTCGTCTGGCGTCATCTCCTCGAATGCGATCCGGCGCCCCAGGGCCTCACCGATGATGCCCACCTGCGCGGCTTGGGTCAGCGATTCGGGGCCCGTAAGCACATAGTCGCCTCCGACGTATCCGTCCTGATAGAGCGTCCGCGCCGCGACGGCTGCGATGTCGCGGTCGTCGACCGGTGCCGACTCGGCAGCGCTGTAAGGCCACCGGACGACTTCGCCGGCCCGGATCGCGGGCGCCCACCAGGCCAGCGAGTTCGACGCGAACATTCCCGGACGGATGATCGTCGACTCGAGTCCGGTGGCCGCGATGAGCCGCTCGATGTCGGCGTGCATCACCGCCATGGGATTGGGCTGTTGGAAGAAGGGATGCGGCGTCTGATGCGGTGACGAGAGGAAAACGACCCGCCGCACATGGGATGCCAGCCGCTCGACGACTGCCTCCGCGGTCCGGGGCGGGGCGGTCCAGACGAGGAAGACCGCACCGGCGCCATTCACTGCCGGGTCGAGCGTCTCGGGCACCGTGAGGTCGCCGGCGAAGACCTCGACCTGCGCCGGCAGCGTCGCCGCCGCCTCGGAGCGACGGGTGAGGGCACGGACCGGCACGCCCGCGTCGAGGAGTCGGTCGATGACGACGCGGCCGACCCGGCCCGTCGCCCCGGTGACGAGCACGGGAGGAGTGTCTGTCTGATTCATGGCACCCATGAAAACGTTACTGAGTTAAAAAAGCAATTCGGTAACGAATGGTACGGTGCCCGGAGGAGCGAGTTGACCAACCCCGGGCCCCCACCCGTCGGCGACCTGAGGTGTAAGGGCGATGGAGGCGGCGGTGAACCCGGCGGCCCGAACGCCCTGCTGGCATGTCCAGGCCGTATGCCTCGCCGGTCGCACCGGCGCGGCGGGCGGACGGCAGGACGTCGATGCCGCCGCCGGAGCCCAGGGCCAGGACGTGCTCGCCCTCGTTGTTGAGGTCGGCGACCGCGGTCGTGGGCGGCCGGGCAGCGGCCGCCGGGTGGGCCAGACCGCAGTGGCGCGTGCAGCCGCATCCGTTAGCGCACGCGCCGCGGGACGGAACGTGACGGAGCCCGGGAGCATGTCCAGCTCCCGGGCTCCAGCTTGCCACCCATTTGCGCACACCGACGGCGTTTAAGAACCGCGGGTCATGTTGAGATCGACGTGTTCTGCCTTTGAACTACAGCGCCACGAGAGAGGCGCCGAAGGGACTTGAACCCCTATCCGTCGATGTTCGCCCACGCTCGGTCGATCCGGTGTTCGGTGGCGAATACTGAGACTGGAGCGAGAATCTGAGTTTCACGGGGCCGCCTCTGCCAGGCTTGGGCCACCCCCGCACGTGGTGCGGGGAGAGGGATTCGAACCCCCAACTGACACCCCATCATCAGCTTCAACATCAGTTTCAGCTTGCGCTCATCGCGCACCCTCCGCTCGCGACGGAGGGCGTGTGTGGAGGCTACCGGAACAGGTAGCCGAATACCGCGTCGCCGACCCGCTGGTCGGTGACCTCGGTGTTGTTCGCCTCCTCGCGGGCGAACTTGACGGACTGCTGGAGCTTCTCTACGCGGTCGAGGAGTTCGTTGACCCGCCGGGCGGGCAGCGCGCCGGAGAACTTCACCGTGGTCCAGTAACCGACCGGGACGTCCTCGTAGTACACCTCGACCTGCGCCGGGTGCTTCTCTGTGGCCTCGGCCTTGACGTGATTGCGCGGGACCTTCTTCGTGCGGATGGTCCGCACCGGGTCCGTCTTCCACGAGTCCGTCGAGGGGTCCAGGTTCCAGGACTCGGAGGCGTCGAGCACTGGCAACTTGCGCACGAAGGTGTGCAGGTCGGTGAGTTGCTTCTCCAGGAACAGCAGGTAGGGGACGGGCACCTGGGGCAACAGCACCGTACCGTCGACCACCACGTCCGCGACCGCGGACCGGTTCGCCCAGTCCTTCGTCGCGGTCACGTCGAAGAGCCGCGTCAGCGTCCCGGCGGTCGCCCGCAGAGCGTCCTCGGCCTTGATCTGCACCCGAGTGGACTCGGGCGGCAGCTGCTCGCCCTCCTCGTCCTTGGGCTGGTAGGTCCGGGAGATGCCGGCCAGCAGGGCGGGCTTCTGCACGTCCTGGTGAGCTTGGGTCAGCTCCTGGAGAGCCTTGGACTTGACGCCCTTTTCGACTGCGATGATCTGATTCAGCTTCGGCACACGGCGAATCTAGCAACCCCGCGGCCGCATACACATCCGATTAAACGCCTGCCCGGTCTCCGCAGCCTGAGAGGGGGCGGCGGCGAGTGTGAGCCCGGACCGTGATGATGGTCTCCGTAGCAGCGGCGGTTGGCGGGGTCTTGTGCAGGACGAGTCCATCCGCTCCGCCATGGGAGAGCTGCTCGCTGGGTGTGGCGGACCTGCCGCAGCCACCATCTGAAGCCCGGTTCGACCGCGCCTATGCGTTGCCCCGGCTGTGCCTGGGGCGAACCATGTAACGCCACGACCTCTCCGCATGCTCCGCAAGCGAACGGCCGTTGCCCTGATGACGCGGTGAGGGGCGACTGCCTCGGCAGGGACTCACCCTGGTTTCGGCAGGTTCGCCAGCGCGAGCTTGGCCGGGTCGATCACGACGGTGATGTCAGTGATCCGGCCGTCCACGACGGTGAACGCGAGAACCGAGAGCGGGGTGCCGTCCTCGCGCCAGGAAATGGTCCCGGGGAGACCGTTGACGAGCACCGCCCGCCCCAGTGTGGCTGCGCTGGCGGACAGTTGCGCGCCGGCTGCGACCTTGGTGGCGCCGAGGGTGACGACCACGCCGGACGGGGTGTCGACGGTCAGTTTCACCTCGGGGTCGAGTACCCGCAGCAACTCCTCGAAGTCGCCGCGGCGAGCCGCTGTCAGGAAGGCCTGGACCACCTGTCGCTGCTCCCGTCCGACGCCGGTCGGTCGCTCCATCGTCTGCACCTTCCTGCGGGCACGGCTGGCGAGCATCTTGGTGGCTCCGGTGGACTTGCCGAGGATCTGGCCGATCTCGTCGAACGGCACCGCGAACAGGTCGTGCAGCACGAACGCCAGCCGCTCCCCCGGCCCGAGCGACTCCAGAACGACGAGCAGCGCGAGCCCGACCGAGTCGGCGAGCATCGCATCGTCCTCGGGAGCAGGATCGTCGTCGAGCGTGACCACCAGCTCGGACAGAGCGTCGTAGGAGGCCTCCGGGTGGGCTTGGCGCGATCGCAGGACATCAAGGCTGATCCGGCCGACCACCGTGGTCAGCCAGCCGGCGAGGTTGTGGATGGTCGCCGCGTCCTGGCGGGAGAGGCGCAGCCAGGCCTCCTGCACCACGTCCTCGGCGTCGGCGTGCGATCCGAGCATGCGGTGGGCGACCGCGCGCAGCCGGTCGCGCTGGGCCTCGAACGTCTCGGCTATCGGGTCCGTCGGGCTGGTGTCGGACATGTTGTTACCTTCCCAGGCTCTGCTCCGTCATGAGGATGACGGGCCCGGAGGGGCGCAGGTAACCGATGAACCACCGATGAAGGAGTCAGACCGATGGAAGCACGTGTGAAGAGCCCGGCCGATCCCGACGTGATCACAGCAGTTCAGCACCTCTACAAGGCGATTCACTCCGGGGGCGTCGACAAGCACCTGCTGTCGCTGGTCCATCTGCGTGTCAGCCAGATCAACGGCTGCAGCCCGTGCGTCTTCGGCACGATCCAGTCGGCGAAGCAGGCCGGTGAGACGGAGGAGCGGCTGCACAACGTCGTCGCGTGGCGCGAGACGCCCTTCTACACCGAGGAGGAGCGAGCGGCTCTCGCCCTGACCGAGGCCGCCACCCGGCTCCAGGACGGCGCACCGGGCGTGACCGACGAGATCTGGGACGCCGCCGCCGACCATTTCAGCGAGGAGCAACTGGGCTCGATCACCCTGGAGATCGCGATGACCAACTTCTTCAACCGGATCAACCGCACGGTCCGGGAGCAGGCCGGCAAGAGCTGGTGAGTCGGGCGGGGCGTCATCTCCTCGGAGGCGCGCCTTCGGCTGGGCCCGGCTGCGCGGCGGCAAGACACGCCGACGGATGCGGGGTGCTCGATGTGTCCTATGGTCCGCGACCGACTTCGGCAGGAACGTCGTCGTCGGCACCTACATCTGCGCGGGGGACCCTGGAGTAGACGGGCTTGGCCTGGTGGTGCGGGTGCAGGAGGGCACCGACGGCGTGGTGCCCCGGCCGGCATGGTGGGCCGGAGCTGGGCCGATCGGTGCGCCGACGACTGGGAAGGCGCGGATTCCGGGGTGTGAGGGGGTGGGCCGACTGTGGCGGCCGTCTGTGGCCCCGTGCAGGCGAAACGGAATCATGGCCCCCGCCCGGCCACCAGACACACGGGGACGGATGGAAGCCGCCCTTCCAGCCGACCCCTTCCTGCGGCGACGTCGGCGCGTGCGGCGTTCCGAGGAGCTTGCCCTGTGAAGTCACGGGCTTCGACGACGAGCGGCACACCGCCCACTCCCGCGTGCGGAACGCCCTCGCCGGAAGTCGCTAGAGGTGTTCCCTCAGCCACTGCTCGGTGTTGCTCACGTGGAGCAGTGCGGCGGCCTGGCTGAGGGCGGAGTCACGGGTGCACAGCGCGTTGAAGATCGCCTCGTGCTCGGCGAGTGTGCGGCCCGCGGCCTTGTCGTCGACCAGGCCGCGCCAGATACGGGCGCGCAGCGTGCGCCCGGAGATCCCTTCCAGGAGGGTGAGGAGGCTCTCGTTTCCCGTGGCCGAGACGACGGCGCGGTGGAAGGCGGCGTCGTGGGCGTTGAGCTGTTCGACGTCGTCGCGGGCTTCACGCATGGCGTCCAAATGCCTCTTCACCTCGGCCAGTTGGGCGTCCGAGATCCGGGTGGCGGCCAGCGCCGTGGCGAGCGGTTCGAGGAGCCGCCGTACCTCCATGAGGTCCCGCAGGGCGACCGCGTCACCCTGCAGCAACTCCACCGCTCCGCCGAGCCCCTCCAGGAGCAGGCTCGGCTGCAGGCTGGTCACATACGTGCCGTCGCCCCGCCGGACCTCCAGGATCCGCGCCACGGCCAACGCCTTGACCGCTTCCCTGGCGAGGTTGCGCGACAGCCCCAGCTGAGCGGCCAGGTTCGGCTCCGGGGGGAGCTTGGAGCCCGGAGGCAGCGCACCGGTCCGGATCAGCTCACGGATCTGCTCGATGGCCTTGTCCGTCAGCGACACCGCTCATCCCTCCCCCATCGTGCCTCATGGGCCCGTCCACCCGATCAGCCCCTGAACGCGCAGATCGTCCCGGGGACCGTCCGGGACGTGCTGGTCGCGGAGTTACACATTACGACCTCGACGATCGCCCGAGCCCGGGCGACCGGAGCCCGCAGAACGTCACGGTGGTAACCGTCGCCGTGCTGCCGGACAGACCCACGACGACGAGCAACGCCGTCAGCAGGACAGCCGGGCGCCCGCGGCGACGGCCGCGGTGGTACTCCGGTCTCCGTTTGCCCGTTTGCCCGTCACGCGTTCGTGCCCCTCGCTCGTTCGGGCGGATCCTGGTCGGGCCGGTGCTTCGTGGTGGACGGGCCGCCGTGGTGTGACGCGCGGTCCTGAACGGTCCCGCCGCGGGAGGAGCCCACTCGCCCCGCGGCGGGACCGCTGAGGCAACCGGTTCAGCGGCCGGTGGGCTCGTAGTCGAACCAGTCGAAGTGGGCGGTCCCGCTCGCCGCGTACATGCCGATGACGCGGCCGGTGAAGCCGCCCGCGACCTCGGTCGACAGGTAGCGGCCGTCGAGGGTGGCGAGCGTGGTGAAGGTGCCGTCGGGCCGTTCGAAGCCGAGGGAGACGGTGTCGGGTCCGGTGCGGGCGTCGTGCGGAGGCGGCGGATCGGTGATCGTGATGCCGAGGACGACCGGCCCTCCGGGCAGCGGCTCCGCGGCCACCACGGTGCGCAGGGTGCCGACCCGGGCGACGACCCGCACCTCGGTGTCGGACGCCTCGATCGCGTAGTGGTGCCGCTCGTCCAGCCGTACGGCGAGACCGCCGCGTCCCTGCGAGGCGTCGACGAGGGTGCGGGCGCGGCACATCAGGTGCTGCTGGCGCCGGCCGGCGAATATGACGTCGGCCGCGTCCAGGGAGTCGCCCCGGGCGCGGAGCGTCAGCCAGCCCGGGCGTTCCTTGGTGGTGAAGTGGCCGGCCGGGCGGTCACGCAGCGAGATCCACGACGGGCGCAGTTCGCTCAGGTCGAAGTCGTCGCGCTGCTCCTCGACGGCGGCGGGGGCGAGCGGCCACGGGAACTGCGGCAGTTCCAGGGCGACCTCACCGACGACCGGCCAGTCGTCCACCCAGGTCACGGGGGCCAGGAAGGTCTCCCGGCCGAGTACGTGCCAGCCGGGGGTGCCACCGCCCGGTCGCACCCCGAGCATGACCATCCACCAGGATCCGTCGGGGGCCTGGACCAGATCCGCGTGCCCGGTGTTCTGCACGGGATGGTCGGTGCCGCGGTGGGTGAGGATCGGGTTGGCAGGGCACGGTTCGAACGGACCGCTGGGCGCACGGCTGCGGCCGATCGCCACGCCGTGGCCGCGCTCGGTGCCGCCCACGGCGATGAGCAGGTACCAGTAGTCCCCGACGTGGTACAGGTGCGGCGCCTCCGGGGCCTTGACGCCGGGCGCGCCCGACCACAGCTTCTTCGGCGGCCCGAACGTCTCCCCGGTCTCCGGGTCGATCCTCACCTGCGCGACCCCGGCGACGGTGCACCAGCAGGTGCCGTCCTCGTCCCAGGCCAGATCGGGGTCGATACCGGGCACGCCGGGGAGCCGGACGGGATCGGACCAGGGACCGGCGGGGTCGGTGGCGGAGACGACGATATTGCCCACGCCCTCGCTCACGTTGGTGACGATCAGCCAGAAGCGTCCGTCGTGGTGGCGCAGGGTGGGGGCGTAGATCCCGCCGGAGGACGGCATGTCGGCCGGCAGACTCAACTGGCTCGGCCGGTCGAGGACGTTGCCGATCTGCGTCCAGTGCGCCAGGTCACGGCTGTGGAAGACGGGGATGCCGGGGAAGTACTCGAAGCTGGAGCAGACCAGGTAGTAGTCGTCGCCGACACGGCAGATGCTCGGGTCGGGGTGGAAGCCGGGGATCACGGGGTTGGTGGGGCGGGTGTCTGACACGCCACGGGGTCCTTTCGGTCAGGGGGTGCGCAACTCGGTCAGGGGGTGCGCGACGGAGGAGCGCGCCGGTCAGGTCCGGCGGCGCGGTGGTGACCGTCGGGCGCCGTGCGGTGTCGCAGGGCGTGCCCGGCGTGCCGTCGGCCCGGCGCCGAGTCGGGCGGTGTCCACGATGCGGCAACCCGACCGGTGACGCCGCCTCCGTGATCCGCCACCTCGGCCGGAGCGGGGACGGGCACCGGGGTCCGCCCCGCGGACGGTGGCCTGAACGGTGTCCTGGTCCGCGGAAGGGTGTCGTCGTGGAGTCACGCCCACGTTCTGCTCACCGACACGACGGCCGACGAACCGCCCCCTGGCGGTTGCGCGGTGCTGCGCGCCTTCGGGGTGAGGCGGGTGTACGGCATCCATGCCGTGGTCGATCAGCGTCTGCCGGCTGCGGCCGTCGGGCGCGTGCCGGGTGACGGCTTCCGCGCCGGCGGGCAGGCCGGGAAGTTCGGGCGTGACTCCGGCCTCCTCGAGCAACTGGCGTACCAGAGCATCGTAGTCGGCGTCCTCCAGGCGTGTGGAGAGATACCGGCCTGCCCGCTGCCGGAGCATTGGTGGGTCTGCGTCGAGCATGCCGTCCGTGCAGGCGGCGAGCGTCTCGGCGCTCTCGGTGTGCGGCGGTTCGCTCCGGCCGGTGACCCGCGAGCCGTCGGAGACCCGCATCAGCTCGCCGTGTCCCAGCGGGCGGTACTGCCCGACGCGGACGCCCAGCGCCTCGCGCAGCGGCCGTGCGGGGCAGCCGCCGAGGCGGGCCTGCATCCAGTCGTCCACATAGGCGCGGGCATGAGGGGTGATGGCGCTGGCTCCGGAGGGCCGTCCCCCAGGACGGGTTGAAGGCCTCCAGTAACCCGTGCCGGGCTGGGAGCCGGCGTCGGCACGCCTCGGCGGTATGGTCGCCCCACCGTGACGCGTATGCGTTGTGTGTGGATATGCCGCGGGGCCGGCGCGTGGGTGGTCGCCGTACCGCTCGCCCAGTGCCGCGGCCCGGCTCCGGGCAGCGGCGCGGTAGGCGGGCGCGACCAGGCGGCAGGTGTCGCGGCTGCCGTGGGTGAACCGGGTGCCGTCCAGCGGGAGCACGGCCCCGCCCAAGCGCGGCACACCCCGGTCGGCCAAGTCTGCGGCGAAGCAGCCCGGTGCCGACGGGCCGCACCCCCGGCGCCGAGACGACGGCGACCTGCGCCGACGGGACCATGCGGACGCAGCCCCCGGAAGACCGCCCGGCGATCGGCCGTCGTCGCCGTCCTAGTAGCTGTCGTAGCCGGGCCTGCCGTTCGGCCGGTAGGCGCCGACGACGGTGCCGCCCTTCGTCGTCGAGACGCTGACCGGCTCCAGCGCGGTGGGGATCGCTCCGTCGGCGAACAGCCGCTTGCCGGTGCCGATGATCACCGGATGGATGGTCAGCCGGTACTCGTCGACGAGGCCGTGCCGCATGAGGGTCTGGGCCAGGTCGCCGCTGCCGACGACATTGATGTTGCCGCCGTCGGACGCCTTCAGCTCACGTACGGCATCGACGACGTCGCCCTCCAGCAGGGTGGAGTTGCGCCACTCCACGGACGTCAGGGTCCGGGACGCCACGTACTTGCGCATGCCGTTCATGCGTTCCGTGAACGGATTGCCGGGATCGGCGGTCGGCCAGTACGACGCGAAGATGTCGTACGTCTTGCGGCCGAGCAGCATCGCGTCGGAGGGCTCGTACCAGCCGGCGATGGCCGCGCCGACCTCCTCGTCGGACACCGGCTTCTGCCAGCCGCCGTACGCGAAGCCGCTCTCGGCGTCCTCGTCCGGACCGCCCGGCGCCTGCATGACGCCGTCCAGCGACAGGAACGTGCAAACAATGATCTCGCGCATGGTGCGCTCCCTTCGTCGACAGACAGACCGTGCGACCGCCGGAAACTCATCGGTGGCGTCCGGCCGACCGGGCGGGTCCGCGCCTCGATGACCTCGCTCGGTTCCCTCCTCTCAGCTCAGTTGCTGGGCCAGTCCGACGATGACGCCCTCCGGGCCGCGGACGTAGCAGAGCAGATGGCTGTCCTCGAACCGGGCGATCTCGCCGAGGAGTTCGGCTCCGTGGGGGCGCAGACGGGCGACGGTGTCCTCGATGTCGTCGACGGCGAACATGACGCGATGGGTGCCCAGGACGTTGTGCGGCCGGTTGCGCGGGCCGGCGCTGATCACCGCGGGGCTGCGGTACTTCGCCAGCTCGAGCCGGCCGTGACCGTCCGGGGTGCGGACCATCGCGATGTCGCAGCGGACGCCGTCGAGTCCGGTGCACCGGTCGGCGACGAGGCCCTCGACCTCCGCCCTGCCTTCCAGCTCCATACCGAGTTCCACGAAGAACGCGATGGCGGCGTCCATGTCCTCGACGACGATGCCGACATTGTCCATCCGCTGAATCGCCATGGCGGTCTCTCCCTCTTCCTCGTGCGGCCGGTGGTGGCCGCTGATGTCCCGGGGACGGAGCCGGTGACACGTTCTCGACATCCTCGGACCTGCGGACCGCGAGGATCGCCGCACGGCTCCCGCACCGGCCGCGACCATCGGCACACCCTCGCCGCCTCGGCACCCCTGAAGCGGACCCGGAGCCGGGCGCCGCCGGCGAGGGCGAGTGGGGCGCGGGTGGCCGCTGCCACGAAGACGATCAGCCGCAGTGTGCCGTCCCCGCTTCCCATGCTTGCCCTGCTTCCCCGACGACGCGCAACGTGCGCGCGTGCGCCTCGCGGCTCCCTCACCCTTCACGCTGTCGGGTCGTCCTCGGCGCATGGCGTTCCCCGTGCCGGCCGCCGACGCCACACCGTCCGGCCGGAGACCGACGGACGGAGCGGGTCCCGGAGGCCGACGGACGGAGCGGGTCCCGGAGGCCGATGGACGGAGCGGGTCCCGGAGGCCGAGGGCCCGCGGCTCCAATCCGAGGGCCCGGCCGTGGCTCAGCGACAGCCGCTGCCCCTCGCACGTTCGTCACCTCTGGCTCGGTCGGCGGACGGCAGGGGCCGCTCCGCCTCCGTGGCCTTATCGGTCGCCCGTTCGTCGAGGACCGCGTAGGGGTGAACATGCGCGAATCACGCCCTGACCTCGTGCGGAGCACGCCAGTCTGCTGACTGTTCATCGGGCGGCGCCCGGGGCGGGGAGCGGTCTGCGGCCAGTACGAGACACGGGTCGGCACCCCGTCCGTGGGCACGTCCATCCCCTGGCGGTCGGCAACCCTCCGCATGTCCGCGACGCGGTCAGCGGCGGCGGCCCCTCTTGGAAACGCCGAGCGGCGTGTGGGCATCAGAGACGGATCAGGCCGGATCAGGCTGGAAAGCTGCGGGGAGCGCGCGTGACGGTTGACCGGGACATCGGTGCTTCTGCTGCTCCTGCTGCTCCTGCTGCTCCTGCTGCTTCCCAGGCTCCCCGCGGTCCGGTCGGCCGGGACCGGCAGACGCGGGCGCCGCGGCATGTCGCCTGCGTGATGGACGGCAACGGACGGTGGGCGGCCCAGCGATCATTGCCGCGTACGGCGGGTCACCGGGCCGCCGAAACCACGGTGATCGACGTCATCGAGGCGGCGCGGTCGGCCGGGGTGGAGTGGCTGAGCCTGTACGCGTTCTCCACCGAGAACTGGCAGCGCCCCGGCGACGAGGTCGACTTCCTCATGCACCTGGTGCGCCGCGTCGTGCGCAAGCATGCCCCGCTGCTGCACGCACGGGGTATCCGCTGCCGGTTCCTCGGCGTGGCCGACTCCAGGATCCCGGCGGGGCTGGCCCGGGACTTCGAGGATCTGACGACCCTGACGGGCAGGAACCGCAGGATGACGCTGACGGTGGCGTTCGATCACGGCGGGCGCGGGGACATCGTGGAGGCGGCACGCTCACTGATCCGCAGCGGGGTGCCGGCCGACGCCGTGAACGAGCGGAACTTCGCCGCGCACCTTCCCTTCCCCGACACGCCCGACGTGGACCTCGTCATCCGGACCTCCGGTGAGCAGCGGATCTCCAACTTCATGCTCTGGCAGGTCGCCTACGCCGAGTGGATCTTCCCCCCGGTGCTCTGGCCCGACTTCCGTGCGACGCACTTCACGCAGTGCCTGCAGACCTATCAGCAGCGCGATCGCCGCTTCGGCGGCGTGGCGCCGAACGCGAACGGAGCGCCACTCCAGTGACCGACACAGCAGGCATCCCTTCCGAGGACACCGCCTTGGGTGTCACGGGTCGTGATGACGACCCCGCGCAGCATGTCCCGCAGGGGTCGAGCGACCCCCTGTTCGGCCCGGGTTCGCAGTTCAACGCGTTCTTCAACGATCCGCGCTGGGCCTTGGCCATGGTCCGGGCGACCGTGCTGGAGGCCGCTCACCCGCAGATCGGCGCCGCCCTGATCGAGAACTCGACGTTCGTCGCGCACCCGTGGCGGCGGCTGTACAACACCTTCCTGAGCATGCAGCGCATGTTCGGCGCCGACGATCACACGCGGCAGCGGGAGGCGGCACGGCTGAACCGCATGCATGCCCGGCTGAGCGGCACCGACGCGAAGATGCGGCCCTATGACGCGAGGGATCCAGGGGCTCGCGCCTGGGTCGTCGCCACCTTGTTCGAAAGCGCCGTCACCATGTGCCGGCTGAGCGGCCAGCCGCTCGAACAGACCACCATGGAGAAGCTGTACGCCGAGTTCCGGGCGTTCCTCGCGGCCATGGGCGACGAGGCCGGCCACCTCCCGCCGACCCTGCCGGCGTTCTGGCAGTACTTCGACCGTGTGGTCGAGGAGGAGCTGGAGAACACCGAGGCGCTGCGGATCATCCTGTACAAGCTCTTCGACCACCTCCCCGCCCCGCCGGTGCTGGAGGGCCTGCCCACCGTGTGGGCGGCCGGCCGGGCCCTGGCCGGCCCCGTGATCGGCACGATCACCGTCGCGTCCCTTCCCGAGCCGTTCCGCCGGCGGGCCGGACTGCCGGAGATCCCCGGCGCTCAGACGCTCACGCAGAGCGCCTACCTGGCCGTCGGTCTGGGACGCTTCCTGCCCGAAGGCTGGATCCAGGCCGAGGGGCTCGCGGGGCTGCTCACCCTCTCGCCCGACAGCGACGACCCCCGCGCCAGGACCGTCAGAGCCGTACGCGACGGGATGAAACGGGCCGGCGCCCTGCTCAGGCTCATCACGCCTCTCCCCGAGCAGCCCGGATCCGCTCGGGCGACGGTGCCGCAGCGCGGCGCGGCGGAGTTCTTCCACGAGGTGCTGGATCAGACGGGTGACGGCTACCTGGAGTGGCCCGACCTCGCCGCCATGGCCCGGGAACTGTCCGGCCGGCTCGACCTGGACGAACCGCAGGAGACCAGGCTCTACAACGCCTACGCCGACTGGTGGCGGGAACTGCGGACGGCCCTCGACCGCGACGGGGACGGCCGCATCAGCCAGGAGGAGTACGCCGCGGGCGTCACCTCGCTCGCGGGTCCCGCCCTGATCCGGGTCGCGGAGGTCCTCTTCGAAGCCACCGACAGCGACGGCAACGGGACCATCGACGCGGAGGAGTACCGGTCCCTGTTCCGGACGGCCTTCCGACGCGACACCGCCGGCACCGACGGCACGTACTCCCGCGGCGCGTTCGTGAGGGACTTCCTGTCCTTCATGGCGGGCCGCCGACGCTCCACCCCGTACGACCCGCTGCTCAGCCAGGCCTGACCGCTCCGGCGGACGGCACCCGGGGGAATCACGGTGCGCGCAGAGGTCCGGCTGGGCGAGAACGCCCGCCGACGCGCACCCGTGCGGCCCGGGTCCGGTTCGGGTGTCACCACCCCCGCCGCGCGTAGGCGGTGCGGCGGGGGGACGGCGGGATGTAGGCGCCGCGGAGCCGGGCGACCAGGTCCCGGCGCAGGTCACGGTCCTCTTCGGTCTCCGCCGGCATGTCGAGCTGGACGATGCCCACCCCCGCCGCGCGCAGCAGGCCGATACGGGCGGCGACGGTCGCGGGCGAGCCGATGTAGGCCCCGGCCAGCGACCGGTCGACGTAGGCGGACAGCTGGTGGGGGTCGTCCCGGGCGGCTGCCCGGCCCCGTTCCCGGTCCCGGTCGAGCTGGACCGCGCCCAGCCACTGTTCGGCCCGGGGGCCCGAGGCCAGGCGTACGGCCTCGTACCGGATGTGGCGGGCGCGGGCTTCCGCCGCCTCGTCGGTGGGGGCCGTGACGACGGTGACGTGGCGCCAGATCCGCAGGGTCCTGCCGTGTGCCGCGGCGGCCGCGCCCGCCCGCGCGATGTGCCGCCGGGTCGCTGTCAGCGGCAGCGTGGGGACGGCGTACACCTCGGCGTGGCGCGCGGCGAGTTCGATGCCGGCGGGGGACGAGCCGCCGAAGGAGACGAGTTCGGCGCGCGGGTCGGGGAAGAGTCCGGAGCGGGCGCCGCGCACGGTGTAGAACTCGCCCTCATGGTCGAAGTCCCGGCGTTCGGCCAGCGCCCGGTGGAAGATCTCCAGATACTCTCCCGCCCTGCGGTACCGGGCCTCCTTGTCCAGCAGATCGCCGTCGCGTGCGACGTCGGCGTCGCTGGACCCGACGATGACGTGGGCGGCGGCCCGGCCAGCGGACAGCCGGTCCAGGGTGGCCAGTGAGCGCGCGGCGACGGTCGGGGAGGTGGTGCCCACCCGGTGCGCCACGGCGATGCGCAGGCGCTGGGTGGCCGCCAGCGCCCAGCCGGCCACCAGCCACGGGTCCGGCCACGAACTCGACTGCACCACCAGGGCGCTGTCCAGCCCGTCCTGTTCGTTCTCGCGGGCCGTGCGCGCGATGTGCTCCGGGTCCGCGTCGCGGTCGCGGAGGTCGGGGGCGAAGCGCAGGACCGCGCGTTCCCCGGGTGTGGCGCCCGGCACGGGTGCGGCGCGTACTCCACCTCGTATGTCCAGCTCCATCCGGGGTGCCTCCAGGGGCGAACGTCGGGCGGCGGGGAGCCGCCTGGAGCGGCGGCCCCCCAACGGGACGGGCGGGCGGGCGGCAGGCCGCGGTTCAGGCCGCGGCCGGGCCCAGCCGGGCGAGGGTGTCCAGCACCCTGGCGCGGCTGACGAAGGTCTCCGGCGGCAGTGACACGTACAGCTGGATGGTGGTCACTCCCGGACGGTGGTAGCGCAGGATCTTCTCGCGGCACTCCTCCGGCGAACCGCTGATGAAGAGCTTCTCGACGACCTCGTCCGGCAGTGCCTTCTGGGCTCCGTCGGCGTCGCCGTCGGCCCACCGTTCATGGGACTCGCGCAGCAGTTCCCCATGGCCGAGCCACTCGTGGAACTTGCGGTACGGCTCGCGGTTGAGGATCCAGGCGAGGAAGGGGCGGGTGGCCCGGTGGGCGTAGTCGGTGTCCTCGGTGGGACAGACGAACACCTTGACCACGAGTTCCTTGCCGGGCGGCTGGGGGCCCACGGCGTCGAGGATCTTCGGGACGTCCTCGGGGAAGAGCAGGTTGGTGATGGCTCCGTCGCCCTCGCGGAAGCCCAGGCGCAGCATGCCGGGCCGCAGCGCTCCGAGGATCACCTTGACCGGGTCCTGGGGCGGGTGCGGCAGACGGTAGCCGGTGATGGAGAAGGTGTCGAAGTCGCCCGCGATGTGCTCGCCGCGCAGCGCCCGGGTGACGAACCGCAGCACGTCCCGGGTCCGCTTGTACGGTTCGTCGAACGGGATGCCGTTGATGTCGGTGACATGCGCGGGCACCGACGCGCCGAGTCCCAGGAGGAGCCGTCCGGGCGCCAGTTGGGCGAGGGTGGCGGCCGTCTGGGCGAGGACGGCGGGGCCGCGGGTCTGCACCGGGACGATGCCGGTGGCGATGCGCAGGCTCGGCGACCAGGCGGCGACGGTGGCGAGCGGGGTGAAGGCGTCGGTACCGCCGCCCTCCGCGCTCCACACGTCCGTGTAGCCGAGGTCGGCGAGCCGCTCCACGAGGAAGCGGTGCCGGTCGATGGTCAGGCCGGGCAGTGGCAGGGTGATGCCCCACTTGGGCGGCAGGCCGGGTGCGGGCGTGTGGGAGAGGGTCATCGTTCCACCCGTACGGTCGTGAGGTCGAGGAACCAGGATTGCGGCTGGACGAGGCCGCGGACCTTCGGGGAGATCGCCCTGGGGTTGCGGTCGTTGACGACGAACAGCCAGGGGGCGTCCTGGGTGACGAGCTTCAGGGCTTCCGTGTAGTCCGCCTCGCGCGTCTTTCGGTCGGTCGCGGTTCCGGCGGAGGCGAGGAGCCTGTCGACGTCGCGGTTGCTGTAGTGCCCCGTCCAGAACGGGCTGTCGGTGCCGATGAACAGGGGCAGCAGCGCCTCGGACTGGAACAGCGTGGTGGACTGGGCGATGGCCTGCGAGCCGCGGGCCACCTTCCCCTTGGCCTCGGCGGCGATCAGCGTCGACCAGTCGGTGGTGCGGATGTCGACCTTGATGCCGACGGCGGCGAGGTCGCGCTGGACCGCCTCGGCGATGGGTACCGGTACGAGGTTGCCGGAGCCGCCCGTGGGGACGGTGACGGAGGTGGAGAAGCCCTTGGCGTAGCCGGCCTCGGCGAGCAGCTCGCGCGCCTTGGCGGGGGCGTGGCCGTAGGTGTCGTTGGCCGGGTCGTGGGCGAAGGTGCCGCTGGGAGCGGCCTGTTCGGCGGGGGCGGCGGTGCCGTGGAGGAGTTCCTCGGCGATGGCCTCCCGGTCGATGGCGTAGTTGGCGGCCCTGCGCACCCGGGGGTCCTTCCAGGGTCCGGCGGTGGTGTCGAGGATCCAGTACCAGAGGTGGTCGTAGCTGTTGGTGACGACCCGGACGCCGTCGGCCTGCAGGCTCGGGATGTCGTCGGGGTTGGGGTACTCGATCCAGTTGACGGCGCCGGAGCGCAGGGCCGCGGTACGGGCCGCGGCGTCGGGCAGTGCCTTCACCACGAGCTTGTCGAGCTTGGGGGCGCCGCGCCAGTAGTCGTCGAAGCGGGTGAGTTCGATCTGCTCACCGGTCTGTTGCCGGACGAAGCGGAACGGGCCGGTTCCCACCGGGTGTTCGGAGAACGTGGCGGTGCCGGTCTTCTTCACCGCGGTGGGGCTGGCGATGAGGACGTGGGCGAGGTCCTGGGGGAAGTGCCCGTTGGGTTCCTTGGTGACCAGCCGGACACGGTCGTCGGCGAGTTTCGTGTACTCGGTGATCCCTCCGGCGTACTCCCCGGCCGCCGCGCCGAGGGCGTCGGTGTACTGCGGGCTCTTCCTGTTCAGGTAGCGGTCGAGGTTGAAGAGGACGGCGTCGGCGTCGAAGGCGGTGCCGTCATGGAACTTCACGCCCTTGCGGAGGGTGAAGGTCCAGGTCCTGCCGTCGTCGGCGACCTTCCAGGAGGTGGCGAGCGCCCCGGTGATGGGGGCGGGCCCGTCGGCCCTGGACAGGTCGTAGCGGGTGAGGCCCTCGTACAGCTGGAAGCTCACGAGCCGCTTGCCCTCGAAGCCGGCGCCGCCGATGACGGTGTCGGGGTTGGGGAGCTTGCCGGTCGCGCCGATGACGAGGGTGCCGCCGGACTTCGCGCCGCCGGCGGCCTCGTCGGCGGCGGAGCCGGTGCCACAGCCCGCGGTGGCGAACGGCAGCAGCAGCGCGGCGGCGAGGCCGAGCGCGCGCAGGGACGCGCGCCGTCGGCTGCGGGCCCTTGGGCGGGCGGATGGATGCTGGTGGTGCGTCATGGGTTCCTCGTCGTCACTCAAGGGGCGGACGGCTCACCGACGGGTGCCGGTCGTTCGGTGGGGGCCGGTGCGGGGGGCTCGGGGCTGCCGCCGTCGGCGGCGAGCAGGGCGCGGGTGTAGGGGTGGCGGGGCGCGTGCCACAGGGCGGCCGGGGTGTTCTCCTCGACCACCCGGCCGTCGCGCAGGACCACGACCCGGTGGGCGAGCTGCCGGACCACGGCCAGGTCGTGGGAGATGAACAGGTAGGCCAGGCCGAGGCGTTCCTGGAGTTCGCCGAGCAGGTCGAGGATCCGGGCCTGGACGGTCGTGTCGAGGGCGGAGGTCGGTTCGTCGCACACGATCAGGTCGGGCCCGGTGGCCAGGGCGCGGGCGACGGCGACGCGCTGAGCCTGCCCGCCGGACAGCTGGTGCGGGTGGCGGCCGGCCAGGGCGGGGTCGAGGCCGACCTTGCGGAACAGCTCGGCGACGCGGTCGGGGCGCTCGGCGCGGGGCGTGCCGTGGACGCGCAGCGCGAACGCGACCGCTTCTCCGGCTCGCAGAGCGGGATTCAGGGAGCCGCGCGGCTGCTGCGGCACGAACTGGAGGCGGGCACGGATCCGCCGCCCCTCCCGGCCGCGCAGCCGGTACGGGTCGTGGCCGTCGAAGCGCACGGTGCCGGCGTCCGGTGCGAGCAGCCCCAGGGCGAGGCGGGCCAGCGTCGACTTCCCCGACCCGGACTCCCCGACGAGCCCGATCGTCTCCCCGGCCGGCACCCTCAGGGTGACGCCGTCGAGGGCGAGCCGGCCGGGGCGGTAGCGCTTGGACACCTCGTCCACGACGAGCAGGTCACGGGTCATCGGGTGCCTCCCGGCGGTACGGCGGCGGGGCGCCGCGAGGCGGCCGGCTCGCGGCGCCGCGTCACGCCGACGGGCACGACCGTCGGCGGCGCGGCAACGCCGCCGCCCACGACGAGGGGGTTGCTCCACCGGTCGCCCGTGCGTGCCTCCCGCACGACGAGTCGGTCACCGTTCACCGAAGGCCTCCCGCTGGTGCGGCGGCGATGGGACGCCGTGAGCCCCCCGGCGGTACGACGCCGCATCACGCCGACCGGCACGACCTCCGCCCACGCGGCAACGCCGCCCCGCCGTCCCGGCCGAGCCCGGCGCCAACCACCGCCCACGACAAGGGGGTTGCTCCACCGGTCGCCCGTGCGTGCCTCCCGCACGACGAGTCGGTCAACGGTCATCGGGGGCCTCCCGGCGGTACCACGCCACGTCACGCCGACCGGCACGAGCGCCGCCCACGCGGCAACGCCGCCACGCCGTCCCGGCCGAGCCCGGCGCCAACCACCGCCCACGACACGGTGGTTGCTCCACCGGTCGCCCGTGCGTGCCTCCCGCATGACGAGTCGGTCATCGGTCATCGGGGGCCTCCCGGCTGCGCGGCCACCAGTGCGGCGGCGTAGGGGTGTTCCGGGGTGGTCAGGAGCTGCTCGACGGGGCCGGCCTCGACGATCCGTCCCGCGCGCATCACCGCCACGTGGGTCCCGACCCGCCGGGCGACCCGGATGTCGTGCGTGACCAGGAGCAGGGCGATTCCCCGGTCGGTGAGCAGGTGGGCGAAGAGATCGAGGACGCGGGTGCGGACCAGGGCGTCCAGCGCGGTCGTGGGTTCGTCGGCGATCAGCAGTCCCGGTGCGCAGGCGAGGGCGAGGGCGATGACGGCGCGTTGGCGCTGCCCGCCGGACAGTTCGTGCGGATGGCTGCGGGCCACTCGGTCGGGCTCGGTGATGCCGGCCGTCTCCAGGAGCGCGGGCACCATCCGTCGGGCGGCACGGCGGCTCTCGGCGACGCGGTGGCGTCGCAGCACCTCGGTCAGCTGGGCGCCGATCCGCCGCAGGGGGTCGAGTCCGGCGTCGGGGTCCTGCGGGACGTAGCCGATGCGTCGGCCGCGTACGTCGGACAGGGCGCGTTCTCCGAGGGTGAGCAGGTCGGTGCCGGACAGGCGGACGCCGCCGCCGACCCGGGCGCCGCGTCCGGGCAGGCCGAGGACGGTCCGGGCCAGGGTCGACTTGCCGCTGCCCGACTCGCCCAGCAGCACCAGCGCCTCGCCGGGCGCCACGCTCAGCGAGGCGCCGTCCACGGCCCGCACGTCGCCGGCCCCCGTGGTGTACGTGACCGTCAGATCCCGTACGTGGAGGTGTTCGGGGCCGCGGGCGGTCATCGTCCGGCTCCGGTGAGCCGCGCACGGCCGGCGCCGACACCGCGGCGCAGGGCCTCGCCGAGGGCGTTGAAGATCACGGAGACCACGAGGATGGTGACGGCCGGCAGGACGGCGACGCCGGGGTGGGTCAGCAGGGCGGGTCTCAGTTCGTCGAGCATCGCGCCCCATTCGGCGGTGGGCGGGGGTACGCCGAGGCCGAGGAAGGACAGTCCGGCCGCGTAGACGATGGCGAGTCCGACCAGGGAGGAGGAGTAGACGAGCAGGACGGGGGCGAGGACCGGGGCGACCTGGCGCAGGGCGACGGTCGGCGCGCCCGCTCCGCAGACCTGGGCGGCCTCCAGGTACGCGGCGGTGCGGATGCGGCGTACCTCGGTGAAGGCGACGCGGGTGACCGCGGGGGTGAGCACGACCGACAGCGACACGATCGTGGCGTACAGGCCGGGCTCCATCACGGTGGCGACGGTGATGGCCAGCAGGACGCCCGGGAAGGCGTAGAGGACGTCGAGGGTGCGCAGCAGGGCGTGTTCGGTCAGGCGTCCGCCGAGTCCGGCGGCGATGCCGAGCAGTGCTCCGGCGGCGGTCGCGACGGCGACGGGCAGGAATCCGCCGAGGAGTGAGGGGCCGGCGGCGGTGAGCAGCCGGCTGAGCACGTCCCGGCCCTGGGAGTCGGTGCCCAGGACGTGGCCGGGGCTGCCGGGGGCGAGGAGCCGGTCGCGCAGGCTTCCGGCATCGGGGTCGTGCGGTGCGAGCAGGGGTCCCGCCACTGCCAGGACCAGCAGGGCGGCCGCCAGGAGCGCCGGTACGAGCAGTCCGGGGCGGCGCCATTCCTTGGGGAGGCGGTTCACAGCGCACCTCGCAGCCGGGGGTCGATGAGGGCGTGGACGGCGTCGACGAGGATGTTGACGCCGACGAACGCGACGGCGATGAGGAACACGCCCGCCTGGATCAGCGGCAGGTCGCGGGCGCTGAGCGCGTCGTACAGCAGGCGGCCGACGCCGGGCCAGGCGAACAGGGTCTCCACGAAGACCACGCCCTCCAGCAGGTAGGCCAGTTGGAGTCCGCCGATGGTGAGCAGGGCGGGCAGGGCGTTGTGGACGCAGTGGCGCAGGACGGCCGGGCGGCGCAGCCCCCGGGCCCGCAGTCCGTCGGCGAGGTCGGAGCGCAGGACGTCCTCGAGGGCGGCGCCGAAGACGCGGGCGGTGAGGCCGAGCGGGACGAGCGCCGCCGCGACCGCGGGCAGTACGAGGTGGTGCAACCGGTCGGCCGTGTCGCCGCCGGTGAACAGGTTCTGGGTGCCGCCGGCCGGGAACCAGCGCAGTCCGACGGCGAAGACGGCGATGAGCAGCAGCGCCACCGAGTACTGCGGGGCCGAGACCGCGAGGGTGCTCAGCGCGCGGGACAGCCGTCCCCGGATGCCGTCGGGGCGGACGGCCCCCAGGGCGCCGAGGAGGGTGCCGCCGGTGAGGACGAGCAGGAAGGCGGCGCCGGCGAGGACGAGGGTCTGCCCGAGGGCCGGCAGCAGGAGGTCGCCGACCGGTCTCTGTCCCGACACGGAGACTCCGAGGTCGCCCTGGAGGGCGTGCCCGAGCCAGTGCGCGTACCGCACGGGCCACGGCTCGCCCAGTCCGAGCCGTTCGGAGAGCTGTTGCCGTGCCTCGGCGGGCGCGCCGGGGCCGAGCAGCGTGGTCACGGGGTCGCCCGGGACGATGGCGACGGCGGCGAAGACGACGACGGTGACGCCCAGGAGCGTGGGGACGACGAGCAGCAGTCGTCGTGCGAGGTACCGCCTCATCCGTCGGTCTCCCGGTGCGCGGCGCCGGGCCGCCCGGCGGGCGGACGTGGGTGGGCGGTCATGCGGATTCCTTCCTGGGGCCGTGCATGGTGGAGGGCCGCGCGGCGGTGGTCCGGGCGCGGAGCGGCGGCGATCGGCCGGGGTCCGGCATGTCACGGTGGCTGTGGGGCCGCGCGCCGGGCGGCACGGCAGGACCCGCGGTCGATGTGCCGGAAGCGTGCCGGACCGCAACGGACCGCAGCCAGCCAGGCGTTGATGCGGATACTCGGGGTCATAGGATCGGCAGTACGGAATACACGCTTCCCTCATACGCATGTGATCCGGCCATTGTTGACCCCCGCTGACGGGCCGAATTAGGCTGCTTCCATGGTGAAACGGCGAACCGACTTCACCCTGGTCGGTATCGGCGGCTCGTGGCACCGAAGGTGTTTCGACGAGTCCTGTCGTCCGTGTGCCGGGCGCTGACCGGGCAGATCGCCCGTCCTAGGCGCCCCCTCCGTTCCGGCCCGGATTCGCCGCCCCCGTGTTCCGTCCCTCCGGCCGTGTGCCGGCGGCAGGGCGGGCGGCTTCCTCCGGGCACGCGCTCGCCGCCGGGCATCACCCGGCCCCGCCACCGCCGAGGGGACCCACACGTGAAGACCGACAGCCGCACCCGTGCGAACGCCCGCATGCAGCAAGGGTTCGCGGTGACGACCCTGCCCACCGCGACCGGGGTCGGTGATCCGCGCGCCCTGCACGCGGAGATCGACAACCCGCTCGACCTGATGGCCGGGCATCAGCTGCTGAGCGAGACCGAGGACCGTCCGGCGGGTCAGCTCGCGCCCCGGCGTTCCTGGGCGTCGGCCGCCTGCGGCTGCGGTCACCCCGCGTGCGCCGGGCCGGGTGCCCACCGGCCCGCGCCCGTCACCCGGGTGTTCCTCGCCGAGCGCCACCCGGTGGCCAGCGCGGGTCTTCGCAGCGTGCTGAACGCGGACCCGGACACGAGGGTCGTCGGGAGTTCCGGGGACGTGCTGCGGCTGCCGGAGGCGCTGCGGCGGGTGCGGCCCGACGTGGTCCTCCTGGGCCGTGGCGCGTCGCTGGCGGAGGATCTGGCGCTGGTGGCCCGGCTGCGCGCTCCGGACGTGGTGCCCGACGCCCGGTTCCTGCTGCTGCGCAGAGCGGAGAGCACCGCCGAGGCGAGCCGTATCGTGCTCGCGGGCGCCAGCGGCTGCTTCCCGCTCGATCTGCCCGAGGACCGCATCATCAAAGCGGTCGCCATAGCCGGCGCCGGGGGCTCGGTGTTCCTGCCGGCTCCCCCGGTGGCGCGGGTGTCGGTGGTGGGCGCGGCCCCGGACGCCTCCGAGCCGCTGCCGCAGCACTGCGGTCTGACGCTGCGGGAGAGCGAGGTCCTCGCGCAGCTGGCCGCCGGGCTGAGCAACGCCGAGATAGGGCGGCAACTGGCCCTGGCCGAGGCGACGGTGAAGAAGCATCTGACCAGCGCGATGCGCAAGATCGGGCAGTCCGACCGGCTGCGTGCGGCGCTGTACGCCCACCGCCACGGGTTGGCCGGCTGATCGCGAGGACCGCTCCGCCCCCGGTGGGCGGGCGCCGGGGCGGAGCCGCCGGCGCCCGCCCACCGTCGCGTTCCCGGGGTGCTCCGGGGGCGACGTTCGGAGCAGTGCCCCTGCTCCGAAGGTCGCCGTCGGCACCGCCCTTCGGGGCTTCTGACGCGGTCAGCCGCTTCGTAGCGTTGCCGGGCAACAGGACCCGCCCGGTCCGCTCCCCACCGCATAAGGAGATCCGAAATGAGCGATGCGCCCGCAGGAGGCATCGCGCGCGGCGGCTCCGACAGGGTTCCGGCGTCTCGCACCGACGCCGCCGACGCCCCGGAGACCGGACGCCCCGCCACCGTCGTACTGGGTGCCCCCCACGCGGCCGGTCCACCCCGTGAACCGGCCGACCGCCTGCGCAACACCTACCGGACCATGCCGGAGGCCGAACGGTCGGCCCTGTGGCGCCAGCGCCTGCACGAGGCGGAGTCGGGGCTGACCCGGCTGCTGGCCGCCGGGGACCACACCCCTCTCTCGGACTGGTTCGCCCTCCAGTCGGAGATCTTCGCCGACCTGCCGGACGCGGCCACCGGCGGTCCTCGGGACTGGCAGCGCGTCTTCTTCCGCGGCCAGGCCCTGATGGAACGGTTCCTCGTCTCCCGTTACGGAGAAGAAGCCCTCAGCGCCTGGACCCGCGCCATCGCCGAGGTGCACCGCGACGTCGAACCCGACCACGGCAGGGGCGCCGCCGACCCCGTCCACCGCATCGCCCGCCAGGCCGAACTGTACGGATCGGACTACGAGTTCGACGACGACGTGGAGAGCGGCGGCGAGACCCGGGCCGCCCTCACCATCACCCACTGCGCGATCTGGGACTACCGCGAGCAGGCCCGCCGCTCCGGGGTCCGCCTCACCCTCGCCTCACCCTGTGCCTACTGCACCAAGGCCCTCTCGGAGAACGTCCGGGCCAAAGGCTACGAGCCGTCGCACAGCCTGCGCACCGGGCCCACCGGCCACGGCTGCCGCTGGGAGGTCACCGCCCCGGCGTCCGCGGACGCCCCCTCCGCCTACTCACGGGAGCAGTGATGTGCGGCGTCACCGGATGGATCGACTGGGACACCGACCTGCGCACGCGCGGCGCCACCGTCTCGGCCATGGCCGAGACCCTCGCCTGCCGCGGCCCGGACGCCTCCGGCGTCTGGCTCTCCCGCCACGCCGCGCTCGGCCACCGCCGGCTGTCCGTCATCGACCTCGAGGGTGGTGCCCAGCCGCTGGGCGCCGGACAGCCGGAGACCGTGCTCACCTACAACGGCGAGCTGTACAACCATCAGGAACTGCGGCGCGAACTCCGCTCCCTCGGCCACACCTTCCGCACCCGCTCCGACACCGAGGTGGTGCTCCGGGCGCACATCGAGTGGGGCAGGGACGCCGCCCGCCGCTTCAACGGCATCTTCGCCTACGCCCTGTGGGACGGAGATGCCGAGGAACTGCTCCTGGTACGCGACCACTTGGGCATCAAGCCCCTCTACTGGCACGCCCACGCCGCCGGCGTCCTCTTCGGCTCCGAACCCAAAGCCGTCCTGGCGAACCCGCTGTTCCGCGCCGAACTCGACGCCGAGGGCATCGCCGAACTGTTCGCCCTGCCCGCCGCGCCCACCGCCGGCCACGGCCTCTTCCGGGGCCTGAACGAGGTGCGTCCCGGCCATCTCGTCTCGGTACGCCGGTCCGCCGTCCGCGAGTTCCCGTACTGGCAGCTGGTGTCCCGACCGCACACCGACGACGCGGCGACGACCCGGCGGACCGTGCGGGAACTGCTCGCCGACTCCGTGGAACGCCAGCTCATGAGCGACGTGCCGCTGTGCACCCTGCTGTCCGGGGGCGTCGACTCCAGCGCCATCACCGCGCTCGCCGCCCTGGCCCGCGAACGGGCCGGGCAGGGCAAGGTGAGCAGTTTCTCCGTGGACTTCCCCGGCAGCGCCGACCGGGCACCCGACACCTGGCGCACCGGCGCCGACGCCCCCTTCGTCAGGGCTGCCGCCGAGCACGTCGGAACCCTGCACACCTCCGTCGTCATCCCCGACGACGACCTCCTGGACGCCCGGCAGGCCGTGCTGCGGGCCCGCGACCGTCCCGGCTGGGGCGAGATGGACGCCTCCCTGCACCTGCTGTTCCGCGAGGTGCGCCGCCGCTCGACGGTCGCCCTGTCCGGAGAGGCCGCCGACGAGGTCTTCGGCGGCTACCCTTACTTCCACTCCCCCGACGCCCTGTCCGCCCCCACCTTCCCCTGGCTGCACGGCCGCCCCACCCCCGCCGTGCTGCTGCGCCCGGAGGTGCGGGCCGAGGTCCGGCCGGAGGAGTACACCGCCGCGCAGTACCGCGACTCCCTGGCCCGCACTCCGGCGCTGGCCGGTGAGACAGGGGCGGACCGCCGGGTGCGCGAAGTGTTCCACCTGGCGCTGACGCGGTGGCTGCCGCCGCTGCTGGAGCGGGTCGACCGGGTCAGCATGTCCGTCGGACTGGAGGTGCGCGTGCCGTTCTGCGACCACCGACTCGTGGAGTACGCCTGGAACGTGCCGTGGTCCCTCAAGACACCGGAGGGCCGGCCCAAGGGGCTGCTGCGGGACGCCGTGCGCGATCTGTTGCCGGCCGCGGTCGCCGACCGCCCCAAGAGCGGCTATCCGTCGACGCCCGCCGTGCGCTACACGCAGGTGCTCACCGATCGGGCCCACGAACTCCTCGCCGACCCCGGCGCCCCGGTCTTCGACCTGGTCGACCGCGAGGCCGTACGCAGGGCCCTGGCCGAGGGCCTGACCCTGCCCAGCCCTCGGACCGCGCCCAACCCCGTGGGCGGACTCGACCACCTGGTTCAGGTCGACGAGTGGCTGCGCGCCTACCGGGTGGGGCTGCGATGAGCGCCGCACCGGACGACGGCGCCCCGAAGACGACCGGTCGCACCGGATCCCTCGTGGGCTCGCCGGGCAGTGCGCGCGGCGAGGGCGAGACCTCCGCCGGCTCCTATCGGGACGCGGCCCGCCGCTGGACCACGGGCGTCGCCGTGCTGACGGCCCGGCACGGGGACGAGGTGTTCGCCAAGACCGTCTCGTCACTGTGCACGCTCTCCCTCGATCCGCTCCTGATCAGCGTCGCCGTGACCGCCCGCAGCCCGCTGGCGGCCGCGGTGCGCGCCAGCCGCAGGTACGCGGTGTCCATCCTCGCCGATCACCAGGAACCGCTCGCCCGGCACTTCGCCACCCCGGGCGCCGGCCGGGCCCTGAGCCTGTTCACGGTCGCCCCCACGCGCGCCCGGACCACCGGGGCCCCCGTGCTGGAGGACTGCCTGGCCTGGTTCGACTGCCGGCTTGACACGGTGCTCCCCGGCGGGGACCACGCCGTCCTCGTCGGCCGGGTCGCCGCCGCCGACGGGGGCCTCGGGGAGCCGCTCATCTACCACCACGGCGAGTACCGCTCGCTCGCCCGTCCGCACCTACCCTCCACGGGAGTCCGTACATGACCATCCTGGACGCCTCCGCCCGCACCGGCCGGGGGCTGCTCACCGGCGACCGCTACCGCGAGGAACTGGCTGACGGCCGTGAGCTGTACCTCGACGGCGAACGGATCACGGACCCCGCCGGGCACCCCGCCTTCCGCCCGGCGGTGGACACGCTCGCGGACCTGCTGGACCTCCAGCACGAACCGGAACACCAGGCCCTGCTCACCTACAAGGATCCGGAGACCGGACTGCGTCTCGCCCGCGCCTATCAGCCGCCGCGCACCCTGGAGGAGCTGAGACTCCAGCGCCGCAGCGCCGAGTTCTGGCACGCCGCCGCCTTCGGGCAGCACGGCCGCTCGCCCGCCTTCATGGCGTCGATCGCCGTCGGCGTCCATGACTTCCGCAACCAGCTCGACCGCGCCCGGCCGGGTTTCGGCGCCCACGCGGACGCCTGGTACCGGCACTGCGCCACCAACGACCTGGTCCTCTCGCACGCCCTGGGCGACCCGCAGATCGACCGGTCCGCGGACCCGGTGGACGATCCCGATCTGGCACTGCGCGTCCTGAGGGAGAACGACGACGGCATAGTCGTCCGCGGCGCCAAACAGCTCACCACCCTGGCACCCCTCGCCCACGAGGTGCTGGTGTACCTCTCGGCGTCCTTCACCCAGCGGCGCGGCGAACACTTCGTCGTCTGGTTCGCGCTGCCGCTCAACACGCCGGGTCTGGTCACCCTGTGCCGCGAGCCCCTGGGCGCCGAACCGTGGGGCCACGCGCACCCGCTGGGCGCGCGCTACGACGAGCAGGACGCCATGCTCTTCTTCGACGACGTCCTCGTCCCCTGGGACCGCGTCTTCCTGCTGCGCGACGGGGCCCTCGCCCGCACCGGCCTCGCCCGCATCAACGCCTGGTCCGCGTACATCGGCCACGTCCGCTACCGGGAGCGGTTGCGCACCCTGCTGGCCACGGCCACCCTCGTCGCCGAGAGCATCGGCGTGGACGGCTTCCGCAACGTCCAGGAGGACCTGGGCCGCCTGGCCTCGTACACCGAACTGACGGAGATCTTCCTCGACGCGGCCGAGGCCCGCGCGACGGTCACCGACGGCGGGCTGCTGGCCCCCGGCGACACCGCCGCGAGCCGCGTCTGGTCCGCCGAGGTCGCCGACAGCGCGGTCGACGTACTGCGCCGCATCGGTGCCTCGGGCCTGCTCATGCAGCCCACCGAGAACGACCTCGCCCATCCGCGGCTGCGGCCCTTCCTCGACCGCTACATGCGCGGCAAGGACATCGACGCCGAACGCAAGTCCCGGCTGCTGCGGCTGGCCTGGGAACTGGTCGGCGACGGTTTCGGCCAGCGCCAGCACCTCTACGAGCTGGTCCACCGCGGCGACCTCGCCCGCAACCGGATCAACCTGTTCAAGCGGTACGACCAGAGCGAGGTGCGGCACCGTCTGGAACAGCTCGTCTCCGGCCCTCCGAAGGCTTCGGAGAGCGCCGCCCCCTCCCCCGCCGGCACGTCCGAGGAGCGCCCGTGACCCTGTCCGACACCGAAGCCCAGGCCCGTACCCTCGGCGGGTACGACGACGCCAGCCGACTGCGCCAGGCGCACGACCGCGACTGGGTCCTCGACCGGGTGACCGGGGATCCCGGCGTACTCATCGATCTGGGCAGCGGCATAGGCCAGTTGCTGGACGCCGCGCTGCGACGCCATCCCTCGCTGCGGCTGGCCGTCGGGCTGGAGCGGTCCGAGCACCGCATCGCCGAGGCCGGCGAGCGGCTTCGGCCGTACGGCGGCCGGGTGGTCCTGCACCGCGCGGACCTGACCGCGCCCGCCCCGCTGCCCCACCGTGCGGACGTGGTGACGATGACCTCCGTGCTGCACTGGCTGTACCCGGTGGAGCACCGGGTCCTGGCCTGGGTCCGCGACCACCTGGCGCCCGGCGGGAGCTTCCTGCTGACGACGTACCATCCGGCGCGGGACCACCACGGGTTCGGCGGCGAGGACGACATCGTGCGCGCCGCGCTGGGTGAACTCGGCTTCGCCCCCGAGGCGGTTCCGGGGCTCCTGGAGGACCGTGAGATCCTGCCCATCGCCACCCGGACCCGAACCGTGGAGGAACTCGGCGCGCTGCTGGGCGAGTTCTTCGAGATCGAGGAGACCTGGGAGCGGGACGCGGTGGTCACCGTGCGGGACGCGGCACAGTACGAGCACTTCCACGCGGCGACGTTCGGCGACTACTACGCCTCCGCGCTGGATCCCGACCGGCGGGCCGAGTTCTTCCGTGCCGTCGGGCGTGCCGCCTTCGAACGTCAGCGGCGGCAGGGCCGGGTGAGCGCGATGCCGGTACGGCTGTGGAAGCTCACCGAACGCACCGGGCACACCGCCTAGGGTGAGACGTGGGACGCCGGCGGGTCCGTGCGGTTGCCGCACGGACCCGCCGATCCCTCACCGAGTCAGGCCCTTCTCCCGCGTTTCATCCGACCGATCACCGAACGAGCAGGCCGAGGAGCCGTCACCATGTCCACGCCCGCCCCGGGCCCCAGCCAAGAACTGGGTGCCTTCCTGCGAGCCCACCGCGAGCTGCTCAAGCCGGCCGACGTGGGCCTGACGGCCACCGTGCGTCGGCGTACACCCGGTCTGCGCCGCGAGGAGGTCGCCTCGCTCTCCGGCGTCGGGCTGGCCTGGTACACCTGGCTGGAACAGGGCCGCGTCACCGCTTCCCGGCAGGTGCTGACCTCCGTCGCCAGGGCCCTGCGGCTGGACGCGGCGGGCCTGCGGCACGCGATGCGGCTGGCCGGGTACCACGAGCCGGCGGCCGACGGCCCCGAGCCGGACGGACTGGCCGCCACCGTCCGCCCCGTCCTCGACTCCTGGCCCACCAGCCCCGCCGTGCTGCTGGACCGCCACTTCGACCTGCTCGCGTGGAACGCCCCGTGGAGCGCCCTGTGGGGCACCCCGGAATCCGTTCCCGTCGACCGGCGCAATCTCATGTGGCTCATGGTCGCCGACCCGCGGCTGCGGACGGTCCTGCACGACTGGGAGCCCTTGGCGATGAACATCTTCCAGCACTTCCGCGCCCAGGCCGGTCCGGCGCTCGCCGACCCCAGGACGGGCGAGCTGTACGACCGGCTGGAGGAGGACGCGCCCGAACTGCGCCACTGGTGGAGTTGCCACTCGGTGGCGGAGCTGACGGCCCGTTCGGTGACGGTGCAGCCGCCGGGGTCCACGCCCCTCTCCCTGTCGCTGTCGTCCTTCCACCCGGTGGACGACCCGTCGGCGCTGGTGCTCCTCTTCACCCCGCTGACCGACCAGGACCGGGCGCACATGGCGGCGCTCTGCGACCGGCCGCTACGGGCGGTCGAACCGACCGCGGGAGAGCGGCAGGCGGGCTGATCCCCGCCTGCCGCTCTCCCGGCCGTGTGCCTCCCGCCGCGCTCAGGACGGCGTCGGCTCTCCCTCCGCGGGACGGGCGACGGTCGTCCCGTCCGCCCGTCCGGCGTCGGAGGGCCGCAGTCCGGTGTTGACGGCGAACGCCGCCAGCGCCGCCACCGCGGCCAGGCCCACACCGACGACCAGGGTTCCCGTAACGGCGTCGTCGAAGGCGCCCACGGCCCAGGCGCCCAGACCCGTTCCGGCGTACATCGTC
This sequence comes from Streptomyces sp. NPDC006259, assembly GCF_042870975.1. Taxonomy (NCBI): domain Bacteria; kingdom Bacillati; phylum Actinomycetota; class Actinomycetes; order Kitasatosporales; family Streptomycetaceae; genus Streptomyces; species Streptomyces sp. NPDC006259. The sequence goes on along the minus strand of NZ_JBIAHY010000002.1, from coordinate 975,377 downwards.
GAGGTGAGCCACGCGCTGGAGGTGGCCCGCAGATCGGGGGCGGCCGTGGCCGCCAGCGTCTGCTGGTCGATGACGAAGCCTCCGCTCGCGACGAACCAGAGGGCCACGCCCAGCAGCGCGAGCACGATGCCGGGTCCCTTCACCGAGAGCGCGATGCCGACCGCCAGCAGGGCGCCCCAGGCGGGCAGGAAGGGGAAGTGGTGGCGTCCCGCGGCCCTGGCGCGGTCTCCCAGCCTGCCGCTGAGCAGCGAGCCGACCACGCCACCGGTTCCGACGAGGATCCCGACCAGCCCCAGCGCGGACACCGACAGGTCGAACCGGTCGACGAGGACGACGCCGAGGAAGGTGTAGGCGCCGAGGTTGGCCGCGTGGAAGGCGGTGTTGACCGCGAGGGACCTGCGCAGCGCGGGGTGGGCCCAGGCGGCGAACACCGCACGGAACATCCCCCGGCCCGTGCTCGACGTGCCCGGGGCGACGCCTCCGGCGACCTGGCGCAGCAGCAGCGGTACGGCGAGTGCGGTCCCGGCGGCGAGGGCGACGAACGCCGACCGCCAGCCCGTCGCGTCCGCGAGCACTCCGCCCAGGGGCACGCCGATGACCTGACCGCTGGAGAACAGGGCCATGCCGAGTCCGAGGGCCCGCCCGCGCACCCGGTCGGACGCGGTCTCGGCGATGTGCGCCCAGATCGCGGGCCCCGCCGCGGCAGCGGCCAGTCCGGCCAGGGCCCGGGAGACGATCAGCAGGGCGAGACCCGTGGACAGCGCGGCGGCGGCGTTGGACAGCAGAAAGAGCAGGGCGCCGGCGAGCAGGGTGCGCCGACGCCCGAAGCGGTCGCTCAGCAGCCCGAGGAACGGCGCGGTGACCGCGTAGACCAGTACGTACGCGGTGACGCTCTGGGCGGCCGCGGTCGCGGAGACGTCGATGTCGTCCGCGAGGGTCGGCAGCAGCGGGGAGACGATGAACGTCTCCGTTCCGAAGAGGAACAGCAGCAGGAAGACGCCCGTGTACCGCCACCGGTTGAACGAGTCCTGTCCGGGCCCGACCGCGGCCTCGGCGGTAGCGTCGGGAGGTCCGCTCGAACGCACAGGGAATCACTGCCTTTCGGGGAAGCGCGAGACTCACGGACGGTCCCGCCCGGCCATCGTTTCCGTGACCGGCCACGGCAACCAGGCAGGCGTTCGTCCTGATACCGCTGCTCACAGCCTGAGCCCGAAGCACCCTGTCCAGGCCGGGCGCGCCTCCCGCCGGCCGCCGGGCTCGCCGCGCCCGGCGGAGACGGGTGTCAGGACGGACGACGGGTGCGACGTCGTCCCGGCCGGCTCGGGGGCGGGACGACCACCGGCCGCCGCGTCGGACGCGCCGTCGGCGGGACCACCGACCACCGATCACTGATCACCGGTGACCGGTCACCGGTCACCGGTCACCGGTCACCGACCGTGGCGCGGAAGCGCGCCGCGGCCCGCGCGCTTCGGCGCCGAGCGCGGCCAGGTGCCGGAGGTTCGACGGTGCCGACCTCACCCGTACCGAAGGGCGGGCACCGACCGACGCTGCGAGCGGCTGAGCGTCACCCTGACAAAGAGATGGGATCTGCCCTGCTCAGAGGGCCTTCCGCAGCAGAACGCACACCGTCTCGTGGCGACGGATCGACCCGTCGGGCCCTTCCTCGTCCCAGGAGTCCGGGGCGCGCCCGTACGCGACATAGCCCAGGCGCTCGTACAGAGCGCGGGCCCGGGGGTTGTCCTCCTCCACCGCGAGCTGTGCCCTGAGCAGCCCGCGGCGGAGGACCCGCTCTTCGGCGGCTCGGACGAGCAGGGTCCCCAGGCCGCGGCCCTGGAGCGCCGGGAGCACGGCGAGCTGCCACAGGGTCCCGGCTCCCTCGGAGACCTGGTAGTCGATGCCGCCGATCGCCACCGGCAGATCCACCGGCGTGCACACGGCCAGGTACTCCACCTCGCCCTCCGCGGCACGCGCCAGCTGCCGTTCCACGCTGCGCAGGTGGACGGCCGATCCCGACCAGCCGCACATCGGCAGATCCCGGGGCAGCAGATCCCGCACGCCGACGGGCAGGATGACGGTGGTGTCGTCTTCAGTGGTCACACCCAGGAGCATGCCGACGGCAGCGAGGGCACGGCAACGGGAATTCCTCACCCAGCACCCCGGCGAGGAGCGGGCGAGCAGCCGTACGCCGCCCGCGTGGGCCCTCGTCGACGCCGTCCGCGAGGGCCGGGACGGGAGCTGCCCGAGCGGAACCCGCGCGACGGGCCCCCACGGGGTGCGGCCCGTCGACCGTGCCGTGCGGTCGACGTGCCTTCCCGGCCGGTGGCGCAGGCGGATCAGCGCAGTCCGGCGAAGAGATCGTCCTCGGGCAGGGCCGCGCCGGTGGAGTCCTGGACCCGTACGAAGGTCTCCACGCCCATCAACTCGCCGAACCTCTCCTTGCCCATCTTGAGGAAGAAGATGTTCTCGCCCTGACTGGCGTGCGCGGCCAGCGCGTCGAACTTCTGACCGCTGAACGCCGTGGCGTCCACCCACGTGGTGATCTCGTCGTCGGGGAGGCCGATCTCGGCCAGCGCGGCGGCCTCGGCGGGATCCGGCTCCGGCATGTCCTCACCGAACTCGCGCATGATGTCGCCGAAGCTCCGCATCATCGAGCGGGGCATCGTGGTCCAGTACACCTTCGGTGTGAGCGCGCTCATCTCCAGCGCCGCCATCGTGATGCGGTGGGCCTGGATGTGGTCGGGGTGGCCGTAGAAGCCGTTCTCGTCGTAGGTGACGACCACATCAGGCCGGTAGTGCCGCATGAGTTCCGCGAGTCGGGCCGCGCCTTCCTGCACGGGGGTCCGCCAGAAGGATCCGGGGGCGTCGTTGCTCGCCCATCCCGCCATCCCGGAGTCGGCATAGTCCAGCATCTCCAGATCGCTGACCTTCAGCACGTCACAACTCGCCTTGAGTTCCTGACGGCGCATCGAGGCGACCGCCGCCGGGTCGTGCCCCGGCTCACCCGGCTTGGCACCTCCCGGTCCGTCACCGCAACCGCCGTCGGTACACGTCACGAGAACCGTGCGGATGCCTTCCGCCGCGTACCGTGCGAGGACTCCCCCGGTTCCGGTGGCCTCGTCGTCGGGGTGGGCGTGTACCGCCATGAGCGTCAAGGGCCGGTCAGTCATGAAACAGTCCTCCTGCGGACATACGTCGTGGTTCGGGTGCGCGGCGCGTGTATCACGATCCCGGGGCCCGGATCCTGGTGGGCGGACGACTTCATGATCTCCGCGTTTCCCCCGTGCGGCGCCGGGCCCCGGTCGATGCAACCTCGCCGGCCGGACCGCTGTTCCCGGCGCGACCGCTCGGCTTCGCCGGCGTCGGCGTCTCCACGCGAACGCGGTGGAGGGACGACCCGCACGTCTCAACGCCATGGCTTCTCGTGTCGGCTCCATGACCTGCGCCTTTCGCTGCCCCAGGCCGCCTCATTCGGCGAGCCGTGTCAACGCGAGCCCGCCTCCCCCCGGCCCTGGCCCCGGCCCGCCGGTCGGCTGATCCGGCCGGGATCCCCGTCTCGTCCTCGGCGGGCATCCGGTGACAGCGTCCGCTCCGGTGCCTGGAAGCCGCCGATCCGCTGCTCGAGCAGCTCGGCCAGTTTCAGCGGGGTGCGGTCCTCGAACATCGGACCGATGAGCTGCACCCCCACCGGCAGTCCCTCGGGAGACCGGCCCGCCGGTACGGCGGTGGCGGGCAGACCCGGCATCGTGGCCAGGCCGGCCCAGACGAGCTGGTCGAAGTACGGGTACTCGACGCCGTCGATGTCGATCCGGCGTTCCCTCGGATCGGGGTGGTGGTCGTGCGGGAACGCGGGGGTGGGCGTGATGGGACAGACCACGGCGTCGAACTCGGCGAAGAACCGCCGCCAGCCATGGCGGTGGAGTTCGCGACGACCGTTCGTCCCGATCCAGTCGCGGTGACTGAACACCATGGCGCGCAGCCGCGCCGCATCGAGACTCCGGTCGTCCGCGTCCAGTCCGGCGGCGCGGGCCTGCAAGTGTTCGTACGATTCGACGGGGAACCGCGCGACGGAGCCGGAGAACAGCAACTGCGTGTACAGGACGGCGGCTTCGGTCAGATCGGGCAGCAGCGGACTGTCCCGCGCGACGCGGGCGCCGCCGTCGACCAGCGCGTCAACCACCCGGTCCACGCCCGCCCGCACAGCGGACCCGGTCGGAATGAGCGGATGCTCGTCGAGGACCAGGACCCGGAAGTCCCGCAGCCTCTCGTGGCGCGCGGGCGGCAGCCTCACCTGGTGCGCCAGACCGAGCGTCAGCGGGTCCGGACCGGCCATGACGTCGAGCAGGAGCGCGAGGTCCCGGGCGCCGCGCGCCATCGGACCGACGACGGCGAGGTCCATGTCGACGGGCCATGCCGGCTCCGGCGGCGGGACCATACCGCGGGTCGCCGCCAGCCCGAGCGTCGGCTTGTGTGCGTAGACACCGCAGAAATGTGCCGGGGTACGCAACGAACCGGCGAGGTCGGAGCCGATGGACAGCGCGCCGAACCCGGACGCCAGAGCCGCCGCCGATCCGCCGGAGGACCCACCCGGCGTACGAGCGTGGTCCCAGGGGTTGTTGGTGGTGCCGTAGAGGTCGTTGAAACTCTGCACGTCCTGCAGGCCGAAAGGCACATTGGTCTTGCCGAGCACCACCGCGCCGGCGGCCTTGAGCCGCGACACCTGCACCGCGTCCTCGGCCGGCAGGTGGTCCCGGTGGTGCGGCATACCCCAGGTCGTGGGCAGCCCGGCGACGTCGTAGGACTCCTTGACCGTCACCGGGATGCCGAGCAGCGGCCGGTCCTCACCGCGGGCGCGCGCCCGGTCGGCACCGCGCGCGGCGGCCCGCGCACGGTCGAAGTCCGGCACACAGATCGCGTGGATCGTCTCGTCGTCCCGCTCGATACGGGCGATCGCCTCGTCGGTCAGTTCCGCCGAGGTCACTTCACCGGCACGCAGGGCACCAGCGAGTTCTTCGGCCGTCGGAAAGTTCTCCATGAACGCGACCGTAGCGACCACGGGTCGGGGCCATAAAACACCTTTTGGCACAACAGGTTGAACCTCAGCACCTTCTGCGCGATGTGGTTGGCGTAGCGGCACGCTTTTGGGCACATGCCGCCGACGACGTCGATATCAGCACCCGAAGCCGCGTCGATGTGACGCCGAGTTCGTGCCGGTCAACTGTCATGCCCGTTCCGTGACGTGATCGGCACGGGCCCGCGGCCGGCATGCCGCTGGCGACATGCTCTCCGACGTCCTGATGGCCGTGCTCGACCGGCTGAGCCAGGCCGCCGGGCACGTGGATGCCGTGGTCCCCAGCCACGGCGCCATTGCCGAAGGTCCCGAGGTGGCGGCCCGCCTCGCCGCCGATCGCGCCTGCGTCGACGCGCTCCGGCGAGGAGAGGGACCGGTCGAGCGCGTCTGGGGCCGCACGCGGAGTGGCTCTCCGGCCCCCACCGGTCGAACCTGGAGCGGGCCCGGGAGCGGTAGGGCCCGGGTGCCCTGCCGGGCCGGCCGGATCGCCCCTGACCGAGCCGGCCGTCTGGCTGCGGCCCCCGGTCCGCAGTGCGGACCTGGACCTCGTCGGAAGGCAGGCGTCCCGGCTCCTCCCGGCCCTGATCATGCGGCAAGGCCCTCACTCGCCAGTTGACGAGTACACGCGAGCGGCCGGCACCGCCGACGCATCCGCGCGTCCGACCTCGTGGCGGCGAATAGTGACCGGAAAGCCGCCCGGGCGCAACCCGTGACGGAAGGAAGACCGCCACCGGATTCCAGGTTCACCCGTTCGGCCCACCTCGACTCCCGTGCGCAGGAGGCAAGGTCTTCACTTGCGGTGAGGACGGGTCTTCCCGACGGGCCATCGCTCACAAGCCGAGGCCCAGCGGGGAGACAGCCCCCCGACGCCTTGTCAAAGGAGTCGTTCATGACCGTCATGCGCAAGCTGAGCGATGCCGCGTCGACCACCCCACTCCCGCTCGGGACCGTCGCCGCCGTCGCCGCCGTCCGTCCACCGGTGGTCTCGTCACCGCCGGCCAGGGCCGCCGGAGCCACTCCCCCGTGGGTCGGCACCCGCCGCTCCGTCCAGAAAACCGTGCGACCGAGTCAGCGCCACGACGCGATGCCGGCGTCTCCCCTCCCACGGAGTTCGGCCGCCGCCCCTCAGGCCGTGCGAGACGGCCGGCCCGGCGCGAGTGGTCACGGCCGCGCCAACTGACCGAACGTCCTCGCCGTCGAGCGACACCGCTCGTTCACCGGCCGCATCACAGCGCCCGCGGATCACAGACCGCTGCCCGGACTGTGGCTACCAGCGGCCGCGATCCCGACCAACCCCACGTGAAGGGTCAAGCCCATGCCCATCCTGTGCCATCCCGCCGTCGACGTCCCCGAGTACGTCATCACCGCTGAGGAAACGCTCGCCCTTGCCGAGCGTCAGCACGCCGACCATCCTGAGCTGGCCCTGGCGCTCAGGCTCATCCGCAACACCGGGGTGAGCAAGCGCCATCTCGTCCAGCCCATCGAACAGACCTTGAGCCACCCCGGTTTCGAGGAGCGCAACCGCACCTACGAGGTGCAGGCCAAGAAGCGGGTGCCCGCCGTCGTACGGCGTGCTCTGGACAACGCCGACCTGGCACCGCACGAGATCGACGCCATCATCTACGTGTCCTGCACGGGATTCATGATGCCGTCCCTGACCGCCTGGCTGATCAACCGGATGGGCTTCCGTCCGAACACCCGCCAACTCCCCATAGCCCAACTGGGCTGTGCCGCGGGCGGCGCGGCGATCAACCGGGCTCATGACTTCTGCGTCGCCCACCCCGGCAGCAACGTTCTCATCGTGTCCTGCGAGTTCTGCTCCCTGTGCTACCAGCCGAGTGACCTGGACATCGGATCGTTGCTGTCCGACGGGCTGTTCGGCGACGCGGTCGCGGCCGCGGTCGTGCGCGGCCAGGACGGCCACGGAGTACGCCTGGAACGCAACGCCTCCTACCTGATCCCGCACACCGAGGAATGGATCTCCTACGCCGTCAAGCCGACCGGATTCCACTTCCGGCTCGACAAGCGCGTACCGACCACCATGGAACCGCTCGCCCCGGTCCTGCGCGAACTCGCCGCCGCACACGGCTGGGACGCCTCACGGCTCGGTTTCTACATCATTCACGCCGGCGGTCCCCGGATCCTCGACGACCTGTGCTCGTTCCTGGGTGTCCACCCCCATGCCTTCCGCCACAGCCGGGCGACGCTCACGCAGCACGGCAACATCGCCAGCGCCGTGGTTCTCGACGCCCTCAGGCGCCTGTTCGAGGAAGGGGAGACCGCCGACGGATCGCCTGGCATCATCGCCGGCTTCGGCCCCGGCATCACCGCCGAAATGGCCGTCGGCAGATGGGCCGCCGCACCGGCGCACCGTGCCCCGACCCGCTCCGCGGCCAGGCAGCGAGTCGTCACCCGGCAGACGGGCAAGCCGGTCGGGGCTCAGGCGTCGCAGACCGTCGATCTCTGGTCGCTCTCCCCAGGCACGATGTGATACCCGGCCGTGATCCCTCGGTTGACCGCCGACGCTGGTACGACGGCCCGCGCCATGGCCCGCCGTGAAGGTCAGCGATCCCCGGTGGGAGTGTGCAGGACGCCGGCGGCCTCCGGACCGATGGGCGCCGCCGGCGGCGCCTCGACGGCGGCAAGACTCTCCCGGGCCGCAGCGACCACCGAGTCGGCGGTGAGACCGAACTGCTCGTACAGCACGGTGTAGGCCGCGCTGGCACCGTAGTGGTCGAGACCGACGATGCGGCCGGCGTCGCCGACGAAGTCCCGCCACCCCATGGGCACGCCGGCCTCGACGCTGACCCGGGCGCGCACCGTCGGCGGCAGCACCTGCTCCCGATAGGTCCGGTCCTGGGCCGCGAACCACTCCCAGCACGGCAGTGACACGACCCTCGTCGGGACGCCGTCGGCCTCCAGCACCTCTCGGGCGGCGAGGGCGATCTGGACCTCGGACCCGGTGCCCAGCAGGATGACCTCGGGGGTGCCGCCGGAGGCCTCGGCCAGCACGTAACCGCCTCTGGCGACGCCCTCGGCCGACGCCAACTCCGTACGGTCGAAGACGGGCAGGTTCTGCCGGGACAACGAGATCCCGGCCGGACGGTCGTTGTGCTCGAGGATGGTGCGCCACGCCACCGCGGTCTCATTCGCGTCGGCCGGGCGGACGAAGTCCAGGCCGGGGATGGCGCGCAGCGCCGCGTAGTGCTCGATCGGCTGGTGGGTGGGGCCGTCCTCGCCCAGCCCGATGGAGTCGTGCGTCCACACGTACGTGACCGGGAGCTGCATGAGCGCGGCCAGCCGCACGGCACCGCGCATGTAGTCGGAGAAGGTGAGGAACGTGCCGCCGTACACGCGCGTCCCGCCGTGCAGGGCGATGCCGTTCATGATCGCGCCCATGGCGTGCTCGCGGACCCCGAAGTGCAGCGTGCGCCCGTACGGGCCGCCCGACCACATCTTGGTCTGCCGGTCCGCGGGCAGGAACGACGCCTCGCCCTTGACCGCGGTGTTGTTGCTCTCCGCCAGGTCGGCCGAACCACCCCACAGCTCCGGTACGACCGGGTAGAGGGCAGCGAGGACCTCGCCGGAGGCCTTCCGGGTGGCCACGCCCTTCGGATCGGCTTCCCAGGTCGGCAGGGAGTCCGCCCAGCCCTCCGGCAGCCTGCGGTCCGTGAGCCGCTCCAGCAGCGCGGCACCGTCGGGGTTGTCGGCCCGCCACGCGTCGAAGCGCTGCTGCCACTCGGCGTGCGCCTCTTGGCCCCGCTCGGCGACCTTGCGGGCGTGCTCCAGCACCTCCGGGGCGACCTCGAAGGTCGCGTCGGGGTCGAAGCCGAGGATCTCCTTGGTCGCCCGGACCTCGTCCTCGCCGAGCGCCGACCCGTGGGCCGCGCCGGTGTTCTGCTTGGTCGGCGCGGGCCAGCCGATGATCGTCCGCAGCACGATCAGCGACGGGCGGCCGGTCTCGGCGCGGGCGGCGGCCAGCGCGCGGTCGACCGCGGCCAGGTCCTCGCCGTCGTCGATGTGCTGCACGTGCCAGCCGTAGGCCTCGTACCGCTTGCCGACATCCTCGGTGAACGCGATGTCGATGTTGTCCTCGATCGAGATCCGGTTGGCGTCGTAGACCAGGACCAGGTTGCCCAGCTCCTGGGTGCCGGCCAGCGACGACGCCTCGCCGCTGACGCCCTCCTCGAGATCGCCGTCGGAGGCGAACGCCCAGACCGTGTGGTCGAAGACGCTGTCGCCCTCGGGGGCGGTGGGGTCGAACAGGCCGCGCTCGCGGCGGGCGGCCATCGCCATGCCGACCGCGTTGCCGACGCCCTGGCCCAACGGGCCGGTCGTCGTCTCCACCCCCGGCGTGTGATTGACCTCGGGGTGGCCCGGCGTCAGGGAGCCCCAGGTGCGCAGGGCCTCCAGGTCGGAAAGCTGCAGGCCGTAGCCGGAGAGGTAGAGCTGGATGTACAGGGTCAGACTCGAGTGCCCCATAGACAGGACGAAGCGGTCACGTCCGAGCCAGTTGGGATCGCTCGGGTCGTGGCGCAGCCACTTCTGGAACAACAGGTAGGCGGTGGGCGCCATGCTCATCGCGGTGCCGGGGTGGCCGTTGCCGGCCTTCTGCACGGCGTCCATCGCCAGCACGCGCACGGTGTCGATCGCGCGGCGATCGAGATCGCCCATCCCCTCGGGGAGGGTCGGGTGCGGTGAGGAGGGACTGCCGGTGGGCGCGTCGCTCACGGCCTCGGCGGGCGCCTCGGGCCGGGTGCTCTTGGTCCCCGTGGCGGGGTCTGTCTCGTTGGCGGTCATCGGTTGCGGTGCTCCTTCAGGTGGGGCGGTGGACGCGCCGGCCACACGGCTGCGAGGGGTGGCCGAATGCCGGCGCGGGTCCGGCGACGTCAGTCGCGTCAGGCGAGTGGGGCGTCGTCCCGTGCCTTCGCCAGGTCGCCGGGGGTGTGGTGGACGGCGATGGCGCCGGCCTTGTGGAACCCGTCGTCCCCGCAGTCGACGGAACGGACGGCGGCGGCCGGCATGCCCGCTCCTCTCGCCGCGTCGAGATTCTCCGTGCAGTCGCCGACCGTCGCACTCGACAGGTCGGGCGGCGGGCCCGACCGCTTCGGCGCCACCCGCAGCGGGTCCGGCGCGGGCCTGGAGGTCTCGGCGTGGGCGCTAGTGGTCCAGTCGTCGGCGACGTCCCGGGCGTCCAGCTCGTGCGGGGAGCGTTCCCCGTGGCGGTGCCGGCCGGAGCCGGCCGGCACCGGCCGGTGACCTGGCTCCTCGACGGCCACCAGCGGAGCGCGAGCACCGGGCAACGGCGCCATCGCCCTCTCTTCGAGCGGCGCGTGGACGTCCCTGCCGTGCTCGTCACGGGCCCGATCGCCCGCCCGGCACTCCGGTTCCCGGCCTCTCGCTGCCGTGAGCAGCTGGACCCCGCCCACCCCGATCAGCCGCCGGCCCGGACGGGTCTCGCCCACCGGGCGCGGATCCCGGTACCCGGCGAGCGCGTGCTGGAAGTCGGAGTCGATGAGCGTCCCGTCAATGTCAAGGACGGCGATGACGGAGTCGGTCACGCTCACCGGCTACCCATCACTTGGGTGCCCAACCCCACGCTCCCGGCCCGCCCCGACGCCGAAGCTCCCGGTGAGCCGCACCGGCGTGATCGGGAGACCGGCACGAGGGACGTGGATTCGGTCCCGGGAACCCGTCCGCCTCGATCCTGCCGCGCACGCCCGTCCGAGCGGATACGGATCGGGAAGTGCTGGAAGCGACCCTGTCGGTGGCCCCGTCTGGCCCAACCGGGCAGCGGCTGTCGGCCGATTCCTTCGGATGGCCGACGCGCTGGCTCAGCGCAACCCTGAGCGCTACGCAGAGCGCGTCACCGACCGTACGGAGCGACCGCCCATCGTCGCTCCTCCAAGTGGCAGGAGGGCCGGGTGTGGGCCAAGCTCTCCTGCCCGGTGCTCGACGAACTCGGTCCCCGCGGCGAGGGGGAAGGGTCTCGCCGCGCAACCGACTCGGTGAACATGAGGGCACATCGAGAGTTCACCACGACTGGGGCGACACCGCCTGATCACCGAGCGCACGACGTCCTGGCTCGCCGGCTGCCGCCGCCTCCCCCGCCCTGTGAGCGCGAGACCGAGCATCTCCTCGCCTTCACCAGCCTCGCCTGCGCTCCTGTCCGCTACTGCGGACTCGCCTCCTGATTCGCCGGTGCGGGACGAGTGCGTCGGCGTGACGAGCCCTCGACGGGCAACCCCGCCACGAACGCTGAGAGGTCGGACGCTCCAGGCGGCGCCTGCCCCTTGAGGAACCGCTGGTAGTGGTAGGCCACGAGACGGCGCAGGTCTGCCTCGGCCGGTTCCTCACCCGTGAGTTCGAGGGCGACCCGATGTGGCTCACCCGTCATGCGCAACGGTCGGGCCAGGGCATCGAACCCACAGACGTACTCATCGGGCATCTCCCACCATGCCTCGGCGAACGCTCGGTCCTGGAGGACGTACATGTGGTGATCGTCATCAAAGAGGATCACGGGCCCGATCGGCGTAGTCACTCGAGTGAGTATGGCGCACCACGGGACTCGGGGAGAATCACGACGCCATCTCATAGGGCCGTGCTCGAACTGGCCGGGTGCGCATCCGATGTACAGGGCTGCGAAGACGTCGTCGGCGCTGCCGTGTGAGGGCGACCCCGGTGGGTGGCCGCGGTGTCTCCCGCGCTCCTCTTTCCAGCTTTGTACACCGCATGGCCCCGTGGGCACCGGGACGTCCGACGCGGCCAGCCGCCCACAGCGGTTCATCCCCGGACCCAAGCACCGCCCCGGTGTCAGCGGAAGTAGGTGTCACAGAGCCCCTTGACGGACGGCGGCACGGGCGCCTGGTGCGACAACGCGCACAGGGAGTTCAGGTCGTAGGTGGCGGTCGCCGGCTGTCGGGGACGCGGCGGGAGGACCCGAGGCCGGGGCGTCGCCGGGGCCGCCGGCCGAGCCCGTGGACGGGCGGGACGGGCGGGAACGGGAGGCGTAGCCGTCCGCCGCCGCTCCGGTGCACGGGTCCGCGGGCGCTCTTCGCGAGCGGGGGCCCTCGCGGCTCGCTGCTCCTCCACCACTGGGACTTCGCGGCCGCCACCCCGCGGCCTCCGGGTGGTGTCGGTCGTGACGAGGGCGGTGCGGGCGGGCGGCTGGCTCGCGCGTCCCACATCGGACGGCGTACTGGCGGCGGAGCGGCCGGAGGACGGGAGGGGAGACGGTGTCCGCGCGGCGGCCGCCATCAGGGAAGGCGGCGGCGGTTCAGACGGACCGACCGTGGGGACGGAGACGCATCCGCCGACGCAGAGGGCGGCGGCCAGAAGGGCGATGTGGGCGAGTGGGTGGCGCATGCCTCCAGGGTGGCCGTCCGGCAGGCGGTGCCGGGGCAGCCTCGCGGGTGATCACCGGCACGGGTGACGCTTCGGCCTTCGACCACGTACGGGCCAGGACGACACGGCCGGCCTGCTGGGACGCCGACACCGTCCGACCGCCGCACCGTTCGCTTCTCGACGGCCGGTCTCGCGGGCCGGTGTGCGTCACGTTGGAAGGTCCCGGCCGCCGGCTGGTCGACGTGCGTTGCGGTGGCGGGGCTGACGATCAGGTAGGGAGCCGGTGCCGAGCGGACGTCGACGGTGGCACTCGATCGGCGGGCCCTCGGTCGGCACTTCAACCCTTCGCAGGCCCCACTCCCCGCCGACCGACGTGCGGCTTCCGCACCTCCTCTGCCGTTCGTACCGTCTGGCAAGACGGCACGAGCGCGGCGCCGCGCCGATAAATCAAGTGCGCACCTGCTCGGGAGACTGTCACCGTCACTGTCGTGACCTTGATGGACGTACTCGTCTCCTTCGCCCGTACCGGCCGGGTCGGGCCTCTGCACTGCGGAATGTCCCTGGCCGAGGCCGAAGACCTCCTCGGTCCGGGGCGCCCGCACCCCGCGCACATCCTGTGCCCCGGTATCGACGGCTACCCCTACTCCTGGGACGGGCTACAGCTGATGGTCACTCAGAGGGCGGTCAGCGGCATCTGGATCAACCTCTGGCCCGGTTCGACGGCCAGACTCCCGCCGCTCGTCCTGACCGAGTCCGAGTCGTTCGAGGCCACCGTCCTCCGTGAGGACCTGACCGCCGCCCTCGACGACGCAGGCTGCCGGCATGTGGTCAACAGCAGGCTGACCTTCGGCCGGCAGTCCAGCCTCGTCACCCAACCTGCCGACGTCTGCGCGGTGTTCAGCCTGCCGGGACGGGACAACCACGTACCGCACCGTGACCGGCACCATCTCGACGTGATGCACCTGCGCAGGGCATGACTTCGCTGATTCCACGGAGTCACCCCGTTCACGCCACCCTCGTCCTACGGTCTTCGTGCAGGCGGTGGCCCGGTCCCGGCGGATGATCTCCGCTCCGGGAAGCCACCGGCCGGCCGGAGTGGGGCTGGGCTTCGCGGACACCGTCGTCCTGACCGGCGCGGGCGTGAGGGCTCCGCGGACGGACGCGGCGGGCGGAGTCGGCCCGGCCGCCGCGCGGCCGGTTCTCGGGCCGGGCTGCCGTGCGGCCACGTCGGCCCGCGACCGTCCCGCCCCGGTCTTCACGGCCGAGGCGCTGACGCGGTGCTGGAACACGGCTTCAGCACTTCTTCGTGGCCACGCCGTCTTCCCCAGTGGGAGGTCGGCTTCATCCGAACGGCCCAGGTCGGCTTCATCCCAACGGCCCAGCAGTCGATGTGCCGGTGGGACGCACGATCAGGCGGCCGAGCGGCGCGTCGCGCGGCGCGGGTGGGTGGATCAGGTGACGATGTTCTCCGCGTGGGAGCACTTCAGCCCGTACACGGCGTCGAACGTGACTCTCTGGCCCTCCAGGAGGCCCGCCAGCTCGTGATCGGCGATGTACGAGTAGTGGGCGTACACGTCCGTGCCGTCACCGTCCTGCTCGATGAAGCCGAAACCCCGTGCCGCGTTGAACCACTTCACTGTGCCAGTCGCCATTTTATTCCCTCCCTTTCACAGCCGGTCAGTCAGCTGCGCAGCGGCACGCCGCGTGCCGCGCAGATAAACTGGATCACACCGAACACCTACAAAAACCGAGCGAAATCAATTTGACGATAGCACGACATCCAGATGCCGTGTTTCCTGGATTGCATCCTGCCATTGCGCCCATTGATTTAGCCGCCTTTTGTACGCACATATTCTGCCGTCACGCCAGCAGATATACCCGGGCAGGTACGTGCGGGCCGGCACGGCCGTGCGCAGGGGGGCCGCGACCGTCGACGTGGGCGCCCTCGGACTTGCCCCAGTGGACGGGCAGCAAGAAACGGCTGGGCCCGCACCGAAATCGGTACGGGCCCAGCCGCTACGCGCGCGCCGTTATCAGGCGGGAACGATGTTCTCCGCCTGCGGGCCCTTCTGGCCCTGCGTGACGTCGAAGCTCACCTTCTGGCCTTCCTGCAGCTCACGGAAGCCAGAGGCGGCGATGTTCGAGTAGTGAGCGAAGACGTCGGCGCCGCCGCCGTCCTGCTCGATGAAGCCGAATCCCTTTTCCGCGTTGAACCACTTCACGGTGCCAGTAGCCATGTCATATCTCCTTCGGGGCAATACCCGTGGGACCCGCACTGTGCACGTCCCGCGTCGCTGTGATGATGACCCCGTCCGGAATGGGTAACCGGCATTACAAAGTGCACCCGTCGATCCAGGGGACCGCAGGAGCACCCGAAGTTTTCGGACATCACAACTGCAACTGAAAGAACAGTAGCACGGCATAACCGGCCGTGCGCAAGTCCTGGCGAAGCCACCGCCATTCTCAAGCCATGCAGCGACAAACCCTCACCGCGCATGAAACGGATATCTACTTCGACCACGACAGAATATGCAGTGCGACGTGGGTGACGCGGACCGCTCGGCGAGGGGACGGCGCGGGAGGATCGCCCGAAGCTCGGACCATCGCGCCGCTTCCAGCGCCCCCTGATCGCCCGGCCCAGCGCTGTTCGCCCAGCTCGCTCGACGCGCCCAACGCCTCGTCCAGCGGTTCGGACAACGGAGTCGTCCGGTCGCCGGCCGTCCACGCGTCGAGGTGGCGTCGAGGCAGGAGATCGCCGAGGCGACGGGGCCCGAGCGCGCGGATCTTCGACGGACGCGGAGACGCCGCCCAGCCTGGGGCGATTCGGCACCGAAATGCTCTGCCGGCCCCGCGTCCTCTCCCACTGGCGCGTCATCGGAGCACAGGCGTCACTGAGCAGCCGCATCAGGCTCCCAACGCGCCGACCGGTACGGCCGATGGCGGGGCGGGCAACGGTGCTTGAGAGGTCCGCGGACGCGGTGCGTCGGCCGGAGCCGTCCGCCTGGTCAGCGAGAGGCGGCCGGTGCGCTCCCTGATGCGTGGGAGCCCACCGGCCGCGGAGTGCAGTCCTGTCGAGAGGCGGGGCGCGTTCGCGACGCCCCTGCCCGTCGGACGCGAGGCGTGTTTACGCCGCGCCCTCGAGGAAGGCATCGTCGTTCATCATCGCGGCGCCCAGCCCGCCCAGGATCTCCTCGAAGTCCAGCTCGGTGGCACCGGCCGGGGCCGTGGGGGTCTTGCCCTCACTCATCCTCACCACCAGACCCAGCTTCTTCACCTTCGCGTTCTCGGCCAGCTTGGCGAGGTCGACGGAGACCTCGGTCAGCTCGCCGTTCTTGAGGGTGAAGTCCGCCGTGACCTCGGTGTTGGGGGCGTCCTTGAGGTCCTTGTCCGTGGGCAGTTCCACGCCCGGCGGCAAGTGCTTCGCGAGCGGACCGATCTCTCCGAGGAACTCCGTGATCAGCGTGCGGAACGGAGCGGTGGCGGTGATGTGCTCGGAACCGTCCTTGTCGCTGGCCGTCTTGAAGTCCACTTCGCGAGCGATCGTCTTGCGCAGGGCCTCCAGCAGGTCCTTCTGCGTCTTGGCGTCGAGCGTGGGCTCCGGCGCGGGCTTCGCACCGGGCTCCGCTTCCATTTCGGCGGTGGACTGCTCCATCTTCTTGGTGTCGATCTTCACCCACTCGCCCTCGAGCGCCTTCTTCAGCCCGCTCGCCTCGGGGGGCAGGTCCTGCATCGACGGTACGGGGAAGCCCATCGCCTTGCTGAGGGCTTCCACGTCGGAGCGGACGTAGGTGTAGTCACCGATGACCCGGTACTCGGTGAGGTCACCGTCCTTGCCGCTGATCTTCATCGCCATCCCGACGTAGTCCTTCTCACCGGACTCCGCGATCGGCTTCTTCGACTGCACGGTGACACTGACCTTCGCGCCACTCAACAGGCTGGCGACCTCGTCGGGCATCTCGTCACCCGGCTCCGGGTCCGAGGAGGCGTCCAGCGCCTTCAGGCTCCGGGCGTCGGTGTCCAGGTCGAGTTCGAAGGAGATCGCCTTCTTCTCGGCGAGCTTCTCGAAGGCCTGGTCGAGCTTCCTCCCGGCGGAGAGTTGCTCCACGGTGCCGCAGGCGGCCGAACCCGCCAGGACGGCGCCGACAACCGCGGTGGCGGTCAAGGTTTTACGTATGGCGGTAATGATGGTCTCCTCGTCAGGGATCACAGCGTGATCCCTGACGAAGACTCATGACGCCATCGAATGGTTGCCCTGCCGTGTGCGCGATGTTGAACAACCGGAGCAGCCGCAGGAGTTCGGTCTCACCGTCGCCGGTCGGGGCGGCGGTGCCGGGTCGGAAGATGTGCGGCGGAACGAGTCCTCGCAGCGCCTGTCACACATGGAAGCGTGCCTGTCACCACATGGACCGGACGACTCCCACCTCGCCTGCTCCGGTCAGCCCGGTGTCCTCAGCCGACCGCACCCCGACCGGACGCCTCCTCTTCCTCGAAAAACCCACAGCACGCAGCCAGTTGGGGCATCGGCAGAACCGTCGACGCCCGGAGACCCTGCCCGCCCTGGGCAGACCCGTCGGGACCCGGACCGGGGTGGCATCGAAGCTGTCAGCTGGGCTACGTTGTGCGGCGATGACTACCGGGACGGCCTTGCGCCACACACGGATCGGTGACCCGGCGCTCCTCTGAGCGCCGTACGGGCCCGTGTCGGCCCGCTCCTGGTGCGAGGAGCCGGCGCTGCCGCGCGGGCCCCGCCTCCTGTCGTGTTGATCACCGCTCGACACGTCAACCCATGACAGGAGAACTCATGCGCACCAAGACGTTGCACATTCCCACCGCGGACGGCCGGGCCGACGCCTTCGCCGCCTTCCCCGACCGCGGTGAGCGGCACCCGGGGGTGCTGATGTACGCGGACGGCTTCGGCATCCGGCCCGTACTGCGGGAGATGGCCCGCGAACTGGCCGGCAACGGGTACTACGTGCTCGTTCCCAACTTCTTCTACCGCCATGGCCCGGCACCGGTGCTCGAGCTTCCCGAGCACATCGGAGAAGAGGCTCGACCCGCCGTCTTCGCGCAGTTGATGCCCTTGATCGAGGCACACACCGCCGAGCGCGTCCTCCGCGACGCCGACGCCTATCTCGGGTTCCTCACCACGCAGCCCGAAGTGGGCGCCGGACCGGTCGCGGTGACCGGCTACTGCATAGGCGGCCTGCTGGCGATGCGCACCGCCGCGGCCCACCCCGGTCTGGTGGCCGCGGTCGCCGCATTCCATGGCCCGGTCGGCGCCGACGGGCCGGACAGCTTCTCCAAGCTCACCGCCCAAGTCCATCTCGGCCACGCCGAGGGCGACATGACGCCCGAAGCCCTCGGCGAGCTGAACCAGGCCCTGGACACCGCGGGAGTCGACTACACCTCCGAGATCTACCCCGGCACCATCCACGGCTTCACCATGTCCGACACCGACGCCTTCGACCCCGGCGCGCTGCAGCGCCATTGGGACCGCCTGCTGCCCCTCCTCGACCGCACCTTGACCGACAGTTGAGGCGGGACCGGTAAGGGGACGGCGTCTCCGCCGGCGCCGGATCCAGTTGCGTACGTGGCCGCAGTCGTCGCGCTTGTCCGCGCACGGCTGGGCCGGGTCGACGACGCCTGGACCATGACCGGGAGCGGATCGGTGGGATACCGCGTATCAGCGGTATGAGTGCCTGGGTGTCGTGCTTGTTCGCGCGCCGGAGACGCGAATCGGGAGCGGCGGACCCTTGCGGTCACACGTGACATCGATCCTCGACCCATCGGGCGGCACGGCCTTGTCGTCGCGGGCCGGCACCCCGGTGCCCCGCGCCGCCCGGTCCGGACCGGGCGGCGCGACTCCGCCGTCAGCGGGCGCTCGTGGTCTCGATGTCGGCGATCCGGTTGTAGCGCTCCACCAGTACGAACAACTTGGTCTTCTGCGTCGTCTCACCGCTGCCGAAGGTCAGGGTGACGACGACTTCATGGCCGTTGCCCACCGTGCCGTTGTCCGTCACCGTCCACTGCGACGGGACGTTCTGGGCGCGCAGGACGCCGTCCATCGCATTCGTCTCCTCCCAGGTTGTCAGCCGCGTGGCGAAGTCGGGCGTCAGGTAGTGCTTGCGGAGCGCCTTGGCCAGAGTGACGTCCGGGTCCGTGTAGTCGTTCTTCGCGTCGATGTAGGCGCCGTAGAAGTCGGCGATTCGGGTCACCGCTTGGCCGGGCGTGCCGCTGACCGACTGCGGTGCGGCGGTGGACGCCTTCGCGGGGACCTGGGCGGAGGCCTGTGCCGACACCTGTGTCGACACACCGAGTCCGACGGCCAGGACGACGCCGGCGGCGACGGCTGCGAGACGGCCCGGACGACGACGTACGGGAGAAATGCTGTTCATGTGAGTCTTCCTCTTCTGATCTGTGGGTGGTCGCTCTCGCCGGTCGTTCCGGCTTGCGTGCCGACGGTGTCTGCCGTGGTCGCCGCCTCGTCCGTGTCCTGCCTGCACATGCAGGAGCAAGTGCAGGTGCCGGTGTGAGACGTGGCCGGTTCTGTGACCAGTGCGCGACCGGCATCGGGAGCGTGTGTGGCGATATGTCAGGCACGGTGGCCACGGAGGGCGACCGCTCGACGCATCCGTGTCGGACATCGCCCGACGCCGGTCGGTCCCCTGTGGCCGGCCGTGGTCGGTGCGATACGAAGAGCATCGGCGGTCACCGGAGCCGGGCGCAACGGCTGCCGCCCCTGTGACGGGGATGGAACCATCCCAGCCCACCTGACGTGCAGGGATATGAGGGCCTGGGATCCTGGATCGCGGGCGGACGACGGAGGAACGGTGTCGATGCGCGACGATGTCGAGGAGCTGGCGGCGCTGCTGCGTCGGCTGAAGGACCGCACGGACCGGAGCTACGGCTCCCTGGCCCGGCGCCTCCAGATGAACACCTCCACGCTGCACCGGTACTGCGCGGGCGAGGCGGTGCCCCAGGATTTCGCGCCCCTGGAGCGGCTCGCCGTCTTCTGCGAGGCGACATCACAGGAGCGGCTGGAGCTGCACCGGCTGTGGTTGTCCGCAGTGGCGGCTCGGCAGCGTGTGCGAACGGCCGGCTCGGTGGAGGCGGCAGTACCGGTACCGGTGCCTGGCACTGACGAGAACGAGGCCAGAGAAGCGGGCGCGGACGGGGACGGAGAGGCGGACAGGGACGAGGGCGGGAAGGCGGACGGGAACGGGGACAGAGACGCGGACAGGGACCGAGAGGCGGACGGGGCACTCGTCGAGGACGAAGGCTCCGCGGAGCGGACCGCCCACGCTCCCGACCGGGACGAGTCCGTTTCCTCTCCCTCTCCCGCTCCCCGTCCCTGGTACCGCCGCGGACGGGTCATGGCGTCCACCGCCGTCGCCTGCGCGCTGCTTGCCACGGCCGGCGCGTCCGCCCTGTCGGACGGCCTCTCCCCCGAGGTGGGCGCCTCCCGTCCCGCGGACCCGCGGACGACCGCCCCCGGTATGCCGCACCGTTCGGCGAACCCGTCTGCCACGGCCTCTCACGCCCCTTCCCGCAACCCCTCTCCGCCCAGCCTCCAGCCCGAACCCGCCGCCCCGTCCGCCCCGTCCGCCACCGGAGACGGTCCCGCCTCGGCCACGGAGCCGACCAGCGGAGTGCCCCTCGCCTGGAGCGTCGACCCCCTGGTCTGGGACAAGGGCTGCGACCACGACTACGTCATCGACAAGCCGCCCGCACAAGTGCCTCCGCCGCCGGTGGAACAGGACGCCGGAGCATGGGCGGCGGCACAGGGCGCGGTGCACGGGCGGCACACGATGGTGCAGATCTCCCTGCAGGGGCGGTCGTCCACGGCCGTGGTCCTGAAAGCGCTCCACGTCCGCGTCGTCAGCCGCGGCAACCCCGCCGCCAGGACCGCTTACGCCATGGACCAGGGCTGCGGCAGCGACCTCGCGCCCCGCCGCTTCACCGTGAACCTCGACGCCGACCGCCCCGTCACCCGCCCGAACGACGGCGCCGACAATGAACACACCATTCCGGCCGTCCACTTCCCGTACCGCGTTTCCGCCGAGGACCCGGAAGTACTGCTGGTCGACGCGGCGACACAGACCTACGACGCCCGCTGGTACCTCGAACTCGACTGGTCCTCCCAGGGCCGCTCGGGCACGATTCGCATCGACGACCACGGCCGCCCGTTCCACACCACCAGCATCAAGGGAATGCCGCACTACTGGTACGGCACGAATGACGCGGGCGCGCGCGCCTGGGTCCCCTATGACGGCTGACAACCAGCTCGGGGAGGTCCCGCAGGTGGCCCGGGGTCCCTTCGCCGGTACCTCCGTCACCTTCGGACAAGCGGCGAACTCCTCGAACAGGACCCGAGACGCTCGTGGCCTAAGGTCGGGTCGAATCACCATGACCGACTACGACACCTACGGCACCAGCACACACACCGCCCGCGAACTGGTGCACCTCGTGACCACCCACCTCGACGTGGTCTTCGCCGAGCGCGAGAGTGACTACCGGGGCGTCTACCACCTCGCCCGGTGCACTCACGGACACATCGAGATCCAGCCGAACGCGATCCCCGGCGACGACGGTCAGGACGATCTCTACGCCCCGGAACACCCGGCGGTCCGAGTCCTGTTGCTCCTCAGCACCTCGACCTCGGAGCCCACCCCGCACACCCGCCTGGCCGCCGTCCCGGGTCTCGTCCACCTGAGCCGCGCGTCATGGTGAGCCGCCGCTGACCCACGGTGCGTCCACCAGCCGTCAGCGCTCATGGAGGCAGAGCCACCCGGATCGGGATCACACATGCTCCGCCGGGGCCGGCCCCCCTCGGACTCCCCTGCGGCTTCACGGGTCGATGTCGGGCAGCATCGGCATGAACCGCGACCGAGGCCATCGGGACTATCGCGGCCGTCTCCCCACCCGCCTGTGCAAGGGTGTCTCGCGCTCGGGCCGAGTGGTCCGCCGCGCACGCGGTCTCCACGCGGGCGCCGGGGTCTCCATGCCACAGGTGATCCGAAGGGTCACCCGGTTGTCCTCCCCGGGCGTCGTAGCCGCAGAGCAGGCGAGCACCCGGCGTCGGCGCCTGCCTATCTCACCGCGGTGAGTGTGGCGTAGACGACGACATTGCCCTGATAGCCGTTGCCCCGGGTGTAGCCGCCGCCGCACGTGATCACGCGTAGTTCGGCCCGGCCGACACTGCCGTAGACCTTGTCGTCGGGAAATCGTTCCTTGTCGTAGACCTCGACGGCGCCGACGGTGAAGACGGCTGTGCGCCGGTCTGCCCGGTCGATCTCGATCGTCATGCCCTTGACGACGGAGCCGAGGCCATAGAAGACACCGGGTTCACCGGTGGGCAGGTCCACGTGTCCCGTGGTGACGGCTGTCCCGACGGATCCGGGGGACGTGCCTCCGCCGTACCAGCCGGCGAGGTTGGGTCTGTCGGCCGGTGGGGGTTGCAGTGCCCCCGACGCGTCGAGACCCAGCCTGCTCACCGGGGCGTCCACGCCGATGGCGGGAATCCGCAGCCGCAACGGTGGCGAGGGCCGCAGGGGCCGAACGGCGGAGTCCGCCGCTCGGGCCGTGTGACCGACGGCCGGAGCCGCCGGGGTGGAGAAGGCCTGGCCCGTTGAGGGCTGCGGTGGCCGCCCGTCGTGCAGCGCACCGGTCACCAGCAGCGTGCCTGTCACCAGTGTCCAAGCCAGGAGTTTGACCGAAGGGGTGTACGGGGGCGCGGGAGCGCGGGTTTCGTGCCCGGGGGCCATCGTGTCGAGCCTCTTGCTCATAACCGGAGAGAGACGGAAAGCCATGAAGCCTGTGCCTGGCAGCTCCCGGTGCGGGAGCTGCCAGGGGGACCGGTGCGGCGGTAGGCCAGCGGTCAGGTACGGGCCGCGTGCGAGCGGTCAGGCGCAGGCCGCATGCGACCGGTCAGGTACGGGCCCCGTGCGACCGGTCAGGTACGGGGCCCGTGCGACCGGTCAGGTACGGGGCCCGTGCGACCGGTCAGGTGCGGGCCGCGTGGGAGCGGTTACGTACCCGCACGAGCCAACCGGCGGCACCTGCGGCAATCAGCACTCCGCCCACGGCGAGGTGTGGAGTGGTGTTGTCGTTGTTCCCGAAACCGGCCTCGACGGCACCATTGGGCCGGCGCACCGTGATGGCGTACGAATCGGTGAGCTTGATCCTCGGGGGGCATTTGACGGTGACGGTGTCGGTGGTGGCGTCGGTTCCCTCCGGCACCGTGAACTGGCCGGTGAGTACGCCCTTTCGCTTGCCCTCGAAGAGGTGGAATGCCCCTGCCACCTCGGACTCGCCCTTTCCGTAGGTCACATTCGCGCCGCAGGCGGCGGTACTGACGGTGACCGTGGAGCCGGGAGCGCCCGCCCGCGACCGGATGTCGAGACTCGAGTCGTCGGCCGCGGCAGCGGCCGGCGCCTGAAGCGCCAGGGCACTGGCGACCACCAGACCGATACCGACGCCAACGTGTGTGTAGCCCAAGGAGTCCTCCAGTCAAGCTGCGTCCGGCATTCTTGTACGGCACCCCTTTCCATTCCACCGATAAGATGATCCACTCTCCGCTACCTCCACAATGCGGCAGCTGGACACATATTTCACTCGACAGGCGTACGAATCGCCTCGCTACGAGCATTCCTTCAGCCGCCTGAAGAGAAATCAGAGGGCGCGGGGACTTCCCACTGTCAGGCACCCCTTCTGCAACTCGTGGCTTCGGTGGTCGCCGGGTGAGGGTGGCGGTTCGGCCGCCGACGTCCGACGTACGCCGATGTCCGGTGCACGCCGACGTCCGACACACACAAAAGGGTGTTTCTGCTCGCCGCGTGTTGCCCCCCTGCTCCTTTCCTTGCCTCAGCTGCGTGGCGCCCATCCCGGCGGCCCTCCTCTCCTCGCCGCCCGGCATGCCGGCGGGCCCTTCGCCTCACGCCCACGCCGGGCCTTCCGAGATCCGGGTCTCTCCGACCGAGTCCCCCGGGTCTCCCCGACAAGCGACGTCATGACCCGATCAGGGCTCGCGAAGGGCTGGAGGCACCTCGTTTCCGACCGGTCGGACACTTGCTCTCGACATTGCCGAGAAACAACTGACCGACTTCGCAAGCCGGTTAGGGTGTCAATGATCCATCACGCCGATCAAGGTTCGACGGGTCGCACACGGATACCGGCTCGGCCCTGCCATCGCACCACTGTCGCCGCCACCATCGCCGGACGACGAAAAGCACCGAAGACCCCTCCAGCCTCGGTCGACATCCGTCGACCTGTCCCAGAGAAGGTTTCGCATGCGCATTCGAGCAATGGGCGCCATCGTCGCGGGTGTCACGCTTGCCACCCTCGCCACACCCTCACACGCCGCGGCCTTACCGGCGCCGAACATCGAGGCCGTCCGCGCCGTGCAGCGACAGGCCATGGCGCAGGGCGCACCCGGCGCGCTGACCCTCATCGACGACCAGGCCACCTACTACGGCGTCGCGAGCGGCAAGGCGAACACTGCCACGGGGGCCAGAATGGACACCGGCCGACGATTCCGGATCGGGAGCGTCACCAAGACCTTCAGCACAGTCGTCTTGATGCAGCTGGTCTCCGAGGGCCTCGTCAACCTGGACGCGCCCGCCAACACGTACCTGCCCACTCCCCTGCCGAGCAGTTCCATCACCGTGCGGCACCTGCTCAGCCACCGCAGCGGGCTCTACGACTACACCAACGACATGTTCTACTCGACCGTCCCGGGCTTCGAAGCGGTGCGGAACAAGACATTCACCTTCCAGGAACTGATCAACAAATCAACGGCGCGTCCGCTGACCATCACACCCGGATCCGGCTACAGCTACTCCAACACCAACTTCGTGGTGATCGGCCAGATCATCGAGCACCTCACGAAGAAGCCGGTGGCCGAGCAGTACCAGCAGCGCATCTTCGAGCCGCTCAAGCTCGGCAACACCTCCTACGTGCACCCCCTGGTCGGCATCGCCGGATCCTCCTCGCGCGGCTATCTGCGACCGGATGACACGACGCTCCCCCTGGTGGACTCCACGGAGCAGACGGTCTCCTGGGCGCAGTCCGCCGGCGCGGTCATCTCCAACGCGGAGGACCTCAACACCTTCTTCAGCGCCCTGTTCTCCGGCGCGCTGCTCCCGGAGAGCGCCCTGCGGCAGATGATGACCACCGTTCCCGTCAACGCGGACGGCAGCCAGTCCTACGGGCTGGGCCTGCGCGCCAGGAAGCTGTCCTGCGGTGTGACGGTCTACGGGCACACCGGCACCGTGCAGGGCTACTACACCTGGGCGTTCGGCACCCCTGACGGCAGCCGCACCATGACCTCCATGGCCAACACCTCGAACAACGGGACGGTGAACACCACGTTGGGCGGGACGGTGGAGGCGGCCTTCTGCGGCGTCGCGCCGACGGCGGCCTCTCTCAGGACCGCGGCAGCGGCAGACGGCGGGTTCCGCGAGGAGATCGCACCGGACGTCGTCCGCGGTCGTCGATGACCACGCCCGAACCGTCGGCACATGGCTGACGAGCCGACCCCCGGACCCTGCCCCCGGCATGACGACCGACGGCGACCGACGGCGGGCCTGTCGCCCGCCCACCGGCCGAGTGAGTCCTCACGCCTCCCCCTGGAGGGCCCGTCGTCGAACGGATCCCGCCCGGAGGAGGAACGACTCGCGTGTGACCGCCGCTTCGCCGGAAGTGGCGGTCACGTCATACCGGGTGACGGTGCCGCAGATGCCTTCGAGCCGGTCGAAGCGGCGTCCGTACCGACGACGGTCGGTCGCTCTGCAACTCCTGGTCAGGGCTGGATGATCTCGCTGTCGCCGTCGTGATCACGACGTCCGAACCGTCCTCGACGGCTCGGACGTCGTCACAGCCCGGTTTGATAACCTGGGGCGATGGACGAGGTGTTGGACGAAGGGCCGTTCTTTCACGGCACAAAGGCCGAGCTGCGGATCGGAGATCACCTCACCGCCGGTTTCCGTTCGAACTACCGGCCCGAGATCGTGATGAACCACATCTACTTCACCGCGTTGCGCGACGGCGCGGGACTCGCCGCCGAACTCGCCGCCGGTGAAGGAGCCCCGCGCGTGTATGTCGTAGAACCGACCGGCGAGTTCGAGAACGATCCGAACGTCACCGACAGGAAGTTCCCCGGGAATCCCACCCGCTCCTATCGCAGCAAAGAGCCGCTCCGGATTGTCGGCGAGGTCACCGACTGGACGCGACAGACACCCGAAGCCCTCCAGATGTGGCGAGACCGGCTGGCGGCAATTCGCCTGGATGATCGCGCCGAAATCATCAACTGAGGTTGGTCCCGCAACTGTTAGGTCGCGGTGAATTCGCCGGTTTCTCGTATCAGGCGCCACCTCGCCTATTACGTCAATCGCACAGCAGACCCCGAAACTCACTCACCGCCTATCGCCGTGCCGGTGGCGGGAAGAACCGACGGCGCTGACATTGCCCCGGCCTGTCTCAGCCACCACCCCGACCGGCTCGCCCTGCGGGACCGTGCGACGTATCCGTACGCCGTGGCCGAATTCCGCTGGAACAGGCACCGCCCACCGATCGACGGCCCAGCCGGACCCTCGTGCCGTGCCCGCTCGCGCTGTCCTTGAGCAGAGGTGCCGGGGCCCAACGACGCCTCGTCTCGGAGCGCCCCAGGCGTCACGTCTGCCGAGACTCACGGCGCGCCCCTGCCTGAGCCGGCCGTCAGCAAGGCTCAATCCGAGCGAGAGCCGTGCACCCGGGCCGTGAGGCGGCCCCGCTCGCCCCGGGGCATGCCGCCGACCACCGTGCCGACCCAGCCGTGCGCCTCAGTCACCGGCGAGGTGCAGCGGGCCCTCGACGGCCTCCGGTCCGGCGACGACGTTCCGCTGTACGCACACCACGGCGGCCGTCGCGGGTGCCCGAGGCGCTCCGGGCGACCGGCCCGGGCGACGAACGGCACCGCGTGCTCCAACCCGCTCGCTTACCCCAAAGTTGATCAACTCTCAAACCTTGAACACAAATTACACACATCCTCTCTTCATACCGGCCGTGATGGTCTAGATTGACCATGCTTCACTGATCGGACACGAGGCGATCAATAGTGATCTATAGGTCCGGCGTTACCGAAAGGCAGCAAACGCGTCGCCGGCGCCGGACGTGGGGATGATCAATTCCTTTGAGCCCGGGAGGGGGCCTTGGGTGCAGGGAGCACCCGAGGTATCGACGGGTTCCCGCACGTCTCGAGAGTTCGGGCGGACACGCATGTTCGTCGCGCCAGGGTGAGTTGTTCAAGTGACTCTGCAATAGCCGGGACGTCATGTGCGGGAGGCGGGGGCCTCCCGCGGGGAGGAGCAGCGCGGCACTGGGGGCCTTCCTAGGGAGGAACAGTGTCGGGCGAGCACGTCGAACAACTGGGGAACCTGGGGGGTTCTGTGCGGCAAGGGGAGATAGTCAGCCCATTTCCGTCGGCGAGCGGGCGTCTGACGGACGGGGCGATCAGCCGGCCCGCGATCGACTGGGAGCAGCGGTACCGCCGTACCGTGATCATCAGCGATACCGTGGCCACCGCTTCGGTGGTGGCGGCGATCGGCAACTTCTTCGGGGCTCGGGACGCGGCCAACTGGCACGAGAAATGGGGAATTCTCGCGTTCGGCACCGAGCTGCTGGTGCTGGGGGCACTGGCGGTGAGCCGGGCATGGGCTCCGGCCGTGCTCGGCCAGGGCGCCGAGGAGTTCCGTCGGCTCGGACGCTCACTGTTCACGGCGACCGTCGTACTGGCGCTCGGCGGGATCGCCCTCACCTCGCGCAACATCAAACTCTGGATCTTCGTCGCGATCCCCGCGATCGCGCTCGTCACGATGCCCGCGCGGTATCTGCTGCGCCTGTGGCTGCACAAACAGCGGAAGGAAGGCCGGTGCCTGCGGCCGGTGCTCGCCGCCGGCAGCGTGGCCACCGTGCGCGACCTGATCAGCCGGACCCGCAAGTTCCCGCACCTCGGCTGGCGGGTGGACGCCGTGTGCACGACGGACGGTCTCGGACTCGACGGCGACCAACTGGACGGGGTGCCGGTCGTCGGCCGGCTGGCGGACGTCGCGGGCCATGTCCGCCGCGACGGCTACCGGGTCGTCGCGGTCACACCGGACCCGCACTGGTCACCGGACCGGCTCCAGCGACTGGCCTGGAACCTCGAGGGCGGCGACGCCGAGATGGTCGTCGCCCCTGTGCTGATGGAGGTGGCCGGTCCGCGGCTGCACGTCGACGCGGTGCTCGGGATCCCGCTGCTGCGGGTGAGCATGCCGACCTTCACCGGGGGCCGCCGGGCGGTCAAGGAGGTCGTCGACCGGTTGGGCGCGGCGCTCCTGCTGGTGCTGTTCGCGCCGCTGATGGTGTCGGTCGGGCTGCTTGTGCTGGTGGACAGTCGCGGCGGGGCGTTCTACCGCCAGCGCCGGGTCGGCAAGGACGGCCACGAGTTCACCATCCTCAAGTTCCGCACCATGGTCGCCGGGGCCGACGGGGCACGCGCCGAGCTGGCCGACCGCAACGAGGGCGCCGGCCCGCTGTTCAAGCTCCGCCGGGATCCGCGGGTGACCCGGGTGGGAGCGGTGCTGCGCCGGTACTCGATCGACGAGCTGCCGCAGCTGCTCAACGTGCTCACCGGATCGATGTCGCTGGTCGGTCCGCGACCTCCGCTGCCGGAGGAGTCCGCCGCGTACGGCCCGGACATCCTGCGGCGACTGCTGGTCAAGCCGGGGCTCACCGGCCTGTGGCAGATCAGCGGACGCAGCGACCTGTCGTGGGAGGAGGCGGTCCGGCTGGACCTGCGGTACGTGGAGGACTGGTCGCTGGCCCTGGACACCGTGATCCTGTGGAAGACGCTGCGCGCGGTGCTCTACGGGCACGGGGCCTACTGATGCGCCGGGCCCGTCGTCGGGCCGGCGCGCGGACCGCAGGCCGAAAGGGCCTGCCCTGGGGGAGGAACGCGTCATGAGAGTCAGCGTTTTCGGGCTCGGTTACGTGGGCTGCGTGTCGGCCGCGTGCCTGGCCAGCATGGGCCATGAGGTCATCGGGGTGGACGTCAACCAGGTGAAGGTCGACCTGGTCAACGACGGCAAGGCCCCGGTGGTCGAGGAGCGGATCGGCGAACTCATCGCCGAGGTCGTGGGGACCGGAGCGTTGCGCGCCACCGGCGACGTCGCCGAGGCGATCAGGGGCAGCGAGGTGTCCCTGGTCTGCGTGGGCACGCCGTCGGAACCCAACGGCAGTCTGTGCACGACGTACTTGGAGCGTGTCACCGAGGAGATCGGCGCCGCGCTCGCCGAGCGGGGCGGGCGGCACACGGTCGTGTTCCGCAGCACCATGCTCCCGGGCACCTGCCTGAACCTGCTGGTGCCGATCCTGGAGAAGTACGTTGGCGGCACGGCCGGGGTGGACGTCGGGGTCGCCGTCAACCCGGAGTTCCTGCGCGAGGGCACGAGCGTGCGGGACTTCTTCGACCCGCCCAAGACCGTCATCGGCGAACTCGACCAGGCCAGCGGCGACGCGGTGACCGCCCTGTACGACGGCTTGCCCGGCGAGGTGTTCCGGGTGCCGGTCCCGACGGCCGAGGCGATCAAATACGCCGACAACGCGTTCCACGGTCTCAAGATCGGTTTCGCGAACGAACTGGGCGCGGTGTGCCAGGCGCTGGGGGTGGACTCGCACCAGGTGATGGACGTGTTCCTCGCCGACCGGAAGCTGAACATCAGCCCCGCCTACCTGCGGCCCGGTTTCGCCTTCGGGGGCTCCTGCCTGCCGAAGGACCTGCGCAGCCTGGTCCACGCGGCGCACCGGGCCGACGTCTCGGTGCCCATCCTCTCCCACGTGCTGCCCTCCAACTCCGACCATCTGCAACGCGCGGTGGAGCTGGTCGAGCGCACCGGAAAACGCCGGGCGGGCCTGTTCGGGCTGTCCTTCAAACCCGGTACCGACGACCTCCGCGAGAGTCCGCTCGTCGAGCTGGCGGAGAGACTCTTCGGCAGGGGGTACGACCTGAAGATCTACGACGCCAACGTGAGCCTGTCCCGGCTGCTCGGCGCGAACCGCGAGTACATCGAGACCCGGCTGCCACACCTCGCACAGCTGCTCGCGGACTCCGTCGACGAGGTGCTCGAGCACGCCGAGGTGTGCCTGGTCGGCACCAGGGATCCGGCCGTACTGTCCGCGCTGCCCCATGGCGACGGCCCGGTGATCATCGACCTCATCCACCTTCCGGACGCCGATACGCGCCGGACCGAACCGGGGTACGTGGGCCTTGCCTGGTGACACGTCGTTCGACGACACGGCCGGCGGCGACCGGCCGGACCGGCGCGCGCTGATTCTGGTGGAGAACCTTTCGGTGCCGTTCGACCGGAGGGTGTGGCAGGAGTGCACGACGCTGCGCGACGCGGGCTGGAAGGTGCACGTCATCTGTCCCCAGGGCAGTAAGCGGGACACGGAGCTGGAGGCGGAGATCGACGGGGTGCGGATCCACCGCTACCCGTTGCGCGCGGCCACCGGAGGACCGGCCGGCTACCTGCGCGAGTACGGATCGGCGTTGTGGCACACCTTCCGGCTGGCCCGGAAGGTCGGTCCGGTCGACGTGGTGCACGCCTGCAACCCGCCCGACCTGCTGTTCCTGCCGGCGCTGTGGCTGAAGCGGCGCGGCGCCCGGTTCGTCTTCGACCAGCACGACCTGGTACCCGAGCTGTACCTCTCCCGGTTCGGCCGCGGCGAAGACGTGCTCTACCGCGCCGTCTGCGCGCTGGAACGGTTCACCTACCGGGCCGCGGACGTCGTGCTCGCCACGAACGAGAGCTACCGGGACGTCGCGGTACGCCGTGGCGGCCGGCGGCCGGCGGACGTCTTCGTGGTCCGCAGCGCGCCCGACATCGACCGGTTCCACCCGGTGCCGCCGGAGCCGGAACTCAAGCGCGGCAAGCCCCATCTGCTGTGCTATCTCGGGGTGATGGGCCCCCAGGACGGCGTCGACTACGCCCTGCGGGCCCTCGCGAAGCTCCGCGACGAGCTGGGGCGGACCGACTGGCACGCGGTGTTCGTCGGCGGCGGGGACACCTTCGACGCGATGGTGGAGCTGTCCCGGCGGCTCGGGCTGTCGGATCAGGTGGAGTTCACCGGGCGCATTCCGGACGCCGACCTGGTGCGCTACCTGTCCACCGCGGACGTGTGCCTCTCCCCCGACCCGCACAATCCGCTCAACGACGTGTCGACCATGAACAAGGTCCTGGAGTACATGGTGATGGGCCGGCCGCTCGTCTCCTTCGACCTCCGGGAAGCGCGCGTCTCCGCCGGTGACGCCGCCCTCTACGCGCCCGCCAACGACGAGGCCCGGTTCGCCGAACTCGTCGCGCGGCTGCTGGACGATCCGGAGCAGCGGGCCCGGATGGGCAGGATCGGCCAGGAGCGGATCAGCGGGCCGCTCTCCTGGCGGAACTCGCAGGCGTCGCTGCTCGCCGCCTACACCGCTGCCTGCCGTGACCGCGCTCCGATGCCGGCGGGCGACCCGTACCAGGCAGGGAAGAGGCCGCGCCGTTGAGTGATGACACGATCCGTCTGGTCACCATCGGGCGGATACTCCGTCGGCGTTGGCGGCTCCTCGCCGTCCTCACCGTCGTGGGGGCGCTCGTCGGCTACGGCGCCTCCCTGCTCTTCCCGCCGCGCTACACGACGTCGGCGTCGGTACTGCTGCCGGGGGCGTGGGAGGAGCGCGAGCTGCTGACCCAGGCGGAGATCGCGACCAGCTCGGTGGTGGTGGACCGCGCGGCCGCCGCGCTCGGCTGGCCCGGAGTCGGCGGCAGTGAGCTGCGGGACCGGGTGAGCGCCGCGGCCGCCGACGGGAACATCGTCAGGATCTCGGGTACGGCCGACACCCCGGAGCGCGCACAGCGACTCTCCGACCAGGTGGCCCACCAGTTCGTCACGTTCGCCGCGCGGATCGTCGGCGACGACACCGACCCGGAAGCGGCGACACAGCTCGACGCCCTGCGGAAGATGGTCGTGCAGACCAACCGCCGCATCACCGAGCTGGCCGACGCGGCCGGTCCGGGGCGGACCGTGGAGAGCGTGCAGACCCGCACCGAACTCACGAAGCTGCGCACCGCGCTGCAGGGGGCCATCAACAAGCTGGACCAGGCGGACCCGGCCGCCGACCAGGCCACCTTGGTCGTCATGGGGCCGGCGGCCCTGCCGACCGGCGAGGCACCGCCGACGCGGATGCAGCTCATCCTCGGCGGGGCGCTGCTGTTCTTCCTGCTCTCGGTCATCGGCCATCTCACCGCCGCACGGATGAGTCGCCGACTGCGCGGCGAGGCGGAGATCGCCGCGGCGCTCGGCTCGGCGTCGCTGGGCACCGTCGACGTACCGGGTGAAGGGGGCGCGCACCGGCCGCGAGAGGGCGGCCCGCGGGCCCGGATCCGTCGCCTGCTGGGCGTCGACGTCCGGTGGGACGTACCGGCCCCCTTGACGTCCGGCGACGACGCCGGCAGGCGGATCCGCTACCGGCGTGTGTGCGCCCGCCTCCGGGACCGGCTGCCGGCCCCCCGGCGGCTGCTGGTGGTCGTCCCGGACGGCGACGGGATCGCGCACCGGGCCGCCGGGCAGCTCGTCGCCGAGGCCGAGGACGATCCGCTGCTGCGGGTGGTGGAGGTCTCGGTGGCCCAGCCCCTGGTGCCCGACCGCGACGACGAGTGCGGTGCCCTGGTCGTGGTCAGCGCGGGCAGCTGGACCGCGGCGCAGCTCACCGGCGTCGCCGAGGCGTGCGCGGACGCCAAGCACGAGGTCGTCGGCATCGTCCTCGCCGGCCAGGTGCGGACCCGTTCGACGCGGTCCGCCGGCCGTCCTCGGGAGGCCGCCACGCCGACGCTCGCCGATGGCGACGACGCGACGGGAGACGCACGGTGACCACGAGTACGACGTCGGAGCCGGCTGCCGCCGCTCCGCTGCTGGACCTCCAGGCACTGGTGGTGGCGGTGCGGAGGCGGCGCCGCCTCTGGTGCTCCGCGGCGCTGCTGGGGCTGCTCGTCGGCGTGGCGACGGCGGTGCTGCTGCCGCCGCCGCCGACCGCGGTGACCAAGGTCCTGGTCGCGCATCAGGACGACCAGCCGAACGATCCCGGCACGCTGATCCGCACCGACGCCGCGCTGCTGCGGACCACGCGGATCGCCGACAAGGCCCTGCGGTCCCTCGGGTCCCCGGAGAAGCCGGAGGACTTCATGGAGGACTACGAGGGGATCGGCCTGACCAACAACCTGCTCCAGATCACTGCGACGGGTGACAGCGACGCGGAGGCGGTCGCCCGCGCCGAGGCACTGGCCGAGGCGTTCGTCGCGGACCACGTGAGGCGGATCCAGGAGGCCGCGAACGCCGAGTCCAAGGCCCTGCTCGACCAGCGTGACCGTATGCGGGGCGAACTCGCCCAGGTCAACAAGGCGATCGGGGACGGAGCGTCGGAGACGGGACCCAAGGCGTCGGCGGACCAGGAGTCGCTGTTCGCCCGCCGGGCCGAGCTGACCTCGCGGATCACCGACTTCGGCCAGCGCGCCGCGGAAGCGCGCGTCGGCGCGCCCCGGCTCATCGCCGGCACGCAGATCGTGGACGCCCCGCGCGCGGTACGGCACTCCCTGCCCAGGGCCGCCGCCACCAACGCCGCGATCGGCCTCGTCCTGGGGTTCGTCCTCGGGTTGGTGGTGGCCGCGGTCGGCACGGTGGTGGCGGACCGCCCCGTGCTGCGCCGGGAGATCGCGGCGAACCTCGGCGCCTCGGTCGTCGCGGAACTGCCCCGCCGCTCGGCCACGCCGTGGCGGCGCCGACGGATCCGGACGGCACGCGAACGGCTCACCGCGTCCCTGGCCCGTACGGTGCGCGACTCCGCGGAACCGGTGTCGCTGCTGGAACTGGGCTGCGCGCGCCGTGCGAGCGTGATCGCCCTGGACCTCGCCCGGGCGCTGGCGGCGGAGGGGCCGGTGGTGGTCGTCGACGGTCTGCCCGGCCCGCAGCTCACCGACCGCCGCCCGAAGCCGGGAGACCCGACCGTGGTCAGCGGCGAGCGGGCCGCGGCCGGGGCGCATCAGGAGCACCGCATCGGCGTCGGTTCGGTGGCGCCCGGCACGGCGTGGACCGACCTGCGGTACCTCGGCACACGGACCGTGCTCGTCGTGCGTGCCGGGCACGGCAGCGCCGCATGGCTGCACACCGTGGCGCGGCAGCTCGCGGAGCAGCGCGTACCGGTGATCGGTGTGGTGTTGATCGACGCCGACCCGCGGGACAGGACCGACGGCACGCTGTGGGACGGGCCGCGCACCGCGCTGCGCGGCCTCGGCCAGCGGACCGCCCGGCAGAACGGGTCGGGCCGGCATCGGACGGAGCGGCCGCCGATCCGGGCGGCACGGGTACCGGACAGCGACCAGGAGGCACGGTAGGACATGTGTGGCATCGCAGGCACTTACCGATGGCCGGACGGGAAGGCCGTGACCGACCGGCTCACCGACACCCTCGCCCACCGCGGTCCGGACGGGGCGGGCCGGTACGGCCACCCCGCCGGTGACGGCGAGGTGCACCTGGGGCACCGCCGGCTGGCCATCGTCGACCTGTCCGAGACCGGCGCCCAGCCGATGGCCTCGGGCGGCCTCGTCCTGACGTACAACGGGGAGCTGTACAACGCGCCGGAGCTGCGCGCCGAGCTGGCAGCCGCCGGGGTGCGCTTCCGCGGTACGTCCGACACGGAGGTGCTGCTGGAGGCGTGGCGGCGCTGGGGCACGGACTGCCTGCCGCGGCTGCGCGGCATGTTCGCGTTCGGGATCTTCGACGAGCGCACCGGTGACCTGGTGCTCGCCCGCGACCAGCTCGGCATCAAGCCGCTGTTCCTGCTCCGGCGCGGCGAAGGCCTGATGTTCGCCTCCGAGCTGAAGGCCCTCGCCGCCGTGACGGGCGGGTCGCTGCAGGTGGACCCCGCGGCGCTGGTGGCCTCGCTGCTGTACTACTGGGTGCCGGACTCACGGTGCGCGTTCCGGGAGGCGGAGAAGCTGCCGCCGGGGAGCTGGCTGCGGTGCCGGCCCGACGGCCGGGTGGAGCGCGGCCGGTACTGGAATCTGCGGGACGTCGCCGCGGAGGGCCGGGAGCGGGCCCGGGACGGCGAGCTACCGGACCTGGCCGCTGTCGTCGAGGAGTCGACCCGGCGCCACCTGCTCTCCGACGTCCCCGTGGCGACCTTCCTCTCCGGCGGCCTGGACTCCAGCTATCTGACCGCGCTGGCGGCCCGCGACCGACCGGGGATCTCCGCCTACACCATCGGGTTCCGCGCGGAGGACGCCAGATTCGAGGCGATGCCGGACGACCTGCGCTACGCGCGGCAGGTGGCGGAGCAGTTCGGCGTCGACCTGCACGAGATCGAGATCGCGCCGGACGTGCTCGACCTGCTGCCGCGGATGACCTACCACCTGGACGAGCCGATCGGCGACCCCGCCGCGATCAACACCTTCCTGATCTGCTCGGCCGCCCGGGAAGCCGGGATCAAGGTGATGTTGTCGGGGATGGGCGCCGACGAGTTGTTCGCCGGGTACCGCAAGCACCTGGCCAACCTGCTCGCGGTGCGCTACCAGCGCGTGCCGCGGCCCCTGCGGCGCGCCCTGTCCTCGGCCGTGGACCGGCTGCCGGTCTCCACGGCCCGCCGCGGGTACCGGTCGGTGCGCTTCGCCAAGCGGTTCCTCTCCTTCGCCGATCTGCCGGAGGAGACCGCGTTCCGGCGCAGCTACACCATGTACGACCAGGACGAGCTGCTCGCCCTCATCGATCCGGACCTGGCCGGGACGGTCGACGACGTGCTGACCGAGCATGCCGACATCTACCAGGACAACGATCTCGACGACTTCGTCAACCGCATGTGCCTGGGCGACGCCCGGATGTTCCTGCCGGGCCTGAACCTCGCTTACACGGACCGGTCGAGCATGGCCGCGTCGACCGAGGTGCGGGTGCCGTACGTGGACGTCGAGGTGGTCAGGGCGGCGTTCGCCGTACCCGGTGACCGCAAGATCGTCGGACGGCAGGGCAAGGCCGTCCTCAAGGAAGCGGCCGCCTCGGTCCTGCCCCGGGAGATCGTGTACCGGCCCAAGGGCCTGTTCAGCGCCCCGCTGCGCGCCTGGATGAGCCGGGATCTGGCTCCGCTGGTGCGCGAGGTGATCAACGACGGTGAACTCGTCCGTTCCGGGTTCCTGCGCCGCGACGCGCTGGCGCGGCTGGCCGCCGAGGACGCCTCCGGGCATCGGGACCACTCCAAGCATCTGTGGCATGTGCTGACCCTCGAGTACTGGTATCGCGGCGCGACCTCCGGGGCCGGCCATCACTCTCCCTCGACGGCGTAGAGACAAGAGGACTTCGGATGAAGCAGGTCGTGCAGAACTACAAGAGCGGCGAACTGACGCTGCTCGACGTGCCGGTGCCGGGGTGCAA
The DNA here is from genome assembly GCF_042870975.1 of Streptomyces sp. NPDC006259. Classification (NCBI taxonomy): domain Bacteria; kingdom Bacillati; phylum Actinomycetota; class Actinomycetes; order Kitasatosporales; family Streptomycetaceae; genus Streptomyces; species Streptomyces sp. NPDC006259. Next base: position 939,496 of record NZ_JBIAHY010000002.1, on the reverse strand, counting down.
GCCGGACGGTGTGCTGGTCCGGAGCGCCTACTCGCTGATCTCCACCGGGACCGAACTCATGAAGGTGTCCGAGGCCGGCATGTCGATGCTGGGCAAGGCACGCTCCCGGCCGGACCAGGTGGCCAAGGTCGTGCAGAGCGTGGCCGCCAACGGGGTGCCCGCCACCTACCGCAAGGTGATGGGCAAGCTGGACTCCTACACGCCGCTGGGCTATTCGCTGTGCGGGGTGGTCGAGCAGGTCGGCACCGGGATCGACGATGTGAAGGTCGGCGACCTCGTGGCCTGCGCCGGCAACGAGCACGCGTTGCACGCCGAGGTGAACTGGGTGCCGAAGAACCTGTACGCCCGGGTGCCGGACGGGCTCGCGCCGCGGCACGCGGCCTTCGGCACCGTCGGGTCGATCGCGTTGCAGGGCGTCCGGCGCGGCGAGTCGCAGCTCGGCGAGGTGGCGCTCGTCATCGGCCTGGGGCTGATCGGGCAGCTGGTGGTGCAGCTCCTCGCCGCCTCCGGGGTCCTCGTCGTCGGGGCCGACCCCGACCCGGCGCGCTGCGACCTGGCCGAGCGCCTGGGCGCGGCGGCCTGCGGCGATCCGGCCTCGGCGGCCGTGGAAACGGCCGTCGCCGAACTCACCGGCGGTCACGGCGTGGACCAGGTGTACCTGGCGGCCGGCGGTGGCAGCAACCAGCCCGTCGAGCTGGCCGCCCGGTTGAGCCGGGACCGCGGCCGGGTCGTCGACATCGGCAAGTGCCGTCTGGACCTGCCGTGGAACGCGTACTACGAGAAGGAACTCGACGTCCGGTTCTCCCGCAGTTACGGACCCGGGCGCTACGACCCGGCGTACGAACTGGAAGGGCGTGACTACCCCATCGGCTACGTCCGCTGGACCGAGCGCCGCAACCTGGCGTGCTTCCTCGATCTCGTCGCCCGCGGCCGCGTCGACGTGGAGCCCCTGGTCTCCCGCATCGCCGACTTCGACGACGCCGTCGAGACGTACCGGAGCCTGAAGGACGGCGACCTGAAGGCCGTGGCCGTGCTCTTCCGGTACCCCGAGGAGACGCAGGAGGCGGGGGAGGCGGAGACCCCGGCGGTGGCCGTGCCCGCGGTGCGGCGCGGCGGTGGACCGTCCCGCCCGGCCCGGTCCGCCACAGCACCGGTGCGGCTGGCGTTCGTCGGCGCGGGGAACTACGCGAAGTCGATGCTGCTGCCGCACCTGGCGCGGCGCGAGGGCGTGGAGCTGTCCACGGTCGTCACCACGACGGCACTGTCCGCGGCCAACGCACAGCGCAAGTTCGGCTTCGCCGCGGCGACCACCGATCTCGACGCCGTGCTCGGCGACGGGTCCGTCGACGCGGTGTTCGTCGTCACCCGGCACAGTTCGCACGCCGAACTGACCCGCAGGGCGCTGCTGGCCGGCAAGGCGGTGTTCGTGGAGAAGCCGTTGGCGCTCACCGAGGACGAACTGGCCGCGGTGCTCGCGGCGGTGGAGGAGTCCGGCAACGACCGGCTGCAGGTGGGCTTCAACCGCCGGTTCGCGCCGCTGCTCCAGGAGGCCAGGAAGCGGTTCGGTGCCCGGACCGGACCGGCGAGCGTCCGCTACCTGGTCAACGCCGGCCGGCTGGAGCACGGCAGCTGGTACCTCCAACAGGGCTCCCAGGGCTCGCGGTTCGCCGGCGAGGGCGGGCACTTCATCGACACGGCGAGCTGGCTGCTGGAGGCCGACCCGGTCTCGGTGTACGCGCTCACCACGCCCGGCAACGAGGATCTCCAGGTCGTGCTGCGCTACCCGGACGGCTCCACGGCCACCATCAGCTACGTCACCACCGGCGCGCCCGGCTTCCCCAAGGAGACGCTGGACCTCGTCGCGGACGGCAAGGTGCTGCGGCTCGACGACTTCGTCCGTGCCGCCGTCCACGACAGCCGCCGTAAGCGGTGGGTCAGTTCACGGCTGCCCAAGGCCCGGGACAAGGGCCAGTCCGCCGAGCTGGCCGCGTTCGTCAGGGCCGTGCGGACCGGCGGGCCGATGCCGGTGCCGCTGGAGTCGCTGGTCGCCACCACGGCGGCCACCCTCGCCGTACGGGCCAGTCTGGTCGGCGGCGCCCCGGTGACGCTGGCGCGGGCACGATGACGATGAGCGCGGGCTGGTACCTGCGGCGACTGTCCCGGATGGGACCGCGGGAGGTCGGCGGGCGGGCGGGCGACGCGGTGCGCAGACGGCGGTGGCGGTCGGCGCGGCCGGACTGCCCGAGCGTGACCGGCGCCCGCTTCACCGCCGTACTGCCCGCGGGCACGATCGCCGCGGTGCCGCCGGACGCCGCGAAACGTCTCGTCGCCGACGCGGACCGGCTGATGGCGGGGAAGGCCGAGTTCTTCGGGGTGGAGCGCGAGGACCTCGTCGACCCGGACTGGTGGTACGACCCGAAGACCGGGCGCCGGGCTCCCTGGGGCTACGCCTTCGACGTGCCGTACCGCGACGAGGAGGCGGTCGGGGACATCAAACAGATCTGGGAGCTGTCCCGGCACCAGTACCTCACCGTGCTCGCCGCCGCCTACGCGATCACCGGGGACGAGCGGTACGCCGAGCGAGTGGCCGCGCATCTGCGGTCGTGGTGGGCGGGCAACGCGCCGCTGCGCGGAGCCCACTGGACCAGCGGCATCGAGCTGGGGATCCGGCTGCTGTCCTGGGTGTGGATCCGCAGGCTGCTCGACGGCTGGCCGGGCGTGGCCGCCCTGTTCGAGGGCAACCCGGTGGCGCTCCGCCAGATCTGGCATCACCAGCGGTGGCTGGCCGCCTTCCCCAGCCGGGGTTCGTCGGCGAACAACCACGTCATCGCGGAGGCCGCCGGGCAGTTCGCGGCGGCGTGCGCGTTCGGCTGGTTCCCCTCCTCGGCGCGTTGGCGGGCCGACGCGCTGCGGTCGCTGGAGCGGCAGCTGCGGAGCAACACCTTCGGCTCCGGCCTCAACCGCGAGCTGGCCACCGAGTATCACGGACTGGTGCTGGAACTCGGCCTGGCCGCGCTGGCCGAGGCGGACGCCGGCGGCGTGCCGGTCCCCGCGTCGGTCCGGCTGGTGCTGCTGCGGATGACCGACGCGCTCGCGGCCGTCGTGGACAACCGGCTGCGACCGCCGCGCCAGGGGGACGCGGACGACGGGCACGGTCTGGTCGTGGACGGCGCGGGCACCGACCGCTGGGCCTCGCTGCTGACCACCGGGGACGCCGTGTTCGGCCGGCTCGCCTGGTGGCCGCAGGTGACCGGCACCGATGTGCGCTCCCCGCTGCTGGCCGCGCTCATCCGGCCGTACCCGGAGAACCGAACGGCACCGTCCGTGTCCCGTCCGGCGAGGCGACCGGCCCATTTCGCCGACGCGGGCATGACCATCCTGCGGGGACCGGAGGAGATCTGGTGCCGCTGCGACGGGGGTCCCCACGGATTCCTGTCCATCGCCGCGCACGCGCACGCGGACGCGCTGTCCGTGGAGGTCCGGCACGACGGGGTCGACGTGCTCGCCGACCCGGGAACGTACTGCTACCACGGGCAGCCCGAGTGGAGGCAGTACTTCCGGTCGACCCTCGGCCACAACACCCTGCGGCTCGACGGCGGCGACCAGTCCGTCTCCGGGGGCCCGTTCCTGTGGACCCGACAGGCCCGCAGCCGCGTCCTGGTCGCGGACGCGTCCGGCACCTCGGGCGGGGGGACGGTCCGCTGGTGCGCCGAGCACGACGGCTACCAGCGCTCGGTGCACCGGCGCCGCGTGGAGCTGACCGCCGCCGACCGGGAGCTGCGGGTGGTCGACGAGGTGAGCGGCCCGCGCCGCTCCGTACACCTGGCGTTCCACCTCGGCCCTACGATCGCCGCGGACCTGGTGGACAACCGGGCGACGCTCACCTGGACGCGGGACGGCCGGGACCGCTCCGCGGCGCTCGACCTGCCCGGGGAGCTGTCCTGGCGCGCGCATCGCGGCGAGACCGATCCGCCGCTCGGCTGGTACTCCGCCGGCTTCGGGCGCAAGGAACCCGCCACGACGCTGCTCGGCACCGGATTCGCCGACGGCGCGCAGGGGTTCACCACCGTGCTCAGGTTCCGGGGCTAGGGGGCTTCGGATGGAACTCCGTGGAGGAAGGAGCGCCCGCCGCGCGGCGGCCGGCGACCGTGGTCGGCGTGCGCTCCCGGCGCGGCGGCCCCGCACGCTCCTCCTGGGCGTGCTGGGGCTTTCGGCCGGTACGGCGGGTGCGCTGACCTCCCAGGGCCTGCGCGCCGCGCGGGAGCACCCCGGACGGGAGGACCCCGGACGGGACGACGTCGCCGGGATCCGCCCGGAACGCTCCGGGGAGGCACGCGTGGGAGTCACCTGGCGGCGCTGGGCGTGGCCGGCGGCACCGCTGGCGCTGGTCCTGCTCGCCGCGACCGGCTGCGACAGCACGCCGAGCGCGCGGCCCAAGCCGACCGCCGCACCGCCCCCGTCCGTGGCCCGGGTGTGCGACAGACCCGCGGCCGGGCCGGCGAAGGCACCGGCGGGCGCGGTGACGGTCGATCCCTCGGTGGCTGGCGACCTGGCCGCCAAGACCGAGAACAGCCCCCCGAACACCACGTTCTGGCTTCGGCCCGGCAAGCACAGGCTCGATCCGGACCGCTACGCCCAGGTCATCCCCAAGAAGGGGGACACCTACCTCGGGGCGCCGGGCGCGGTGCTCGACGGCCGCCGGACCAACCAGTACGCCTTCGGCGGCACCGCCCGCGATGTCACCATCCGCCACCTGACCGTGCAGAACTTCGTCGCGCCGCACGACGAGGGCGTGGTCAACCACGACTCGGCCGACGGGTGGGTCGTCGAGCACGCGACGGTCCAGAACAACTCCGGCGCCGGTCTGATGGCCGGTGCCCGCCAGCGGGTGCGCGCCAGCTGCCTGCGCGGCAACGGTCAGTACGGCATGAACGCGTACAAGGGCAACGGACGTATCAGCGGCCTGGTGGTCGAGGGCAACGAGATCGTGGGCAACAACCGGGACGACTGGGAGCGGCGGCGGCCGGGCTGCGGCTGCACCGGAGGCGTCAAGTTCTGGGCGGTCGACGGCGCCGACGTACGCGGCAACTGGGTCCACGACAACCGTGGTTCCGGATTGTGGGCGGACACCAACAACAACGACTTCCGCATCGAGGGCAACCTGATCGAGGCCAACGACGGTGCCGCGCTGATCTACGAGACGAGCTACAACGCGGTCATCCGCGAGAACACGATCCGCCGGAACAACTGGGTGGAGGGCCGCACGTACGCCGACCGCGGCGACACCTTCCCCTTCGCCACCGTCTATCTGTCGGAGTCCGGCGGCGAACCACGGATCCGGGCCCGCACGGACAAGATCGAGATCTACCGGAACGTGCTGGAGAACAACTGGTCCGGGATCACCCTGTGGGAGAACGCCGACCGCTTCTGCAACAGCCTGGCCAACACCTCCTCCGGTGACTGCACGCTGCTGGTGAAGAACACCGCCCGCTGCGCACAGCCCGGGATCGCCACCGCACCGCTCTACGCCGACTGCCGGTGGAAGACCCAGCGGGTGGACATCCACGGCAACCGCTTCGTGCTGGACAAGTCCGTCGTCCACTGCACGGTCAAGTGCGACCGGATGGCGGTGCTGGCCAACTACGGCACGTATCCGGACTGGTCGCCGTACCAGGGCGAGCGGGTGGCCGAGGCGATCACCGGCAAGCAGAACAACCGCTGGCACGACAACGTCTACCTCGGACCATGGCAGTTCGTCACCCACGACCCGAGCCGGATCCTCGACTCCGGGCAGTGGCAGGCCATGCCGTACCAGCAGGACGCGGGCAGCACCTTCCGCGCACGGGACGGTGGTTGAGATGGGCGCGGAGCACACGCCGAGGCTCGTCGGGGTGGTCTGGGGGCTGCTGATCCTCAACACGCTCGGCTCCGCCGGGGCGAAGACCATCGTCCCGCTGCCCCGCTCCCTCATCCAGATGGTCACCATGGGCGCGCTGGTCGCCGCGTTCGCGCTGGCGCTGGCGCTCAACCTCCGGCTGCGCATCCGGGCCAGCGCCTTCCTGCTGCTGCTCACGCTGCTGCTGGTGCCGAGCGTGATCTCCAGCGCGCACCTCGATTCGGGGTTCGGCGCGCTGTTCCGCTGCGCCCGGCTGGCTCTCTTCGTCGGCACGCTGTGGCTGCTCAGCCGCTGGTGGGACGGTGGTCCCACGTTCGTCCGGCACCACATCCGCCTGTACTTCGCGGTGCTCGGCTCGGTGGCCGCCGGCGCGGTCATCTCGCCGGGCGCCGCCCTGCCCGAGCTGTACGGCGGGCGGCTGGTCGGCGCGTTGTGGCCGCTCACCCCGCCGCAGATCGGGCAGTACGCCGCGGTGATCATCGGGCTCACCGTACTGCTCGTCCTGGGCCGCCGGACCGACAGGACCAGCGCGGCGGTGATCACCGTGCCGGCGCTCGTCCTGCTCGCGCTGACCCATACCCGCACGGCCACGCTCGGGCTGCTCATCGGGCTGGCGCTGGCCATCACCTCGCTCGTCCTGACCAGCGCCGCCGCCCGCCGGTTCTTCGCCTGGGCGGTGCTGTGCGCCGCCGTGGCCGCGGTCGGGTTCGGCTCCGCGCTGCAGGCGTGGTTCCTGCGCGGACAGAGCCAGGAGAACTTCACCAGCCTCACCGGCCGGGCCAAGGTCTGGCACGCCCTGCTGGCCGCGCCCCGGACCACCTCGGAACACGTGTTCGGCGCCGGTCTGGGCGACAAGTCGTTCGGCGGACTGCCGATCGACAACAGCTGGCTGGCCGTCTACCAGGAGCAGGGGATCACCGGCGTCGCCCTGGTGGCGGCGGTCGTCGTCGTCCTGGGCGGCGTGGCGTTGCTGCGGCCACCGTCGCTGTCGAGGGCCTGCGCGATCTTCCTGATCAGCTACTGCGCGATCGCGTCGTACACCGAGGCCGGGCTGGGCGACGCCTCGCCGTATCTGCTGCATCTGGCCGTGGCCGCGTCACTGCTGGCGGCACCTGCCCCGGCCGCTCCCCTGTCCACGCCCGCAGTCCCGCAACGCCCCGTCCCGCGATGGGCCCGAAGATCGGAGGTGGCCTGAGCATGCACGTCCTCGTCGTGCACAACCGCTACGCCTCGGCGCAGCCGAGCGGAGAGAACAAGGTCGTCGACCAGGAGGTGGCGCTGCTGCGTTCGGCCGGCCACCGGGTCGAGGTGTTCGAGCGGCGCAGCGACGACATCGCCGCGATGTCCCCGCTCGCCAAGGTGGGGGTGCCGCTGCGGGTGCCGTGGAACCCGGCGGTCAGGGCAGAACTCGGCGCCCGGCTGCGCACCGAGCGGCCGGACGTCGTGCACGTCCACAACGTCTTCCCGCTCCTGTCACCGGCCGTGCTGGCCGCCTGCGCCGACGCCGGGGTGCCCGCCGTCGCCACCCTGCACAACTACACCCAGGTCTGTCCGCCCGGCACCCTTCAGCGGGACGGCCGGCCGTGCACCGAGTGCGTCGGGTCCACGCCGCTGCCCGCGGTCCGCCACGGCTGTTACCGGAACTCCCGGCTGGCGACGGTGCCGCTCGCGGTCGGTCTGTCGCTCAACCGGCGGCGGTGGTGGTCCGGTGTGGAGCGGTTCTTCTGCATCTCGGCGGCGCAGCGCTCCATCCTGGTGCGCGCCGGCATGCCGGCCGAGCGGATGGCGGTGAAGCACAACTTCGTGCCCGACCCGGGCGTCTGCCGCACGGGCGCCGGCGAGCATCTGCTCTATCTGGGCCGGCTCGCGGAGGCCAAGGGCGTGCGGCTGCTGATGGCCGCGTGGGAGAGGGTCGCCGCCGGCGGTGGCGTGGGCGTGCCGCTCGTGATCGCGGGCGCGGGGCCGCTGGAGCGAGAGGTGGCCGCCTGGGCGGCGGGCCGCGACGATGTGCGCCACGTCGGCCTGTACGACCAGGAGCAGTGCCGGCGGGCCATCGCGCGGTCGGTCGCCGTGGTGGCTCCCTCGACGTGGCTGGAGGCGTTCGGCCTGGTGGTCGTGGAGGCGATGGCGGCGGGGGTCCCGGCCGTCGCCGCCGGTCACGGCGCCTTCGTCGAACTCGTCGAGGACGGCAGGACCGGGCTGCTGCACCGGCCGGGCGAGCCCGCCTCGCTCGCCTCCTGCATACGCCGGATCACGGCCGACGCGGCCGGCAACCGGGAGATGGGGCGGGCGGCCCGGCGCCGTTACGAGCAGGACTTCAGCTCGGCGGTCGGGCTGGAGCGACTGATGGATGGGTACCGCACCGCGATCGCGGGTCGGTCAGCACTGTCTCGCGACGGGGAGACCCGCGCGAGCAGGGGGGATGGGGACAGCAGATGACACGATGCCGACTCTGCGGCTCGGCGACGCTGGCGAGCGTCGTCGATCTGGGGGCGACCCCGCCGTGTGAGAGTTTTCTCGCCGCGGACCAACTGGACCGGCCGGAACCGGCGTACCCGCTGCACCTGCGGGTCTGCACGGACTGCTGGCTGGCGCAGATCCCTCCGCTGATCACGCCGGAGGAGACGTTCACGCAGTACGCGTACTTCTCCTCCTACTCGACCTCCTGGGTGGAGCACGCGCGCACGTTCGTCGCCGACGCCGTACGGCGGCTGGGCCTGGGCACCGACGCCTTCGTGGTCGAGGTGGCGAGCAACGACGGGTATCTGCTGCGGCACATGGTGGACCGCGGGATCCGCTGCCTGGGCATCGAGCCGTCGGTGAACGTCGGCGCCGCGGCGCGGGACGCGGGGGTGCCCACGCTCACGGAGTTCCTGGACGCGGAGACCGGCTCGGGCGTCCGCGCCGAGCACGGCCCGGCGGACCTGGTCGTCGCCAACAACGTGTACGCGCATATCCCCGACGTGGTCGGATTCACCCGGGGGCTGCGCGCCCTGGTCGCCGACGACGGCTGGGTCTCCATCGAGGTGCAGCACCTGCTGACCCTGATCGAGGAGAACCAGTACGACACGATCTACCACGAGCACTTCCAGTACTACACGGTCGCGTCCGCGATCCGGGCGCTGGCGAGCGGCGGACTCGCGCTCGTGGACGTCGAGCTGCTGCCCACGCACGGCGGTTCGATCCGGCTGTGGGCCCGGCCGGCCGAGGCGGCCGGTGAGCCGACCGAGCGGGTGGCCGACGTGCTGGACCGGGAGAAGGCCGCCGGGCTGCGGGAGCTGTCCGGGTACGCCGAGTTCTCCGCTCGGGTGGCCAAGGTGCGCCGGGACCTGCTGCGGTTCCTCATCGACGTGGCCGAGCGCGGCGAGACCGTCGTCGGCTACGGCGCCCCGGGCAAGGGCAACACCCTGCTCAACCACTGCGGCGTCCGGCCCGACCTGCTGCCGTACACGGTCGACCGCAATCCCTACAAGCACGGCAGGTTCACGCCGGGCACCCGCATCCCGATCCTGCCACCCGAACGGATAGCCGCCGACAGGCCGGACTACGTCCTCGTCCTGCCGTGGAACCTGCGGGCCGAGCTGGTCGAGCAGCTGTCCTTCGTGCACGCCTGGGGCGGCCGCCTGGTCTTCCCCATACCGGAACTGAGCATTGTCGAGGTCAAGGCATGAAGGTCGTCCTGTTCTGCGGCGGTTACGGGATGCGGATGCGCAACGGCGCCTCCGACGACGTGCCCAAGCCGATGGCGATGGTCGGCCCACGGCCGCTGATCTGGCACGTCATGCGCTACTACGCGCACTACGGGCACACGGAGTTCATCCTGTGCCTCGGGTACGGCGCCCACCACATCAAGGACTTCTTCCTCGGCTACGAGGAGACGACGTCCAACGACTTCGTGCTGCGCGGCGGGCGGACCGAGCTGCTGTCCACCGACATATCGGACTGGACGATCACGTTCGTGCAGACCGGCATCGAGTCGCCGATCGGGGAGCGGCTGCGCCGGGTACGCCACCACCTGGACGGCGACGAGATGTTCCTCGCCAACTACGCCGACGTGCTCACCGACGCCCCGCTGCCGGAGATGATCGACCGGTTCGCCCGGCGTGACGCGGGTGCGTCGATGATGGTGGTGCCGCCGCAGTCGTCGTTCCACTGTGTGGAGCTGGGCGAGGACGGCCTGGTGGGGGGCATCACCGCGGTGAGTGAACTGCCTCTGTGGGAGAACGGCGGCTACTTCGTGCTCCGCCAGGAGGTGTTCGACCACATCCCGGAGAACGGGGACCTGGTCGCCGACGGATGCGCCGAACTGGCCAAGCGGGGCCGGCTGGTGGCGCATCAGCACCGCGGCTTCTGGAAGCCGACCGACACGGTGAAGGAGCGGGCCGCGCTCGACTCCGGCTACGCCCGGGGCGACCGCCCGTGGGCCGTGTGGGAGCGGGACGGTGGGCGGGCGTACGCGACCGGCGGCAGGGACGGCGCCGGAGTGGGGACCGCGTGATCCGGCTCGGGGCCGGGCGCCCGGACCGGGTCGTCGCGGTGGGCGCGCACTGCGACGACATCGCCATCGGCGCCGGGGGCACCCTGCTGGCGATGTGCCTCGCGCGGCCGGGTGTCCGCGTCGACGCGCTGGTGCTGTCCGGCGGTGGCAGTGAGCGGGAGGAGGAGGAGCGGGCCGCGCTCGCCGTCTTCTGCCCGGGTGCCGACCTGCGGCTGACAGTGCTCAAGATGCCGGACGGCCGGCTGCCCGTGCACTGGGAGGAGGCCAAGGCGGCGGTCGAGGCACTGCGGGGGCGGACCGAGCCGGACGTGATCCTGGCTCCGCGCGCCGATGACGCGCACCAGGACCACCGCGGTCTGGCGCAGCTGGTACCCACCGCGTTCCGCGACCACCTCGTCCTCGGCTACGAGATCGTCAAGTGGGACGGCGACCTCGGCCGTCCGACGGCGTACCAGCCGCTGTCACCGGAGATCGCCGAACGCAAGGTGCGGCTGCTCCAGGAGCACTATCCCTCGCAGCGGCACCGGCCCTGGTACGACCGGGAGGCGTTCCTCGGGCTCGCGCGGATCCGCGGCATCGAATGCCACGCGCGCTACGCCGAGGCGTTCGCCGTCACCAAAATCACTCTTGATCTGGGGGAATGAACCGTGCGCGTACTGCTGACCGGACACCAGGGCTACCTGGGCACCGTGATGGCTCCGGTGCTCGCCGCCGCCGGGCACGAGGTCGTCGGACTCGACGCCGGCCTGTTCGCCGACTGCGTGTTGGGGCCGCCGCCCGAGGACCCGCCGGGGTCGCGGGTGGACCTGCGCGACGTCACGGCCGAACACGTGGCCGGGGTGGACGCCGTGATCCACCTGGCCGCGCTGTCCAACGACCCGCTCGGATCGCTGGCACCGCAGCTCACCTACGACATCAACCACCACGCGTCCGTACGGCTGGCCCGGCTGGCCCGCGACGCCGGGGTGCGGCGCTTCCTGTACGCGTCGACCTGCTCGGTGTACGGCGCCGCCGGCGGTGACGACCTGGTGGCCGAGGACGCCCCGCTGCGCCCGGTGACGCCGTACGCGGAGTCGAAGGTGCGGGTGGAGGACAACCTGCACGCGCTGGCCGACGGCGACTTCAGCCCGGTGTTCCTGCGCAACGCCACCGCCTTCGGCTTCTCGCCCCGGCTGCGCGCCGACATCGTGCTGAACAACCTGGTGGGCCACGCGCTCCTGTCCGGCGAGGTGCTCGTGCTCTCCGACGGCACCCCCTGGCGCCCGCTGGTGCACGCCGCCGACATCGCACGGGCCTTCACGGCCGCGCTCACCGCCCCGCGGGAAGCGGTGCACGACCGCGCCTTCAACATCGGCAGCGAGATCAACAACGTCACGGTCGCCGAGATCGCCGGGCAGGTCGCCGAGGCGGTGGCCGGCTCGAAGGTGGTGATCACCGGGGAGAACGGCGCCGATCCGCGGTCGTACCGGGTGGACTTCTCCCGGTTCCGCGCCGCGGTGCCCGGCTTCGACTGCGAGTGGACGGTGAAGCGGGGGGCGCTCGAACTCGCCGACGCCTACCGGGACCACGGGCTGACCCGGGAGGCCTTCGAGCGACGCTTCACCCGGCTGGCCGTGCTGCGCGCGGCGTCCGACGCCGGCAGCGTCGACGACACCCTGCGGTGGCGCCGGTGACCACGGCCGGCGAGGAGATGTACGCGCTGGTGGAGCGGCTGTACCCGTTGTGCCGGAGCATCACCGGCGACGGTGTGCGCGCCACCCTGGACATCGTCGGCGAGTACGTCCCGCTGCGGGTGCACGAGGTGCCGACCGGGACTCAGGTGCTCGACTGGACGGTGCCGCAGGAGTGGAACATCCGGGACGCGTACATCGCCGACTCCGCCGGCCGCCGGGTCGTCGACTTCGCCGCGTCCAGCCTGCACGTCCTCGGCTACAGCGTGCCGGTGTCGGCGACCATGCCGCTGTCCGAGCTGCGCCCGCACCTGCACACCCTGCCGGAGCACCCGGCCTGGGTGCCGTACCGCACCAGCTACTACGAGCCGCGCTGGGGGTTCTGCCTGGCCCAGGAGGTCTTGGACGCGATGCCGGACGGCGAGTACGAGGTGCGCGTCGACTCCACACTCGCCGACGGCCACCTCACCTACGCCGAGCACGTGGTCCCCGGCCAGGTCCCCGACGAGGTGATCGTCTCCAGCCACGTCTGCCACCCGTCGCTGGCCAACGACAACCTGGCCGGCATAGCCGTGGCGACGTACCTGGCGCGGGCGCTGGCGGAGCGGACGCCCTACTACACCTACCGGTTCGTCTTCGCGCCCGGCACCATCGGGGCGATCACCTGGCTGGCCCGCAACAGGGAGCGGATCGACCGGGTCAAGCACGGCCTGGTGCTGGCCTGCGCCGGTGATCCGGGCCGGCTGACGTACAAGCAGAGCAGACGCGGCGACGCGGAGATCGACCGGGTGCTGCGGCACGTGCTCACCGCCTCCCAACGACCGCACCACATCACCGAGTTCACTCCCTACGGCTACGACGAGCGGCAGTACTGCTCCCCCGGGTTCGACCTCGGGGTGGGCTCGCTCAGCCGGACCCCGTACGCCGGTTATCCGGAGTACCACACCTCGGCGGACGACCTGGCCCTCGTCTCCCCGGAGGCGATGGCCGACACCCTCTCCGTCTGCCGCGAGGCGTTCGCCGTCCTCGACCGCAACCGGCGGTACGTCAACCTCAGTCCCTACGGCGAGCCGCAGTTGGGCCGGCGGGGGTTGTACGACGCGCTGGGCGGCCGCAGCGACACCCAGCAGGCGCAGCTGGCCATGCTCTGGGTGCTCAGCCTCTCCGACGGGGAGCACGATCTGCTGGACGTCGCCGAGCGGTCCGGGCTGCCGTTCAGCGCCGTCGCCACCGCGGCCGACGCCCTGCACGGCGCCGGGCTGATCAAGGCATGACGCCGATGACCACCGAGGGGGCGGGGACGGCGGCACCGGCGGGGTCCACCCGGCGGGCCGTCGTCGGCCGGCTGTCCTGGGGCCTGGCCGACCAGGCCGCCTCCAGCATGACCAACTTCGCGGTGGGGATCTACGTGGCCCGCTCGCTGGGCGTGACCGCGTTCGGCGTGTTCGGCCTGGCCTGGGTGACCTACGGCGTGGTGCTCAGCGTCTCCCGCGGACTGGCCACCGATCCGCTCGTGGTGCGTTTCAGCGGCGTGCCGGAGGCGTCCTGGCGCGGCGCGGTGGCCCGGTCGTCGGGTACCGCGCTCGGCGTCGGCGCGGCCATCGGCGCGGCCTGTCTGGTGGTGGGCCTGGCTCTCGGCGGCGGCGTGGGGCACGCGTTCGCCTGCCTCGGCGTCATGCTGCCGGGGCTGCTGCTCCAGGACGCCTGGCGCTACTCGTTCTTCGCGGCCGGCGCCGGGCGGAAGGCGTTCGTCAACGACCTGGTGTGGGGCGTCGCGCTCGTCCCGGCCATGGTGGTGGCGGCCCGCGTCGGCAGTGTGGCCGCTTTCGTCCTCGCCTGGGGCGGGTCCGCCGCGGTGGCCGCGGTGTACGGCTGCCGCCAGTGCGGCATCCGGCCCCGGATGACCGAGGCGCGCGGGTGGCTGCGCGAGCAGCGCGACCTCAGCTACCGGTACCTGGTCGAGAACGTCGGCGTCAGCGGCGCGAGTCAGCTGCGGGCGTACGGGCTCGGCGTGATCGTCGGGGTCGGCGCGGTGGGCGCGGTCCGGGGCGCCGAGCTGCTGCTCGGCCCGTTCCTCGCCGTGCTGATGGGCCTTTCCCTGGTCACCGTCGCGGAGGCGGCCCGGGTGGTGCGGCGGGCCCCGCACCGGCTGGCCCGGTTCTGCCTCCTGCTCGGCGCCGGGCAGGCCGTCGCCGCGCTGCTCTGGGGCGCGGCGCTGCTGCTGGTCCCGGACCGGCTCGGCGAGTTGGTGCTCGGCGGCGTCTGGGGCTCCGCCTCGGAACTCGTCGTGCCGGCCACGCTCGGCGTCGCGGGCGCCGGACTCGGCACCGGCGCGGCGGCCGGACTGCGCGCACTCGGCGCGGCCCGGCGCAGCCTGCGCAGCCAGTTGTTCGCCTCCGCCTGCTACGTCGGCGGCGGGCTCGGCGGGGCGGCCGCGGCCGGCACGGTCGGCTCGGCCTGGGGCGTCGCCGCCGCCACCGTCTGCAGCTCGGCCGTGTGGTGGCTGCACCTGCGGTCCGCCCTGCGCGAGCGCCACCGCAACCCCATCCCCGAAGTGAGGACCTCATGACCGCGCAACCCAGGCTGAGCATCGGCCTGCCCGTGTACAACGGCGAGGAGTACCTCGCCGAGTCCCTCGACGCCCTGCTCGGCCAGACCTACGAGGACTTCGAGCTGGTCGTCTCCGACAACGCCTCGACCGACGGGACCCAGGACATCTGCCGCCGGTACGCCGCGCGGGACTCGCGCATCCGGTATCTGCGGCTGACCCGGAACATCGGCGCCGCGCCGAACCACAACCACGTCTTCACCGAGTGCCGCGGCGAGCTGTTCAAGTGGGCCTCGCACGACGACCTGTACGCCCGTGACCTGCTGCGGCGCTGCGTCCAGGCGCTGGACGAGCGGCCGGACGTGATCCTCGCGCACAGCGGCCAGGCGGTCATCGACGGCGACGGCCAGGTGAAGGTCCCGTACGAGTACGGGCTCGCCACCGACTCGCCGCACGCGCCGGAACGCTTCCGCAGTCTGCTGTTCGAGCCCGGCGGCGACGACTTCTACGGGGTGATGCGGGCCGACGTGCTGCGCCGGGTGAAGCCGCACGACAGCTACCACCACGCGGACCGCACGTTCGTCGCCGAGATCACCCTGCACGGGCCCTTCCACCAGGTGCCGGAGCTGCTGTACTTCCGCCGCGACCATCCCACCCGCGCCGAGCGGGCGAACCCGGGCAAGCGCTCCCGCTGCGTCAACCTGGACCCGCGCCGGGCGGGCCCGCTGCACCCGACGCCCCGGCTGCTCGCCGAGTACGTCTGGGGCTTCGTGACGGCGATCCGGCGGGCGCCGCTGTCCCCGGCCGACCGGCGTGCGTGCTACCGCCACCTGGGCGCGTGGATGACCAGCCGGGTCCGGCCGGGAGCGGGCGAGCGGGTCGAGGACCGCGCCCCGGTCGACCCGCGCGGGCTCACCGTCTCCGTGGACGCCCTCGTCGCCGGCCGGGAAGGCAGGCAGGCGTGACGTCCGCGGACGAGTCTGCGGTGCGCGTCGGGGTGTTCGGCCTGCTCGGCTCCGGCAACCTCGGCAACGACGGGTCGCTCGAGGCCGTGCTCGGATACCTCCGCGCCCAGCACCCGGAGGCGGTCGTGGACGCGCTGTGCGGCGGACCCGAGGCCGTCACGGCCCGGTACGGGATCCCCGCGACACGGCTGCACTGGTACCGCGGGGAGTACCGGACCGCGTCGCGTGCGGGCGCGATCGCGGCCAAAGGGCTGGGCAAACTCGTCGACGCGGTACGCACCGCCGCCTGGGTGCGCCGGCACGACGTGGTGATCGTGCCGGGCATGGGCGTCCTGGAGGCCACGCTGCCGTTGCGGCCGTGGGGCTTCCCGTACGCGCTGTTCCTGCTGTGCGCGAGCGGCCGGCTGTTCGGCACCCGGGTCGCGCTGGTCGGCGTCGGCGCGGACGCGATCGCCGACCGGCCGACCCGGGCCCTGGTGCGCCGGTCGGCGCGACTTGCCGCCTACCGGTCGTACCGGGACACCCTGTCGCGCGACGCCATGCGGGCGATGGGCGTGGACACCGCGCGCGACGAGGTCTACCCCGACCTCGCGTTCGCCCTGCCGGCGCCGCCCCCGAGGGCGCCCTCGGGCCCACCGGGGCGGGTCTGCGTCGGCGTCATGGCCTTCCACGGCGGCAACGACGACCGCTCGCGGGCCGAGGAGATCCACCGGCGCTACCTCGACGGGACGATCCGTTTCGTCCGCGCGCTGGTCGAGGACGGCCGACCGGTCCGGCTGCTCACCGGCGACGACTGCGACGCGCCGGTGGTCGCCGCGATCCTCGACGCGGTGGACTCGCCGCTGGTCACCGCTGCCGAGGCGGCCTCGCTGGCCGGCCTGATGAAGGAGATGGCCGCTGCCGACGCCGTCGTGGCAACCCGCTACCACAACCTGGTCTGCGCGCTGAAGGTCGCGACGCCGACGCTCGCACTCAGCTATGCGGCCAAGAGTGACGCGCTGATGGCTCGCATGGGGCTGGACGCGTACCGCCACCCGGCTCGCGAGGTCGACGCCGACCGGCTGCTGGAACAGTTCCGGGCGCTGGAGCGGAACTCGGCGGAACTGCGGCGGACCCTGGCCGAGCGGAACCTGGTCGCCGCGCGGCAGCTCGAGGACCAGTTCACCGCCCTGACAGCGGCCCTGTTCCCGTCGACCGACCACGCGCGGTCCCGCGCCCGGCAGGAGGCTCCATGAAAGCGACCGAGGTCCCGGAGATCGACGGCGCGTACCTGTTCGAGCCGACGCCGTACGCCGACGAGCGCGGCTTCTTCAGCCGCACCTTCGACGCCGACGTGGTCCGCTCGGTGGGTCTCGACCCGCACGCCTTCGTCCAGGACAGCCTGTCCCGCTCGGTCCGGGGCGTGCTGCGCGGCCTGCACCTGCGCTCCGGCGCCGGCGAGGCCAAGCTGGTGCGGTGTTCGTACGGGAGGATCTTCGACGTCGTCGTGGACCTGCGGACGGACTCGCCGACCTACCGCAACCGGGCGTTCTTCGAGCTGTCCGACGAGACGCAGGCGACGCTGTACATCCCGGCGGGGTGCGCGCACGGCTTCCAGGCGCTGACCGCGACCGCCGACACCTCCTACCGGATCGACCGCCCGCACGATCCGGCCGAGGACGTGACGATCGCCTTCGACGACCCGGAACTCGCCATTCCCTGGCCGCTGCCGGTCGCGTCGATGTCCCAGCGGGACCGGGAGGCGCCGAGCCTCGCCGAGGTCCTGAAGCCGAAGGAGAGTTGAGGCCGGCGTGACCACCGAAGACACAGACAGCGAAGAGTTCCGGTTGCCGAGGTCACGGACGGCGAACGAGCGGCTGCACGCCATGATCCCCGGGGGCGCGCACACCTACGCCAAGGGCGACGACCAGTACCCCGAGAACCTGGCTCCGGTCATCAGCCACGGCCGCGGTGCCCATGTGTGGGACGTCGACGGCAACCGCTACATCGAGTACGGCTCCGGCCTGCGGTCGGTCAGCCTCGGCCACGCCCACCCGCGCGTGGTCGAGGCGGTGCGACGGGAACTCGACCGCGGCAGCAACTTCGTGCGGCCGTCCATCGTCGAGGTCGAGGCCGCGGAACGCTTCCTGGCCACGGTGCCGACCGCCGACATGGTGAAGTTCGCGAAGAACGGCTCCGACGCCACCACCGCCGCGGTGCGCCTCGCCCGCGCCGCCACCGGCCGCCCGCGCGTGGCCGTCTGCGGCGACCACCCGTTCTTCTCCGTCGACGACTGGTTCATCGGCACCACGCCGATGTCCGCCGGCATTCCGGCGGCGACGACCGAACTCACCGTGTCGTTCCCCTACGGCGACCTGGCCGCCACGGAGGAGCTGCTCACCCGGTACCGGGACGAGGTCGCCTGCCTGATCCTGGAACCCGCCGGCCACACCGAGCCGCCGCCCGGCTACCTCGCCGGCCTGCGCGCGCTGGCCGACCGGCACGGCTGCGTCCTCGTCTTCGATGAGATGATCACCGGTTTCCGCTGGTCCGAGGCGGGCGCCCAGGGCCTGTACGGCGTCGTCCCCGACCTCTCCACCTTCGGCAAGGCGCTGGGCAACGGGCTCGCCGTCTCCGCGCTGGCCGGGCGCCGCGATCTGATGGAGCGGGGCGGGCTGCGTCACTCCGGCGAACGGGTGTTCCTGCTGTCCACCACGCACGGGGCGGAGACGCACTCCCTGGCGGCGGCGATGGCCGTGCAGGCCACCTACGTCGAAGAGGGCGTCACCGCGCGGCTGCACACCCTCGGTGAGCGGCTGGCCGCCGGTGTCCGCGACGCCGCGGCCGCCATGGGCGTGGGCGACCACGTCGTCGTCCGCGGCCGGGCCAGCAACCTCGTCTTCGCCACCCTCGACGAGAACGGACGGCCGTCGCAGGAGTACCGCACCCTGTTCCTGCGCCGACTTCTCGCGGGCGGGGTGCTGGCCCCGTCGTTCGTGGTGAGCAGCGCGCTGGACGACGCCGACATCGATCACACCGTCGACGTGGTGGCCCAGGCGTGTGCGGTGTACCGGAAGGCCTTGGACGCCGCCGACCCCACCCCCTGGATGGCCGGGCGGCCGGTGAAGCCCGTGTTCCGGCGCCTGGCGTGACGTGACGTCAGCGCGGTTCCGGCCGGCCCGCGCCTGCCGTTGGATCGGTCGGACGGTCGGCCGTTGAATCGACCACCGGTTGGCTGACCAGTCGGTCGGCCAGCCGGTCGACCAGCCACGCGGTCGCCGGTGTCACCGCCAGCGCGGTGCACCAGCCGCCGAGGACGTCGGTCGGGTAGTGCGCGCCCAGGGCGACCTGCGCCCACCCCATGGCGGCGCCGGCGGCCAGCGCCGCGACGAGGACGAGTGACGTGCCGGCCGCCCTGCCGAGGTCGAGCCGGCCGGTCACGAGGAGCGCCATCACGAGGGCGAGCGCGCTGAGGAAGGCGGTGTGCCCGCTCGGGTAGGACAGGTTCCCGTCGTAGATCGTGCGTCCCACCAGGAATTTGAGCAGTGTCGTCGTCCCCACGGTGGCGCCGGCGCCGGCGACGACGAGCACCGCCGCGCGAGGACGCCGAAGCAGCAGGCAGCCGGTCACGGCGGCCACGACCAGCGCCGCCGCTCCCACGGGCTCCCCCAGGAAGTCCGTGGCCAGAGCGAGGTGCCGCCATCGCGGCCCCACTCCGTACACCGCCGCGAAGATCCGCGCGTCCACCGTGCCCGGCGTGCTCGCGTCGGCGTACAGGACCCCGAGTACGACGACCACCAGTGCGGCCAGGGCCGCGGTGGCCCCGAGCCACAGGCGCAGCGACGGCGGCAGCACCGCGGGCGCCGACCGGCCGGTCACGCGCCCACCGCGTCCGGTCGGCCCGCGGTGTTCTGCCGTGTGTCCTGCCGTGTGTCCTGCCGTGTGTCCTGCTGTGTGTCCTGCTGTGACCGGTGGATGGCCTTCCGCGTCCTGACGCCGGTCCACGACTCCTCGACCGGCTCCCGCCCCGCCCGGCCGGCCAGTGCCGACTCGTCCGGCACGTCGCTGTCCGCGGGCGGCCGCACAGGTCCGCCCGGCAGCGACCGAGGACTCGGGGCAGCCGTGGAGAGCGGCTTCCTGGCCGCCGGCGCGCGACGGTCATCGGTCCACCGGGCGAGGTTCACGGACCACGGGGGAAGCGCCGTGGCGCCGGAAACGCGGCGCGTAGGGTCGCGCCGGGCAGCGAGCCGCACACCGGGGAGACGCACGGCCCGCGGGTCCGTCCGCTCCAGTCCTCCGCAGGCCACCGCGGGACCGCCGAGGAGAACCGGGTCAGCCCGGGGTGTCTCGTCGTCCCGTACGCGGTCTCGTGCCGTCCCGTCCACGGGTGACGGTGGCGGGCCCTCGGCCTCGACGAGCCGGAGCCGTTCGATGTCGGAGAGGTCAATGCCCGCCGGGGGCAGCGTCTCGGTCACCGGTTCATCGTAGAAGCCTCGCGCCTCTCCCCCGGCCTGATCCAGCTGAGGGGCCGTCGAGTCGGCGCTGTCCCCGCGTGCGTTGGCCGGTGCCGGCGGGGATCCAGAGGTTCGCGTCGTCCTGACCGGACGCGTCCGTCCCGCTGCCGCAGCGCCACACCGCCGGTCCACGGTCTCGGCGGCCGGGTGGCGCCGCACCACGAGGGGCGATCGTGCCTCGCGGACGCCGGGTGGCGCCGCACTACGAGGAGCGATCGCGCCACCCGGCGTCCGCGCCTACCGGCCGCTCCTCGGGCTCCACCGGCGGGGCGGCGCCTCCACCGAAGTCACCACGGACCGCGGCGTTGTGGGCAGGGGGCCGCATCACCCTTCCGCGGTCACGGTGGTACCCGTTGTGAACTGCCACCGGTTCCGGTCGAGCAGGCAGCCGTTGCCGCCGGTGAACCGCCAGGCGCCGGCTGACGGCTGACGGCTGAGCCGCCGGCCGGGCGCTACGTGCTTCACGCGCGGGTCCACTTCTGGGCGGCCTGGCCGTTGCAGCTCCACAGGACGAGCGGGGTTCCGTTGGTGGTGCCGGCCCCGTTGACGTCGAGGCACAGCCCCGCGTGGGCGTTGCGTATCGATCCATCGGAGCCGACGGTCCACTTCTGGTTGTCCTGGCCGTTGCAGGTCCAGGTGATGACCCGGGTGCCGTTGGCGGTGCCCCGGTCGTAGGCGTCCAGGCACTTGTCGCCGAAGACGCGGATCTCACCGCCGGCCCACGTGGTCCACAGCTGGTTGGCGGCCGTGTGGCAGTCCCAGATCAGTGCCGTGGCCCCGGCCGCGGTGGAGGCGTTGTCCACGTCGAGGCAGCGGCCCGACGCGTTGCCGCGCAGCCGTGAGGTGGTGGCGGCGAGCGGGCTGCCCCCACTCACCCGGTACACGGCCACGCCGTGCGCCGGAACACTCGCCGAGATCTGCCCGGACGTGCTCGCCGTACCGCCGGTCCACAGGTCGGTGAGGGTGAACGGCCCACCGGACAGGCCGACTTGCGCGGCGGTGGTCGTGACCGTCGCCGTGCCGCCTCCCCGGTTGAACAGGCCCACCGCCACCGAGCCGTCCGACAGCGGCTTGGCGAACACCTCGGTGGCGCCGTCGTCGCGCACCCTGCGGCCGCCCGCGCCCAGCGGGTCCTGGTCGACGGCCAGCAGACGGGGGTTGCGCAGGACCGCGCTCACGTCCGCGGACATGGTGCGGATGTCGTTGCCGGCCATGAGCGGTGCGCTCAGCAGCGCCCAGAGGGCGAAGTGGGAGCGGGACTCGGTCACTGACAGGCCGGGGCGGCCGACGACCAGCATGTCGGGGTCGTTCCAGTGTCCGGGCCCCGACTGCGCGGCCAGCGGCGCGGTGACGTCCAGGACGTTGCCGACGCCCATCGGGTAGCTGTTGGTGTTGCCGTTCTGCCAGACGTCCAGCAGGTCCTCGGTCGTCCGCCACAGGTCCGCGACCTGGCCCCAGTTGTACGTGGCGCCGGTGATGGCGTGGAAGCTGTTGGGGTTGATGCTGTAGACGATCGGCCGCCCGGTGGCGCGCAGGGCGTCGCGCATGACCGTGAAGCGCGCGACCTGCTCGTCACGGGTGCCGCTGGAGGAGCACCAGTCGTACTTGAGGTAGTCGACGCCCCACGAGGCGAAGGTGGCGGCGTCCTGGGTCTCGTGCCCTCTGCTGCCCGTCGATCCGGGATAGGCGCCGCTGGTCTGCGCGCAGGTGCGTTCGCCCGGCACCTGGTAGATGCCGAACTTCAGGCCCTTGCTGTGGATGTAGTCGCCGAGCGCCTTCATCCCGCCGGGGAACTTGGTCGGGTTGGCCCGTAGGGTGCCCGCCGCGTCGCGCTGTGGGTCGAACCAGCAGTCGTCCACCACCACGTACCGGTAGCCGACCTCCCGCATGCCCGAGGAGACCATCGCGTCGGCCGCCTGACGGACCTGCGCCTCGGTGACCCCGCACCCGAAGCTGTTCCAGCTGTTCCAGCCCAACGGCGGGGTGAGCGCCGGGCTGCCGGGCGCCGCGGTGGCGGTGGAGTGGACTGCGGCCGTGAAGGACGCGGTGACCGTCAGTGCGGCGGCCGCGAAAAGACGAAGCAGTCGTCTGCCCGATCGTCTGGGCACCGTGGGCTCCTTTCGGGGCGGGCACCGGGGGCGGGACCCCTACGGCGCCGGCGAGAGGGCTTGGCAGGCGGGTGAGGTGGTTGTCGGCGGCCACGCGAGACAGGGGATGACTGGATGGCCCCCCGCCTACACATGCCAAGTGCATGACATTCTTTCGCGTTCGAAATTTCGGTCCGTTTTCGATCGCTGCCGTCACGGATACTAGGGAGGTTGCCGCACTTGTCAACCGTCTCGACCATGCGAATTCCGCTTGACGCTCCCTGCGGTGTCGCTTCGAAAAGCGAAACATTTCGGGCTCAAAGACGAATCATGCGAGACGTATTGACGGGAGCTTTCGACCACCTAACACTCGGGATGCCCACCCAACCGATCGTCGTTCGAAGTGCCGAACCATCGCGCATCGCGGGACCCCCTATCGAAACGCAATCATCCCCAAGAGGGAACGACATTGAAAATGTCATGCTCTCATCACCCCCTGAGGCGCCGCCCCGCGCCGGACGCCGGCCGTCGGCACCGGTCTGGTCACCGGCGTCTTCCTCTCCCTGACCGGTGCCTCCCGAGCCGCTGCGGCCGCTCCCGCCCGGGAGTCGCCCCTCGCGACCGCCCCGGCGTACGTCGACCATGCGGAACGGCGACCGGGCCGGACTCCGGCTGCTGCGTGACTCCTTCGCCTGGACCGGCGCCGGACGCGACAGCGGCGCGACACGGCTGGCCCTGGCCGACGGGCTGACCATGGACGGCAACCGGAACACCACCGGTACCGGCACGGAAGTCGCGAGCGCCATCGTCCCCGGCGGCCGCGTCCGGCTGCGCACGAGCGCGGGCATCCGCCCCGACACCTGTTTCTAGAGCACCGACGGCTTCAACTTCACCCGCCTCGGCCCCTTCTCCCTGGGCGAACGACCGGCGCTCCTTCTTGGGCTACCGGTTCGCCCTCTTCCACCACGCCACGCAGGCGCTCGGCGGCTCGGTCCATGTCCCGTGATTCGAGCTGTCGACGCCCTGATCCCGTCCCACCGACCGCACCACCCAACCCCCCGCAACCGTACGAGGAGAGACCATGAACCCGCTGAAACGGCTCGGCCGTCGCCGAGCCTCGGTGCTGGCCCTGCTGGCCGTCGCCGCCCTGGTGACGCCGGAGGCCGCGAGCGCCGCGCCCGACGGCGTCCGGGCCTCCACTCTCGGCGCCCAAGCCGCCCAGTCCGGGCGGTACTTCGGGACCGCGGTGGCCGCCGGAAGGCTCGGCGACGGCACGTACACCTCGATCCTGGACCGCGAGTTCAACTCGGTCACCCCCGAGAACGAGATGAAGTGGGACGCCACCGAGCGCTCCCGCGGCTCGTTCACCTTCGGCGCCGCCGACCAGATCGTCAACCGCGCGACGGCCCGCGGCCAGCGCGTGCGGGGCCACACCCTGGTGTGGCACTCCCAACTCCCGGGCTGGGTCAGCGCCATCAGGGACGCGAACACGCTGCGCGGCGTGATGAACAACCACATCACGACGGTGGCCAACCGCTACAAGGGCCGGATCCACTCCTGGGACGTGGTCAACGAGGCCTTCGCCGACGGTGGCAGCGGCCAGCTGCGCAGCTCCGTCTTCCGGGACGTCCTGGGCACCGGCTTCATCGAGCAGGCCTTCCGCACGGCACGGTCGGCCGACCCGGCGGCCAAGCTCTGCTACAACGACTACAGCATCGAGGACTGGAACGCCGCCAAGACCCAGGGCGTCTACCGCATGGTCCGCGACTTCAAGGCGCGCGGCGTGCCCATCGACTGCGTCGGCTTCCAGTCCCACTTCGGCACCGGCGGCCCGCCGTCGAACCTGCAGACCACGCTGTCGAACTTCGCCGCCCTCGGCGTGGACGTCCAGATCACCGAGCTGGACATCGCCCAGGCGCCGTCGAACGCGTACGCCAACACGGTGAGGGCCTGCCTGAACGTGGCACGCTGCAACGGCATCACCGTCTGGGGCATCCGCGACAGCGACTCCTGGCGCAGCGGGGAGAACCCGCTGCTGTTCGACCGCAGCGGCAACAAGAAGCCCGCCTACCGGTCGGCGCTCACCACGATGGGCGGCACCGCCGCGGCACAGCCGACGAACACCCCCGCGACTCGGTCCGCCGCCGCGCTCCCCACCTCGTACCGCTGGAACTCGAGCGGACCGCTGATCTCCCCCAAACCGGACTCGACCCACAGGATCGCCGGCATCAAGGACCCGTCGGTCGTCTACCACAACGGCAAGTACCACGTGTTCGCCAGCACCGCCAGCTCCTCCGGGTACAACCTGGTCTACCTGAGCTTCAGCGACTGGTCGCAGGCCGGGTCGGCCACGCACCACTACCTGGACCGCACCGCCATCGGTACCGGGTACCGGGCCGCGCCGCAGGTGTTCTACAACGCGCCGCAGCGCCTGTGGTACCTGGTCTACCAGACCGGCAACGCCTCGTACTCGACCAACCCCGACATCAGCAACCCCAACGGGTGGAGCGCCCCGCGCAACTTCTACTCGTCCATGCCCGACATCATCAGGCAGAACATCGGCAACGGCTTCTGGGTCGACATGTGGGTGATCTGCGACAGCGCCAACTGCTACCTGTTCTCCTCCGACGACAACGGCCACCTGTACCGCTCCCAGACGACCGTCGGTCAGTTCCCGAACGGCTTCACCAACACCGTCATCGCGGCGCAGGACTCCAAGTTCGCCCTCTTCGAGGCGAGCAACGTCTACAAGGTGCAGGGCAGTAACCAGTACCTGCTCCTCGTCGAGGCCGTCGCCTCGGACGGCCGGCGCTACTTCCGCTCGTGGACCGCGAGCAGCCTCGCCGGCTCGTGGTCGCCCCTGGCCGCGTCCGAGGGCAACCCATTCGCCAAGTCGAACAACGTGGCGTTCCCCGCGGGTACCTGGACCCGGGACATCAGTCACGGCGAGATGATCCGCGCGGGCAACGACCAGACGCTCACGATCCCGGCCTGCCGGCTGCAGTACCTGTACCAGGGCAAGGACCCCAACGCCGGCGGTGACTACAACAACCTGCCGTGGCGGCTGGGTCTCCTCACCCAGACCAACTCGACCTGCTGACCACGTGGGCCCCGCCACCCGTGCGGGGCCCACGCCCGCTGCCGACCGAGGACCCGTGCATCACCTCCACCACGGTGACGGTGTGGCCGGGGGGACGTAACGCTGCTCCGCGTCGGCGTCCACGTGCCGAAGCGGGGCGTTCTCCGACAGTTGAGCGGCACGTCGCGGACACGGCGAGGTCCGGCCCGGCTCGGGCCGGACCTCGGCGATGTGCCTCCGTGGCCCGACCACGGTGGTTCAACGGTCCGGTGAGTGTCGTGCAGCGGGCAGGGATCCGCGAAACGACCGCCGCGGCTCGGTCGATCCACCAGACTCGCTCTTGTTTCCCCACGGAGAAGGGACGGCGAGCATGACGAACAGCGCGCTCCTGGTGATGGACGTCCAACGGGACGTCGTGGCCATCGCCGACGACGGTTCCGGATATCTGCCGCGCTTGCGCAGGGCGATCGACGGTGCCCGCGCCGCCCGCATCCCCGTGATCTACGTGGTGCTCGGGTTACGGCCGGGCGATCCCGAAGTCAGTCCACGCAACAAGGTGATGACGAACGCCGTGCGCGCCGGCCTGTTCGCCGAGGGTGCTCCCGGCACCGAGATCCATCCCGACGTCGCGCCCCGACCCGGCGACGTCGTGGTCACCAAGAGGCGTGGGAGCGCGTTCTCGGGCAGCGACCTCGACCTGGTGCTCAGGGCCCGCGACATCGACAGGCTCGTTCTCGCCGGCATCGCCACCAGCGCCGTGGTGCTGTCCACCCTGTGGCGCGCCATCGACTTGGACTTCGGCCTCACGGTCCTGGCCGATGCCTGCCTCGACACCGACCCCGAGGTCCACCGCATGCTCATCGACAAGCTGTTCCCGCAGTGGGCGGACGTGCTCACCGTCGATGACTGGATCAAAGCCGTCGCACCCCAATAGCGGCGACTTCCTGACGTGCCCATAGCCTCCGGGCCACTGGCCGAACTGGCACGGGCTCTGCCGAGAAGCCGATGTGCCGGATTGCCTTGCACCGGTCCGGCACGGTCCTCACCACCAACGCGAGTCTCGCCCTGCGCGGGTCACGGTTGGCCTGACCGCCATCACCACGTCAGGCACGGCAACTGGCAGTCGACGCCGACTACCCGGTCCTCGCCGGCGTTCTGGTGTAGGAGAAACGAATCCGGCTCGGCCTCCATGCACAGCGTCTGAAACTGTCGGGCGGCCCAGCCACGACCACGGCGAGCAATCGGCCCACGACTCGGCTCACGCGATGGTGACTGGATCGGTGCGGTGATCCTGGTGGAGACAGAAGCGGGTAGGAAGATCACCCATCGTTCTCCTGAGGAGGTGGCCGAGTAGACCGCCGTGGCGGGGATCCTCAGGCAGCCACGGCCAGTGGTCGACCGCCCCACCGAGTGCCCCTCACTGCGGACGCGGGCGCGTTCGCGCCGTTGGGTGGCCAGGATGTCGGGGTGGTGGGCGGGCGGGTGTCCGGCGTCCGTCTCCTCGTGGCAGGCTGGGGCGATGCAGTCATGGACCCCTTCCGTCGAGAACAGCCTGCGGCATCTGCTCAATGAGTGGGATCCGATCGG
The DNA here is from genome assembly GCF_042870975.1 of Streptomyces sp. NPDC006259. Classification (NCBI taxonomy): domain Bacteria; kingdom Bacillati; phylum Actinomycetota; class Actinomycetes; order Kitasatosporales; family Streptomycetaceae; genus Streptomyces; species Streptomyces sp. NPDC006259. Next base: position 912,673 of record NZ_JBIAHY010000002.1, on the reverse strand, counting down.
CGTCGCCGATGACGTCCAGGACGAGTACGACTGCATGCTCGCCCCCCTGCTGCGACAGCTCCGTGGCGGCGCCGACCAGAAGATGGTCGCTGAGTTCCTACGGCGTGAGCTGGTAGATCACTTCGGACTCGATCCTCTCCTCCTGCGACCCGAAACGATGGCCGCCCGAGTGATTGCCTGGTGGACCGCCGTCGGCAAGGTCGAGCCCACCGACGGCGCATAGCCGCAGCCTCCCGATCGTCTGATCGTCGTCGGACGTGCCGTTGACTGACGCTGACGGGGATCTCTGACGACGCCGGGCCAGCCCTCGCCACACGTGCTCGCTCTCTGAAGCATGTGAGGAGGGTGGGGGCGAGGGATGACCTCGCGCTGGCACCGTGCAACCTGGAAGGCTTCTACGACGGCTCCATCGAGAACGGCTGCCGTCCCGCCGGCGGTGGCCACTTCGCTGGTCGCGATGCTCTACGAGTGGATGTGCCCCCGGCGGTCGGGTCGTCGCTCACCAATCCCGGGTGGCGATCAGCTCCTCCGGATCCGCGTCCGCGAAACCGTAGGCCGACGCGACGAACCAGAAATCCTCGGCGATCTCCTCGCGCGCCACCGTCTCGATCTCACTGCCGGCCTCCTCGAACTCCGCCTGGAGCAGGTTGAACTCCTCCGTCGCGGCCTGTGAGAGCACATACAGGGCCGCCAGATCCGACGGCCGCTCAGCCTCGATCCGCTCACAGAGCCGGAGCAGGATCGCCTTGCCCTTGTCGAGGACGTGGTCGGGGAAGTACCTGTCCGCGTACAGCGGCCGCAGAAACGTACGCCCCGCTACCTGCTCGTTCATGATCGGCATAGCGCCCCCAACCCCGCGGAAGAACTGACTCGCCGATCATGCACCAGACCACTGACAACGCGGCGCCTCCGACCGTTGCGCGATCATCGCGCACCTTGGGACCAGGGCGACCGGTGGTGGGTCGCGGAGTGGCCGGAGGGAGTCAGGGCGAGGAGACGAGGAGACGACGTGCTGAGCCGCCCCGGACGCGGGCTCGGTCCCTGACGTTGTGGCAACAGGGCGTCCTGTCCGCAACCTGGGACAATGCTCTTATGGAGCCGCTGCCCACCCCCTGCCCCGCCCGTCTGATTCCTGACGTGACGGGTGGTAGTGCTTTCCACGACGTGTACCGGCAGGCCCAGGCGCGGCGCGTCGTGTTCATCGCCATCGAGAGCCAGGGCCAGCGGTGGACGGTCAAAGCCGACACACTGACCGCCGGTCCCGGACACGTCGTCGACGCGGGCGTGGGCGACGCCGCCCGATCCGCGATCGATCGCCTGGTCCAGGACGGGGAGGTCCGCTCGGACGCGTACGCGGGTCCGGTCTACTTCGTCCTGCACGGGGTGCGGGACGAAGCCCGTGCCCGGGACCTCGCTGCCGCATTGCACGCGGCTCTGTACGGCGACCTCGAACCCCTGGCCCGCGCTGTTCCCGCCGTTCCGTGATCCGAGCCGGCAGCGTCCCAGCCCCGTGAAGCACGTGTCTGCGGGAGACAGCACCCCCTGGGCTGACGAGAGCATGACTCCCGGGCCGTCCGAGCGGCGCCGCCGCCCTCCGGCGAGCGGCCCGTCACATGACCTGGCGACCGGCCGCGGCCCCGCCGGGATCGTCCGCGAGGACGACTGTCGCGGTGATCCGCTTGCCCACCGGTTCCCGGTGAACAGCGAAGCTCTGGCTCACCGCGAGCACGATCTCCAGGCCGTGCTGACCGACCCGGTCCGGGTCGGCTCCCCGCACCGAGGGCAGCGTCGTACTGCTGTCCCACACATCCACCTGTACGGCACCGTCGATGATCTCCAGTGTCAGCAGGCAGGGGCCGGGCGCGTACTTGCGGGCATTGGTCACCAGCTCGCTCACCACCAGCTGCACCATGCCCATCGCCCGCTGCGACACCGGCAAGCCGTGCACAGCCTGCACGGATCCCAGAAATTCCCCCGCCAGGTCGCGGGCCTCACCGATCTCCGCGCTGCCCTCGAACGCGGCAGAAACCGCTATCGGACGGTCCACGAGCGGCTCCTGGCCCTCGTCCTGTCCCGCCAGGTCCATACATCCGCCTCACGTCCGAAGCGCCGCCGCTACCCGCGCATCTACCCCTCAAACATCAGCACAGTCCACACACATCCGTCCACCCGGACGGGCACCCGAGCGCCCCGTACGACCAGGCAACGCTCATTCGAACAGCCGCCCGATCATGACAGGCCCGGGGCAGGCCGCAGAGTCTGCCGTGCTGCCGCCGTCAGATCAGGGCCCCGCGCCCTCGCCTCCGCCCCCGATGGCCACAGGCCCACAGGCCCACGAAGCGTGCGGCGACCGGAGCATCCGTTCATCGGCGGCGTCCGCCTCCCTCAGCACCCGACTCGATCGGGCACAGGATGTCGGGTCCGGCGAAGCGGGCGCCGCCTAGCGTGGTGATCGTCAAAAGGAAGGAGACCGGGCGTGCTGGAGCGGCTGAACCAGGCTATGGAGCACATCGAGCACCATCTCGACCAGGACATCGAGGTGGCGGAGCTGGCACGCGTCGCGGCCACCTCGGAGTACCACCTGCGTCGGATGTTCTCCGCGCTCGCGGGCATGCCGCTGTCGGAGTACGTCCGGCGCCGTCGGCTCACCCTGGCGGGCGCCGAAGTGCTCGCGGGGCGTGAGACGTTGCTGCAGATCGCGGTGCGCTACGGCTATGGCTCCGGCGAGGCGTTCGCGCGGGCGTTCCGCGCCATGCACGGCATCGGACCGGGCGAGGCCCGGCGTACCGGCGCCGTGCTCAACTCCCAGTCCCGGATGGCCTTCCGCCTCACCATCGAAGGAAGTGGCAGTATGCGATACCGCGTTGTGGACAAGGCGGACTTCAGCGTCGTCGGACTCAGGGCCCGGGTACCGCTGGTGCATGCGGGGCCCAACCACGCGATCATCGACTTCGTCCGCGGGATCGACCCGCAGATCCTGGAGCGCCTGGAGCAGTTGTCGGACCAGGAGCCGCACGGCATCGTCTCGGTCTGCGACGACCTGGACCCGAGTCGCGCCGAGGGCACCGAACTCGACTACCACCACGGCGTGATCACCTCCCTGGCCGCTCCCGAGGGCACGACCGCGTTGGCCGTCCCGGCCGGCACCTGGGCGGTCTTCACGGCCTCCGGACCGGCGCCGCAGGCCGTCCAGGAGCTGTGGCGGTCCGTCTTCACCGAATGGTTCCCGTCGAACCCGTACCGCAGCCGCACCGGTCCCGAGATCCTGCGCATGCGCCTGTCGCCGGCGGGGACCGAGGCCGACGCCGAGCTGTGGCTCCCCGTGGAGCCCGAGCGGGGATGAACACCGCGGCAGTGGATCACTGGTGCGACATAGTCCCGCCCGGGCAGACACATCCGCCGCTCGGCACGTCTACGATCCGCTTCTGTAGGGAGATCAAGCGCTGGACGTGCGGCAGGTGTTGTCCTGGTCGACGGCCGTACCCGGGTGTGGGTGGAGCAGAGCGCGCTGCACTGGAGGCGGGGGCGTACGACTGTCGTCGTACCCGGGGCGCAGATCCGCCAGGTCGAGGCCGCTGGGCAGTCGCTGGCTGTGCTCCTCTTCGGGGACGCGCGGGCCGACGCGGCGATGACGGTCCGCCACCGTGACGGGCGGGTGATCGCGGCGCTCGGCGCCGAGATCGAAGCGATCATGAGCGACGCCGGCCCGTCGGGGAAGCGGCGGCCACTCCAACGGCTGTCGGTGCGGGTGTGGCCGTTGCGATGCTGGCCGGTCTGCGTGATCGGGTGCTGCATGGCGGCCCGTGGTGGCGGCGTGCCCTCTGGTAGTGGTCCTGGGTTTCCCCCTGGCCGTATGGCTGCCGGTGGAACCCGCTTTCCCGGGGTTCGCCGCCTGGCTGTCGTTGCCGCTCGGCGTTGTCCTGCTGCGCATGTGGGTGGGCATGGCCGAGTCGGACACGCGGTGGGTGATGGGCGGCGGGGCATCACCGTGCGTGCGAGGTTCGAGGTGGACCCGAGCAGCGAGAGCACCGGCGACCATGTCGTCCGATGTCGCACGCTCGACGGCCGGAACGTCACGGCACGTCCGGCACTGCGAGGGAGCCGCGACGAGATTCGATACGACCCCCGCGACCCCTCACGCGTGCTCGCGCCGACCCGCGTGGCCTGGCTGGGGGTCGCGCTGGCCGCGTTCATGCTGACCGGCTTCCGGGGCGTTGCCTTGGCATCCCGGCGGTTTTCTGGCTGGTGGAGCTGCTGACGATCCCGTTCTAGAGGTTCTCCGTGGCTGAGATCGCGGCGGTGAGGCCGTCGATGAGGCCCGGTCGGTGCCGCATCCGTCCGAGTCGGGGCTGCGCTGGCGCGGTGGCCCGGTCGATGCCGTGTCTGGTGGGGTTGGCGGTCAGGGACCGTTTCAGGTGCGACCGAACGGCCTCGACCGGACTGGACCCCGGCGCTGACAGTGGTGGTCGGGAGACCGTCAGCCACGTCAGGCGTCGATCGGCCTCCGCAAGGTGCGGCTGATGTGCGTGTTCCGCTCGTCCCGGACCAGGACGATCGGAGCGCCGTGTTGCTGGTGTGCGGCGTCGAGCAGGCGGGCGTGGCCGTTCTCGGTGTAGCCCTTGCGCCGGCCCTTGGCGGGGCCGTGCTCGAGGCCGGTCCGGTGGATCAGCCGGGGGCGGTGGCCGGGTCTGGTGCACATCAGCGCGGTCGTGGAGACGCGCTTGGTGCCGGCGGCAGGTTATCCGCGCGCGTCGGCAGTCGACAGGCCGTTATGTTGCCTGATCCAGGCAGTGACCCGGCCCGCGTCCCCTTGGGACGATGTCCCGGCCGCACCCTCCGCGACGACGACACGAGGTGGTTGACCCCATGAGACTGACCCGCGTGACCCTCCGCTTAGCCGCCGGCGCCCTGGCACCGGCCCTGCTTCTCTCCGTCGCGTCCTTCGCCGCCGCCACGACGCCGTCGGCCGCCGCCGCGGTGGTCTCGGACGCGGGCTCCCCCTACGACCAGATGGACGCCGACGACCTGCGCGTCGCCGTCGGCAGGATCCTCGCCGATCCCGACAGCGGCAGGCGCGTGACACGGGAGGCCAACGAACTTCTCGACGACGGCACCGTCGAGGAGATGCGCGCCTGGCTGGCCACCGGTTACCGCCTCGCTCAGGCCGAGGACGACCGCGTCGCCATCGGCAAGCTGCTCGCCCGCCCCGACAGCGGCAGGGCCGTCATCCGTGCGGCCAACACGGCCCTCGACGACAACAGCCCGGAAGCCGTGCGCGCGTTCCTCGAAACCGGTCTCCGTCTCGCCCGGGCCGAGGACGACCGTGTCGCCATCGCACGCATGTTGGCCAACCTCAACATCAGCGACGCCCTGCGCGCGGCGGCCGGCGCGGCGCTGGACGACAACACGCCGGAAGCGCTGCGCTACTTCCTCGAGGTCGGCCAGTACGAGGTCGACGCCTGAGCCTTCCCGGCCGGATCGTTCCCACGGGTGTGCGGCAGGTGGCCCGCCATGGCTGAATTCGGGCCTGTCGCCTGGCCACCCGCCCCCATGAGGACCGACCGGCTCGTGCTCCGCGAGTCCGAGGCCGGGGACCGTGCGGCGTTCGTCGAGTTGTTCGCATCGTCGGCGGTGGGCACCTACCTCGGTGGCTCTCGCCCCCGTGACGAGTTGGAACGCTCGGTCCCCGAGGTGCCCGGACGGCGCCCCGGTGTTTTCGTGGTCGATCTCGACGGAGCGATGATCGGCATGGTCACGTTCGATCGGCGCGACGCCGGGCGTCGGGGTCACGTCCGCCCGGAAGCCGGAGAGGCCGAACTCGGTTACCTGTTCCTGCGGGAGGCCTGGGGATGCGGATACGCCGCCGAGGCGTGCGCGGTGGCACTCGGCTGGTTCACCGACGCGCTGCCCGGCGAGCCGGTCGTGCTCTGCACCCAGACCGCCAACGACCGGGCCATGCGCCTCGCCGCGAGGCTGGGTTTCACGAAGGTGGAACGGTTCGAGGAGTACGGCGCCGAGCAGTGGTTCGGCGTGTGGTCCTCGGTCACGCCGCCCGGTTGAGCCGAGTGTTCCTTGTGGATCGTCTCCCTGACCGGACGAGGATCGCGGCGGCGTGGAGTCCGGGCTACGCGGTCAGGAGGAGGTGCGCGCCCGCCCACTGCGCCGACGGCGCTCAGGAGCCGTAGTTGTTGCGGCTCAGGAGGTTGTAGTGGTTGCGGCCTCGGGAGTCGGGTGGTTGCCAAGGCCAAAGGCATCGGCATCGGCATCACCCGATCGGCGCCCTTGCCCCTCCCGCCCGCAGGGGAGCCTCACTGTGCGAGTGACCGATTCCCGTCGGACAGCCGCGGACGGTCGTCGCCTTGATCGGGTCGAGGGCATGAGGGAGCACGATGGGCGAGAGCAGCGACGGACGCGAACGGATTCTCACGGTGGGAGTGGCGGTGGCGCGCTCCGGCCGGCTGGCGAACCTGGGCGACCCCCTGGACTTCGTGACGACGCTGCTACGACCGCGACTGGCCGGACTCGGCCCCACCGGATACCGGATCCGGCTCGCCGCCCGGGACACCCGCTCGTCCGCCGAAGGTGCTCGGCAGGCCGTCGAGGAACTCACCCGGGACGAGGACGCGAAGATCATCGTGACGCTCGCGGGTACGCAGGTCCTGCCGGCCGTCGCCGACGCCTGCGAAGCGATCGGCGTCCCTTGCCTGTCGAGCACCTTCCCCTGGCAGGTCTACTACTACGGGCGCGGCGCGGACGCCGCGCACCCCTTCACCTGGACGTACCACTTCTGCTGGGGCCTGGAGGACATCGCCGCCACCTTCGCCGACCTGTGGGAACGCGCCGACGGCGGAGGGCGCGAGGCGGTCGGCTGTCTGTGGAACGACGGCCCGCAGGGCACCTGGTCACGACACCCCGAGCACGGGTTCGCACCAGCGGCCCGGGCGCGCGGACACCACTTGGTGGACCCCGCGCCGTACCGGGAACCGGGCGCCGACCTGAAGGGGCACATCAGCGCGTTCCGCGAGGCCGGCGTCGGCATCGTCACCAGCGCGGCCACCGGCCGCGATCTGGGACGCTTCCGCTCCCAGGCCGCCGAGGCCGGCTGGCAGCCCCGTCTGATCACCTGCTCACGTTGGCTGGCCTATCCGCCGTCGGTCACCGGCGCGGGAGGGCGGCCGGCCCACGCCGACGTGGCGACGCTGGTCTACTGGACGCCCGCCCACCCGTATCGCTCGTCGCTCGACGGAATGACCGCGGCGGGGCTGGCCGAGGCCTATGAACAGGGAACGGGACGCCAGTGGCTCCAGCCGCTCGGCCTGGCGTACGCCTTGTTCGAAGTCGTCATCCACGCCCTGACGACCGCCGACGACCCCTCCGAGCGCCGCTGCGTCGCCGACGCTCTGGGCCGTACCCGCCTGGACACCATCGCCGGCCCGCTCGACTGGACCGCGGGCCCGGTGCCCAACATCGCCACCGTCGCGCTGGCCGGCGGACAGTGGCAGCGAGGCACCCGACACGACTACGAACTCGCCGTCGTCACCGGTGGACAGGTCGACGGGCTCGCCGTCGACGGTGACCTGGTCACCACCTGACCTGAGGGTTCGGCCGACGAGGCGGAGGGGTGTATGGATCTGACAGCGGTGCGTGAGGTGGTGGACGGGCGGAGCCGCCTGCCGTGGCTGCCGGGAGACGCGTGGCTGGCGGGTGGCACGGCCCTGTTCGGCGAGCCCCGGCCCGCACTCCGGCGCCTGCGCGATCTGGGCGTGTGCGGATGGCGGCCCGTCACGGTGACGGGGACCGGCGTCGAAGTGGCGGCCACCTGCACCATCGCCGAACTGCTGTCGTTCGCCGAGGCGCCCGACGGGCCGTGGCCCGCGGGGCGGGCCCTCATGGCCCATTGCTGCCGGGCGTTCTCGTCCTCCTTCAAGGTCTGGAACACCGCCACGGTCGGCGGGAACCTGTGTACGGCCCTGCCCGCCGGTCCCATGATCGCGCTGACCGTGTCACTGCGCGGGACGTGCCGGATCCTGGACCTGGACGGCCGGGAACGCACGGTGTCCGCCGGGGAGTTCGTCACCGGGCCGGAGGCCACGGTCCTGCTCCCCGGTGAGGTGCTGCGTTCGGTCGTGCTGCCCGCCGCCGCGCTGGCGGAGCGCAGCACGGTGCGCAGGGTGGCCACCCGTCCCTGGGGCAGATCGGCCGCCCTGGTCACCGGCACGCATGATCCGCTGTCCGGGCGCTCCCACGTGGCGGTCACCGCTGCCACGGTCCGTCCGGTGGTCCTGTCCTTCCCCGGTGTGCCGTCCGCCGGCGAGCTGGAGTCGAGCCTGTCGCGGGCTCTCGCACCGGATCTCCTGCCGGCCGATGTGCACGGGCGGGCGGAATGGCGGCGGCATCTGGCCGGTCACCTGGCGGAAGAGGTCCGGTGTGAGCTGGCGGAGGCGCGGTAGGCATGGGGTTCTCCGTACGGATCGACGACCGGGACAGCCATGAGGTGCCGCGCCCGGGACAGTGCCTGCGCACCTATCTGCGAGAGCGGGGCCGTACGGGGGTGAAGAAGGGCTGCGACACGGGTGACTGCGGGGCGTGCACCGTTCATGTCGACGGACTGGCGGTGCACAGCTGCCTGTATCCGGCTCACCGTGCCGACGGACGTGTCGTCACCACCGTCCAGGGGCTGGCCGAGGGCGGACAGCTGCACCACGTGCAGGAGGCCTTCGCACGCTCGCGGGCCTTCCAGTGCGGTTACTGCACACCGGGATTCGTCATGACCGCGACCGCCCTCACCCCGGAGCAGCTCGCCGACCTGCCGCAGGCCCTGAAGGGCAACCTGTGCCGATGCACCGGATACCGTCCCATCGACGAGGCCGTACGGGGCGCCCACCCCCGGCGCGGAGAGGAGGCGCGGCCCCCCTGCCCCGTCCCCGAGGGTGGGGACGCGGTCGCCCGGGGTGTCGTCACCGGCGGCGCACGCTTCACGCTGGACGACTCCGCGCCGGCCGGCATGCTGCACATCGCGCTGGTCCGCTCCCCCCACCGGCACGCCCGGATCCTGGACATCGACGCCTCCGCCGCCTCGGCCGTACCGGGCGTGCACGCCGTTCTGACCCATCACGACGCTCCCCCCACCCGCTTCTCCACGGCCCTGCACGAGAACACCGACGACGACCCCGCCGACACCCGGGTCCTCGACGACGTCGTCCGGCACGTCGGGCAACGGGTCGCCGCCGTCGTCGCCGACAGCCCGGCCACCGCGGCGCAGGCGTGCCGACTGGTGCGCGTCACCTACGAGGTCCTGCCGGCCGTGACCGACCCCGAGCAGGCGATCGGACCGGGAGCGGTCCAGGTGCACGAGGACGGCAACGTCGCCGCCGTGTTCCGCAGAGGCGTCGGAGACGTCGAACGGGGGCTGGCCGAGGCGGACGTCGTCCACGAAGGCGTCTTCCACACGCAACGCGTGCAGCACACCCCCCTGGAGTGCCACGCAAGCCGGGTCTGGACCGACGCGGACGGACGCCTTCACGTGCGTGCCGCCACCCAGACCCCGCACCTGGTACGCCGACGCCTGTGCGAGGTCTTCGGCCTCGACCGGGACCGTCTCCGCGTCACCACCGGCCGTCTCGGGGGGTCCTTCGGCCGCGGCCAGGACCTGCAGACGGAGGACATCGCCCTGCTCGCCGCTCTGCGCACCGGGCGCCCCGTACAACTGGAGAACACCCGCACCGACGAACTCACCGCCACCACCACCCGCCACCCCTTCCACGTCCGGGTGACCCTGGGCGCGCGCCGCGACGGCACGCTCACGGCCCTCAAGCTGCGCGTCATCGCCGACACCGGCGCCTACGGCAATCACGGGCCCTCCGTCCTCGACGTCGCCTGCACCGAAGCCCTGGCCCTCTACCACTGCCCGAACCTGGCCGTCGACGGCACCTGCGTGCGCACCCACAACGTGCCCGCCGGTGCCTTCCGCGGATACGGCGCCGGGCAGCTCGCCTTCGCCGTCGAATCCGCCCTCGACGACCTCGCCCACCGTCTCCGCCTCGACCCCCTCGCCCTCCGCGAACGCGTCTACCTCCGCCCCGGCCAACGGGCCCCCTTCCCCGGCGCCGGTGAGCGGTACCCGGTCATGGACACCGGTCTGCTCCACTGTCTGCGGCTTCTCGGACAGGTCCGCGCTCAGCGCCTGCGGACCCGCCCCGCACCGGGCGGACAGCACCGCTCGGTGGGTGAGGGCCTGGCGGTCGCCACCTTGCACACCGTGCCTGCCGACGGGCACATCGCGCAGGCGGCCGTCGCCCTGCGCTCCGACGGCCACTACGACCTGGCCACCGCGGTCCCCGAATTCGGCACCGGTACCGGCGAGGTGCTGTGCCGCATCGCCGCCCGGGCCCTCTCCACCAGTCCCGACCGCGTCCACCTGGGCGACGCGGACACCGACCTGCTCGACCACCACAGCGGCGGCTTCGCCTCGACCGGCCTCGTCCTGACCGGGCGGGCCGTCGCCGCTGCCTGCCGCACCCTCGCCGAACGGATCAGGGAGGTGGCCGCGGTCCGCACCGGGGTCGCCGCCGACAGCTGTCGACCGGGCGTGGCCGCCGTCGACTGCGACGGCCTGCCCCTGCCGCTCACCGCGGTGCACTCCCGCTCGGGGACGACCGGGCGTCCTCTGCGCGCCGTCGCCTCCGTGTCCGCCCGGGACGTCGTCCCGGCCCTGGGGTTCAGTGCCCAGTGGTTCCGCGTCGAGGTCGACACCGCGACCGGACTGGTACGCGTCCTGGACAGCGTGCATGTCGCGGACGCCGGCACGGTGATGGACACCACCCGGTGCCGCGGACAGGTCGAGGGAGCCGTCGTCCAGGGCATCGGGACCACACTCTGGGAGGACCTGGCCACCGACTCCGAGGGGCACGTCACCACCACCGGCCTGCGCACCTACTCCATCCCCCGCTTCGGCGACGTGCCACCGACCGAGGTGCACTTCGTCGAGCACTCGGACGACGACCGGGCCGTCAACCCGAAACCCATGAGCGAACTGCCCTACAACTCCGTGGCCCCGGCGCTGGCCAACGCCGTACGCGACGCCACCGGCATCCGATTCACGTCCCTGCCCCTGCGCCCCGACACCGTCTGGGCGGCGACTTCAGCCGGTGGGCGAGGTGACGGCACGGCACAGCGGTGACCGCCCCGGCCGCGTCCGGACGTTGCCGTGCGGCGCGGGCCGGGATGCCCGCCGCGGCCTCCGGGATCGGACCGCGCTCGTCGAGCCGGCGGTTCCGCCGGGCCGCACCACGGCGGTGGCGGACCGCACCACGGGAGTGGCGGACCGCACCACGGCGGTGAGGGCCGCACGCCGCGGCACGACAGCGGCCGCGGCGTGCGGTCTTGGGCGGACGGTCCCGCGTGCTACTTGAGATATGCGGCCAGCGGGAGGTTCTGGCGGCGTACGTCACCGGCGACCAGTCCGGCGATCCGCCGCGCGCCATAGGTTTCGAAGTGGGTGTGGTCGTTGCAGAAGAAGGCGCCCACGGGACCTGATCCGTAGTCGCCGTCGTGGGGGCAGAAGCGCAGGCTGTTGTAGAGCGCGACGCTCAGCGTCTGGAGGTCGACGACCGGTGCTCCGGTGGCGGCTCCGGCGCCCAGGGTCTGGCTGACGAAGCCGCGGTTCTTGGTGGCCGTGCTGCCGGAGCAGGTGATGGCGGCCACCGGGGTGAGCAGCACCGGGTGCGCGCCCCGGGCCAGGGCGGCCCGCGCCATCATGGTCAGCAGCTGCTGGTACCGGGCCGGTCCGACGTGCCGTGGGCAGGTGGAGGAGGAGTCGTTGATGCCGAACTGGAGGAAGAGGTAGTCGCCGGCCTTCATCCCGGTGCTCGCGTCGAGCATCGCCTGCCAGCGAGCCGCGTACGTGGGGGACGTGAGGCGGCACTCGCCGTCGGGTTGCTTGACGCCGCTCACGTTCGACTCGTACAGCCAGGTCTGGATGCTGCGCCCTGCCACCGCCTGGTTCCTCACCGTCACCTCGCTGGTGAACAGGGCGCCGAACTGGCTGCCCCAGCCGACCGGACAGCGGCCGGCACCCGGGTTGGCCATGGTGGAGTCACCGGCCAGCCACACGGTGACGGGAGCGGCCGCCGCTCGTACGTCGGGGGACGCGGCACGTGTGACGCCGGCGCAGGTCGCCGTCCTGCTGTCGGTCGTCCTGATGGCGGTGGTCCTGCTGTCGGTCGCCCCGCTGTCGGCCATCCTGCTGTCGACCGCCCTGCTGTCGACCGCTCCGCTGTCGGTCGCCGAGGCGGTGCCGGCGCCGAGACCCGACAACGAGATCAGCAGTGCGGTGGTGACGAGTGTCCTTAACTTCTTCATGCGGTCCCTCCCAGGAACGGGCGCCGTCGCGCCTTCGTCAGCGCAGGTACGCGGTCAGGGGCAGGTTCTGTTCCCGGATGCTCTGGAGTACCAGCCCGCCGATCCGTGTCGCGCCGTACTGCGAGAAGTGGGTGTTGTCCGTCACGCCGTCGACGGCGGAGCGGAGGAAGATCTGCGCGGAGGCGGAGGGGCCGAGGGACTCCACCAGCGCCCTGCTCGTGGCGGTCAGGTCGATCACCGGCACCCGCTGCGCCGTTCCGACCGCGCGCATCTCGGCGGGCAGGTTCACGCCGACGCCGTTGACGTGGAGCGCCGTCGCCGTGAGCCGGTTGCCGTCGAAGAGCCGGCGGACCGGTGGCGTCACCAGGACCGGGACGCCGCCCTTGGCGCGGACCTTCGTGATCATGGAGATGAGGTTGCCGCGGTACGAGGACGCGCTGGTCTGCTTGTCGTTGTGGCCGAACTGGATGAAGACGGGGTCGTTCGCCCTGACCTTCGACAGCAGCGCCGGGAAGAGTGCCGAGTTGTTCAGGAAGCTGCCCGAACTCTCCCCCGAGTCGGCGTAGTTGGCGACGACCGCGCCTGGGCGCACCGCAGGCGTGATCATCTGGCCCCAGCCGGTGTACGGGCCGGTCAACGCGTCGCACACGGTCGAGTCACCGGCCAGGTAGGCCACCAGCGGCTGGGCCGCCGTTTTCACCGAGACGGCCGATACCTGAGGGTTGGAGCCCGTGAACCGGATGTCCAGGCCGGGATTGCCCGTACCGCCCTGGCCGGTCGGCTGCCCCTCCGGCTGCCGCACGTTGACGGTGAACGCGTACGTGGCGACCGCTCCGGCCGCCGTCCTCGTCGCCGGAAGCATCAGCCTCCGGGCCTCCACCCACATCTCGGTCTGTCCGGCGGATGCGGCGCCGCCGACGGAGACCGTCACGTCGTAGTTGCCGGGCGAGACCCCGTAGTGACAGGTGATCGGCGAGGTGCCGGAACAGCCGGCCGGCAGCGCCCGCGGCGCGGCGGCATCGGCATGCGCCGCACCTGTACCCGCCAGCGCCGCAAGGGTCAGGAGGCCGGCCGCCCCCAACCGGGCCCCGTGCCTGCCATGGCGCGCTAATGGCATGCCCATATCCATCATTGATCCCTTCCTCGGTCAGGAAGACGTGCGGTCCAGGTTGGACGGCCCGTCGCTCAGGAAGACGTGCGGTCCAGGTTGGACGGCCCGTCGCTCAGGAAGACGTGCGGTCCGGGTGGACGGCCCGTCGCTCAGGCCTGGGAGAAGCCGTTCATGATGACGGTGGGCTGCTGGGTGGCGGAGTCCCAGGCGCCCATGTTGTAGCCGGTGAACGGGGACATGCACTCCGGTTCCCAGTAGAAGATGCCCTGTCCTCCGTTGGCCTTCAGCGCCTTGGTGTAGGCGACGAGGGAGGCCTGCGTGGCGGAGGCCCTGTCCACCCGGCCGCCGAACTCGCTCTGCAGGAACGGTTTTCCGTACTGCGTGGAGATCTTCTTCATGTTCGCCACGATGCCGGGGGCGAGGTCGGCGCTGCCGTAGGAGGAGAACACCGACATGTCCCACTTGCCGCCGTTGGCGGCGAACCGGCTGAAGAACGTCGTCATCACGTCGTACTTCTGCGGCTGGGCCAGGTGGATGCACACCGTCGAGTTCGGCGACACGGCTTTGACCTGGGTGTAGGCGGCGTTGAGCAGGCCGGTCATCTGCGCCGGGTTGGAGACGCTGCCGACGGGGCGGCAGATCCCGCTGTTGATCTCGTTGCCGATCTGCACCCAGGTGGGCAGTACGCCGTTGTTCTTCATGACGGTCATCGTCTGGTTCACGTACGAGCCCATGGCGGTGACCATCTGGCTGTAGCCCATGGCCTTCCAGGCGGCGGGCGGGTTCTGCACGCCGACGGAGTTCCAGGTGTCGCCGAACATGTAGTCGAGCATGATCGACATGCCGGCGGCCTTCACCCGCTTGGCGAAGGCGGCGACCTCGTCGATGCCGCAGTGCCCGTTGGCAGGGTCGCCGGACGGATTGACGAAGGTGCGCAGGCGCACGGCGGTGATGCCGTACCCCTTGAGGATGGTCAGCAGGTCCTGGGTCTGTCCGCTCTGGTTCTTCCAGGAGTAGCCGCGCGCCTCCATCTGCGGCACCCAGCTGATGTCGACGCCCTTGACGAAGCCCGCGGCAGCCCGGGCCGAGGGGGCGAGTTCGCCGAGTGCGGCTGCTGCGGCGATGGCCCCGGCGGTCGCGCCGCCGGCTCTGAGCAGGGTGCGGCGGCTGATCCGGCCGGAACCGGATGCCTGGATCGGGGACATGGTCGCTCCTCTCCGTCCGCCGGCCGCACGTGGGACGTCGCGGCCGACGGACAGTGGTCGTGGGGGGGGTGAGCGTCGCCTAGGGGCTTGTGCAGGTGGGTGGAGCGGTGGGCGGTGTCCCGTCGGCGGTGAAGCCGAAGGTCGTCGAGGCGGACGCCCGCAGTGAGCCGTTGTGGGAGGCGTTCCGCACCGTCACCGCCGAGCCGCTCGTGCTCAGGGTGCCGTTCCATACCTGGCTGACGGTATGGCCGTTGGGCAGGGTCAACCCGACGGTCCACCCGTTGATCGCCCCGTTGCCGGCTCGGACCGTGACCTCGCCCTGGTAGCCGCCGGACCAGGCGTTGACGGTGCGGTAGGTCGCCTCGCACGCGCCGCCGGGCGGTGGCGTCGAGGGGACAGGAGAGGACGGATCGGTGGTCGGTGACGGGGTGGGCCCGCCCGACGGTACGAGCGGACACGTGCTGCGGTACTTCGCGATGCCGGTGGGGTCGGCCGGAGCCGGGCACAAGAACTTGGTGTACCGGGTGTCGCTGTCCACGAACGTCTTCAGCCAGGGGATGAGGATCCGCGTCTCAAGGGTGTTGGGCTTGGTGGGGAAGAGATGGTTGGCCCCGCTGAGCTGGAGGTACGCGCTCTGTGTCGTGGTGGGCAGGGTGGCGTACAGACTGTCGAGGTAGGACGGAGTGACCGTGGTGTCCCGGGCGCCTCCCATGATCATGGTCGGTACTCGGACGGCGGCCGGATTCCCGGAGGGCTTGAACGGTGCGAGGCCGACGGCGGTCTTCAACGACGATCGCCGCTCGGCCGCGACCAGAGCCCCGCCGCCGCCCATGGAATGGCCCACCACGGCCAACCGGGTGGGGTCGACCCGGTCACGGATCGGGCTCTTCTGCGTGAGGTAGTCCAGCGCGGCCAGCAGTTGTGCTCCCCGGGCGGTGTCGTAGTCGGTGCGGCTGTTGGTCTCGACGCCGATCACGACGAACCCGAACGAGGCCAGCCACGGCCCCATCCACGCCTCCTCGTCGGCGAACCGCGCGGTGTAGCCGGGCACGATCGCGACCGCGCCCCATGTCCCCAGGCTGGTGTCGGTGGGGTAGTACATCGTCCCGCCGTTGAAGCCGTTCCCCGGCGGAACACTCATCTGCGCGGTGGCGAACGTTCCCCGGGTGGCCGCGACGCCGGCCAGGGTCGGGTCCGGACCCCGCTGGTACGGGTTGCCGGCCGCCGACGCCGGGACCATCGCCACGACGGCCGCGAGCAGCCCGAGGACGACCGCCAGCGCGACGAGGAACTGCCGCACCGGCCCACCCGGCTGATACCTGTTCACGTGATCGGTCCTGGAATCTCCCGGCGCCCGAGATCGGCTGTGTCGAACCGGCATGGCGGTGAACCTCCTTCTGTGTGGGCGACAGACGCGGGAGTGCCTTGTGCGGGACATGTACGCGAGGAGGGACCCAGGCGGGCTCCGAAAGGGTGACCCCCGTGCGGAGATCCGGCCGTGACGCCTGCGCACCGCGTCCTCGACGCAGGCCACGCTCGACCGGCTCATGGCGCAGACCTGCTCGACACCGCACCGGCACGCTGTGGACCGCACCTCGCCGCGCAGGCGTTGTGAACGTTCACGGGAATGGCTGAAATCGCGAATATGCCCTGCTGGGTCGACCTACGCCAGTGCTTGGATGCGCTGGGCGGCCCCCTGTCAGCGCTTCCGCATGAGCGTGAGGTGCACCACGCAGCTTCCCGACCGGACGCGGACCTGTCAACCAGCTGTGAGAGGTCCGTTGCGTCGCGGAGTCGGCGAGGCGACCCCCGGAACACGATGCCATGCCCGCGCTTCCAGGGAGTCGGTGCAGGTCACACGTGTCGGCAAAGGAACTCGGTCACCGGAGGTCCGCCGAGCCGGAAAATCTCGGTCCCATCGGATCCCAACAGTGTCGAACAGCGGTTCCGACAAAATCCTTGACGACATGTCAGGGCGTTTCTACGCTCACACCGCATGGGAGCGTTCCCACAGCTTCTGGGTGACCGCCTCCTCGCGCCTCCCCCGGACACCGCGCTCACTCGGTCCCCCCACACAGACCGGAGGTCATCGTGGCCGACACACACCGACGTCCACGTACAGCACCGCCTCGTTCGCGCATCCACCGCCGGTTGCCCGGCCGGGTGATCGGCTGCGCCACCGGCGCCGTCGCACTGGCTCTCTCCACGCTCATCGGACTGCCGGGGACCGCGCAGGCCGCGACCGCCCGGCAGGTGGAGCGCCTCGACCGAGGACTGACCAGCACCCACACCAGCAGCGGAAACCTCGTCTCGTGGCGGTGGCTGGCCACCGACCCGAACGACGTGGCGTTCAACGTCTACCGGGCCGGCACCAAGCTCAACTCCTCGCCCGTCACGGCTTCGACCGGCTACTTCGACACCGGCGCCCAGGCCTCCGCCGAATACACGGTGCGCCCCGTGGTGAACGGCACCGAGCAGGCCTCTTCCGAGCGCGCGCTCCAGTTCCGGTCCGGGTACCTGGACGTGCCGATCTCGCCGCCGGCCGGCGGTACGACCCCCGACGGCGTGGCCTACACCTACGAGGCCAACGACGTCTCCGTCGGCGACCTCGACGGTGACGGCGCCCTGGAGTTCGTCCTCAAGTGGTACCCGACGAACGCCAAGGACAACTCGCAGTCCGGCTACACCGGCAACACCGTCATCGACGCCGTCAAGCTGGACGGCACCCGCCTGTGGCGCGTCGACCTGGGCCGCAACATCCGCTCCGGCGCCCACTACACCCAGTTCCAGGTGTACGACTACGACGGCGACGGCAAGGCCGAGGTCGCCATGAAGACCGCCGACGGCACCAGGGACGGCACCGGCGCGGTCATCGGCAGCTCGTCCGCCGACCACCGCAACTCCAGCGGCTACGTCCTGTCCGGCCCCGAGTTCCTCACCATGTTCAACGGCCGGACCGGCAAGGCGATGGGCACCGTCGACTACGTACCGGGCCGTGGCACCGTCTCCTCCTGGGGCGACTCCTACGGCAACCGCGTCGACCGCTTCCTCGCCGGGACCGCGTACCTGGACGGCGCCCGCCCCTCGCTCGTCATGGCGCGCGGCTACTACACCCGTACCGTGATCGCGGCCTGGGACTGGCGCAACGGCGCCTTCGCCCGCCGCTGGACCTTCGACACCAGCTCCTCCACCAACTCCGGCAAGGGTTACGACGGTCAGGGCAACCACAGCCTGTCCGTCGCCGACGTCGACGCCGACGGCAAGGACGAGATCGTCTACGGCGCGATGACCGTCGACGACAACGGCGGCGGCCTGTGGACGACCAGGCTCGGCCACGGCGACGCGGCCCACCTCGGGGACCTCAACCCGTCCCGGGCCGGCCTGGAGTACTTCAAGGTCTCCGAGGACACCGGCAAGCCGGGCTCCTGGATGGCGGACGCGCGCACCGGCCAGATCCTGTGGCAGACGGCGTCCGGCGCGGACAACGGCCGCGGCGTCGCCGCGGACGTCTACGCCGGCAGCGCGGGCGCCGAGGCCTGGTCCGCCTCCGACACCACCCTGCGCTCGGCGACCGGCGCCTCCCTCGGCCGCGAGCCGTCCAGCATGAACTTCCTGTCCTGGTGGGACGGCGACCCCGTCCGCGAACTCCTCGACGGCACCCGCATCGACAAGTACGGCACCTCCGGCGACACCCGCCTGCTGACCGCCTCCGGGGTCCACTCCAACAACGGCACCAAGTCCACCCCCTCACTGTCCGGGGACATCCTCGGCGACTGGCGGGAGGAGGTCGTCTGGCCCACCACCGACAACCGTGCCCTGCGCGTCTACAGCACGCCGTACCAGACCAACACCCGCATCACCACGCTGCTCCACGACACCCAGTACCGCACCGCGCTCGCCTGGCAGAACACCGCCTACAACCAGCCCCCGCACCCCAGCTTCTTCATCGGCGCCAACATGCCCACCCCACCCCGCCCCACCGTCTACACCCCCTGAACCACGGCAACCGCTCGCGTACGGCAGGTGGTGATCCGGCCACCGCGGGTTCCGCCCCCGGCCCGCCGCCGTGCTGAGCACCGCCGACACCCCGACGCCGGAGACAGCCCACGCGATCACGGCGTACCCGACAGAGCCATCTCCTACCTCGACTCCGACGTATCCGACGAAGCCGATCCAGCCGTCGCCGACCGAGAACACCCGGTCGGCGACGGTGAGACGGCCGGCAGATTCCGCCCCGGTCCCGAAATCGCCGACCTAGCAGCTTCCGCGATCCGGTCCGGCTTCTGCGTCGCATGCCTCCCGACCCCCGATGACAACGTGCCCCTACCAGTCGGCAGCCCCCACCCGCAGCCTGCGCCGCGGGGTTGCCCCGAACGGGCGATGCCCAGGTCGGACCGGTGGCGGCCGGTCGGAGGTCGGGCGCGAAGCGGCTCTCTCGGCAACGTCCCCGAAGGGATGAAAGACGGCTGGTGATCCGCGTGTCAGGGCCATCCTCTCGGCACACTGCCAGGTGGCCGCGTGGCGGTGCGCGGTCGGTCCCGTCGACCGTGCCGTGCGGGATCGGTGGGGGCGGGCGGGGCGAACCGGAGCGGCATCTGCCGGGACCGGAACCCCGACGGAACGGGGGCAGGCGTGGGACGAAGGGCTTCACTCAAGGGCCGGGCACGCTACTGGTTCGACACCACCTTGACCCGTGGCACCTCCGCGCTCGTCGGCTGGCTGGCCCTGGGCTGCCTCGTCGTCGTGCTGCCGGCGAGCGCCGTGCTGGTCTGGACGGACCCGCAGGCGCCCACGTCCCGCACGGGAAGGCTGGCGGCGGTCTGGCGTCTCACCGGCGAGACGCTACGACTCGGCGGGGCGACGGGCCCGCTCCTGCGCGTGCTGCTATCGGTACTGCTCGCCCTGGTCGCCCTGGTGTACGTCTCCACCCTCGTCGGTATCATCACCACCGGACTGACCGAGCGGCTCACCGCGCTGCGGCGGGGTCGCTCGGTCGTCATCGAGCAGGGGCACTCGGTCGTGCTCGGTTGGTCCGAACAGGTGTTCACGGTGGTGAGCGAGTTGGTGGCCGCCAACGCCAACCAGCGGTACGGCGCGGTGGCCGTACTGGCGGACCGGAACAAGACCACCATGGAGGAGGCCCTCAGCGGGAAAGTGGGGAACACCGGCCGCACCCGGCTGATCTGCCGCAGCGGTTCCCCCACCGATCCCGCCCGGCTCGCCCTGACCCAGCCCGGCGCGGCCAGCGCCGTGCTGGTGCTGCCCCACGACGATCCGTCAGCGGACCCGGAAGTGGTCAAGACCCTGCTGGCGCTGCGCTCCGCGCTCGGCGGGGCGGAGGGTCCGCCCGTCGTCGCCGCCGTCAGAGACGACCGGTACCGGCTGGCGGCCTCCCTCGCCGCGGGAAGGCGCGGCACCGTCCTGGAGAGCGACGCGATCACGGCCCGGCTGATCGTCCAGTCCGCCCGGCGTCCCGGGCTCTCCCTGGTCTACCGCGACCTCCTGGACTTCGCCGGAGACGAGTTCTATCTCACCTCCGACCCGGCTCTGACCGGCCGTTCGTTCTGCGACACGCTGCTGGCCTACGCCACCTCCAGCGTGGTCGGTGTGCTGCGCGACGGCAGGGCCTTGCTGAACCCGCCGCCGCACACCCTCATCGCCGTCGGCGACCGGCTGATCGTCGTCACGCGGGACGACGACACCGCGCGGCTGAGCGACTGCTCCGGTCTGGTCGACGAGTCGGTGATGACGCCCTGGCAGCCGGTCAGCGCCCGAGCCGAACGCGTGCTGATCCTCGGCTGGAACCGGCGGGCCTCCCTGATCGTCGACCAGTTGGGCCGGTACGCCGTGCACGGTTCGGTGATCGCCGTGGTGGCCGACCGGCAGGAGGTCACGGCCGAGCAGGTCCGGGAAGCGGGCAGAGACTTCGCGACCCGGTTGACCATCACGTTTCGCACGGGAGACGTCACCCGGCCCGAGACACTGCGGGGCCTGGACATCGACTCGTACGACAGCGTCGTCGTACTGGGCCCGGATCCCGTCGCCGGGCAGAAGCCGGACGAGACGGACAACCGGACCCTCGTCACGCTCCTCGTTCTCCACCTGCTGGAACAGGAGAGCGGACGCGAGCTGCCGGTGGTCACCGAGATGACCGACGACCGCAACCGGACGCTCGCGCCCATCAGCCCCGGAGCCGACGTCATCATCAGCGGGAAACTCATCGGCCTGCTCATGGCCCAGATCTCCCAGAACTGGCATCTGGCCGCCGTGTTCGAGGAACTCTTCTCCCCCACCGGTGGTCAGGTCCGCCTGCGACCGGCGGCGTCGTACATCCTGCCCGGATGTGAGGCGTCCTTCGCCACGGTCGTCGCGGCGGCGCGGCAGCGCGGCGAATGCGCCATCGGCTACCGCCGGCACGACCGGGCCACGGCCGCTCCCGACCACGGCGTGCGTATCAACCCGGACAAGAGCGAGCGGCGGCGCTGGGCCGATCAG
Source organism: Streptomyces sp. NPDC006259 (assembly GCF_042870975.1). Lineage (NCBI taxonomy): Bacteria > Bacillati > Actinomycetota > Actinomycetes > Kitasatosporales > Streptomycetaceae > Streptomyces > Streptomyces sp. NPDC006259. Next base: position 891,502 of record NZ_JBIAHY010000002.1, on the reverse strand, counting down.
GACGAGGTGATCGTGATCGCGCACGACTGACGCCTCCGAAGCGCGGCGGGTGACCGTCAGAGGGAAGCCGCGGGAAGCGGTGGGAACGGCAGCCGGTGGCACCCAAGTCGCCCGGGTCGCCCGGGTCGCCCGGGTCGCCCGGGTCGCCCGGGTCGCCCGGGTCGCCCGGGTCGCCCGGGTCGCCCGGGTCGCCCGGGTCGCCCGGGTCCCCGGAAGCGACGAAGTGGCAGCGCGGCTCCGCGGACGCCGTCCGAGGGCGTCGGGGCGCCGGCCACCGGGCTGATGGAAGGCCCGCCACCAGCGTCCGGGTGGCGCCGGAGCCACGATGATCCGGCACCGTCGGCACGTACCCAGCCATCGCATCCCGGTCGCGGAGGTCGCGGGTCGCGGATCGGGCACCGCGTTCGCGCTCGCGTCGTCCGTTCACGACGCGCCGGACGTTACGGGCTTCGTGTGAGGGGTAGTCGGACGCCTGGCGAGGACAGGGCGGAGGGGAAGGCACGCGTTCGCATCTCCTCGCGCACGGCGGTGTGGGTCACGCGCATCGAGAGGAGGCATGCGGCCGGGACACCTTGCGCCGGCCTCTTTCCAGGGACGACCGGGAGCGGTCACCGTCGGCGGCACCCCCTTCGGGCGCCTGCACCGGCCGTCGGGTGTGCGCAGCGACGTGTGGCGACCGGCCGGTCGTGAGGTGAGACTGGGGCAAGCGGCGGCTGACGATGGGTGGGCCATGCATACCGTTGAGGAAACGATCGAGGTCGCGGTTCCGGTGAGCACCGCGTACAACCAGTGGACGCAGTTCAAGACCTTCCCTCGTTTCATGACCGTGGTGAAGAAGGTCGACCACGTCAGGCCCGCCTTCACCACCTGGACGATGGCGATCGGCCCGGTGCGCCGCGAGTTCCAGGCGGAGATCGTGGACCAGGAGCCCGACGCGCGTGTGGCCTGGCGAAGTCTCGGGGGGTCCCCCGCTCACCGGGGAGACGTGACGTTCCGGGCCATGGCGGCGGACCGCACGGAGGTCACCGTGCGGATCCACATCGCGCCGCGCGGCCCGGCCCGGGTGCTCTCCGGCGTCGCCGGGATCGCCGGCCGCGTCGTACGGGACGAGCTGCGGCATTTCAAGGAGTACATCGAGGGCCTGGGAGAAGCGACCGGGGCCTGGCGAGGCACCATCCGCGACGGACGCGTACGGCCCGAGGAACCCAAGCCGCACCGGAGCCGGGTGGCCCGCTGGCCCGTCGGCTGATTCCGCGAGCGGCAGCAGCGTGAGGGAGAGGCAACCTGATGACGAAGGCACCCGGCGACGAGCCGAACGAGGCTCTGACCGTGACCCCGCCCAAGAAGTGGGCCGCGGGCGTGCCGGCGGTGGTCCACGCGATGGAGTACTCCCTGCGGGAGACCTCCCCCCGTAACGCCGGGCACACGCTGCTGACCATGAACCAGGTGGGCGGCGTCGACTGTCCCGGCTGCGCCTGGGCCGACCCCACGCCGGGCCACCGGCACCGCAACGAGTACTGCGAGAACGGCGCCAAGCACATCAACGACGAGGCGACGACGCGGCGCGTCACCGCCGACTTCTTCCGCACCCACTCGGTCGCCGAGCTGGGCCGGCGCTCCGACGCGTGGCTGAACCAGCAGGGGCGGCTCACCGAACCCATGGTCAAGCGGCCGGGGTCCGACCACTACCAGCCCATCAGCTGGAACGACGCCCTCGATCTGCTCGCCTCGGAGCTGACGGCGCTCGACTCCCCCGACGAGGCCGTGTTCTACACCTCCGGCCGGGCCAGCAACGAGGCCGCGTTCGTCCTGCAGCTGTTCGCCAGGGCGTTGGGCACCAACAACCTGCCCGACTGCAGCAACCTGTGTCACGAGTCCAGCGGCTACGCCCTGCACGAGACGCTGGGCACGGGCAAGGGAACGGTCAGCCTCGACGACCTGCACCACGCCGACCTGATCTTCGTGGTGGGGCAGAATCCGGGAAGCAACCATCCGCGGCAGCTGTCCGCACTGGAGCAGGCCAAGCTCAACGGCGCCCGTGTCATCGCGGTGAACCCCCTGCCGGAAGCCGGCCTGCTGAGGTTCAAGAACCCGCAGAAGCCCCGCGGAGTGATCGGACAGGGCGTTCAGATCGCCGACCGGTTCCTCCACATCCGCAACGGCGGTGACCTCGCGCTGTTCCAGGGGATCAACCGGCTCCTCCTGGAGGCCGAGGACGCCCGGCCGGGCGAGGTGCTCGCCCGCGACTTCATCGAGTCCGACACCCAGGGCTTCGAGGAGTTCGCCGAGCACGCGCGCACCATCGCCTGGAGGGACATCCTCGCGGCGACCGGCCTCACGCGCGAGGAGATCGAGCAGGTCCGGGACGAGGTGCTGCGCAGCGACCGTGTCATCGTCTGCTGGGCGATGGGGATCACGCAGCACAAGCACGCCGTCCCCACCGTCCGCGAGATCGTGAACTTCCTGCTGCTGCGCGGGAACGTCGGGCGGGCCGGCACCGGTGCCTGCCCGGTACGCGGGCACAGCAACGTGCAGGGCGACCGCACGATGGGCATCTGGGAACAGATGCCGGACGACTTCCTCGACGCGCTCCAGCAGGAGTTCGGCTTCGATCCGCCACGCGCCCACGGACTGGACTCCGTCAACTCGATCAAGGCGATGCGCGAAGGCCGTGTCACGTTCTTCCTCGGACTGGCCGGCAACTTCGTCCGCGCCGCGCCGGACAGCGAGGTCACCGAGGAGGCCATGCGCAGCTGTCGTACGACCGTCCACATCTCCACCAAGCTCAACCGGTCCCACACCGTGTGCGGCGAGACCGCGCTCATCCTGCCGACCCTCGGTCGCACCGAACGGGACATCCAGGCCGACGGAGAGCAGTTCGTCACCGTCGAGAACTCGATGAGCGAGGTGCACACCTCCCGCGGCCGCCTCCAGCCGGCTTCTCCCCTGCTGCTCAGCGAGGTCGCCATTCTCTGCCGGCTCGCCCGCCGCACCCTCGGCGAGGGCACCGCCGACATCCCCTGGAAGCGGTTCGAGGAGGACTACGGCGCCATCCGCGACAGCATCTCCCGGGTCGTCCCGGGACTGCACGACTTCAACCGGCGTGTGACACGTCCCGGCGGCATCCAACTGCCCAACCCGGTCAACGAGGGCGTCTACCACAACGACGTCGGCAAGGCGCTGTTCACCCGCAACGCCTGGGAGATGCTGCACGCTCCCGAAGGTCACCTGCTGCTCCAGACGCTGCGCTCGCACGACCAGTGGAACACCGTCCCCTACACATCGAACGACCGCTACCGGGGCATTCACGGAAGTCGCCGGGTGGTGCTCGTCAACCCGCAGGACATCAGCGGGCTCGGGCTGGCCGAGGGGCAGTGCGTCGACCTGGTCAGCGTGTGGGAGGACGACGCCGAGCGTCGCGCCGAGGGCTTCCGCGTGGTCCCGTACCCGACCACGCGGGGCTGTGCCGCCGCGTACTACCCCGAGACCAACGTCCTGGTGCCGCTGGGGAGCGTGGCCGACAAGAGCAACCAACCGACGTCGAAGGGGATCGTGGTCCGGCTGGAGCCTGCCGCGCCTCCACCGGAGGCGGGACAGGGACAGGACTGAACTCCGGCCACCGCCTCGACCTCAGCAGGACGGAGGCCGCGCACGTCCTGCCGTGTCCTGTCCGATACGGTCCGTCGTCACGGTCCGCGACTGCGGCCGGCGGCGGAGCGACCGGGCGCGGGCGAACTCGGGTGGAGCCGTCGCCGGGCGGACGTTCGCGCGCGTGCCGGGCGGGAAGCCGATTCGCGACCGCGTGCCATCGATCCGCGACCGGGCCGAGCGGCGAGCGGCGGTGAATTGCGGTCCACGGCGGTGAGCTGCGGCGGCGCGCCCGCCCCGAACGAGCGAGGCAACGGGGGACCCGGCGTTCCCGCCCGCGCCGGGCCGCCGAGGATCCAGCGGACCCGGCGCTCCCACCCGCACCACACGGCCGAGGATCCAGCGGACCCGGCGCTCCCGAGGACTCGCGTTTCACGCGTCCCGCGCCTCGGCCAGCAGTTCCGCCGTCACGGCCGGGTGCCGGTGCGGAAACGCGTGCGCGCCCGGCACGACCAGGGCTCGGCCCCGCCCTGTCCGACATGCCAGAAGGCGGACCCACTCCCCCGGGCAGAGCGCGTCGTCGTGCCCGGCCACGAGCGTCACCGGGCAGGTCACCGCGGGCAGGACGTCCTCCGGCGCATCCGCCTGGGCCGAGCGGACGCAGTTGGCGAGTCGTCGCGGCCCCGCCTTGAGGTAGGAGGGCAGCACCGTCGGCACCACGGAGGGTGACTCCCGTACGGCGGTGCGGACGAACGCGGACACCAGGGGACGTACGCGTCGCAGGTCCGGTGGGAACGTCGGGCCCAGCAGGACGAGGGCCCGCACCCGCTCAGGCACTCGCACGCTCGCGTGCAACGCCACCTGAGCGCCTGTGGAGTGGCCGGCGAGCACCACCGGTTCCCGGGGCACGGCGGCGAGCCACCGCGCCACGGTGTCGGCGAGCGCTTCGAGGGTCTCGCGGCACGCCGGGCCGGACGGGTCGCCGAATCCTGGGACGTCCAGCAGGCGTACCGGGCCTCGCCGCGCGCAGTGTTCCAGTGAGCGCAACAGGTATCCCGGCGCACCCAGGCCGGGCACCAGCACCAGCGGGCGGCCGCCTCGCTCGTCCAGTCCCTCCGTTCCCAGACTGCGGACCATCCTCGCCCCGACGCGGTCGTAGCGGACACCGACGGACGGGCCTTCGAGGAACGGCATCCTCAGCAGGTACCCGTTCGCGCCGGGTCCAAGGACTCCGCGGTGATCCGCCGTGCCGGGGCGCCCCCAGCTGTCTCAACTGCCGATCGCCGACGGCAAGGTCGCCGCCGCGTGGCCGGACGGGTGGAGCGACGGGACATCGTGACTCCACGGCCGGCCTCGACGAGGACGGTGCCACGGTCCGCTCGGCGACACAGCCGTCAACATGTCGACAAAAAAGCCTGTGTGCTGCCTCGCCACCGTCCGTCCTACTCGCCGCTCGCGCCTGCCCGGGAGCCCGACCGCGGAAGACGCGGTCGCCCTTCGAGAGCCTCCCGGAACCCTTAGAGAGCCTTCCGAAACCCTCCCTTCATCCGGGGAGCACGCGCAGGCAACGACTCCCTCCTACCGTCCCCCGTCATGGAGCCGACGGTGAACAGCTCGCCAGGGACCGTCGCGGCCTCCACCGTCGTGTGGCAGCCTCCGCGGACCTGGCGCAGCAGCGTGCCCGGCGTACGCCGCCGCAGATGACCCGCCATGACCCCGCCGTGGCCCGCCACCTTCGCCTGAAGCACGTCCGACCTTCTCCCCCGCTCCCCTCCTCACCCGCCCCGCCCCCCAACCCGCTCACCCGACGCCGTCGCGAGAGACAAGGGCCCTCCGGCCCGCCCCGAGGCGCAACGCCTCCCCGGCCGACCCCGACCCGCAGCAAGGAGACGTGACATGAGCATCGAGCCGCAACTGGCAGAGGTGGCCGAGCCGGGACCCGAGGAGACGGCGCCACGTACCGACCAGGCCGCGAGGGAGACCCTGGAGGACTACACCCTGCGCTTCGCGCCACGCAGTTACCGCCGCTGGACACCGATGGTGGTGGCGACGACCGCCCTCGGCGGCATCGCCTACATGGCCGACTTCTCCATAGGCGCCGGCATCGGCCTGGCCCACGGCACCGGCAACGCACTGGTCGCCATCGCCGTCGCCGCGGTCGTCATCTTCGTCACCGGCTTCCCCCTCGCCTACTACGGCGCCCGCTACAACATCGACCTCGACCTGATCACCCGCGGCTCCGGCTTCGGGTACTACGGCTCGGTGCTCACCGGCGTCATCTTCGCCAGCTTCACCTTCATCTTCTTCGCCCTGGAGGGCTCGATCATGGCGCAGGGCCTCGAACTCGGCCTGGGACTGCCGCTGTGGCTGGGCTACCTGGTCTCCACCCTCATGGTGATCCCCCTGGTGATCTACGGCATGAAGGCCCTGAGCAAGCTCCAGGTATGGACCACACCCGTCTGGCTGCTGCTGATGATCGCCCCGCTGGTCTACCTCGTCGCCACCGATCCCGGCACCGTCGACCGCTTCCTCGGCCATGCCGGGACGGACGGCGACGGCGGCGTGAACACCGCGTCGGTGCTGCTGGGCGCGGGCGTGTGTCTGTCGTTGATCGCGCAGATCGGTGAGCAGATCGACTACCTGCCCTTCATGCCGCCGAAGACCGAGGCGAACAAGCGCACCTGGTGGACCGCGGTCGTCATGGCCGGCCCGGGATGGGTGGTGCTGGGCGCGCTGAAGCAGGCCATCGGTGTCTTCCTCGCCGTGTACATCCTGGCCGAGGTGGGACCGGCCACCGCGACCGAGCCGATCCAGCAGTTCAAGGGGGCCTTCGACGCGATGATGCCGTCCTGGATGGTGCTCCCGCTGGCTGTGGCCCTGGTCGTGATCAGCCAGATCAAGATCAACGTGACGAACGCGTACTCCGGTTCGCTGGCGTGGACGAACGCCTTCACCCGCGTCACCCGCCACTACCCCGGCCGGCTGGTCTTCGTCCTGGTCAATCTCGGCTTCGCGCTCGTGCTCATGGAGGCCGACATGTTCAGCTTCCTCAACAACATCCTGGGCTTCTACTCGAACTGCGCGATCGCCTGGGTCGTCACCGTCGCGACCGACATCGGCGTCAACAAGTACCTGCTGAAGCTGTCCCCGCGGGTCCCCGAGTTCCGCCGCGGCATGCTCTACGCGGTCAACCCGGTCGGCGTCGTGGCGTTCGTCGCCGCCTCGGGGTTGTCCATCGCCCTGTACTTCCACGCCCTCGGCGCCACCCTCCAGCCGTACTCCCCCGTGGCCGCCGCCGTCATCGCCTTCGTTCTGACTCCGCTGACAGCAGTGGTCACCAAGGGCAGGTACTACCTGCGCCGCACCGACGACGGCATCGCCGAGCCGATCCTGGGGGCGGACGGTAACCCCAGCGCCGTGACGTACGAGTGCCACGTGTGCCGGCAGGACTTCGAGCGCCCGGACGTGGCCGCCTGCCAGGCCCACGACGCCGTGGTCTGCTCTCTCTGCCTGAGCACCGACAGCGCCGGCGACCATGTGCTGCCGGCCGCGCCCGCCGTCGCGTGGCTCCGCCCGCGGGCGCCTCGGTGAGGGAGCTGCCGAGCGCGCGGCAGGAGGCCGAAGAGGCTTGGGGGGGCGTTTCAGGGCCGACGCCGAAGAGGCTCGGGGGCGTTTCAGGGCCGGCCGGGTGGTGTCCCGGTGCTCAGACGCTCGCGGCGCGGGTACCGGCGTTCAGGTTCGGCTTCAGGGGCAGATGTGCGGTGATCTGCTTCCCCGTGGCCAGGGGCGCGACGACGACCCGGTCGCTGACCGCGTCGACCATGCGCAGTCCGTGCCCGCCGACGCGGCGCGGATCCGCCTTCTCCGCCACCGGCTTCTCGGGAGAGCTGTCCCGCACCGTGACCGTCAGTCCGTCACCGGACAGTCGCAGCGTCATGCCGTGAGGGCCGGGGGCGTGCCGGAGGGCGTTGGTGACGAGTTCGGTGGCGGCGATCTCGGCATCCAGGGCCAGGCCGGTCGGTACCGCTTTGCCGCCGGTTCGTGGGGCACGGGCGAGGAAGGCCCGCACCGCGCGGCGCGCGTCCGCGGCACGGGCCGCGCCACCGTCCCAGATCGCGTCGTATCGCAGCGTGGCGTACGCGTCCGTGCCCTGCTCAACTGCCGCCTGGTGCCGAAGCGGGATGACCATGGAGGACCCTTTCGTGGTGTTCGCCGTTTTCGGTCCTTTTACGTCCTCTCGCCTACCCGCGAGCCGACCACGCACACCGAAGACGCCTCCCGACGCCGCCCCGCGGGTACGGGTCTCCGGGATCAGGGCCGGGTGGCGGCGTCGCTGTCCGGATGGAAGGAGAAGATCTGATCGAGGCCGACGATGCGCAGTATGCGCAGCGTGTTGGGGGGGACGGCGGCCAGGGCGATGTCGGCCTGGGCCGCCTGGGCGTGGTTGCGGGCGGCGATCAGGGCGGTGATGCCGCTGGAGTCGCAGAACTCCATGCCGGCCAGATCCAGCACGAGGCGCTGACCGGGCTGGAGGGTGAGCGTGGGGAGCATGTCACGCAGTGCGGTGGCGTTGCCGTAGTCGAGTGCGCCGTCGATCCGCAGGACGGGACCGGTCGGGGCAGCTCGGGTGACGATCTTCAGCGGGTTCATTCGGTGCTCTTGGTCGTGGGGTGGTGGGCGGGGACGCCGAGGGCGAGCAGCGCGGTGTCGTCGTCGAGGCCGTCGCCGAGGTCGTCCAGCAAGCCGGTCAGGGCCTGGACGACGGCTTGCGCGGGCTGGCCGGCGTGGCAGGCGGCGAAGGCCCGCAGGGCCTCCTCCCCGTACAGGGCGGTGCGGTCGTCGCCGATGCGGGCCTCGGTGAGCCCGTCGGTGTACAGCAGGAGCGTGTCGCCGGGGGCGAGGTCGGTGGCGGCGGTGACGAAGCGGGCGTCGGGCAGGACGCCGACGAGGAGGCCACCGGGGGTGGGCAGGAAGTCGGCCGTGCCGTCGGCACGCAGAACGAGGGCCGGGGGGTGGCCGCCCGAGGCGAGCCGGACGGCGGTCCGCCCGGTCGCGGGATCGGTTTCGAGGGTGCCGAAGATGGCCGTGCAGTAACGCGGGTCACCGCCGGTGTAGCGCTCGTGCAGCACCTTGTTGAGGGTCGACAGGGCGGAGACGGGATCGGGATCGTGCAGGGCGGCGGCGCGCAGGGTGTAGCGGGTCAGTGAAGTGACCGCGGCGGCTTGGGGTCCCTTGCCGCACACGTCGCCGAGGAAGAAGGCGAAGCGCTTGCCGTCGATGGGGAACAGGTCGTAGAAGTCACCGCCCAGCCGGTCGGGAGAGGCGGTGCGGTAGTGCGCCGCCGCCTCCAGCCCGGGCACCGTCGGAAGGGTGGCCGGAAGCAGTGACTGCTGGAGCACGGCCAGGGCGTCCTGGAGGCGGGTGCGGTCGGCCTCCGCCTCCTTGCGCGCCTCTTCGGCCGCTTTACGGGCCCGCAGGAGTTCCTCTTCGTAGGCTCGTCGGTCGCGGGCGTCGAAGACGGTGGCACGGATCAGGAGCGGCTCCCCCGTGCTGCCGTACTTGACGGCGGCGGAGACCAGCACCGGCATCCGACCGCCGGCGTGCCTGAGTTCCAGGGCTATGCCGCTGATCTCGCCCTGCATCCGCAGCAGCGGCGCGAAGTGCGTCTCGTGGTACAGCCTGCCGCCGACGGTCAGCAGGTCGGTGAAGCGCATCCGGCCCACCACCGCGTCCCGCTCCAGGCCGAGCCAGCCCAGCAGTGTGCCGTTGATCTTCGCGATGGTGCCGTCCATCAACGTGGACAGGTAGCCGCACGGAGCGCTCTCGTAGAGCTCCTCGGCGCTGTCCTCCAGCAGCGCGGCGAACGTCGCGAACGATGTCTTGTCGTCGTCGGCGTCCTGCGGGTCGGGCTGCTGACCGGTACGGGACATCACCGAAGGCCCGCCAGGAAGGACTTGATCGCCTCGTTGGTGGCATCGGGCGCGGACATGTGCGGGCAGTGCCCGGTCGCGTCGAGGGTGACGATCGTCGACCCGGGGATCGTCTGATGGACGAACGCTCCGACCTCGCGGGGGGCGATGACGTCCTGGGTGCACTCCAGGACGAGCGTCGGCACGCTCACCTTCTTCAGGTCGTCCCGCGAGTCCGACAGGAACGTGGCGCGGGCAAAAACGCGCGCCATGTCGGGATCGGTGGCACAGAAGCTGTTCTTCAGTTCCTCGCCCAGCTCGGGCTGATCCGGGTTGCCCATGATCACCGGCGCCATCGCCGCCGACCAGCCCAGATAGTTGGAGTCCAGGGACTCCAGCAGCTCGTCGATGTCCTGCGCGCTGAATCCGCCCCGGTAGCCGTCCTCGTCGATGTACCGCGGAGAGGGGGCGACCATCACCAGTGCCCCGATGCGCTCCGGAGCCATGGCGGCGGCCAGCACCCCGGTCATCGCGCTGACCGAGTGCCCCACGAAGACGGCGTCGCGCAGGTCGAGCGCTTCGCACACCTCGACCACGTCCCGGGCATAGCCGTCGAGTGAGGCGTAACGGTCCTCCGAGAAGGAGGAGAGATCCGAGCGGCCGGAACCGACGTAGTCGAACAGCACCACCCGGTAGTCCTCGGCCAGAGCGGGTACCGTCAGCCGCCACATGTTCTGATCACACCCGAACCCGTGGGCCAGCACCACCGTCGGTCCCTGCGGGTTGCCGGTGAGTGTGACGTTGTTCCTCCGGATGATATCCATACCCGCCAGTATCACAGGCTGCGGGCGACGGCCCTGACACGGCTCCGGGAGACGAGCAGGCCCGCCGGGCCGCGGCACGGTCCCGCGCGACGGCCACCGACCCGCAGGCCGGCTGACCGGGATCCCGCCACCGGACCGCCGCTTCTCCGGCACGGGCCGGCCCCGGGCCGCGGACGGTGGCGGCCGGGTCAGTCCCGGTCCTCACCGGCAGGTGGCTGCACGCTGATGGCGAGGACGGCGGTGTCGTCGTCGACGCCCGCGCCGAAGGCGTCGAGCAGCTCTCGGATCGCCGCGACGGCGCCGGTCGCGGTCGTGGGTGCCAGTGCCCGGGTGAAGTCGAGCAGGGCGTCGTCTCCGTAGCGGTCCTCGCTGTCGCGTCCGGTGTGGGCCTCGGTCAGGCCATCGGTGTGAAGCAGCAGGGTGTCGCCGTGTTCGAGGCGGATGGTGGTGGTGGCGATCTGGGCGTCGGGCAGGACGCCGATGAGCTGTCCGCCCGGGGTGGGCAGGTAGTCGGCGCTTCCGTCGGCGCGCATGAGCAGGGCCGGGGGGTGGCCGCCGCTGGCCAGGGTGATGGTGAAGCCGCCCCGAGCGGTGTCGGGGTGGAGCAGCCCGAAGACGACGGTGCAGAACCTCGGATCGTCGCCGCTGTATTCGTGGGAGAGCACCGTGTTGAGGTTGCCCAGGACCACGACCGGATCGGGGTCGTAGACGGCCGCGGCCCGCAGGGTGTAGCGGGCCAGCGAGCTGACGGCCGCGGCAGCGGCGCCCTTGCCGCACACGTCTCCCAGGAACAGTCCCCAGGCACCGGCGGCGAGGGGAAAGAGGTCGTAGAAGTCGCCGCCCACCTTGTCGGTGGAGGCGATGTGGTAGTGCGCGGCCACGTCCAGCCCCGGCACGCTGATCAGCTTCGGCGGCAGCAGGGTCCGTTGGAGTGTGGCGTTGAGGCTCCTGAGTTCCTCGCGTTCGCGTTCCGCCTGCTGTCGGGCGCGCAGCAGTTCGGTCTCGTAGGCGCGGCGGTGGCGTGCGTCGAAGACGGTGGCGCGGATCAGCAGCGGCTGCCCGTCACCGCCGGTCTTCACGGCTGCGGTCACCAGGACCGGCAATCGGCTGCCGTCGGCGGTCCTCAGCTCCAGGGCGATCCCGCTGATCTCGCCGCCCAGGCGCAGCATCGGCGCGAAGTGGGTCTCGTGGTAGAGCCGTCCCCCCACGGTGAGCAGGTCGGAGAAGGTCTTGCGGCCCACCAGGTCGGTGCTGTCGTAGCCGAGCCAGTCGAGCAGGGTCGTGTTGATCTTCGCGATCGTTCCGTCCAGCAGCGTCGACAGGTAACCGCACGGCGCGTGCTCGTACAGATCCTCGGCACTGTCCTCCAGCAGGGCCGAGAACTCCGCCTGCTCGTCGACGGGCTGTTCCTCGGAGCCCGGGGTGTCGCCGTCGCCGCTCCGAGCCGTCATCGCATCGCTCCGACGCACTCGGTGATCACCGCAGCCGGTTCTCGCGGTGCGACGAGCGGGAGGCGGTGTCCGGCCGGGTCGGGCCGGGTCGGCCGACCGCCGGCAACGGGCGACCGCGGGAAGGTACCCGCCTCCGGCGCCGCGGCCAGGTCACCGGGCGGCAGCGCGACCGAGCGCACCACGACGGCCAGGTCACCGGGCCACAGCCCGACCCAGCGGATCACGACGGCCTGCGCGTGTGCCTCATGGTCGCCGGACGGCGGTCCCAGCCGGCGCAGTACCGGGGCGATGTACGCAAGGACGCCCCGGAGACCGTCGCCGGACGGCGGTCCCAGCCGGCGGAGTGCCGGCGTGATGTGCGCAAGAGCGTGCGGGAGGGCGCTGGTCCCCGCCACGCACCCTCCCGGTCGCTCGGAAGCCGGCATGATCTCCAGGTCCATGGCCACGGCCGAGGCCACGGCGCCGGACCGACGCTGGTGAACGTCGCCCGGCAGCAGCCCACGGAGTCCGGCCGAGGGGCCGCGCCGCACGCGCCCCGGCCCCGTCGCCGCCCTCCGCAGGCCACGCCCGCCGTTCCCGCCGTCGGCCGGAGCGGCGGCGGACCACGACGCGGGCCCGAGCGGCACCGGATCGGCGAACGCCTCCGGCCCCCGCTCTGCCACCATGACACCCATCATCATGCTCACCGAGTGCCCAGCGCACGTCGTCGGCCCCAGCCCCAGGTCACGGCAGACGGCCGACGGACCCCCGGCCGAGTCCGCCGCCGGAGCGCCGACGCGTTGCCGGCGCACCGGCCGCTCGGAGCGCCCGGCCCCTCGGCACCGTCCGGGCGTGAGCCGACCGAGCCGTGGAGGCGTCTCGGCGGGCGCACCTGTTCCGACCACGCCGTCGGCCTCACGCGGAGGGACGGCGCCTACGCCGGGTGCCCCTCGTTCCGGTGCACGTGAACGAAGGGCCGGTGAAGGAGGAAAGGAGCGACGGCATGGCCGGCGACGCGAGGGTCATGCCGGAAGGAGCCCGACGCGGAGCTTGCCGAGGGTGCGGGTGAGAAGGCGGGATATGTGCATCTGGGACAGGTTCAGTTCGCGGCCGATCTCCGCCTGGGTCATCTCCTGCCCGAAGCGCATCTCGATGATGGTCCGCTCGCGCTCGTCGAGCTTCTGCAGCATCGGGCCGAGTGCGTGCAGGTCCTCGAACAGGTCCAGCGCCGGGTCGACGTCGCCCAGGGTGTCCGCGTACGTCGGCCCGTCGGCGGAGTCCTCGGCGCTGCCCGGAACGTCGAGGGAACCGGCGACGTAGCCGTTCGCGGCGACGAGGCCCTCGATGACCTCGTCCTCGGTCAGGCCGAGGTGGGCGGAGAGTTCCGCCACCGTGGGCGGGCGGTCCAGGGCGGCGCCGAGGACCTCCTTGCTCCTGGCCAGTTCGACGCGCAGTTCCTGCAAACGCCTGGGTACGTGCACGGCCCAGGTGGTGTCGCGGAAGAAGCGTTTGATCTCACCGACGATGTAGGGGATCGCGAAGGAGGTGAACTCGACCTCGCGCGACAGGTCGAACCGGTCGATGGCCTTGATCAGACCGATCGTGCCGACCTGGATGACGTCCTCCATCTCGCCGCTGCCCCGGTTGCGGAACCGGCGGGCCGCGAACGCCACCAGGGACAGATTCATCTCGATCAGCGTGTTGCGGACGTACTGGTACTCACTGGTGCCCTCCTCCAGGTCCTGGAGCCGGTTCAGGAACACCCTGGACAGCACGCGTGCGTCCTTGGGGGCGACCTTGGACCCGTCCTCGATCCACGGCAGGTCGTCCGTGACCTCCGGAGTTCCCGTGCTGGAAGCAGATGCTTCGTGGGTGATCACGGAGGGGGTCACGGTGCCGCCTTAACTGGAAAGAGGAGTGAGTGTCTCCTGCCCCCTGGGGCCGCAGTCATGTCCACGTGGGCGGAGCGGAACGACCTCGGTCCGAAAACGACCGGTACGGCAGGGCGGTCCCCCCGTGCGCGAAGTGACGGTACTCCACGGGCCCTTGGCGGTGACCGGCCGTCCGGGCTTCGGCGGCGCGGTGACCGCCTCCCCGCACTTCGAAGCGGTGGCCGTGCTCGCCGGCCCGAGGGTGGTGAGCGCGCTCGCGGGTGTCGGGGCGGGAGTACAGTCTGCTCGCCGCGTCCCGCGCCGGACCGGGATGCGCGGCTCCGTAGTCCCCGTGGTGCCGGCAGGTGACGCCATGACCCGTACGCACGACCAGCCCAAGCCGACCTCCCCTGGTATCGACATATCGACATCAGGGACGGGTCAGGACGGCGCCGCGCGGATACGCCGCCGGCTGGAGCGGCTGATCGGCATCGCGGCGACCGAGGGCAACACGCTCACGGCTCTGCGCAACGGCGACGAGATCTTCCCGGCGATGCTGGCACGCATCCGGGCCGCGGAGCACACCGTGGACATGATGACGTTCGTCTACTGGAAGGGGGACATCGCCCGCGAGTTCGCGCAGGCCCTGGCCGAGCGGGCCCGCGCAGGGGTACGCGTGCGACTGCTGCTGGACGGGTTCGGCAGCCGGCTGATCGAGAAGGACCTTCTGGAGGAGATGGGGCGGGCGGGCGTTCAGGTGGCCTGGTTCCGCAGACCGCTGGCGCTCTCTCCGTTCAAGCAGAACCACCGATGCCACCGCAAGGTGCTGGTCGTCGACGAGCAGACGGCCTTCACCGGCGGCGTGGGCATCGCCGAGGAGTGGTGCGGCGACGCGCGCAACGAGCGCGAATGGCGCGACACCCACGTCGAGGTCCGAGGACCCGCCGTGGACGGCATCGCCGCCGCGTTCGCACAGAACTGGGCCGAATGCCACGCCGAACTCTTCGACGAGCGGGACCGGTTCGTCGCACACGAGCCGCAGGGCGATGCCGTCGTTCAGGTGGTGCGCGGCTCGGCCAGCTTCGGCTGGCAGGACATGCAGACCCTGATCCGGGTGATGCTGGAGTCGGCCGAGAAGCGCTTCCGGCTGGCCACCGCCTACTTCTCCCCCGACGTCTACTTCATCGAGCTGCTCTGCGCGACCGCCCGCCGGGGCGTGGAGGTGGAGATCCTGCTGCCCGGCCCGCACACCGACAAGCGGGTCTGCCAGTTGGCGGGCCAGCACTACTACGAGGCCCTCACCGCCTGCGGCATCCGCATCTACGAGTACCAGCCGACGATGATGCACGCGAAGGTCATCACCGTCGACGGGATCGCGGCTCTGGTCGGCTCGACCAACTTCAACCGCCGCTCGCTGGACCATGACGAGGAGATCATGCTCGCCGTGCTCGACCAGCGTTTCACGGCCACCCTCGACGGCCACTTCGACGAGGACGTCCGTGCCGGGAAGCTGGTGCGGGAAGGGCGCTGGAGGCGGCGTTCCGCGCTGCAGCGCGCCCGAGAGGCCGCGGTCGTCCCCATCCGTCGCTTCCTGTGACTGCGCGGACAGGATGCGCCGGCTGCGGCGCCCTGTCGTAGGGCTGCCGTCCCAGTCGAGGCAACCGCCGCGGGGACGGGGGGCGGCGCGCGAACTCCCTCGGCGTGAAAGGGATCGGGCGGGGCACATGAGGGTCCGGAGGTCGATAATCATGGTTCCCCTGCTTCTCGTACTGCTTCTCGCGCTGGTCCTCTTCGGTGCCGGTTTCGCGCTCAAGGCCCTATGGTGGATCGCCGTCATCGTCCTGGTGGCCTGGCTGCTGGGCTTCGTCGTCCGGCCCGCCGGACACGGAGGCCGCAGGGGCCGTTGGTACCGCTGGTAGACGGCCCACACCTCCACGGGCCCCGCCGACCTCCGTCGGCGGGGCCTTCGGCCTGTACCGCCGGCCGCAGCGGGGAGGTCGGGCATCCCGGCCCCGGCCTCCGTCCCGGAAGGCTCGCTCGCGTACGGCCGGACCGTGGCTCCGGGCGCCCGCTCGACCACGCCGGGCGCCGCCCTTCAGGCGTCGACTGCGCCGGACATCTCGGCCGGCCAGGTGAAGGGCTTCCTCCTCGCGGCGGGTCGAGCCGTACTCCACGAAGGCGTCGGCAACATGCTCGATCCGGCACGGTCAGACCCGCGTAGAACCCCGCGCCCCTGATACCCGTCCGTCGTACCCGTTCACCCCGCCCACCCGAGGAACGTCATGACATCGTCCAACCCGGCCCATGTCCACGGAACCGCCCTGCTCGCCGACCCGCTGCTCAACAAGGGAACCGCCTTCAGTCCGCGGGAACGCGCCGAACTCGGCCTGGACGGGTTGCTGCCGCCGGCGACGGAGACGCTCGAGGACCAGACGGACCGTGCGTACGAGGCCTTCCTCGCGTACGACAAGCCGCTCAACCGGCACATCTACCTGCGGCAGCTCCAGGACACCAACGAGGTCCTCTTCTACCATCTGCTCACCCGGCACCTGGAGGAGATGCTGCCCATCGTCTACACCCCGACGGTCGGGGACGCCTGCCGCCGCTTCAGCGCGATCTACCGCAGGCCGCGCGGCCTCTTCCTGACGTACGAGGACCGGCACCGCTTCCGCGAGATCCTGCGCAACCGGCCGGGCCGCGAGGTCGACGTCATCGTCGTCACCGACGGCCAGCGCATCCTCGGCCTGGGCGACCAGGGCGTCGGCGGCATGGGCATCCCGATCGGCAAGCTCAGCCTCTACACCGCCATCGGCGGCATCCACCCGGCACGCACCCTGCCGATCCTGCTCGACGTCGGCACCGACAACGAGGACCTGCTGGCCAGCAAGCACTACCTCGGCCGCAGGCAGCACCGCGTCACCGGTTCCGAGTACGACGACATGGTGGAGGCGTTCGTCTCCGCCGTGGAGGCCGAACTGCCCGGGACCCTGTTGCAGTGGGAGGACTTCGCGACCGCCCACGCCCGGCCGATCCTCAGCCGCTACCAGGACCGGCTGCTGACCTTTAACGACGACATCCAGGGCACCGCGGCCGTGGCGCTCGGCGCGCTGAGCACCGCGACGAAGGTCGCCGGATCGCGGCTGACCGACCACCGCATCGTGGTTCTCGGCGCGGGATCGGCCGCGATCGGGGTCGCCGACATGATCCGCACCGCTCTCGTCGAGGAAGGCCTCTCCGAGCAGCAGGCGGCCGACCGCTTCTGGTTCGTCGACATCGACGGCCTGCTGGTGCGCTCCCGCACGGACCTCACACCTGAGCAGCGGACGTACGCGCGCGACGACGCGGAGGTACGGGAGTGGGGCGCGGGTGCGCCGGATCTGGGCCGGGTCGTCGGCGAGGTGAAGCCGACGGTGCTGATCGGGTTGTCCACGGCGCACGGCGCGTTCACCGAGGAGATCGTGCGGACGATGGCCGACGCCTGCGACCGGCCGGTGATCCTTCCGCTGTCCAACCCCACCTCGCACTCCGAGGCCGACCCCGCCGACCTCGCCCGCTGGACGGACGGCAGGGCGCTGATCGCCACCGGTTCCCCCTTCCCGCCGGTGAAGGTGGACGGGCGCGAGGTGCCGGTCGCGCAGGCGAACAACGTCTACGTCTTCCCCGCCGTCGGGCTGGCCGTGGCCGCCTGCCGGGCCTCGCGGGTGACCGACCGGATGATGGTCGCGGCGGCGCGGGCCGTCGGGGAGTGCGCCGCGCGGGCGGGTTCCGACGGGGTGACCCCGCTGCTGCCCCCGCTGGCGGGCATGCGGGACGCGGCCCGCGAGATCGCGCTGGCCGCGGCGAAGGTCGCGGTCGAGGACGGCGTCGCGCCCGAGGCCTCGGAGGCCGAGCTGCGCGCCGCGATCACGTCGGCGCAGTGGACGCCCCGCTACCCGGACTGATCGCCGGGCCCGAGCCGGCGACGTCAGTGGCCGGGGAGCGGCTTCTCCACGGTGACGCAGGGGGCGGTGGGCACCGTCGACCGGTGCCCACCGCCCACGAACGCTCCCACCGTGACCTTCAGTCGTCGACCGGAAGGTCACCCGCGAACGCGGCGGCCATGCGCAACCAGGACTCCGCCTCCTCCCGGCGCCCCTGCCGTTGCAGGGTCCGGCCCAGCATCAGGTGGGCGTAGTGCTCCACCGGATCGCGCTCGACGATCTCGCGCAACTGCCCCTCGGCTCGCGTCAGTTGGGCGGAGTGGTAGTAGGCGCGAGCCAACAGCAGCCGCGGGCCGGTCTGTTCCGGGGCCTCCTCGACGACCGCGTCGAGGAGCCGGGCGGCGCCGATGTAGTCCTTGGCGTCGAACAGCAGCCGGGCCCGCTCCCAGCGTTCGGCTGTGCTCTCCTCGTGCGGCACGCCGGCACCGTTGTCGAACAGGTGCAGGGCGCTTGCCCAACGGTCGGGCGCCACTCCGTCGTCGGCCAGGTACTCGTTGAGGTTCTCGGTCGTCATCGCTCTCCTCCCCACCGCTGTGGGCGTGGGCCGGGCCGTCAGGATGTCGTGTGGTGTCAGGCCGCCGGTTCGGCGGTCGCCGCTCGCTCCGTGTCCCGCGCGGCGAGCAGGGAGGCGTGGGTGGGTGCGTCGGGCACGTCGGCCGGCCGGTTCCTGGCGAACTCCTCGCGCAGTACCGGCACGACCTCCTGGCCGAGCATCTCGATCTGCTCCAGCGCGGTCTCCAACGGGACTCCGCCGCCGTCCACGATGAACAGCTGGCGCTGATAGTCACCGGCGTACTCGCGGAAGGTGAGCGTCTTCTCGATGACCTGACCGGGCGTGCCGACGGTCAGCGGGGTCTGCTCCATGTACTCCTCCATGGACACCCCGCCGCCCATCACCGGCGAGTTGTCGAAGTGGGGGCGGAACTCGCGGATGGCGTCCTGGGAGTTGCGGCGCATGTACACATGGCCGCCGAGTCCGACGACGGCCTGCTCGGGGGTGCCGTGTCCGTAGTGCGCGTACCGCTCCCGGTACAGGTCGATCATCCGCCGGGTGTGCTCCTTGGGCCAGAAGATGTTGTTGTGGAAGAAGCCGTCGCCGTAGTAGGCGGCCTGCTCGGCGATCTCCGGGGAGCGGATCGAGCCGTGCCAGACGAACGGCGGTACGCCGTCCAACGGCCGCGGCGTCGAGGTGAAGCCCTGGAGCGGGGTGCGGAACTTCCCCTCCCAGTCCACGACGTCCTCACGCCACAGCCGGTGCAGCAGGGCGTAGTTCTCGACGGCGAGGTTGATGCCCTCGCGGATGTCCTTGCCGAACCAGGGGTAGACCGGGCCGGTGTTGCCGCGGCCCATCATCAGGTCCACCCGGCCGTCGGCCAGGTGCTGGAGCATCGCGTAGTCCTCGGCGATCTTGACCGGGTCGTTGGTCGTGATCAGCGTGGTCGAGGTGGACAGGACGATCCGCTCGGTGCGCGCGGCGATCCAGCCCAGCATCGTGGTCGGTGACGACGGCACGAACGGCCGGTTGTGGTGCTCACCCGTCGCGAAGACGTCGAGCCCGACCTGCTCGGCCTTCTGCGCGATGGCGACCATCGCCTTGATCCGCTCGTGCTCGGTCGGGGTACGCCCCGTGGTCGGGTCGGTGGCCACGTCGCCCACGGTGAAGATACCGAACTGCATCGCCTTCAACCCCTCTCTCCGTTGATATGTCAACTATGCGCTCACAACGCGCCCCGGATCCGTCCTATTCCGCCGACGCCACCATGGGCGCGCCTCCTCTTCTCCGTTCCCCGGGCGGCGAAGAGGAGGGGCGGCGTGCGAAGGTCAGCCGCGCGGGGGGTTTCGGCGCGGCATGATGACGGCGTTCGGCAGAGCCGGTGCGGGGAGGCGATGTCCTGGGTAGCCCTCGACGACGCCGAAGCGATCGGAGGACGCCTCCCAGTCCTGTCGAGCCCGCACGATGTCCTCGTGGCTGCGGCCGATGAAGTTCCACCACATGACGATCTCCTCCTCGAACGGAGGGCCCCCGAGCAGGATGACCCGCGCCGCCCGGTCCGACTCGTTCGCCAGCGTCAGGGCGTCGACGCCGCAGGGCACGTAGCCGAGTTCGGCCGGGCGGAGCCGGGTGTCGACGAGGCGGACGTCGCCGCTGTCCACGAGAAGGCCGTGCTCGAAGGCGGGGTCCACCGCGAGGGTGACCGTCGCGCGCGGTTCGAGGACGATCTCGGCGCCGACCAAGGGAGTGAAGGTGCGCACCGGAGAGACGCTTCCGGCGAGTGCGCCCAGGAAGACCTTGATCTCGGCCCCGTCGACCCGCACGGCGTCGGGCACGTGGTGCTGGAAGTCCCGTTCGGTGTTCCGGTGCTCCTCGGGCAGCGCCACCCACAACTGGACGCCATGGAGAACCGTGGTGTCCCGGGTGGAGATCTCCGAGTGGGCGATGCCGTGGCCGCCGGTCATGAGGTTCATCTCGCCGGGCCTGATCAGGGCACGGGTGCCGAGAGTGTCCTCGTGCTCGATCTCCCCGCTGAACAGCCAGCTCACCGTCTGGAGCCCGGTGTGCGGATGCGGGGCGACGTGCATGCCGCCGGTGGCGGTGGCGTCGGAGGGACCGTAGTGGTCGGCGAAGCACCAGGCCCCGATCAGGGTCCGGGCCCGCTGGGGCAGCGTCCGCCGGACGAGCATCGCCCGCGGCCCTCCCAGGGGTACCTCTCGCGCGGACAGCACATCCACGCGGGGCGCTTCGGCCGGCCGGGCTGTGTCACCCGGCGCTCCGCACCGCAGTGCCGCGGGTTCCGTTTCCACGTTGCTCACCGGGACCACCCTCAGACGCTCTAGTTGTTATATCAACAATCATGTCACGAGAGCGGCCCGATGGCCACAGCGGCTGCCTGGTGCGCGGAGTGGGAACGGCGGCCTTCAGGCCGTGGGTCCAGAGGGTGGGACCGTGCCGCTCAGGAATGACAACCGACGCCGACGGCCAAGTGCCGCGGGCGGCGCCTACGGGCAGGTGTCGCGGCGGAGGCCGACAGCCGGGCGTCGCGGCGGACGCCGAAGGCCGGGCGTCGCGGCCGACGCCGACAGCCGAGGCAGCGCGGCCGCCGGGCGACTTCGACTTCCGACGATGACCGGTGCCGTGGGTCACCCGGATCAGGCCGGCGACCGCGTCGGCGCGGGGCACGGGGCGGCGATGGCCGGGCGGGCGAGCCCATCCCGGCCTCCGGGTCACCGCCGTTCTGCTCGCGTTGGCCGCGCATCCCGGATCACCGCTCACGGCGGATCCGCCCTGCCTACCCGCCCTGCCGCTCCGCCCGACCTATCCGCCTTGCCGCTCCGCCCGGCCGATCCGCTACGCCTGGGCCGACCCGCTCAGGCCGGCGATCCGCTCAGGCCGGCTCCTCGTCCATTCTGCTGACGACGCGATCGGAGATCTCTGCCAGCACACGCAGTTCCGCCGGCGTGACGTGGTCGAGGAACAGGGCGCGTACCGCCTCGACGTGGCGCGGTGCGGCGGCCTCGATCGCCTCGCGCCCCGCTTCCGTGATCACCACGAACGCCCCACGTCCGTCCTCGGGGCACTCCTGCCGCGTCACCAGCCCGCGCTTGGCCATCCGGGCGATGTGATGGGACATCCGGCTCTTCTCCCACTCCAGCGCCTGGGAGAGGTCCAGGAAGCGCTGTCGCCCCTCCGGCACATCCGTCAGATGGACCAGGACCGCGAAGTCCGCCGCCGACACGTTCGACTCCGCCTGGAGCATGCGCGCCAGCCGGCCCCCGAGTCGTTCGTGCAACCGGACGAAGCCCCGCCAGGCGTGCTGCTCCTCCGGCGTCAACCACCGCACCGTCTCGTCCATGGAGAAAGTGTAAACGTAGTTGACGTCTCATCGACATGGCCACGGCGTAGGGCGGCACGGCCACCATCCCCCTCCGTGGCCGCCGTTCCGCTCGCGCCCCTGTTCAGTCAACCGCGATCTTCGAGACGTTCTCGGCCAGCCAGTCGTCGAAGCTTCTGAGCGCCGGGTTGATCTCCCGCAAGCGGTCGAGGTCACGCGCGCCGGTGAACTCCTGGTCGAAGTCGCCGTAGTACTGGAACATGTTGCCGATCTCATCGGCCGCCGGGATGTCGAGGGCGCGGAACACGTCGTAGGGCACGGACTGGAAACGCACCGGCTCGCCGAGCGCGGCGCCCAGCTTCTCGGCGTACTGGGCGCCGGTCAGATGGTCGCCCGCCAGGTGGACGGTGCTGCCGATGAACCGCTCACCGCCCTTGAGGATGGCGTGAGCGGTCCGGCCGATGTCCGCCACGTCCACCCCGGCAAGAAGCTTGCCCTCCTCGAACGGCAGCGTCAGGGTCAGTACGCCGTCCTCGGCGCGCTTGGGGCCCATGCCCTGGAGGAAGCCCTGGAAGAAGAACGTGGTCTTCAGGAAGGTCGTCGGCACCCCGGCCCGCGTGAAGAGCTGGTCGGCCTCCCCCTTGGCGTCGAAGTGCGGCACGTTGTACCTGTCCTGGAGGACGGGCATCCGGTCGTCCTCCAGCGGCAGCAGTTCGCGGGTGTCCTCCAGCGTCGACCAGACCACATGGCGCAGATTCATGGCCTCGGCGGCCCGGACCAGGACGGCGACCTCCTCGGTCTCCTTGGCCGCCGAGCCGTGCGCCCAGAAGTTGGTGACGAGGAAGGCACCGTAGGCGCCCTCGAACGCCTTGTGCACGGTCGGCTCGTCATGGAAGTCCGCCCGTACGACCTCGGCCCCGAGGTCGGCGAGTTCCCTGGCGGCGGGAGAGTCGGGGTTGCGGGTCAGCGCGCGTACCGCGAAGCCCGCGTCGGGGTCGGCGAGAAGCGCCCGCGCGGCGCCTCCGCCCTGTGCGCCGGTTGCTCCGGTGACCGCGATGACCTTCTTGTCGCTCATGTCCGCTACCCCTTCGACGAGACAACCCGGTCCAGTTGATGCGTCAACTGACGCTACCCCTCCACGGTTGACACATCAACCGAAAGTGGGGATCCAATCGGCCGACCGCGCGGAACGGCTCCGACAAGAGGCCCGCACAGGACCGGAGCCCGCAGCCGGCGCCCCGTTCCCACCGCGCACCCCACGCTAGGAGAACCACGTCGCGCACGCGACCCCGTAGGGCCGGGAGACGACCGGGCAGCCGGTCCGAGCGACGTCAGGACACGGCGTCGGGCCGGCTCCGCGCCGGCAGCGCGTCCTGAGTCGGCAGGCGCGCACCCGCGTCTCCGACCCGGGGAGCGGCCGCTCCGGAAGGCCCTGCGGCCACTCGCCCGACGTGCCGCGCCGACGCCAGGTCTCGATCCACGTGTCGATCCCCTTCCGCGAGGCACCCGTGGCCGTACGGCACGACGAACGACGACCTCGTCCCGAGGAGACCCTGTGGCCCGTACGTCCGAAGGCCTCGCCGCCGATGTCCACGACAGGCTCCGCGCCGAGATCGCCGATCGGGCCGGCGCGCTGTGGGAAGTCGCCCTCCGGCTCCACGCCGACCCGGAGTACGCCTTCGCCGAGCACCGAGCGGCCGCCCTGCTGACCGGCGAGTTGGAGGAGGCCGGCTTCGCGGTCGAGCGCGGGGTGGCCGGGATGCCCACCGCGTTCACGGCGATTTCCGGTCGGGGCCGCCCCGCCGTGGCACTGCTGCTCGAGTACGACGCGCTGCCCGGCCTGGGCCATGCCTGCGGGCACAACCTCATCGCAGCGGCCGGCCTCGGAGCGGCGCTCGCGCTCAACTCGGTCCTGGGGGACTCGGCCGGTCGCGTGGTGGCGGTGGGCACCCCGGCCGAGGAGGGCGGCGGCGGGAAGGTCCTAGAGGTGGAGGCGGGAGTCTTCGACGGCGTCGACGCCGCGCTGATGTTCCACCCGGGGGTGTACGACTGGGCGCGGGCACCGCTGACCGCTCAGGTGCAGTACCGGGTGGCCTTCCACGGCCGTGCCGCCCACCCGACGGGCAGTCCGACGGAAGGCGTCGACGCGCTCGCGGCGCTGATCGAACTGTTCAACGTGCTGAACCTCGTGGGCCGACGCCTGCCGGAGGCCTCCCACATCCAGGGCATCGTCACCGCCGGCGGCACGGCCACCAACATCGTGCCGGAGTACGCGGAGGGACTGTTCGGACTCCGCGCCGCCACGACGAGGGCGTTGGAGGACCTGACCGGTCAACTCCACACCTGTGCCGAGGGCGTTGCCCTGGCCACGGGCACCAGGGCCGAGGTGGAACGCGCCACGCTCCTCTACGAGCACTTCCGTGACAGCGGCGTACTCTCCGAACGGTTCGCCGGGCACCTCTCCCGGGCGGGGATCGCGCTGACGCCGCCCGTGCCGGGCGTCCACCTCGGCTCGTCGGACATCGGCAACGTCAGCGCCCGCGTGCCCGCCATCCACCCGTTCGTCGCCATCATGGACGACGGGTCCGACCACACCCCCGAGTTCGCCGCGGCCGCCGCCTCCCCGCGCGCCCGTGACGTGCTCGTCGCCGTGACCGAGGCGCTGGCCTGCACGGCCGCGGACGTGTTGTCGCACGCCGACCTGCGCGCGGAGGCCTGGGCACGCCACCCGCAGACGGGTCCCTGACCCGTGCCGCGGCACGACCGCGTCGCCGTCGTTCCGTCCGTCCTCGTCCGGACCTCCACCCACGGCCCTCGCCATCGTGTCGGGCGGACGCCCCCGGCCCGCGGCCCCGCGCCGGTCGAGGTCCTCGCACGAGGACACGGCGAGCGGCGAACGCGCTGACCGAGCCCGGTGTTCCAGAACGTGGACGGCTGTTGGTGGGATCCGACGGCTGTTGTAGAAATGGCCCCATGATTCACGAGCCCTTGGTGCGACGCCTGGTCATCGACCTGTGCCGACGCCCGGCCGCGTGTTGTCGCTGACCTCGCGTCGCTGACGCGTCTTCCTTCCGCCACTGGGACATCCCGGCATTCCGGGCCTCTCGAACGTCCCGGCCTCCGGGGCGTCCCGGCGTGTGAGACATCCCGCCGTTCCGCGCGTAGGCGGCGGCACGTCTCCCGTACCCCTGCTTCCCTCACCGCCGCCGCACGGGCTCGTCCGCCCGCGCGAGGCGGCTGACGTCAACCGCTCGTGTTCCGGCGCCCCTTGGAGGCCGCCCCGTGTCCCCGACACCGCCTGTGTCAGCAGACGTTCCCGCTGTCGAAACCGGCAAGGCACCGCGCTCGCGGCGGCCGCCGGTCCCGGCGCGCGTGACCCGTGCCCTGCTGCCTCTCGGCTCGCTCCTGCTGTTCCTCCTCCTGTGGCAGTCGCTGGCCGCGAGCGGGACCTGGAGCGAGACGCTCGTGCCACCGCCCGCCAAGGTGTGGGACGCGTTCATCGACGTGTCCACGACCCACGACGGCGTACGGGGCTACAACGGAACCACCCTCGTCGAGCACCTCGGTATCAGCTTGCGGCGCATCGCGTTCGGCGCCGGTATCGGCATCGCGGCCGGTGTCGTGCTCGGGTTGCTCATGGGCACCGTCGGCTGGTTGCGTTCCCTGTTCGAGCCCTGGATCACCTTTCTGCGGACGCTGCCGCCCCTGGCGTACTTCTCGCTGCTGATCATCTGGCTGGGCATCAACGAGGAACCGAAGGTCACCCTGCTCGCCGTCGCCGCCTTCCCGCCGGTGGCGGTGTCCACGACCACGGCCGTTGCGGCCGTACCGAAGAGTCTGATCGAGGCGGCTCGGGCCCTGGGCGCTTCACGGTGGGACGTCGTCAGGGACGTGGTCGCACCCTCCGCCCTGCCGGAGACGCTCACCGGCGTCCGGCTGGCGGTCGGCGTGGCCTACTCCTCCCTCGTCGCCGCCGAGCTGGTCAACGGACTGCCCGGGATCGGCGGCATGGTCAAGGACGCCGCGAACTACAACAACACCCCGGTGGTCCTCGTCGGCATCATCGCCATCGGTGTCTCCGGCCTGGTCATCGACACGCTGCTGCTACGGCTCGAGCGTGCCGTCGTGCCCTGGCGCGGTCGCGCGTAACCGGTCCCACACCCAGTACCCCGCACAGAAACGGCCCCCTCATGTCCCGTGTCCCTCAAGGTCCGTCCCGCCGACTCCTGCTGGCCGGCGCCCTCGCCGCCGCCTCCGCGGCCGTCACCGGCTGCTCCTCGGACAGTGCGGCGTCGGGGTCCGGCGGCGCCCGACGGCTTCGCATCGGCTACTTCGCCTTCCCCAGCGGCGACTTGATAGTGAAGAACAGAAAGCTGCTGGAGAAGGCGCTGCCCGACCACGAGATCACGTGGATCAAGTTCGACTCCGGGGCCAGCGTCAACCAGGCGTTCCTCGGCAAGTCCCTCGACATCGCGGCACTGGGTTCGAGTCCGTTCGCCCGCGGGATCTCCGGCTCCTCGCCGATCCCCTACAAGGTCGCCTGGATCCTCGACGTCGCGGGCGAGAACGAGGCGCTCGTGGCGCGCAAGGCGACCGGCATCTCGGACGTCGCCGGCCTCAAGGGAAAGACCGTCGCCACGCCCTTCGCGTCCACCTCGCACTACAGTCTGCTGGCAGCGTTGGAGGCGGCCGGTCTGAAGACCTACGACGTCAAGCTCATCGATCTGCAGCCGCAGCCGATCCTCGCCGCCTGGCAGCGCGGTGACATCGACGCCGCCTACGTCTGGCTGCCGACCCTGGACGAGCTGCGCGAAACCGGCACCCAACTCGCCAGCAGCAAGGAGATCGGCGCCGCGGGCAAGCCGACCCTGGACCTGGCCGTCGTATCGGACGAACTGATCGCCAGGGACCCGCGGGCGATCGACGCCTGGCGGAAGGCGGAGGCCGAGGCGCTGCGGTTGCTGAAGTCCGACCCCGGCGGCTCGGTCAAGGCCGTCGCGGCGGAACTGGGCATCAGTGAGACGGACGCCGAGGCGCAGCTGTCGCAAGGGGTGTTCCTCACCCCCGAACAGGTCACCTCCGCGGACTGGCTGGGCACCGACGGCGATCCGGGCAGGCTGCTGACGTACGTCACCGACACGGCCGGGTTCCTGGCCGGACAGAAGCAGATCGACACCCCGCCGTCCGAGGACGTCGTCCGCAAGGCCTTCTATCTCAAGGGGCTGCCCGATGTCCTCAAGTGAGACCGTCGCACCCGCCGTCGTCGCGGACACGCCGGGCACCGGGTCCGTACGACTCGACCAGGTCACGCACCAGTACGGCCGGGGCGGCGAGACCGTCACGGCGGTGGGGCCCGTCGACCTGACCGTGCCCGCCGGCGAGTTCCTCGTCCTGGTGGGCGCGTCCGGGTGCGGGAAGAGCACCCTCCTGCGGCTGATCGCCGGATTCGAGCAGCCCACCCACGGTTCGGTGCGGGTCCTGGGCGCCGCACCACGACCCGGAAGGAGCGCGGGCGTGGTCTTCCAGACGCCACGGCTGTTCCCGTGGCGCACCGTGCGCGGAAACATCGACCTGGCCCTGCGCTACGCGGACGTGCCTCGCGCCCAATGGCCGGAGAAGCGCGCCGAGTTGTTGACCCGGGTCGGTCTCGAAGGCACGGAGCGGCGACGTGTCTGGGAGATTTCGGGCGGTCAGCAGCAGCGTGTCGCCATCGCCCGCGCGCTCGCCGCGCGGAATCCGCTCCTCCTGCTGGACGAGCCGTTCGCGGCGCTGGACGCGCTGACCCGGGAGCGGTTGCAGGAGGACGTGCGCCGCGTCACCGCGCAGACCGGGCGGACCACGGTGTTCGTGACGCACTCGGCGGACGAGGCGGTGTTCCTGGGCACGCGCATCGTCGTGCTGACCAAGAGCCCCGGCACCGTCGCCCTCGACCTGCCGATCAGTCTGCCCCGCGGAGACGTCGACGCCGAACAGCTGCGCGAGTCCGCCGAGTTCAACGAGCTGCGCCTGCGGGTCTCGCACGCCGTGAAGGCCGCCGCGGCCTGACCGCGGCACCCACGGCACATCCGAACCGAGAAGTCGTACCAGGAAAGGAAACAACAGGTGAGCGTTCTCAGCGAACGGCCGGCACCGACCCGGCTGCCGGTCACGGAACTCGGCCCCCACTTCGGTGCCGAGATCCGCGGCATCGACCTCGGCCGCCTCGACGACGACCAGATCCTCGCGCTGCGTGAGGCCCTCGTGCGGTACAAGGTGCTCTTCGTCCGTGGCCAGCACGGGCTCGACGACGCCGCTCAGATCGAGTTCGGCAGGCGGCTGGGCGAGGTCACCGTCGGGCATCCGGTCCACGACTCCGGTGACGTGGCCCCCGAGGTGTACTCCCTCGACAGCCAGGACAACGGGTTCGCCGACGTGTGGCACACCGACGTCACCTTCGTACGACGCCCGCCCGCGATCTCCGTCCTGCGCGCGGTGGTGCTGCCCCCCAGCGGGGGCGACACGAACTGGGCCGACAGCCAGCTCGCCTACGCGTCCCTGTCGCCCGGCCTGCGGGCCCTGGCCGACACCCTCACGGCCGTCCACGACGGCACCCGCGAGTTCGGCTACTACCTGGCTCAGCGCAGGATGGGGCGCGGCAACCTGTGGGAGGGCGAGGTGTTCGCCGACCTGACACCGGTGGAGCACCCGGTGGTGCGGGTCCACCCGGAAAGCGGCCGCAGAGGCCTGTTCGTGAACCCCGGCTTCACCTCGCACATCGTGGGTGTCTCGGAGTACGAGAGCCGGGGCATCCTCGACATCCTCTACGCCCACCTGACCAAGCCCGAACACGTCGTACGCCATCGCTGGCGGCCGGGGGACGTCGCCCTGTGGGACAACCGCAGCACGGCGCACTACGCCAACCGTGACTACGGTGACCAGCACCGTGTCATGCACCGCATCACCCTGCGCGGCGACGCTCCCGTGGGCCCGGCCGGCGCGCGCACGCCCTGAAGGCCCGCGACCATGCGCCCGAGCGCCGGTGCCGACCTCGGCGGGAGATCCGGACCGCCGGATCCCCCGTCCGGGCAGCCGACGGACAGGGGAGGAAGCGGGGTGACGGGCGCCGGTTCCGTACCCTGGCCGCATGCGCATGCGTCCCACTCTGAGCTGGACCCCCACTGAGGACCTGCCACCGGGCACCACGGATCTGCGGCCGGTCGTCGATGCCCTGAGCACCGGCGGTGTCCTGGTTCTCAGCGGGGCGGGCATCTCCACGGAGTCGGGCATCCCCGACTACCGGGGGGAGGGCGGGAGCCTCGACCGGCACACCCCGATGACCTACCAGGACTTCACCGCCGGTGCCCGGGCCCGGCGCCGCTACTGGGCGCGCAGCCACCTCGGCTGGCGCACCTTCGGCCGAGCCCGCCCCAACGCGGGGCACCGGGCCGTGGCCGCGCTCGGCCGCCACGGCCTGCTCTCGGGCGTGATCACCCAGAACGTCGACGGGCTGCACCAGGCCGCCGGCAGCAGCGGCGTCGTGGAACTCCACGGCAGCCTGGCGCGGGTCGTCTGCCTGTCCTGCGGCGCCCTCAGCCCGCGCCGCGAACTCGCCCGACGGCTGGAACAGGCCAACGCGGGCTACGAGCTGGTGGCCGCCGGAATCAACCCGGACGGCGACGCCGACCTCACCGACGAACAGGTCGCGGACTTCCACGTGCTGCCCTGCACGCAGTGCGGCGGCATCCTCAAACCGGACGTGGTGTTCTTCGGCGAGTCCGTGCCGCCGCCGCGCGTCGAGCACTGCCGCGAACTGGTCCATGAGGCGGCCTCGCTGCTGGTCCTGGGATCCTCACTGACGGTGATGTCCGGGCTCCGGTTCGTCCGCCATGCGGCGCAGGCCGGCAAGCCCGTCCTCATCGTCAACCTCTCCCCGACGCGGGGCGACCGGCACGCCGTGACCCGCATCGCGCTCCCGCTGGGAACGGCTCTCAGCACCGCGACCGCCCGACTGGGCATCCCCGTGGACGCGACGGAGACCACCTGAGCGAGGTCCGGGGCCCGGCGGAAGGGCGGCGGAAAACGATTCCGGAGACACCGTGGCGGCGTGCGACACTTCCTGTCATGTTCGGCGTCCACGACCTCCCCACCTACCTGGCGGGCCTCGTCCTGATCGTCCTGCTGCCCGGCCCCAACTCGCTCTACGTCCTCTCCGTGGCCGCCCGGCGCGGGGTGCGGGCCGGTTACACCGCCGCAGCCGGCGTGTGGTGCGGCGACGCCGCGCTGATGACACTCTCCGCCGCCGGTGTCGCCTCTCTGCTCCAGGGCAACGCCGTGCTCTTCGGCATCGTGAAGTACGCGGGCGCCGGCTACCTGACCTGGTTGGCCGTCGGGATGCTCCGGGCCGCCTGGGGGATGTGGCGCGGCCGGCGCGACCGGGTCACGCCCAGCCTCCGGTCCGCCGCCGTCGCCGACGAGCGGCCCTTCCGGCGGGCCTTGGTCATCAGCCTCTTCAACCCCAAGGCGATCCTGTTCTTCGTCGCCTTCTTCGTGCAGTTCGTCGACCCCGGCTACGCCTACCCGGCGCTGTCGTTCGTCATCCTGGGAACGTTCGCGCAGCTGGCGAGTGTCCTGTACCTCAGCGCGCTGATCTTCGGCGGGACACGGCTGGCGGCAGCGTTCCGGCGCCGCAAGCGGCTGGCGGCCGGTGCGACGTCGGCCGCGGGAGCGCTCTTCCTCGGATTCGCCCTCAAACTGTCGCTGGCCGGCGCCTGAGCCGAGGCGCGTCAGCCCCGCCGCGGCGACGGGCTCGGTCGTGGCCGCTCTGGGTGACGGGGCGCTCGCGGGCCACTCGTCGAGCCGGCGAAGGCCGCACAAAGGCGTACAGGGGCATCGCCCGACTCTCGCACGGACCGGGTTCCCGCATGCCCGAGGAGATCCAGGGCAGGGGACCCGCACGTTGTCCGACGTTCGGGAGGCTAGGTGTTCGACGGCTTCGAGCTGACGCGGTGCGAGGGAGACGGGGCGCGGCTGCGGGTGCGTCACGGTGGCAGCGGTCCCGCGGTGCTTCTGCTGCACGGCCATCCGCGCACGCACGCGACCTGGCACCGCGTCGCCCCGCTGCTGGCCGCGGCCGGTCACACGGTGGTCTGCCCCGACCTGCGGGGCTACGGCGAGTCCGACAAGCCCCCGACCGACGACCGGCACCGTCCGTACGCCAAGCGCGCCATGGCCGGTGACGTCCTGGCGGTCATGCGCCGTCTCGGGCACGAACGGTTCGCCGTGGTCGGGCACGACCGGGGCGCGTACGTGGCCACGCGGCTCGCGCTGGACCACCCGGAAGCGGTGACCGCCGTGAGCGTGCTGGACGCCGTCCCCATCGGGGAGGCACTGCGTCGCTGTGACGCGACGTTCGCCGCGAGCTGGTGGCACTGGTTCTTCCTGGGGCAGACCGACAAGCCCGCCGAACGCGTCATCAACGCCGACCCGGACGCCTGGTACAGGGCCACCCCCGAACAGATGGGCGCCGACGCGTACGAGGACTACCGGCGCGCGATCCACGACCCGGCCACCGTGCACGCGATGTGCGAGGACTACCGGGCCGGCCTCGGCATCGACCGTGAGCACGACGACGCCGACCGACGGGACGGCCGACGCATCGGCTGCCCGCTCCAGGTGCTGTGGGCCACCCGTGACGACATGGCCGACCTCTACGGCGACGTGCTGAGCGTCTGGCGCGACTGGGCGGGCGACCGGCTCGACGGAGGCCCGATCGCCTCCGGACACCACATCGCCGAGGAGGCGCCCGGGGAACTCGTCACCGCTCTCCGCGGCTTCTGGCAGAGCCTCGACGACGACGTCCGGTCCCCCGGCGCGGTCGGAGGCCATGGGCCGGTGACGTGACCGAGGCCCCGA
The DNA here is from genome assembly GCF_042870975.1 of Streptomyces sp. NPDC006259. Taxonomy (NCBI): domain Bacteria; kingdom Bacillati; phylum Actinomycetota; class Actinomycetes; order Kitasatosporales; family Streptomycetaceae; genus Streptomyces; species Streptomyces sp. NPDC006259. The sequence goes on along the minus strand of NZ_JBIAHY010000002.1, from coordinate 860,179 downwards.
GGACGTGCGGCCGGCACCGCGGCCGGTGGTCAGGACCGGTGAAGGGGTGCCGAAGCGACGCGTCGGCGTCGGCGTCGGCGTCGGCGTCGGCGTCGGCGTCGGCGTCGGCGTCGGCGTCGGCGTCGGCGTCGGCGGACCGTACTCCGGATGTCGACCGCGTGTGGCCGAGGCGTCCCGTCCGCGGCCGTTCGCACTCTCGCTTCGCCAGCGGCCAGGGCCGGCGGTCAGCGGCCGGCGGCGTGGGGGCGAGCCGGAGGCCGCCGGGCGGGGCGGGCCCCAGGCTGCCGTCGGCGTCAGGGCTTGGGAAAGGTGAGGCTCCGGCGTCGGGCACGGACCGGGAACGATCCGCTCAGAAGAGGACCCGGGCCGCGGTGAGAGCCGCCGCGGCCTCCGCGTCGCCCTCGAACGCCAGCCCGGCCGGCGACGGTCGGCCGGAGAGGTGGCGGGCGAGATCCAGTGCGTCGGCTCGCAACGTGACCAGGGGCGGACCGCTGCCGAGTCGGTAGCGGCCGCCGGCCGGCCCCGAGAGTTCCAGCAGACAGGAGGGGCCGGTCCAGCCGAGCGCCAGGTCCAGCAGTACCTGACGCATGATCTCGCCGTCGTGCTCGTCCAGGACGAACTCGGTGCCGGTGGCGTCACTGATGTCGATGCGGTGCATCCAGGTGTCGCGGGCGATGAGGACGCTGTTCATGTAGTCCATGGAGTCCTCGGGCAGGGCCTTCGCCTCCGGGAAGACCATGCTCGTGCGGATCCGGCGCCTTACCGGAGCCGGCATGCGGGCCAGCGAGCTCGCTCCCTTCGGGGCGATGCGAGCGAAGTCCGAGACCAGCCGCTCCGCTGTGGCTTCTCCACGGTCCTCGACCTGACTCTCGTTGTGACCGTCGAGCGCGCCCAACTCGGGATGCGTGCGGCGGGCCCGTCGCACCCGCGCGATCATGAGCCAGGGCTTGGCCAGCTCCTCGAACTGCCCGACCTCGTGGGCGACCATGTCCCGGACGGTCCACCCGGTGCACGCGGTCGGCTTCGACCACGCTTCGGCGTCCAACGAGCCCATCACCGCGAGCGAGGCTCGAATCTCCGCCTCGTTGACCGTGGACGCCCGCGCCGCGGAAGTCCGGGAAATGTCTCCGGCGGAGACAGCGGGCGTAGTCATACCGCACCTCCTCGCCCCCCTCGGCCAAGGCTACAAGGCGCCCACACCGGCGGCACGCGCATGCGCCAGGGACACCGACAGCCGTGGCGGACGGCTCGACGGCCTCGGGCGGATCGGGCCGGGGCGACTCCCCGTCGGGGCCGCGACCCCGCCGGACGCGGACATCCTGCGAACGCCGCTCGGGCAGCACCGCATCCCGGCAGGAGGAGCGGGCGGAGCGGGGGGCAGGAATGGTGCCACCCACCCGGACGCGACGTCGGCCGTGCCGGTCCACGACGACGCCCGCACCCGGGCGACACGGACCCGGGCGCCGCACCCGCATCCCGCCCGAGGCGGACACCGCGGCCGGCCGCGCCTGGAGCAGCCGACCCGCTCCCTGGAACGGCCCCCGCGCCCCCAGCGTGCCGTACCCCGGCCGACGCGAGCACAGGACCGTCCGGCCCGTCGGAAACCGGCTCCGGCCTGCGGCTCCGGTCTTTCTCCACGGTTCGCGCCACCGCGCCATACAGGTGCAAATACCCCAGACCAATGTTCGTTCCTGATCGATTCGCTTCGCTTTTGGGTCAACTCTGGCGGTTGTGCGGACCGGGCGACTATTCCTTTCCCAGCGCCGTCCGGCGCGGTCTCGCCGGGACATGTCTGGCGCTCGCCCTGAGAAGAGGAGCCCGTTTCCGATGCGGACCAAGCCCCATGCTCTGCTCGTGATGAACAGGTCGAGCTTCGAGGCGCACTTCGACCAGTCCCGGCTCCGACGGCTCACCGAACTGGTGTCCCTGGACGACCCCTGCTGGACGGACGAACTGGATACCCCGGAGGCGCACTCCCGGCTCGCGCACGCCGAAGTGCTGATCACGTCCTGGGGGGCGCCCGCGCTGACGCGGGCACGTCTTGCCGCCGCGCCCCGGTTGAAGGCGGTGCTGCACTGCGCCGGCAGCGTACGCGGCCTGGTGAACCAGGAGGTCTGGAGCCGCGGTATCCGGGTGACGAGCGCCGCGGACGCCAATGCCGTGCCGGTGGCGGAGTACACCCTGGCGGCGATCATCTTCGCCGGGAAGAAGGCGCCGTTCCTCGCCGCCGACGAACGGCAGGCGTACGGCGGCTGGGGTTCGGTCACGGGCTACGGCGACCTGTCCAACTTCGAACGCACCGTGGGCCTGGTCGGGTTCTCGCGCATCGGCCGACGGGTGGCCGAACTGCTGCGGGTGCTGCGCGGCACCACCGTCCTGGTCGCCGACCCGTACGCGGACCCCGAGGAGGTGGCACGCGCCGGCGCCCGGCTGGTGGACCTCGACGACCTGCTGCCCCAGGTCCACGTCCTGTCCGTGCACGCCCCGGAGCTGGCCGAGACCCGGCACCTCGTCGGTCCCGCCCAGCTGCGCCGGCTGCCCGACTTCGCGACGGTCATCAACACGGCCCGCGGCAGTCTCATCGACTCCGAGGCCCTGGCCGCCGAGTGCGCCTCGGGGCGGTTGTTCGCGATCCTCGACGTCACCGACCCCGAGCCGCTCCCCGAAGACTCACCGCTGCGGCAGGTGGCGCACGTGATGATCACCCCTCACATCGCCGGATCACTGGGCACGGAGATCGGCAGGCTTACCGATCACGTGCTCGATGAGCTGGAACGCTGGGCCTCTCGCCGGCCCCTGCTGGCGGAGATCACCGAGGAGAACTGGGCGATCGGCCTCAGCGCCTGAACCTCGCCACCGCAGCGAGCCGTCCCCGTCAGATCCGAAACGCTCAAGGGAGAGCCGCCGACATGAAGTTGAAGAAGACCCTCACCACCGTCGCCCCGTTGGTGGTGGCCGCGAGCCTGATCGCCGGCGGCTGCGACGCCAGCGGTTCGAACACCGCGTCCGACGGCCGGACCGTCGTCAAGGTCAGTCTGTGGAACTACAAGACCACGCCGGAGTGGAAGGCGCTGATCGACGGCTTCGAGGCCGGGCACCCCGACATCGACGTCCAGCCGGTCGACATCCTCGCCGACGACTACTCCGACAAGGTCACCACCATGTTGGCCGGCGGTGACACCACCGACGTCCTGACCATGAAGAACGTCACCGACTACGCCCGCTACGCCACGCGTGGCCAGTTGAAGCCGCTCACCGACCAGGTGAAGAAGCTCCCCCAGAAGTCCTACTCCGGGCTCAAGGACTTCGACCTCAAGGGCCAGTACTACGCGATCCCGTACCGGCAGGACTTCTGGGTGCTCTACTACGACAAGGCGCTGGTCGGCGACGCCGACCTCTCCCACCTGACGTGGTCCCGGTTCGCGGACCTGGCCGAGAAGACCACGAAGGGCTCCGGCTCCTCCAAGGTGTACGGCACCTACCTGCACACCTGGCGCTCCGTGATACAGGCGACCGCCGCGGCGCAGACCGGCGGGGATCTGCTGGGCGGCGACTACGACTTCATGAAGAACCAGTACACGATGGCCCTGGACCTGCAGAAGGCCAAGGCCACGCTGCCGTTCTCCACGGCCTCCAGCCAGAGCGTCACCTATGACTCGCAGTTCACCACGGGCAAGGCCGCCATGGTGCCGATGGGAACCTGGTGGGCGGCGGCCCTGCTGGCGGAGAAGGCCCAGGGCAAGAACCCCGTCGACTGGGGGATGGCGCCGATGCCGCAGATCACGGCCGACGGCAAGACGGTCACCTTCGGCTCGCCGACCGCGTTCGCCGTCAACAAGAAGGCCCGTAACGCCGAAGCGGCGCAGGAGTTCGTCACCTGGGCGTCCGGCGCGGAAGGGGCCGCCGCCATCGCGAAGGTGGGAGTCGTTCCCGCCTACACCGACGACAAGGTCATGGACACCTTCTTCGGGGTGGACGGCATGCCCGGCGACGCGATCTCGCGGAAGGCCATGGAACCGTCCACGGTCCGGCTGGAGATGCCGATCAGCGACAAGTCGTCCGACATCGACCAGATCCTCACCGAGGAGCACGAACTGGTGATGAGCGGCGAGAAGTCCGCCGCTGAGGGCATCAAGGAGATGAACGACCGGGTGAGGAACGAAGTCAAGTGACCACCGTCCCCCCACCGGTCCGGCCCGCTTCCGCGGCACACGCTGCCGCGGCGAGGCGCCGCCGCCGGCGCGTCACCCTGATCGGGTGGAGCTTCATCCTCCCCAACTTCCTGGGATTCGCCGCCCTCACCCTCGTGCCCGTCGTCGGCGCCCTGGCCCTCTCGTTCACCCACTGGGACTCCTACAGCACACCCGAGTGGGCCGGCCTCGACAACTTCCGCCGGATGTGGAACGACGACAACTTCTGGACCGCGGTGCAGAACACCTGCTACTACGCGTTCGGACACATCCCGCTCACGCTGGTGGTGTCGCTGGGACTCGCCGTCCTGCTCAACCAGAGACTGCGCGGCGTCAAGGTGCTGCGGACGGCCTTCTTCTTCCCCTACGTCACCTCACTGGTGGCCGTCGCAGTGGTGTGGAACTTGCTGCTGAGCCCCGAGGTCGGACCCGTCAACCAGTTCCTGCGGTCGCTCGGCGTCGACAACCCGCCGGGCTGGACCACCTCCTCGGACTGGGCCATGCCCGCCCTCATCGTCGCCAGCGTCTGGCGGGACATGGGCTACTACATGATCCTCTTCCTCGCCGGCCTGCAGACCGTTCCCGCCGAACTCCACGAAGCGGCACGCGTGGACGGCGCCGGCGCGTGGAAGCGGTTCTGGCACGTCACCCTGCCGTGTCTGCGCCCCACCACCTTCTTCGTGACGGTGATGCTCACCATCTCCAGTTTCAAGGTGTTCGACCTGGTGCAGGTCATGACCGAGGGTGGTCCCGGCCGCTCCACCCTGGTCCTCTCCCAGCTGATCTTCCGGGAGGGCATCACCCAGGGGCGCTTCGGATACTCCTCCGCGGTCTCCCTCGCGCTGTTCGTCATCTGCCTGGTGATCACCGTCGTCCAGTTCTACTTCCAGCGAAGGAGCGAACGATGAGCACCACCGTGCTGCGGAAGGACAGCACCCAGGTCTCGGAGCCGTCTCCCCCTCCCGTGTCCCGCAAGGCGGTACACCGGCGGCGAGCGCTGCGGGCAGTCGGCCGCGTGCTCCTCTACGCGGCGCTCGCCGCGGTGGCACTGGCAGTCCTGCTGCCGTTCGTCTGGACGCTGGTCTCGTCGGTCAAGGCGGACCGGGACGTCTTCACCGTGCCCGTCGAGTGGATCCCCAGGGAGTTCCACTGGGACAACTACCGCCGGATCTGGACGGACATCCCGCTGGCCGCCTACCTGGGCAACTCCCTGTTCCTCAGCGTGGTGATCACCTTCCTGCAGGTGCTCACCGGAAGCTTCGCCGCCTACGGCTTCGCGAAGATGCGCTTCCCGGGCCGGGACCTGCTCTTCACCGGCTACATCGCCACCATCGCCGTGCCCTGGCAGGCCTACATGATCCCGCAGTACATCATCATGCAGAAGCTCGATCTGGTGAACACCCACCTCTCCCTGATCCTGCTCCAGGCGTTCGGCGCGTTCGGCGTCTTCCTGATGCGGCAGTTCTACCTGACGATTCCGGACGAGATCAGCGAGGCCGCCCGCCTGGACGGGCTCACCGAGTACGGGATCTGGGCCCGCATCATCCTGCCGCTCTCCAAGCCCGCCCTCGCCGGCCTCGCCCTGCTGACCTTCGTGCAGACCTGGAACGACTACATGGGCCCGTTCATCTACCTGACGGACAACAGGTTGTGGACGGTGCAGTTGGGCCTGCGCTCCTTCATCGGCCAGTACGACGCCCAGTACGCGATGATCATGACGGGCTCGGTGCTGTCCGTCCTGCCGATCCTGGTGGTGTTCCTTCTCGGCCAGCGCTACTTCGTGCGCGGCATCGCCACCACCGGCGTCAAGGGATGACCAGGGAAGGTGCCATGACCGGCAGACACTCCACCGCGCCCCGTCCCGCCGGCCCGCGACTGCGCCTCAACGTTTCGCACAGCTCCTGGGAACTCGTCTGGGCCCACGTCCACCGCGTCCTGGTCGTCAACCTCGGAATGGCGACGGCCAACCTGCCGCTGCTGGCCGCCTTGCAGGTGTCCCACCAACCCTGGCGCCACCCGCTGTTCTTCGCCCCGCTCCTCCTTCTGACAGGCCCCTCCGTCGCCGCCGCCTTCGCCTACCTCGACCAGGCGGGGGAGGACGGCGAAGCGTCCGTCCGGGCGTTCGCGCGGGCCTACGCGCGGCTGTTCCGCCCCGCACTGCGCATCTCCGGTCCGGTGCTGCTGTTGGTGATCGCGGCCGTGGTCGACGCCGTCGTCCTGCGTACGTCCCCGGCCGGGGCCGCCCTGCTGCCCATGGCCGCGATCACGGCCGTCCTGGCCGCCCTGTCCGGGATCGTCGCCCTGGCCCACCCGGACGCCACCCGGCGCGCCGGCCGCAAGGCCTTCATCCTCGTGCCGTACGCGGTTCTCCGGCACTGGCCGCTCGCCCTGATGAACCTCGCGCTGGTCACCGCGGGGCTCCTCCTCATCAACCAGGCGCCCCTCATGGGACTGGCGGTGCTCCCTGGTTGCGTCCTCTTCGTGCTCTGGCACAACTGCCGCTTCACACCGATCCCCGGATCCGAGCGGTGCCGGTCATCCGATCGCACGGGATAGTGTCCGGTCACTGTCGGCCTCGAGGAGAGGCGTCGGAGTCAGAAAGGTCACCGTCGATGCCGTTGGCAGCGGAGCGTCAGGAAATGATCCTCGCCGCGGTACGCAAGCACGGCATGGTGCGCCTGTCGGATCTGGTGGCACAACTGGGCGTCACCGCCGTGACGGTGCGCAGGGACGTCACGCTGCTGGCCGACCGCGGTCTGGTGCAGCGCGTGCATGGCGGTGTCGCGCTCGCTCACCGCTCACAGACTCAGCCGATGAGGGAGGGCGTGCCCGGCCCCTACGGACCGATGGCCGCGCGTGCCCTGGTGGGCATGGTGGTGCCCTCGGTGGAGTACTACTGGCCCCAGGTGATCCAGGGGGCCCACACGGCCGTGGCCGCGGCCGAGGGCAGGCTCGTCATGCGTGCCTCCCGCTGGGAGGACCCGGCCGAGGACCGTCGGCAGGTGAACGCCCTCCTCGAGCGCGGAGTGCAGGCGTTGCTGGTCGCCCCCGCCACGACCGGCGACACGGCGATGGAAGTACTGCGCTGGCTCGGTTCGCTGACGGTCCCCGTGATCCTCGTCGAGCGCCGTCCACCCAGGGAACTGCTCACCCTCGCCCTGGACACCGCCAGGACCGCCCACGCCCTCGGTGCCGGTCTGGCCGTCCGTCATCTGGTCACTCTGGGGCACGACCGGGTCGCGCTGATCACCACGCGTCAGAGCCCCACGAGCAGGGCCCTTCGCACAGGATGGCAGGAGGCGGTGGACACCCTGGGCCTTCCCCCGCACGTGGGCCTCGACATCGAGGTGCCTTCCTACGGTGCTCCGGGCTGGGCCGGGGCGTACACCGGCGTCATGGAGCGGAGCCGCGAACTGGGCGTCCGGGCGTTGCTGGTGCACTCGGACCGTGAGGCCATCGGGCTGATCGAGCGGGGCCGGGACCTGGGGATCAGCGTGCCCGGCGACCTGGCCGTGGTGACCTACGACGACGAGATCGGGGCGGCCTCGGATCCGCCGCTGACCGCTCTGCGTCCCCAGAAGCACCGTCTTGGCGTGACCGCTGCCCAACTGGCGTTGGCCAAGCTCGCCGACATCAGCGGGGAATGGCCCGTGCACCGCATCGAACTCTGGCCCAACGTGGTGGTCCGGGAGTCCTGCGGTACGGCCCCGAGGCCGGAAGCGCTGCAACCGTCGATGGCGCCGGACCTGCTTGCCGAGGCGGGGCAGACCCTGCGAGCAGGCTCTCGGCGGACGCCGAAGTGACCGAGTCAGTCCCACAGGAGAGAGCCGTGGTACAGCCCAGAATAGGCCGACGCGGAGGCGGGCTCCGCTCGCAGGCCCCCGCCGACGGTGATCCCCTCCGTCGCCCCCTTCGTCCTGGCCCTGCCGTGGCGGCGCGCCGGACCCACCGTCCGAAGCACCGAGTGAGGCCACCGGAGCCCCTGCCGGTCCTGCGCGACCGTGCGCTCGGCATGCGGTTCGGCCCGGCGGAGATCGGCCGCCGGCCCCGTACGGCCGCGCCCCTCGGCGACCCGGTCCCGGTGCACGAACCTCGCGCGCCGCGCCGCGTCCCCGCCACTGCGGCCGGCGCCCCGCCCACGGCCGACGTGCTCAGCCAGCACACGCCCGTGCCGCCCGCATGCGGGCGCATGGTCCCCGCCGCGGAACTCGCCGTTCCGCCTCGAGTAGCCGTCCTCGTCGACACGGCCCGGGGCACCCCGGTCGACACCGTCGCGCTGGGGACTGCCTGCGCCGCAGGTCCACGCGCCATCCCCGACGTCACGGAACCGGAACCTATGACCACCGCCGACTCACCCTCGGGCACGCTCCCGAACGCTGCGCCCACCCCGCACGTCGCGGGTTCGCCCGGCTCCCAGGCCAGCCGGCCGAACGCCATGGCGCTGCCCGAACCGGAACGCCACGCGGCCGGCCTGCCCGCGCTCTCCCCGGTCGCCCGGCGCCATCTGGCGGTGCCGGCATGAGCTTTCCGCCCGGCCCCGGACGCCCGGACGGCCTCTCCCCGTACACCGGATGGGAACGCCGGCACTGGACGGCCCTCGCCGACCGTCTGCTCGGTGCGCTCGACGCCCACCGGTCGCCAGGTGGCGCCCGTATCCTGCTGCCCGGCCCGAACAGCTCCTACGGCCCCGAATCGGACGGTCTGGAGGGCTACGCCCGCTCATTCCTGCTCGCCGGCTTCCGCATCGCCGGTGAACGCGGCGCCGATCCCACCGGGCTCCTGGAGCGCTACGCCGCGGGCCTCGCCGCCGGAACCGACCCGCGGCATCCCGAGGCCTGGCCCCGCCCCGACCACCTCGACCAGGCCAAGGTCGAGGCCGCGTCGATCGCCCTGATCCTCCAACTGACCAAGCCGTGGCTGTGGGACCGCCTCGACGACCGGGTCAGGCAGACCACCGTCGCATGGCTGTCCTCGGTCGTCGGCCAGTCCTATCCGCCCATCAACTGGGTCTGGTTCCGCATCGTCGTGGAATCGTTCCTGCGCGAGGCGGGCGGCCCCTGGTCCGCCACCGACATCGAGCAGGACCTCGCCGTGCACGCCTCGCTGCGGCGCGCCGACGGGTGGCTCTCCGACGGGCAGGAACGCGCCTACGACCACTACACGGGATGGGCCCTGCACACGTACCCCCTGCTGTGGACCGAGTTGTTCGACGTCACCGGTTCGCTCTGCCCGGAACCCCTGCGCTCCACCTGGGGCGCCGACCTGGCGCGATACCTCGACGACGCCGTGCACCTCGTGGGCGCGGACGGGGCACCCCTGATGCAGGGCCGCAGTCTGATCTACCGGTTCGCGTCCGCCGCACCCTTGTGGACCGGGGCGATCAGCGGTGACTCGCCTCTGCCGCCGGGGCTCACCCGACGCGCCGCGAGCGGCATGGTGGACCACTTCGCCCGGCACGGCGTGCCCGACGCCGAGGGGCTGCTGACGCTCGGCTGGCACCATCCGTGGCCCGGCATGCGCCAGGCGTACTCCGGCCCCGGTTCCCCCTACTGGGCGGCCAAAGGCATGCTGGGACTGATGCTGCCCGCCGACCACCCGGTGTGGACGGCGACCGAGGAACCACTGCCCGTCGAGCGGAACGACGAGGCGAGAGTGGTCACGGCGCCGGGCTGGCTGGTGTCGGCGCGCCGCAGGGACGGCATCGTCACCGTCCTCAACCACGGCACCGACCACGCGCGCCCCGGCGAGCCGCGCACCGACGCGCCCTTGTACGCACGGCTCGGCTACTCCACGGCGACCGTGCCGCCCTTGACCGGACCGACGGTGCACGACCCGGTGGACAACACGGTCGCCCTGCTGGACCGGGACGGCAGGGCGTCCCACCGCACGGGGTTCCGCACCCGCTACGCCGAGGAGCTGCCCCATGGCGTCCTGGCCGCGGTGTCGTCGGGCCGGGTGCACTGGGTGGACGCCTCCGGCGACGCCGCGGCGGACCACGGCTCGGGCCGTACCGGCGCCGTCACGCCCGGCCCCGAGGTGACCGTCGCGTCGGTGGTGCGTGACGGTCTCGAAGTCCGACTGGTCCGGGTGGACGGTCCACCGGGGCCCGGGATCCGACTCCGCCTCGGCGGCTGGCCGCTGGCGGCGGCGACCAGGCCTGCCAGTGAGACGTCCGGCGAGGGGCGGCCCCTGGGCGAGCCGTACGCGGTCGCGGCGACGGACCAACTGACCTCCGGGCTGCGCGGTCTGACGGGTTATGAGTCCGCGGGTGTCCTCGTGGAACAGGACACGAGTCCCCTGGGCTCCTGGACCGCCATCCCCTGGCTCATCACCCGCACACCCCCGGTCCCCACCGTGCTGGGCGCCGTCGTGACGCTCGGCCGGGACAGCACCCCGCCCGGCTCCCCCGCCCTGACCGTCGGTCCTGACGGCGACGGCGGGCACGTGGCGCGGATCAGATGGGCCGACGGCGCCACGACGAACGTGTCGATCCCCGGGCCGGAGTGACGGGCGATCACCTACCGGACCACCTGCCGGCCGTCACGGGAACAGGTTCCGCCCGGCACGACGAGGCAGACGGAGGGACGGCCGCGCCGATGCCCTCGGCGTACCCGCGAAGGCACGGCGGAACCGGAAGGAGAGGAGGGGGAAGAGGGTTCCTCCGCGGCGCATCAGCCACCCGGACGGTGACGGCGCTGACACGGCCGAGCGTCGCCGGTGCGCACACTCCGAGGTGACGGCGTCCGCCGAGAAGGTTCCGGCTCCTGTCCGGCACGCGCCGCCGACTCGTCCCGGCCGGGCTCGCCTGTTCGAGCACCCGGCCCGCGGGTCACCGACGTGCGGAACGGTGCGTCTAGGCTCTCGGCGAGGGGCGCCCGTCGAGGTCCCATCGGCCGGTACGCGCGCAAGGGGAATCGGGTGGAGTGGGGACTGGGTGCGGCCGGTGTCGCGGTCGGGTTGCTGATCGCGGTGGTGACCGCGCCGGTCGGAGTGTCCGGAGCCGTGTTCCTCCTGCCGGTGCAACTGAGCGTGTTCGGCGTTCCCAGCCCGGCCGTCACACCCACGAACCTCCTCTACAACGTCGTCGCCGGCCCCGGTGCGCTCCTGCGCCACCGGCGCGACGGCAGCCTGCGAGGACCCCTGGTCCGCCGACTGGTCATGGGCACTCTCCCGGGCGTCGTCCTCGGCGCGGTCATCCGGGTCTTCGCCCTGCCGGGCCCGCACGTCTTCCGGCTGCTGATCGCCGCCCTGATGCTGCCGCTCGGCATCTGGCTGATCGCCCGGACACTGCGCCCGGCGCATGTGGAGAGGCCGCGTCCCGAGCCCGCGCCCCGGACGGTCACCGGTCTCGCGCTCGCCGTCGGGGTCATCGGCGGGATCTACGGCATCGGTGGCGGCTCCATCCTCGGCCCCGTCCTCGCCGGCCGGGGCGTCCCTGTCGCCAGGGTCGCCCCGGCCGCGCTCGCCTGCACCTTCGCCACCTCCGTCGTCGGGGCCTCCGCCTACGCGATTCTGTCCCTGGTCCGAAGCGGCAGCATCTCCCCCGACTGGTCCCTGGGCCTGGCCTGCGGTCTCGGCGGACTCATCGGCAGCTACCTCGGGGCCCGTCTCCAGCCCCGTCTGCCCGAGACACTCCTCCGTCTCCTGCTGGGCACCCTTGCCGCCACGCTCGGCGCTCTGTACGCGGTCGACGCGCTCAGCTGACCTCCGCCTCACGTCGGGGGCCACGCCCGGAACGGGCGGTGAGCCCGTAACCGGGCCGGTGACGTCGGCACACATGACAGCAGAGTCACCGGCGCGGACTGTGCCACGCTTGTTGCCGCTGTTCGCCGACTCGGTGTCGTTCTCGATCCCGCGCCGCCGGGCATTCCGTGGGTATCGGCGGTCGACTCGGCGAACGGCATGCGCACGTTCCGGGGGTGAGCGATGAGTTCCGGCGGTGGATCGGGTCTGCCCTGGCATGACTCGCATCGTCGCGGACATCTCGGTCTCTCTCGACGGCTTCGTCACCGGGCCCGATCCCGGCCCGGACAACGGTCTGGGCACCGGCGGCGAGGCCCTGCACACGTGGGCGTTCTCCGACGACGCGGGCGACCGCCGGTACTTGCGCGAGGGGACCGCCCGCTCGGGTGCCGTCGTCCTCGGCCGCCACCTCTTCGACGTGGTCGACGGGCCGAACGGCTGGGACGACAGGACCGGCTACGGAGCCGGCGAGGTCGGTAAGCCCGCCTTCGTCGTCGTGACGAGTGCGCCGCCGAGGTCGGTGCGGCTCACCGACCTCGACTGGACGTTCGTCACCACGGGTCTGCCCGACGCCGTCGCCGCCGCGCGTGACCGCGCCGAGGCGGCGTCGTCGCGCCGCGGCGAGAACCTCGACGTCATCCTCATGGGCGGCGGCGCCACGGTCGGCTCCGCGCTCGCCGCCGGGCTGGTCGAGGTGCTGACGCTGCACCTGGCCCCCCTCGTGCTGGGCGCCGGGACGCCCCTGTTCACCGGCGGACCGCCCCGTACCCTCGTCCAGCGGAGCGTGACCTCGACATCGACCGCCACTCACCTCACCTACGACGTCCTCTGACGACGGCGTGGCGCGACTTGGCGGCGAGCGGTCCACAGCGCCCCGATGGGCGTTTCTGGCGTGCGGCGCCGGGGGTGGGTCCGGCGGCGACCGGCGGGGCTTCCTCGGTCAGGCCGCGCACGTCCTCGTGTAGTCGTATCCGGGCAGCAGCCGTTGCCACCGTTCGCGGTCGACGGGGCCCACCACGCGGCACAGTGCGGCGACCCGGTCGGGGATGGCGAGATCCCACAGTCGGACGGTGCCGTCGTTGCCGGCGCTGGCGATCGTCCCGCCGTCCGGGGCGTAGGTGACACTCCACACCGCACGGGTGTGCCCGGTCAGGGTGGCGACGAGCCGTCGCCGCAGGGGATCCCACAGCCGTACGGTGCGGTCGTTGCCGCTGCTCGCGAGGGAGCGGCCGTCGGGGCTGAAGGCGAGACCGCGCACCGACCCGGCGTGCTGGCCGAGCGATCCCGTCATCCGGGCCCGGGCCACGTCCCACATCCGGATGACGCCGTCGTTGCCGGAACTGGCGAGGGTGTGGCCGTCGGGGGCGAAGGCCACCGCGCGTACCGAGCCGCCTCTCGCGGTGAGGACGGCGGCGGGGCGGCCGGGCGGGACGTTCCACAGCCGGAGGGTGAGGTCGTCGCTGCCGCTGACGACGGTGGTGCTGTCGGCGCTGAAGGCCAGGCAGTTCACGAAGTCGGTGTGGCCGGTGAGCACCTTGGCGGGCGTCGGTGCCGGACGGCCGGTGGACGACACCCTCCACAGTCGTACGGTGCTGTCGGCGCCGGCCGAGGCGAGCCACCGGCCGTCCGGACTGAACGCCACGGCGAAGACGGCACCGGTGTGACCGGTGAGCACGACGGGTGCGCCCTCCCCTGCCGCGACGGGCCACAGCCGTACCGTGCGGTCGGCGCCGGCCGAGGCGAGCCACCGGCCGTCCGGACTGAACGCCACGGCGTAGGCGGCACCGCTGTGACCCGTCAGGGAGCGGACTCGGGTGCGGCGCGCCACGTTCCAGAGCTGGACGGCGCCGTCCGTCGCCGCGGAGGCGAGCAACCGCCCGTCCGGGCTGAAGGCGGCCTTCCACAGTTCGCTGACCGGGTAGGCGCTGAGCGTGTGGCCGGTGAGGTCCCACAGGGCCACGGTCCCGTCGAAGCCCGCGGTGGCGAGCAGGTCGCCGTCGGCCGCGACGGCGACGGCCATCACGTAGTCGGTGTGACCGGAGAGGGAGTCCACCGCGCGGCGGGTGCGGACGTCCCAGCGCACGATCGTGCCGTCGCCGCCCGCCGAGACCACCGTGTGGCCGCCGGGTCCGAAGGCGAGCCCGTTCACGTCGTCGTCGTGGCCCGCGAGAACGGCGGTCTGGCGGCGGGCCGCAGGGTCCCACAGCCGTACGGTGCGGTCCGCGCCGCCGGTGGCGAGCACTCGGCCGTCGGGGCTGTACGCCACGGCGAGGACATCGCCGCTGTGGCCGTCCAGGACGGCGGTGGTCCGGTGGGTCCGCGGATTCCACAGCCGTACGGTGCGGTCGACGCCCGCGCTGGCCAGCCGGGAGCCGTCGGGCGCGTACGCCAGCGCGAGGACGTCGCCGGAGTGGCCCTTCAGCTGTGCTGTCTGACGCCGGGTCCGGGTGTCCCACAGGCGTACGGTTCCGTCCCGGCCGGCGGAGGCCAGGGTCCGTCCGTCGGGCGAGAAGGCCACCGCGCGGACCGGTCCCTGATGGCCCGCCAGAACGGCGGTCTGACGTCGTTCCGACACCGACCACAGCCGGATCGTGGCGTCCGTGCTGGCCGAGGCGAGGGTGCGCCCGTCCGGTGAGAAGGCCACGGACCGCACCGGCCCTCGGTGACCGGCGAGTTCACCGGCGCCACGGCGGGTGGTGAGGTCCCACAGCCGGACGGTGCCGTCGGAACTCGCCGAGGCCAGCAGCCGCCGGCCGGGGCCGAGGACCACGCCGTTCACCGGTCCGCGGTGGCCGGTGAGCCGGCCGGCGAAGGCGTTGGCCTGCGTGCTGAGCAACGCGCCGCGCGCCTCGATGGTGGGCGCGGTGCGGTAGGCGGACTCCGCCAGCAGCATCGAGGCCTCCGGTCGGCCGAACGCGAGGTGGGCGGAGCGGGCCGCCATGGCCTGTGACAGCGCCGTCCTGCGCTGTTCGTCGGCGGAGTTGCGCTGGTGGAGGATGGTCCCGCCGGCGAGGAGCGCCAGGGCGAGCAGCACGGTGAGGACCACGACTCCCGTCCGCTGCTGGCGCACCCGACGTCGGGCGAGGCGCCGGCGCAGGTCCTCCTCGCGCTCGGAGGCGCGCAGGAAGTCGGCCTCCACGGGCGCGGGCGCGCTGTCCCGGCCGCTGGGACCGGCCACCCATTCCCGGACCGCCGTCAGCCTGGCCCCTCGGTAGAGCAGGCTCGGGTCGCGGTTCTCGCGGTCCCACTCCCGGGCGGCGGCGCCCAGTTGCTGGTGCAGGAGCAGATCGGCGCGGGTCGTCCGGATCCAGGTGCGCAGTCGGGGCCATGCCCGCAGCAGCGCCTCGTGGACGATCTCGACGCGGTCGGAATCCACCGTCAGCAGACGGGCGGTCACCAGTGCGTCGAGGGTGGCGCGGGCGGCCGCCTGATCCGGCAGTCCGTCGAGCAGTTCGGAGGTGGTGCGCGGACGCCGGGAGGCCTCGTTGTCCTCGCCGACGCGCACCAGTCGCAGCAGCAGTCTGCGGGCGGTGTCCTGCCGGGTGGGCGACAGCACGGCGAACAGGTTCTCGGCCGCGGTGGCGACGGAGCCGTGGATCCCGCCCGTCGCCAGGTAACCCGCCACGGTCATGGTGGAGTCGGCGCGCCGCTGCCAGGTCTCCCGCAGGGCGTGTCCGAGGAGCGGAAGCACCCCGGGCCGGCCGCCCGGGACGGCTGTGTCGGGGCCGCTCCCGGCGGAGGCGGGGGTGTCGGCCGCTCCCAGGTCGCGCAGCAGCAACTCGACCAGCCCCGGCTCCAGGGCGGTCCCCGTCTCCATGGCCGGACGGACTATGCACTCCCGCAGCTCGTCCGTGGTCATCGCGCCCAGGGCGAACAGCCCGTCGCTGACGACCGGCACCAGGGGCGGGTACTCCAGGCAGCGTCCTGTGACGTCGGCGCGCACTCCCAGCACCACGGCGAAGGCTTGCCGCGCCGGCTCCGGTCCGTCGTCGCCGCCACCGCCGTCGCCGCCGTCGCCGCCGGCCAGGGTGGTGAGCGCCTCGATGTAGGACCGGCGTTCCGCCTCGTCGTCGCAGAGGGTGAAGACCTCCTCGAACTGGTCGACGATGAGGACGCGGCCGGGGCTCGGCGGCGCGGAGGGATCCGTGGGGACGGCGGCGCCGCGGAGCGCGGCATCGCCGGTGGCGGCCCAGGAGCGCAGGACCGCCACCAGTTGTCGCGCGCGTTCGTCCGGCGGGCCGTCGTCGTGCAGGTGGTCCAGCAGGCCTGCGGGCAGTGCGGTGCGCAGCGCCTGCCGCAGGGCGGACAGCGGCCTGGCCGTGGGGGTGCACGTGGCGATGGTGACGGCGGGGCCGGCGGTGAGCGCGCTGTCGGGGCGGGCGGGGTGCGTGCCGTCCGCGTCGGCGGCGAGGACGCCGTCGGACAGAGCGGGCACGAGGCCTGCGCCCAGCAGCGAGGACTTACCCGCCCCGGAGAGGGCTACGACGGCCACCGGCCCCTTGCCCGTCCGCTGGGCGAGCCGCTTGACGAGTGTGACGACCGCCCGCTCCCGGCCGAAGAACCGCCCGGCGTCATGAGGACCGAAAGCGGACAGACCGGGATAGGGGCAGTCCGCGTCGTCGCCCCGCGCCGACGGCCCCTCCCCCGCGGTCGGCGGGAGCAGGGCGAGCAGGGCTCCGTCGGCCTCCAGAGCGTCGTCGCACAGACGCGCGACATCACCGTTGACCGGCTTCCTACCCGTCTCGATCTTGCTCAGATAGCCTTTGCTGTAATGGGTGATCCGTGCCATGTCGGCCAGCGACAGCCCCCGCGCCAGGCGGAGTTCGCGCAGCGCCGGGCCGAAGGACGGGTGCTGCGGCCGTCGTCGGGCGTCGCCCGGCGGGCGCGCCGACCCGTCGTCCCTCTGGTCCATGAGTGGTGTGCCCCCGAGGCACGGCGCGCGAAGCGCCGTCTTCTGACGCCGATGGGTCAGATCGGCGACCGTGCGTCTGAGGGATGGTAAGCACGGGGCCGGAACGGGGCATGCCGGGAGAGCGGGAAGTGACGAGGGTCACATGGCCGGTCGAACATCCGGTGCGCGAGGCGCGAGAGCCGTTCGTGACGCCGCTCCGGCACCGCGGGCTCTTGAGCCCGCGGTGCCGGAGCGGTGGACGCGAGGGGTCGACCGGCGGAACCGGTCAGACCACGCGCGGGTTCACGCAGTTCGGGACGCCGATCAGCCAGGCGTCCCCCTGCATGTAGATGTTGCTGACCCAGCCCTGGTACTCGGGCAGGTACGACCAGGCGTCGTTGGTGTATCCCTCGGCCGTGACCGTCTCCGCGTGCTTCTGGCAGGAGACCGCCACACCGGTCGGGCCGGACAGCCGGGTCACGACGCCCGAGCCGGTGGAGGGGGAACTCCGGATCGTCACGCCGGTGCCCCAGGTGCTGTGGGCGTGCGCGCCGACCGGGGTGGCGGTGCCCCTGCCGTCGCAGGCGGGGACACCGGCGAGCCAGGCGTCGCCCTGGAGGTAGATGTTGGTGATCCAGCCGCCGTACTGCGGGAGGTAGGACCAGGCGTCGTTGGTGTATCCCTCGGACGTCACCGTCTGGGCGTGCATCTGGCAGCTCACCGCGACCGAGGTCGCACCGGCCAGCCGCGCGACCGTGGTCCCGCTGGTGGTGGAGGGCTGGGAGCGGATCGCCACGTCCGTGCCCCAGGTGCTGTAGGCGCCGCCCTGGGTGGCGTTGCCGCCGCCGCCGGAACCGATCTGCGCGTCGTAGTCGGCGCCGGAGCAGGTCGGCACCTCCGGCAGCCAGGCCGGGCCCCTCAGGAAGATGTTGCTGATCCAGCCGCCACGGTTGGACAGGTACGTCCAGGCGTCGTTGGTGTAGCCCTCCGCGCTGATGCGCTCCCCGCGCTGCTGGCACTTGGCGTACACGATGTCCGGTCCGGACAGCCGGGTCACCAGGGCGGCCGAACGGTTGGGGTGCTGGCGTACGGCGACGTCCGTGCCCCAGGTCACCTGGAGCGTGCCGTCGTAGCCCGTGGGTTCCGTGAACGGGCTGCCCTGCGGCATCCGTGTCACCCCGACGAGACGGTTGTTGCTGATGCGCTGGGCGATGTCGATCACGCGGATCGGCAACTGCGACTGGTGGGCCTCGACGACATAGCCGTCCCCCAGGTAGAGCATCACATGGGTGATGCTGTCCACCGTGCCGCCGACGCCGGTGAACACCAGGTCGCCGGGCTCCATGTCGGACACGGCCGGCTTGCCGCCGCCGACTCCGTTGACCTGCTTGTACGTTCGTCCCGCGGCACGGTACATGTCCTCGGCCGTGCTGCCGCCGAGGATGTCGTACCCGACCGCCTTGTACCAGGCCCACCGCGCGAAGCCCGAGCAGTCGAACCCACGGGTCTGGGGGTCGAGCCGGGTCTCCCTGATGCCTTCCAGGCTCGACCAGTCCACGGAGCCGTAGCTCTGGCCCGGAGCCGGTCCGTGACCGCCGCCCCACGTGTACACCGTGCGCGCACGCCATTCCGCGCAGGCCGCGTCCACGGCACGGCGCGCCTCGGGCGAGGCGATGCCCTGCACGCCGCACCAGTTCTGCTCGCCCGTGCCGGCCGCCTGGGCGGTCGTCGTCGGGAGCAGGGCCAGGAGGAGGGCCGTCACCATCATGGCGACCAGCCCGGCTCCTCGGCGCAGTATTCTCATCCGGTTCTCCTCTCGCGGCCGTGCCACGTGTGCGTGGCGCCGACAGTCCGACCGCGTTCGACAACGCCCCCGTGTGGCTCAGTGGCGGAACAGGCCTCACCGTGGCCGCAGCGGACGGCGAGAACCAGGGGTTTCCCGTTGCCTCTTGGCACGAGGGGCGGGAAACCCCTGCCAGGAGTGGTTCAGCCGCGCCAGATCTTGACGTACGTCACCGCGTCGTTGAGCGTGTCGCCGACGTAGGGCACGTCACCGGTGAAGGAGGCGTTGCCCCGCGGGCCGCGGAGGAAGGACTTGTTGCATCCGCCGTCGATGAGGAACGACGACAGGTTCGCGGACCAGTAGTTGTTCGGGCTGAAGCTGTAGCCCGCCGCGTCGCACGGCCCGGCGCTGCCGTAGACCTTGGTGTACGTGCCGCCGTAGCTCGCGTGCTCGGCCCAGGTCATCAGCTCCGTCTGCGCCGCCGCCGGTACGGCCGCCGCGGCCCGGGTGGAGGCGTCGGGACCGCTGAAGCAGGTGTACGCGTCGACGTCGGAGGCGGTTTCGCCGGCCTTCACCTCGTCGAGGACGAGGACGCAGTGGGTGGGCTCGGCGGACGTGCCGCCGGCGGTGCCCGACGCGGCGAGCGCGGGACTGCCCACGGCCAGCAGGCAGGCGGCCGAGGCGAGCGCGAGGGCGGTGCGCGGTGTGTTCACTCGGATCTCCAAGGGTGTGTCACGGATGTCGGTCGGGAGTGGCGCGGAGCCGGACGGCGGGCGGGTCCGTGCTCGGCCTACCACCAGGGGTCCGTGCAGTGGATGCCGGACCGGGTCGAACCGCAGGCGCGGAACTTCCAGTTGGCGTCCGAACTGGTGCGCTGGGCCGCGCTCGTCTTGTTCTCGCCGCCCTGGGAGGTGAACGGCCCGCACTGGATCCAGGTCCGGCCCCCGTCCCGGGTCCAGTCCAGCCACACCTGGTTGCCCGGCTGCACGTCACCGGCGATGAGGGCCCAGCCGCGCTGTACACCGCGGATGTTGCCGTACTGGACGCTGATGTTGATGCCCTCGCTCCACAGCGTCACCTGGCGGGCCGCGGTGTCGTAGGCGTCGTCGGAGATGTCGATGAACCCGTTGCGGCCGCCCTCGCAGTCCGATGCGGCGGCCTGCGCGGTGCCGGTGGGGCCGAGGAGCGTCATGCCGCCGGCGAGCAGCACCGCGGCCGTCACCGCGGACGCGGTCCTGCCCCGGACGGAGCGCCGGGCGACGGACGAGGCACGTTTCCAACTGATCACTGGCTCAGATCCTCACGTGAGTTCTGCCCGGGGACCGACGCACGGTGCGACGGCGATCCATCGGGATCGACGGTCCCCACGTTGTCGTCGGCGGCCTGGGACGACCAGGCGTTTCCCTGGGTTTTCCCGTTGCCCGCACAGGTGGGAAACAGCGGTGGCGACTCCGCCGTCGGCCGACCGCCGTCCCTGGGCCGCACGGTCGGGCGACCCCGTCCTCCGCCGCCGCACCGGCCGGACCGGTTCGCGGTCGGCACTCCGGGCTTGGTTCACTGCACGCGGGCGCACGGGGGGGACGACCCGCGCTCACCGTGACCGCAGGGCCTTCCAGGAGCAGCGTGATGAACCGACGTACCCGCTTGACCCTCGTGCTGGCGTTGAGCGGGCTGCTGTGCGGATGCGGCTCCGCTCCGGACACCCGCTCCTCGCCGCCCCGGGAGGAACCTTTCTGGCAGGCGGAGTTCGAGGGGGTCGCGTCGTCCCGACCGTCCGAGAGGTCCTGGAACACCGAGACCGGGAACCGGGACGCCGAGGGGTGGGGCAACAACGAGTTGCAGTACTACACGGACGACGCGGCCAACTCCCGCCTCGACGGCGCGGGTCACCTCCTGATCTCCGCGCGACCGGCTCCCGCCGGCTCCGCGTTGCCGTGCCACACACAGGAGTTCTGCCCCTGGACCTCGGCCCGTCTGACCACCGAGGGCAAGGTCGCGCTCACCTACGGGCGCGCGGAGATCCGCGCGAAGCTCCCCACCGGCACGGGACTGCTGCCGGCGATCTGGATGCTGGGCGACAACGGCGTCGAGTGGCCCGGACAGGGGGAGATCGACATCTGCGAGGTGGTCGGCGGCGAACCGCGAACGGTGTACGGCACCGCGCACGGGCCGACCTACTTCAACGAGAAGGGGCTCGGCGGCTCCACCACCCTCGGGGCCGACGCCTCGCGGGCGTTCCACACGTACGCCGTCGACAAGCAGCCGCGACGCATCACTTGGTCCGTCGACGGAGAGCCGTACTTCACCCTGACCCCGTCGAAACTGCCCGCCGCACGCGACTGGGTCTTCGAACAGGACATGCACCTGCTGCTCAACGTCGCCGTCGGAGGCGACTGGCCCGGTCCTCCGGACGCCTCGACGCCGTCCCCCGCGACGATGACCGTCGACTACGTGCGGTTCTACGGCGAGGGCCGGCGGTGAACCCGTTCCCGTCCGAGTAGGGGGCGACGAGCGCGCCGCTCCGGGCGTACGGGCGGGCTGTGCCACGAGGACCGTCGCCGTCGTGGCGGCCCGCGGGCAGCTCGCGTCCCCGAGTCCGACGTGGGCGGACCGCCTGCGACGGCTCCCTGCCGCGTCAGGTCGCGGTGGGCCAGGTACGCAGGAGAGCGGCGATCTCCGCGACCGTGCAGGCGGGGTCGAGGAGCAGGTCCCTGAGGGCGACGGCGTCCTCGCGGGCGGGCTTCACGGGAATCCCCGCGGCTTCCAGGTACATGACGCCGGTGGCGGCGGCGACGGCCATGTTGGAGCGCTCCAGCCAGCGGCACCGGCCCAGCGTGTGCACCAGGGCGGCGGCCTTGGCGTGGGGGCCGTCGTAGACGGGGCGCTCGAACAGTTCGGCGCGGTGGCGGGCGACCGCCGAGACGGGAACGCCGTAGTCGTCGGGGGCCGGATCGTTCGCCCCGGCGGCCTCGGCGACCTGGAGGATCCAGGGGACGTCGATGTGCGGTTCCATCAGGCCGCGCGCGCTCCCCGAGATGTCCGCCGACCGTCCTCGGCCTCGTCGAAGACCGTCTGGTGTTCGGCCAGGAAGCGGGCGGCCGCGTCCACCGCGCGGGCCCGCAGGCCGCTGGCGTCCTCCTGCACGAGCCTGGCGAGGTAGTCCCCGACGCTCAGCCCCAGGTCGGCGGCGCGCTTCTTCGCGAGTTCCGCGACGTCCTCGTCCACCCGCGCGCCCAGCTGTGTCTTCGGCATACCAGGATGGTAACACCCGTTACCAGGCAGGGGGAGGCGGCAGCGGCAGGAGTGGCGGGCTCCGGCCTCGGTGCGGAACTCGGCGAGCACGGCTCGACGGCCGGCAGGACGACCCGGTCCCGGTGGGGGCCGACGGGCGCCGGAGCCGCAAGACCCGGGCTGCCCGCGGGGCTTGCCGGAGACCGAGCGGCCTTCGGATCGGCCGCACGGAGTAGTTCTCCTGGTGGTTGGCGCGCCGGGCGTGTAGCGTCGGCGTCAGCTGTCGTGGTTCCGAAGTACCTTCCGCTCGTGAGCGATCGCACGGGCGGGTTTTGCTGTGTAGCGCCGCTGAGGACCCGTCGATCACCTCCGGCTCCCGCGTCGCGCGGGAGCCCCCTTCGAGTCCCCGTGGAGGACAACATGGCCAGTGGAACCGTGAAGTGGTTCAACGCCGAAAAGGGCTTCGGCTTCATCGAGCAGGACGGTGGAGGCCCGGACGTCTTCGCCCACTACTCCAACATCGAGGGCCACGGATTCCGTGAGCTTCAGGAGGGCCAGAAGGTGACGTTCAACGTCACCCAGGGCCAGAAGGGCCCCCAGGCCGAGAACATCACCCCGGCCTGACGCTCGAAACACCGAATGCCCGTCTCCCCCGCTACGGCGCGGGGAGACGGGCATTCGGCGTGCGGGTCGACCAACTCCCGCGGCAGAACCGCGCGGTCGACGGCCGGTGGTCAGCGGTCGACGGCCGGTGGTCGGCGGTCGACGGCCGGTGGTCGGCGGTCGACGGCCGGTGGTCGGCGGCCGGTGGTCGGTGGTCGGCGGCCGGTGGTCGGCGGTCGGCGGTCGGCGGTCGGCACGAGGTCGCATCGCCCGAGACGCCCGAACCCGTCCCCGCGAGCACCCGGTGCTGGTGGACCGGTGCACGGCGGCCTGTGATCACCGATGTGTGGTCATGCACCGTCGTGCGACGAGGACCTGGCGTCCCGCGAAGCCGCCGCAGCCCTGGTCGTGACGCCCGCGACGCCCGCCGGGACGCCACCGTCCCGTCCGGGCCGCCGATCGCGATCGGCGGCCGCCTTCGCCCCGGGCGCCCCTGCCGGGCGGGCTCGCTGGTGACGCGCAGCGACCATGCCCGCCGGCACCGACGACCGCGGCCGGGGAGTGGCGCACCCCTTCGTCAGACACTTCATCCCGATAAGATCCCTTTTGTGATGAGGTCAGGAGGGCACCGGAGCCGCCACCACCGGCGCCGCGGCGGCCGGCGGCAGGCCATGCTGCTGTCACCGGTGCTCGTGACCGTCCTCGTCGCCGGTCTGGCGATCGCCACTCCGAGGGAGATCGCCTTCAGCCGTCTCCTCCCCGCGGCGCCGGCCCTCGCGGCAGCGATGTGGCCCGTCATTCCGACGGTCCTCCTGGGGGTGACCTGCCTTCTGGTCATGCTCGGCATCAGCCTCGTCCACACGGACCTGGGCACGCCGTACACGGCTGCCGCGATCGCCGCGGTCACCCTCGCCGCCGCGTATGCGAGCCATCTCCGGCTCCAGCGAGAGGAGACCCTCTTCCAGGTCCGGCTCGTCGCCGACGCGGCCCAGAAGGTGCTGCTGCGCCCGCTGCCGCGCCGTATCCAGGACGTCGAGGTCGCGTCGCTCTATCGTGCGGCCCAGGAACAGGCCCGCATCGGAGGCGACTTCTACGAGGCGGCCGACACGCCGTACGGAGTCCGCCTCCTCATCGGCGACGTACGCGGCAAGGGGCTGTCGGCGGTGGGGGCCGCCGCGGCGGTGACCAACTGCTTCCGGGAGAACGCATACGACCAGCCGGACCTGAAGGGACTGGTCCGCCGTCTGCAGACCACCATGACCCGCTACAGCGGCGCGATCCCCGCCGACGATCAACCGGAGCACTTCGCCACCGCGCTGATCGCCGAGATCCCGCGCGGCAGCGGAC
This sequence comes from Streptomyces sp. NPDC006259, assembly GCF_042870975.1. Classification (NCBI taxonomy): domain Bacteria; kingdom Bacillati; phylum Actinomycetota; class Actinomycetes; order Kitasatosporales; family Streptomycetaceae; genus Streptomyces; species Streptomyces sp. NPDC006259. The sequence continues at coordinate 836,391 of NZ_JBIAHY010000002.1, read as the reverse complement.
TCGTCAGGATCCTCAACTGCGGCCATCCGCCACCGGTGTTGGTGCGGGGCGGGCGGATCGACGTGCTCGAACCGAGCCACGCCTCCACCCCCCTCAACCTCGCGGCACTCCTCGGGGACCACTATCACGTCGACACCGTCCACTTCTCCCCCGGCGACCGCATGCTGCTCTACACCGACGGCGTCTCGGAGACCCGCGACCGTACCGGCGCGTTCTTCCCCCTGCCGGACTGGACCCGTCGTCACGACACGGCCCCACCCCGTGAGCTGCTGGACCAGCTCCACACGGACCTGCTCCGCTACAGCGGCGGAAGGCTGGACGACGACGTCGCGGCGCTCGCCGTACGCTGCCTGGACGACTCGGTCCAGGAGCACTAGAAGGAAGGGAACCGCCCGCCATGTCACTCGCCCGCGTGCACAACTTCTCCGTCTCACTCGACGGTTTCGCCACCGGTGAGGGTCTGAGCCGTGACGCGCCGTTCGGCCACGCCGGGGAGCGGCTGCACGAGTGGATGTTCGCCACCCGGTGGTGGCACGAGACCTCCGCCCGGCCCGGTGGGACCAGCGGCCTCGACGACGCCCTCGTACGGCGGTTCACGCCCGGAATCGGCGCCGAGATCATGGGCGCAGGCAAGTTCGGATACCCCGGATGGCACGAGGACCCGGAGTGGAAGGGATGGTGGGGACCCAACCCGCCCTTCCACACACCGGCGTTCGTGCTCACCCATCACCCGCGTCCCTCGATCGGGATGGAGGGAGGCACGACGTTCCACTTCCTCGACGCCTCACCCGCGCAGGCGCTCGAGACAGCCCGCGAGGCCGCCGGCGGCCTGGACGTGCGCATCGGCGGGGGACCCAGTACTGTCCGCGACTTCCTGGCCGCCGGACTCATCGACCACATGCACGTCGTGGTGGTCCCCGTCCTCCTCGGCCGAGGCGTACGCCTCTGGGACGGGCTGGAGAACCTGGAGAAGGACTACGAGATCGAAGCCGCATCCTCACCCAGCGGTGTCACCCATGTGACGTTCAGCCGTACGGCACGGTGAGCCGTCCCGCGCGTCACGCCGGGTCCAGGTCGGTGTGCACCAGATGGTGGTCCGAGTACGGGGTGGGCCGCACGTGGTGCTCGCGCGCGGTGACGCCCCGCAAGAACACGTAGTCGAACTTGCTGTGCCAATCGGTGGTCGGCTCGCAGGTCGGTGCGGGCGCGGGCCGACACCGCGGGTCCGCGTCCGCGGCCAGTGCCCACATACGGGTCAGTTCGGGAGCGTCCGGCACCGCGTTGAAGTCGCCGAGAACGATCGCACGGTCGTGCCGGGCCACCTCGGCCGCGAGCACCCGGGTCTGCTCCGCTCGGACCGCTTCCTGACGTCGTTCGGCGAGATGGGTGTTGAAGACCCGGACGGACCGGCCACCCACCATGGTGGTGACCGCAAGGTAGCCGCGGTCCTCGGATCCGCCGTCGGGATATTCCACGCTGACGCGGTCGGTCATCGGTGCCGCCGAGAGCAGTGCCTGGCCGTAGGCCCCCGGACTCCACGGCGCTCCCCCGCAACGGCCCCAGTTCCGCAGAACCGTCCCGTACTCGACGTGGTACACCAGCCCGTAGCGGCTCTCCAGACGATCCCGGATCCTCTCGACGTCACGCACGCACGCTTCCTGCAGGCCGATGACCTGGGGCGCGTACTCGGCGATCGCGGCCGCCCGGTCGACGTCGCTCTGCTCGCAGGGGTTGCAGATGTTCCACGTCATGACCCGGTTCGGGACGACATGCCCGACGGATTCGCCCGGCTGCGGCCTGCTCGAGGGGCCGTCCCCCGGCACGCTGGGGCCGAGGAGCACCACGCAGGCCACGGCCACGGCGCCCACGAGCAACGGCGTGCCTCTTGCGAACACCGCCGCCTCCTCACTCGGACATCTGACAACCGACGTCTCCACGCACGAGGTTACGTGACCGGGTCGTCAGGGAGAGGGCGGAGGTCCGTGACGACGGGAGTCCGTCGCCCTGAGGCCGAGAGGCTCCGGTCCAACCCCGCCCGCGCCCTCCGCGAAACCCGGGGCGCCGACCGTGGAAGGCCGACGCCCCGAGGGGTACGGGAGCGTCAGCTCACGGCACCCACGCGCTCGACGCGCTCGTCGACGCCGTTACGCAGTTCGCTGAGCGTCGTGCCGGGCGGGGCCGTCTTCGGTGTGGAGGAAGGCGGCTGCGTCTCGTCCGCGCAGGTGGTACCCGAGGCCGGGACCTCGAGGTCCACCAGGTAGCCGATGACCGCGTCCGTCGCGCAGGCGCTGCGGCCGAACGCGGTGTGCCCCTCGGCCTGGAAGGTGAGGAGCGAGGCGTTGTCCAGCCGTCGGGACAGCGCCACGGCGTCCTGGTACGGGGTGTCCGGGTCGCCGGTGGTGCCGAGGACGAGGATCGGGGCCGAGCCCTTCGCCCGGTAGGAACCGTCGTAGCGGCTGACGCGCTCGCCGGGCCACTGGACGCAGGCGGTGGCGTGCTGGTGGTCGTACGTCGGAGGGCCGTACGCCATCGCGGGACCGAGCAGCGGCGCCGCCTGCGCGTTGGCCGTGACGTTCCGCTTCAGCAGGCGCAGGTCGCGCGGGTAGTCCCGGTCGACGCACTCGACAGCCACGTTCGGCCCCAGGAAGTCGAAGCTGGCCGGGGACGGCGGCCGCAGCAGGAAGGACGTGTTGTCCCGCAGCTGGGCCTTGCGCAGCGCCGCACCGAAGGAGGGCCAGATGACCTTGCCCTCGTTGATGTTGAACATCAGCCGGTAGACCAGCGTGTAGCCGTTGGCCTGGCCGCCGTTCGCCGTCGTGACGGGGTTGGCGTCCAGGTCGGCCTTCAGCTTCTCGAACGCCGCGCGGGGGTCGCCGTCGCCGAACCCGCAGGTGGCCTGATCGGCGGCGCACCAGTCCAGGAAGCGGCTCATGGCGCCGTCCAGCGCCAGGTACTGCGGCCGGTCGTAGGCGTAGGGGCGGTTGGCGTAGTGCACCGGGTCGTACGCGCCGTCGAGGGTCAGGGCCCGCACCCGCTTGGGGAACATGGCGGCGTACACGGTGCCGATGTACGACCCGAACGACCGCCCGTAGTACGTGAGTTGGCTTTCCCCGAGCGCCTCCCGCAGCAGGTCGATGTCCCGGGCGACGTATTCGGTGCCGATGTAGGGCAGCAGGTCCCCCGCGTTGTCGACGCAGGCCTGGTCGAACTCGGCGGCCTCCCGCAGCGCCGGTTCGAAGGCGTCCGGGCCGGGCACGCCCTTCGCCTCCGTGACGGCCCGGGTGTACCGGGCGTCGTCGAAGCAGGTCAGCGGCGAACTACGGCCCACGCCGCGGACGTCGTAGCCGAAGACGTCGAACGAGTCGCGCAGTGCGGCCGGCAGGTCCGCGTAGTTGTTCCGCACGAAGTCCACACCGGAGTTGCCGGGCCCGCCCGGCTGCATGAAGAGCGTGCCCTTGCGCTTCGTCTGGTCCGCGGCCTTCTTGCGGACCACGGCGAGAGTGATGGTCTTCCCCTGCGGCTTGCGGTAGTCGAGCGGGACGTCCGCGTTCGCGCACTCGAAGCCGCCCTGGCAGTCGGTCCAGGCGAGCGACGGCACGGGCGGCTTCCCGGACGGCTTCGGCGAGGCCGCCGCCTGGCTCGCCGTCCCCGTCACGCCGGCCAGAAGCGCCGTCAGCGCGGCTCCGGCGGCCGTGAACCGTCCGAAGCGTCTCGGTATGCGATGTGGAGTGGTCATGCTCCCTCTTCCCCCTGGGTCGATGTTCGGCCGATCGCCCACTGTGCGAAGTGAGTTCGGTTAACCCAACAGAGGGAAAAAGAGCGCGAGCGGTGCCACCGCCGCCGACTTTCCATCGACCGAATCTCGATCCGGGGCGGGCCCGACTGTCGGACGGGCCCGCGTACCGCGTCCGCCGGGCCACTCCCCGCGCCGTCGCGCCGCCGGAGTCGTCCGCCGGCCCACTCCCCCGCGCCGTCTCCGCCGCCGGAGACGGCGCCGGGTCGACCCGCCGACCGCTGGGCGGACTCCTCCCCCGCACATGGGAACGTACCCATAGAGTGCGGGGCAGCCCTTCGTCGTGCCGAACAGGAGTCGTACGTGAGCGAGCAGACCATCCGCTGGGGAATCCTGGCCACCGGCGGCATGGCCGCCGCCTTCACCGAGGACCTGCTGAGTGAGCCGGGGGCCCGGGTGACCGCCGTCGGGTCGCGGTCGGAGGCCGGCGCGAGGCGGTTCGCGCAGCGGTTCGGCATACCCCGCGCGCACGGCAGCTGGCAGGACCTGGCGGAGGACCCGGAGGTCGACGTCGTCTACGTCGCCACGCCGCACGCCCACCACGTGACGGCCACGACCGCCTGTCTGGAGGCGGGCAAGCCGGTGCTGTGCGAGAAGCCGTTCGCGCTGAGCGGCCGCCAGGCCCGCGTCATGGCCGAACTCGCCGCAGAGCGGGACCTGTTCCTCATGGAAGCGATGTGGACGTACGTCAATCCCCTGATACGCCGCGTCGCGGAACTGGTGGCCGACGGCGCCATCGGCGAGATCCGCGCGCTGCACGCCCACTTCGGGGGGCGGGTGACGGCCCCGCCGGAGCACCGGCTCTGGGACCCCGCCGCCGGCGGCGGCGCCCTGCTGGATCTCGGCACGTATCCGGTCTCCTTCGCGCACCTGCTCCTCGGCGCCCCGGAGACCGTGACGGCGCACGCACGGCTGTCGCCGCAGGGCGTCGACGAGCAGACCGGCATCGTGCTCGGACACGCCGGCGGGGCGATGGCCGTACTGTCGTGCTCCCTGCTCGCCGGCGACGAGCGGCGGGCGGCGGTGTACGGCACGGCGGGACGCGTCGAGATACCGGCCGACTTCTACAACCCGTCCGCCTTCGTGCTGCACCGCGACGGCCACGAGCCGCAGACGTTCGCCGCGCCCCCGCAGCGGGGCAACGGCTACGGCCACCAGGCCCGGGAGGTGATGCGGTGCCTGCGCTCGGGGCTGACCGAGTCGCCGCTGGTGCCGCTGGCCGGCACCCTGGCGATCATGGACACCCTGGACGCGGTCCGCGCGCGGATCGGCGTGCGCTACCCCGGCGAGTGAGCCGCGACACCGACGAGCCCGCCTCCGCGCCCGGCTGACCGGGACGGAGGCGGGCCGGTGGTACGGCACCGTGCGGGGCGGCGATGAGGTGCCGTACCGGGTCTCGGTCAGGCGCCGGGCAGGGTGCCGGTGCGGGCGACCTCCGAGTACCAGCGGGCGCTGGCCTTGGGGATGCGGGTTCCGGTCGGATAGTCGACGTACACGGCGCCGAAGCGCTTGCTGTAGCCGTGCGCCCACTCGAAGTTGTCCAGCAGCGACCACAGGAAGTAGCCGCGCACGTCCGTGCCGTCGGCGATGGCCTGGTGGACGGCGGCCAGGTGGCCGCGCAGGTAGGCGATGCGGGCGGGGTCGTTGACGTTGCCGGCGGGGTCGGCGTAGTCGTCGAAGGCGGCACCGTTCTCGGTGATGACCAGGGGCAGTTCGGGGAAGTCGGACGCCAGGCGGCGCAGGAGGTCGTACAGGCCGCTGGGGTCCACGGCCCAGCCCATCGCCGTGGTGGAGCCGGGGGGCTGGTGGAAGGCGACCTCGTCGGCGGCCGGCCACGGGCTGTGGACGCTCCCGCCGTGCCCGTCCGAGGTGTGGGTGCCGCTGCCGTCGGCACGGGAGACGACGGTGGGCGTGTAGTAGTTGACGCCGAGGAAGTCCAGCGGCTGACGGATCTGGCGGAGGTCGCCGTCGCGGACGAAGGACCAGTCGGTCAGCGCCGCGGTGTCCTTCAACAGGTCCTCCGGATACGCGCCCCGCAGCATCGGTCCGGTGAAGACCCGGTTGGCCAGCGCGTCGATGCGGCGGACCGCGTCGGCGTCGGCGTCGGCGCCGGTGAGCGGTCGGACATGGTGGATGTTGAGCGTGACCGAGCACTGGGTGAGCGCGGGGACGCGGTCGCGCAGTACCTGGACGGCCAGGCCGTGCGCGAGGTTGAGGTGGTGGGCGGCGCGCAGGGCCGCGACGGGGTCGGTGCGGCCGGGGGCGTGCACGCCGGAGCCGTAGCCGAGGAAGGCGCTGCACCAGGGCTCGTTGAGCGTGGTCCAGGTCTTGACCCGGTCGCCCAGGGCGTCGGCGGCCAGGGCGGTGTACTCGGCGAACCGTTCGGCGGTGGCGCGCTCGGGCCAGCCGCCGGCGTCCTCCAGTTCCTGCGGGAGGTCCCAGTGGTAGAGGGTGGCGACGGGCTGGATGCCCTTCTCCAGCAGTTCGTCCACGAGACGCCGGTAGAAGTCGAGCCCCTTCCGCACCGCGGGGCCGCGGCCGGTGGGCTGGATCCGCGGCCAGGCGAGGGAGAAGCGGTAGGCGCCGATGCCGAGGTCGGCCATGAGGGCGACGTCCTCGCGCCAGCGGTGGTAGTGGTCGGTGGCGATGTCACCGGTGTCGCCGTTGCGGACCCGGCCGGGGGTGCGGGCATAGGTGTCCCAGATGGACGGCGCACGACCGTCTTCCGCGGCGGCCCCCTCGATCTGGTAGGAGGCGGTCGCGGAGCCCCAGAGGAAGCCCTCCGGAAAGGTGCGGGGGGCATCCGGGGCGGAGGCGGTCTGCTGTGCTGCGGTGACCACGGGAGTCCTTTCGAGGTGGGGTGTTCGGGGGTGGACGGCGGCGGGGTGCGGCGGCGGGGTGCGGCAGCCGAAGGACGGCGGTCGGTCGCGGACAAAGGCCGGTGGTCGTCCGGGGGGCGGGAGTCGCGGGTCAGCGGTCGTCTCGGGGCCGGAGTCGCGGGTCAGCGGTCGTCCCGGGGCCGGAGTCGCGGGTCAGCCCGCGGGCCGGTGCGGCGGGTCGGCCTCTGACGGCATCCGCCGTGATGTCGCTGACGGTCTGGCGGCCGAACGCGACGAACCTGGCCGGCGGCGGCAGCGTACCGAGGAGACGCCCGCCATGATCAAGGACTGGTCCCGGACGCCTTGCAGTCCAGTCCGTCTTCCCGCCGCCCGGTCTTCCCGCCGCCCGGCGCCGAGTCGTCGCTGCCTCCGCAGGTTACGACGGGCGCGAGGGCACCGGCGGCCGCGACGACCGCGTCCGCTCTGGTGCGCGCGGACCTGGGGACCGTGTTCATGTTTCCTCCTTCAAGCGACGGCGCTGACACACACACCGGAGTGGCGATGCGGTGAGGGGCGCGGGGTGCGGCGGGACCATGGGTGGGCACGTTCCCATCAGAGAGTGGGAACGTGCCCACTCGCGAATGGGAACGTGCCCACCCGACGGATGGAAGACTCGTAGCAGCGAACGCTCATGTCAATGACCTCGAAACGATTCGTTGCCGAACCGGGCGCCTGTCCTTCGCTTCGTGACCTCTCGAGGGTGCTGCCGCCGAGGCGGCGTCTGCCACAATTGCCGCTGGTCACGTCCGCGGCGCCGGCGCCGCGGGAGCCGCTCGGAGGAGCACATGCCAGGGAACCGCCAGCCCACGATCAAAACGGTCGCCGCCCGCGCCGGGGTAGGGCGGACCACGGTGTCCCGCGTCATCAACGGCTCCGACCTCGTCAGCGCGGAGGCCCGCGAGCGGGTGCTGGCGGCGATCAAGGAGCTGAACTACATCCCCAACTCGGTGGCCCGAGGCCTGGTGACCAGCCGTACCGACTCGGTGGCCCTGGTCATCCCGGAGTCCGAGAGCCGACTCGGCTCGGAGCCGTTCTTCGCCGCCCTGATCCGCGGGGTGAGCGCGGCGCTCGCCGAAACCGGCACCCAGTTGCAGTTGACACTCGTCCGCGACCAGCTCGAACGGGACCAGCTGACCGCCTCGGTGGCGACCCGGCGGGTCGACGGGGTGCTGCTGGTCTCGGTCCACGCGAACGACCGGTTGCCCGACATCCTGGAGGAGATGGGGCTGCCCACCGTGCTGGCCGGCCGTCGGGAAGAACGGGAGCGACTCAGCTACGTCGACTCCGACAACGCCGGGGGCGCCGCCGCGGCCGTCGGGCATCTGCTGGACAGAGGGCGCCGTCGCGTCGCCACCATCACCGGGGCGCTCGACATGGACGTCGGCCGCAGCCGGCTCGCCGGCTGGCGCGACGCCCACCACGAGGCGGGGGTGCGGGCCGACGAACGCCTGGTCGAGGGAGGGGACTTCACCGAGGAGGGCGGCCGTCGAGCCATGCGTTCGCTACTTGAACGAGTGCCGGATCTGGACGCCGTGTTCGCCGCCTCGGACCTCATGGCCGTCGGCGCCCTCGCAGAACTGCGCCGCCACCAGCGGCAGGTACCGGGCGATGTCGCCGTCGTCGGGTTCGAGGACTCCGTCCTCGCCCGCCACACCGACCCCCCGCTGACCACGGTGCGTCAACCCGTCGAGGAACTGGGCCGGACGATGGTCCGGATCCTGACCGACATCACGCGACGCGGTGCGGGCCGTCAGCAGTTGACGCTGCCGACCGAACTGGTGGTCCGCGAGTCGTCGTGACGTCCGTCGTACCGCGACCCAAGGACGTCTTGGTCGGCACCCCTCTTCCAGGACAACGGAGCCACACGCCCTCCTCCGCGGCAGGCGGGCCCTCCACGGACGGGAATGTCCGGTCGCGGGCGGCTCACGGAGGGGCGGCGGCTGCGCGACGCGCTCCTCGGGCTGGTGTCCTTGCGTTGGACTCAGGCTGGCGTCCTTCGGTTGGACCGGGCTGGCGTCCTTCCATGGCGCTCCGATGACAGGCCGACCAGGTGCGGGGCCGGGCCGGAGGACTCGGTGGTCCCTCCGGACGCGCCGCCGGCTGCCGGGTGGGCCGAGCGAAGAACTCGGCCGGGCTCGCCACGAGGGCGAGCCCGGCCAGGTACGGGGTCATCCCGAAGGACTCGGGCCTCCTCCGGACGCGCTGCCGGGTGGCCGGAGCCGGCTGCCGGGCGGGCCGGAGCGACGGCGTCGGTGCTCCCTCCGGAGGCGCCGTCGGCCGCGGACCTGCCGACGGCCCCGCACCGTGCCGCCGGCAGCGCTGCCGGCGGCACGGTGCGGGTTCACGGCCGTCAGGTGGTGCTGAGCATGCCTTCGCGCAGGTGGGCCAGGAGACGCGAGATCAGCCGCGAGACGTGCATCTGGGAGACGCCGAGGCGTTCGCCGATCTGCGCCTGGGTCAGCTCCTCCACGAACCGCCAGTGGATGATCTTGCGGTCCCGCTCGTCGAGCGCGGCGATCATCGGCGCCAGGGCCTGGAAGTCCTCGATCAGGCCGAGGGAGGCGTCCTCGTCGCCGATGAAGTCCGCGAGCGCGGCCTCGCCGTCCTCGCTGCCGTTGATCGCCGCGTCCAGGGAGGCCGAGGTGTAGCCGTTGGAGGCCAGCTGGGCCTCCACGACCTCGTCCTCCGGCAGGCTCATCAGCTCGGCGAGTTCCTTGGTCGTAGGCGTACGGCCCAGTCGGCTGCGCAGCTCCTCGTTGGCGCGGGCGAGCTGGACACGGGCTTCCTGAAGTCGGCGCGGGACGTGCACGGCCCAGGAGGTGTCGCGGAAGAACCGCTTGATCTCACCGACGATGTAGGGGACGGCGAAGGAGGTGAACTCGACTTCGCGGGTCAGCTCGAACCGGTCGATCGCCTTGATGAGGCCGATCATGCCGACCTGGACGATGTCCTCCATCTGCTCCGGCCCGCGGCTGCGGAACCGGCCGGCCGCGTAGCGGACCAGGGACATGTTCATCTCGATCAGCGTGTTGCGCGCGTACTGGTACTCGGGGGTGCCCTCCTCCAGCAGCGCCAACTGGTCGAAGAACAGCTTCGACAACTCCCGCGCGTCCCTCGGCGCGACCTTGGAAGGGTCCTCGATCGCCGGAACGCCCACCGTCTGCCCGGTGGTCTGCACGGTCGTCGCCATGATCTGCCCCTCCCAGTCGGCCGGCGCTGTCTTCGCCGGTCCCTAGTTCCGCAAGCTCGCGGCTACCCCGGCAACCGACGAGCATTCCTCGAATCCTCAGTGATTTTTTTTCACCGCGTGCCGTGGCGGGGGTGCGGGCTCGTCTCGTCCGCCCGCCACGGCAGGCGGACGCGTCCCGGTGGGGGACGGTCATGGCCGGGCGTGATCGAGGAACCAGGCCATGGCGGCTCGGGCTGCTCCCGACAGGGCACCGGCAAGCGCGGCGGTGACCAGGCGGACGTGTTCGGTACGGGTGAGGCGACGCGGAGAGGTACGGGACATCGGCTGTCCTTTCGGCACGGGATGGGACGGGCGGCGGTCGCGGAGACCGGTCGGTGCGCGCCCCGCCGTTGGGACGAGCGTTCCTCAACGGCCGTAGCCACAGCCGAGTGGCGATGAGCCGCCGTCCCGGTCCGCCGCGCGTCGCGGTTCACGGGGTGCCCTCTTCGGGGGTGGGGAATGATGGGGGCGATGAGTGGCGACGGGCAACCCGGTGGGCCGGTTCGCAGGCCGCGCCCTGTCGGGCGCCCGAGGGTGCCGCCGGGGCCACTGCGCGAGCTGAAGGACCTTCTGTACGAGGTGTATCTCGCGGCCGGCGCTCCGAGCCTGGACGTCGTCACCGCTCTCATCGCCGCCGACGACGACGCTCCGGGAGCCCCCGCGCGGGACTCGGTGCACCGGATCCTGTCGGCGCCCGCGTTACCGCCGTCACAGGCGGACGTGGTCGCCGTCGCCACCGTGCTGGCGCGCGAGGCCCGCTGGGACCCGGCGGACACGGTGGCGCGGGCGCGCACCCTGTGGGTACGGGCCGGGACGGCCCGACCACTGGGGACCCCGGTCGGTGACCTGAGTGACCCCTTCGCCTTCGAGGTGCACGCCTCGATCGACACGGGCACCGGCGCACCGACCGACGCGGACGTCGGAGCGCCGACCGACACGGGCACCGGCGCACCGACCGAGGACCTGCCGCTGCTGCCGACGTACGTCGGACGGGCGCACGACGCCCGGCTGGCCGAGGCCGTCGCTCGCGCCGTCGGCGGGCGCAGCACGCTGGCGGTGCTGGTCGCCGGGTCCTCGACGGGCAAGACGCGCGCCTGCTGGGAAGCCGTGCGGGCGTTGCCCGCCGACTGGCGGTCGTGGCATCCCGCGGATCATCCGCGCCCCGCGTCCTTCCTGCGGGACGCCGGACGGATCGGGCCGCGGACGGTGGTGTGGCTCGACGAGACCGAGCTGTACCTGCTTCCCGAGGAGGCCGGTGAGCGCGTCGCCGGGGCGCTGCGCGGAATGCTCCACGACCCCGCCCTGGCCCCTGTCCTGGTTCTGGGCACGATCTGGCCCGAGCACTGGCAGTCACTGTGCGCTGCGGCGGTGCCTGGACGGCCCGATCCGCACGCCGAGGCGCGTCGGTTGCTCACCGGCCGCGGCATCGAGGTGCCCGACGCGTTCACCGAGGAGGAGATGCCCGCGCTCGCCGCGGCGGCTCGGGAGGACTCCCGTCTCGCCCAGGCCCTGCACAACGCCTCGGAGCGGCGGATCACCCAGTACCTGGCCGGGGTCCCGGTGTTGATGGAGCGGGTCCGTACGGCGCCGGCTCCGGCGCGGGCCCTCGTCCTGGCCGCCGTCGAACTGCGCACGCTCGGTCTGGGCCCCGATCTTCCCGAGCGGTTGCTCACGGCCACCGCACCCGCCTACCTGAGCGCGGCGCAGTGGGACGAGGCGCACCAGGAGGGAGCGGCCGGCTGGCCGGACGGATTCCTCGCCCACCTCACCCGCCCGGCACGCGGTGTTCCGGGGCCGCTCGTGCCCGTGCGTCCCCGCCCGGGTCAGACCCCGCTCTCCGAGACCCACTACCGGCTGGCGGACTATCTGTGGCAGACGGCCGCCGATCTTCGTGCGCCGTTCGCGGACGGCCCCGCCGCCTTCGCCCGAGCGCTGCTGGGCCGGGCCACCGACGCGGAGTTGGCCGTCCTGTCCCGCTCGACGCCCGGCCAGGCCGCGTACTTCGCCCGTCTGCACCGTGAGGGCCGACAGACGGGCAAGGCGGTCTCCTGGCTCACCGCGCGGCTCGGTCGTACGAACGGGCGGCTCTGGTCGATCATGATCTGTACGGAGTTGAAGAAGGCCGCCTCCTTCTGGGAGGCGCTGTGCTGGGCGGAGGTACTGGCCGAAGCGGACCACGAACCGGACGCCCTGCTCGACACACTCGGCACGGCACGTGTCAGCGGTCGGCTGGACCAGGCGCTGGAGTGGATCGACGACGCCCTCGCCTCGGGCCACCCCTCCGGGCCGCGTTACGCGGAAGCGGGCGCCCGGCAACTCCTCCATGAGGAACGGCTTTCCGAGGCGGCGGCCTACTACCGGCGAGCCGGGCCGGGGCTCGATCTGCCGTTCCACCTGTGGTGGTTGGTGGCGCGACTGGCACGACAGGGGCACACCGGTGAGGCGTACGGCGCGCTGCGACCCCACCTCGACGCCGGGGACCGTACCGCGCGGTGGGTCGCCGAGGAACTCGGGCTGGAGAGCGGGTAGCCGCCGGTCACTGGGGCGCTGGCCACTGCGGTGGCGGCGGGAGCGACTGCGGCCAAGGGGGCGGAACCGTCAGGCGCGGGCGGTGAGGGGGCGGCGGAACTGCCCGGGCGGCGGAGCTGTCCGGAGCATCCGTCCTCGCTCGGTCCTCCGCCGCGCGGCCCTCGCTCGGTCCTCCGCCGCGCGGCCCTCGCTCGGTGCTCCGCCGCGCGGCGCGCACCGGGCAGCGCGGCTCCACGTCCTCGACAGCGTCCAGACCGGCGACCTGCGCACCGGACCGACGGATCCCCTCGCAGGGCCCCTGTGGCACGATTCCCCCTCAGCCACACCGTTTGGGGGACGATATGCGCACTCGCGCCTCGATCATCATCGCCGCGACGCTTCTCACGCTCACCGCCTGCTCCTCCGGCGAAGACGGCGCCCCGGCGGCGAGCGACTCAGGGCCGGCCGACGCCGAGCAGACCGTCGCCGTCCCGGAGGCGCACGAGGGCGACGACCTGGAGGCAGCCGCGGCCGTCTACACCTCGGCCTACTTCGCGGCCGACACCGACACCGCGTACGGCATGCTCTCCGCACGCTGCCGGGAGAAGACGGGAGCGGAGGCCTACGCCGCCGTCGTCGAGCAGGCGAAGACCGACTACGGGCCGGACCACCCGGCGACCGACGTGCGGGCCGAGGTGTCCGGCAAGCTCGGGCGCGTCAGTTACAAGGTGCGGGGACTGCCCGAGTTCGACCAGCGGGCGCAGCCGTGGACGCTGGAGGACGGCGGTTGGAAGTACGACGCCTGCTGACTTCTCCCGCGGTGTTCCGGGCAGGCCTCGGCGGACGGGGTCGGCCATGAGCGGGCGTGGACGCCCCTTCTTCTCCGTGCCCTGTTCCGTGGGGATGTCCGACCCCTGTTCGCGCCGCCCGGTGTCACGCGCCCGCGGCCGTGGACGGGTCGCCGTGCGAGGATCCGGCCCAGTCCGCGACCGTTCGTGCGACAGCCTCCCGGTGATCCGACAGGAAGAAATGGCCGCCCGGGAAGGATTCCAGCCGGAACTCCGCCGAGGTGTGGGTTTTCCAGGCGGCGGCCTCTTCCGGTGACACCCGCGGGTCCTGCTCGCCGGTGAGGCACAACAGGGGTGCGTCCAGGACCGCTTCACCGCTGGGGCGGTACCGTGCGACCGCGCCGTAGTCGTTGCGGAGCGACGGCAGGAACACCTCCATGATCTCCGGGTCGTTCACGAACTGCGCCTGGGTGCCACCGAGTCGGGCGAGGTCGTCGAGGATCTCGCGGTCCGTGGTGGCGTACGCGTGGACGCGGGGCACCGAGGGGGCGCTCCGCCCGGAGACGACCAGCCGGCAGGGTGCCACGGGCTCCTCGGCGGCCAGTCGCAGCGCCGTCTCGAAGGCCACGCTCGCTCCCATGCTGTGGCCGAAGATCACGAGAGGCACCGGGGCGGTCGCGAACTGCCGCAGAATCGGCAGCAGGTGGTCGGCGAGGCTCTCGACGGTGGGCACGAGGGGCTCGTCCAGGCGCTCCTGCCGTCCGGGGTACTGGACTGCGGAGAGGTCGAATCCGGCTGGGAAATGCCGTACGAACGGCGCGAAGAAGGAGGCGGCACCGCCGGCATGCGGACAGAACACCACGTGGGCGGTGGGCTGTCCGACCCGGCGCAACACACGAATCCAACGGTCCCGACCCGTCATTCAATCTCCCCCTCGTTCGTTCGGCGCCCTCGCCCCCACACTGTCACTGCCGCCGCGCCCCGCGCGAGGAGCTCCCTCACCGATCTGGATCACAATGCCGCAGTCCATGCGATCCACGTCATAGCGCCGTGGTGCCTAGCGGCGCGGGCGCCAGTGCCTTCTCGCCGGTGTCTACCCTGGAGGGGTGGGGGCGCGTCCTCGTGCGCCGGCGGACACGGTCGATGACGGGTGCGTACTGGCGGGCGGCTGTACGGTGCCGCCGTTCTGCCGCACGCGCCTTGCTCACCAGGCATACGGTGTTGCTCATGACGCATGACAACGGTGAGCTGGACAGCCTGGTACGCAGACGGATCCGTGCGCTGCGCGTGGCTCAGGGCTGGTCCCTGGAGGAACTGGCCACGCGCGCCAACATCAGCCAGTCCACGCTGTCCCGCATCGAGAACGGCCGGCGCCGCCTGGCCCTGGACCAGCTCGTCACCCTCGCCCGCGCCCTGGACACCTCGCTCGACCAGCTGGTGGAGACCGCCGCCGACGACGTCATCTCCCACCCGATGATCGACGCGGCTCACGGGACGATGCGCTGGCTCCTCAAGGCCGAGCCGGGCATGACCGTCGTACGCCAGCGGATGACCGGCCCGCCGCCCGACAATCCCGCGCGGATGCGGGCCCACCCCGGCCGCGAATGGCTCGTCGTCCTGTCCGGCACCGCGATCCTGCTCCTGGGCAACCGGCGCCTTCGGATCGAGACCAACCAGGCGGCGGAGTTCCCCACGATGCTCCCGCACGCCATCGGCGCCGAGGGCGGACCCTGCGAGGTCCTCGGCCTCTTCGACCGCGACGCCCGCCGCGGCCATCAGCGCGCCGAGGAAGCCGACCGAGGGAACCGCTCCTCACCATGACGTTTGCGTCTCCCGCCCGTCGGCGGGCCATCTCCTTGCGTACTCCGCAACGCACCGGGGCATCGGTGGACCGGCCGCCTAGCGTGGCCGCATGAACCAGCCCACCCCGGACACCGCGCACCTCGGCGCACGCCACACCCACCCGCACGACGCGGCCGACCAGACGGAGATCCTCGACCTGGACGCGGAAGTACTCGCCGAACACACCGCGTCCCTCACCGACTGGCTGCCGATCGAGACCGGCCCCCGCCACATCGTCGACCTGGGCTGCGGGACCGGAGCCGGCACTTTCGCTCTGCTCCAGCGCTTTCCGGGGGCCGAGCTGACAGCCGTCGACTCCTCGACCGCGCATCTGCGGCGTCTGCGGGAGAAGGCGGCCGCCGCCGGAGCGGCCGAGCGCGTACGCGTCGTCCAGGCCGACCTGGACGCCGCGACGTGGCCGGACCTCGGGAGGCCTGAGCTGGTGTGGGCGTCCGCCTCCCTGCATCACATGGCCGATCCCGACCGGACCCTGCGCCAGGTCCACGACCTGCTGGCACCGGGCGGGCTGCTCGCCGTCGTCGAGTTGGCCGGCTTCCCCCGGTTCCTGCCCGCGGACGCCCCGGAAGGTGCTCCCGGTCTCGAGGAGCGCTGCCACGCCGCGCTCGACCGCCGCCATGCCGATCACGTCTCCCACCGGGGGGCCGACTGGGGTCCCAAGCTGACGGACGCCGGCTTCACCGTCGTGGGCGAACGCACCATCACCGTCGACACCGGCACGCTCCGCTCCGACGTGGCAGGCCGCTACGCGCTGAGCGGTCTGCGGCGCATGCGCGACGGCATCGCCTCCGTCCTGGCGGCCGAGGACCTGACCGCCCTCGACCGACTGCTGGACGACGACAGCCCGCACAGCGTCCTGCGCCGCGGCGACCTGACGGTGCGCACCGAGCGCACCGTGTGGGCGGCGCGACGCACCTGACCCGGGGTGTTCGGGTCACCCGGAGCACGATGCGTCATCCCTCGCGCGGGTGATGACCGCCGCGCGGGCGGTCTCGTTCCGTGTGAGGACGCCCGGCGTCGTGGCCCCGTCCCGGTCCGGGAGCCGCGACGGGCGCATCGGAGCCCCCGGCCGCCGACCTGCGCAGTGGGCGCGGCGCCCGGATGCAGGAGCACCGGGTGATGTCGCTGGTCGTCACCGCGCCGCTCACCGTCTTCCGCACGGCCTTGCGATGCGCCAAGGCATCGGCCGCCGGTTGCGCCGGTCGCCCGGTCCGCGCGAGAGCGCCGGCTTGCCACCGGCCGTCTGCGAGGCCGTCGGGTCGGGGTCGGTGGCGTCGTCCATCTCCTCGTTCGCCAAGGCCCCTCACCCGTGTGGTCGTCTCCGAGAAGCTTGACGGCTGTGGCTCCTGCGCACAGAAATCACCAAAGATGACCGAGGTGATTGACGCGCACGGGACCACGTCCTACCTTCTGACCGACTTCCCGAACCGCGTTCGAAATGTCGACCAGTCTTCCGTTCCCTCCTCCCCCCTTGACGTCGTCCTGAGGGCCGCGCACACCCCTTGGAGAACGCATGACACCCCGTCCCCTCCCCTCCCGCCGTCTCGTTCTCGGCATGGCCGCCGCGACACCCCTGGCCATGACCGGCGCCCTGACGCTCGGCGCCGGCACCGCGCACGCCGCCGACTCGGCGTACGTGATGTGCTATTTCACCGAGTCGACCAGCCTCGGCGAGGGAACCGACTACGGCCTCCACCTCGCCGTCAGCACGGACTCGCTGAACTGGATGCCGCTCAACCAGAACAACCCGGTGGTCGCCCCCACCGAGGGCGCCCTCGGCCTGCGCGATCCCTTCGTCCTGCGCAGGCAGGACGGCACCTTCGTGGTCCTCGCCACCGACCTCAAGGGCACGAACTGGAACTACGTCAGCCAGTACATCCACGTCTGGTACTCCACCGACCTGCGCACCTTCACCGGTTACCACCGGCTGAAGCTGCACGACATGAACACCCACAGCTGGGCGCCCGAGGCGTTCTGGGACGCGGGCCGCGGCCAGTACGCGATCATCTACTCCGCCGTCAACGCCAGCGGCCACAACGTCATCATGGTCAACTACACGACCGACTTCGTCACCGCCTCCGCCCCCCAGGTCTTCTTCGACCCCGGCTACGACGTGATCGACGGTGACATGGCCGTCGGCGTGAACGGCGTCAACTACCTGTACTTCAAGAAGAACCAGACGCTCGTCGGCGCCAGGTCCACCTCCCTCGCCCCGGGCAGCTTCACGGAGTTCACCACCGGCGTCGCCCACGGCGGCACCGAGGCCCCGACCCTCGTCAAGTCCCTGACGTCGGCGAACTGGTACCTCTGGGGCGACACCTACACGCCCAACGGCGTCTTCTACGCCTGGCAGTCCACCGACCTCGCGGCGGGCACCTGGACGGCGCTCGACCAGAGGACCTACACCCAGCCGCTCAACTCCAAGCACTGCGGGATCACCACGATCACGAGCGCCCAGTACGACAACCTCGTCGCCAAGTGGGGCGCCCCCACCTGGAACCGCCTCAAGTCGTACAGCCACCCGGCCCGTTATGTCCGGCACGCCAACTACGTGGGCCGCATCGACGAGTATCCGATCGACCCGCCCACCGACTCCCAGTGGAAACTGGTCCCGGGTCTCGCCGACGGCACAGGAGTCTCCTTCCAGTCGGTCAACTACCCGACCCGCTACCTGCGCCACTACAACTACCAGCTCCAACTGGACGCCGACGACGGCACGTCGACGTTCGCGGCGGACGCGACGTTCTCCCGCACGGCGGGCCTGGCGGACGCGAGTTGGGCGTCGTTCCGGTCGTACAACTACCCGACCCGCTACATCCGCCACTCGAACTACGTGCTGCGCATCGACCCGATCTCCACGACCACGGACCGACAGGACGCGACCTTCCGAGTCGGATACTGACCGCGGAGCACGCTCGCAGCCGCGGCGCCCGTCCCAGGTACCCGCGGGCCCAGGTGGGTGGTGCGGTGGGAGATTCGCCGCAGGTGGTACGGCGCCACCTGCGGCGTGGGCGGCCTACACCCCGCTCGTCCGGGCCGCAGCGTCCTCCGTTCCCGTCCCGGTGAGGTCCGGCCGGTCGGCGCGGCGCTGTCGCAGGGCGGCCGCGAGCAGGGTGATCACCGTGCCGGCGAGCGCCCAGCCCGACAGCACCAGCAGCGAGGCGGTCATGTCGTTCCCGCCGAAGTAGGCGATCGACCGTGCGGACGAGGTGCCCGCACCCGGGGGCAGGGCCGGACCGATCGCCTGCCAGAACGGCGGCAGCATCGGCAGCGGGAAGGCGCCGCCCGCGCTCGGGTTGCCCAGGATGACGACAAGCAGGATCGCCAGGCCGATCCCGATGACGCCGAAGAGTCCCTGGAGGGCGAGCGTCGCCGCCCCCACCGCGAAGGTGATCAGCGCGCCGAGCCACCACAGCGCCACCACACTGCCGGGCAGGGCGCCCAGGACCGGCCCGACGATGACCGCGCCACCGAGCCCGCCGACGATCGAGACCAGTGCCATCGTGCCCAGTCTGATCGCGGCGCGGGTCGGATCGGCCGGGCGGGCGCCGGTGCTGATGGCCAGGATGGAGGCGCACAGGTAGCCGCCGACGCACCAGCCGATGACCAGGTAGAACGAGGACAGTCCGTTGAAGTCGCGGGAGGAGACCGGAACGACGTCGACCGTGCGCACGGTCCGTCCCTGCGACTTCTCCACGGTGGTGGCGAGCGTCTCCAGCGCGGCGGCGAGGGTCCTGCCCCCGCCGGAGGCGACCAGCAGGACGTCCGTGTGTCCGGCCGGCTCCACCACGAGAGCACCGTCGATGTCCCGGTTCATGATCTTCTTCCGGGCCGTCGCCTCGTCGGACATCGGACGCGGGTCCAGCGGCGAGCCCGGCAGCCCGTCGAGGCGGGCGACCGCCTGCTCGGCCGCGGCCCGCGGGCCGACGACCCCGAAGGGCACGTCCTTGAGCCTGGGATCGTGCAGCGCCCCCACGTAGGAGGCGATGAACAGCAGCTGAAGGGCGAGTACGCCGATCACCAGCAGCGTGGCCCGTGCGGTCACGGCGTCCTTCACCTCGGACAGGGTGCTCTGTGTCATGGGTCCAACGGTCCGTGGCGGCCGGCGTTCCCGCAGGCGGGACACGTCCGAACGGCTGTGGACGCCGCCGCGTCCCGGCCGCTCACCGACCCGTGACCGGCTTGATCATCACGCGCACGGCTGCCCGGAAGAGTGACGAAGAAACCAGGGAAATCAGCCGTATGTTCCGCCGTTCCACGGGCACGAGGAGCCACGGAGGTTGATAACTATGGTTCCCCTGCTTCTTGTTCTGCTCCTGGCCCTGATCCTCTTCGGCGCGGGTTTCGCGCTGAAGGCACTGTGGTGGATCGCCGTCATCGTGCTGGTCGTCTGGCTGCTGGGCTTCGTGGTGCGCTCCGTGGACGCGGGCGGCCGCAAGGGCCGCTGGTATCGATGGTGACCCGCTGAGGAACGGCAGTAGCCCCGTGGGCCCCGGGAATTCCCGGGGCCCACGGGCATTCCTCCTGAGGCACCTGCTCCCTCCGGACGGAGGACGGCACCGGTCTTCCCGAACGGGATCGGCCGCTACTTCGGGCCGCGGGCGGCGCCATCTCCGCCGGGCGCGTCCGACAGAGCGATGCGGGCGGTGATGCGCTTGCCGACCCCCTCCTGCCGGACGGTGAGGTCCTCGGCGACGGCCTTGACGATCTCCAGGCCGTGCTGGCCGATCCTGCCGGGGTCGGCGGCGCGTGCGGCGGGAACCGTGGGATCGCTGTCCCACACGACCACCTCCACGCTGGCGTCGACGACGCGCAGTTCCATCAGCACGGGGCCGGGGGCGTACTTGCGGGCGTTGGTGACCAGCTCGCTGACCACCAACTGCGTCAGATCCATCGCGCGGGCGGACACCTCCAGGTGATGGCCGCCGCGAGCCTGCTCGAGGAACGCGACGGCGTGGTGGCGGGCCTCGGCGATGCAGCCGTCGTCCCCGCCCAGCGCGAAGCCGGCGTGCAACGAGGGGTCGCCGGGCGTCCTACAGTCCCCACCGTCGACCTCGGATCCCACGAGCATCGCCTCATTTCCCCGTTCCCGTGAGCGCAGATATCCCACCAGGTGACTACGTATGCCCCGGATGTACCGTCCGGAACGGCCGATCGGGTGCACGCGGCCCAAACGGTGAGGCAGAATCGCCCACGCATGGTCCTGACCCGGGGCTACCTTAAGCGCAGTCGAGGAGACAGTGAGCGACAACCCCCAACCGAACCGGCCGGACCAGCTGTCCATCGAGCAGAGTGTGGTCGACGGCGTTCGTGTCGTGACCGTGGTCGGCGAGATCGACCATGACGTCAAGAACGTGCTCACCGAGGCCCTCCTGCCGCCGAGCGGTGCGGTGTCACCGTCCCGGATCGTGGTGGATCTCAGCGGCGTCACCTTCATGGACTCCAGTGGCATCAACGTCCTCGTCGGCGCTCACCGGGCCGTCAGTGACACCGAGGGGTGGCTGCGCATCGCGGGCGCGCAGGATTCCGTCCTGCATGTTCTGCGCATCGTCGGGATCGACGAGGTCATCTCCTGCCACGCCACCCTCGAGCAGGCCCTGAGCAGCCCCTGACCCCTCTCCTCGGCACCGTGGGGCCGACCCTCGCTCGCACAGACGTTTGATCACGATCGGCGGGGCAACTCGTACACGTACGAATCGCCTCGCCGCTTTCGTGTGCGCGTCTTCCGGCGGACAGCGGGAGAGGAGGCGGTACCCGCGTGTCCGGCAAGGGGATGGGTGATGACGGTAGCGCAGCGGCAAGGCGGCGGCGGAGGTTCCAGTGGGCTCTACGACGTCCTGGAGCTGATCCTCGACCGCGGGTTGGTGATCGACGCGTTCATACGGGTCTCCCTGGTGGGCATCGAGATACTCAAGATCGACATACGGATCGTGGTCGCCAGCGTCGACACCTACCTGCGCTTCGCCGAGGCCTGCAACCGTCTCGATCTCGAGTCCGGTCCGCGCAAGCCGGCGGGTCTCACCGAGCTGCCCGGAAAGATGATGGAGTCCGGTGCCCGGGGCAAGACCAAGGGGGTTCTGTCCGGTGCCGCGGAGACGGTCGCCGAAGCCTTCCAGCAGGCCCGTGGCCAGGGCCAGGACCAACGGTCCGGTGTGCGGCGGAGCAGCGACTGAGGCGTCGGCACCGGCCCGAGGAGGCCGTCTTGCGCCCCCTCAGCCCGTGACGGGAAGCGCCGCACGGCCGACACGCCGTCCGCGGCCGCCGCCCTGGCGCTGAGCCCGGCCCCGACAGGGCCGGCCTGGAGCCGACCCGCACCCGTGCCGGTCCTCCTGGCCGGCAAGAGGAGTCGGTGAGCCGCCGACGGCACCCGCACTCAGGTCGATTCCTGCCGGGGGCCAAGGCATCCACGCCGGCCCACGCCCGGCCTCAGCGCCTCCTACGCCGGCCAGGAACCGGTCAACCGGGTGGCCGACCGGCTCGGTGACGGCGGCAAGGGCGCCGCGGCCACCCCAGAGCCCGCACCCGACCTGAACCCGCACCCGACCCGGGCCCGCACCACGTCGGTGACAGCGGGCCCCGAGAGCTGCCCCGTCACCTGTGGATCACTCGTGCGGGCGATGCCACAGAACGGGCAGGGATGCTTCGACCGGTTGCGGAAAGACGTATGGGCGAACAGTCAGGAGGATGTCGTGGCCCATGAGTTCGCGTTGGGAGAGGTCCTGGCGGCTGCTGAGGACGCCGCGCCCATGGACTCCGTGGATGTCGTCGCACGCAACGTGCAGAAGCGTTTCGGAGCCGTCTCCGTCTCCTTCCTGTTCCTGGATTTCGTCGGTCAGCAACTCGTGCGGCTCACCGCCGCCGACGACGCCGAAGCCGGCGGTACCAGCCAGGTGCGCATCCCCCTGCAAGGCAGTGTCTATCAGGCGGTCCTCCAGGACCAGCGGCTGCACCAGGAGCGGGACGCCGAGGGCCGGCAGCGGGTCATCGCACCGGTCACCAACCGTGGCGACTGCATCGGTGTCCTGGAGATGACGCTCCCCCACACCGACGCCGAGGTGCTCCGCCACGTCGCGGAGGCGGCCCACGCCCTCGCGTACATCATCGTCACCGACCGGCGCTTCACGGACGCCTACCAGTGGGGACAGCGCACCGCGCCCCTGACCCTCGCCGCGGAGATCCAGCATCAGCTGCTCCCCTCCGCCTCCTGCTGCGAAGCGCCCCAGTTCACCATCGCCTGCGCGCTCGTGCCCGCGGACGA
Source organism: Streptomyces sp. NPDC006259 (assembly GCF_042870975.1). Classification (NCBI taxonomy): domain Bacteria; kingdom Bacillati; phylum Actinomycetota; class Actinomycetes; order Kitasatosporales; family Streptomycetaceae; genus Streptomyces; species Streptomyces sp. NPDC006259. The sequence goes on along the minus strand of NZ_JBIAHY010000002.1, from coordinate 814,076 downwards.
CATCGGCGGGGACACCTACGACTACAGCCTGGACCGCGACACCCTGCACCTGTCTCTGACCGACGCCATGGGGCACGACGTCAACTCCGCCCTGTTGGCCACTCTCCTGCTCGGCGCCCTGCGCGGCGCCCGTCGCGCGGGGTGCAACGTCGACGCCCAAGCACATCAGGCCCACCAGGCGCTTCTGTCGCACGGCCGCGGCACCATGGCGACCGGACTACTGCTCTGCGTCGACCTCCCGCGGGCGCGCGTCGAACTGATCAACGCCGGCCATCCCTGGCCCCTGCGCCTGCGCGACGGCGACGTGGAGGAGGTCCCCCTCTCCATCAACCTGCCCTTCGGGGTCCCCTCCCCCATCCCCTACCGCGTCCAGGAATTCGACCTGCGCCCCGGCGACCGACTCCTTCTGATCACCGACGGCATGCAGGACCGGGAGGCGGCCGCGGTCGACCTGCCGGCACTGCTTCGCAGAACCCGCCATCTCCATCCCAGACAGACGGTCCAAACGCTGACCGAGGCGGTGAAGGAGGCGTGCCACGGCCGTCCCCAGGACGACGCCAGCGTCATCTGCCTGGACTGGTACGGCGACACCGGCGCTCCCTGACGCGCACGCGGCCGGCGCATCACACCGTGCGCCCGACACGCTTCGACGGCAGGCTGGCCGTATGGACGGCAAGCAGCCCATCGTGATCTACCCGCCCGCCGAAGACGGCGGCAGACGTGTCCGGGTCAACGAGCGGTTCGTCGGGCTGGCGTACGGAATGCTGGACGTCGTCGAGTTCCTGCGTCTCGCCGGCCTGGATGACGTGGACGACGTATGGGTGCGGCAGTCGGGGCTGGTCGAGTGGCGCGGAGGCGGCCCGGAGGCGTGGACGCACTGACGAACCGGCGCAGTCGGCAGTCGACCCTCGCTCCGGCCGGCTCCGGTCCGGGCGGGCCGCGTGGACGCGCCGCACGCCGGACCGAAGGGCGCCCGGTCACGGGTGGGGAGAGGCCATGGCCGACGACTGCTCCTCCGGGGGGCCGGAGGCCCTCGCTCTGCGTGGTGCCCGTGCCGCGGGGCACACCGGGACCTTCGGCCGCGGCCACGCGGACCGGCCTCACGAAACGGCTCCGGGCGGGGCCCCCGGGGGGGGGGGGGGGGCCCCCCCCGGGGCCCCCCCCCGCGCGGCGCGCCCCGCCCCCCGGTTTCGGTACTGGGAAGGGGAGGCACCCCCCGCAATGGCCCCCCCCCGGCC